>JAJTXE010000099.1:0-13236 GCA_021463795.1 Candidatus Brocadia sp. | reverse complement strand
AAGCAATCCCAATATAGAGATTGCTTCGGGCTAGCGCCCTCGCAATGACAACTTTCTTTATGTGCTTACTATTGTTTGTCCGTGTTTAACTTAATGGAGTACTTCCATGGAAGCCTTTTTTCTTGCCTTACTGACGGCCTTTATCTGGGGATTTGTGCCATTTTTAGAAAAGATTGGTCTCTCTTCGGTTGAGCCAGCAGCCGCATACCTGATAAGATGCTCGGGGGTCTTTCTGGGTGCCGTAATTCTTATCGCCTTTACCCCTCAGTTTCCATCCTTTGGGAAGATGGGGATAAAATCTATCTTCTTTCTTGTCCTTGCAGGTATTCTGGCGGGGGTTGTAGCACAACTGGTATTTTACAAGGCCCTGAAGACGGGTGAGATATCGAAGATTATTCCTGTTACCAGCTGTTATCCTTTATTTTCGTTTCTCTTAGGTTGGCTATTCCTGGGTGAGGAGATTACTCTATCCAAGGTAGCAGGGATGCTCCTCATTTTGGGTGGGATATTGCTCTTAAAATAGGTGATATGAATTATTACAGAAATATCTTCAAGAGTATTAAAATTCAACTCATCTGTTCTATCTGTTTGTTGACCACCGTACCCTTGCTGTTCGTATGCGTTGTCGAATATTACAGCAGCAAGGGTGCTATTGAACAACGCGTGATTGAACAACTGACCTCTATTGCCGACCTGAAAAAGAATGAACTCAACAGTTGGCTTGAGGAACGGTTGATCGACACATCGGTGATTGCCCGCAACAAGATACTTGCCGCTGCCGCTACCAGCCTGTTACAGCAAAGAAGGAGGTTTGAAACTATTGATCAGTTGAAAAGATCAGAGGCAGGTAAGGTGAATTACGAAAGGATTTTGGAAAATCTTCACCTCCTGAAGCAGGTGTACAAACACTACAACGTTATCTCCATTATCGATGGTGCAAACGGGGAGGTGGTTATATCAACCTACCCGGAGATCGTGGGTAAAACCTTGAGTTCATTTGGCAGTTATATAGATACCCTGGAAGAAAAGGATGTGGCGGTAAAAGATATTTACACCTCTGAACTGATAGACCAGAACTGCATCACCTATTTTTGCCCTGTTTGCATGACCGATTCCATCACTTTAGAGAGCAGTGATATTATCATTGGCATCATCTTATTAGACGTCAATGTGAAAAATAGCGTTGAGCCGGTGATTCGCAACTGGCCAGGGATGGGGGATACCGGAGAAACTCTCCTTGTAAGGAGAGAAGGGAGTAACATCGTCTATTTAAATGATCTTCGTCACAAACCGGGATCTGCATTGAAATTTGTCAGCCCCATTTCCGCTACTCCGGACATACCCTCAGTATCAAGCTCTGGCGGAGAAGAGGGAATTAAAGAGTCGGTAGATTATCGGGGTGTTCCCGTACTATCCGCCTACCGGCATATCCCTGTTCTTAATTGGGGGCTGGTGGCAAAGCAGGATTTGACGGAGGCATTTGCACCGGTTGAAAAACTCAAAAACCGCATTATGCTGCTGATCCTCGTTTGTCTCATTGTCGTCATTGCTATGGGTGTTTCACTCACCAGCCGGATCACCCAACCGATATTACAACTGGTACAGGGGGCAAAGGCTATCGCTTCGGGAAATCTTGACCAGCGTATCCCTGTTGTCTCGGAAAATGAGGTCGGCCTGCTTGCCAGAGAATTTAATCACATGGCGATGAAACTGAAAGAGTCGTATTCGAATCTGGAGCAAAAGGTTGAGGAACGAACGGCTCAATTGTTACGGGCAGAGCGCCTCGCAGCCGTGGGAGAACTTGCAGCCGAAGTGGCACATGAAATCAATAACCCGTTAGGCGGATTGCAAAACTTTGCCAGCATGATTGAAGGCGAACCGGAAAACGTCTCGCAAACAAAGAAATACGCCACCCTTATGCTAGAAGGTTTAAAACGAGTTGAGATGATCGTAAAACGTCTTTTGACGTTTTCCAGACCTTATACCCTTCATATAGCCGAAAACGACATTAACACGATTATCAACAGCTCGCTTGAATTTATCGAGCACAAGGCGGAACCCTGCCATGTGAGCATTCATAAAGAACTCAACGAATCCCTTCCGCCTGTTTTGGTGGATGCGGACCACATTTCTATGGTATTTATCAATATTATGGTGAATGCCCTTGAAAGCATGCCGGACGGAGGTGACTTGACCATAAAGACGGATACTTGCAAGAGACATGAAGGATGTGTTACCGTTAATATTCGCGACACGGGTTGCGGCATACAGCAGGAAATTATGGGAAAGATCTTTGAACCTTTTTTTAGCACGAAGAACAAAGAGGGGGAAAAAGGACTTGGAATGGGATTGGTCATTTCGAAGAGGATTATTGAGGATCACCATGGAGAAATTTTTACAGAAAGCACGGTGGGAGAGGGAACTACCTTTACGATATGCCTTCCTTGTTGCGCAAGAAGAGAAAAATCTTTCCCCCCAAAGGGCGTAAGGATTGTGTAACAACATACTGAAATATAGCATCAAATGTAATACAAATATGGGTCTTCTCCCTATCAAGTGGGTAAAAATGAGAGAAAAGAGTCTTAGAACCCACGATTTGAGAGAGTATTAAGCTTGTTTCAGCATCTAAAAGGGGCTTTACCCCCTGCTATGCCCTAACGGCCTTTTCAGTCTTTAATTTCTGTGTTTGTTATTTGATTTTGTTTGCTATGTGCGGTAACGCCTGCAGCGTAACCCTTGATTTTTTTTGAAATATTTTCGGGAATGACGGCGATGATCTTTTGCATGCCTTTTTCAATATGGGTCGCAACTTCTGATGCATGAACCGTTTCACAGGTTGCCGCGCTGCAAAACAAGAAGACGCCATAAATGATTGCCCCGGAAAAGACAAGGCCTTTGATAATCCCCAGCATGCCGCCCAACAGCCTCATTCCCATTCCCACCTCCCCTTTTCCTATGATTCTTTTTATCAGGTCTGTAAGGATGTAAGTGGCCATGAATGCAACTCCAAAAATAATAAGATAACCCAGTAAACCTGCTGTGGAGGCGGTAAATATGCCCTTCAGAATATTACCCAGGAGATCATGAAAAAGCAGCGCAGTGAAGAAAGAAATGAAGAGACAGCCAATTCTGAGAAATTGAAGCAGCGGCCCGCTCGCAAGTCCCATGACCGTCGCAAAAAACAAGATAACAAAAATAGTATAGTCAATCCAGTGCATAGTTAATTATGCCTCTTTTCCTTTTTTGGGTTACGCAAAAAGTCATTCACCAAACCCTTGAAGAGATGTTCCAGACTCTCTTTATTCAGTTTGACCGCAACCTTTGGGTTTTTGGTCGTGCCTCGTATCTCTATGGGCACAGCATTCTGTTCCAAAATAAGCCCTGCAATTTTTTCAATACCCTTTCCCATCCGTTCTTTGTGAAGTTGAACCAGGGCATCATACGAGATCTCACCTTCAAATTCGGCCGTACCCGATGCCGTGATATTCGCCAGAGGCCCCCGCATCTCCATCTTTTGTGTGTAAATCTTACCGTCCCTGACCTGAATTTCCGCATCCATAGAGTCAAACGAATACCGGTCTGGTTCGCCCAACATTTCCAGGAGAGAGGACAAGACTTTATTGCCCCGGATGTACCCGTCTTTTACTTCAAGCTTTACGTTGGCAGTAAGCTCTTGATTTATGATCTCCTTGCCCAGTCCATTGCCCTGCAGTGTGCCGTTCAGGCGTAGCACACCCCCGATATCTCCGTCCTTTACCACAAAGACGGGAATGAGGTCAACAACGGGGATATCCCGGGTAAGATGAACTCCCTTTGCCGCAAACGTGAGGTCAAATACCGGTCTCTCCTGATGAAGGTCGATTACCCCCTGTACCGTTGCAGGACCTTCGTTTGCCTTAAAACGGGCATGGATAGTAAGAATACCATTTTTGAAAGAAAAGGTGTCGGTAACGAGGTCTTCCACCAGCAACCGGTTTTCATAGTTCACCTGCCGGATACGAATTTTCTTTACGGCAATCCCTTTCCATAGCGCCGGGAGCACTTGTATTGTGCCCTGAATATCCTCAAAATATACCGGGACATCTGAGTTTTGCTCCTCTC
The DNA here is from genome assembly GCA_021463795.1 of Candidatus Brocadia sp. Taxonomy (GTDB): domain Bacteria; phylum Planctomycetota; class Brocadiia; order Brocadiales; family Brocadiaceae; genus Brocadia. The sequence goes on along the minus strand of JAJTXE010000099.1, from coordinate 9,135 downwards.
TTTGGATCGTAAGAGAGGAGATATTTACCTTATTCGGCCAAGAAAAAGAAACCGTCCCTATTTGTTGGACAGATTTGAAGTTGTCTTTTACTGCCCGGATAACCTCTTGTTGAATAACATCTTCAGAAATAAATGCCGGAACAATAATGATGGCAGCCAGCGGAATACCGAAGGCCAAGCCACAGGCGATTACGAACCATTTTAACCATGCCCTTTGATTTTGCATAGACGATTTGACGAAAACTGACACAAATGACCTTGAGACATCAAAAAATGCGTATCTTGTCCAACGTTCCGGTTGACCATTATAATATCAAGCGGGGAATCTTGTTCTACCAACAAGAAGGATTCCCTTATGTCTCCGCCGGCGGGGGGTTGGGGGTGGACATTCATGTAACATACCCTTCAAAACTTTTCCGCCCTTGATAGGATAGATCGAGAGCGGGCGATCTCCTTTCATGCCCTTTTATACTGTGCAATTCCGTTCCTGTATAAATCATTTCCGTAGATATCGTTGGCAACCACGACAGGAAAATCTGCCACTTCAAGCCGCATAATAGCCTCAGCGCCCAAATCCTGATACGCAATAATATCCGCCTTTTGTACACTCCTTGCCAGTAAGGCAGCAGCGCCTCCCGTTGCGGCGAAATAGACCGCCCTATACTGTTTCATTGCCTCAATAACGTCCTCAGAGCGATTACCCTTACCTATGGTGGCCTTCAGTCCCATTGCCAGCAATTTTGGGGTATAGACATCCATCCGGTAGCTCGTGGTAGGACCGCACGACCCAATAGGTCTCCCGGGCCGTGCAGGACTCGGGCCTACGTAATAAATAATCTGATTTTGCACATCAAAGGGCAATTCCTTTCCCTGATCGGCAAGTTCTACAAGCCGTTTATGGGCAGCATCCCGCGCCGTATAGATAATACCGGTTATCAGAACCCTGTTACCTATCCTAAGGCTCGCAATTTTCTCGTCCGTTAGAGGAGTTTTGAGAGTAATTATATCTGGCATATCATTGTTAACTACCTGGTTAAACCGCTTTGTGGTTATTTCTCATCGGTAAAAATTTATGTTTTACAGAGGAGGGCTTGTGTTTAAATACCCAATACCACTGTCCTGACCCGGTGTGCATGGCAATCGATATTCACGGCCACCGGAAGACTGGCGATGTGGCAAGGAAACCATTCCACGTGAACTCCCATGGCGGTAATCCTGCCACCTAACCCCTGAGCCCCAATACCAAGATCGTTTACCCTTTCCAGCATCTCCTTTTCCAAAGCAGCAGTGTCAGGGTCGTAGTTACTTGTTCCCAAAGGTCTCAGGAGAGACTTCTTGGCCAGAAGTGCCGCGTAATCAAAGGTGCCACCGATCCCGACGCCCACCATTATGGGAGGACAGGGATTTGCCTTCGCTATCCTTATCGTTTCTACGACAAAATTCACCACCCCTTCCCTGCCGTCAGCCGGCGTTAACATGGCAATCCGGCTCATGTTTTCACACCCCCCGCCCTTTGCCATAAACATAATCCTTACATGATTTCCGGGAATAAGCTCCGTATGGATAATGGCAGGGGTGTTATCACCCGTGTTGATGCGTTTGAGGGGGTTAGCAACCATCGATTTTCTTAAAAAACCTTCTTTATACCCCTTGCGTACACCGTCGTGAATAGCATCATACAGCCGGCCTCCGGTGATCTCAACGTCCTCACCCAATTCAACAAAGACGACGGCAACCCCCGTATCCTGACAGATGGGCATCTGGCATGTGTGTGCAATCTTTGCGTTCTCTAATAAATCTGCAAATACCCCCTTTGCAACAGGGGACACCTCTGTTTCACCTGAAACTCTCAATGCGTCAAGCATGTCACCAGATAAATGGAAATTGGCATCCATACACAGTTGAGATACCTTTTCCACGACTTCTCCTGAACTAATCCTGGTACGTGTACCCATAGCGGATCGCTTTAATATTTTCACTGAGAAACTGTGAGGGAAATTCAGAGGCAAAATTTACCTTCTCGATATTAATGCCGATCTTGCTTAAGAGCCTCCCCAGGGCAATCATGTTGACAAAGATCGGGCTGCTGAACTGTTCTACCGCAAGTTTCTCAAAGGGGATACGGTCGCTTGCGGGGCATTTGATCTCACACTTTTTACACTCTGCATCGCATGCAGACGATTCAATGAGCATAAGCTTTGCCCGTACCGTAGGATCGAGTGTCTTCGAGAGCTGGAGGCCAATATCAGCCTCTTCAAAAAAAGGAACGTCAATAGGATCATTGGAATAAACAATTTCTGCCCGGATATTACCCCCGCGCACTGCCGCGTCGTAAACAAGATTGAGCGATATCTCTTTCCCTAATTTGGCAAGGATATTCGCCAGCGCATGCGCCATAAGTTTTATTCCCTGCCCTGCCTCACCCGCCAGGACGATCTTTTTTAAGCGATGTTCTTCAGGAACCGGGGAAATCTTGCGTACCATGAGGATAATATTTACCCCAAAAAACCTGCTGTCAACAAAGGCCGTTTCTTTGAATCCGTGTTTTTGGAAGAGATCATATGCTGACTTTTCTGCAGAATACGTAAACAGCTTGACTTCATAACAACCCTTATTGGTAAACCTCCTTATCGCCTCCGCCAGGAGCTTGTCTCCGTATCCTTTTTTCCTGTATTCCGGCGCCACACCCATCCAGTGAATGCTACCCACGCAGTCAGCAATCCAGGCAAACAAAAAAGACACAACCTTTTCCCCCTCTTTGCCAGCAAGATAGATACAGTCTTTATCGTCCAGACGCTTCTTCACGCCTTCCACAGGATACATCTCCTTGAAGTGCAGGCGTTCAACCTCAGGGCTCTTAGCGTGCAACTCATCTATAATGTTACGAAAGAGGGCTACCGTTGCATCTACGTCGGATTCTTTGAGGTTCTCGATAGTAAAAATCATAAGAAAATGTTGTGCTACTTGTTGAAAATCTTGGCAGGATGATTCAACAGGGATAAAACCGCATGAGGCAGTATATAACATAAACAGCAAGCGTACCCTTTTACCTGCTGTTCATTCCAATAGTTTTAACATATATCAATCATAGAAAAATTGCAAGGCAAATTTGCCAAGAATCCTTGACATTGAACAACGGTTTTGGTATGAAAGAAAACAAGGTACACCTTTTCGGAAGCCATACATGACATGAGGAACTTTTCTATGGCCAGTCTGCTCCCGTTTGAAAAACGTCTCCTTCCTTTACACCTGCTGAAGTTCTCCATGCGGATGACCTACATTTTTTTTAACTCATTCGCAATTTATGCAGGAGAAAAAGAGATACACCCTGCATCTATTGATGCACCGTCACCTCTTGCGGAAACTCCATCCAGCTTCCGTAAGCCGCAGAACCATAGAACAGAAACCTCTGTTACCGAAGCTCTTTCAACGGAGGCGCTCTGGTTTGGATTCTCTGAGGAGGTAAGCATTGCAAACCGGCACAAAACCCCAATCAACAAGGCGCCGGGCATCATTACGGTACTTACTGCCGATGAGATAAAACACCAGGGGTATCGTACCTTTGCAGAGATTTTGAGAACCGTGCCGGGGTTTGAAATTTTAAAGGATGCGTCCTTCGGAGCCGTTTCACCCGCGGTAAGAGGATTGACTGGTTCTGAGAAAATACGGGTTATGCTGAACGGACACCTCGTAAATACCCCGCTGAGCGGTGGGGCGTTCACCCGGTTTGACGATTTTCCTGTGGAAAATATCAAAAAGATTGAAATCATCAGAGGGCCTGGTTCTGCCGTATACGGCGAAAATGCGTTTCTGGCAGTAATCAATATCATTACCAAGGATGCAAGGGATATCGATGGTATGCGGGTTAGTAGCGGTTACGGGAGTTTCGATACCTATGAGGAAAATGTCGTGTTTGGAAAAACATACGGTAAGATTGATATCTCCGGATTAGCACACTACCGGCAGACTACTGGCTTTAATGGCATCGTCGAAAGTGACTACCAAACGGTCTTAGATAAAAAGTTAAACACTTCGGCCTCACAGGCGCCGGGAAGAGTACAGGACGAACGACAACAATTTACCCTAAACCTTAAGATGGTTTACAAAGATTTCTATGTTGAGGGAATGTACCTGAATAAGGACAAAGAGCCCTTTATTGGCCCCCAATTTGCCTTAACGGATGAATCCGATATTGCAAACAACTATGTATTCGGTGAGGTCGGGTATAAAAAGACCTTTGAAGATAAATTTACCCTAAAACCCAGACTCTATTATGACCAATTTGATGATAATTTCTTCATTAAATCCTTGCCTGATGGCACGACCATAACAAACACCTTGGGAAATTTTGTTACGTTTCCTGACGGTTTTATTGGTAATGGCAAGGTAAGTGAAAAGGTAGTGGGCACGGAGATCCCCTTCGATTATGCATTGTTTGACAACAACTTATTCACGATCGGCTTTGAATACCGTTTAATAAATCAAACCAATATCGATTATTTAACCAATTTTAACCCCAAAACGCGTGACCCTTTGCCACAACTTCAGGACTTTTCGGATGAATTTCCCTTCTTAAAAGAGGTCACGCGAAGGATATGGTCGCTGTATTTGCAGGATGCATGGGACATCACCAACACCGTAAATCTTACCCTGGGCATACGGCACGACCAGTATAGTGATTTCGGTGACGCAACCAGCCCGCGATCCGCAATAACATGGGCATTCATGAAGAATGCCTCCCTAAAAGTTCTTTATGGTAAGGCCTTTAGAGCACCCAGTTTTGAAGAGATGTATATCTCTGAGCAACCTGCCATTGAGGGAAATGAGAATCTGGACCCGGAAACGATTCGTACCTATGAGGTGGGACTAAGTTATCAAGCAAACAAATATTATACATGCTCTGTTAATTATTTCTATAACGATATTGAAGACCTTATTGGCCTGCGTAGCCTGGGAAATAAATCAAGTACTTCTCAGTTCGAAAATCTTGGAGATGCCCATGTACAGGGAATTGAGATGGAGGCTAGGATTAATATAACAAAAGGAAATTACCTTCTCATGAATTATACCTATCAGAACCCGGAAGACAATCGCGGGGATAACCTGCCGTTTGTTGCAAAACATTATGGCAACTTTGGTATAAATACACACCTCTGGAAATATGTCAATACCAACCTGAGTGCTTTTTTCAGCGGAAACCGGTCGAGGGACAATGATGATCCCGATGAAAAGAGAGACGACCTGCCATCCTATGCATTGTTAAATCTTTCTATTATTGCAAAGAAATTCTTTAAGACCATGGAGGTGCAGGGGACGGTGTTTAACCTGCTTGACAAGGACTATAGCGATCCTGGTCCGGTTGCCATACCAGAGGATCTTCCCAGACCCGGGCGGACATTTTTTGTTGGCTTGAGCTACCAGTTTTAGTTTTTACTGTCTGCCTGAAAACCGCATAAATAAAATGAACCATCCATGAGTCTCTGGTTCACAAGAGATAATAAAAACACCGCCCTGGACTGACATTTTGTGGTGTTCATCCGTTCGTAGCTCATAAAAAATATTTTTTATGAGCTACGATATAACCATTGTCCAAATGTAAATCTATTCCCACAAAATGACCCATATCTGCTCCTGCTCTTTTACCGGTTTAAGGGTTTATTTCACGATACCTCTATTGATACTATTTCGCATCGCTTTGCGAAGGAGTATTCTATATGATTATCAGACCTTTCATGGCACGAACGATAGCTCAGCCTTGTGTGATTCATAGTCATTTTCGTCCAGGGGAATGACATATCCATTTAGAGCGGCAAATTCCAGAGTACCCTTGGGGAGAAACCGATAGATAAGCCTGGCGGTTATGGTGATCTTCCCTGTATCAACAGTTTGAAATTCATAGTGAGTCGTGTCCGTTTGGTTTGCCTTGATCCTCGTGTCATACAACTCTTCAACGGCCCAGGCATACAAGATGTCATTAAAGAAGGGCGCAAGGGCATCATTATCCACGAGCATCCTGTTGTGTTTCATAAAGATTTTGCCTGGCCTTCCGGCATAATCTCCTTTGCCTTCATAGTAACCTTCGGGAAAATTTCCTCCCGGTGTATCTATGGTCTGATCATTCCTTTGATTAAGAATCATACCCGATTGGGTGGCCTCTACCAGCAGGACGACATTTCTCTGAGTGACCCCGGAAGGATAGGTATGACCTGTGTGGGAATTTACGACGTTCACATCGAAGGTCAAAATACCATCTTTTACCTGAGTGTTGGCCACCGTAAGGTCTACTGCCCAATCCAGATATCTCTTCCTTTTCCCGGGTGATAAATTCTGATTGGTGCCTTCAAAGCGATGAGGATAAAAGGTTCTTGGGTCGCGCTTGGCGGCATAATCTCTTTTCTCTTCTGAAATTATATAAAACGGATCGGTAATTTCTGTATAACCTGCTATCGACTTACCCGTGATTGGATCAGGTGGCGGGTCTTTCATGTGGCAATCCTGGCACTGCAGCACCTTGCCGGCATAATTATCCACCGGATGCTCAGACTCCAGTCCGCTGTATCCGCTAAAACGCCACTCGCGATAGGTGTCCTCACTCCAAAGGATACGCTCAATCTTCTCGCCCCTGGGCTGGTCATTTTTATCTACCGGCTGCAGATAAAGCTTTCGCGCATCCTGATGGCAGGGTGAACATATCCCACTTTTACTAACCTGGGGAACATAAGCCGCCTGCATGCCTTTATAAATAACGTCGTCTAATGACCCGAACATCACTTTTCCGTCATACGAAGAACTGAGTAATGGGTCTGGGCGTAAAAGCTCCACCTTGTAATTTACCCCGGGTTCCGTCCAGTATTCTTCTTCGTCGTGAACCTTACGTATTTTATGACAGAAATCACAATGGACTCCCTGCTTGTCTACGAGGGAGAGCTCATCGTCATCCGTCAGTATGCCTGCCCTCATATCCCACAGGGGAGTAATGCCGTCTGCCTGGGTTTTTGAGGCGTGAGACGGGGAATGGCAGTCGGCGCAATCGTGGATATGACCTGCGTCACCCAGGATTTTGTACCTGCCCGTTGCATCCTCGAATATCTTTCCCTTATCTCCGACAAACGGGGGGTTCGGATCGTCAAAGATGGAACTGTCCATAAAATTGCTCCGGTCACCAGTAACGTACCACGATGTATACAGAAGAAAGACAAGTTGGTTAAGCGGATTAACAGCCGCACTTGCCATATCACTCTCATTCCATTCATGGTAAATATTATCGTGACACCTCTTGCACGTCCCTGCAGACCGGTATTCATAATCCGGATGATCTTCCGCAGGAATTGCAACAAGGCTGATGTCAACGTCTCTTTCCTGTCCCAAAATAATTTCTTTTCCTCCGTTTTTAAAACCTTCCTTGCCTGCGGTAACCGCAACAGCCTGTCCGGAGATGCCTTCGCAATCCAGGGAAAATTTTCCCTGCACGTCGGAAAGGACAAATCGGTCTTCGCCCTGGGGGTGGTAACTTGCGTCCTCAGCATTAATATCCGCAACTCCCTGTACTCGCACCCGGGCATCGGCAAGCAACGCTGTACCTGTATCTCCTTTTTCAGAAATGGTACCCGTTACTATCCATTTTCCGGCGTTGCCAATAATAAACCGGTCATTTTTCGTAATTTCATCCTTCGCCATCTTTCCGCGCAAGTTTATTTTGATGGTCACCTTATCGCCAACCGGGTAATTCTCAAGGGGGGCAAGGCCGGTAAAGGAAGACAGGTCGGCGTCCCAATACAACGGATATTTTGCTTTCTTTTTTGTGGTGTGAGATTTCAGGGTAAAGAAAGATTTTTTTATTTCCCGATAGTCAAAAGCATTCTGCGATACCTTGACGTACAGGGCATCTGCCGGAATAAATGCGCGATCGTTAGTCGAATAGTCCGCATTCCTGCTTAGGGTGTAAAACACCCCGGCAAATGCCGTTTTCCAGGCTGGAGACGCTACTGCAACAACGAGCATGAGAGCGTATATTTTAACAAAACAGTTCATAGAATACTCCTGATACAAATGAATTGGACGAGAGAAGGGGCATGGTCGTTTCGGTGATAAATCTTGAACAATTGCCACAAATTTTCATACCATACATGTATGCTCAAAAGGTTCATAGTTTGTGTTGTATCCATTGACACAAAGCGGCCTTTATAAAATTCACATCTTATGAGCATCTTGAATTTATCCATTCTGGCTTTAAGACAACGCCAAACCCGGCGCTTGTCTGTTGCAACACGGCTTGTTTCACGGTAGTGTTACGGTAAAAAAACTGATAATCCTACTTGTTTTAGTTGTTGCTGACATTCCTTCATTTTCTGATACACGGACGACCACGACCTCTTTGCGTAGACGACGGGGATGCTCCTTTTTTCAGCAATATTCTTTACCTTATGAGCAAGGTTGTGATTCACAAAGTCGTACAGTACAATAATAAAATCCATGGTCTCCGGAATCCCGTCACGAATCTTTTGTCCGCTCCTGCCCGTTACGTGGCGAATCTCGGTAACCCCGATTTTATCAAGTTCCCTGGGAATGCTCCCTAAATGGTCACCTCCAACAATAAGTACCGACATGTTCAATCCCCTCCTAAAAAATGAGTATGGCGACTGAGACTAAATCTCAACGTTATTACTTTACGCGAAAATTATGAGATGTCAACAAAAATATTTACCATTTTTCACTACAGCAAGTCACAAGGCATATGGATTGAATCTTGCAGGGCGTGATGGGTATTGGATAAAGTATAAACCGGGTGGAGACGTGTGTTTTGAATGAGCGGTCAATCCGTGCATCAGCTGCCCTGTCTGGGTTACAGAAAAGGACTATGTATTTACCGACAGCAAAAAGCAACTTGAATGCTTTGCTATGGCCGCTTTTTTGTATCTTGCCTATTGTCAAAAATTGAATGAATTACCATTTCTTCTCCTTTGATTGCATAGAATAGAGAAAAATGGAAATCTCCTGGGAACGTAACCCCTGAAATTTAAATAGTCTATTTTGTATCGGATGTTCACCCCAGTCAAAATGCACAAGTATGTAATATGTGGGCAGTTAGCGCCGTTTTATTGATAAATATGTAGTCACTAATATATTGTTATTACT
>JAJTXE010000098.1:0-2087 GCA_021463795.1 Candidatus Brocadia sp. | reverse complement strand
GAAATATCTACCCTGGTTTCCATCTCAAACCCCTGGACATGGGCATTGGTTAGATTTTGATAATGACGCGGACTCGGTGCATTACGATCTACGGCAATGAGGTCTTTAATATCATTATAAAAATAGTTGATACTGCTTGTAACGTATTTGTTAAACCTATAATTCAATCCAACTTCATATGTTCTAATTTTTTCGGGATCAAGATCTTCATTCCCAAGTTCAATTTGAAACATTTCGTAAAAAGTAGGCGCGCGAAATGCCTCTCCATACAAAAGCTTCAGAGATGCATCTTTCATAAATGCCCACGTTAACCCACACCGTGGACTGGTTGCCTGACCAAAATCATTATACCGGTCATGCCTGACCCCAAGGGTAACATTCAGGGTATCCGTGATATCCCATGTATCCTGGAAATATAGAGACAGCACTCTTCGTGTAATATCCGGCAAAAAAAGAGAGGTATCAGAATAATCCTGAATTTCATTGTTTGGATTTGGAGCACGGTTAACGGGATCAAAATTGGCTAAAAAATAGTTATTGGATTGATTGATTAACCGATATTCCACACCAAACGTGAGGAGATTTCCATCAAACAGTTTTACATCAAGCGGAATTTCAGTGCCTGCAATCCTTTCAATACCTTTAACAACATAAATCAATCCATCTGGATACGTGTAGGGGGGAAGAAACGTATTCTCCGGGTTCGACTCAAACTTGCTGTTACTGTCAAATTGATCATAATAGATTCTTGGTTTTACGGCAAACCTCTCCTCAAAGGTCTTTTTGTATCCTATTTCACCAAATACATAATTATTTTCAATGCCAGACTCATCATTTAACGAGAGGCCGCCCCCTATAAAAGGTTCACGGTTCTTGTTACTGTACCAACCCTGCAACCAGAAGTCCTTATAGGTGGCCTTCAGGTTCAGTCCAAATTCTTGCCTTCCGTCGTGCACACTTCCTGGCGCTAACGATGCCGACGACCCAAATATACGATCAAGACCCGACTGCGCATCTTCTTCAACAACCCCATCAAACCCGCTCGTCTGCCGGTAATAAGCCATTCCGGAAATGTTAGCCTTCCCAACTGTCTTACCAAATACAGCATTCTCTTCATAGGTATCAAAGCTTCCGTATCCGCTGCTTATTCTTACGCCATCAATATCTCCTGCATCAAGGGTAATAATATTAATAACCGCCAGGAATGCATTTTCACCATACATAGCAGAACCTGGTCCCCGGATAATTTCCAGCTTCTTAATGTTTTCTATGGGAAAATCATCAAACCTGCCAAAGGCTGAACCGGTAGTATTTGTGTTTACGGTATGTCCGTTGAGCATTAATTTTACTTTACTGGCGCCTTCAGCCCCACGTACAATTGGTTCTACAACTCCCGTGCCTGGTTCTTTTCGAATCTCAAACCCCGGTATGGTTCTTAGCAATTCAATCAAAGTACGGTATCCTAAATTTTTAATCTCCTCTCCGGTAATTACGGTAACGATACTTGGTGCCTTGTTAATTGGGGTTTCCTGTCGCGTAGCGATGGTTACTTCTTCTCCGGAACCAAACCAGACGGCTTCAGTTGCGATTTCTTCTGCCAGGGCAACTTCCATATCGTTGGGATGCTTTTCTTTATTATTTGATAGGATCTCAGTTAATTGGCTTGCTTCCTTGGTCTCAATTGGGGACGTATCGGTACCTTCGGCAAAAATCCTGGTTGAATGATAAGAAAGGATGAAATAGGAGAGAAAAAGGGAGGCGATTATTTGAGCTTTTTTTTTGTATTTGGTCATGGAAAATACTCCATGCGGGCAAAGAGACACGTTTCAAGAGATATCATTCGTGAGTTATGTTGCCCACGATGAACGAAACTTGAGGTACCGTCTCAACAATGCGGCAGTATACATCAAGCAAAAAAGGGTGTCAATAAAATAATATTTTCATGAACACCACTTTTTTGTAATTTTATTTTGTCGGACGACTACAAAAAAACATGGTTGGCTCAACTTGCAGATTAACGAAGTTTTTCGTAACTAATAGATTTGCATGAGAAAGGATACGGAATATCTCTTCTTCTCATCTGAATA
>JAJTXE010000097.1:0-2547 GCA_021463795.1 Candidatus Brocadia sp. | reverse complement strand
CTAACGCCTAAGCTCAGCCGCGCCGAAACCGCGTGGCGGTTTTGGTGTCGGCTGGAGCGCCTTGTTGGGTGGTTGCCTCTACTGCCGTCATGAACTTTCGGAGCTTGCTCTCGTCCAAGACTCCGTCAGTGCGAACGCCGGTACAAAGATCGAGTCCGAAGGGCTGAATCAAACGGATTGCCTCGCTCACGTTGTCCGCATTGAGCCCACCGGCGAGAAAAACTGGAACACCTGACTTCTCGACGATCCGCGCGCTCAAAGACCAGTCGTGAGTTCGTCCTGTGCCGCCGAGTTCTTTAACTGGCAGGGCTTGGTTTCCGGAGTCCAAAAGCAGCGCGTCGACCTCACGGGCTGCAGCCAGTGCTTCTTCAACCGACGCCTCGGCAGTAACGTGAATCACCTGCACAAGCGAGATGCCTGGAAGAGACTTGCGCAGCTTTGCAAGTGCTCCGGTTGGAAGGCGATCGCATATCTGTACAGTCGTCGTTCTGCAACGTTGCTGCTGAGCCGTAATCTCCGCCGGATCGGTCCGGCTTGTGAGCAAAAATGTACCGACTGGGGGTGGTACCGTGGCCGCGATTTCAGCGATTTGAGCCTCCGAAATGACACCCGGCCCACTAGGCATCCCGGACACCAGACCAAGAGCCGAGGCCCCAAGCCGAACAGCGAGACAAGCCTCCTCCACTGAGCTGATACAACAAACTTTCACGCGTACCACTCGTTATCTCCTGCTGCCCAATGCCAGAACCGAGTGGTGCCGCGCACTGGAATCCACTACAATACTGTATCGGGCATGTATTCGAGTAGGCTTTCAATGCTCTCCACACCATCCGGAACAGCGGCTCCTGATCGGTTGATCCAAATTCCTCTCAGGCCGGCCTCGGATGCACCAATAGCATCCTTGTTCAGATTATCACCAATGTAGCATGAGGAATCTGGCGTGACCCCTGCGACTTCACAAGCCCGATGAAATATTCGTGGGTCTGGCTTGCAGAACCCAGTCGACTCGGCAGAAATGATGAATAGAAAGTATTCATGGATACCCAGCTGCCTGAGTTTCCGCGTTTGTTGTTCATGGGAGCCATCTGAAATGATGCCGACGCCGGAACCCGCATTCGCCTCAAGGAAAGGAATGACGTCAGGGAAAAGTTTCCAGGATTTTTCGTAGCACCGAAGGTACACGCGAAAGAGCTCATCGGCTCTGGTGTCGGACATGGCAGCATCCTTGAAGATTTCCTTCAAGCGCCGCCGTCGCTGCTCTTGAAAGCTGATCTTGCCTGATAGGAAATCCGCCATATATCGTTCGGCAACGTCGTGCCATCTGGATGGAAAATCGAGATAATCGTAGTCGGGAATTGCATCGCAACAGTGTGCGCCGAAAATACGCGCTCCATCCCGCTGGGCACCAGAGTGGTCGATGAGGGTATCGTCGATGTCGAGAAAGAGCATGCCACTACACCCAACGTTAGGCGGCACTGTCATCCAGCTTTGCAATGTGCGGAAGTGTTGCGCGAATGGTTGCTGTGAGCTCAAGCGCGCACGTGTCTGGTGAAGCAGCCTCCCAAAGAACGGTTAGATGATGGTTCGTGTCGAAGTGCGTGCGCGCCTGCTGGAACTTGGCTCTCTCGCAGGTATAGATGACGGGCTTACCGAGACCCTCGGCATAGCCTGCCTCCCAGTAAGCGCCTAGGTTGTCATGCGAAAGATCGGCGACAACAAAGTCAGAGGCCTGAATCTCCACACGCATGCGATTGTCAATGAGGCCGGCTCTTGGGGTATCGGTGAGCCTGAGCAGCTGAAAGCCCGCACGAAGCGCGCTCGGTTTGAAGACCCGCTCCAAGACGTCGTCGAGCGTAGGATCGCCAAACTTCATGGCCATGAAGGCTTTCCGATACACCCGGCCACCGCGCTTTAGTTCCTCGTAATGGTCCCAACCGGAGAAGGTAAGGGTTGCGTGCGCTTGGTCACCAGACTGGAGCGACTTTGACTGGTTACCAGTAACGAGACCTGCATCAAACAAGTGATGGAGTATCAGCTCGAAGCCGCCTTGGCTCTTAGCGCCGATGATCGCCCCGTGCGTCGCATGCTCGACGCACACCGTCTCGCCAGGGCCAGGAATGTGCTCAGCCAACCAGCGAACAAGTAGGTCAGCTTGCTCGCGAGGACGTGGTAGCGGTTGCTTCAGAACACCTTCAGCTGTATGGGTTGTGAAGAGCGGTCGGTCAGACGACTCCTGCGCGCGCCGCAATGCGTGACTTAGCTTTGGCGATGCTTCTGGATCACTCGCGCGAGTGTGCGGAAGAGTGGCCTCAAGTGATCGCGAGAGTGCGAAGGCTCCGCAGTGAGTACAGGTTATGAGCACCGCGTCACGGCCGGGGTCAGGCTCGCGCTGTGTGGCAGGCGAATCGCATACGGGACAGGTAAGAGACATGTCGTGCTCCGTGCCGCCTAACATGAATTAGGCGTACTAATAGCCGTCTTATTTTACGGCTATTAGTACATATAATACGTTTACTGGTGACTTATTATACGGCTATTTGGGCATAT
>JAJTXE010000096.1:0-1594 GCA_021463795.1 Candidatus Brocadia sp. | reverse complement strand
AGGTTAAGAGTGCGTTATTCTTTTTATGAGAATTCTAACATCGGATAATGAACATTGAATAGGATTAGGACAAAGGAGAGAGATGAATATGAAAAAACAAAAAAATTTTAACAGAAGAGAGATGTTAAAGATGGGGCTTAAAACCGGGGTTGTGCTAGGTGGCTCAACCCTAATCAGCACCAGAGGCATTGGTCTCACCAAGGCCTACGGGAAGCAATGCACCGGACTGTCCCCGATCGAAGTCTTCCCGACCAGTCCGCTGATTCTCAATCCGTTTCATGATCCGCTTCCCATCCCGGAGCCGCTTGCTCCGTCGGATCCCAGTACGTGGGCTACCCCACCGAACCCGCAAACAAGCGGTTTACAGGATTCAAGCGGCGGGGTTCATCAGGTCGGTTGTAAACATCTGGGATTACCGGATCCTGTGTACTACAGGATGGCTTTGCGGGTGGGAAAACATAATTTCACCACGTCGCCGGTGCTACCCATAGACAAAAACGGCAACCCTGTGAAACTGCCGTTGGGCACTACCGTAATTCAGAACGCTGATGGCACGGTCAATAGTCTGCCGCCCAGTACTATCTATGGGTTCAACGGGACGTTCCCAGGTCCCATGATTTACGCGTCATATGGACAACCATGCTGTGTGCGATTCGTGAACGAGCTTGACCAGAACCCTGAAAACCTTGATCGTCAGAATTTCGGGGCTGAAGACATGTCGTTTCTTACGCATCTGCACAATGGTCATACTGCACCAGAAAGCGACGGAAACCCAATCCACAAACCAGACGGCTACAAGCCGCAGGAGTGGTGCGACAACCTCTATCTCAACTGGCCTGCGGGTGGTGATTACAAGGAGAAGCAGTCCTTCTTGTGGTTCCACGACCACCGCATGGATCATACCGGAGCAAACGTCTACAAGGGTATGGTTGGCCTCTACCCCATCTATGATCCTATAAACAACCATGATAATGGGGACGAAACCAAAGGGTATCGGCTGCCCGGCGTCAGGAATACAGCGACGGGCCGCATTGACTATGACATCCCGATTGTCATCTATGATTGCCGGTTGGACGACGGTGTCACTCAACATCAGGATTTTCATAACGGATGCGGCGAGACCCACCCGGAGTGGTGGGGGAAAACATTCTATCGCGACTTTCCCAACCACGGCTTTGTGGGAGACGTCTTCACGGTAAATGGAACGGCGTACCCGGTCTTTGAGGTCAAAAGGCGGCGGTACCGGCTTCGCTTTCTTGATGCCTCGATCGCGCGAATCTATGATCTTAAACTCATGCGTTCGATGCAAGGCCCTGTGGCGGCGAAGAACCTGGGATTAACCGGTGACAAGCTCCAGGGGCAGTATCAGCTACCCGACGGGCAGCAGTGCATGAAGATGGTACAGATCGCGACTGATGGCGGATTGTTGCCGTACCCAATCCTGCGGAACTCCATCGAGATCTGGCCGGCGAAGCGCCGGGAGGTGATCGTTGACTTCTCCAGATACATGGATGGTACTGCAACCAAAAAAGGGGATGTAATCTATCTGGTGAACATCAAGCAGATGACAAACGGACGCAAACCGAATAGTGAA
>JAJTXE010000095.1:0-1124 GCA_021463795.1 Candidatus Brocadia sp. | reverse complement strand
GACAGCCTTACTGCCGAGGTATTTTCTTAGAAAAATATCTTTTTGCAGTAAGGCTTTTTTGTTTTAGGAAGAAGCAAAAATTGAAGAAATATTACTAAGATCGTTAAATTCGTCTTGAAAATTGAGAACAGCGATTTGTACCAACTTGTTGATTACACCGTAGTAACATTTTTTACGTACCTAGGCAAAGGAGGTGTTTATGCGATAAAGAATACGGAAGGTAATTTGTCTTGTAAAAAATATTTAAGAAAGGGGAGGTAGATAAACATGAAGAAAGTATTGTTTGCTTTTATGATGGTATTCTTAGCATTTTCAACAGTGACCGCCGAAGAGCTTTTTTTGGAAGAAGGATATATCGAGACGCATGCTATACCTGACGAAGAAGAGCCTTTATTCCTTGGATTAACCGATTTTGCTGGCTTTACTTCTAACGTAACAAATGATGGAAATAACGTGTGTTTTGATGCTATTCATCAAGATAATTTCCGTTGGGGTGATACAATCGCCATGAATGTTGTTTTTAAAGATACTACTAACTCAAATGGCTTGAATACCTATGATTATAAATTCGGTTTTCAGGATCCATCCTCGGGGGAAATAAAGTTTACTTGCTCCGGGACATTAGAATTTTCTAACCTAAAGCCAAATGTAAGATATGATTTTTGTATTTATTGCGCAAATATAACACCACCAAAGGGACCAAATGGGTTGACCGTCCCCTGGGGTGCACAAATAGTTAAAAAGGACGGAGAAGACGGTAAGGCAGCTGGAAAGCTGGGAACGATCACAATGAGTTCCAGTAAGAGATTTAAACTAAAATAGCTTTTTAGGGTTGGTGAAGTTGCAGACAAAAGGGCATGGAAAACCAAATTTATCCATGCCCTTTTGATTGAGGTCTTTTTCAGAGATAAAAGCCAAAAATTGATAAAGATAATCCCCCTTGAAGATTTCACACCGAATCAATCAATGTCGGGCAGGAACTCTGCAAGATCATTTCCGGAAAAAATAAACACGGTTACGCTTTATTATAGTATTACCCTGTAAAAACTTCTTTTTTTTGTAAGTTTTTTCTGTGCAATCTGTGAAATCTGTGGTTTCTGTTGTTGCCTGGCAGTCACAGCGGC
>JAJTXE010000094.1:0-1391 GCA_021463795.1 Candidatus Brocadia sp. | reverse complement strand
TGATAACCGGCTTTAATGCCAGGGCTCAGGCGCCTTATTGTGCTATGTCCGGTTTAACTATAGTGGAACCGATTACAAGGGTGGTTTTTGCCGATATTGACAACTCGTCGCCGGCATCTACATCTTCACCCAATTATGATGATTTTACATCGGTAATCGGTCATGTACAGGCCGGACAGACATATTCTCTTGAAGTTGAAGGGAACACCAATGGTAACTGGACCACTTCAGTCAGAGCATATTTTGACTGGGATGGTGATATTACCTTTACAGGTGTTGACGAGTATGTCTATGTGGGTACAATTGTCAATTCCACAGGATTAGACGGAATTAGGGCAATTGTCAATGTAACCATACCTGCAGGAATACCTAACGGTACTATGGTAAGGATGCGTATTGCGAAGAAATTCACAACATCTAATCCTTCTCCTAATGACGGATGTACCGGTGGTAGCTCTTTCGGTCAATACGAAGATTACACCTTACAGGTAGGTGCTGCTCCGGGAGATGATGATCCATGTGTGTTCGTCTGCCCGAGCAATATATACACCACGCTGACTGCCGGTCAGTGTTCTGCATTTGTGCACTATAATGTGGCATTCAGTGGTAACTGTGTAGGATATGCAGATCAACCATTCACGCTTACACAGAATATTGGTACAGCTCCGGTTAATGATGCATTGGATTGTCCTAACACTTTTCCTGTATACTCCATGCGTGCATATGCCAATGGTGCATATGCTTATAATCTGACCGGTGTGGAAGTTGGCTCTTATTTTGGTGGAACACAACGTATCAGGGTATATACATATTCCGGTACTATTGGTGGAGCGAATTTGAACTTAGCTCAGCGTACTCTGGTCTATACCTCAGGACTTGTAAATGTTCCGGCACAAGGAAAAGCTACGATTTCTCTGGGTGCCGGTGTATTGATTCCGGCCAACACTAACTTTATCGTTGAGCAGGAAAGGCCTACCGGACAACCTCGGTTTGGTCCTGCCTCTTCATACAGTGGTGAGACAGGTCCTTCCTATATCTATTCTGTAGATTGTGGTCTTCCCCAACCTACATCTTATGGATCATTAGGATTTGGTAACCTACACTTGATTCAGAAATTGTTCGGTGATCTTCAGGATGTACCGGTACCTGTAACTATCAACCAGGTTTCCGGTCTGCCAAGCGGATCTGCATTCCCTGTGGGAACTACGACCAACTGTTTCCAATTGG
Source organism: Candidatus Brocadia sp. (assembly GCA_021463795.1). Taxonomy (GTDB): domain Bacteria; phylum Planctomycetota; class Brocadiia; order Brocadiales; family Brocadiaceae; genus Brocadia. Next base: position 164 of record JAJTXE010000094.1, on the reverse strand, counting down.
TAACACCAGATGGTGATGTTGCAGACGAGTGCTGCTTTGATGTAGTGGTCAATCCATATCCGACTCCGATTACATCACTGGGATGTAATGATCTGGTACACGTATCTCTGGATCCTGAGAACTGTGAGGCAGTGATTACGGCAGAGACTATGCTGGAAGGCGGA
>JAJTXE010000093.1:0-5834 GCA_021463795.1 Candidatus Brocadia sp. | reverse complement strand
TTCATCAAGGGCTTCTCTAATAAGAAAATCCAACTGCCCTGATTCCGAATCGGTTTCAATCTGTCTATCCCATTTTTCCCAATCCTTTTCTGAAAACCATCGTCTCAATTGAATATACTCCTCTTCAGTTAGGGCTTCGATCGCTTCCTTTATTTTGTCTGCTTTCGGCATTTAAACTCCTTTCAAATTTCAAGTGGTATTGATATATATGGCTATACGCTTGATTACAATACTCACAATATGTAGTATATTTTTGGCATAGAATGGTGCTAGATATAGCAAAAATGGCAATCAAGCGGATAACCAGATTGATATATATTACGTTATACAATTTTGGGGCTAACGAGGTCGCACGGATCAGTCCAACGATCTTGTTGTGCTGCTCTATGCAAGAAGACGTATGCGCCTATTCTTAGACTTGTACTCCTCAACTTGCCCCTTGCTTTTCAATACGCTAAGGTTTCGCATAACACGCTTTTCAAATTCTAAACGAGGATTACCTCTCGTCCGTACCCCAAGTTCTTTCAGGACACGGCTTGTTAGTGATTTCAGGGTACAGGAGTGATTGGAGCACTTCTTCAAGGAATTGACTATTGCGTTTTGGATGTCTAAAGGGGATCTTTCTTCTCGTCTACGGCTTCTCGCAAATTTCAAAGCACTGTCAAGCCGACCTTCCGCAAAACCCGCTGCTAGGGATTCATCCTTGCGATCTTCATCCTGATCTTCCTCGAATAGACGTCGTTGTTTAAAAAGGGTGTTATCTGAGGATTTTTTCTTGAGTTCTACTTCGTCCTTCTCTTCGTTTTCCTCCACATCGTCATCAAGATTCTCGCGATTCTCCTCTGTTACTTCAGAAGCCGGCATACTATCCTCCATAGCCGATTCTTTCTCTGACTGCTTCCGGTCCGATTCCCAGCTATGTCTAGGCGTAATCTTGAGACTAGCGAGGGTTTCCCACAATTCGGTAAGCGCCCCATCCGGATCCCGGTAGAAGTCGCTTCCTCGCACGCGCCAAAAGATTTGTTGGCAACGCTCCAAATCTCGTTGACGGGCCATGTCGGCCTCATATCTATCAGGGCCATGCCATTCATCACCATCGCATTCAACGGCTAGCTGTCCCTTTAGACCTTGAATAACCAAGTCGATCCGATAGCCTGCAAGCTCATATTGCGGCAACACCCGGTAACCACGATCCACAATCTTAAGGAAGACATCAACTTCAAACCAACTATCAAAGGGAAGCGAATTATCTGCATCGCGGGGTCTTCTTTCCCGCAATGACTTGTCAATGGCCATTCGACGTAATGCTGTGAAGGTTGTCTCGCCGATCTCTTCTGGTTGCCCAACTTTGGGATTCAGACAGTACTCCAGAAGACGATACCTTAAACATTCGGGCCTAAGATCGTTCAGTGTTGCGCTATGAAAGAGCCACAACTGATCTTTGGCACGGCTCGATGCCACGTTGAATCGTCTTTGAGTGTCGGCATCCCGCATCATCCGGCATGGCTGTCCGTCTTGAGGCGCATCTACCATGCTCAGGAATATCACATCGCACTCGTCGCCCTGGAAGTCGTATGGCCGTCCGCACACCAAACGGCGTTTTTCCATCTCCTGGGCGCCGATCCCATTCTTTTCCAATAACAGGCTATTTATCAGCTCTGCCTGCCTGCTTCCCATCAGACTTATGACACCGAATGTCTTGCCGTCGTACGCCGGGTCTTCGCAACATTCGGCGATTTGTGCAACAATAGCCTCTGCCTCGGGCGGATTCTCGATATCGTCTGATGCTCCCTTGCGATATCCGTCTTTCACGAAAACGGTCCGCACCGGTTCTAAACGATCGGCTCCATACTGGCGCAAGGGAATAAGCGGAGTATTGGGATATGCGAGATTATTTGAGAACTGGATAATTTCTGGCATGCAACGGAAGTGCTCACGCAAGTGGATTTCGTCGTGATACCTGACCTTTACTTGGTCAAACAAACTATGAGGTGGGCCAAGCGTCGCTGCGAAGGGAATGTCCTTTAGATATTTGCGCCTGAGGTATTCAACAAACTCAAGATTGAGCCCAATATTCATGGGAGATATCTGTTGCGGATCTCCGATAACAATAATCTTCTCGCCAATGTAGTTCAACAACCATGCTTCAGCACCGGATTGGCTTGCCTCGTCAATAATTACGACGTCAAACACATTTAGTGCTGGACGAATAGTCTGGACTACTTGGTACAAAGGCATGACCCATACAGGTATCGCCGACTTGCATTGATCCATATACTGCCGGGCGTTTTCACGATGTTTCTCTGCATATTTACCTTTACCACTCTTGATCTCAGCAACTTCCGCAGCCCACGCTTTTAACGCGGATTGCTCGGCAGAACTCAAGCGCTCCATGCAATGGAACCAAGCTTTTGATGCGGCTAAGTTCTTCAAGGTATTACGTTCCCGCAAAGCCGAATTCTCCAGCGCTCGTTGGATTCGTTTCGGTCTCCCTTTGTCACTTACTTCATCAAGCCAGCGGTCTATCTTTGCCCAAGCCCATGCTGCTTCAAACCTCTTTAAACGCTCATCCCATATCAGTTCAGAATTGGGATCGTCATAACTTTTGCAAGTTCGTGGGGCACAGGCGTGAAAACGCTTGTGAACATCACAAGCGTAGTTGTGCTCGTTCGCCCAAGTATGAAGAGATGATAAAGTCTCATAAGTTCCCCGATAAAGTCCTACATCTCTTTCATTGACAGCCTGCAGGAGTCGTCCAGTTGAAGTATGACTATGACCTGAATTGATGAAGTCCGTAAGCGATTCGACAAGAGGGACAAAGACTCGCCGTGTAGTCGCAAAATCCTCTTCAAGGTTCAGGGCGTCGAGGGCTTTGCTAAAAGTTCGTACTTCCTCCTGAGAGTGCCACGCGGGGAAACAAATGCCGGGACAATCACGGCATGTTCTGCGCACTTCCTCAATTCGGGCATGCAGTGCCAATGCCTGCTCTATTGGCTTGCACAGGTCTCGGTAGGCGGCACACTGAAGAACTACGCTCCCCGCAGGGGGCGTAGTAATCATCTTCCACAAATCACCGAGATTATTGATCCCCGTCGAGATTTCAATCCATGCGGTAAGTTGGTTTAGCGTCTGTAAATTGTTGCAGGGTTTCCCATTGACTGTAACGGATTTGATCAGATAGAGGCCATCCTTCACTGCTCGAGCCCTGAAAAATCCGAAGCCAAGGCCCTTCCCTAGTTCGAAGTGTTTCTTGAGGTCAGTTGCGTGATTTTCCACGAGACGGAGGTCTTTAGCGTCCAAGCCCGTTACGTCTAGAGTGACATACTTGTTTAGCAGGTATTCAATACGGTCGATGTGGTCGATCGATGAAGCAAGGATTTCCCGCCAGACGCGATCCTGTCCTCCTAAAATCTCGCAGGAGACACGTTCCGCCCATGAATGAAAATGCTTGGGCGTCGAGAGTATCACTTCGATCATCCTTTTGACCGCATCCCGCTTCTCACGGTCAAGAGCAGACAATTGAGCGTAACCCGGATAGCTGCGTTTGTCTTGTGCCTCTTTGTGCGCAAGATCAGCTCTTCGTTCGGCGTCGACAAGACGGCAGAACTCATTGGGCTGAATCAACTGCTCTAAGGGGAAAAGGTGGTACTTGAGTTGCTCGACAATCTCAGGGGTCAGCTTCTTATGTATCCGTGTCATTTTCAATAATTCGTCAGCCGTGACAACGGGGTCTGTCGTGTTGCTTGGTCTATCGATAAACCACTGAAATTGGTCGCTATCCTGGTTAATCTCCATTGCAATCTGTTGAAGCGTCCCCGAGTAGTGACCAAATACGATTGAATGCTGATAGATGTCTGCTTCTCTACAAGCTCGTAGGTCATGGCGCAACTTTGCCTGCTCTTTTCGCTCTGCATCAAGTTGGCGCACATACTGGTCAATCAGGTTGCGTTCTTTTGATGCATTCCAGTTTGCCTTTTTTTGTGTGATGCCACCCACAGATTTCCTAAGAGCCTCTTGCGAGTTGGGACCTGATCCTAGCCAGACCACGCAAAGCTTATCGATCTCGCAAGGCAACTTGCTGCGCAAGATCTCAAGGGCACGTGGTGTCTCACTGGTAACAAGGATACGTTTCCCCTTGGCTAAAAAATGAGAGATGAGGTTTGCGATTGTGTGTGACTTACCGGTTCCTGGTGGCCCTTGGACAAGCACTCCTCGCCGATGCACTACTTTCTGGACTATACGTTTTTGATCGTCGTTTGCTGGAAGCGGGAAATACAGTTCAACATCTGATAATGTCGGTGTTGTGGTGCCTGCTTCGGTCTCACCGATCTCTTTTCCCCCGCTGGCTGAGTCATCAACAATGTCAATGATCTTCCGAACATTTTCTGGTATCTCCTCTCCTTTCTTGATTTGATCCATTATTTGGTTGTAAAATGCCTCGAAAGTTTGTCTTGTTCTCTTACGCAGAATCAAAGCGGGGGCGAGTCTGATGACTGGTTTCTCAAGAGGAACACCAGCATGTTCAAATGAGGGGGAATAATCACCAGGGACTGGTAGTGCATTGCTGAAGCCGCACAAAACACTGTCGATATTAACCGCATCCCAAGGATTATCCACCAATACCTTGACAACTTCCTTTTCTATATCGTTGAGTTGTGTTGGATTGGGCCTGTCGTGCGTCTCAAGCATCGTATACTCAAGCGCAGGCTTTGAATATTCAACATCAAATATTGGACCGACATACAGAGCACCTCGGTGTCTGTCAAATTCGATGCGGGTTGGGATTGTAAGGATATGGCGATTGATCTCCCCACTGTTCGGCGATTTCCACAAGAGAAGTCCAGCCCCGAAAATAACCTCATACTGTTCGCCAAGTTTTTCTTGCCGCTGATAAATGTTGAATAGCTGGTTGTAAGCCTTCTGAACCTTTTGTAGCACGCGATCCTCTTCTGCCCAGGGTTTCCACTTCGTCTCAACGTAATCAACCCACTTATCAAAGATGTGCGGATAATCGTTGATTGATGCAAGTGCGTGAGGGTCTGTGTCGGAATCGACTTGAAGTGCCGAGAGCAGAATTTGTTCGTAGAGGCCTGGTTCACTCAAAGAAGAATCGGTTAGCTCCTCATCCTTGACCCACGGCTCCAACTCGTCGGGAAGTTCGGGAGGACTCTTGAGTGCAGGTTTACGGATTTCGATCCATGAATCAGCATGTTGTTCGGATGTCGGTGAGGATGGGTCGGTCAGACGCCAGATCGTACAACGACACAGCTTGTGGCGTGGAAGATCCCGAAGCCAAAACACTTGATCATACGTTGCAACGTTGCGGACTTGGGTTGTGCGCAAAGCGCAAAGTTCCTTCAGATAGGTGAAAAGCCTTACGGCCTTGTCACACTCTGGTGTCATTCCCGCGACTTCGTTTGATTCAGTTATATCCATAAAATCTCAATTGCACAGTCGAAACCTTACTTCGCACCTCGACATGTTAGGTTTTATAAGCTCAATTATTGGGTATGTAAAATTACAAATTACATCATAAATAATATTCCTTAGCTACTATAGAATTATTTATTAAGGTCAAGCTAACAGATCCATATTTTATAAGGTTTTTAGAGCATTAGCGTATAACAAGACCTCAAATTTCAGTTGTTAATTATAAATGAAATAAGTATCCTTATTGGACACCCGTAACGAAAAATAAAGTACCAAATGAGCATATTGTTTTTACTGCCGTGTCAGGCGTGTTATTTCAATTTATTGATAAAGTCCCTTGTTGCCGCAAGATAATCTTTTACTGCATGGACATTATAGATACCACCCCGATAGTATCCATAAAT
>JAJTXE010000092.1:0-4879 GCA_021463795.1 Candidatus Brocadia sp. | reverse complement strand
CACGAAATTAAAAAAAAATGAAACTCTGCTAATATATAATGCACCTTATAACCACGTCGTTCATGCCTGCGATGTTTACGGGATAATCAGACAGATTTCCACAACCAGGTATTACAAAAATGATGCCTTTAACGTATGCGCAAGTGGGATTACCACGTCTCAGGACATTGTTGAATTCATGAAAAACAAGCTTTTTTCCCAGTCCTCTCTGGAAATAAAAGAGCAGAGAAATGCAGTTGCCCACGTGATTTCAAACAAAAAACTTTTGAATATTTATCATCCGATGGACGTGAAAGATTCTCTGGCATTATATCTAAAAGAGATGTTATCAGGTGGCGAGGGAAAAGATGAAAACCGTTGAATTTCCAAAACCTGCTCCGGATTTGGAGGCATATAACAAGAAATTACAAGCAGGGTTTCAAAAATATCCTGAGAGACATGAAAACTTTTTAAAGTATAAAAAGAGTCTGAAAAGGCCAGACGTAGATTACATGCCGATAAAACTGGACATTGAAAATGTGAGCAGGTGTAATCTCAAATGTGATATGTGCCAGGTAAGCTCATGGGAATCCCTGAAAAGAGGTGAGGACATGACTTTTGAAGATTTTAAACGCATACTCGATGAACAATTTGGCCTTATTGAGCTGAAAATTCAGGGGATGGGCGAGCCATTTTTGGGAAAAGATTTTATCAGGATGGTAGAATACGCCAGCAGGAAAGAGATATGGGTACGCACATCAACCAACGCAACGGTGCTTGATAAAAAAGAGAACTATAAAAGGATCATTGACGCGGGTATAGACGAAGTGCAGATCTCGGTTGACGGGACAACAAAGGATACGGATTAACGCAAATTTTGAAGTTATGATGAAAAACTGTAAACGTATCAACGGCCATTGTGACAGCCTGGGGATTGACAAAACCAGGATGTGGGTCTTGCTTCAAAGAGACAATGAAAAAGAGCTGTATCGCTTTCCGGCATTTGCCAGAGAGCTTGGGTTTAAAAGGGTTGCCATTATCCTGGATGTGCATGGCTGGGGCAATAGCCGATTGACGGATAAAAACACCCGCAAAAAGGTCGGATATTTCAGGGAAGATGACATTGAAAAATTGCTTGACAATGCCCGCAATTTAGGCGTTAACGTAACTTTCTGGGATATCAGCGACAAATATTCACAAACAAATCTGTGCCCCTGGCCATTTGAGAGGGCGTATATATCTTCAGACAAGAAGGTTGTCCCCTGTTGCATGATAGCAAACCCCGACACGTTTCATTTTGGAATCTTAAATAATACCTTTGAAGATATTTGGAATTCACAACGGTACGTTCAGTTCAGAGAGGCGCATTTGAGTGGTAAAGTACCAGATGTATGTAAGTATTGCTATAGATAAGATTGTGTAAGTAAGGAGAAAGGGCGAAGTGGAAAAATGGTTTTTTAGATTATATTTTCCCCCGTTTCCCCTTTTCTCCCTCTCTCCTTTTATTCTTTTCTGACTCGTTCTAGTTAAGGGTTTCTAACTTATGAAAACGGCTTTGATTATTGGTGGCGGATTTGCCGGCTGTACCGCCGCAAACATGTTAAAACAAAAAGGATTCAGCGTTACTATCGTAGAAAAGAGCGATATTTTAGGTGGAGGATGCCGAACGTTTTTTTATTACGGCCACCCTTATACATACGGCCCTCACCATTTGCTGGTAGATGTTGGCGATACGCATGTTTGGGACTATATGAGCAACTATTTAAAATTAAGGGAGCTGAAGCACTATAATATGACCTTTGTCGGAGGGGATAATGCATTTTATACGTATCCGATTCATAAAGATGAAATCGAGTTCATGCCTGACAAAGAAAAGATACATGAAGAATTACAGAACCGACCCGACGTCTCGACTGCAAGAGATTTTGAGGAGTATTGGACATATTCCGTTGGTGATACCCTTTACCATAAATTTATCAACACGTACTCGAAGAAGATGTGGAAGATAAAAAATAACAAGATACTTGATGAGTTCACCTTTTCACCCAAAGGGGTGGCGCTGAAAACAGGCTCAAAGGCATGTTTTGAAGGGAAAAAAATCGTGGCGTATCCAACGGAACCTGATGGATACAATAGCTATTTTGAAAAATGCGTAGAGGGATGCACGGTTATTTTTCATACCTCCGTTGAAAAGTTTGATATACAAAAGAAAAAGGTGTGGGTAAAGAATGGGTGGATGACGGGAGATGTCATTGTATCAACGATTTCACCGGATATGCTTTTTGATTATCAATACGGCGAATTACCTTACATCGGTCGCGACTTTTTGAAAGTGATACTCCCTATCGAACGTATCACTCCGGAACCCTACTATTTCATACACTATGCCAATGATGAACCATATACCAGAATTTTCGAATACAAACTGCTTACCGGATACCAATCACCGCATACCCTGATTCTTATTGAAACGCCTTCATTTCATAACAAATTATATCCGTACCCAATCATGTCGGAGATAAACAAGGCAAAGAGATATAAAGATGAATTGCCCGACCAAGTATTTTCGATAGGCAGAATGGGGAATTATCACTATGACAATATGGATGTCGTGATAAAAAATTGTATGAGACTTTTTGAACAGCTGTAGGATACCCTTGTCCCTTATTACCTGAATCTATGAGCATAAAAGAAAAAATCGACAAATTTCTTTATCCATCACCCGATGCGCATAAAAGCGGCCAATTTGGTTATCAACCAAATCTTTTTATAAAGACATTGAGATATCTCGCAAAAATTGCGGTCTCCGCACTCGGACTGAACAGCAACCGTCGTTTTATGGTTGAAATGCAACAAATGCTCGATCCGACAATACGTATAAAGCTTCCCAACGGCGAGGATTTGATTTTTTGTACGGGCCACGGCAGGCTCGTATGGAGGGCAAAAACCTTATTAACCGAAGAATCAGAAATTATTACCTGGATAGACAGTTTTAAGAAAGATGATATTTTTTATGATATTGGCGCTAACGTGGGTAATTATTCACTCTATGCAGCAAAAACGAAAGGTATCAAGGTATATGCCTTTGAACCAGAAATAAATAACGTTCAATTGCTTTATGCAAATCTTTACAAAAATGGGTTAAGTCAGCAGTGTGTTCCCTTGCCCCTGGCCTGTGACAGAGAAACGAAGATAAAACCATTTTATATCCGGGAGTTTACGAAAGGTGGGGCTATCAATAGTATTGGCAGAAGATCGATCTTTCTTGAAGATGATAAGAATATGTTTATTCAGGACACCCTCTGTATGAGGGTAGACGATAGCATAGAATTTTTTCGCATACCTTTACCCACAAAAGTAAAAATTGATGTTGATACCAATGAATTGAATGTAATAGAGGGAATGGATAAGACGCTGAATCACATAAAGGAAATTTATATAGAATTGTTTACCCACTTTGACGAGCATAAAAGGGTGATGAATATCTTAGAGCAAAAGGGATTTTCCGTTTACAAAGCTACAAAGGCGAAAGCGCCAAAGAAATTTGAAGACACGATAAATTATATCTTCACGAGAGGATAAAGGATGGCAACACATGGTCCGATTCATAAGGTATTACTGATCAATCCCCCCGGAAAAGTGTATGTACTTCCGGATGGTACCCCAGCGCACCGAAAACATTGCACGCCGCCGTTAGGATTGGCATATATTGCTGCAAATCTTTTGCAGAACGGATACGAGGTGCAGGTTATGGACATCCTTGCTGAAGGTTATAAAAATGAGATTTTCAAAAATCAATCTATTCTGTATGGTTTGAGTACGGAAGACATTCTTGCGCGGATTGAAAAGGCAAAGCCGGATATCATAGGAATCAGCGTGTTATTTTCCTTCTTAATTTTAGAGGTCTTCGAACTCTGTGAAATAATAAAAAGACATTTTCCGCATATCCCCATTGTGCTTGGCGGACAACATCCGAGTGGAGCGCCGGAGGACGTCATGAAATGTGAATACGTGGATTATGTGATCGTTGCAGAGTCAGACCAATCTATGGTCTTTTTTTAGAGAGCTTGAATGGTCGTCTCCCTCGCAATGAAGTCCCTAATTTATACTATCGGGAAAGTGGAGAGATAAAAAACACCCTTTTAAGGTACACACCGGTTACAAAAGGTATGGGATGGAGTTATTATACTCTTAAAAACGCAGGCATTCCTGATGATTTAGACAAATTACCATTTCCGGCGTGGAACATCTTTCCTTTGGAGGATTATTGGAACTCGGACGTACGCATCGGAGGCGGAGATGTTGTGCGGGAAAGACACGCCGTGATGATCAGCACCCGCGGATGCCCTCACGCATGTTACTTTTGCACTTCACCTCTCATGAGTGGTTACCGTGGTTATCGCATGCGGAAGAATGAAGAGGTACTTCGAGAAATCAGATGGTTGGTTTCTCAATACGGAGTGGGAGAAATCGCTTTTCTGGATGACAATTTTTTTGTGAGTAAGCCGCGGGTGAAAAGACTCTTAAAAATGATAGCGAAAGAATTCCCTGATATCTACTTTCATGTACCGGGCGGAACAGAAGTAAATGCGCTTGATCATGAAATGGTAGACCTCATGGCAGAGGCTAATTTTTATAAGGTTCAGATTGCTATTGAAGCGGCAGATCAGGGTGTTCAAAATTCTCTCATTGACAAGAAAGTAAAAGTAGATCAGGTTCCGGAAACCATCGACTACTTAAAAAGCAGGGGTATTGAGACACGGGCATTATTTATGATTGGTTTCCCCGGAGAAACCAGGGCGCAGATTCAAAAAACGATTGATCTGGCAAAGAGCCTTGATGTGGACGATTTTTACATATCAATTGTTACTCCTTTACCCGGCACGCCGGTTTATGATGA
>JAJTXE010000091.1:0-593 GCA_021463795.1 Candidatus Brocadia sp. | reverse complement strand
GTTCCCTTTCCCGGTTCCGATTCGATCCATGCGCGTCCGCCGTGGCGGTGAGCGATGCGGGCGACGGTGGCCAGGCCGATGCCGGTGCCCTCGAACTCCTCTGGGCGGTGCAGGCGCTGGAAGGGGGTGAACAGGCGCCCGGCGAACTGCATGTCGAAGCCCACGCCGTTGTCGCGCACGAAGAAGACGGTCTCGCCCGCGACGGTCTCGCGGCCGAACTCGATGCGCGGAGCGGGCGTCTTGGAAGAGTACTTCCAGGCGTTCTCGACGAGGTTCTGCATGAGCACGCGCAGCAGCTGCGGATCGCCCTGGGCGGTCAGGCCGGGGGCCAGATGCGTCTCGACCCGATGCGCCGGGGCGGCGCGGGCGAGCTCCTCGATCAGCTCGGCGGCGATCTGGGAGAGGTCCACCCTGACGCGGCGCATCTCCTGGCGCGTGACGCGGGAGAGCTCGAGGATGTCGTCGATCAGATGCCCCATGCGCTGGGCGGCGCGGCGCACGCGCTCGAGGTAATCGAGGCCCTGCGCGTCGAGCCGCTCGCGGTACTCGTCGGCGAGCAGCTGGCTGAAGCCGTCGATGCCGCGCAGGGGCGC
>JAJTXE010000090.1:0-1542 GCA_021463795.1 Candidatus Brocadia sp. | reverse complement strand
GTATATTCCTGTGAATCCGTGTCCGGATGAATAATCCTTGCATTCAATGATTTGATATGGTTACATTATTGAATAATTTAATAGTTAATTAAAATAAATTAGAAGGGGGGTACGAAATGCCAACCATTTCCCCAAAAGTAGGAGAGTTTCTGATAAAAGCAACTGGTTCAAAAGATATTGACGATGCTTTTAGCAGGGTTCTTTTAGAATATTTGGAACTTAAGTTAAAATATTTGGATGAAATAATAAATGATTTCCAAAAGAAATGGGAGATGAATTTTGATGAGTTTAAAAAGAGGTCAAAAGAAGGAATGCTTAAAAAGGACGGTTATTCTTTTGATACTGAAAGAGATTTTTGGCAATGGGAAGAAGCAGAAACATTAAAAAAACACTACGATGAAATGAAAAAACAGTGGATGTAAGCCAATTTCTTGTCTCATTACTTCATGCACTTTCCACTCTTGATTTTGTTAAAAAAGTTGACTTCCAAACAGAAGTATTTGTCTTAAAGGGGCGTGTAATCCTACAGAAGAAAGAAGAATCGATTTTTACAGGTATACTTCAATGAAATTACTAAAACCATAGCTTTTGCGCTTATCGAAGATGACAAAAGAATTTGGGGAATAGATTTCGATAATACAAGAGGATGGCATTTACATCCATTAGGAAATTCCGAGGAACACCATGAAATAAATTCTATGACTATTGAAGAAATTATAGATACCTTTAAAAAAGTATGGTGGGCAATACCTCAAAATGAATAATTATTTTTATTCAGTTTACTGACTTCACATCAATCCTTGACACGGAGATGAAAAGAAGCATTGCCTTAGAAATGCTCCGTGTTCTTAAGCCGGATGGCATAATCCCCTGATATGACTATCACATGAATAATCCAATCAGAGGACACAGAGGACTCAGAGAATATCAAGGTACTTGGAGTCACCTATTGAGGTTATAGTCAATTGTAAAAACAGTATCCCTACGAGGTAATTTCTCAATACAAAAAATACTCTATAAATACGTTTTCAATCTGTCGATTTTCGGTATCGTAAGAAGTACTGGATTTAAGCACCAGTCTTCAGTCACCTATTGGCAGCATCCGATACATTATAGTATTACCGTGTAAAAACTTCTTTTTTTTGCAAGTTTTTCTTTGTGTCCTTTGTGTAAGACTTTGTGTGCTTTGTGGTTAAACTCTTTTTGGTTGCGGCTTTGCTGCGCTATGGAATAAACTTGATACAGAAATGAAAAAGGGCATTGCCGCTGAAATGCTTCGCGTTTTGGAACCTGATGGAGTAATTCTGTGGTATGATTATTACATGAATAACCCGAAAAATCCTGATGTGAAAGGCGTAAAAAAAAGAAATTCACGAACTCTTCCCGCATTGTCAAATTACCCTGAAACGCATCACCCTCGCCCCGCCAATAACAAGGCTCATAGCTCATAGCTCATAGGTCATGGCTAATCTGTTATTTGCTTGAAAAGTTGAAGGTTTTTAATACGCATTACTTGGGAGTGATAAGAAAAATTGTAAGTTG
>JAJTXE010000009.1:0-2082 GCA_021463795.1 Candidatus Brocadia sp. | reverse complement strand
CTTTATTACCCATATTTTTCTCCCGGCACAGAATCAATCCATCGTGATAGTTCAACTTTAAAGAGAACACCGAACCGCAGAACAAGGAATTTAGAATTAGCAGGCGGGGGACAAGCCGCCCGCGCTACGCTACGGTGTTTTCCATCAACAACGTAGCGCCGATCCTTTATGGTCGGCCAACCATCCAACACACACGACACAACACCCATCCCTCGTGATTATTCCGGTGAGGTAATGCCTGATCCAAATTTGTCGCACACGCAAGGCGGGGGATGAACCGCCCGCGCTACGTCTGAAAGCCAACACCTGACCGCTTACCGTTTTCTTTGTTTTGACTCCTGTCACCTGACATCTGACAACTGACAACTATCTTTTTACCCTCACCTTCTCCGGCCCGTGCATCGTGCTTACGCCGCTTCAGGCATTCACTGCCTCGCACACCAAATCGGCCACCTCGCTCAGGGGACCGACAGAGATGCGATGGCACCGCGCCTTGCCTGCAATTGATGCTAACTCCACAAAGAGCCGCGAAGAACTCCCCCGAAACTCGTCGTGTAATACATCGGACAAGTATCCGCCCAGATAATGGCCAAGCAGGCTAACCATCGCCTGACTTGCCGGGATCTTCTGTATGGTTGCGCCCGTCTTAAACGTCGGGCGCTCCCTCTCCCCTTTGATAACGTCCATCACCAGTATCTTGTACTGCCTGCACAATAATTCTACCGCGGACAATGCCGCATTTGGACGGTCGGCACAAAACCTGAGCGCGGGATACCCAAGATACACGCTTTTCCGGACGTTGGTTATTCCTTCCCCGTGCCGGACCCCGGCAAGAAATTCGTCGTCGAACCGGTCGACCATCACACAGATATCCTGACCCATCCTGTTCACGTCAGCTCCTTTTGCCTCATCCGGATTATGCAGCATAATAATATGTTTCAGCGGCACGGCAGCGCCAAGGCTGTCCGGAATGATCTCTTCAATATCGAAAATTAATTTATCCATCCATCGCATCGCATTGACGGCTTTATCGGAAAGACCGGTGAGTTCCAGGGTGCCCTTGCGTATCCAGAGGCTTCTTGGGAAGGGATGCACCTTATGATCGTACCTTCCCAGGGCTGCCATTTCATCGGAAAGGAACCGGAATCCCCGGCGCACAAGCTCCAGGACAAGGGTGGTCTTTCCATGCATGGTATTTGCCACGATTATTACCCCTTGTCCGTTGCAGGAAACAACGCCGGCGTGAATCAGGAGATGGCTCCGTATCCTGGTGATGATGGTGCTGAGGATTACCTCATATGCGTACCCCTCCAGCAATCTCCGGTCGCTCAGCGGCCACACCTCGCCATTGCAAATCATGACCTGCCTGCCCCAGGGATTGTCAGGATTCGACACAATGATAAATTTGAAGGACGTCGGCGTTCGTGTGTTCCTCTGCACAGACTCACGTTCTGTGCAGGTTTTCCGTAATTCCCCCGGTCGTCCGGCTGAACTCATGATGGAGTCCCGGTGAAGGGCGTCTGGCTGATTATCCGTGCAAAATCGCCGGTAGAGCCGTGCAAAGTGGTCGATAAACGTACCGCTATCCGACTCAATCGTTACGTCAATATCATAAAACCGCAACCGCACTTGATGGGTGAGGTACTCTTTTGGCAACACATTCATAAACAGCATCTCTGCAATGAAATCAACCGCCCCTCTTTTCCCTACTGCGCGGGGAGGAGAAGGTATCTGTTTGAAATTCCCGGCCCGAACGAGCCGGAAGAGATAAAATCCGAAGCGCGAAATGCGCTGGCTAGCCCTGCCAGACATTCGGCGGGGGATAAACCACCCGCGCTACCGGTTTACGAGGAGGCAACACGGCTCCCCTCTTGTCCCTCCAGGACCCCTTTGCGTGCAAAGTCGTCGATCGTTTGCCGGATATCCTTCGCCACGTCGCATCCGTCAGCAACAGAGAAGCTTGCCCTTACGATCCTTTCCATGTCTTCAACGGTATGCGTGCCATCACACAGTTCCCAGATGAGTCTTGCCGGGGGATTAAGGACGTGAAGCGCGCTTTCTCCGCCGCAATAGAGTATCGCC
>JAJTXE010000089.1:0-1716 GCA_021463795.1 Candidatus Brocadia sp. | reverse complement strand
TTGATTTGAAAGGTATTGCTTTACGATTCCATCCGCAGTTGCACGATCGCCGGATTGAACGTTTGCAATTGCCACGATTGCTTTGGCAGAGGTCTTTTGCGAAACGTCCTCTGAAAATCGTGATAGTCCAACCAAAAGTTCTTCTTTCCTCTTTTTCAACGTAACCAGCGCCTCAAGGTAACGGGTGGTTTCTTTTTCCGGCAAACCGGGTAATGGGATCTGATGAAATATGTTGTTTGCTTCCTCCGGATTATTCATGCCCAGAAAACATTCCACCATGCCCAGTTTATAAAGCGGGTCATTTTTCTCTTTTTTTAGTTCTGTGTAGAATATCAGGGATTGCTGATAATTACCGGCTTTATACTCAGCCTTTGCACGCTGGGCGCATACTTCGGGATTGTGGTGCATAGCCACATCATCAGCAATTTTCCAGGCAGAAAGTGGCACAACATCGAGGAGTTGGGGTCTGATCATCTCAGTTTCCGCTGTAAACCTCGATAATACTTTACCTAACACCTGATTTGCCCTTTCATTTGCTTCTAATTGTCTCCCGGCAGCCAGTAATAAAACCGTAAGAATTGCCGGGCCAGGGTCTTTGTCGTCGATTTTTGATAATAATTCAATTTCCGCACCTAGTTCTTTATAGTGCCCGATGCGTATTTGGGAAAGAATACGTAGCGTTAAAACCTTGGCCTTATCGGTTATTTCCTCATGAGAAAGCTTCTGTAATAGTGACGATGATTTTTCAAGAAGCATCCTATCGTTCTCCAAGGCATAGTAGCATTCTAACTCCAGCATTCGCAGGCGGAATCCAGTTTCTTTGTCCCCTTCCAGCGTATGAATTATTGTCAGGGCATCATCATATCGTCCTGTTAAGGATAAGATTTCCGCCCTTGTGGCTTCAAGAATTGGTTTTGATTGAGGAGAAACAGGATATTTATCCAGGATTTCAAATCCCTTCGCAGGCATTTCCTGGTAGGTATAGAGAATAGCCAATTTCGCCAGCAGGTGCGCTTCAGGAATGAATTTGCCGTCAGACACAATTTTTTCGAGGGTATCCAATGCAGCAGCCAGTTTTCTCTGTGAAAGGAGTTTGTCTACGATCATCAAGGCAGAGGCACGCCAGGTATCGGATCCTCTGCCGATGGTTTTCCAGACCTCAATTGCCTTCTCCTGTTCCCCCACCGATAAGTGCGCATTGACTAAAAGAGCACGGGTATCATCGTTCATTTCAATTTTATCTTTTCCCGCTTGTGCGGTCTCTAACAGTAGAGACCACTTCTTTGCCCAGGATAACACTTTGATCAGTTGAGACCATAGTTCACGATTATCCGGAGACTGGTGAATCAGTTTTTGGTATTTTTCAATTGCTGTGTCGTAATTCCCCGACCAGGCATCAATATCAGCGGAGAGTTGCCGTAATTTAAGACTTCTTTCGTCGTAAGGAACTTGAGCAATTGTTTCTTGCGCCTCTGCAAATTTCTTTAAGCGCATGAGAAGATTAATTTTGAGAATCGTTACCCCCCTATTTTGTGGATCATGAAGTAAAATCCTGTCACAAAGTTCAAGGGCGTTCTCATATTTCTCCTGCCCGGCAAAGACACCGGCTACCTCTTCAGCAAGCGTACAATCGTTCTCATCAAATAATAACGCCTGCATATAATATGCTGTTGCACGGTCGCCCTTCTTATTTTTGATTGCATTTCTGGCTGCATT
>JAJTXE010000088.1:0-456 GCA_021463795.1 Candidatus Brocadia sp. | reverse complement strand
GCACACCGCTTACGGTAATCCGTATCCTCCATGTACTGATGATGGCGTGCCGCCCCGGCATACGATGCCCCATCTATCGTCAAGGTCGCCACCCCAGTCCCAATTTTTACCGGACATCTCGTATTTACCTTGCACTCCCTGCATACCGATGCGTCAAAATGCACCAGGGTCTTTCCCGTCTTCTCACTTCGCACATGGTCTATCGGCGCTTGTTTTCCCGGACAGGCAAGTACAGAGACTTCCCTGTTCTTCTCATCAACACACACTTCAAAGTCCGCCGTGTCAAGTGGTCTATCTCCGGCTTGATACTTCTCAAATGATTGGGAACGCCCTGAACTTGGACCTTCCAGCAAGATCCCTCTGTCTTGTGAATCCACTATGGTCTGGCCATTCACAAATCCAGCGTCCGAATAGTGTTCCTCCGGTTTCATCTTTCCTTCTTCTAACCTTTTCTGA
>JAJTXE010000087.1:0-4115 GCA_021463795.1 Candidatus Brocadia sp. | reverse complement strand
TAAAAGATGGAGGTTTAATTATGTTAAGTACAGTAAAAATTAATCTTTCCCCTGCGGAGCTTATCAGGGCTATAAAAATGATGAAAAAAAGGGAGAGAGATATTTTTCTTGAGGACTTGCTTGCCGCGACATCCCCTGAATATCTGGAGGGCATTAAAGAGGCTCGGTCCGATTATAAAGCGAAACGGATAAAAACCCATGATGAGGTATTTGGCAAGTGAAATATGAGCTTGTCTACACTGCAAGAGCAGTAAGAGATGTTAAGGCCCTTGATGAAAATGTCAAGCAGCGGATAGGAAAAACAATCATACGATATAAAGAAGACCCGTTAGCGTATGCCGAAAAACTTACAGACCCTACCTTAGGTACATACAGATTCAGGATTGGAGATTACAGGGTTCTCTTTGATATAGAGGGCAGAGATGTTATTATCTTAAGGATAGGGCATAGAAAAGAGATTTACAGAAGGAAATAACATGAATTTCAGTTAACAGGGATGAACAAGATGAGCATGATTAAAATATCCTGCCTGTCACGTTCATTCCTGTTAAAAACAGAAAAGCAAGGCAAAAAGTTGGCTTTTGCAAGCTTCTTTCAATTGCCCGCTTGCAAATATCAAATCGTTTGAACGATTTTCACGGTTTAAACTGCTTGAACGGCTTAAACTGTTACAGAGGATGACTCTTCAAGGAGTTGATATGGTAGATTATCTCACGTTGGATGATGACAAATTGTTGCACCGGCTCTTTACCGAGGAAGATTGCCTGCCGCGCGAGGCCGCGGATGAGTTTTTAAAACGCAGCGAACGGATGATAAAGCCGCTCTCAGATATTGTGCAGGAAGAGATGAACTGGACAAAAGACAGACCGGAATTTTGGGCGCCTATCCATGCCGTGTTCATCCTGGGCGCTATTGGTGTTCAAGCGGCTATTCCTCCACTGATAATGGCTATAAAGTGGTCTGATAAATATAATGTAGACTGGGTTTTTGAAGCATTTCCGGCGATCTTTGGTAAGATAGGAATGCCCGCACGGGAAGGTCTTCGCCAACTTGTACAGGATAAAGAACAGAATTGGTACGTCAGAACGATTGCGCTCCAGGGAATGGCCGCCATTACCCTCAAAAACCCGGAGATTGCGGGCGATATCTTTTCCTCTATACATTCGTTAGCCATGAACAAAGAAGAAGATATGGATTTTAGGGTACAAGCGGCTAATATACTGCTTGATTTTGTGTGCATCGAATATAAAGAATCGCTTCTCGCCTTTTGTCAGGAAGAAAAAAAATTCAGAGAAAAAGAGACACTCTTCTTTGTTTCATTCGATGAGGAAGACCTTGAAAAGACGTTTTCTCAAGGAAAAAAGCGTATAAATCTCTATAAGCGCGATTGGCTGTCTTTTTATGATAAAGAGCATATAAGAGACCGGCAGAAACGCTGGGAAAGAGAAAGGAATGAATCATCAGCAAGAGAAGGTGACCAATGGGAAGAGGAAGAAATCGTAAAACCCGTTGTTCGCAGCACGTCAAAGATTGGACGAAACGAACCGTGTTCATGTGGCAGCGGAAAAAAGTACAAAAAATGCTGCATGGGAAAAGACAAAACAACCCCAGACATGTAATTGGCGGAGAAGAAATGCCCGGTGGAACAGGGATGGCCAGGATAAGCAGGATAAAAGGAGTTGTGTACAAAGAGGACGCAAATTTTACTTAAGGGGAACAGATAAGATGGACACGATAAAAAATATCCGGTTCATGACATGGATAAGGGAAAATAATTTTGGGCGGCTTTTGAGAAGGAAAATTAAGAAACAGGTGTGTCTTTTTCCCATGTTTTTCCGAATGCCGTTCATCCTGTCTATTCCTGCTAAATCTTTGTTCTATAACATTCGTGTATGTTCGTGTTAATTCGTGGCAAATAAATAATGAACACTACAGAGCAAAAAAATATTCGCTTCACTGGTACCCAGATCAACTATTATTTCCTCTGCAAAAAGAAGCTCTGGTATTTTTCTAAAAATATCGAGATGGAGCAGACAAGCGACGCCGTCTATCTCGGCAAATTGATTCATGAGACGTCGTATGAGCGGGAGAAGAAGGAGATCGATATTGACGACACCATCAAGATAGATTTTATCGGGAGAGACAGGGTCATTCATGAGGTAAAAAAGTCTGACAAGGTGGAAGAACCCCATATCTGGCAGTTAAAGTATTACCTCTGGTATCTGAAGCAAAAGGGAGTGGAAGGGGTGACGGGCAAGATTAACTATCCAAAACTCAGAAAGACCCTGGACGTGTTTTTAGAGTCGGACGATGATAAAAAAATAGAGGCAATTTTACAGGAGATCCTAAGTATTGTGGAAGCCGGGTTGCCACCGCCACATCAAAAAATGAAGATATGCAAAAAGTGCAGTTATGGGGATATGTGCTGGGTGTAAAATAGAACCGTTCAAGCCGTTTAAGCCATTTGAGCGGTTTAAGCACGTTTGTGCTGATTAATCGGCTCAAACGGCTTGAATGGTTTAAACGGTTTCTCTATGAAACAAAACTACTACATCTTTAACAACGGCCGCCTGAAACGTCAGGAAAACACCATCTTTTTTGAAAAGGAAGATGGATCCAAGGCCGTTATACCCATTGAAAACACGGAGGCTCTCTATGCCTTCGGTGAGATTGACTTCAATACCAAACTCTTTAATTATCTGGCACAGAAGGGCATACCGGTGCACATCTTTAATTATTATGGTTATTATTCCGGCAGCTATTATCCGCGCGAATACTTAAATTCCGGGCAGCTCCTGGTGAAGCAGGTAAATCACTATACGAGCCGTCAGAAGAGGATTGTCCTGGCAAGGGCGTTTGTTGAAGCGGCC
The DNA here is from genome assembly GCA_021463795.1 of Candidatus Brocadia sp. Lineage (GTDB taxonomy): Bacteria > Planctomycetota > Brocadiia > Brocadiales > Brocadiaceae > Brocadia. The sequence continues at coordinate 1,245 of JAJTXE010000087.1, read as the reverse complement.
GGTTTTAATATCCTCAAGAATCTCCGGTACTATAACAACAGAGGCAAGCCATTGGATGAGTATATCAATGCCATAGAGGCCCTCAGATTACAAATTGAAAAAACGGATGCCGTAGAGGAATTAATGGGCATAGAGGGAAATATCCGCAATACCTACTACAAGGCATGGCCCGGCATTATTGAACAGGAGATAGAATTTGAACGGAGGGTAAAGCAGCCGCCTGACAATATGGTCAATGCCCTGATCTCGTATCTCAATGCTATGGTCTACACGACATGCCTGGGTGAAATCTATCATACCCAACTCAATCCGCTTATCTCCTATCTCCACGAACCCGGGGAGCGGAGGTTTTCCCTGAGTCTTGATTTGGCAGAGGTCTTTAAACCCATCTTCAGTGACAGGACCATCTTTACCCTGCTCAACCGCAAGCAGATTACGGAAGATGACTTTATGACGGAGGTAAACCTCTGTTATCTGAATGAAAAGGGTAGAAAGACCATTATCCGGGAGTATGACGAAAAACTCAAGACGATCATAACCCACAAGAAACTTGAACGACAGGTCTCGTACCGGTATCTTATCCGGTTAGAGTGCTACAAACTGGTCAAACACCTGATTGGAGAGCAGGAGTATGAAGGGTTTAAAATCTGGTGGTAATTTTTCATGATGGTGCAAGCGGGCGAGGCCGTTTAAACCGTTCAAACAGTTTGAACTGTTTGAACCGTTTAAGCCGTGTAAGCCGTTTGAACTGTTTGAACTGTTTAAACTGTTTAAACTGTTTGCACCTCTTGAACGGTTTCACACAGCTTGATCAGATTGAACCAAAGGATGTGCCATGTACGTAATTGTTGTCTACGATGTCGATCAAAAAAGATGCGGAAAGATGCTAAAGCTTTGCCGGGGATACCTCCACCATATCCAGAATTCGGTATTTGAAGGGGAAATTACCGAGGCGAGACTGGAAGAGTTGAAGATCAAGGCAAAGAAAATCATGAATGAGGAGGAAGCGGATTCGCTCATTGTATTTAAATCGAGAAATGAAAAATGGCTGGATAAAGAGGTTGTTGGCGCTGACAAGAGGCCGGTGGATAATGTACTTTAATTACGGATTAGGGAACGAAATCTGTCGACCACCAGGCAAACGGCTATTTGTGCATTGTGACGAAATTTCTTGACCTGTTTAAAGAATGATTATATTATTGTTACAAGGCACTTTAAGTATGCTATGTCAACCAGTCGGTTTTT
>JAJTXE010000086.1:0-3342 GCA_021463795.1 Candidatus Brocadia sp. | reverse complement strand
CCGCAAAATAGTCAAGGATTATTTTGCGATATTTCTTTATTTCTCAAACAGTTACGACTCTTTTGATGTTTTGTTAGTTAATCAACAAAGTCATATATGAAGATACAGAATTATATGAAAAATTAGTTAACTATGCTACGCGACAAGGAAGATCAACAACAGATGCCGAGGTATATATCAACGAGGCTATAAAAAAGACGTTAAATGATGAAAAGGTACCATTAAATTTTAAATTCTGTGGAAGTTTAAAGACATACTTGTTCAAATGCATTTACTGTGATTTTTTAGATGAAATCAAAAAAACAAAATTAAATAGCAATAAAAAGGACAAGGTTCTTGAAGAAGGCTCTGTGAAATCTGCAGTCCAAATCTTTGAGAAGGATGAACCCAATAATAAAAAAGGTGTAAAATATGATGCAATATATCCTCATGCTCCAGATGAGGATATATTGCTAGAGGAAGAAACAAAGATAGTAAAGATAGTAAGGAGTGCTCTTGAAAAAATGTCTATTGAATATCCTGAATTGGCGGAAGTACTTTATTTACGTTATTATTACGATTTATCTGAGAAAATTATTGCTGTATATTTGAAAAAATCTGAGCGCACGATAATACGTTACATAAACGCTGCTAAGAAACAAATTAAATTAATTTTTTTAAAAGAAAAAGAGAAATTTAAATACAAGTAATTAAAATAAGGGGATTTTACTATGACGGCCAAATGTAATATTTATAGTGAGGAAACAATTTTTGCATATATTGAAGATGCTTTAGAAATTAGTAAAAAGGAAGAATTTAAAAAACATATTGGAAATTGCACTACGTGCAAAGAGGAATACACAAAATCAAAAGAAGTACTAGATGCATTAAAGAGTATTAAATCCAATACAAGAAAAATAACACAAAATTGTTTTGACATAGACATAGCCAGATATGCCTTTAACGAAATGTCAGGCGATGAAGAAGAAAAAGCAAGGAATCATATAATTACTTGTAACCATTGTTTAGGTGAGGTAATTGCAATGCGAGCATCTGATACTGCTGTTTCAGATGAAAAAGAATGTTCAGTAGTTTCTAATTCAAAAAATTTTTTTTATGCTCTATATGAATATGTGAAGACAGCTTTATCAATAAATGTTCATTTAGAACTTATACCTTCGTCAGGAACAACATCAGCTACAAAAACTAGAGAGGTTGTTTCAACATACAATATCAAACTTCCCTTAAAAGAAGGAAAAATCCTGCTTTTTGAAGATGAATCGTGTCCTGATATTTTGAAACCTGTAAAAGGTGCAATTGATGGAGAGTTATTTTATTATACATGTTTCTTAATTCTCGACGATAAGAAAATAGAAGAATTACCATCTGCTGTCCAAAAAAAGGAACAATGGTTGCCTATAGAAATAGCGTTGCCAAACAACAATCTTCAATACTTAGCAGTTCTCCTATCTCAAAAAAGAGATACCTTAAAAAAAATAAACAAGGATTTGTTCATGAATGCTTTAAATAGTAAGGCAAAAGAGCCTATAGAAGACGTGATATGTGTCTTTGTTGAAGTAGAAAAATAGGACGGTGGTAAATGTCGATTATTCCAATCACCCTCACCTTTTTCGAGCCTTACCGCCTGATAGCGTGGTGCGAAGAAAAACAGAAAACAGAGGCGAGTTATCGGCGGGGACAGGGTTTTGCCCGATGCCGCAAGGATGCGGACGGAGGCGTGAAAACACTCCAAATTACCGGCACGCTCCTGCGGTCTGCGGTTATCCGGGCGGCCGAGGAACTTATCTGTATGAAAAATGACAGGTATGGTAGGTGTTGCAATGGTGAGTTTAAAACAGGCAGTGGTGATAAGCCTTTTATTCTCCGGAAAAGACCTACCCTGGTTACGTTACGGTCAGAAAGAGCTGATGTCTGCCAAAGCAGAGAAGACGCATGCGCCCTTTGCCTGCTCCTGGGCAGATTTGATAAGGCGGGTAAGTATCACGAGAATAAAGGCGATTATGATATCCATTTCAACAATCTTAATCTTATAAGAAATGGCAAATCCACAAAATTAAGCGATATTGCAACCGAACGAGGATTCAACAGGGTAAATTACCATACGGGCAAGGCGCGTGATTATTTCAAGGTGTGGGAGGTGGATGACGAAGATTATTGGACATTTCAGGGTGTGATAACCTTAAACGAACAAGAGAAAACGGCTGAACAACTGAAACAATTGCTCCGGGATTCACTTGGCTTTGTAGATAAACTCTGCGGGGCAATTTGCCGGATAACTCTATTGCAAAAAGGATTTAACCACGAAGAACGCGAAGGCACGAAGAAAGACCTACAAATCCCACCGAAAGATGCACGGGAAGAACCTACAGCCGGGTTATTTGAAGAAACAAGGACCAATTTAAGACGATCTGCTAGAGATATTGTGGATGCCTTTGACAAATGCGACAAGATTGAAAAGGCCAGGACACTCGCGGACGTGGTACGGGCAATGCGGCTGGAAGAACCGGATATTATTGGAAAACTCCCCAAAGGAAGAGACGGCAAAGACCACCACCTCTGGGACATAAAAGTTGGGGACAAACCAATCAGGGACGTTTTAGCGGAATTGTGGAAAACCGTTCAACCATCTCCCGAGGAAGAACAGGAACACACCCCTTGCCCCTTTCAAGAGGGGAATAGAGAAAGTCCCCTCCAAGGAGGGGACTTAGGGGTGGGTGGACTACCACGGGAAACCCATGACGCCCGCAATAAGTGGCGTTCATTCTGTGAAACCCTGGGAAATAGCATCTACCGTGAATACAAGGAAAAGACCGGCGGCTTTAGCCCCAAAATAGGTATCCTTGGCGAGGCCGTTGAATATCATTCCAGACCCGATAACTCAGATACCTGTATTACCCTTGCCTCCGGCAATACCGTGACTAAGGAATGGATTATCGTGGGCAATTTAAAGGCGATAACCCCATTCTTTTTTGGGGCGGAATCCGGGGGGAACGATCAGACCAGTTACAGGATACTCCTCAGTAAAAAAGGGCAATACCGCATCCCCAGGTCTCTTATGCGTGGAGCGCTTCGGAGGGACCTCCGAACGGTCTTTGATAGCGGGTGTAATGCGGAGCCGGGCGGGATGATACCCTGTAATTGCCCCGTTTGCATTATTATGCGCAGGATTACCATAATGGATTCGCGGAGTAATAATTACAAAAAACCTCCGGACATCCGTTACAGGATCAGGATGAATCCCCAAACGGCCACGGTGGATGAGGGAGCGCTGTTTGATATGGAAGTAGGGCCGGAAGGCATTACCTTTCCCTTTGTCCTGCGCTATCGCGCTGAGGGGGAATT
>JAJTXE010000085.1:0-1674 GCA_021463795.1 Candidatus Brocadia sp. | reverse complement strand
CAAGATGGGAAAAGTTTAATACAATGGGGGTATGAGACACAAACAAATCACCTTCAAGCCCTATACGATGGAACAGCTGAGTCTGCTGCCACCCAGTCTGGATGAATTGATCCCTGAACAGCATTTGGTCCGGGTGGTCAATCGCGTGGTGGATGAACTGGACATTGAGGCCCTGCTGGCAAAATATAAAGGCGGCGGAACGAGCAGTTATCACCCGCGCATGATGTTGAAGGTGATCGTGTACGCCTATACCCAGAAGATCTATTCTTCGCGGAAGATCGAAAAGGCGTTATGGGAGAATATTGGGTTCATGTGGATCAGCGGGGGCAACAAGCCGGACTTTCATACGATCAACAACTTTCGGGGAGAGACTTTGAAGGAAGTGGTGCGGAAGGTGTTCGCTTCGCTGATGGAGTTTCTGGTGGAGGAGGGGTACGTGAAAATGGAGAACTACTTTGTGGATGGGAGCAAAGTGGGCGCCAACGCCAACCCGCACAAAGTGGTCTGGGCAAAGAAGACCCAGAAGTACAAGGAGAAACTGCAAAAGCAAATCCAAACTCTGCTGGATGAAATCGAGCAGGTGAACCAACACGAAAATGAAGAATATGGGGAAGCCAACCTGGAAGAATTGGGGAAACACAGCGAGATCACCGCCGAGAAGGTGAAACAGAAAGTGGCGGAAATCAATGCGCAGTTGCAGGACAAACCGCTGAAGCCTGAGTTGAACAAAGCAGTGAAGAAACTGGAACGGGAGGATGTGCCGCGTTTGCAGAAGTATGAGGAACAAGAACGCTTGCTGGCAGGCCGCAACAGTTACTCGAAGACCGACCCGTACGCCAGCAGTTTGCGGATGAAGGAAGATCGCGCAGCACGCAAGCCCTTGGCACGTCCAGCCTACAATGTACAGATAGGGACCGAAGGACAGTTTGTAGTGGGCTACAGCATTCACCAACAGGCGGACGATACCAGTTGCTTCATTCCGCACATGCACCAGCAACAGTTTCCACACGGCAAACAATTCAAGAATGCCTCCGGCGATGCGGGCTACGGCAGTGAAGAGAACTATGCCTATTTGGAGAAACACGAGATCGGCAACTACTTCAAATACAACACCTTCCACCAGGAGCAACATCCCCCACGCAAACCTGAGTTACTCGAAACACTGCGTTTCCAGTCGGCCTTCTTCCCCTATGATCAGGAACAGGACGAGTTCATTTGTCCTGCTCAGAACCGCATGGTCTACCTCGAGACCGTCCCCTATACCTCCAAGAATGGCTTTCTCTCTGAACGGCGCATCTATGAGTGTTTGCACTGCTCCACTTGTCCGCTCAAACCTCACTGCACCAAAGCCAAAGGCAACCGTCGTATGCAAGTCGGCTTTGCCTTGCGGCGGTATCGCCAACAAGCCAAAGATAACCTGCTTTCCGAGCAGGGCCTCACTTTGCGAAAACTTCGCAGCACCGAACCCGAAACTGTCTTCGGAGATGTGAAACACAATATGGGCTTCCGAAGATTCATGCTCAGAGGTTTGAAAAAAGTGGATGTCGAGTGGGGGCTGGTGTGTATGGCTCACAACCTACGAAAACTGGCGATCCATTGACCGCCAGTTTTTTTGTCCCGTTCTCGTTTTGACCGATTTCCCTCTCTCATTTCATCCCCTTTTTAGACAACCCC
>JAJTXE010000084.1:0-1961 GCA_021463795.1 Candidatus Brocadia sp. | reverse complement strand
TACTGTAGACAAAAAAGGAACTATGACTATGCCAAAAATTGTCTCATAGTCTTGCCCGATATATTTGGCTAAGGTGTTTTTTTAGAGAGACATTGTTCTTAGTGTTTTTTAAAAAAAGAAACCTCAACGAGATGTCACTTCCAGCGAAGAACGATCCAGTTTTCGCGCCGGGTTCCCCACATATACGCTATCGGGATCTGTATTCTTTAGCACGACAGCTCCGGCCCCGACAAAGGTACGCTCAGCCACTTGCACGTTGTCTATCACCGTCGCATTCACACCGACAAAACAACGCTCCCCTAATTGTACGTTACCGGCCAGCGTGGCTGTAGCTCCGATAAAGCAGTGATCACCGACTGTTGTATGATGTGAGATATGCACCCCGCTTCGTATGATAACATTGTCACCAATATGAGCAAACGGTTGTATAATGGCATGTTCATATGCCATGCAGTTCTCACCGATCTGCAAATCAGGCCATACGCTGGCACGGGATGAGATATAGGATACAAATTGGTAGCCGCGTTGCCGAGCCTCATTGAATTTCTGCATGCGCAGGCCGTTAATATGGCGATAGCCCAGCGGGATCAGCAGCCGTATTCGACCCGGGTCGTGTGTCTCTTCCAGCCATTCAAACGGCAGCACGGGCAGCCCTTCGTGGGTATTGGCATTTATATATGCCCCATCCACAGTGAAGGCAACCACCTGCCAGGGACTATCGTGGGTCAGACAATACCAGGCCAAACTGGCAAGGGGTTGATTTCCAAAGATTATGACCTGATTCGTATTTATTGTATGTCGTCCTTTCGCTGCCCGTAACGCATAATGCGCCCGTATCGTCCGTTCCCCGACTCCATGAGCAGTGCCTTTCTCATTTCTGATGCAGGCATCAGTTCACGGTCGCTTGCCGCAATAATATCGTGTACACGCCTCAACAAATCTGCATTGCTGGCAAGTTTAGTGCGCTTCGTGTCAAACCAAATGTTATCTTCGAGTCCTACGCGTACACCCCCTCCCATTGCAATAGCCAGAGTGTTCATAGATAACTGGGCATTGCCCACTCCCCCGATGCTCCACATAGAGTCGTCCGGCATATCCCGGAGCATTACCCCCACATGCAACAGATCCGCTTGGGCACAAGCGATGTTACCAATAATCAAATTAAAATAAAAAGGGGGGTGCAACAGACCCTTGTGTATGAGATACTTGGCGTAATTAATCATCCCAGCGTCAAACACCTCCAGTTCTGGCATTATTCCGCGTAATAACATTTCTGAAGCAAGGGCTTTGATCATATCGGGGCTATTGATGCTCGCCTGTTGATTGAAATTCAGTGAGCTAAGAGTGAGGCTGCCCATGTCTGGTTTGGCATTCCCGTCGAGCCTGAGTGCTTCACTTCGCTTCTCAAATTCGCTAAAGTCTCGGCCGCTAAGAGATACGCAAATAATCAAGTCTTTTGAAAAGGCACGTATGCCGGTAATGATTTTCTCATAAACAGCGGCCTTGAAGGTCGGGGCGCCATTGGATTCATCGCGGGCATGCAGGTGAACCATCGTGATACCTATTTCAATTGCTCTATGCACATCCTCTATGATTTCCTGAGCGGAAATGGGTACATGCGTAGTCATCTGCCTCGTCGGGATCATACCCGTAGGCGTAAAATTCACAATAACTCTCCTGGTCATTATGTATCCCCTATCCAGACAGACTTAGCCCTCGTCAAAAACATTCCATTTGACCACTGGATTCTTCAGCTACAGTTCCAATTCAAAATATCCACCAATAGTTTGATTGTGGGTGGCGTCGTTGATCTGCTTAATTTTCATCCTCATGAGCAAATGATATCTCTGAAACTTGAATGGTGTTTACATCAAATCAAAATTCATAAGATGATGCATGATCTCAACCGGCCCGATCTCCATCAATGCGTCAATGATCGAAAGATAGGGAACAAACCCGGC
>JAJTXE010000083.1:0-1906 GCA_021463795.1 Candidatus Brocadia sp. | reverse complement strand
TGCCTCCATGGAAGTTGCCAATTCGTATTCTGAGCTCAACGACGCACCGGAACAGGACAAACGGTTCCGTGAACAGTTAGGCACCGAGGCCGATATTACCGGAAAGATAGACGAAGACTTCCTGACGGCCTTGAAATATGGCATGCCGCCGGCCGGCGGACTCGGAGTCGGCATTGACAGGTTGATTATGCTCCTCACCAACAATATCTCCATCAGGGAGGTTATCCTCTTCCCGCTCCTGAAACCAAAATAAATGAAAACATGCAAGGCAAACCACAGAGGCACGGAGACACAGAGAAACCGATTTATTTTTATACAGCGATATTGAAAGATGGAATTAGGAGACTTGTATTATAATCATCTTTGTGTCTCCGTGCCCCTGTGATTCTGTGGTCAATAAAAAATGACAAAGACTAGCAAACCCCTTTATGTTGCAATCACTCTGGATATCGACCCGGATGCCAATAGCGCCGTTAAGGGAAGGTATGATGCCCTTTCTTCTCCGGTAGAGCAGGGTACGGTACGTATAGAGGCATGCAAAAGGGGACTGCAAAAGATCCTGGAACTCCTGGATATCTTTGATATAAACGCCACCCTGTTCTATGAGGCGAGAACGGCGCAGATGCTCGTTACGGACGGAGTGGATTTGCCTAAATTATCTGAAAGACACGAGGTGGCCTGTCATTCGCTGAAACACGAGGATTATTTGGGCAAGGTATCAGGTGCGCCTATGGAAGAGGTGTCCATTGAAGAATCGATAACAAAGGCAAAAGACCTTTTGGAGAAAATTTTTGGAAGGGAAATGAGGGGATTTCGTGCACCCTATACAAGGATCAATCAGGCGGTAGTAAACGTTTTAGAGCGTCTGGGGTTTCAGTACGACTCATCCGAGACGGTTGCCTTGGGTGCCAAATGGAAGGGATGTCCGTTTCCTCTGGAAAAGTTCAACGCTGATCTGCTGGAACTGGCATTGCCCACATTTCTGGACTCAAAAGGGAAAAAGATGTCATCTTATTTCTGGGCAATATTTGAAGGCCGAAGGGTTTCCAGCGACTACATTGATGCGGCCTTGCGGGCAAGAGAAACAGCTAAAGGTGGCCTCTTTATATTTTCAATCCACCCCTGGCATCTGTATGTGGATTGCCAGGGGAAACCATTTGATGAGGAACAAGCAACACAGAATTTGGAGCATTTGGAATATATCCTTTCCCGGTTAAAACAGATGCAGGGAGTTCAAATAATCCGACAGGATGCATACCTGGACCATTGGCTGCTCTCAAGATAAACGTGTAGTATTTTATTGCAATCATCGTGTGCAAACAATAGCCAAAATAAAATTTTAAAAACCTTGCAATTTTCTTCATTTTTACTTTATTATTTATCTCCATGAGAATAACCATTGCAATCATCGTGTGCAAACAATAGCCAAAATAAAATTTTAAAAACCTTGCAATTTTCTTCATTTTTACTTTATTATTTATCTCCATGAGAATAACCAATATTCCATCAATTTCCCATGATTTCGTGAGGTACCATTGAACGATCAGAAAACAGTTACACCGAAGAATTTTCTCTTCGTCACCATCAGCGCCTTGATTGCCGACATCGCCTGGCACGTCGCTAAGGAAGGACACAACGTTAAGTTTTATACTGAAAGCGAAGAGGACAAAGAGGTCGGTGACGGATTCGTACAAAAAGTAGCCAATTGGGAAACCGAAGTCGCCTGGGCAGACGTGATCGTCTTTGACGATGTGCTTGGACAAGGGACAAAAGCACAACGATTACGACAACAAGGGAAAAATGTGGTCGGAGGAACACCGTACACGGACAAACTTGAAGACGATCGTAGCTTCGGACAAGAAGAACTCAAAAAGTACGGCATCCCAATCATCCCTTACAAGGAGTT
>JAJTXE010000082.1:0-6200 GCA_021463795.1 Candidatus Brocadia sp. | reverse complement strand
CGAGCAAGAAAGATATTATGAAATATAAACTGAGTGTAATTGTGCCCGCTTTGAACGAGGAAGGCAATATCGTCTGGGCTGTGGAAAATATCATAGCATCCTTTCAGAAGGTAGGGTGTTCCACTGAAATTATCGTAGTGAATGACGGCAGCACAGATAAAACAGGGCAGCTTGTAAATGATCTCATTGAGAAATACCCGTTTATTCGAATGCTTCGTCATGACAAACCAAAAGGACTTGGCGCTTCTTATTGGGACGGCGTTCAGCATGCACAGGGAGAGGTCGTAATGTATGTCCCCGGTGACGGCGAAAATGATGCCTACGAGATCATGCGATATCTGCCGCTCCTGGACCACGTCGATATCGTAATTCCATTCTTTTACAACAGAAATGTGCGGTCGGGGAGCCGCAGGATGATATCCAAGACGTACAAAGGGATTATTAATCTGACCTTTGGTATATTATTGAATTATATGAATGGGCCCGTGATGTATCGCAAATGTGTATTAGACGACATTCATCTGAGGAGTACCGGATTTTTTTATCAGACGGAGTTATTAATCAAGTGTTTAAAACGTGGCTATTTGTATGCAGAGGTATCCTGCGCCCTCCATCAGCGATTAAGCGGAAAATCAAAGGCTCTTACGCCCAAAACGTTATCCAGTGTCATCTTTGATTATCTTGTTACCGTAGCGACTATCTACGTATTTGATAGAAAAAACAAACTCATTGTGCCAGATTCTGTGACGGCCTTGCGGCATAGACAGTTTGAAGAATTTCTCATTTGTTCGTCCAAAAGGTAACGTGTTGCATCTTTATGAAATGTAAATTGATATCAGAAAAAAATATCTTAATAGTTATCCTCTGCATCGCTTTTTTTGCGCGGCTTATTTCACTCATGGTATTTATGGATAAGAATAATATCCCTATCCATGAAAGCGGGATAACTGCATATCCTCACATTGATGATTCTCAACTGTACTACGGTACCGCCAAAAATCTTGCTGAGGGGAAGGGGTATAGCTATTCCACCACAGAGGTGGCCCAGGAATTACCGGAATATTTTCGGCCGACGCCTCTTTCTGACACCTATTACCAAAACTTTTATCCTCCCGTCTATTCGTCATTTTTAGGGTTATGGTATTATTTTTTTGGTGCAAGCATCCTGGCGTACGCTATACCGCAAATAATTCTGGGAACGGTGAGCTGCTACCTCACGTTTGTTATCGCGAAGGAGATCTTTTCCTCAAAAGCGGCATTAATGGCCGGTTTTCTTTTATCTGTGTACCATCCATTGGTATGGTGGACCTCTTACCTACGAGCAGAAACCTTATTTATATTTTTACTGCTATTAGCCATTCTTTTTCTCTTAAAGGCCGTTAAAAACAATCTTGATATAAAAGACACTGTCGTAGCTGGTGTTATTTTGGCTGTTGCCTGCTTATGCAGGACGGTTGTACTTTATCTACCCATATTCATTGTCTTTTATTTTATCATAGTCTTTTTCAGGAAAGATAAAAAAAGACTCCTGTACGGTATCCCTGTTTTCTTGCTATCATTTTACCTGTCGCTTGCACCCTGGGCATATAGAAATTACACGCTATACAACCGGTTTACCATTACCTCCAGCGATGCATGGGCTACCTTCTATGGCTGTAACGTAACGTCGGCAGATTTACCTTTTTTTGATTTGTACGAAATAAAATATGATGAGGAAAAAGCTGCTTTGGCATTATCAAAAGGATTAAAAGAAGAAAGCATAGAATTTGTAAAAAAATATCCCGTAAAATATATGAAATTATGCATCAAGAGATTTTTTGTCTTCTGGGGACCAGTAACAAAAAAACCCTCTTTTATAAAAAAATTCCTGGATACTATTATTTATATCGTTGTCTTCCCCATGGCCTTTTATGGATTTTATAAATCGAAATGGTGGGTAAATGAAAGGGCAGGTTTTAAACCAGCCCCTACCCTTCTGATCACGGTCATTTTGTATTATACCGTATTACACTCGGCAGTCGGTGTCGACGATGCACTCATATACCGATACCCCATAATACCCTTTATCTGTATTTTTTCTGGATATGGATATTACACATACCTTAAACCAACCAGCTCATCGAGATAAATGGATTGTACTGATACAGCCGATATTACCCGTGCTCTCTCCGTAAAACCTTCTTTGATTCCTGTTTTCCATAATGAATATCACCGCCAAAATAAGCCAAGGCATAAAGCCCTTAGCTCGAATCCTTTCCGGCAAAAATATAATTGACCGTTTAAAAGGTAACCTTGCCAGAGGTGCATCAGGTACTTTCGGACTCAGAATAGTCTCGACCGGACTATCGTTTGCAATAGGCTTATTGCTTGCCCGGTTATTGGGCACAGCTGGTTACGGCACCTATACCTATGCGATGACCTGGGCAGGATTGCTTGCCGTTCCGGGGGCATTGGGACTGGATAAATTGCTGGTTCGGGAAGTTGCCATATACAAAATCAAATCAGAATGGCGTTTGATGAATGGTCTCCTCCGGTGGGCAAATCAGATGGTACTTATCGTCTCGGCAGGTCTGGCACTGCTAGCTGCTTTCGTTGGGTATGCCTTTGTGAGTCATCATGATTCATTGATGCTAGTTTCATTCTGGGTTGCCATGGTGTCTCTGCCCCTGATTACCCTCATCAGGCTAAGACAGGCAGTATTGAGGGGTTTTAACCGGATAATAGCCGGGCAAGTGCCGGAAATGCTTATTCAGCCCGTCATTTTTATCTTTTTTATTGGGATTGCATACGTGGTTTTGGGGAAGGGTTTGACTGCCCCATGGACGTTAGGAATGAACCTTGCTGCGACAGGAGTCGCCTTTGGAGTCGGGGCGATGGTGTTGCTGAAAACCCTTCCTATAACGGTCAGAGAGACATCCCCTTCCTATAAAATACGGGAATGGATACGGAGCGCCTTACCCCTGATGTTAATTACGGGCATGCAGATCATAAATGCCCGGACAGATATTATCATGCTTGGGTCGATGAAGGGACCACAGGAGGCTGGTGTTTATGCCGTTGCCAACCGTGGGGCGGAATTCGTCACCTTTATTCTCCTTGCAGTCAATACGACGCTTGGCCCCATGGTGGCAAGTCTCCATGCCGAAGGAGATAGGGAGAAATTGCAGCGGGTCGTTACTAAGAGCACGCGCATAATTCTGGCATTTTCTTTACCGATCGGTCTTGCCCTTATCATATTCGGCCATTGGTTTTTGATCCTCTTTGGAGAGGCCTTTACACAAGGCCGCACCACCCTCTCCATCTTATCTGCCGCTCAGCTTGTGAATGCTACGATGGGTTCTGTTGGCCCTCTGCTTGTTATGACTGGACACGAACGGAACGTAGCTATTGGTGTTGGCATCAGCGCTGCGTTGAATGTTATCTTGAATGCCCTTCTGATCCCTCAGTGGAGTATCGCCGGGGCGGCAATCGCAACAGCAAGCAGCATGATTACGTGGAATATTTTACTGGCTGTCTGGGTATATAGAACCATTGGGATTCATTCCACGGCGCTTGGCGCATTTAATCTGCGGAGGAAAGGATGAAAGGACCGGAATTCTTCATCGTAGGTGCGCCTAAATGCGGAACCACCGCAATGCAGGAATATTTGAGACAACATCCCGATATCTTTATGCCAGATATGAAGGAGATACATCACTTTGCCGACGATTTGCTAAAACATGATGACCCTTTTCTTGACAGAGATCGGTATCTTTCCCTGTTTGCTGGGGCGCATGAGCATCAACTTATTGGGGAGGCCTCGGTTTACCATTTGTTCTCCCGAAATGCAGCACGCAATATCAAGTCCTTTTGCCCAAATGCAAAAATCATTATCATACTGAGGAATCCCGTGGATATGCTCTATTCACGTCATGCCCAACTTGTTTATAATGGCGCTGAGGATATTTTAGATTTTGAGGCATCTCTTGCTGCGGAAGAGAAACGGCGGAACGGCGAACTGATTCCTAAAAATATACGGATAGAGAAAAAACTCCTGCATCGTGAAGTTGTTAAATTTGCCGCACAGGTAAAGAGATATTTTGATATGTTCGGCAGGGATAAGGTGCAGGTAATAATCTATGACGATTTGAGAAAGGATACGGCAAAGGTATACCAGGAAACGCTCGGGTTTCTGAATGTGAACGACAGTTTTCGTCCGGATTTCAAAGTTATTAATCCAAACAAACGCGTCCGTACCCGTACCCTCCAGCATCTGTTGAAGACGCCGCCTTCGCTGATGCGCATAGCCGGTAAATTGCTTTTGCCTCAGTCCTGCCGCAATCTGTTGCTGAATGGGCTTAAGAAATTAAACACACAATTTGTCCCCCGGCAGCCGATGTCTCCCGAGCTGAGAAGACGTTTGCAGAAAGAGTTTACACCGGAAATAAAGAATTTGAGTGAACTCCTGGGAAGGGATTTAACCCATTGGTGTACAGACTAAGCTTTTTTGCAACAATTTAGTTTTTTGAAAAAGCAGGGACGAAGCATTTGCTATAATTGTCATAAACGCATTTATGTCAACACGGGCAAATGCTTCGCCCCTACCCTGTACGACAAATATTGCAATTATTGAACATTTTCAAAAAACTAAATTGTTAGGCTTTTTTAATTTCATAAAGCAGCAAAACCTCAACCAAATCCCTCCTAACGGCAGGACAAGCGTCCCCGCTTGTCATTATGATGTCAACCGAGGCGGTTGACCTACCGCGGGGGTGAATGGGATGGTAAAAAACTTCTGAAAAAAGAAAGATTTTACACGGCAACAATGCTTTGTAGCACTATTTTTATGATGCACAATGTGGTATGAGTTATGAACTAAACTGGCCGGGGCCCATTGCAATTGGGGGCGTTGGTGGCAGTGGCACGAGGGTCGCTGCGGAGATTTTATTACAACTCGGTTTTTATCTGGGAAGGGATTTAAACTCCGCCCATGATAATTTATGGTTTACCCTGCTGCTGAAAAGGCCACAATGGTTTTTGAAAAATGCAGGCAGAAAGGAATCGCACATCTTTAAAGGCTTGAGCATCTTTGAAAAGATCATGACGACGGGCTTAAAACCGCCCTATGCAGAATTAGGTTTTATAGCACGCGCAGTGGTTGACATAATGTTCACAGGACATGATTATCTGGGTTCCGGTCGTGGTTTCTGGCCAATAAAGAGGGCTATAACCATGTTCCGCCCAAAAAAGATTGACGGTTTCAAATACGCCGGCTGGGGCTGGAAAGAACCCAACACCCACATTTATCTTGAACATCTCACCAAACATTTTCACCATCTGAAGTATATACATCTTATGCGACACGGAATAGATATGGCATACAGCAGGAACCAATCCCAGATGTACAACTGGGGAGCCATGCTTGGAATCCCTGTATATGATGCGTCAATCCCGCTTCCCAGGCGGTCACTAAAATACTGGATTGAAGCAAATAGAAAGGCAATTGCCCTTGGTCAAAAACTCCTCGGCAAAAGATTTCTCGTGGTCAATTTTGATACGTTATGCGCACATCCAAGGCGTGAAATAGAATTGATCACAGATTTTCTTGGGCTGGATACTCATGGTGCGCATATGGATAAACTGGAGAAACTGCCTCAATTCCCCCCGTCAGCGGGACGTTATAAAAAGCACGATCTGTCTGTTTTTAGTCAGGATGAAATCGCATCGGTAAAGGAATTGGGATTTATTGTTGATGGGTAGTATCTTCCAATGAAAAATGAAAGGTGTAAACTGGACTTTGCAATTTTCATTTTACACTTTCGATTTTCTTGGAAAATTTTTACCGCGAAGCATGAGGAGGCAAATTATTTTATATGAAATAAAACCCAAAGGGCTGACAGGGTATAGCCCGGAGCGACAGCCCTGGGTATAGAATGTAACAAGATTTTTAGCCCTGAAAGGGCGAAACATACGGCTCATTCAATGACATTGCCTTGCAAAGGGAGGACCTGGAAGTTTTTTGGCTTTACCTCCCCTTTATCCCCTCCTTGCGAATGAAGGAAAACAAGGGTGATTCCTTGGCTGAGACTTAGTGGGTTTATATCATAACATCGTGAACTTTTTTGAACATCGTCTAAACTTTCTCCAAAAACAATTTTGGAGGAGGAGACGATGGAGAGTCAAAAAGAATATGAAAAACGGCATCAAGCGATTCAGTTGTA
>JAJTXE010000081.1:0-5718 GCA_021463795.1 Candidatus Brocadia sp. | reverse complement strand
ATAGATAGCACGGATAAAAATTAGAGAATGAATCTCTTAATTCCGTCTTTCAAAACTGGTACATTAAAATTTATAATAAGGCCTATCTCAATCCCTGATAATTTCAAATAGGTTAACAACTGTGCTTCGTGAATTGGCGCTATTGTATCGACTACCTTGAGTTCAAGGATGACCTTTTCTTCAACTACAATATCAATTCGATATCCACAATCAAGCTTGATGCCTTTGTATTCAAGCGGAAGATCCTTTGCCGCTCGAATTTTAGACCGCGTAAATAAAGTTCCCGGCAAAGACACTCTTCATAGGCCGACTCTAATAGACCAGGTCCAAAGTGTTTATGGACTTCTATTGCTGCTCCAATTATCTGCTCAGTAAGCGCTTTTTCTAAAATCAATCTCCGTACCTCTGTGTCTCTGTGGTGAACTAATACAGATTAACACTTTAAACTTAATACTGTGTCAGCGCACCATCCATCTTTGCCTTCCTGACCTTTATCAACTACGATAATTCGATCGCATAGTATCTCAACCTCATGCAGGTTATGCGACGCAAACACCACCGTCTTGAGCCCTTCTTCTACTAATTTTTCCCTGATAAAATGTATCAATTTATGCGCGGTAACAGGGTCTAAACCATTGGTCGGTTCATCCATAAAAATAATTTCAGGATTTGTCAGAAGGCCTCTGGCAATTGCCAGTTTTTGCCGCATACCGGTAGAATAATCCTTAAACACTCTGTCCGCCTCATGGGCGAGACCCACAAATTCCAATAAATGCTTTACCCCCTCCTCTGCTTCTTTGCCGGAAATGTTATTTAATTTTGCGAAGAACCTGAGATTTTGTCTGCCGGTGAGCCTCCAGTAAAAACTTCTTTCGTCATGTATGCACAAACCAATGATCTTTTTTATTTTTCTCTCATCCTTTTCAACCTCATATCCATGAATAAATGCCTTTCCCGAGGAGGGAAGCACCAGGGTACAAAGGATCTTGATCAGGGTGGTTTTGCCCGCTCCGTTTGGGCCAAGGAGTCCCACCAACTCACCTTTTTTAATTTGTATATTGATATTGCTAAGGGCCGCAACCTCTTTCTTCGCAAAAGGGCGAAAAACCAGATCCTTATATCCCCGTGTTGCCGGGTATCTTTTCGTGAGGTCGTATGTTTCTATGCTATACGACAATTTCATTCCACCTTTTTTGTAAAATTTGAAATTCCCGTAATACTTTAGCTTTTTGAAAAATCCGTACATTTATAAGTAATTTACATGAAACGGAAAACGTAGCGCGGGTGGTTTATCCCCCGCACAAGCCGACCACAAGGGATCGGCGCTACCTTTTTCAAAATACTAAAGTGTTACGAAATTCCCTACAATTCAATAATAATAGCCTTTTTCAATCTTTGCCTGATTAAGCACGGCGCCAACAATATGTGCCTTTGACTCTTTTATGGTTTCAACGGCCTTGTTGATAAGGTCATCAGGTACCTGCCCCGACTTAATTACAAAGATTACGCCATCTACGAGTGAAAGCAGCGGAATCGCGCTGTTTCCACCATCCAGCATCGGCGGGGCGTCCACAAGCACTACGTCAAAACGCTGTTTCAGCAGGGTCAGGAATTTTGACATGAGGGCAAAACAGACGGGATGACTAAGGTTTCCCTTTCCTTCTCCGGCCGGCAGGATGGATAAATTTGATCCGTTAACAGGTTTTACATAAGAAAGCATCTCACTCTCAAGGAAGCGGCTGCCTGACATGCGCCCCAACCGGTTGATTACCGGTGTGCAGTCGTCTTCAAAATAGATCCTCTTGTCTTCGTAGGTTTCCACACCGCCCGGTTCAAAAGTAAAGGCACCGTGCTTCCAGCTAAATAATTTCTGGAGATACTCCTCCTTCTGGAGTTTTAAAGGACCCTGCAACTGATTCCTGTTAATATATCCGGAGTTGATTAGAATGTATCCCAGGGGCAGTCCTGTCCGCTGGTTTCTCTCCAGGGCATCGTTTAATTGACCTTCCGTAATAAAACCTCCCCGGAGAAGCATAGTCCCCAAACGGTTGGCAAAGGAATTATCCCTGTTTTGTAAATGAAGGAGGCGTCCGTGTTCAAAGACGGCAGTTATGGTCTGATCATCACAACTAACCACAAGCCTTCCGCTCTGTTTCTTCAGGGCGATAAGGGAGAAGAGATCGTCTATGCTCCAGGTATCTAAAGTACCTTCCCGTATTTCCCGTGAGAGAATGCTATTCATAACGTTTAACAAACCGATCCCTTTCCCGTTATTGAATCCGAATACATCGTGCAACGATGGCTGCTGCAGGTCTGCGTCTACCATAATTACCCGAAATCCCCTTTGTGACAGACTGATTGCCATTTTCGCAAGAACGGTAGTTTTTCCCTCACCGGCAATTGCGCTTTCTACCATAAACGACTGGCCAGACATTGATGATTGTATGAACGGCAATTTGGCAATCAGGCTGTTCGAAAGATCATAATCATGATATGGTGCATACCCACCTTTGCGTCTCCCTTGTTTTGGATAAGACTCGTCCCGTGTGAGAGAAAGAATGTTGTTTGTTTTTAAACATTTATCATACGGTATGACGCCAATCACCGACAATCCCAGGCGTTGCAGAACATCCTCGGACGTCCTTATTTTTCTGTCCATATACTCCAGAAAAAAGGCAAGCCCTGTCCCAAAAACGGCGCCAATAATTATCGACAACAGGATATTCATAGGAATCCGTGGTTTGACAGGAAACAGAGGCAATTCAGCCTCATCTACGACGCGGATATTGTTTTTCTCCATACTCCCCGTAAGACCAATCTCTTTCGCATGCTTGAGCAAGACGTCGTAAATCTCCTGATCACTTTCCGCCTCCAGGCGCACCATATCATAGGTAATGGCCTTTTGCGTAGAGGGTTCGGCATCCTCCGTCTGATACCCCTGGGTTTGTCGCACCCTTTTTTCAAAGGCTATGATTTTATCCAATTCGGCCTTAATTACTTTCCTAATCGCCATGACCTCTTCAGTAATCCCCTGTTCCAGTTTCTGGATACTGGAATTAATCTCAATCATCTTCGGGTGCTTTGGGCCGTATTTCGTTACCATCTCAGATTTCCTGGCCTTGAGCTCAGCCAATTTGCCCCGGAGGTCTTTGATAACGGGGTTTTCCTTGATCTCCGGTATTGCAAAAACACCTTCGTCATCAACAGAAAATGACCCTAATTGTTCATATTTATATTCATACACTGACCGCTGGGATGTTCCCACCATGGTTTTCTGTCCACGAACCTGTGTTTTTAGCCACTCCAACGCCTGCTCCGACACCTTGTGCTGGAGTTCTGTACTTCTGGTAATAAAAGCATGTGCATGTGCATTGGCAATGCGGGCGGCCATTTCGGGAGATTTACTCAGAAAACTGATATCAACAAGTTTCGTTGTCCGTATGGGTGCAATCTGAAGATTTGAGAGATACCAATTTACCATACGCGGGTGTATCTCCGCTTCAGGAGACAGGGAAGCGTCAGGGTTTTTATCACTATCGTTTCTAAAATTTTTCCAGAGGCCCAGGTCTTCAATTACTTTTTTTGCCAGACTCCTGCTCATTAACAAACGGTATTGTGTCTGGTAATATGCCTCATCTTTTGGGTCTACATTGGTTGCATCCGCTATTTTATTAAGAAAGGATGACTGGCTTTCAATCAAGATTTTTGTCGTCGCCTTATAGACCGGTGTGGTAGAAAACGACCAGGCGCTAACCAAGCCGACAATGGCAAAAAAGAATGCAATAACCGTCCATTTCCGCTTTTTTACGATGTTGAAATAATCAGCTAAATGCACCTCTTGCGAAAATGGTGTTTGATCAGACGCAATTCCGGTTCTTATTGGTTGATTCACAAATTCCTTCCTTTCAGGGGGCTTCACCCTCTGCTATACACTGCCTGCCCTTCGGGCTTAAAAGATAACATCCCGGCGTTTCGTGAGGCAAAACTGTTGCCATTTTGTAACACTTTAGCTTTTTGAAAAAGGATAGGGGCAGGAAAGGCTTTCGCTCAATTGCCACATCCCCCGTTATTGAGATGAGCCAACCCTGTCAGGGTTAATCCAAAAATATCCTTAAAAATAACGCCCGGGAATCTTAATAATGTCACCTGGTATTACCAGATCGTCCATTTTGGGCTTTAATTCCTTCTCTTTCCCATCTTCCATCCGGGTTATGATTACGCGCCGGGGAGATGCCTTATCCGTATGCCCCCCCGCAAGAGATATGGCTTGCCGGACAGTCAATCCCTTTTCCCAGGGAAATTCACCTGCTTTTTTAACCTCTCCCGTGACAAATATCCGCGGAGCCAGATTAACGTAAATGGAATCCCCGTTCATAACAGGAAAATTATCATAGGCGCTGCTGGCCTTAAAATCACTTAAATCAAGCTTAATAATTTCGTTCTCGCTGTCTTGTCCGGAAGATGCAGGATTCACACGGCGTTGGATGGAATTTGGCCGGACAATAGTAATTATTTGTCCTGCCTTGTCGGTGAAGCCACCGGCCTGAGATATCACTTCCAAAATATCCGTTTTCCTCTTTAAGGCATAACTTCCGGGATTTTTCACCGCGCCAAGGACAGAAACCTTTTGGCTCTTATATTCCTTTATGCTAACATTCACATGGGGTGAAATAAGATAGCCGTCAGTCAATTTTTTTTCGATAAGATTTTCAAGCCCTGAGACAGAAAGACCGCCTGCTTGAACCCTTCCGATGAGGGGGAAGGTAAATGCCCCTTCTAAAGATACCTCTGTGACACAGTTTAAATCCTCATTATCCCAGACCTGAATCTCAAGGACATCCTCGGCACCGATAATGTACTCCTTATCAGAAAGGTCTGCTGCCGAGAGAGATTCAATTCCGATAGAGAAAAAAACCATAAGACCGAAAATTACCCTTAGGACAAGTTTGGAACGTGTTTTTTTGCCCCCCTGTGTCCCCCCGCAAACGAGGGGAATGAGAGGGGACAACGGACACGGATAACCGACACGATCCACGATCCTCTTGGTTGCGGCAGTACAGCAATATGATCTATCATCCATAGAATTTCATCCCTCTAATACAAAGAAAAACCAATCCTTTATTCATAAAATGAAACACACCTGTAATAATAGAACGAAGATGCCGATATGGTCGTTTTAAAATAGTGAGAACTTTTGCCTTTTTTGCACAACGACTGGAAATTTTCACTACTCTATTAATCGTATGGGTGGTCATGAGAAAAATGACGAGCAGCGTGGTGTTCATTTTCATCATGATGCTTATATTCATTTTTAGCTGAACAATGCTGTTGTCCTTTCTCTTTATGGCAATTACTCTCCCCAGGATAGATTCTTCCCGAATCCATGTACCGGCAATGTTTTGATCGCCCTTTTCAAGAAAATAAAATTTATTATTTTTCCTTCGGCTGTCTATTACTCTGTGGGCGCTGAATGGAATAGCATCCCCTTTAAAAACAACACTATCTCCTCTCCTTATTTCCTTGCACTTAACAGATTTCACGAGTACCTCTTATCTCCAATTTGAATAAGGGGTTTCATGCTGCCAGATATTATCGTTAGCCATAAATTTCCCTTTTCTTTTATAGTATTACCCTGTAAAAACTTCTTTTTTTTGTAAGTTTTTTCTGTGCAATCTGTGAAATCTGTGGTTTCTGTTGTTGCCTGGCAGTCACAGCGGC
>JAJTXE010000080.1:0-486 GCA_021463795.1 Candidatus Brocadia sp. | reverse complement strand
TCTCCTGAGAATTTTGCTATACTCTTGTCGTGATTGTGCACTCATCTGAAATGCCCCTTTTTCTGGTTATTGGTTTTTCTGCAAAATCCCATTTTAACCAGTAAATTCTGGCATTTCAACCAACTTCACCTCTCTCGACAAAAAAATCACGCTTGTGTTAGGGCTAGTGAATAGGTAGTCACTAATATGTTGGTACTATTTAACAACATACTTGACATTATAAAATAATGTGGTATGTTTTTGTGTACATGCATATTGTAGAGAACAAATCAAAATCCGGCAAAAAAATCTATCGGTCTATTCTTCTGAGAGAATCGTATCGCGAGGATGGGAAAGTCAAGAAACGTACCATTGCAAATCTGTCGAATTGCACGCCCCAGGAGATCAAAGCGATAAAACTTGCACTCAGCCACAAAGAGGATCTCAGTGCATTGGGTGCATTGTCAGAATCGGTAGAACTCCAGGAGGGGTTGTCAGTGGGTACGG
>JAJTXE010000008.1:0-1471 GCA_021463795.1 Candidatus Brocadia sp. | reverse complement strand
TTCTTCATGATACTCTTCTTCGATATTAATCTTCCACAAATTATCCTTTGTCTTTATTCCTTTCATAATGTTTTCTACCGCAACCATTGCCGACATCATGGAATGGTCCTGATTGTTGTAACGATGCATCCCATTCCGCCCAATAAGGAACAAATTTTCAATGGTGTTCAAATATTCAATA
This sequence comes from Candidatus Brocadia sp., assembly GCA_021463795.1. Taxonomy (GTDB): domain Bacteria; phylum Planctomycetota; class Brocadiia; order Brocadiales; family Brocadiaceae; genus Brocadia. Next base: position 1,290 of record JAJTXE010000008.1, on the reverse strand, counting down.
ACCTCACGTATCTTTTCATAACTACCAATATAGGATGGATAGGCCTTTGGCACTCGAATTACACCTCCGTCTTTTACGCTGCCCGTGTCAATAAAACCAATTTTTTTTAACTCGTTTATTGCTAATTGAAGAAAATCATTGTCAGACAGAGACCATAATGCATCTCCTTCTGTACAGAAATATTCCGCCCCTAACCAAATAGCATTTTTATGGGCAACCATATAAGGACTCCAATTGTTGAATATCTGGATTCTTCCTAAATGTACATCTTTTTCCTGTATATATATCCAGTTATCCGGAATAATATTGTTGACGGTTCTCATGTTTGTTGTATTTTTAACTTTTAATTCCGAGACTAATATGCCTGCTATAATAAAATCTCTGTAAACAAGATTCGAAGCAATATTTTTTATATTTTCATCTGGTGAAGGTTCTATCCGAGTTATCAAGTCTTTTATCGGCATAGATGAGAAAAAGTAATCAGCCTCCTCTTCGGTTATTTGCCCGCTTGCATTATCTCTGATTTTCACGCTCTTAACCCGATTTCCTTCTAGTAAAATATTGGTTATTTCGTGATTTGTTTTAACAGTACCCCCTTCGGCACTTATTATCTCTGCGACAGTTTCCCACATCTGGCCAGGGCCGAATTTGGGATATAAAAAACGTCCGATAAGAGACGTTTCTGTCTTTTTTTGGGAAATAGTATTGGTTTTCACGAAAATATTTTTTACTGCATGTGTTATTGATTTTGAAACAGAAAGTCCTTTTACCCTTTGAATTCCCCATTTTGCATGTATCATTTGACAGCTAACACCCCACACCTTTTCTGTATAATCTTTAAAGAATATTCTATAGAGTTCGTTTCCAAAACGTGAAATGAAAAAATCTTCCAAACTCTTCAACTCTTTTTTGGGAAATAGTTTAACGAGTAAGTAACTCCCTATAATTTTTGTTGTTTTTCTGAGCCCCAGATTTTTAATTGTTTGCAATTTTATAGAAATTGGGTAGTCATAAAATTTTCGCAGAAAAAAGATCCTGGATATCCGGCCCCGAGAGAGCATGACCCTATCTTCTTTCTCTGGGTCAGGTGGTTTTTTTATTACCATCTTCGTGTCTCTTATTTTTCTGTATTTTGATTCATATGAAACCGGAACATCCCTTTTTAAAATTATGTCTTCTCTTGTAAGAAAACCCTGTAAAGGTAAAATATTGCACCACCATTCCATGATTTTGCTGGATTTTGAAAAGAAACGGTGCCCTCCAATATCTATACGATTTCCTTTGTAATTA
>JAJTXE010000079.1:0-517 GCA_021463795.1 Candidatus Brocadia sp. | reverse complement strand
CCTTGTCACGCCTGATGATATCTACCACAACCTCCACCACATCGACATTGCCTTCCAGAGGGTGTCGGTCCGTACTGGCCATAGCCGCCATCACCTTCCTGTGAAACATCAGGCAGGTCTTTTGTGTAAGACCGGTCTGACGCGCCAATTGTGTGGAAGGGCTACCTTTCTTGTCTGTCACGATCAGGTATAACATGTAGAATGCTTTGTCCAGCGGTATTTTCATGTTTTGGAATAAGGTATTCACCTTAGCACTTTCCACCTTATTGCATCGGGTGCATTGCCGGGAGCCGTAGGCGAAACCTTTACAGTATTTCGTGTGACCGCATTGTTTGCAGGAGTAACCTCCGGCCCATTTGACTGATGCGATGTAGTCAATACATTGTTCTGCTGTAGAGAATCTTTGCCTGAAATTGTCGATGGTCAGTGATTGGAGTTCTTCATACATGGTGATCAAAGTGGGTTAGTGATTATGAAATAAGTTTACGAGGTGAAGGTAGTAAAAAGATTTGGGATG
>JAJTXE010000078.1:0-2544 GCA_021463795.1 Candidatus Brocadia sp. | reverse complement strand
TGAATATTCCGGTGATATTGACCCCCCATTCCGGTGATATTGACCCCCCTGGGATTTTGGTTATTTAAAAGAACGTTTTACCTGACAATATTACAGTTTTTTTCTAAGACTATCCCCTTTTATCTCGATTCTGTATGCAGTATGAACCAGACGGTCCAGAATCGCATCAGCAAGAGTTTCCTCTCCGATTACATCGTACCAACTGCCGACAGGAAGTTGGCTTGCAATGATTGTGGAAGCCTTGCTGTGGCGGTCTTCGATGATTTCCATCAGATCCAACTGCTGTTGTCCATCAAGATGAGTTAGCCCAAAGTCATCCAAAATCAATAAATTAATCTTAGAGAGTTTTTCAAAGAATCGGATAATTGTTCCATCAAGTCGGCTCAACTTCATCCTCATCATCAGTTTCTGTGTATTATAATAGGCTACCTTAAAGCCCAGGGCACAGGCCTGGTGTCCCAGAGCTGATGCCAGGAAGCTCTTCCCACAACCGGTAGCACCGGTTATCAGGACAGCTTCTCCTTTGGAGATATATTCTCCGATAGCTAAAGTTGCCATCACTTGACGGTCTATTCCCCTGGCAGGATCCATCTTGATCTCCTCCATGCTTGCTTTATAACGGAAGGAGGCTTGATGGGTCAGTCGGTTAAATCGTCGGTTTTCCCGTTCCTGTTCCTCTGCCTGCAGTAGTAGTTCGAGTCCTTCTTCCAGGGTCAGCCCAAGATGCTGACGCGTCTCGGTAAGAGATTGGAAGGCTTGTGCCATGCCGTGTAATCTAAGACGGCTCATTTGAGTTTGTACTTGGTTCATTTGCATTGGTTTTAGTATGATTAAATGATAATTCCAGTTGTTGGTAATGTTGACGGCCTCTTATGTTATTATGCGGAGGCAACGGTTGAGGTGGTTGTGCTTCCGGAGTGTCATATGTCTTATTTTCCAGACAGTTTTTAATAAAGTTGTACAGCCTGGATGAGACTCCATTGTTCATCGCTATGATACAGGCTTTTTCAAACGATTGTTTTTCGGCATTTTTGGCTAGATGAAGCAGGCCTTCACTGGATCTATACAATATCTCGGGATAGACATCACTTTCAAACATGCCTTGTATCAGTTTCTTTAAGATGTCCGAATGCTTTGAGGCACGGTTAATGTAATACTGCGGTGACCGGTCTAAATAATGCTGATGCTGCGAACATAGGTGATTACGTTCGGTAGTGTATTTAGATGGACGATAGTCCCGGGGATGGACAGCAATCTGATTACCTGAAGAAAATATATAGACCATCGAACGGGTATATATCACTTGCACTCTACGGCCGATATATTGGTAAGGCACACTGTAGTAGTGCTTATCTACGGATAGATATACATGATTGTTTTTACCGACGGTAAGACGGCAATAATGTTTTATCTCGAAGCGCTGTATAACAAGTGGTCTGAGATGTTTTTTCTCCTCTGCCACAAAGAGTTCTTCTCGACAAAAAGGCTTTTGCTGCATACGTGTCTGGTTGTGCTCACGTATTTTGTCTGTAATAGCTTCATTCAGACTCTCCAGGCTGAAAAATCGTACATTACGCAGACGGGCAAATACTCTGTTGTAGATTAGTTTTACTAGGCCTTCTACCGAAGACTTATCCTTTGGCTTTGCTGCACGTGCAGGTACTACACTACAGCCATAATGACTGGCAAAGTCTTGTAAGGCTTGATTCAAAGTAGGCTCGTATCGACTGGATTGGGCAACGGCTGATTTAAGGTTATCAGGAACTATAGCCAAGGGGACGCCTCCCAGATGGATCAGGCACTGTTCTAAAGCGTACAGAAAATCCGGAATAGTCTGAGATCGTACCGCGATGGCAAAGCCGTAGTTGCTGTAAGGAAGGCAAGCTGCAAAAACCTGACATTCGATAATCTCTCCGCTTGAACGATCGATGTAACTGAGCTTCTTTCCGGCAAAGTCAATGTACAGCTTTTCTCCTGGATGATGAGTCATCACCATAGATGGCTTGGATGCTGTGAGATATTGATTGAAGTGGAAGCAGAACTGAGAATATCCATATCCACAGGCGTCCCCTTGTTTGTACTCCTGCCAAAGAAGATAGCGAGTCACGCCAGGGCGTTTGAGCTCGTTTACAAAGTAAGGAAGTTGATCCCTGATACGCCTATAGCGTTCGTCATCCGTTTTGTAGGCTGGATTGCCTGCGAAGAATTTGGCTTCCAAAATCGGATTATCCAGCTTTATGAGTTGTTCGATATCCATCGGGCAAGACGCACTGCTTACAATCAATTCCAGCTTGCCCAAATAAGACTTTACGGTGTTCTTGCTCATGTCAAGTGCCCGGGCAATAGCCTTTATCCCCAGACCTTGGTGATGCATCAATAAGAGTTGTTTTATTTGACTCATACATTTTGGTTTTCCTGCCATTGCACGTTCTTTTTTGGTTAATAAACCAAATACAACCAAAATCCAAGCCAGGGGGTCAATATGCTCCGGAATCAGTCTTTCTTCTGATATCACAAATTGCCCAGAGGGGTCAACATGCTCCG
>JAJTXE010000077.1:0-613 GCA_021463795.1 Candidatus Brocadia sp. | reverse complement strand
CACTGTCTGGGAAAACAAAAATGTGTCGAATGCCTGAAACCCTTAATTTTATTGGCTGGGGAACTAGGATTCGAACCTAGACTAAATGATCCAGAGTCAAAATTTGGCATTTTTTGCGTTTTTTGTAACCGACTGATTATGTGTCTGTTATGACCGCAACATTTTATCATAGAATAAGTTACAAAACAATTTTAATTCTGTCAATTCCGACCGATTCCGTTGCATTGCGCTGGAGTTGACTACAATTTGGCTACAGTCAAAACTTTTTTGAAAGGAGGCAGTAAAGGCATGATTACGAAAAGAACGGTCAAAGTGGGTGAAAAGTGCTTTTTGGAGTATATTGACGATCAAACGGGGGTACGGATAGAACAGATTCCCCTTGATGAAAGTGAATATAACCACAAAACAGCGGAAGTCTTGATTGAAGGTCACATGAGAGAAAATCAGGGTGTTGGTTACGGTAAAGTCCTCGTAGCAGTTTCAGCAAAGTATCCAGAACTTTTTATTTAGGAGGTAAGAACATGGTACAACAAACGACACTCAAAGCAATTCCAGAAGTCAAAACTTTTAAGCAATTAAAAGGGCAACAGGAACTAGGGCAAAAAAAACTGGC
>JAJTXE010000076.1:0-5983 GCA_021463795.1 Candidatus Brocadia sp. | reverse complement strand
TGACTTCAAGGTTGCTCGTTCTTCCTCGGTAAGTTGAATTTTTGTTTGTCTCATGAAGCACAGTATAATGTTTCGTAATTAATTTGTCAATATACTAGTGAAAGAAGGTTGCCATTGATATCACGGCTGTAACTGACGATATCTCCCGTGGGATGAGTGACACGAGTAACTTGACCAAGGGCGTCGTAGCTATAGGTGGTTGTGCCCCGTGCATCAGTCACTGAGGCGCGTTGCCCGTCATTTGTGTAGGTGAAGATAATGACGCTGCCATCTGGCAACGTTTTCCGCGTCACGCGGTTGTCATTGTCATAGGTCAGCGTGATCACCTGCCCATTGGCATTGGTAATCAAGGTAACATTGCCAAGGGCGTCATACGCAAGTCGTTCAGTTTCCCCGCCTGGATACTGCTTTTCGGTTAAACGGTTCAGGATATCGTAACGAAAGCGCGTGATGCGGCCTAACGCGTCAGTTTGTGTCAACAGATTGCCACCTTCGTCATAGGTGTAGGCCGCATTGCCATCGAGCCCCGTAACGGTTTTGAGTCGTCCCAAACTGTCGTAGCTGAACGTGGTAATCTGTCCTTCTTCGTTAGTGCGATTGACAATCCGGCCAAGTGCATCGTACTGCTGAGTGACAAAACTCCCGTCTGCAAACGTAATCCGGATCGGACGGCCAGCCGTATCGTATTGATACGCAATTTGTCGCCCATTAGGATCAGTAACGATATCCGGACTCCCTGCACGATTGATGGCCAGAGAAATCTGCGGACGTACGAGCCCACCTCCCACCCCATCGGTAACTTGTGGCGAAGTGATGGCAGTACGCCTTCCGGCGGTGTCGTAGGTATAGTCCGTACGATTACCCTTCGCATCGATCGTTGCAGCAATACGGCCACCAGCTGAATAAATGGTACGCATTGAGGCCCCGTTGGGAATTATGATCTTTACTTGCCGATTGAGTTCATCGTACTCAAATGTTGTCGTTCGACCGGCGCGGTCGTTTTGTGAAACCAGATTCCCCTCAGCATCGTAGATAGCCGTCTCGAATGTGCCATCGGGATAATTCGTACGTATTTTGTGTCCGCGTGCGTCATAAACAAAGGTTGTTCGCTGTCCGAGTGGGTTGGTCCGTGCCGTTTCGTGTCCGGCCGCGTCGTATTCGATCCCTGTGATTCCGCCAGCCGGATCAGTAATGAAAATAACCCGATTTGCTGCATCATAGGTAAACTGAGTGGTAAGCGGCGTGAGGGTCCCGTCAATCGTACGATACAGGGTCTCACTGAGTTTGTTGCCATTGGCGTCATAGGTAAGATCTGTGCGACGTAGCAACGTGATAGATCCGTCAAACACCTCTTCACGGGTGACATTTCCAAAGGAGTCGTGTGTCAGGATACGGGTGTTCCCAAGAATGTCCTGAATAAGGCTCGGTTGTCCTTGGGCATTGAAGATGGCCGTAGTCGTTCCCGTTATTGGCGTATTCACTTGAGTGATATTCCCATTGCTATTGTATGAGAGGGAGAATGTTCGTCCAGCCGGATCGACGACAGAGGTGATATCATTACGGGCATTATAGGTATAGGCGGTGACAAGATTCACTCCACTAGGATCAACAACCTGCGATAAGGGCATGATGCCGTTATAGGTACTGGTGATGAGGAGTCCATCTGGGTCAATCCTGGATGTTTCGTTGCCTTGGGCATCATAGGTAAAGGTAGTGACGGCATTCACTGCAGTGCCGTTAATCGTAACGACCTGCTCGTCAGAAGTCACATTTCCCTGGGCATTGTAGAGTATCCGACGTATCGCTCCCCGCGTGTTTGTAACCAATTCCTCCTGGGCAGCAAGGTTATGGGTAAACGTGACCCGATTGCCATTGGCATCCGTAGTCGCAATCAGCCGTCCGCTGGCGTCATACTCATTGCGCACAACATGGTGGCCAAGCGGGTCCGTGATCTGCAACAGATCATGCTGGCGATTATAGATAAAACGTGTCATATTTCCAAGCTGGTCTGTGTGAGAGATCAGGTCGCCGTTCCCGTCATAAGCATACGTTTGGCTTTTTCCGTTCGGATCGGTAATCTGGGTAATCCGCCCCTGAGCATCGCGGGCGAACGAGACGCTTTTTCCTGTTGAATGTGAAATACCATCGGGCCCGAAGGTCAAGGTATTACTGCCACAACAGTCTTGCACACTCAGCACTCCATCCACCTTGTCGATGATAAATACCTGCCCGCCCGGGCTCGTGTATTGGAATTGCTGCGGGTTGTAGGTATTGAGTGTCCCAATATCGACCAGTTCTTCTTCTGCCCCTGCATTCACGATCAACAGACTGTTATTGCCCAGGGCCGTAAGCGTCCCAGTTGTTCCCGCCCGTGGGGTGAAATCAACAACATTTGTGGCGTCGAGCCCGCCAAAGCCAGATGTCGGCGACACCTGCATATCGAATTCTTCGACTTGCCCGTCAGGCAGGGTAAGGCTGACCTTGTGGGCGTCGGTTGGTAACAGCGAGATGACCGCCCCCGACTGTTGTCGTATCCAACCCGTACCAAGCACACGATTCGTGCGAATGCGCAGCGTCTGTATCTCCAGACGCCAGCCAATGCCAAAGTCACCCTTGCGTTTGTCACGACAATCATAGGTGCGGTTGATAATGATGGGAATACCGGATAACGGAATGCTGAGGTCATGGAAAGTTAACGTGAAAAGACCAACTTTTTGGTTTTCTTTCACCTGAATCGTGACCGTAGCCGAAACTTGGTTACCACCAGTGTCGAAAACGGTCAACCGAATTGTATACAGATCATTAATTAAGAGGGTTGGATCGAGTTTGCCCAGAACACCATTCGTGACAGGCGAGATACCGTTTGCCAATGGGGTAAATGTGGTTTCCCCTGACGGTGCATACTCTAAGACATATTTGAGAAAGTTGGCGTCGTTAGCGGTTCCAATGACATCAATCGGACTGTTCACCTCGGCGTCACCAATGGGTGAGGTGATAGCTGCTGTGGGTTCGGTGAAGTCGCCCTGTACTTTGGCACGGACAGTAAGCACGGTGTTGCCGCTGATACTGCCTGTCGTCGCAGCAACTGTCGTCACACCATCGGCAAGACCGGTAGCAACACCGTTGGGTGCAATCGATGCGTAGCTCGGACTGCTGCTGGTCCACGTCACCATGGCGGTAAGATTCTGGCTGGTGCCATCAGAAAAGATCCCGGTCGCCATGAATGCCTGAGTATCGCCGGCCAGAATCAAAGGGTTGCCCGGCTCGACGACAATCGAGCTTAATTCGTCCAGGGTATTCACTCCGGAGGAGACCACGAAACTGATCGCAGAGCCCAATGGAACCACATTCCCTGCCGTAGGGGTTTGGCTGATGATACTGCCCGCAGGCACACTGGTGCTCGGTGCGGTGGTAACAGCACCAACGGTGAGGCCGATACCGGTGATTGCTAATTGCGCGGCGCTTTGGGTCTGACCTACGATGTTCGGTACACTAACTCCCTGGGGACCGGAGGAGACGACCAGGTTGACGGCTGACCCCAAAGGTACACTGGTTCCGGCGTTCGGCTCCTGACTGATGATATTACCCGCAGCTACTGTGTCACTGGGCGAGGCGATGACTGTCCCGACCGTCAAGCCGGCGCCTGTGATTGCATTCTGCGCTGTGGCTTGGGTCTGTCCCACAACGCCAGGCACCGTGACCAGCGAACCAGCGGTAATCGTGAACCCCTGGTAGGCAAATTCGCCCTGGGCGTCAGCCACTTTCAGCGCCACGACGTGGTTCCCAACTTGTCCGGACGTAGGAGTCCAACGAATCAGACCCGTTGCAGGGTTGATGGTCATACCGGTTGACGCTTGTGCCAACGAGAAGGTAAGCACTTCGCCCGCATCAGGATCGGCTGCTCGCACAACATAGAGGTACTCAAGGTTCGGGGAAGCTGTTGCGGGCGCCCGCGATAAAATACTGGGAGCGCGGTTAGGCGGCAGGATGTCGAGATGCACCGTCGCCGTGTTGGAATCAACCGTTCCGTCATTGGCTTTATAGGTAAGGGTATCGGTATCAACCCCGGTTCGTTCTTCTGGCAGCGGGATGTTGACGCGATAGTTGTTAAGTCCGGGGGTGAGCCAGTTGATCTCCGGACGTGTCGGAATCGTGCCGTTACTGTTGACGTTCGTGGTGCTATAGCTGAATTGGTTATAAATCGGCCGTGCTTTGGACCATTGTCTGTTACTGGCCTTGAAGACATTAATCTGGTATCTGTTACCAGAACAACTGGTAACGATTTCTGCGGCACCGTCGCCATCCACGTCGGCGACGATCGGTATTCGGTCCTCCCCCATATTTCCCGATTTTATCGAGTGCAGGTGGGTGCCGGTTTGTCCATCAAAGATGAAAACTGCTCCCGTTTCAACTCCTACGGTGTCAAACGGCCCGCGCGCCCCGAGATGAATGAGTTCCGGTTTGCCATCACCATTGAGATCGAAGATCGTGGTACTGCCATAAGAAAAACCCACGGAGAACGGCACCGGGATCAACCGGGTCGAAGATCCGTTACCAGCGGTCACCCGAATATTTGTTCCAGCCGTGATCAGAATCTCAGCCTTGCCGTCACCATCGGCATCCCCGATAGGGTTAAGGTCATGAAGAAGAAGTGAAGAAGGGGTCAAATCTTTATCATTGACAAATAGTCAGGTGGGTTGAGGAACGAAACCCAACGGATTTTTCAATACTGTGAACGGATGGTGTTGGGTTTCACGAATATTCAAACACGCCTGCTTTTCAACCATTTTTCAAGAGATTTTTGGCTTTCTCCTGAACGTTTGCCAGCTAATAGGCCTTCCACGCTAATGTCTTCGTCGATGTCCGGCCAATGAATTCCTTCTCCATCTCCAATGAGTTCATATCTTTCTAACTCTTGCTTATTGCCGTGAAACAAGCGTGGATACCAAATAAGAGGTACAGATATATTTCTTCCATCATTAAGATAAACTATAAAAGAGTCCTTTGTAAAAATAACCTTTTGGGCAAGGCATTCATGCTCAAGCGCTAAAGTATTCATTCCATTTCTCCAGAAACAGTTCTTTATTCTTTTCTACTAATTTATAGATTTTTATAAGATCATGATCGCTAAATCCTCTAGATTTTTTTAATCGAACAGGATTTAACCAATATTTTGCCGTAAATCTTTCTTGCCTAACATGAATATGCGGAGGTTCGTTCCTATCACTGGAATAAAAGAAAAAATGATAAGAACCAATGTGCGCAACCGTTGGCATTTTTTATTTAGTAAGCCCAATTATCTTAACATACGAAAAGTGTTTTTATGTTTAAACGTTTTAATTATAAACTATACCTTTAAAATTTAAAAGAAATATTCAATTATTTATCCCGATATATCCATTTAAACCCGGTTAGAACAAAGCAGGAAGAAATGCTCCCGCTGTCAGAAAAAAAGAAATATTTGAGGGGCTACACGTGGAGCAGCCTTTTAGTTTAGGCTATGTCGATGATACCCGAAGAAATGGTACTATTGGTTATGCCAGGATACTTGAGTCATATGGAGGTGACAACAAAAAAGGAAGGAGATTGTATTGGGAGACTATTTGTAATGATTTGTCGACAGGCATTGATATAAAAGAAAAGGTTATTGGAGGAAGCATACTGGGGAGTGATACATTTATCAACTGGGTAAAAGACAAATTTTTACCATCGAAATCACGTGAGATTCCCGCAGTACATCAGTTAAAAAAATATACTACAAAAGATAAAATCATTGAGGCCCTCTGCAAAGAGACGAGTAAAAGTTTTGATGAAATAAAAGAGGAACGAGGTATAATAAGTCAAATCGCTATGGACTTATTCTATCGGGTTGGTGGACTAAACGGAACTGAGATAGGAGAAATGTTGGGGGTTGATTATAGTACGGTGAGCGTAGGGAGAAAACGATTACGGGAAAAACTGAAAAGCGACAAGCATCTTTCTC
>JAJTXE010000075.1:0-1824 GCA_021463795.1 Candidatus Brocadia sp. | reverse complement strand
TATGCGAAGATCGAACTATGGTTAATAGTATGGCAAAGAATTCAGCGCGTGTATTTCGTGAAAAATTTACTGCAGAGAAGGTATATAAAGAAATGATGGAATATCTTGAAGAAGTTATAGCCGCATACAAAAATAAAAGGATATTATACCACCAATAGGGAGGCTTATATCAAAGAGGTTTTCTTGTTTGTATTTCCTTTTGCAGTATCTTTTCCCTTTTTTGGCTGGACAGATAGCGTGCGTATTACAAAAGAAATAATCGTGTGTAATCGAGGAGTAATCGGGAAGCCAATAATATTAAGCCTCCCGATCCCTCACGATTTCAGTGGGATAATAATTAATAGGGTCTTCAGGCAAGTGAGTGGGTAAAACTGAACAGTAAATTGGGTACAATATAGCATAAAATAATAAATGTTGAAAAATGGATTTTGTCAGATTTTGTGAAAAAAAGGAGGGTTTAATATGAAAACAAGTATTAACAGGCGAACAAAAGAAATCTTAAAGGAAATAGAAAAAATGCCAGAAGAAAAGTTTCAAGAAGTGCTGAATTTTATTTGTTTTTTTAAAAGTTAAGGATGTTATAGAGCCGGAACAAATGTATTTCTGGACAAAACGATGGCAGGATATGGAGAAAGAAGCTGATCTAGATAAGGAGAAGGGCAATACAATTGGAGACGGTACTATAACGGAGCTTCTGAAAAAACCTAAAAAATGAATATAAAAGCCTATGTAAGATTTAAAAAGTCTTATCAGCATTTACCTGAACATATCAAAAAGAAGGCCGATAAACAGATATAAATTCTTTCTGATAACTTTAGACACCCTTCTTTGCATACTAAAAAAATCGTAACAATTTAGCTTTTTGAAAAATGTAGCGCCGATCCCTTGTGGTCGGCATTGGGCGGGGGATAAACCACCCGCGCTACGTATTTCGTTTTGTGTTGATTTTACGTAAATAAATATACGGGTTTTTCAAAAAGCTAAATTGTTACAAAAAATCAAAGGGAAAACAAACATTTGGGAGGCAAGGATAGACATTTTTTATAGACTTACATTCGAAATTATTAATGATACTATTTTTTTGAGAGTAGTAGGTAATCATGACGAAGTATTAAAAAATCCATAGTTAACAATGTACGTATAAAGAATAATTTGCCATTGCTTCTTTTCAAAAATTGCTTATATCTTGAGATAACCGAGTGGCTGAAAAATGGAAAATAACAATTTAGTTTTTTGAAAAATGTAGCGCCTGTCCCTTGTGGTCGGCTTTTGCGGGGGATAAACCACCCGCGCTACGTATTCCTTTTCGTATGGTCCACAGGCAAATGTACGGATTTTTCAAAAAGCTAAATTGTTACAATGGAAAATATTATAATGAATAAATCAGTTGACTATTCGTCAATTACCGAATCCCCAAATCTTCAGGCAACACAAGAACAGTTGGAGCGGCTGTATCAGAGATATTACTTTGCCCGTCAGTATGCAAAGGACAAGGATGTGCTTGAGGTTGCCTGTGGCAGTGGAATCGGATTGGGGTATCTTGCAAAAGTCGCACATAGAGTTATTGGTGTCGATATAGAAGAAAAGAATGTGAGCTTAGCGAGGAATTTTTATAAAGAAGATGAGAGGTTAGGAGGTTCGGAAGATGGGGAGCTCGGAAGATGGGAAGATGCCGTGAATGGGAAGTTGGGAAGATGGGAAACAAAAGATAGAAGGCGGAAGGCAGAAGTCGGAGGTCAGAAGTCACGGAACAGATAACAAATGTAAAATAAAAGTTGAATTGATGGATGCGCATAATTTGAATTTTCCTGATAAAAGCTTTGA
>JAJTXE010000074.1:0-3721 GCA_021463795.1 Candidatus Brocadia sp. | reverse complement strand
AAACCTTTTAGATTGAAAAAAAACCAATACAATCGACTGTTAAGTAATAAAATGTTTGTGGCAATCAAAATAAATGTAAAATACAGGGCCGCCAAAGAAAGTATTGAGTTATATCCAAAATTACTGCGAAATGCGATCAGGGACAAGGTAACAACAACGCTTGCCGTAACAATAAAAAGGCACCGGATCATTACATTCCATTGCCAACTCCTGGTTTTTACGGTAGGTATTTTAAGATAAAAAATGATAAAACTAGAAAAGAGAAACAGAATCAGAATCCCAAATTTTAGATAGTAATAAAATGCGGTATTGGGAACAAAAGCAAGGAATTTGAGATTAAAAAAGGAAAAGATTCCGATGGTAAGTGCAAATCCAAAAACGATAAGGAACAGCGTTGGCAGGAGATACTTTAAATGCCTTCCCTTATCTAAGAGCCGAAACATCCGCATGTAAAAAACAACGAGATTAAGACCAAGGAAAATGGCAATCCCCGAAAGTTTAATATAATAATAAAGATGTCCCATTGGGATAAATGAAAACAGTTTATATTCGAGTAAACAGAATATTCCCAATCCAACCAAAAGCCCGGCACACAGCGAACTGATCAAATGACTTTTTTGAAAGTTTAAGCCTTTTGGCATTTCCTGCGATTTAATGATTAAATTTGCCCAGGGAACGGCACGACAAAAAATATCTGTATAGAGCAAAGATCGAAGTTCCCATTTTTTTAAATGTTTTACTTGTAGCTCTTTTACAAGCAAGATCTTATACCCCTTTTTGCTGATTCTAAGACCAAGTTCTATATCTTCAATGGATGGCCTTGTATAATGCACAATATCAAATCCGCCAACTTCATGAAAAACTTCTTTTCGGATTGCTCCGCATCCCGCCCAAAAGGTATTGGCATCCTCATGCGATGTTTGGTGGATAAAATGGTGAAAAAGATTTTTATACTGTGAACAGAAATTCGTAGCTGCCGGTTGATTGTCGTATGAACCAAATAAGGCCCCAACGTGTGGATTGTTTAAGAAGTTGGATATAACACAACGAATGGAATCCGGTTTTATAACTACATCTGAATCTACAAAGAAATAGATGCTGCCCCTTGCGTGCTGTGCGCCATCATTTCGTGCTGCGCCTGGGCCGGATTGCCTGTCCCTCTGGATAACACGTACGCCCGACTGACAGGCAATTCTCGGGCTTTCATCAGTTGATGCATCATCAACAACAATTACTTCATAATTTGTGTAATCTGAAGATTTGATAGCGTCTAAACATTGAGGGAGGAATTGACTGCAATTGTATGATGGAATTATAATTGAGACTAATGGATTTTTGCTCATAATGTACACATCTAAGACGAATTCTAAATTTTGAGATGATGGTTTACCACAATAAAAAAAGCCTTACTACCGAAGATACAGTTAAAACATCTTCGGTGGTAAGGCTATCTTAATACATCCATGTAATTTTAAGATCCAATTACTTTGCGCTCCCTGATCGCTCAGGGTTTGCCCTTGTCACGATGTATGTATTATATTATTATTTTCTTGGCTTATAAGTGTACTTTATAATTCAATCATGTCAAGTGAAATATAACACCAATAAATTTACACGACAGGTGCAGGGAGTGCAAAATGACAAATTAAAATTCATATCATCTTTTATGATCTGGCAAGCATCCTTTAACTCTTTTTCGCATCTTATTTTCACCACCCCCTTTCATCCCTCTTTCCTAATGATTGCTTGGTAGAGACTTTGTTGTACCAGGTATTGCATCGATCATTTTTCTTACTTTCTCTGTTTCGCGAGGATCGGTTGTTAATCTTAACGATTCCTTCAGATAAGAAATGGCTTTTTGGGTATCTTTGTAATGTTGAAGATATACTATACCCAGGTCTCTGTATGCAGCGTAGTCATTTACATTATATCTTATAGCAAGAAGCAATTCATTTATTGCCTCCTGATAGAGGCCCTTCCCGGCATAAGCAATTCCAAGGTTGTAGTGTGCGTCCACATGGTCGGGTTTTAATTTCGTGGCTTTTTGCAGTTCATCAATTGCATCATCCAGGATGCCGTTTTTTAAAGAGACCGCACCTAAGTTATTATGGGCATCTGCATAGTTGTTGTCTATTTTTAATGCTTCTTTATACTCGGCCAATGCCTTCCCTGGATTTCCCCTACGTTCGTAAGTGTTTCCCAGATTATTATGGGCAAGGGGAAAATAAGGGTTGTTGGCCAGCGCTTGCCGATACGCCTCGACAGCCATATCATAGTGCCCGTGTTTATCATAAAGAACACCGAGATTCGTAAAGGCAAGGGTGTTGTCATTGTGGCTCGTTATCGAGGCCTTGTATTCTGCTATGGCCTTGTCAGTCAAACCCATTTCTTCGTAGGTAGCACCTAAGTTGTAATGAATAAAGGGATAACTGTATGGAAAGGTAAGTGCCTTTTTATACAGAGAAATAGCCTCTTCATAGCGCTTATTTTTAAAGTAGCTATTGCCTAAATTGCTGCACGCGCGTGCGCTGTTGGGTTCACGTTCATAGGTATTACTCCATAACGTGGCGTCGTCAAGCCACACACCATTCCTGGAGATGATCGAAATTTGCATGCTTAGCAGAATTACCCCGAGGAGAGAAGCTACGCCCTTTCTGAGGGATAGATAGTTCGCCAGGATACAGCCGGCACTACCGCAGAGCCCTGCGACGGGGAGATACAAATATCTCTCTGCCATAATGTTTCCAATGGGAATAATGCCAAGCACCGGTAGCAGGGCAACGAAAAACCATAGGGCAAAGAAAGTTGCATGCCTGCTTCGCTTGTAAAGTCGTGTGACGATAATACCGGCGGCGGCAATGAAGAGGACTGACAGAATAAACGAGAGGCTGAGATACAGGGAATGAGGCACATAATAGTCTGCATTCAGGTTGATGGGAATAAACAAAAGTTTTACATATGATGCAACAACCCTTATCATGGTAGCAACATTACGAGGTGCAACAATAATTGTTTTGAAGGTATTTTTAAATACTTCGAATCTGATAAAAAGATAAAGACTGGTAATGATAAGAAATCCGGTATAAAAGGGTAACCACCGTGCCATACGGAATAACTTGAACGAGATGGCTGGTGTCTTACTCTGATGGGGGAATGTGTAGAAAAGGTCAAATAAAACAAGAAAAAGTGGAAGGGTAACGGCCATCTCTTTTGAAAAGAGAGCAAGGCAATAAGAGACACATGATGCCGCATAGAAAAGAACAAAGTGTATTTTTGATTGTGGTAAGACATTTTCCTTTTGTAAGAAAGGGATGCGTACCTTAATATAGAAAATGAGTGAAAGCAGGAAGAAGAGGGATGCCAGGATGTCTTCCCGATAGCAAACGGCATTCACGGTTTCTGAAAGAATGGGGTGGGACAAGAATAGCAAGGTGGCAAGTAAGGCGATGGTATCTTTCTTACAAATGCTTTTAATAAGGCAATACAGCAAAAACACATTAACGGTGTGTAATATGATATTGGTAAGGTGATAACCAAACGGATTGAGCCGCCAGATAGCATAGTCGAAAAAATAGGTAAGGGTTACAACAGGACGATAACTGAGTTCGCCCGAAAGGAGTAAATAATCTTTCTGAAACAATTTTGGTAAATTTCCCAGGGATTTAACGAAATGATTCTCTGTAATAATAGAGACGTCGTCATAAACAAAGGTGTTCGACAG
>JAJTXE010000073.1:0-469 GCA_021463795.1 Candidatus Brocadia sp. | reverse complement strand
GTTCAAGGGGAGAAACATCCATTACGAGGTGGCGGAGAAGACTCAGGCGATCAATTGTGGGGGTATAGGAGCGATCCATCAGATGGTGCAGAGGTGTGGGTTGGTAGAGGAGATAAATGCAAAGGTAAAGCTACTGAAGGTACATGTGCCATACCATGAATCAGACCATGTGTTGAATATAGCGTACAATATCCTTGCTGGTGGGATGAGATTGGAGGACATAGAGTTGAAAAGGAGTAATGAGGGGTATCTGAATGCGGTGGGAGCGCAAAGGATACCGGATCCGACAACGGCGGGTGATTTTACGAGGCGGTTTACGCCGGAGGATATCGGGAATCTCATGGAGAGCATAAACACGGTGAGGAGTCGGGTGTGGAAAGAAGGAAGGAAAGAGAAGTTTAAAGTGGCGTTGATAGATGTGGATGGGACGATAGCGGGTGTCTATGGAGAATGCAAGGGCGGGATGAGC
>JAJTXE010000072.1:0-3415 GCA_021463795.1 Candidatus Brocadia sp. | reverse complement strand
TTTTCCCTCCCCTGTACAATCCTGCAAAATATCTCCTTCCGCCTCTTTGCAAAAAAACCGCATCTATTTAAAATCACAGATTTACTATTGTTATGACTCCTCTGGTTTTTTCCCCTCATTCTGCCAATCTGTTGCAATCTTATGCCAGTCAATCTCCCTTTTCTTGATACCAGTCCATACATCCCAAAAATCCGGGTCTTTGGAAGCAGGTCTTTTCTCTTTTTCTAATTCGTTCATTTCCACAAGCACCGGAATAGAAGCCGCCCAACCGAGAAGAATTGCTTTACGTGTAGGCAAAACAGGAAGTTCATTTAAAAGACTGCCTAAGTTATCAGGGATAAGCCTCCTCACCAATTCCTGATCTTTATCATTTACTATCCGATGGAGCAGAAAGGTATTGCACTGTGAAAGCACAGTAGGTGACAGCTCTGATGGACGTTGAGAAGAAAGCAATAAACCAAGTCCAAACTTACGCCCCTCTCTTGCAATGCGTTCAAAAGTCTGGCAGCACATTTTTTCCGCTGATATCTCCTCGCTGCTTTCGCTATATCTACGAATAAACGTGTGGGCTTCTTCCATTACAATGGTTGTAGGGAGTTCTGCTCCATTCATCCTTCTATATCGTTGAAGGGCTTCAAAAATAATACGGGATATAACTGCTACAACAAGATGAACTACATCTGAAGGGACTAAGGATAAATCAATAATGGCGATCTCGCCATTCACTGCATTGCTTTTGCCGATATAATCAGCCAGTCAGTCTGCAAAGATTAAAGTAGGTTCAGTTCCTATAACCGACGCCATTCTGGTATCTGAAAGCATCGTCCGAATACGCATAATTAGGAAATCGGTATATTGCTCTACCCGCTGTTCTTGACTTAATCGTTCGAGATGATTCGGCAAATCTGCACCTGTGAAACGAACAGGGGAGTCCTCATCGGGTCCTTGATATATAAGAACTCCTCCCACTTTATCTAATAAGCTTTTTAATGCTTTTATGGCTTCATCAATGTCCTTCTCTTCAAAAGCAACATAATACTCCACAAGTTTGCCTGTGGTTTTATCTTTAAAGTCCTTATATTTTCTTTTGGTTATTTCTTCAATGCAACACGACAAAGAAATCAACTCATCTTTATATTTAGGCATAACACTGACTTTATCATTTAAATCTACCGAGATGCTTTTTAAATAAAACCCCGTCTTTGTTGCGTCATCTTTGTACTCGCTATAGTTTAACGTTTTTTTCAAAGAAACTAAGCAACTTGAAAGATAACGGCGTAATCGTAAATTCTCATCATCAATCCCTTCTGTTGCACCACTTCTAAGTTCTCTCAAAGCTCTACGTAATAACGGTCTTTGTGTTTTTCCAGTCGCGTGCGTTACAGCACTCCATTCATAGCTGTTCCACATCCAGGCAGGGACTCGTAATTGCTGGAATTTATCTTCTGTTGCATCCAGTTTAACCCTGAATTTTCTAACTTCCTCACCCAAGTCATCAAATGTCTTTGAATACTTACCGTTCGGGTCAAGGACAATAAACCTGGCATTTACATTTCCACCATCTTTTCGTTCTTTTCTGGCCTCTTCTATTGACCATCTTATCAACCCTGCCACAGAACAGGATTTCCCGCTTCCCGTATTGCCAAGCACTGCAAGATGTCTTCCAAAAAGCTTATCTGGATCAACCATAATAGGGGCGTTTGCTGCAAGCGGGGATGTGCCGATTTTAATCCTTGCTCTCTCATCTTTGTTTTCAACAATTGCCTGCAGTTGTTCCTGGGTAGGCATAACAACCACATCCCCTACAGAGGGAAAGCTAAAGACGCCACGTTCAAGCTCGTAGTTATCGCGATTGAATTTTAGAATTCCAAGCGGATTGACAGAGATTTTTCTAAGTGGATAAGGCAGATCGATAACATCAAAGTCCTTAAACCCTTTACGCTTGGGATATGCTGAGTATTCAACACCCATCCATGAGATGATTCCTACCAATGCCCCAGTTTCGTTGGGTATTAATACAAAACCATTAATTTTAGGAAATAGTGTAGGAACACCAGTATTGATTGCCGTACTTTGAGGCGCATTTATATCAAGTAAAACCTTTATTTCGGAAGGAGAGACAAACTCTACTGTTCCGATAGCAAGGTTTCGTAACTGGTCAAAATTTGTTTCCTTATTCATTAATTTATCTCACCACTTTCTTTCATATCTATTCTTTTATCATTTTCTGTTATACCCCGTTTTTCTTTATTCTTTTGCATCCTTTCGGTTAAACGATCAATTGCTGCCTTTGGTAAATACTCATCAACTAAGGTTTTTAAATCACCAAAGTGTTCGCCTATTAGCAGAGTCATCTGCGCAGAATTAACATCCTTATAAAATTTTTCTATCCGTCCAGATGTATTATTATAGGAGATAATCACAATGTGTGTTGACGGTATCGACAGCATATCCTTTAGAATACGGTTGATGTGCGAATCTCCGAAGCCATAACCATATGCTACTACGGCAGAATTAGGTCTACAAATTGCAGAAGCAAAATCTCTGAATAACTCCGCATATGGATAAAAAGCTGTATCAATGCCTTTAGAAGAATTTGGGTAAATGACAACGTGATCTGATGCATTTTGGGGAATATCTGGATGATTTTCACAAGCTCCAAAAGGAAGAGCGGCTTTTACAATTTGTCCATTATGAAACCGCCAATCTATAGAACCGTGAAGTTTGGTCAGCCTTGCCACACCTTCCACATAACGAGGCTCTCCACGAATGCCCGGTGGGTTGTAATGATAATTCAATTCAAGCTTAGAGGCACGAAAAACAGGCTGAAGTTTACCTACGAAACGATCTAACGTAAATATGCCAGTCCTATCGCAACCGTATTCGATAAAACGGTCGTAATTGGTAGTAAAAATATGGAGCCTGTCGCGCGTTGCCGTTCTGCTGGCAAAACTGATTAAAAAAGATTTCAGATAATTGGAAGCCTCAATAGACTTTTCTGATGAGTAAAAACAATTTTCGGTTTTAAGAATATTTTTTATAAAACCAAATAACTGTGTATCAATCTCCGTTTTTAAGGTAGCGGCTTTATTGTCATGCAGAATCTGAAGTCCTGTCAATAACTCCATAGCTGTTCGCAAGTCATCTTCAAAATTAGCTTCACCACGATCCATATTTCTTGCAGAATCGTTCGCCCATTGCTTTATTTTATCACTAAATTCATTGAAATTAATCCGGGACATTCCTTGAGAATCGGAACCTGCCATCTTCGTAACGGCGGTTGTCAATCCATTGCCAACCAAAAGAGAAAAATGCTCACTTTGAAAGATAGCAGTTAGCCATGGCTCTATCTTTTTTCTCCAATCTGCCTGTTCAATCTCATCGTTAAAAAATATCTCATTGCTTATTTTTACAA
>JAJTXE010000071.1:0-7545 GCA_021463795.1 Candidatus Brocadia sp. | reverse complement strand
GCATTGTGATATATACTTTCTAAAAATCCGGGACCTAATTCCTTGTGAACGTTAATACAAGCATTTATGATTTTTTCTGTTAATTCTTCTTTTCTCCATTTCTCCACTTCCCCCTTTCTCCTTTTTTACACAACTTTTTTAGTCGAAGTAGATAAACTCATAATCGCCCGTATAACCGAACTCATTAAATAACCATATCCATTCCTGTGGTTTAAAAAAACTCTCGCAGGTGAGCGCCCAGCATTCGAGGTTAAACAACTCGTCTTCATTTCGGTATCCCTCCGCGACGATATATTTATTTTTCCCCACCCTTTCTATTTCTTTTACCGCCGCCTTAAGTTCGAATAGATGGAGATTGTGGAGTGTCGTTATCGAAATCACCAGGTCAAAGGTATTGTTCCCAAATGGATAAACATCCTGGGCATTGTATGGAAACACGTGTTCTTTTACTTCCTCTTTGGCATTTTTAAGGCCGTATTCCGAAACATCAAAACCGGTAATGCTGCAATTTGGTAAAAGTTTTTTGAACTCATACAGCAGAAAACCCTTTCCACAGCCAACATCGAGGATCTTTGCATCATCCGGAAGACGATATGTCTCGATTAATTTTCTGGCAACGACCTCCCACCTGCCATCGTATTTGTATCCGCCGTATCCATATCTTCTATCCCCGTCCCAGTATTCCTGCCCATATTTTTTGGCAACTTTCATACATTCAATCTTATTATCTGTCATTCTTCCAACATAATCTCTTTTTGTCTTTTTATGTAAGGGGGTTACTATGTTTAAAAGCCTTCCCACGTCTCCCATTCTCCTTTCTTACACGGTTACTTTTTTTCTTATATATTCTGCTATTTTGGCTGCCGAAATCCCGAAATATTCTCTCATACCATCCAAATCTTTGATTGCATGAATAAATTCATCCCGGATGCCGAGGGTAAACAGTTTCCACCCTGGATTTGTTTTTACACATTCTCTTGACAGCATAGAGCCGATCCCGCTATTCAGGAAATGTTCTTCTGCGGTAATAACGTATTTCATATTTTTTAACAGAGAAAATAATTTTTCTGTATTTATTGGAATAACCATAGGAATTGAGATAAGTTTGGGAAGGATTCTATCCTTTTTCAACATCTCTCTGGCTTTCAAAACTTCTAAGCCAATAGACCCGTGGAAAACAATAGCTACATCTTCGCCGTCTTCTATAAGCTGGGGTTCGGTTATGTCAAAATTTTCATTTTTGTGGATATTGGGTTCACCTCTCTTGGCAAGCCGAACATATACGGGCGATTCACAGTTTAAAGAGTAATTCGCCGCCAGTTTTGCTTCTATGGGGTCGATAGGAGAAAAGACCTTCATGTTTGGAAGGGTTTGTGCTATCCCCAGATCTTCTACAGAATAATGGGTCATTCCCTGAGGTGAGTAAGTAATCCCGCTTCCGATACCTACCAGGGTAACCGGCAGTTCCTGATAACAGATATCATTTCTCACCTGCTCATAACAACGATACAGTACAAAGGGAATTATGTTATAAACATAAACCTTAAAACCAGTCATAGCAAGCCCTGCAGAAAAACTAATCATATTCTGCTCAGCAACACCAAGATTCAAGAACCTTTCGGCTTGTTTCTCTTTGAATTCATCAAAGACGCCAAGACCTGCATCGCCGCTTATAATGAAAACATCTTCTCTTGTTTTACATGTGTCAATTATGGTATTAATAAAAGTATTTCTCATAAGCTAAGGCAAAACAATATTCTTAAAGTTCGTATTGGTTGTATCCTCATCTGGCAATTTCAAGCTTTTCGATTCGAGAACGGATAGGTTTCAACTTTTTTATCATGATATATATGATTGGTTGCCCTTCCTCTGCTTGACTTTTTGCCATTTCACGGCTCCAGTTATTAAATTCCTCATCTTTCTCTAACTGCATTGCTACAACGGCATTATTGGGAATATTATCAGCAAGCTCTGGGTGCTCTCTAATATATCGATTGAATTCTTTAATTAATTCAGCATTTTTTCTTTCCATAACATTCATGGCATTGCTCCATTTAAAAATTTCTGCTTGTAAAACTCCCAATTATCATCTATATCATCATCTGCAATAGTCAACGCATCTTCAAAACTAAGAGGCAGTTTCTCTTTTTTGCTCTGTCCGGCTAAACTATACGAATCCCGATGCGCAAAACCGTGGGCACAGTCATAGCGAACGACCTCTTTCCAATCACCATTATAATTAATCTCTAATTGTACTACAAAGCTATCGACTTTTCCCTTCGATGTTTTATGATAATGCCTCTTCCTAACATCATAACTGTAAGGGATTATATATTCTTTCTCAGTCACAGTTAATGATACCTAAATCCTGCAACCGGCCACGGAGAGCAAAGATAAGCCAGGTAAAACCAAAAGACTTATTCTAATTCTCGAAGTGCCTTATCTCTATGTTCATCAGTCACAATATAATAATGCCATATAAGCTGATCCTGCATAGCCAGGTAAAACCAAAAGACTTATTCTAATTCTCGAAGTGCCTTATCTCTATGTTCATCAGTCACAATATAATAATGCCATATAAGCTGATCCTGCATGAACGAAACTCCTTTCCCTTTCGTCGTATGTGCAATAATTATTTTTGGTTTTCCCTGAGTATCTTCAGCGCAGGCGCCTTTAATGGCATTATGATCATGGCCGTCAATTTCTACTGCATGCCAGCCGAAAGCTTGCCATTTTGCTTTTACCGGCTCGAAAGTGCATATCTCGCGTGCCCTTCCATACCCCTGGAGGTTGTTGTAGTCCATGATAGCGGTAAAGTTATCCAATCTAAGTTTTGAACCAAAGAAGGCGCCTTCCCAGATCGATCCCTCCTGTGATTCACCATCGCCGATTAAAGCGTATGCCTTTCTCTCTTGTTTTTTCTTCTTAAAGCCAAAGGCCATTCCAAGTCCCATATTAAATCCATGACCCAGAGAACCCGCTGATACTTCCACCCCGTTTGCCGTAAATCTATCAAGGTGCGCCGGAAGGGTTCCCTCATTTTGATAATAGCCGGCCAGGGTCTTCCTATCGATAATTCCTCTCGTAGCTAATGTGCTGTAAAGGGACATTGCAGCGTGTGCCTTGCTTAAAATAAAGATATCCCTTTTTTCCCATGGATGGAGGTTAAGCACATCAAAATACAGCACTGTTAAGATGTCTACACAGGACAAAGAAGACCCGACATGAGGGCTCTTCGATTGATTTGCCAGCTCAATAATTGTCTTTCTTATCTCTTTCGATATCTGTACATTTTTCAACTTCATAATGCTTTCTCTTTCCTCAGCATTTCCCGTGATGTCTCAATGACTTTGTCTATATTGATTTCATTCATACAGTTAAACCCCGTTATACATTTTGAATAATAGCAGGGCATATAGGTGCATGCCTGATGAGAATGAATCACTTTCCCCTTATCATACAGATAAATCTCCTGTGAATCCGTCGAACCGAAAATTCCTATTACGTTTTTCTTAAAGGTAAAGGCGAGATGTATCCCAAGACTATCTGTTGATATGATGAGTTTACAGGAATGTATCCAGTCCATATATTCATATAAATCCTTCAACCCCCGCTGCCACGACACGGTGTATCCGGCATGCTGGAGTTTTTTCTCGAGTTCTTTCCATCGTTCCATAGGCATGGCTTTTGTGGGCCACTTAGACCCAACTTCATAATTTAATCCAACATCATGCATCTCCTCTGTTTTTGGTTTATAGCCAATGATATATTCCTGCCCCTTCCATTCCACACCCAGCATCTCAATGAGGACTTTTTGCCAGAAATCTTTTGTGTTATTGGTCTTCTTCTTTTTCTCTATGTAATCGATAAAACTTAAACCACTTTCATATGCATGGTATCTTCCTGTAACGCTGTCAAACCGGAAACCATACCGTGTCCATCCGTCAATCATGTCAGAGAGCGCCGCCACTCCGGGTATCTTTTCAAGGTTTATAAGGACATCAAATTTTTCTCTCATGAGCTGGAATGGCACAAAGGCATCCCACATAAGAATTCTGTCAATAAATTTGTTTCCATGCAAAAGTTGCCCTGCATTTTCAGAGACGAGCCATGTTATATGGGAATCCGGGTATTTTTCTTTCAATGCCCAAAGGACAGGCGTTGTCCTGAGTACGTCTCCCAGGCTGGGAACTCGTCCTATTTCTGTATCCAGGGTTTCAGAATAACCAAGTTTGATAATGAGAATCTTCACTGTCATGAGTATCTCCCGGAAATAGATTATTGTATAAACTTCGTCTCTTCTACCAGGATGTCTGTTTCTTTATCCATAGTGTTTACTCTCGTTATCTTAGCCTTCTCATAGAAATCAATCAACCGATCAATATGTTTTTTCATGGATAGCTCCTCCCTGGCGCGCTTGACATTGGCCTTGAGTTTCTCATAGTCATACCTTTTGATTATTTCAGCAAGAGCATCAATTTCATCCTGGTCTATCACAATGCCGATTTCGTATTTTTTAACTACAGATACAATATAGCCAAACTCCTTATTGATAATAACTGGCAGTCCTGCAGACAGGTACGTAAAAAACTTCGTTGGAATACAGGTATTGAAATGAAATGCATTCATCTTCGTGCCTTTTGTTTTATGTATCATAACAGCGAAATCATATCTTGAGAATGCTTTTGTCGCTCTATCAAGGGGAACTCCATATTGAAACTTGAAACCAGGAGAATCTGCAGCGAACTGAACATAGTCCGCATATAAGGTTTTAATCTGCATCGGGGAAAAATGCGGAGAAAGATATATATGGAAACAGAATCCCTGATGAATAAAATTTTTGGCAAGATCAAGAAATTGTGCAGCGCCGTAGATTTCTCTGGGATGATGAGAAGGAGCAACAATACCACCATAGACCAGGTATGTCCCGCCGTCTTTTCGGGAATATTTCTCTTCTTCCTCGAAAAACTCATCACATACATATGTCGGGAATTCAAGCGTCGGTACCTTTGAGTTATAGCGCAACTGCAATTTTTCTCCTGCAACAAGGGTGTTCATGGTGAGAACTACACCATCCGCTTTCTTAAAGAGAAATTCCTCTGAAAAACAATCCATCTGGGTATCCTTTGGTTTTTTGCGTAATTCTTCCGGGTTATTTGCCGAAGGCTCAAAAGAAGGAGGATCGATAAATCCGGCAATTGTGCCAGTGTGGCTAAAACAGCATGCCAGAACACCCAAAAAGTAGTAATGAAGCGATCCGTGAATATGTACCCGGTAAGGCTTTGTTTCGATAAGAATACGAATGACCTCAAAATAAGAATTATACACATAAACCGCATCGAAATATTGTCTGAAAAATCCAACAAGCCAGGGATTTTCGGTAAGGAGTATCGTCTCAAATTCACCCGTTTTTCTCAAGTAGATACTCATTCCCACGCTATTAAACGTTAAACCTGTTATAAACAAAACTTTTTTCTTATGCGACGGGCTGTTTATCTTGTTGATAATCCCTCTCCGCGAAAGACTATTTAAGTAACCTCCTATCCCCATCGCGATAATTTTTCTTATCAACTGCTTTATCGTTTTCTTATATCTGTGATATTTACCAAATTCTATCTTCTCTTTTAAAAAATGATATAGTTGAGGGTTTGTTTCACCGGCTTTGGATAGCTGATGTTTCATCTCTTTGTCTCTGCACAGACCATGAATCATAGATTTTTCGCCCTCATTAGATTATAAGCATACAACCCAAGCCGTCCCAATTGCACCACAGAGCATTTATGCCCTTAAAAGGTGCATCCGGCCTTCCGCTGCAAATCATACAGAAAATCATTATCAACGAACTGCAGACAGAGACTGCCATACAACACGATAATTCCTGTCTTTATAAATGATTACCCCACAAACAATCAGCAATGTGATACTGGCCAGAATCAATCCGGTATATCTGTTTGAAAAGAAGTGCCCTATGAGTATATGGGACACAGAAAAAATCATTATACTGACCGCAACAGGAAATCCTATGGAACGACACACAACACGGAACAGGGAAGAAGTGTTGAAGAGCCTTTGAAGCCAAAAAAAGAGAAAAGCATCTGAAAGAATAAAGGCTAATAAGACGCCTATGGCACATCCAGAGAGACCAAACTTTATTGAAAGCATGGGACAGAACAGTACGGTGGCGACAGAAGCGACAACGCCACCATAAAATGGAATCTTATATGATCCCACCCCCGTCAAAACCGAGGTAACCGGTCCGCACAGGATGTTCATCATATAGGCAACCGATAAAATCCTCAGGACAGAAACGGCATTTTCATAACCATTCCCCAGCCAGGCCACAATCAAGGTATCTGCAAATACGGAAACGAACAAAAACAACGGACACACAATCAACGATGTATAGCGAAAGACCGTTTGAAAAACCTCTTTTGATTTCTCAATACCGTCAGATGCATGAATCTTCGATATTGCAGGCATGATGGGTACAACAAAGGAACCACACAATCCCCACAAAAAAGATACCAATCGGTGAGCAATATCATATAAAGCCAGGCTGTTGACACCAAGAAAATAGTTAATGATAAGTTTATCGAATTGAAGGTGCATCATTGCCACAACATTGCTCATGGCGCCATATACACTAAATCCCCAAATTTCTCTTAATGTTTTAAGATCAAAAAGAAAAGGGTTGAAGGTTAAATAAGGAGCAATTCTTTTGCTGACATAAACATACAGTGCAATAACGATGATACAAGAGATGCCACCGGCAAAGACAAGCCCTTTGATTTTCCAGCCAAAATATAAAAACAGCACGGAAAGGGCAAACTTGATTACCGACGAGATGCTATCTACCGTATTGGTTACATCCATTCTTTGCAGACCATTGAGAAATGATGGATAAATACTGAAGACCATTGTAAGACAAAACACAAGCACCGAGATTATTAGGACAAAGGATACCGTTTCTTTCGGGATATGAATGGGTCTTACCAGGGTGTCTACGATGAGTCCTTTACTGACAAATACCAGGAGAAATAAGATAAGAAATAAAAACAGATACACAACAAAAAGGGTGTTAAAAATTTGTATCATTTTACGATGATCTCCCTGACCGTCGTATTCTGCAGTATATTTTGTTATAGCCGGACTCAATCCCATATCCATCACAGAAGAATACGCGAGGAGAGTTTGTATCATAATCCATACCCCATATCCCTCAACCCCAATAAATTTAATGATAATAGGGACCATCGCCAAGCCTATGGGAAGGATGATCGCTCTTCTGATTAGGGTATAAATTGAGTTGCCACCGATTTTTTTGTAGATTTCTGAAGACATTTTTTTCCCAGTTGTCAGTTAATGAGCTTGCCTGTCCCGGATTTTTTCTTCTTTTTTCGTTCTAAATCCATAATTATCTGCCGGTATTCCTCTGCAAATACCGTCTCGCAAACTTCAATTAACGCAGTGAGGCTGTCTGCTACCGTTCCGCCTATCACGTTTTTGTGAAAAACGCCAAACAATCTTTCTTACGAAAACAACTAG
>JAJTXE010000070.1:0-3387 GCA_021463795.1 Candidatus Brocadia sp. | reverse complement strand
CTATTGCCAGAATAACACAGATAGAGCCTGAAACCTCGTTTGCCAGAATCAGCAGCAAAGGGAATAAAAAGATAGAAAAGAAGGACTTTGCTATAACGAAGTAAAATGGCTTAGGGTTGCGTGTTTAGAGTTGGGGAGACATGGTTATGACCGGAAAGTTTGAGGGTATGGAACCCTTAATATCATGTATAGAAATTCAAACTTTGTATCATAGCAACCGGACAACCTCCCTGAATCCCCTTGGTTTTCTGAGGTGGACACGATAAAATCCCCCTTAATAATAGGGGGCAAGGGGGTTGTTCACGCGGGTTCAGGTTGCAAACCAGAACCCGCAGTGGAATATATCAACAAAGAGAGGTTCGGCCAATTATACAATTCCTCAAACAATATGAGCAAAATGATCAAGGGCTTAATAACCTATCTCAACACTACAGAAATTAAAGGTCAAAAATACAAAAAGTAAATCGCAACTCGAAACTCAAAACTCAAAACTCAAAACTCAAAACAGGAATGGTGTCAATATGAAACCAAAATGTCTCTTTTTCATCCTCTTTTTGCCGATTATTCTCACGTCATTTTCTCAAACTTCTTTTGCTCAACTAGAACCCCCCACAATAAATGCTATCCCCCTGCCTGTGGGATCTGGCGCAAGGGCATTGGGGCAGGGTGGTGCCTTTATTGCCGTTGCTGACGATGCCACAGCGGCATCATGGAATCCTGGCGGCCTGACACAACTGGAAAGACCTGAATTTTCTGTAGTAGGCTCCTTCTTATCCATACACCAGGATTGGGATACTGGCAGTACCGGACTTTTATCGCTTGATAAAGAAGGTGTATCTTCTACCGATTTGAATTATGCCAGTATAGCATATCCATTCAGGGTCTTTGGGAAAAACATGGTTGCTGCATTGAACTATCAGCAAAAATATGATT
This sequence comes from Candidatus Brocadia sp., assembly GCA_021463795.1. GTDB lineage: Bacteria > Planctomycetota > Brocadiia > Brocadiales > Brocadiaceae > Brocadia. The sequence goes on along the minus strand of JAJTXE010000070.1, from coordinate 2,454 downwards.
TCCTTATGGACCTCGATTATAATGAGGAAGTAGTGAGACCTAATTTATCCTTTAATAGAAAGATCGAATTCGAATCCAGAGGGGGTATAGGCGTCCTGACGCCTGCCATCGCTATGCAAGTACTGCCAAAACTATCTTTAGGTGTAGCAGTAAATTTCTATACGGATGAATATTTTGGTAATTTTGCATGGAAGCAAGAAGCGAGGGGAGCAGGGAATGGTACCTTGGGAACTTCGAAGACACCCTTTAACTTTACAGACAATATTGATCAAACGTTTAAAAATTTTCAGGCAGTCAATGTAACGGTAGGTATGCTTCTCGACGTATGGGAAAGGGAGGAAAAACGTCTTACCTTTGGCGCCGTTTATCATTCTCCATATACGGCTGATGTGGATCGTGTTACCGATTCTAAATCTTTTCAATCCCTTAAAGGCAAAGAAACTGTGTTTCAAAAGGGGGAACATTTTGAGATAGACTATCCTATGTCCTTTGGCGCAGGCCTGGGTTTCCGTTATAGCGACTCATTATCCTTCTCCATGGATATAACATGGACTGATTGGTCCAAGTTTGAACAAGAGAATGAAAAAGAATCGCTTCCAATTGGTGGAATAACCAAGCCTACAGATAGAGAAATTGATGATACCTATGCAATACGATGTGGCACAGAATACTTGATGTTTCGGCAAAAAATGATTATCCCCATCCGTGGCGGACTTTTCTACGATCCCAGGCCATCTTTAGATGATTCTACAGACGTATATGGCTTCAGCGTGGGAAGCGGTATCACTTTCAAGAGGTTCAGTATTGACGGAGCCTATCAATTCCGATGGGCACATGATGTTGATGGTGAGGACTTTGGTTTACCAGGAACTCATTTTGATCTCACCGAACACCTGTTCCTGGCCTCTATTATTGTCTATTTTTGATCTTTATTGACTTTTGCCACAGAGAAAAAAATAAAAATTCTCTGTATACTCTGTAACCTCTGTGGCTAATGTTAAATGCTCAATTTCAAGGCATGGGGTATGTACTCCACCTTTATTAAAAACAAGGTTTTAAAGGAGGAAAACGATGCGTGTAAGAAATAGGTATGTGCATTTTTCCTGGTTGATGACAGTTTTATTTTCATTAGCTGGTGTATTGGTCACGGGCACGATTGCATGTAAAAGTACAGAGAAGCTGGGTAAAATACAGGTTAGCCAGGGTCCAGTTGAGACGCCTCAAAAACCAGAAGATAAACCAAAGGAAGAGGCTACAAATGAGGAAGATACAAAGGAGGACGCTATAAAGCTTCTGCAAGATGCAGAGGGTATAATTGAAAAAGCCGATCCAAAGGCATTTAGGACCCCTGGCATGCAGAAAGGACTCTTAGATAAGTACGATACGGTAATGAAAAATGTAGAAACAGATAACTTTGAATGTGCCTTAAGACAATTAGAAAAAGACATCTTGCTTAAGATAGATGGTTGCATAGTATGTGAGGTTCCTGATGAGGATGACTGGATTATAGACTGTAAAATACAGAGGCCAGTATATAATCTTACCGAAGAAGCTAGAGAGATAGTGAAAAATTTTGCCCTCTTATGCTGTGTCACGGGAAATGTGTATCTATGTAATCCTCCAGCTCCTGGTACAAAATGTACTCTTGTTAATGGAGGAAAAGTTTATTTCTGCGACCCAAACACTAGAGTCCTAATAGATTCATACACAACACCAATACAATCCGATGGCGCGTATTTTTTTTCTCTACCATGTGGTACTTACGATATCAAAGCAGTGGAACCAAGCGGTAAAATTGGATGGAAGAATAATGTAAATATAACTACGTGCCCCAAGGTTGCAAACATTAAAATATATAGATAACATCATCCCCTTTATGCGGGCTCAGGTTTGCAGCCTGAACCCGCATGGTTTTGAAAGGAACACTATTGGGGTCTGACCTTGAAAAACTAAAGCAGAAGAGCGACATGGAATTCCTGATGTTTCACACAGGTTCAGGGGTCTGTGGGGGATAATCATAATTTTAACACGCCCCTCTTAATTTCTCGTCTATGGCGAAAATTAACCCTGACAGGGTTTGGAACCCTGTCAGGGTTGTTTTTTCCAGGCCTCATTACGGTTGCAAAAAAACGGGAATGCTGCCGATAAAACAAAAACACTTGCAATTTTCTTTGCTTCTGCTAAATTAACTAGCTGACGGAAGAAAGCAATTTCAAAATGCTTCATCCGTTGTCGCCTGTTCCTGAATGAAATTAACCTGAGATGATTATGATTAAAAAGTCATTCACCTTTTTTGTGCCGCTACTACTTCTGATAATGTTGGCGGCAACATCGCTCCATGCCCAACAACATGTCGCGCGCCGGTTAGGGCATCCCTCCACGCGCTTTGCCGATCCGGTCCATACCATTGAAGAGCTGCGCGCCCGGTTAACCTCGGAAGCGCTCTTTGCCGAC
>JAJTXE010000007.1:0-2666 GCA_021463795.1 Candidatus Brocadia sp. | reverse complement strand
GCAAATAAAGCCGACCATGAAGGATCGGCGCTACATATAAAATGTATTTCGGTTGTTGTGATGTTTTTATCTCTTTTTACATTTTTCGTAGGAGGGAAGAAGGATGAAGATGAGGAAAAGATGGTTGTGGTTATTAACAGCGCTGGTCATACCTGTGGGATATGCGGGGCTTGCCATGACCGGAAGCCTGGAGCCAACGACTCCGCCCGGACCTACCATGAAGACCCTGGATGAAATACCGCCCTCATGGAGCCAGAAATTGCCCACTGCCCAGCGTTTTGTGCTGGTGCTGGATGGCGAAGGCGTGCTTGATAAGGAGACGGGGCTTGTATGGGAAAGGTCACCGGATACAACACAGAGACCTTGGATTGATGCTATTTACTACGCATATGGTAAAAATGTGGGTGGTCGTGGTGGGTGGCGAGTGCCTACGGTTGAGGAGCTAAGGACACTTGTAGACCCCACGCAGAGCAATCCTGCCCTTCCTAGCGGCCATCCCTTTAGTAATGTGCAGTCGGAACGCTACTGGGCGTCTACTACCAATGTCTTCAGTACTACTAGCGCTGCTCTCGTGCACTTCTACACTGGTCAAGCGGGCAGATTCGGTAAGACCTCCACCTCCTACGTATGGTGTGTACGAGGCGGACATGGACATGATGCTTATTGATTTTGTAATTTGAGTGATTTGATTCTTTAGGTCGTAGCGCGGGCGGTCTATCCCACGCCATTTAGTCAATCATAAGCACATGGGGCATGATTACGTATCATGGCGAAATTCCATAAAAAAATCCGTTTAGATAAGGATGTGTACGCTCGTGAAGGAGCCCCATGTTTTATCACTATCTGCACGGAGGGGAAAACGCCATTATTTCAAAGTGGGGGGTTAACACAGGTTTTTATTGATCAGCTCAAAATCGATGCGGATTCAAATGGCGTACCGGTGTTTGCCTATTGTTTCATGCCAGACCATGTGCATTTTGTGATAGCGCCGGGGACAGAGAAAGATATTGTGGGATTTGGGGGGTGAGTACAAAGGCAGGACGACCCGGATAGCGTGGAAGTATGGCGTAAAGGGGAAATGTTGGCAGACCAGTTTTCACGACCATTTTCTCAGGAAGGAAGATGATATGAGAGACACCGTGATGTATGTGTTACATAATCCGGTGAGGAAGGGATTGGTCACGGCATGGAAGGAATATCCCTATTCGGGGTCGTTGGTATATGAATTGTAAATATTGGCCGGTTATATAATGATGGCCGACCACAAGGGATCGGGTTATATTGCGAATTTTGCGGCGATGGTTGCCGACCACGAGTGATCGGCGCTACGTCACAATGTGTGATATATCGTAGCGCGGGTGGCTTGTCCCCCGCTGTCTGGCTGATTTTATTACGGAGATTAAAAAATGAATAAGAAAAAAATGGGTATCATGGCATTAAGTATTTTCGTCATGATAGAGATGGGTGCCGTAACGGCTCGTGCCGAAAACATCGATCTCGATAATGACGACTCCCAATATGCCTATGGAGAGAACGTAGGGTATCTCAACTTTGAGCCTGGCGGCAACGGCGGCTCCGGGGCAGAGGTAACCAATTCTGCGGTAACAGGGTATGTATGGGGGGAAAATATTGGATGGATTAATTTGAGCCCTGTGTCCGGTGGTGTGGTAAACGATGGCGCCGGTAATTTATCTGGTTACGCATGGGGTGAAAATGTGGGCTGGATCAACTTTAAACCGACAGGCGGCGGGGTAACCATTGGCACAGATGGCGTATTTGACGGCTGGGCATGGGGAGAGAATATCGGGTGGATACACCTGAAAAATGCCGCAATTCCTTATAAGGTAAAAACGGCATGGACGCCTCTTTCAATCACTCCCACGCCGACACCCACACTGACAGCAACGCCAACGCCGACACCAACACCGGCAGTTACGTTTACCTTCGACGGCTTCTATGCCCCAGTGGACAACCCTCCGGTCATGAATATTGCTAAGGCGGGCCAAACCATCCCGCTCAAGTGGCACGTCACTGACCAAAACGGCGACCCGGTCACCAACATCACAAGCGTAGAGGTAAAGGTGACGACTTTGTTGTGCAATACCGAAACGACGCCCGACCAACTCGAGGAATATGCAGTAGGTGATTCAGGCTTACAGAATCTGGGCGATGGATATTACCAATTCAATTGGAAGACACCCAGATCCTACGCCAAGTCTTGCAAGACGCTGAAGCTCGACCTGGTTGACGGGGTGATACACGAAGCGCTGTTCCACTTTAAGAGGTAGCATCCGGCAATGAGTGTCGTCCAAAGATGATGGTGACACTTGTAACATCATTTTAACCTTGACAGGGTTGACTCATGAACTTCGTGCTTCAGATTTTGTCTTTTCCGATTCGTTCTGGTTAGACATGGAGAAAAAATAACGACACTTTAATCGCATCTATTTTTCCGGGAAACGATGGGTGAATAAAAAATCATAGGGGTGAATTGCTATTCACCCCTATGATCATTGTTAAAAAGTCCGATCTTTTTTCAGCAACCTCTTCAGGCGGGTTGGTATCTGGCGTGTTTCTCGGTATACACAAGCGCCCCGGTTTTGCAAGCCTCCACGCATGCCATCGTCTCAAACCCCTTGCAATCGTCACAATTGAATGCAAAATTG
>JAJTXE010000069.1:0-464 GCA_021463795.1 Candidatus Brocadia sp. | reverse complement strand
GTTTGACCTGTTGTTTGAGTCGGCACATTATACCCTGTTGACATTAGGGCGTGATCCTAAATGGCTGGGAGGACAGTTGGGCATCATATCAATACTGCACACACATGGACAGGAGTTGAGCTTCCATCCGCACATCCATTGTATCGTCAGTGGTGGAGGTATAAACAAAGATGGACAATGGCAAACCAATAAGCGAGCCGGCGACTCCTTTCTTTTCCCACGTCGGGTGATGGAACAGATGTACAAGGCCTATTTCCTACGTCGCGTAATGCAGATGTTGGGAGATGGAGATTTGTTGTTTGAAGGCATAGATGTTTCAACAGCCATCGATGCGGTACGATACAAGAAATGGAATGTATATGCCAAAGCTCCTTTTGCCGGTCCTGCACAAATCATAGAATATCTCGGGCGATATACACACAAGGTGGCTATCACGGCACATCGGATTAAAGAGATAACGGATC
>JAJTXE010000068.1:0-3405 GCA_021463795.1 Candidatus Brocadia sp. | reverse complement strand
ATTTGCGATTCGAGGTTTTATACGATTGGCCACATTCTATATATAGTACACATTGTGTAATATTGTATTATATATTGTATATCATGCAGACCGATTCATAACCTTTTTGGTATAATGAGATGAGAAAAATAAAATTTGATGTCCGTTCTCTAACATCAAGACAGCATAAAATGAACTGCAATTAATTGGTAAGCTTTTACTGACAAACAAGATAAGGCAATTGTTACAATTCTAACAGTGAAACGACAAGGTTTTAACATTGGATAAAAAGCAGAGCAAGGTGACAATCCGGGCATCTAATCCAGTCGTGCCGGCCGGAACATGATGGAGCGATACGCCTTATTCATGGGTAAGAATTTATCTCTTTGAGAAATGTTGCGTGTATCTCTATCCAAGGCATGTGGCAGCGGCTACCGCGACCCTGATCGCATTTTCTTCCCCTGCCTTCAGCACCTCTTTTGTGATCTTCCCTTTTTATGAACCACTGGTATTGAGTATGTTTACCGTTGTTACACATTACCTGTATATCAAAAAGTAACAGACTTGCATGCCTGATTTAATGTTCATGCTAAGGAATTCCAATCAGGTAGCCGCATCCCTTTAGGGTGCGTTCCTGGGACAGACACAAAAGAGTTTAACACAAGTTCCACCCGGGCCAAAGCCATGCGGCTACTATTTAGACGAATCACACGAGACGGAATATGTAGCGCGGGTGGTTTATCCCCCGCATAGTTAAATTCCAAAACTCATCCAAATGACAAACACCAAATTTCAAATAATTTCCAAATTCCAATTTTCAAAATTCCAAACTCAGACATTGCGACTCCGTGAGTATTGTTTAGCAGTTTGGGTTTTGTTTATTGGAATTTATTTGATATTTGGACATGGTAATTTGTCGTTTTTATAAGTTGCAAACGAATGGAGCCGACCACGCTTGTCCCCGACTGTGATCGGGGAAGGGTTCGGCGCTACATTTTTCAAAAAGCTAAATTGCTGCCTTTTTTTAGGAAGAATTCCCATCTTCCCCTTCACCCACTCCTTGCGAAGAGGGGAAAGAGGAGGGGGTAATTTGGTTGCGGCTATGCTGCGCCAAGATGTTTCACGTCAAATTTGCAACAAATCGTAACACGGTCTTACCGATAATTTTTTAGTCAAAAAAAGTTGAAATAATTCATAACTAAAGAATGTAAAAAATGATACGGTTTTTTCCAAATATAACAATCGGTGGCAATGGCATAAATTTTGAAACACTCGCACCTTAAACAAAAAATTTTAAATTTTATCTATTATGCCGATAATAACCGCCAGGGTTAAAAAACCGTGAACATTTTCGTTTTCGAAAAGGGCAAACCCCGGGTGACCGGGGGGCGCAAAGCCACGGGTCCTGATGATTCAGGATAGCCGGGTTGCCGAAGAAACAATAGTCCACCTCCCGGACTTGTTTCCAGGCATAGTAAAATATTTATTGAACGGAGGTAACGTATGAGAGATGCAGGGAACGTTGTATTTTCGTGTTTTGCGGGTGTATTCGTTGCAGGAGTTTTAAACCTTGCAACAACTGTTGCAGGCGACGGCCGCGATCATGTGCCTGGCGAACTGCTGGTAAAGCCGAAGGCAGGTGTGGCGGTTGAAACGCTTGAAAAGATATTGAAGGGTAATCATGCGAGCATCATCAGAGAAATCCAGCAGATTGGGGTCAGGCATATCAAAGTGCCGGAGCGGGCGATTGACCAGGTAAAACAGTCGCTCTCACATAACCCGTATATTGAGTTTGCCGAATTTAATTATATCGCCGAGGAAGTTCTTATTCCGAACGATACCTACTACTCATCCGAACAATGGCATCACGCAAAAATATCCTCACCCGCTGGGTGGGATATAACAACCGGTTCAAACGGTGTATCAATTGCAATTATTGATTCCGGCGCAGACCCTTCACATCCTGACCTTGCAGCTAAGCTTTTGCCCGGGTATAACTATCTCGATAATACCACGAATACCGCCGACGTCAGAGGGCATGGCACGGCAGTGGCCGGATGTGCCGCTGCAGTATCGAACAATGCTATCGGGGTTGCCGGTGTCGCCTGGAATAATCCTGTCATGCCCGTGGTGGTAGTGAACTCCAGCGGTATCGCCTATTATTCAAATATAGCAAAGGGAATTACCTATGCGGCAGACCATGGGGCCAGGGTAATAAATATAAGCATCGCGGGCTCGAGTATGTCCTCAACCCTTCAGAATGCAGTTAATTATGCCTGGAATAAAGGGGTTGTTGTCATTGCTGCCGCGGCAAATAAATCTACCAGCACCCCCTATTATCCCGCGGCGTGCAATAATGTGGTCGCCGTTTCCGCCACTACTTCCAGTGACACGCTTGCGAGTTTTTCAAACTACGGCAGCTGGATTGACATTTCAGCCCCCGGAACATCCATTAAAACAACGATCAAGGGCGGTGGTTATGGTTCCGGGAACGGGACGTCTTTTGCCTCTCCCATTGCCGCAGGACTCGCTGCCCTTATCCTCTCCGTTAACCCCGCCCTTACCAATGCAGAAGTAGTGGCCATTATAACGGGCAATGCGGACGATCTTGGGAGTCCGGGATTTGACATCTCCTACGGATACGGGAGAATAAATGTATACAAGAGCGTTGTTGCCGCAAAAAATACCTTGCCTCAGCCCGATACCAGCTCTCCAACGGTGTCAATAAGTTCACCCCTGGATGGTGCAACGGTCAGCAATACAACCGTGGTTAATGTTTCTGCCACGGATAATGCCGGTGTTTCCGGTGTGGAGTTATTTATTGATGGAACCCTGTATGCAGCAGATGCCACGGAGCCGTTTAGTTTTTCCTGGGATACAACGAAATATCCTGACGGGACACATTCGCTTGAGGCGCATGCCTATGATTTTTCACAAAACATGGGACAATCAGAGATTGTCATGGTTTCCGTAAATAATCCAATTGATACCACAGCGCCTCTTGTCTCCATACTCTATCCCATTAGTAATGCCGAGGTAATCGGCACAACAGCGGTCGATATTTCTGCCACGGACGATCTTGGCGTCTCAAAGACTGAATTATATATTGATGGAGACCTGTATGCCACAAATACTACGGAGCCGTTTAGCTTTTCCTGGGACACGACAAAATATCCTGAAGGGGCACATTCGCTTGAGGTGCGCGCCTATGACTTTTCGCAAAATATGGACGGATCAAGCCCTGTTGTGGTAACGGTGAGCAACCCAAAGGATATGACGCCACCCGTAGTTACGATAACATCTCCGGCAAACCATGCCCAGGTAACAAACTCACAGAAAATAAACGTTACCGCCACAGACAACCTCTCAGTAAGCACAATAGAATTGTACATTGATAATGTACTCAGGTTGACGGTAACGAACCAG
>JAJTXE010000067.1:0-487 GCA_021463795.1 Candidatus Brocadia sp. | reverse complement strand
GTTATTTTAAACTGAGCGTATTTAAGGAACTCACAGCAAAAGGCGCTTATTTTCTCTCAAAACTTCTTAATAGGAACAACCTTGCTCAATGCTGATACACCGGAGAAAATCGACCTGAGTGCAACCCTGCGCAGCTTTGTCGGCAATACCCTGGAAATCAACGTCATCATGGGCAATGACAAACACCCGGTGCCCTGTCGCTTGATCGGCTTCCGGGCGACAAAGCAGGTCGCAGATGCACGGCGCAGAAAACTGCGCAAGGAAGCCAAAAGAAAGGCCGTACGCCAGGCAAACATCATCTGGCACGGTGCGATTGGACTCTGTTTGTGACCAATGCCCCATCTGAAATGCTGCCGGTCACTATGGTTTTCTCTCTGTACCGTCTCAGATGGCAAATTGAACTTGTTTTCAAACAACTTAAGAGTGTCCTTCGCATTCATTTGTCCAATACTGCCAAAGAGTATCGCTTGAAATGCGAAATACTCGG
>JAJTXE010000066.1:0-2649 GCA_021463795.1 Candidatus Brocadia sp. | reverse complement strand
TTTGAATGTATCTTTTGAGACGTAGCGCCGATCCCTTGTGGTCGGCCAATTGCTGGAGATAAACCCCAGCGCTACAATTTCGCATTGAAATTCCTGAACTTAAATTAGGCCTTCGGCGACTTTTCCCCTCTGTTTCCCCCCGTTTACGGGGGGATTATGGGGGGTAATTGAAATTCCTCAACACCAAAAAAAAGAGGGTTCAGGCGGCAAACCTGAACCCTCGAGAAATATAAAACATCCCTGTTGTGGACGTGTCTCTCTTTGTCCATTCTCCTAATGCTGGTTCACAATCCTTAATTGGTAAACCATTCTCCGCTCAACACCACACTCACAAAATGAATGCCTTGCCAAGGAACGATTTTTCTTCAGGAATATTCATATACCAGGCAAAGTCTATCGTATTCCCGTGTAAAATCTTTCTTTTTACGGAAGTTTTTTACACCCCCCTTCACCACGAAGGTAGGTCAACCGTCCTGGTTGATATCATAATAACAAGCGGGGACGCTTGTCCCTGCCAACAAGAGGGAATTGATTACAGCTTTGCTGCGCTATGGAATTATGTGACTCCATAGCAAAAGCACTTCACCTCACTGCTTATTAACTTCCAAAACCAACACCATTCATCCCACCAGTAGAACCCGTATGTGCGGGCCCCAGCATCTCTAATACCTCTTCGTCGGTATATGTCAGCACCTTTGGCGTTTCGTACTCCGGTAGTTTCTTATCCTCCATATTACACCTCCCTTTCCAGAAAATTTGATTTATCAAAACTGTTCAATAAGCTGTTTCACCTTACTTGTTCTTCTGCCCTTTGGAACGGCGCGCGTCACGGTCGGTTGACCGCACCCTTACTTTTTCCGGGCCATGCATCGTTGTTACACCGTTTGTGTCGACGTCTTCCAATTTATAATAGTACGTCCCTCTGGCCGATGGCGTATCCTCATAGCGGTAACTAGCGCCTGCTGTGGCATCGCCTTGTGCAGGGATCAGACCTTCTTCGTTGATCTTTTTATATATACCATCTAAGAGTCTCGACCGGTAGAGATTAAATCCTGCGTTATTTACCTCGGTAGCCGTCTTCCAGTTCAGGGCTACCTTGCCTTCGCCGACTGACCCTGCTGTGAATGATGCCAGCTCAACCGCCGTCTCTCCGCCCGTATCGCATGGCGGTGTTGTAAACTCTTCACAATCACCTTGATCATTCCTCACCTTAGTGCCCGACTTATTTTGTGCCCACAGGGCATAATGATATACCGTTCCCGTGCCCAGATCATATTGGGGAATACATATGGAGTAGTCCACTGCCGTCGTCGTTGTGGTGCCAGGTATCTCCACGATCTCCGTAATATTGTCTAAGCAGCAAGTGTCCTGGTCGGTATAAGAAAAAAAGACCTTCGTTAATAAACCTCCGGATACCGTAACGGTCCCGCACAAGGTCGCGGTAACCGAACCATCATCTTCGCAATTAAACGTTGCCGTGCCCGTAGTTGCGACAAGTGGCGTTGACACAGCATTAGTCAATGGGACATTGACGGTATTAAGGGTTACATTCCCTCCGCCAGTTACGGTGAATGAACTGTTTCCTCCATAACTTGTACCGACGTTATTCTGCCCTACTATTTTATAATGTATATTTCCCGAAGTTAATTCATCCACCTGAATGGCGACTTGAGCTTCCCCATCACTAGTACTGGTTCCTATCTCAGAGATGTTCGTATAATTCCCCTCTGCATCACCATAAAAAAACATCACATAACCTTCTGTCTTGTTGTCGTTGATGTTGATATCCACCGTCCCGTTTAACTTAGCGGAGTCATTGCTAGTAACAGTAGCTGTACCCGTCACCACATCTGGTAAACTATTGGCATCCGCACTTTTTGTCATTACGATGCAGGCCAAAAGCACTGCAATGACCAGGACTTTTGGCCATAGAAAGTCCACAAATCCTCTATTTCTCATAATCATCCATCTCCTCCCCCTTTAAATAAATTTTTTATACGGTTCTTCTCAACCCATACAGGATTAATTTATTCACCAGTTCTGCAGGTTGGGTTGAGCCACGAAATCCAACACCAACCTATTCTGTAACAAACACATGCCTCACGCCAGACCGCCCCATTATAGAATAGTTGGTTCCACAAGGCAAGACGGTATGCAAAGGATAAACATCCTTTGTTTTTTTTACGACCTTTGCGCCTCTGCGTGAGACCTTCTTATTCCCATCGCAGGCGTTAAGGACACAAAAGAAATCCCCTTTTTCTCCGTTTTTATTCTCCGTCCACCCCTTTCCTCCCCCTCACCCCCGCCAGCGGGGGACAAGCCGCCCGCGCTACAATATATATCCTAAAACCTGTGATGACCGAAGCCAGGCCATCTGGCATCTGACAACTTGTAACCGACAACTGACAACAGGCAACTGGTATCTGTCATCTATTTTTTCACCCTCACCTTCTCAGACCCGTGCATATTGTTTACACCGTTATAATCTACATCTTCCAGTTTATAATAGAAGGTACCCCGGCCCGGCGAATCCTCATAGCGGTAACTAGCGCCTCGCTGAAAACTTTTTTAACAGACCTTTATTTTATAGAGTTATTTTGTCTCATAGCGCATAGAAGCTACGGACACCTCAACGTCACTACAACAAAC
>JAJTXE010000065.1:0-1076 GCA_021463795.1 Candidatus Brocadia sp. | reverse complement strand
ACCTGATATATTACAGATAAGCAGTTCAACTGTGGGTATGGTGACTCCGGTCAGACCCCGAGTGCAAAACTCGTCCGAAAGATGGTGAGCCCATACCCAATCGTGTTCTCGACATCTCGGACGGTATCTTGCGCGTGGCCCAAGCCAGAGTGCGCATTCATCAGGTAGAGAACGAGAACACCCGACAGTGTGATTGCAAATCATCCTCCCGGAAGGAGTCTTATGAGCACTTCAATTCTCGGCATTGATCTCGCGAAAGATTCGTATCAGGCGACCTTGTTGCAGGCGCAGCACACCGCGCGCCAGAGTTTTCAGAATCAACCGACAGCCTTTGCGGACTTGACGCGTTGGTTGCAGGCGCACGGCGTGACCACCTTGCACGCCTGCATGGAAGCGACCGGGCGCTATGGCGAACCCCTCGCCTCCTATCTGCATACACAAGGCTACACGGTGAGCGTGATCAACCCGGCACAGATCAAGCACTATGCCAAAAGCCAACTGCGGCGCAACAAAACCGACAAGGTCGATGCGGATGTCATCGCACAGTTTGCCCAAACGCAACAGCCACCGGCCTGGCAACCCACCGTCCCAGAAATCCGCGAATTGGACGAATTATTGCATCAATATGATGCGCTCCAAGCCGCACGCCAGCAAGAAAATAATCGTTTGCGGGCGGGTGTGCAAAGCGAAAGCGTGCGTCACTTGCTGACGGAACATCTCGCCTTTTTGGAGGCGCAACTGGCGGAAGTGTTGCATTTAATCGAAGAGCATATTGACCGCCATCCCGATTTGAAAGCCAATCAACGCTTGCTCACATCCATCCCGGGCATCGGTGCGCTCACCGCCGCCAAACTGCAAACCCTCGACCTGCAGCGCTTCGACAGTGCGCGGGCTGCCAGCGCCTTCGTCGGATTGAATCCGCAACAACATACTTCCGGGTCTTCGATACATCGGCGGGCGCGTCTATCCAAGATGGGGAATGCCGCAATGCGGCGCGCTCTCTATATGCCTGCCGTATGCGCGAAACGTTTCAATCCGCTCATTCGCGATTTATGTCTGCGCTTGGCGGACAAGGG
>JAJTXE010000064.1:0-1424 GCA_021463795.1 Candidatus Brocadia sp. | reverse complement strand
CAGTTACCTTATTTTTTTTCCATACGAACCACTCCATCCCATGATTCACCAAAATGTTTTCCTCTGTATTCTTTACACAACGCTATGAAATAGAGTGAAGGTCCATCTTGCCCGTATGTCTTGATAATGTTATAGAATTTTTCTAATGCTTCGTACCAGGATTGCCTCTTAAACGCATCGAGTGCATCTGTGTAAGATAGACAGAGATCCCTCTGCTTTTGATCCGATTCTTCTTTCCGGAATAACAATTCGTATATTACCAGTGGCTTTGATTTTCCAACCAACAGGAATTTTCCGATTTCCCGTACCAAAAAATTGTCGAGTTGCGTGATTACCTCTTCGGAGGCCAATATCCTTGTGCCTAAATATTTATTTAATCCCTCAATCCGTGCTGCGGTATTGACGATATCCCCTACGGGGCGGTACTCATAATGATCTCCCGCGCCAATATTGCCAAGCAATACCTGCCCGGAATGCAGGCCTATGCGGGTTGGAAGTTGTGTAAAAGGGGAAGACTGATTGAATCGACAAACTCCCCGTTCAATGTCGAGCGCTGAAAGGCAGGCACGCGTCCTTCGTTTTTCTTCCGGACGCATTTCAATCCATATAGCCATCGCAGCATCTCCCACGACATTGGTAATCATCCCGCCATGCTTCCTTATTGGCTCAAAAATCGTCTCATAGTATCTATTCATAAAAACACCCAATTCTCCTGGACTCATAGCCTCAGATAAAGAGGTATATTGTTCTGCATCCGTAGATAAACAAGTCCCATAAACTACCTGGCCGTGCGTTTTTAACCCTTCAATATTTTTTGTTAACTGATCAACAATTTCATCAGGTATATAATATTTGAATGCCGTTCTGATATTCCTGCGTTCTTTATGCGTTTCGATATATCTACATACCAGAGCGCTAAAGAAAGCCAGTGGCGCCTGAAAAAACAAGGGAATAAGCAATGGATACCATGCACCGGTATTCGTAAATTGATGCAATGCGATAAGTAAATACAAAGCACTTATTCCTAAAACACTTCCTGCAGAGATGAGAGAAGGCAACCGAAGACAAAAAATACCGAGCGCTAATCCCCAAAGGAAGATAAGTGCGAAATATGCATAAAAACGGAGTAGCTGGATCGGCATGTCTTCGAGAAGATTCGCAAAAGCAGTTGCTGCAATTTCAACTCCGCAAAGATCAAATCCGTTTGGTTCCGAAAAAACGGTGTAAAAGCTATCCTTTTGTGCTACGGTTAAACTTCCGGAGGATCCAATAAATACAACCTTGTCATGGAAACGAGGATACATTGATTCTGCATTACCGTTTGATTTTGAAAATTGCAATACCTCATAAAAAGAGATCGTGGGGATAGTAAAGGAAGGTCCAAAATAATTTAAATACCGGCTATCGGGACCCTGGTAAATCTT
>JAJTXE010000063.1:0-2778 GCA_021463795.1 Candidatus Brocadia sp. | reverse complement strand
AAAAACCCTGAAAATACAGGCGCGGTCAATGGGGTGAATGCTTTTAGACAGTATCATTTTTTATTTGGTAAAGCAAAAAATCTGTGGTTTTTTGCTACGAGAAATTTTTTTCGCTTGACAAAAGCCTTCTCATGGGTGATCCCATAACGACCAAGCTAAGGGGCGCGGCGGCTTTATGCCGCGTCCCTCTTGAGCGCCTTGTTAGGCAATTTATAAGCCTCGTACATGATTCAAAGGCACAACCCGGAATATACGCTTTGTATAGTACTCATTGCATTTATCCTCATGGGCTTCGGTTCTTAATCCAGAAGCAGGGTCGAGAATAAAATTACGATGCATTATCACAATATGTGACCCACATATCCACCCCTTATCGTCTGGATCATTCAGTATGGTAGTGGGGTTGTCACCGGGTTTATAGTAGCTCAAAACAAATAAGTCGTCCAATTCCAATAATTCAGGAATATAAAATTTGAGACGTCGCGTATCAGTTGGACAGTAAGCCAATTTCATGCCGTATTTCTTAACAGCGTCAGACCAAGATATAGGGTCTTGCGTGTTGATTATGCCTTGAAATGTTTCAGGGGTTTCGCCTGTTAACATCGCAAGGCAAGTCGAAACGCAATGAGGGCCTGATTGCCACAAAGGAGTTATTTCTTTTTCTCGAAAAAAATTCGCGTCGTTGTGGGACCACAGCTTGCAGGCCTTGTTATATGGCATCTTTGTCCTTCTTATTCAATAGGCTCAAGGTTAGACAATTGGTCATCTTTCGCTACCGCTTTCACAATGACTGCATCGCCATATGTCTTCTTGTTTTTTCGTGCTTCCTCTATGGAGTCACATATTTCGAAAACAACTGCTTTATCAATATCGAACCATGCACGACCATCCATCAGTAAGAATTTGTTCTCTTTGTTCATGATGTGTCTCCTTATGCCTAACGCTGGAAATCAGCGGCGCGAGAACCGCGTCCGCTGCATTGACTTGTTAGCCATAAATGGCTGGATCGAAGCCAGGCGCATCAAGATCGTAACCGTATTTTTTGCACAATTGCTTCATTCGTTCTTTGTGGTCATTTAGGAGATGAACCACATCCGGATTTCCGTAGTGGAGAGCCTTTGCTACCGCCAACACGATTTCTTGCCGCGAATATGGCCGATTGTGAACGTACAGCGGGAAATGGGTGTCTGGGAACTCGGCTGCCTCAAACAGGTTAAATGCTGGCCCATTTTCATTGTTGATGAGCAGCTCGCCGCATCCCTGCAAGAACCGCCATTGGGGGTTCTCGTAGCTTGGATTGATACCCCGTGCTGGACAATTTTGGTAGACCCTGTTGGCTACCTTACTCGCGATAGAACTTACACCGTCCGCGCTCCTAAGCGCGTAGATTCCCGTCAAGCCGGGGTTCCACTTATCTATCTCCGCTTTGTCAACATTATGCCAAATCGGAAGTAAATCCTTATCCGCTTCGATGTGTTGCCGATGTAACACGTCTAGTTCGTACGCTGTCCAGTGCTTGGCAATGTACGCTGGCGAAATTACCAACAGCCCATACTCAGATGCCATTAACCCTGCGTTGATTGAATCAAGCAACCTATCACCAACATTGAGCGACAGCGGGGCAAACCACGACGAGATGCCAAGGAACTTTAGCGCACGATCCAGCTCAGACGCGAACTGCTCGTCCTCTGCTGCATACGAAATGAATAGGTGATACGGTTTGCTCATGTTTTATGGCTAACGTGGAGCTAACCGGCCTGCGCGGCTTTTCGCGCAGGTCCGGTTGAGCGCAGGGTTATGCGTATGGCCTACCTGTTCCACTCGTAGCCTCCAAGTGCGAGAAGACGTTTTTCGAGTTGCTTGTGTTCCGATGAAGCATGAAACCAAAGCTCGACTTCCCGGCCACAATTGGACTCCGCATGGACAAGTGCATTGATGCGGCAATTTGTTTCTTGGCCGCCCTTGAAACAATTTCTTGGTGAGATATTTCCGTAGCCTGCGTTGTAGCGGCTCGAAAGGTCGATGCACTCGCCTATGTACTTGACTGAACCTCCGACAACCAAAGCGTAAACACCGCTTGCATTGAACTGCCTCGGGATGCGGAACTTGCAGAACGGCCCAACTCCATAGGTATTTAGCGGGAGGTTCCTGGCGTTCTTGTAGCGGTGCTGTGGCATCAGCGACACGACCGCACCGTCGGTACCAACCTCAGGTTTGAGGTTGCAAACGAATCGGAACTCGAGGCGATCAATTTGCATACGCATAACATGAATTAGGCGTACTAATAGCCGTCTTATTTTACGGCTATTAGTACATATAATACGTTTACTGGCGACTTATTATATGGCTATTTGGGCATATAATAAGGTGCACGATTATCTTGCCAGTAATGTACCCTAAATTACCAAAATATTGCAATACATTTTATTCTTTCATAAAGAAAAGTAACTATTATACCAAAACCAAAATTACTGGTTCAGGTGCGTGATGCAATTCGGGTAAAGCACTAGTAACAGTTTAGTTTTTTGAAAAAAATCCATGGATAAATAGCCTTTTGGATGGTATGTAGTGGCAATTCATGAATTGCCGCTAGTGTGGTGTCCCGTAAATAACCAGACATATCACCCTTCCCTTTTTTGGCGCCGGGGCTGCGTGCAACCAGACTGGATGGTCTCCAGTTTGGCCCGAGCCCGCTCGATCTTACGGAGGATGTCCTCCAACTTGGCCGTCCAGACAAACGGCTGCGGGTTGGCATTCCAGGCGGCGAGAAAGGTTTCG
>JAJTXE010000062.1:0-2323 GCA_021463795.1 Candidatus Brocadia sp. | reverse complement strand
CGTATTCCACGGCATATACGGCAACAATTACGACAGGGGTAACGGATGTAGCCGGCAATCCTATGACGGCCAATTATACCTGGAACTTTACTACGGCAGATAATGACATGCTGGCTTACTATAGATTTGATGAAAATTCGGGAACAACTGCTGCAGATGCTTCTGGTAACAGCAATAATGGGGCACTAATCAATGGACCCGTATGGACAACGGGTAAAATCAACAACGCCATCTCTTTTGATGGAATAAATGATTATGTAAATATTAGTAATGAGTCTAGTTTAGACTTTGAACGGTCGAATAGTTTTTCGGTTTCTGCCTGGGTTAAACTAACTCCAGTTTCGGGAAATGACTACATGATAATAAGTAAACTTGATGTTGCCCCCACGTACAGGGGATGGGCATTTTTTATTGATGGCAATGACGGCAGTCTAAGGGTGCATTTAACCAATAATTGGGGCACTTCTTCGATAATTCGTAAAGACAGCGCATTAAGCGTAACTGATAATTCCTGGCATCATGTAGCTTTCACATATAACGGCAGTTCTCTGGCTAGCGGTTTAAACTTTTATGTTGACGGAGTTCTATCAAACGGGACAACTTTTTACAACAATCTTTCCGCAACTATACTTAATGATGTTATCCCTACGTTAGCAACTTACACGACAGGCGCATCTTGGCTCAAGGGTATAATCGACGAAGCGCGTGTCTACAATCGGGCATTGAGCGCGCAGGAGGTGTTAGCGCTGTTTAACGAATAATTACAATGCAAGCATAATTTTTTTCCGACTCGTTTTGGTTATGTTTTGCACAGAACTTATTTTGCACCTATTCCGAATAATACAACCGGTATAGTTTTTAAAAGAATTTTATAATCGAGAAAGAGTGACCAGTTATCAATATATTCTAAATCCAGCTTCATCCATTCATTGAAATCTTTAATATTATTTCTCCCATAAGCTTGCCAAAGACAAGTTATTCCTGGTCGCATACTTAACCTTCTTCTTTGCCATGGTTTATATTTACTCACCTCAGACGGTAATGGAGGTCTTGGACCTACCAGACTCATATCGCCTGTTAATACATTCCAAAATTGTGGTAGTTCATCAATACTGAATTTTCGTAAAAACTTTCCTGCCTTTGTTATCCTGGGATCATCTTTCATTTTAAAAACAGGGCCGTCCATCTCATTATATCCGATGAGGTCATTCTGTTTTGATTCAGCATCCTGAATCATTGTTCTGAATTTATAAAGGGTGAATCTTCTACCGTATAAGCCGCATCTTTGTTGCCTGAAAAATACATGACCTTTTGATGATAGTTTTATAATTATTGCAACAATCCCAATAAATGGCGAAAGCAGGATAAGCGCGATTAAGGAAACGACCATATCAAAGAAACGTTTTACGAAAAGATGCAATAATTTGTCGGGCGTGCTTTCAAAGGTAAGCAAAGGGAATTCTTCCATGTGGCTATATTTTGCCTTCGATAACTTAAGTTCATATAAATCAACGGCTAGACTTACCTTCAAACCTTCCAGTTCACATAAATACATTATCTCTTCTATTTTCCCCAACCAGGAACGCGGAACAATAAACATTATTTCATCGACTACATTACTATGGATGATCTGAGATACATCATTAAAAGATCCTATTACTTTATGTCCACAAATTACATTGTTTATTTTAGCCGTATCATCATCCACAAGCCCGACAATCTTAAAACCCCACTCGTTGTGTTTATTGATAATATCTATGAAACGCTGAGCTCGTTTACCCGTGCCAACGATTAAAATATTTCTATAATTAAAACCTTTCTTACGTTGAAATCGAAAATAGTATATCAGCATTACCTTTTCAATGCTGATAAAAAGTGTTGCAAAAAGGAAAGTATAACCTACAAGCGATCTAGAAACAGTTTGCATCTTAGTTATAAAAATAATGCTTGCAAAAAGAATAGACCCAGTCAGAGCGGTTTTGAATAGGTTAGACAAAACTTCTGGTATTTGTTTAATTCTAATAGTATCATACATTCCAAAATAATAAAGAAGCACTCCCCATAGAATAACCAATTTAAACAAAAGTAAAATATAACTGTTTAACTCATAAATATCATAAAGTTTATGATTTATTGAATAGCCTAGGAAAAAAGATCCAACTACTATACAAAGGTCGAAAAATATCATCAATCTTTTAAATAGGACATGATGCTCTTTTAGCATATTTGAAATCTGTAATTTGCGTAAGTATTTATGAAACAGCCATGAGCTTTTGGCTCACAAGAAATAATTTAAAAAAATATCGCACTAAGCAGTAAAAAA
>JAJTXE010000061.1:0-1853 GCA_021463795.1 Candidatus Brocadia sp. | reverse complement strand
TTCTCAAAGGGACTGGCAGATTGAAAAAACGACCCATATCCTCCTTCAACATAAACGACCATCTACCCCCGTGGGCATCGTGAAAGGTGTGTCTCGTGAAGACGAATTGGTTCTTATTACGACACTTGACAAAATGACCTCCTGTGCTATTGACATGACGACAGTTATTATTATTGGCAATTCCACCACCTTCCAATTTCGGGATTATATGATCACAAGGCGTGGGTATCAATGGTAACCGGTAGATTTTCTTTGTCATTTCTGTTTTCTGTTCATCGTACCCTCTCACACAAACTTTAAAAATCAACAAATATGAACCAGGGCTCTAAAATCTACGTAGCCGGACATAAAGGTTTGGTGGGCTCGGCTATTGTGCGTAAGCTTCAAGACTCAGGTTATAACAACCTCGTCGTAAGAACCCATAAGGAATTGGATTTAACAAGACAGTCTGAGGTAGAAGCATTTTTTTACGATCAAAAGCCGGAATTTGTTTTTGTGGCTGCAGCTAAGGTTGGTGGGATATTGGCTAACAGTACTTTTAAGGCAGATTTTATCTACCAGAATATCATGATAGCTGCAAACATCATTTGCGCAAGCTTTAAATATGGTGTTAATAAATTATTAAATCTTGGATCTTCTTGCATATATCCAAAATTTGCCTCTCAGCCGATGAGGGAGGATCATTTACTTACCGGAAGTCTTGAACCTACCAACGAACCTTATGCTATAGCAAAAATATCTGCAATAAAGCTTTGCCGGTATTTTAACGAACAGTATGGGACAAACTTTATCTCGGCAATGCCTGCGAACCTCTATGGTCTGAATGACAACTTTGATTTAAAGACGTCGCATGTATTACCTGCGCTAATAAGAAAAATGCATCTGGGAAAGTGCCTGCAAAACGGTGATTTGCATTCAATAAGAAACGATTTGATCAGGCGTCCGTTAGATACTCAAGGTTTAAACAAAATGACAAATGAAGAAATCATGAAACTTCTGTCGCAGTATGGAATCAAAAACAATTGCGCCATAAACTCGAAACATGTTGTTGTTGAGGTCTGGGGGAGTGGAGCACCTTATCGTGAATTCCTCCATGGAGATGATTTGGCTGATGCCTGCATATTTTTAATGCAAAAATGTAATGCAAAAGATATTGGTGAGTTTGTGAATATTGGAACAGGAAAGGAAGTCAGGATCAATGACCTTGCCAATTTAATTAAAGATATTGTGGGATATAAGGGTGAAATACAATGGGATAAGTCGAAGCCGGACGGAACACCCAGGAAATTACTGAACATTGAAAAGATAAATAAATTAGGATGGAAAGCCCTTATTGCATTACAAAAGGGAATTGAAGAGGTATATAGAATATATTGTAATAATTTAGTTTTCTGAAAAACCCAATAATTACGATGTTTACTGCCCAGTTTAGAGGAGAAATATTTGCTATAACCGTCATAAATCGACTCGCTTCCACATAGGCAAATGCTTTCTTATGCTTTTTCAAAAAACAAAATTGGTACAAAATTGTTAATTTACGGTGTTTAGGAAAAAAACACTTGTTTTTAACTTTTATTGTTTATATAATTTTCCAACCTGCTGGTTTTTATACCGAACATGGTTTAACCTCAGGTGTATTCCTTCTCTCGGAAAGGGAAGCAGAAAAAAGCCTTTCATTGCTTTCCTGTGATAAAATTCGGTATAACAACAAGTATTTTCTCACAAGACAGGTTTATCACACCCAATCATTCATGTCCTAAGGACTATATTTACCATTCAAGGAAGTGAATGGCAAATTATTTGCGATTATTCCAACAATATGCCTGTCTTTAGAATGAAGGTCTGAGTTTGTG
>JAJTXE010000060.1:0-3085 GCA_021463795.1 Candidatus Brocadia sp. | reverse complement strand
GTGAACGTGTTCGGAATGACAAGCATTCACTGTCAACTTGTTTAAGTCGTTTACTATAGTACCCGAAACGGCCGATAACATTAGCTTATAATTTGACATCGAAAAGCTTCCGTGCAGGTGCAATGTTTGTAACCGTGAACCTCTCATTGGGAAAAACCTGGAGACATATGCCTGTGCGTCACTACCTTCTGATCAGAAACGGTATTGGTAATCATTAAAATTATGAAAGAGTATCCGTCAGAAAAGAGTCAACAGGATAAAATCGAACGCATGAGACAAGAGCAAATAAACCAGGGAAAATCATTGCTTCCCGAACGTTGCGCGGATTGGGAAAGACATGAACATGCCCTAAGACTTGATCCTCTGAAATGGATTTCCGAAACAAAATATAGACTACCGGAATGTGCGCATAATAGAGCATGCTGCATACATTGGCTTAAACTCATCATGGGAGAACTGGCAGATAACGGCATGGGGATACTGCTTTTTTGGATACAGTGCCGTGAAGTGGCTGGTGAATATGAGACTGAAGTTATTATGCAAGTCATGACAGAGATTCTTTCAAAAAAGGAAAAGCATAAGGTCTTGACGACCATTGTTGATGAATACTACGATGTAAAGGAAGCGTGGGAGAGTTATGTTCGCGGTGGCAAACCATATCGTATGCAAACTGATTATCTTCGGATGAAGGAATGTAAAGAGAGGTTGTCCAAAGCCTTTGGTCTGACAGACGATGCATTGATGATGTACGAGACGGCGCGAAAGAAGAGGCTAAAGCGATTAGCCATAAGAGAAAGGAGGGATGCTTTTCAAGAAGACAAAGGTTTTTCCCTGCCGCAAGTTTGTAATGATATAAGCAGTCATAGCGTGGAAGTAGAAAAGATTGTTACAAAACACGGGTCCTTTATGATTTCGTTATGCATGTTTGACGAGCACACATTTAGGTTTTATTTCGGTGAAGGAATTTGTTGCAGGTACAAGCTGGGGATTATTCTAAAAGAACTGTTAAGGAAAGAAGGTCTTAAAGATTATATAAATCACATAATTTCAACGAAACGCATCTTGGAATTTCGACCGAAGCAATTGCACATTTACTTAGGAACTGAAATGAAAATATTGAATGAATGTGATCACGATAAAGTTATGGAATGTCTGGGCGACCTTTATACAGAGGCGGGATTGAAATTACAAAAAAATGAGCAAAAAGTGAACGGCCACGTACCTGAAGATGCTTATCGCTATATTTTTTATATGGAAAATCAAAAAGAACTTCACGAAAATAGAGAACGTTTGTCTATTTTAACCAGGCTTATTCGTAAATTAAATTAAAAATAATTTTGATATTTTTAGATACTGGAAGATTTTGGGAGGCCTTAAAATGATAAAACTACAAATACAATCTGACACAAAGGATAGTGTCCTGGATATTGTCAGGGCTGCTATTTCTGCTGAAATCAAGAGACTCGAAATCGGCCTTGATAAGACGAACAAGCAGATTAAAGGATATGAAACTGAATACAACGTATCTTCAGACACATTTCAAAAAGAGTTTACAGCTGAAGATATGAAGAACGGGGACATGGAATATATTGCATGGGCAGGAGAATTAAAGATCAGGGAAAAAATAATGGCAGATCTGAAAAAACTGAAAGAAATTGAATATGTTGATCACTGAATATTCAATCTGGTATACCCGAATTAAGTGATATTTTCGAAGAGATAATGAATTATCTTTTATAAAGTATTAAACGGGTTATTAAAAAGACTTCTGCAAAATAGCTTTTGTTGGTGAGGGATAAATGAGAGCAGGTTGGTTGAGCAGGGGATTTCCCGTTTCGGGGTGGATTTGATGGGCCGTTTAGGAAGAAAAGGTCAAAAAGAACCAGGGGAAAGGAGGCGAAGCAATGGGAGAATCCATTTGAGAGAATGCCAGATAGGAATGATCGTGAGAAGTGACCATGCTCAAATTGTAGTGGTACAATAGTGAATGACTTAAATAAGTATGTATTATTAACAGCGTTTATAAGGAAATAGACTGAATTTATGTATACTTACTTAAGTCTTCCACTATTGAGTGGGTAAGATACCGGTAAAACATGCTAAAGATGCGATGGGAGGAGTTGGTTGCTCACAAAAAAGTAAGAAATATCAGTTGCCTAAAAATCCAGAATTTATCCATAATAAAGATCAGCCGCTTTTCATTTTCTCCTTTTTTCTAGTTTGAGGAACGTTAAAGGTCATTTTAAATATTATGGACTTCCAATTTATCATTCACGTTGATTTTTAACAGTAAATGCTAAACTACTCCGAAACAAAAAAATGATTGATAAGATAGCGGCTTTGAAGCAGCTATTACTTAATATTTAAGATGTGGTCTCTCTAGATTTCCAACTACGGATAAAATACTTAATGTTAGGTTCGTGTAACAATTGCATACATTGGAGGATCCATGTACTACACAAAGAAATTTAAAGATGAAAAAGATGAAGTTGTCCCAAAATATAACGCTTGTGGGATATTGAGAGTGCTGAACTACTTTCCCTTCATCAATGCTAGAAACGTAGAACTCCTCAGCAAGTCAATGGATGAGCCGGAATGGGTGGATACATTTTGTGATATGTCAGCCGCCGCAATCACTCAACGCCACTATCGTGATATGATTAATTTAGAATTGGTTTGGGGAACCGTTTCCTCTTTTTTTCATCAAGCCATTCAAATGCGCGCCTTCTCCGCAATTCCTTCGCCAGAGAACGAATTTAAGTATGAAAACAAAAATGACTATCAAGTTGAAACACTGGTCGCTGGAACACAGGCTCCTGATGTGTATCGAGCTAGAGTTGATGGTTCAATTAAAATACTGCGAAATACATTACCTCCAAAATGCAGAATAACATTCCCTGGAGCAAATCCAGCCAAAAGCATGGAACGAATGGGACTTCAAGGTGGAGTTGCTACACTAAACGAAGCCGCTGACATGGAGCTTTACTATAGTATCTAATAAAAAATATTTTGACAATTTGAGCAAAAATAATTAATTAATTTTGAATAGCGAGTTGAGGAATAATCACGAGTTCTTTGAGTTTCA
>JAJTXE010000006.1:0-1643 GCA_021463795.1 Candidatus Brocadia sp. | reverse complement strand
TTTCCTGCTCATTAAATAGTAAAAGATAATTCAACAAACAATGCTAAAATTTTATCTTATTTTTATGAAATAATTGTCTAGACAATGGGGTACACTTTAGAGTTATAGCTGTATACAATAAAAAAATAACAGGATATAATACTTAGCAGTAGAGAAGTTTATCAAAGAGGTTTTCTTGTTTGTATTTTCTCTTGCTGTCCCTTTTCCCACTTTTGGCTGGACAAATAACATGTGTGTTACAAAAGCGTGGAGGGTGAAAATCTTTTGTGAGAAAATATTATGTGTGTTAATACAAAGAATGTAAGAGATTATTTATTAAAAAAAGAAAAAGATACAAGAATCTCGAAAAAAAGAGAAAAAACCAAAATTATTTCACAGCTTAAATCAGTAAAGTCTATATGGGAAAAATACGGAATTAAGAGGGTTTATTTGTACGGTTCATTTATAGATATGACCTTTTACAATTATTCTGATATTGATGTTGCTGTTGAACCGGAAATCTCTTTTGAGGATTTATTGCATCTTTATTCTGAAATTAACAACTGCATTCAGAGGGAAGTTGATATTCGTCTATTGAATGAATTACCGTTTTCACAAAAAATAAAAAAGAATGGTATTATTATTTATGAAAGAAAAAATAATTATACTGAAAAGCGAAATAAGAAATGATTATAAGAAGTTGAGTAACATTTTTGATAAATTCGAGACTGCATATAAAAGATATCTCGATAGTGAAGAATATTCAAAATTGGTAGAATCTGCATTTTATGTGAGTCAGCTTTTTTCTGGTTTTGAAAATGTATTTAAAAATGTTGCAAAAACGTTCGAAAATAATGTTGAACAGGATTATTGGCACAAATCACTGCTCGGGAGAATGTGTTTAGATATTCAGGATATTAGACCAGCCTTGATTTCGGAAGAAAGTTTTAAGTGCTTAGATGAATTAAGGGCATTTCGTCATTATTTTAGACATGCATACGACATTGAATTGAATAAAGATAAATTTAAAATTGTGGCTGAGAAAGTATTTTCTGTTAGGGATATAGTTTTTAAAGATATAAATTCTTTTTTAGATTTTTTAGACTCTTTAGTGAAAAGAAAGAAATAGAAGTAATCGAAAAACTAGTATATAAGCCTCCTGACACCCTCACGGTTTCCAGGATTTAAAAAGACTTAATCGGGGGGCAATCGGGAAGCAATCGAGCGGTTGAAAAATGGAAAATACGGTGAATAAACCAGTTGACTATTCGTCAATTACCGAATCACCAAACCTTAAGGCAACACAGGAACAGTTGGAACGGCTGTATCAGAGATACTGCTTTGCCCGCCAGTATGCAAAAAACAGGGATGTGCTTGAAGTTGCCTGTGGCAGTGGAATCGGATTGGGGTATCTTGCAAAAGTTGCACATCGAGTTGTTGGTGTCGATATAGAAGAAAAGAATGTGAACTTAGCAAGGAATTTTTATAAAGAAGATGAGAGGTTAGGAGGTTCGGAAGATGGGAAGGTGTGAAGATGGGAAACAAAAGATAGAAGACGGAAGACTGAAGTCGGAGGTCAGAAGTCACGGAACAGATAACAAATGTAAAATAAAAGTTGAATTGATGGATGCGCATAATTTGAATTTTCCTGATAAAAGCTTTGA
>JAJTXE010000059.1:0-2001 GCA_021463795.1 Candidatus Brocadia sp. | reverse complement strand
CTAAAAAAAGCTGCATAATCTGTTCCCTTGCAGTGTACCAGCGGAATAAAACCAAGATCGGCAAATTCCTTTTCACGTCTGTCGGTTATAGCAATTTCGGTAGGGCACTTGAGCGCGACTTCGCCTTCATCAGTCTTAAATGTGTGTACCGGTAGTCCTTCTACAAGCCCTCCTCCCTCAACACCCCGGATGGCCGCTGTCCAGTGATACTTTGCAAATGCATCAGTAATGCGTGCTCCGAGCGCATATGCTGCATTAGACCAGAGATATTTACTATGGTCTGTACCCTCCACATCTTCCTCGTAATCAAAGGATTCAACAGGCACATTATCCTTGCCATAGGGCAATCTCATGAGGATATGAGGCATTGTTAGCGCTACATATCGGGAATCTTCAGAATTACGAAATGATTTCCATTTCGCATATTCAACGCTCTGAAATATCTTCGCCAGGTCCCGTGGGCCGCCAAGTTCGGTGAAACTATCCCAGTTAAAGAGCTTTGGTGACGCAGCCGAAATAAATGGTGCATGAGCCGCTGCCGCGACCTGAGATATTTTCTCAAGAAGTGACATATCTTGCGGATGATTACTAAACTCATAATCCCCTATCAGGGCACCATACGCCTCCCCGCCAAAAATACCAAATTCATGTTCATACACCATCTTAAAGAGTGCCGATTGGTCAAACTCACTTGCCTTTTCAATGTCTTTGAGAAGCTCTTGTTTTGAAATATTCAATACCTTGATCTTCAGTTGTTCCCCTGTCTCGCTGTTTTGTACAAGGTAGTTCAATCCCCGCCAGGAGGCCTCTAGTTTCTGAAACTCAGGGAAATGCATAATTTCATTCAATTGTTTTGAAATGAGATCATCTATTGCACTAATCCTCGTATTGATCATAGCTTCGGTATTCTTTGAAACCACAATGGTTTTTTCCATGATCTGGTTGACAAACTCACCGATGACATCCTTTGCCCAGGTCTTTTGACTTTCATCGCGAATCATACGGCCTTCTTCTATGATCTTTTCTAATAAACTCTTTTCCGCCGGAGCCGCTTCTGCCTGAGCAGACTCCGTTTTTGTTTGTTCTTCTTTTTCTGGCATACTCCTTCCCTCCTTTTAATCTTTCTTTTGTTCTTCTGGTTTTTTTATACCGGACTCTTCCCCAAGTTTCTGCAGAGAATCGGTGCTTGTAATAACATTTTGAAGAAGTTCATCCAACTTATCATTACCATCCAATTTACTCAGCAGGTCAGATAACTTGCGCCGCGCCTCCACCAGTTTCCGTAAGGGTGCTATCTGCACTGCAACGTTTTCCGGATGGAAATCGTCCAGTGATTCAAATTTCAGCTCAACCCCTACTTTTGTATCATCCTGCGTGAGCTTATTGTCAACCTTAAATGCCAGCCTCGGTTTCATCCCAGCGAGTACATTGTTGAAATTGTCCCTGTCTATTTCAATGTATTTTCTCTCCTTTACCTTCGGAAGAGGTTCAGCTGGCTTTCCGGAAAAATCCCCTACAACACCGACGACAAAAGGTATCTCCTTCATCTGAATAGCGCCACCAATCTCCACATCGTAAGTTATATGCACCCTTGGCGACCTCACCCTGTCAAGTTTGTGCTGTAAACTTTCTGGCATATCCATCCCTCCTTATAAAAAATTACTGAAAACGTTTCGATACGGTAACCGAGAAATATATTTCGATACTATAGTAGTCCTTGGTGTATTCCCAGTTACTTGTAAAAACCGAGTGAATGGCACGGCTGAGTACATCTTATAAAATTATAGCGGCAAGGCGTGCCATGCCATCACAGTAGGGTGGGCATCGCCCACCAAAAAATAGGTAATGTAAGCAAATGCGTAGTGTTTGGTGGGCGATGCCCACCCTACCCGGTTAACCAATTTACAGAAATCGGGAATGCACCCGTAGTCCCTTTAATACGTAATTGCCTTGGTAATATCGGTAGTGCAAATCTTTTTAAATAGTTCTTTTGCCCTTTCT
>JAJTXE010000058.1:0-3397 GCA_021463795.1 Candidatus Brocadia sp. | reverse complement strand
CGATGGATTGAGAAATCCGGGTTAAATCAGGACTGATACTAAGCCAACTTTGGGCTGAAGGAAAAAGAAAGATAATTATCGTAGTTCCTGCATCTTTGATAAAACAATGGCAAAATGAACTTTTAGATAAATTTTATATTCCTGGCGTTATTGTCGATGGTTCATAATACAAAATATCAAAAAAGGATGCTTACAATCCATTTGACTGCAACAACCTTACGGTTATTGTTTCCATCCCCTTTGCCTTTTCAAAAAGTGATGAAATAAAGGAGAGTGAGTTATAATGTTTACTTCTTGACAACATTAATCGGGACATGTAAAGTATTGTCATTGCATATATTTAATCCTTTCTTTCTCTACGTGTTTCCTCACGCTTGACAGGAATATAGTGAATGCCAAATCACCAACTTCAACACATTCCCTGTGGTCCATTTGCAAATGAAAGTGAAAGACTGGCATGTGAGAAAATACGGAACAGACTGCAAGGAACATCTGGACAAGGTTTTTGGATATTTTTAACAAATATCCCATTTTCGTTTCAAACACAAGGTTATTCTGATGAAATAGACCTTATTGTAGTAGGCCCACCTGGCGTTATTGTGATTGAGATAAAACATTGGGATTTAACTTACATAAAAGAGAATAATAATGTTGTAGAATCTGAGACAGAACGACTCAATAGCAAGGTAAAGAAAATCGCCGGTAAACTACGTAAATGCTTTGATGTTGGTTTTGTTGAAGGACGTATATTACTTACCAGGGGAGATACCCGCCTTATAACAGATAGTCCCAAAAAGGTAATCCATGGTATTACATTCTATGGTTTCCCCGATTGGCAAGTCCTTTTAAACTTAAATGAACCAGCAAGGTTTGATAAAAAAACTGTTGAGGCAATTTGTAAGGAATTAGAGCCTAAAACCAAGGTTTCAATCTCAGGAGATATCCGTTCTTTCGCAGGCCTTACCAACTTAGAAATAGTTTCTCCCAGAGAACAACGTTTTCATCGTATTTACAAAGGAGTACACATCTCTCGGAGAGACAAGGTTATTCTACATATTTATGACCTCTCTGCTTCGGGTGAAAAGAACGCCTTAGAGATAGCAAAGCGTGAGTATGAAACGTTACAGAAACTTCAAAAATCTCCATATTTACCCCGATTGCTGGATTCTTTCCAACCAGCGCCAGAATATCCAGGTGAAATTTCTTTCTTTTCTCTTATTGATCCAGAATCTCCGAGTCTTGAGGAACGTGCTAAAGATAGTAATTGGCATATTCAGCAGCGTCTAGATTCAGCAATAAAATTGGTTCAAGCTCTTGATGAGTTACACCATCCCATTGATTCAAAAGACACACCGATTATACATCGTAATATAACTCCGAAAAGCGTAAAAATTAAGACAAATGGGCAGCCATTATTTACAGAACTCGATTTAGCGAAGCTTCCCAATGCCACAACGGTTTCAAGTAATTCTATATCTTTTGAAGGCAAAGAAAATTATATTGCTCCTGAAGTGCTTAAGGGAGGTTTGAGTGTTGCAGACAAGCGTTCGGATGTGTATTCATTGTGTGCCTCTTTAAAATTGTTGTTTGAAGGTATTACGGAAGATACGACACAAGTGTTATCCATCTTGCAAAAAGGGTTGACTGAAAATCCAGAAGACCGCATTCAATTAAAAGCATTGGCACAAGAGTTACAGAACCTCGGTGGAATGTCTAAAGCAGCTGAAAAAGAAATCATTCCCGTAGAATATTGGGATGAAGATTATTTGGTTCCTTTTCAAAAGTCATACTATAAAATTCTGAATAGACTTGGTTCAGGTGGGATTGGAGCTACTTTTAAAGTTATGGAAGTAGATCAAAAAGACGAAAAAGAATACGGGACATACGTTGCAAAGATAATTTTCAATAAAGAAGATGGAGAATCAGCCATTCAGGCTTATCGCAAGGTACGGGCACATAGCGTTCATCCGCATTTAGCAGTTGTTCATGAAATCGCACCTGAATGGGAGCGAAATAATTTTATTGCCTTGATGAAATGGGTAGAAGGTATGCCTTTTTCAGACCTAGCGGGTGTACTTCAACTTTACATAGAAGAGTTAGGCGAAAAATCATACGAATCCTTTGTTTTGCGCTGGCTGTACGATCTTTGTGATGCGCTTGTATCGCTCCACAATGTTGGATTAGTACACGGAGATATAACGCCTAAAAACATTATTATCTCAGGAGGCGATGTTACACTTACTGATTATGATGCGGTTATTGAAACAAACAATAAACCTCGTTTTGATACTCATATGTATAGTTCATCAACAATTCAAAAACAAAAGAGCATTCAATTATCTGATGATGTATTTGCCTTAGCTACATCGTTTTTCCATGTATTATTTGAGAAGGAGCCATTTCGATTTGGTGGAGAATTTAAAAAGGATACCGGGTTAAACTGGAGTGCTATTCAAAAACAGGATTGGCCGCTTTTGTCAGAATTTTTCGATAAAGCAACTCATCCTGATTATAATCAACGATTTCGTTCTGCTATAGAGGCGAAGCTGTTCCTCAAACAGCATTTGTCAAATATCGAGGGAACGAGTGCCGCAATAGCTATTCCCTCAGTAGAACAGCAAAAACTTACACCAAATGAAGTCCCATGGCTTTTGGATATATTGCGTACATATCCCGGTTCTCGTAAAGGAAATGAAGAGACTCGTGGATTAGATTCCGCGTTTGCAGAACATACATATGTAGAAACCCGTCTTGATAAGGCAATGATTGATGAAATTTATAGAAAAGAAGTTAGTCTTGTTATCTTGTTCGGTAATGCAGGCGACGGAAAAACTGCATTTTTGCAGCATTTGGCATTAAAACTAGGGCTTGGAAAACATCATTCTTCGAAAAGATTATGGGATAGCACATTAAAAAACGGAACCCGAATACGCGCAAATATGGATGGAGCTGCCTCTTGCCAGGGTAAAACTGCAACAGAACTCCTTGATGAATTCTTTGCTCCATTCCATGAGTGTAACCCTCCCAATAACCTTTTACACCTAATTGCAATCAATAGTGGACCACTACAAGCTTGGATTATTGACTATGAACAGCGTAATGGGCAAACACGCTTAACAGAACAATTGCAAGGTGTATTGGATGGCAATATAGAACAACTTGATCCAAGGATCAGGTTTTTAGATTTAAATGTTCGTTCACTTGTTGGTGGAATTACAGATGAGACAAAAGAGATATCCACTGATTTTCTCGATAATTTACTTGAAAATTTACTCGGAAAGCAACAGGGAGATGTGTGCATTAGCGCTAAATTGTTTATTAGCGCATTTTCAGAATAAGAAGTATTTAGAAATCTGTTGATTCCGACTTCTTTGCCTCTCTGCAAGAGATTTTACAA
>JAJTXE010000057.1:0-8990 GCA_021463795.1 Candidatus Brocadia sp. | reverse complement strand
GGATACGGGTGGAGGAGAATATTACGCAATTATACGTGGGTTTAAGATACTGGAGTATTTAGATTTTGGATATAAAAATATAAATAATTACAAAAATATTTGTTTTGACAAAAATGAAATGGATTATTTAAGAAGGTATTATGCACATGAAATCGTGAGTTTTCTGATAACTAAGTTTGCTTATTTTGAATGGGAAGACATAAAAAGAATGTTAGGAAATATCCCGGAGGATGTCAAAAAAGAATTAAAGAAGATCTTCGCCAGGAATTTTTCAAAATATATCAAAAAATATTTTGTGGCACTACGGAATATAAGGAGCTATGTAAGGGACAAAAAAAGATTTACATAATTTATCTGACCATCCTGTTCTGGAGAAGGTATCTGTTTTTTAGGTGAGGAAATCATGAATTTATTTATTATTGGCTGGAACTTACCAGATGAATATCAATCGAGGATAGTACCAGAGATGGAAAAGATGACCGAGATTTATCCTCGATTAGATCCAAAAACACTATGGCATCGGAGAAGTACCTCCGGTTCACTGTTTACTGCTTCAATGCATACGGCAGACTTGGTTGCTGCCCCACGGCAATATGTATCAGAAAATGAGAATCAAGTTATCCTTTATAGTGGACTTCCGATAAATTCAACTGGTACTTTTGCTGCGCATCGTTCCGAAGAACTGTCTTCACACTGGGACCAACTCACAGAAAATCTAGAAGGTATGTTCTGTATTGTTCGTGCCACAGACAGCCCTTCACGCCTCGAATTGCTAAATGATATAATCGGCATGGAGCAGATATTCTACTATCATCAAGACAATCTTTGGTTAATTAGCAACAGTGTGTATCTAATTGGACGTATTGTTAGAAACCTGAGCTTGGATCCAGTAGGGATAAGTTTATCTTTAATCTTGGGTTATGTGGGAAGTGATCGTACGTTATTATCCAATGTAAGGGTTATGCCAGGTGGACAATACTGGACATGGAAAGAAAATGATATTGAACCCAGCCAGCAAAGTTACTGCAAACCTTCCATGTTTGCCCAACAACCCCGGAAGAAATTAACCTCATCTTATTTTCGTCGACTAGCTGATGACCTTTCTGGAAACCTACTCATCCTTAGCCAGAATTTTGATAATATAACATGTGCCCTGACCGGTGGTCGTGACTCACGTTTGGTTGCAACTTTACTTATTCATGCTAAATTAAAAGCCCAATATTATACCATTGGGGATCAATCCGGTACCGATGCTATAATTGCACAACAAATCGCTGATACTTTTAATTTAAATTATAAGTTAATACACTTATCGGGAACAGAAGTGATAAGAAGCTGGGATACAACATACCGGCAGCTAGTACTGCAAAGCGATGGGATGGGTACCATTGATCTAATTCCGTCTATTTTGATAAACCAAAACCTATATTCTGGTAGCTTATGTATAGATTTAGGAGGTACGGGAGGGGAGGTAGCACATGGAGGGCTGGTTCGTACTCCAGAATTTAAACTCATTTTTGGTCGTCATGATATCGCAAGCATGCAAAGTTATTTATTCAATAAAACTGTTAATGATTATGGTGGGTTTATTCGTCAGGCGGGAATCGAGATGGGCCGAGAATTTATACATCGCTTTGTGATACAATACCTAAACGAAGGTTTTGCACCTGTTGATATACCCAATGTTTTTTATCTTTATTCACGCACCAGGAGAAAGAGAGGAAATAATAAGCGTGTGCAGATGCAATATCAGGATTTTTATACCCCTTTTATCAGTCGAGCCTATATTCGTGCAGCATTTGCTATTTCTGTATTAAAGCGCTTTTCAGACCCGGTACATTACAAAATAATTAGATTGTTATTACCAAAGCTGCACAGCATACCCCTCGACAAAACACCTTGGCCATATCAGAATTCTTTTATGAACTTATTTTACACTTATTACAATGAGAAGATATTAAATAGAGTTCGTAATCGAATTTCGAACACCTTAACTTTTGGTCGTAAATTACAACCAGGGTCTGTTGGAACACATTATGCATCTGATATGTTTGACCAAACGAGCTGGTTTAAAGCTAAACGTAAACAAATAAGAGAGTTTTGTTTGGATCAAAATGATTCATTGATCTGGAACTTTGTAGATCGCTCTGTATTTGAAAAAATTTCTTCATTATCCTCTGATCCTACCGAAGTATCTCAATATGGAGCATATATTACCATCTTTTTTAGAATTGCAACGTTGTTCTATTATGAAAGCAGCATAAAGGATCGTTCCCGGTTTATGCAGCATTAAGTTTACTCAATGAGAATATGAATTTATTCATTGTCGGCTGGAACTTATCAGAGAAATGGTATTCGAGAGTATTAGCTGAACTACAGCGGATGACCGAGATTTATCCTCAGTTGGATCCCTCTACAATATGGCATCGTAGTAGTGTGTCAGGTATGGTACTTACAGCGTCAATGCATACGAATAACCTGGCCGCTGCTCCCAGACGTTATGTGACGCATGGTGACAATGAAGTTGTTTTTTACAGCGGACTCCCTGTTAACTCAACTGGTAACTACCTTGCTCATCAGGCTGAAGATTTATCTTCACACTGGAATCAGATAACTGAAAACCTTGAAGGGATGTATTGTATTGTACGCACTACTGACCAACCTTCACGCCTTGAATTGCTGACTGATATTATCGGAGTAGAACAGGTCTACTATTTCCATAATGAGGGTCGCTGGATAATCAGTAACAGTGTGTGTCTTATTGATCGAATTATCGGGCATGTTGCCCTGGATCCATTGGGAATAAGTTTATTCTTAAGCGTGGGCTGGGCGGGAGATGACCGCACATTAAAATCAAATATAAGAGTAATCCCCGGAGGTCAGTATTGGACGTGGAGCGAAGGCCGCAATGAACCAGAACGTCAAAGTTATTATAGTTCCTCCAAATTGGCCCGTCTGCCAAAAAAGAGGCTGACAAAGGATTACTATGAGCTTTTATCCGAAGATCTTATTCAGATTATGCGCAGCTTAAACCTGAGCTTTGATAACATAACATGCGCTCTTACAGGCGGGCACGATACGCGCCTCCTTTCCTCTTTACTGATTCATGCAGGGTTAAAAGCCCAGTATTACACCTTCGGTGAACTCTTTGGCGCTGATGGGAAGATTGCAAAACAACTTGCTCAGATATGTGGTCTTTCTTACAAGTTTATACACTTTGACACACCGGATATATTATATAATTGGGATAAAATATGCCGACAGATTATCCAGCAGGGTGACGGCATGGCCCCGGCCGATTTGATCACGTCAGTGCTGTTTAATTTGAATCTTCGTTTTAATCGTTTACCCATAGACCTGGGCGGCACAGGAGGAGATCTTGCCAGAAGAGGCCTATACAGCACTTACGATTTATTTTTAAACAAGTATGGTGTGGCAGATATGCAAGATTACATGGTCAAGAAAGTGATAAGCGATTACGACGGCTTAATCAATAAAGAAGGGATTGAATTGGCGAGAGACTGCGTTTGCCATTTTGTATCTCAATACACTGATGAAGGTTTTCATCCGATTGATATACCTCATGCTTTCTTTCTTTACTCCCGCGTCCGTCGGAAAAGAGGAAGCAATAAGAGAGTACAGATGCAATATCAGGATTTCTTTACGCCTTTCTTCAGTCGTCCCTTTCTTGAAGCGGTATTTTCGATATCGACGTTACAGCGCCATTCAGCGCCTATTCATTACAATTTAGTTAAAATATTGTCGCCGGAGATGCATGCATTATCGCTCGATACGGGCCCCTGGCGCTCACAAAGACCTGTCCTGGAGTTGACTAAATATTATGGAAAGAGGATGTTGCGCAGAATACTTAGACAGGTCTCGGGTATTTTTGTGAATGCTTCGGAATCAAAAAAAATATCTAAAAAATTTCATACCTCGACCGATATGTTTGATAAGGAGAGTTGGTTTAAGGCAAAGCGTGCTCAATTGCGGGAATTTTGTTTGGACCAAACAGAATCAATGATCTGGCATTTTGTAAATCGCTCTTTATTTGAGAGCATTACATTAGCAACCACTGCCCCTTCGGGTACCTCCCGTCAGGGGGTCAATATAGACCTTTTCTTTAGAATTGCAACATTATTCTCTTATGAGCGCAGCAATCATTCTTGTAATGACTCAACACATTTCTGTTAGAAGGATAGTAAATATGAGTGAAGCGATACCGTGACAGACGTTATAATAAGTCCTGCAAAAGAACCTGACATTCCAGCAATTCTTGGAATCATGAAAACCGCTAATATGCATTATGTCCCGTCCCTGGAAATGCAGGACCTGGATTGGAGATGTTTTTTTATTGCTGAGGTGGATGGAAGGATTGTCGGGGCAGCAGGTTATAGAATTATATCCAACAGAGAGGCGAAAACAACACTCATGGCTGTTCTTCCTGATTACAGAAGATACGGGATAGGAAAATCGCTTCAGACAAGACGCATGCTTGCACTTTATGAGCGGGGCATCCAAACGCTTATTACCAATGCGGATATTCCCGAAACAATTGAATGGTATAAAAAATATTTTGGATATAGAGAGATCGGTAAACTGAAAAAAATGCACGAATTCGGACGTCCGGACATAGACGAATGGACGACTCTGCAAACGGACATTGTCGAATGGAGGAAAGATTATGATAAAGGGGAAAAGTAATCGTTTCAATACCGAAGACCCTCATCCGCTTAAACCATACACAAAGCTGATTATAAACGCTGCTATTACAGGTATGGTGCCTACAAGGAAGGACACTCCTTTCGTTCCTCTTGCCGTGGAGGAGATCATTGAGGATGCAATTCGATGCACGAACGCTGGAGCGAGCATCCTGCACCTCCACGCCCGCGATAAGAATGAAAAACCCGAGTACAGAGCAAGTGTTTTTGCAAAGATAATCGAGGGAATAAGACGTGAGCGCCCGGATGTCATTATATGCGTTACGACGAGCGGCAGGACCTACAATGAATTTGAGAAACGCTCTGAAGTGCTTGATCTGGATGGATTCGTTAAGCCCGACATGGCAAGCCTTACCCTTGGCTCTCTGAATTTTCCCTCGCAGGTCAGCATCAATGACCCGGAAATGATAATGAAATTGGCAGAGAAGATGAGTTTAAAGAAAATAAAACCGGAGCTGGAGATATTTGATACGGGCATGATCAATACGGCGAAGTATCTGAATCGCAAGGGATATATTGCACCGCCTTTTTATTTTAACATTATACTCGGATCCGTTTATTCTACGCAGGCTAAGATGTCTGATCTTTCATATCTTGTAGGACTGTTGCCACAGGACGTTATCTGGGCAGGAGGAGGCATCGGTGTTTTTCAGCTCATCGTAAATTCCGCTGCGATAATAATGGGCGGCCATGTGAGAGTCGGTCTGGAAGATAATGTCTGGTATGATCATCACAAGAAAGAATTAAGCACTAATGAAAAAAGCATACACAGAATCATAAGGATCGCCACAGAACTCGGTCGTGAGGTAGCAACCCCAGAGGAAACCAGAGAAATGATCGGCCTGTCACATCATCAATTATTAGCAGAAAATGTTATATTACAGGCAAATTGAAAAACAATTATTTATCTTTTTAAAGTCCTTATATGTGGTTAAGTGATATAATTTTGCAATCAAGCAATGCCGCGTTACAATTGCAGGCGGGAGACGGTTCATTTCCACCGGGATGCAACGGCACTTATCATGATCCGGAAACGCCTGCTCGCAATACCGCTCATTGGTTGATCACCCTGTTGAAGGCATATGAAATCTCCAACAATGCTAGGTTTAAAGATTCAGCATGGCAGGCAGCTCAATACCTCCTTTCACCATCCGTTCGTCCGATGAATGCAACTTTTTTTTGCCGGAAAAATCCGGAGAAAGATTTTTGTAATGGACTTATAGGCCAGGCATGGATAATTGAAGCACTTGCAATTTCCGGTAAAAAATTTGAAGATCCCAAATATATTGAATTGGCACGAAATGTGTTCGATCTCCATCCTTTTGATCATAAAATCGGTCTCTGGAGGCGAGTAAATGTAGATGGAAGTTATCATGGTTTTGATATTACGTTTAATCATCAGCTATGGTTTGCAGCTTCAGGAGCAATGCTTGACAGTGACTTGATTAATACGAAAATAATACGATTTATAGATCGTACTATGGAAACGCATTTAAGACTTGACCCCTCAGGCCGGATTATTCATGTAATTTCAAATCCTCTTTCAAGGCGTGAAAAGATCAGGAAACTGATTCATCATCTGCGCAACCCTGCCAGGTCATCTCAAAATGATAATCAGGCAGCGCATAAGGAGATAGGGTATCATGCATTTAATATGTATGCGTTTTCCATGTTGAAACGGTATATGCCGGGTCATTCATTCTGGCAAAGTCCCAAATTCATTGCCGCCTTAAACTTTATGAATAAGGAAGAGTTTGTGCGTGGTCTGGAAAACAACAAATATGGTTATCCTTATAATCCACCAGGTTTTGAAGTAGCGCTGACGATTCAGGAATGTTCTTCATTAGTGTCATTTTCAAAATCACCGGAATGGTGGGTAGGGCAGCAACTGCGGCGTTGTTATGACATGGATGAAAAGATGATGAGCAGATTAACAGAAGATAAAGAAACGCTATCTGCGCGATTGTATGAAGCGACACGACTGAAAGATATGGAAATTAATATAATCTGAAAGACATTGCAACATGATCAATAAATTAACTTTAAAAAAAGAAAGAATTGGGGAATTTATTTCAGAGATTAAAAAGGTCGTCTCTGACAAACAAAGAAAACCTATTACAAGAATTCTCCATGAATTAGTTAATTATTTGATCATAAACAAAGATTACCCAAAGTATTACTCAAGAAATATGTTGCACCGTAAAGATGCAAAAAATTATCTGGATTACTATATCGGCAAAAAAGAGTTTTATAAAATTAGGACCTTAGTGAAGGATATTGAACTCATCCCTTTTCTTGAGAATAAGGTTTTATTCCACCATCACTTCAAGGGGTCTGATATAAGGCTTCCTAGCTTTCTGGGATATAACATAGGTAGCAGTTTTTATTATGTATGTGAAAATAAGTCTATTCGTGATCTAAATAGCTACTTTCGTCTTATAGAAGAATTGATTGCAAGGAGTGAATCATCGTCTGTTTTTATAAAACCGATAAGTGGATTTGGGGGAAGGGGCTGTTTCAAGGTCGATTCCTCAATGCTGAATTCTGACTTTCTTGCCGATGTATATAAGAAAATAATTTCCGCAAAATACCTGTTTCAGGAAACCATGTATCCGCATCCTCTCATTAGCACGATTTATCCTCACAGTCTAAACACGCTGAGGATACACACCTGCATTTATAAAAGTGGCCATATCGGCTTGGTGTCAGCATATATGCGTTTTGGCTCAAGAGGAAGTTGTGTGGAAGGTGGCGGCCTGGGAACAATATATATTTCCATTGATATGAATACCGGCACGCTAGGGACCTATGCAAAAAAAAATTTTGAATGGGGTGGAAATACCTATACACGCCATCCAGATACCGGATTTGAGTTTGCCGGTTTTACTGTTCCTTATTTTGCCGCTGCTTTGGAGACGGCGAAAGCTGCTGCCGCATTTCTTCCCTATCGACTGGTTGGATGGGACATTGCTATCACAGGGGAAGGCCCGGTTCTACTTGAAGGAAATATTAATTTCGGTTTCTATGGAGCGCAGATAGCAGACGGGGGTTACAAAAAGAACAAGGTTTTCAAACAGTTTTTTGACGAGTTGAATAACACATAAAACAATGATTGAAAATCAATCTATCATTTGTTTCGCATCTGATCCGTGGGACTCTATGTGGAGAAATCGTCACCAGATTATGTCCCGGTTATCACGAACAAATAAGGTACTTTATATAGAGCCGAAAACGTATACAGTGCCAGAATTGTTAAAAAAATCATCAATCAAGAGAAGTTTGCAAAACAAACGTTTAAAACACGTGATGAATGGCTTATGGGTTTTTCGGCATCCGTTCTGGGGAGTCAGCAGCCGTTGGCCTGTCATAAAACAACTGGGATTCAGATTGCGCATTCATGCTATCCACCGTGCAACCAGGAAGCTTCAGATGCAATATCCGATTCTCTGGGTTGTGGATCCCCGACTTGGAACTGTGGTTAAATATTTCAAAAAGGCTTTGGTCTGCTATCATGTGGTAGATAATTACTCTGCAGCTCCTTATTATTCAGAAAAGATTCGTGAAGATTTAAAACAAGCTGAAAGATTCATACTTCCTATTGCTGATCTTGTGATCGTTACATCGCCTTTTCTCCAGAAAGAAAAAAGTAAATTTAATAGTAATGTTCATTTAGTCAAGAACGCTGTAGACTATGAGCAATTTTCCCTATTTCAGAGCTTTGACAATATGCCAAAAGACATGGAAGGTATTCCTAAACCTATTATTGGCTACATTGGGGCAATAAATGAAAAGTTAGATTTCGAACTTCTCGCTTACATTGCGCATAAGAGGCCCCAATGGTCATTCGTATTTATTGGAGATTATGTAAATAATCCGAAATCGTCAGAATCTTATAAATTTATACAACAACATCCATCAAATGTATTTTTACTGGGTAAACGCGACGTTAAAGATGTACCCCGTTATATTCATGCATGTGATGTTTGTATCATGCCCTATCGCCGTAACGATTATAGCAAAGCTATTGATTCTCTCAAGCTATATGAATATTTCGCCTGCGGCAAACCAGTTGTAGCTACTGATATTTCGGTCACACGTGAGTACCGTCAAGTAGTTTATATAGCTAAAGATGGGGATGACTTTATTCAAAAACTGGAAGAAGTATTGGTACTCTTTCCTTCCGTGCGCCGCGAAATTCAACGGTCCATAGCTTTGCAAAATACATGGGACAAAAGAGTTGAGCAATTATCTTTATTAATTCAGACTGCG
>JAJTXE010000056.1:0-13095 GCA_021463795.1 Candidatus Brocadia sp. | reverse complement strand
GAAAATCTTTCCTGAAAGCTTGTTGCTAGATTTTAGGTAAAAGCACGGTTCTTGTTCTCATTTTTTTGTATTCCACGTATTTTTAACTCGTTTGCTCATATTATCTCTCTACCATACTGTTTTTTCAAGTTTATTTAGACTGTTTTTCTCAACTTTTCACGCTTTTTTCGTGCCTTCGCCTGAAGCATGCTACCCAATTTTTGCAAATTCACGACCAACACGGGAACATGCCCAGTGCATAATATCTTTTAAACGCCTTCAACATTTTGTCCAAACTCCTAAAGAGAAACCCTTCGTACATGAGCTGCAATTAAGAATTACGATTCCAAATTACCTGATGTCCAGGTAGCGGATTACGGAAGCTACCAAAGTAACCACAAATACTTGCCAACAATTTTATCGTTGACCCTGATCCAAGAGAGTATTTTGTTTTAAGATTTGGTAGAAATAATATATAATGGAACGATTACGGACGACTCAATCGGGTTAGTCGGAATATAACTAATAAGCATTTTCTTTCTTCCATAAACCATGATGCTGATAACCGAAACCAGTGCAGACCATATTCGAGGCGTTCTTTCATGCCATGACAGAATAATCATCCAAGGGACATTACAATCCTTCTTACGTTATCCTGAGGGAATGCCTCTTTTTTATACAAACAGAAGATTTGAAACGAGCACAAAAGATATCTTTGCAACCTATGTCCTTTGCTGGTTTATTGAAAACAATGTCCAGAATAACATTGATTTCTTTAGCCTTAATGCCCTTTCTTTTCCGGCAATTGCAAGGGTAAATTTTGATATAGCAAAGACCTTGATTGCCAATTCCCTTAATAAGGTACTTTGGGACAAGTTAAATTTAGTGCTTTTTAGTTCCCGTGATAATCCCTGTTGAATGATACGATTGCAATACTATAGATTGATTAAAAAGGAGTGCAATAGCATGAACAATACAACGTGTATTTTTATTTTAGGCATGAATGGTTCAGGTACACATATGCTAGCTGATTGTTTGAACAATCATCCCTTGATTTATATTCACAGCCAGGAAATATTGACCATACCGTATTATTATTATAATGTGTCGAAATATGGTGATTTGCAAAACGAGAATAACTTTAACAAACTCCTTAAGGATTTCTGTAATAATCCAGGATTTCTTTCTTGCAATAAATGGTTGCCTTTAGAAATACCTATCAATTTCGATGATTTGGAAGAGAAGAATCTTTCACAGGTAGTTCATGTAACTTTTTCTTTTTTTGCATCAAAGGTAAAGAAAGCTATATGGGGAGAACATTCTCCCAAATACGCATTATTTATTCCTCAACTCATCGATCTTTTTCCTAAATCAAAAATTATACATCTCATCAGAGATGGCAGGGATAATGCGCAATCATTAAAACGACGATTTGGTCATAATATTTACAGAACTATCTTTCAATGGAAAACATTGATGAAAAAAGCAAGAAGTGATGGTTTATCTGCAGGAGCAGAGAGATATTTTGAAATAAGATATGAAGACCTGACCAATTCTCCAGAATATTGTATGAAGAATATCTGTTCGTTTCTTGGTGTTCCGTTCGACACGCGTGTGTTAAATTCCAAAATGCCCATGTATGAGGCAAAAGTTTTAAGCCGACAAAAAGGAACCATAGTTCCTAATTATGGTAAATGGCGTAAAAGTTTTACGATGCCACAGATCAGAAAACTTGAAGGCATCGCAGGTGAAACCCTTGTAAATCTTGGATATGAAACGATGTTTAAAACAGGAAACAAGGATATTGGGAGAATAAGACTCTTTTTCTTAAAATGGTTGGACAAAATTCATGTTCTCGTGTTATTAGTTTTTAAAAGAAAATACTCGATATATCGTGTTGGCAATGCGATAATGACATCATTGAAACAAAACAAACATTATAAATACTAACGCAAAGGGTGTGTTAACCTCATCAGTTAAAATAATTGCTTGCACGGTGAATCTCTTCTTCAGTCGTTTCGATGTAACCTTAAATAGCCGTGAGCAAGACGTTTATTCTTTGATAGCGTGCGTAAATGGCAAAGGCAAAATATAACCATGTGTTTATTACTGAAGCATAATGATGAGTGGTTAAGGCATTTGTCTGTCAGAGTGATATGTGTGCCAAAAACTCTCAAATACCTTCGGCCAATTTTGCTTTTCAATGGTAAAAAATTCGTAACAATTTAGTTTTTTGAAAATCCCCATAATAGCGATGTTTACCATACCGTGTAGGGGCAAAGCATTTGCTGTAATTGGCACAAACATGTCCATACCCAAGCGGGCAAATGCTTCGCCCCTACTTTTTCAAAAAACTAAATTGTTACGAAAATTCAAATACTTTGTTTATGCAAGTAATTATAGATACATTGCATTAGTAAATGAAAAATAACTATATGGCAGTCTTCGACAATTTGCATATCATGTGATGGGACATGGATACAATTATTCGGGTCGATCTCTTTTAATCTTCCACCATTAAATCCACATAAGCTAAAAGTAGTAGATCCCGTTTGCTTAGCAAAGTCAATAGCTTTAATAATATTTTTTGAATTTCCGCTTCCGGATATTCCAATAACCAAATCTCCCGGCGTTAAAAAGTTTTTCAACTGTAACAAGAAAATATCATCGTAAGAAATGTCGTTGCTATACGCTAATATTGACGGTAGATTATCATTTAAACAAACAAATTTAAATTTTTTGTCTAAATCCAAACAGACTCCCTTATTAAAATCACAGATACTGTGGGAAGCCGTTGCGCCACTTCCACCATTTCCAAAAATAAATATGGTGCTATTATTTTCGTAATGACGCAACAATACATTTGCAAAATGGTTTATTTCAGTCGTGTTAATTTTATCGATAGACATTTTTAATTTATTAAAATATCCATCAATGTCATTCAAAAAATCCAGTTTCACCATCCCCATCGTCTTCTCCTATGTATATAACTTTTGACCCCTCATATTCAAAAGAAAATTTAAGTTCAAAAAGGCCATCTAAAGCTTGCCGCAACTTTTTTTGTTTTTTTAGAGGACAATAAAAAAGCAGGAAACCGCCGCCTCCTGCACCCAATAACTTACCGCCTATTGCCCCTGCCTTAAGCGCCTCATTATAATACCTATCTATAGTTTCGTTACTGATTTCTTTTGTAATTTTTTTCTTAAGGCACCAACCAATATGTAGTACCTCACCAAGATAATCAAATTGTTCCTGATATAAGGCGTCCCTTAATTTATAAACGTAAGGAATCATTTCTTTTATCAAACCATATTTATCGCTATCTGCCATAAAGTATCTTTGTTTTTTTAGAATCTTTGATGCCGAACGTTGACTTTTTGTATAAAACATAAGAATATTTTGCTGCAATAACTTTTTGTTTTCACTGGAGATGGTAACTGGCTCAACTCTAACGTTGCCGTCCTGTAAGAATTCAATTACATTTAAATTTCCGAAAGAAGAAGCAAACTGATCCTGTTTGCCTATGGGTTCTTTCAAAATATCAATTTCTAATTCACATGCCTCCTCCGCCAGTTTATGTTTTCTTATGTATCTTGATTTGAAAGTGTGTATATTATGGATAAGACCTACCGTAAACGCACTTGATGAGCCTAATCCGGTACCGGCTGGAATATCAGCGATAGAGGAAATCTCAACCCCGCCATGTATTCCAAACTTCCTTAGGACTTCCCGGAAAATAGGATGCTGGATTCCATCGAGAGACTCCACCAATTCTGTCTTGGAATATTTTAATTGAAAAGCTCTGCGGTTAAAAAATGGGTGAGAGTTGATATACATGTACTTATTAATGGTCGTACTCAACACAGCACCAGGGGTATTAGAATAGAATTCCTTAAGATCTGAGCCGCCACCAATAAAACTTACTCTAAAGGGAGTCCGCGTAATAATCATCTTGCTATCTATTTTGTTTTATGGGATAGGTACTGTTCAAAAATTTT
This sequence comes from Candidatus Brocadia sp., assembly GCA_021463795.1. Taxonomy (GTDB): domain Bacteria; phylum Planctomycetota; class Brocadiia; order Brocadiales; family Brocadiaceae; genus Brocadia. The sequence goes on along the minus strand of JAJTXE010000056.1, from coordinate 9,118 downwards.
AAGTCTTTCAATTGTTCCTATGTCATAAAATCTTTTCTCTGCGATATAACATCCTAATTGTTCCATCTTGATTAAACGGGGATAGATTGATTCTTCAAATGAAATGGGATCCGCTCCTTCAATCAATTTCACTACATCCCTGTTTACCGCAATTACGCCTGCATCACAATAATTAAAATCGGCGGGATTGTCCTTTTTTTTATTATATGCAACAACGATATGCTTGCTGTTATTTAGTTTTATGTTGAAAGGCACGTTTGTATCGCATGAATTATCATAGACAGCCAGAAAAACTTTTCTTTCGCTCACGAGAAAATCTTTTGCCATTAGCCTATAATCAATGGGCAAATATGAATCTCCAAATAGCAAAAAGAAATTTTCCTCTAAATGTGTCTTTGCGAGCCTCAATGCCCCACCTGTACCCAGGGGTTTTTCTTCAAACGAATAAGTTATCGTTATTCCCCACTTATGGCCATCATCAAAATAATCCCTTATAAGGTTACCAAGATAGCCCACAAGAAAAAGATAATTTTTAATTCCATGCTCTTGTAAAAGAACAACGAGGTGCTCTAAGAATGGCTTATCACGAACCATTACCATAGGTTTAGGTACCTTGTCGGTAAGAGGCCTGAGCCTTTCACCTCTTCCACCTGCTAAAATAACGGCTTGTTCAATTTCTTTCAAAATCCAAACTCCTCCTTAAGTTTCCTGACGGTATGGCGAATAGCCTGCTCTGAATCCAGATGCGCCCTCCATCCAAATGTATGCGCTTTTTCCAGGTTATATTTAAATTTTGGAACATCTCCTATCCATCCTCTGTCTCCACCGGTATATTTTACTTCCGTCTTTCCGTTAAGGCCTAACTCATCAAGCAGAATATCAACAATTTTAGAAACTTTAACCGTCGAATCTGAGCCAAGATTAAAGTAATTATAATTCTCCTTGGTGTTCTGCCAGATAAAAATTAATCCTTCAACTAATTCTTTCACGTATAGATAGGGTTTTTCCTGCCTTCCGTCACCTAGAACAGTTAATGTTTTCTGATTTTTCTTCAGTTTGTTCATGAGGTCAAACAAGATACCATGCGTTGCACGTTCACCAACTACGTTAGGAAAGCGAATAAGACACGCCTTCATTCCAAAATTATGAACATAAGCTGAAATATAGGCCTCAGCCGCTAATTTACTTGCCCCGTAGAAAGATATAGGAATCATAGGGCCCATATCTTCAGTTATAACCTTATTTGTTTCACCAAATATAGCGGAAGTTGAGGCAAATACGATCTCTTTTACCTGATGCATCCGCATTGCCTCAAGCACATGATACGTACTTAAAAAATTAAGGTTAAGATCCAATTTTGTATCGATTGAACTCTGTTTTATATCTGAGTTTGCAACAAGATGAAATACTGCATCAAATTGCTCCTTTTTAAACAAGCTATTTAATTTTTCAAATTCAAGGATATCAAATTTTTCGAATTTGAAATACTTATTATCAAACTGATGTCTTATATTTTCGATTTTACCGAGATAAAGATTGTCTACACAGATAACCTGGTATGCTTTATTCAAAAAAGAATCAACCAAATGGCTCCCGATAAATCCTGCTCCACCCGTAACAAGAATTTTCATTTTTATTTAGTCCCCATGATATACTTATAAACATCATATGTCATCTGAACGGCTTTATCCCAGGAATAATTTTGATATACAAAATTATATCCTGGTTGACGCAGCTCTCGTACCGAATCGGGATGTTCTAGTAGAAATCTTACTTGCCTCTCGAGATCTACTACATCCTTGTTTTTATGGGTAAATCCATATAGCCTGTCTTCAGTTTTAATAACAGCCAAATTTTCTTCAATATCACTGATCAACACAGGGCATTTATGGCTTAAAGCCTCTAAAACCACCGCAGGCATACCTTCTAATTCTGAAGGTAAAACAAAAAGATAGGCATTTGAGTATAATTCGTGAACCATTTGACGAGACACATGATCAGTAAAAATGATTCTAAAATCATCTCCCGCCATTTTTTTAAGATTCTCTACGTACGTATCTCCTTGAAAGGAACTACCAGCAATTACAAGCTTAAAATTTTCTTGTTTTATGTTTTTAAATGCCTCAATAAGATAATGTGCGCCTTTTTCAGGAACAAGACGATTCAAAAATAATAGATATTGAAAAGGCTCCAATCCAAAATTTTTATATATCTCGTTAATTTCAACGAATTTTGGTTCGCTAAAGCCTATAGGTATATAAAATACTGGCGTTTTATACTTATCCTCATAATAATTCTTAAGTTTTTTCGAAACACTAATAAGTGCCGAAGCAGAGTGGCCAGCCATCCAATCGCCAAGTTTTAAAATGGATTTTGCTACTTGCCCCCACTTTGCCCTTTCCCAATCAAGTCCGTGTATAGTAACGACGATCTTTGTGCCAATAATTTTTGGAATGCATGAAAACAAAGAAGGGCCAAGGGCTTGAAAATGTATTATATCAAAATTATGTCTTAGAGAATCAGCCGAGCTAAAAAATGAGTGACTAAAGGCTTCGAGCCCTTTGGTTTCTAAGCTAGGAACAAACAACTGTTTGGTATAATCAACGTAATTGTTCTCAACGTAATGTCTTCTGCAATATGTGTATGTCTCAGTTTCATGTTCCGGTAGCCGTCTTACTATTTCATCAACATAACGTTCAATTCCGCCAAAAGTAGGGGGGATCCCTCGTTGCCCTATATATGCAATTTTCAGTTTATTCATTAAAAATATATCTTTATATCAAAATGTTTATCTTAACAACGTGATGAATTAAACGAATCTGGTTGTTAAAAGGTAAGAAAAAACGGCTCATTTGCCAACAAATCTCGTTCACAATGACTTTAGAATATGGATCCTCAAACAGATTCCCTCACTTCGCCAGTCATCGTATTTGATTCGGTAAAAGAAGTCAATCAAAAAAGCAATAACTAATCATCTCTTTTTCTTTTTTAACTGGGCAATACTAATAGTAAATAACGGTTTCGTCACCGATATAGTATTGGCTTTGGTTACAATCGTTACATATAACCTGTGCCACAAAAAGTTGCATGCTTGCTCTGCCCATTTTACAGGCATTTCAAAGGATTCAAACATATCACGTATAGAAAACATGTCACCATTTGAAAATTATTCTTGTGACAGATTATGGAATTAAAGAATTGTTATAACTAACAACATGCTGATATCTAGAGCTTTACAACCTTAAGAGCATAAATATATTTTTTTTAAGTTCATGGCATTCTCTGTGCTTTTGTATTATCGGCATGAAGCATAGACCGTTATTGGATCAAAATAAAAAATTTCGAGGTACAGGAAGATTATAGTGTATTTTTTCAGAGATAGAGAAAGATTTCTTTAAGTAATTATCTAGCGTAATAATTAATGCCTTTGTAATTGACGAAATGTCATCAAAGGCTTTTTTTGTTTCAAAAATGTAAAAAACCAGATTACCGCAGAGGGCCAGAGCGCATAATCAAAAAAACTGAAATCAAGAGACAAATTTGAAAAGGGCAAGCCAACCGTGAGGTTGGGACGCAAAGCCATGGGTCTTCCATGAAGACAGCCAGGTTGCCATATTTGTTTGAATAATCTTTTGTTAGGAGAAGTACGTATGAAAGTGACTATGCATTTGTTGGGGTGTTTATTTTTTCTTTTCACGCAGTCGTTTTTTATAAGTCAGCAGGTTACAGCGTCGGAGCAAGGTTACCGGAATTATTATGGCATGGCGGGGAATACAAAACCAGACGGAGATATCAAATATGCACGACAGATGGGATATGAGTATATTGCTATAAATCCATCGGTTTCTCCCAAAGAGTACCATAGAAACACCGAATGTGCTGGCCTTAAATTTTATCTTGTCAATCCCCATTTTTATCCACAAGTCTTAGCAGGATATGAGAGGGATATCGATATTACTCAACCCGTTTCAGAGGCAGCAAAGGAATATTATAATCAGCGGATGGTATGGAGGAGTAACGAGCCATTTCCCCATAATTTGGCGACCGGGTATCAGCATGCCGGTGATGCTGGGAAAATTTCCGTGATATGGGACTTTCAGCAACAGGCGGTTATTGATGAGGTTGTGGAGCAGATTATACGTCTGGCAAAGAGTTATGAGGATGAGGGTTTGCCATTTACCTTTGGTGGATATATAATGGATGAGCCGAGGCTTGAGGGTGAGTTCTATCGGTTAGATGAAAAGGGAAAGAACATACCGGTCGGTTTGTCCTATTGGACGGGAACAGATTCTGGTTTGGTGCATGATACTATTACCCATGAGTATGCAACGTATTCCGATGGAAAGGTTGCCTTTTATAAACAATTGAGGGCAAGACTTGCCGAGGAGTTTGAGGACCCGAGATGGATTGTCCAGCCATCAGTACTGTATAGTGAGGTGGATACGGATGAATGGATCTATCAGATAAAGGATCGTGCGGATAAGGATGCGCTAACGCCAGACATGCTTAGTCAGAAACATGGAGGGCGCGCGGATTTTGTGGATGAAGAGAAGAATTTTAATTCGGGGGTGGATGTTACGAAAGACGCGGTTGGCATCTCCCAGTCTGACGAAGCGGATGAATATAAAAATCGTCTCTTTGCAGCCAAGGCGGGCATTCATGGTGCATGGTATAATTGGTGTGGGGATGGCATGCCTGAGTTTCATGACATCTCTGAGATACATCCCCGGCTGAAACTCATCCGGTGTTTACCCAACTGGGATAATCTCAATAAGGTGACGCTTCCTGATCGGGCATGGGATGGAAGAGTGTATAGAAGCACAAAGAGTTATGCGAGTGGAGATGTTATGTATTCACGGCATCCGGTGACAGGAAAATTATTTGCGGTATTTTTAACGCTGTCGGGGGCAATAACGCTCAATGCCGGTGAGACGGTAACCACGGTACAGCGTGCGAATAGCCATTTTATAGAGTCAGGGGATGGGAAGAATGACGTTAGTATTGTTGGCAGTGAGATACGATTAAAGAGCAAGGATGATTTGGGGAAGGGGTACATTGTAACGGTATCAACGGATAGTAATCGGTCTGGGGGTAGCCAGTCAACTGTGGCCACCAATTCAGAGCCAGACAGAACATCCAGTAGCGAGGCTTCTCGTGGAGGAGCAAATAACAATGGATTGTCGGATATGGCGTGGGTTGAGTCTGTTTCTTCTAAAAAGCGGAATACAAAAGATATCGGCACAAAGGCTACGCTCGCTCAGCAAGCCGTCTCTTCGCATATCTGGCAACAGGTACCCATAAGAACGAGCGCTCAAAAAGCAGCAGGATTCTTTGGTGGTGAAGGATTTCAGGCGGTTCAGGATATAAAATATGCACCGTCTAACCCTAGTGTTTTATATATGGTAATAGATGTTTCCGGAGTCTGGAAAGGAACTGATAGCGGCGGCAAGATAACGTGGCAACCTGCAATAAATGGCTTTGGTGCACTCGGCGGACAATCCTTGGGAATTCACCCAACAAACTCCAACATAGCGTTTGTTGCCGGATGCCCAATGTATCTCAGTGGGGCAAGTCCTGCCGGTTCTGCCCAGGGCATTTACAGGACGAGTGATGGGGCGAGTAGCTGGACAAAGGTAAAAGAAACATTGTATCGACGGGATAGCCGTTCTAAAGGCGCAAATCTGTTTGCATTTTCTGGTGCAAGCACTGTTTACGCAGGCACACATGGAGCAGGGTTATTGCGGTCAACTGATGGCGGTACTACATGGACGACCATTGTGAACAGCCCTAGCTATATCACCGACATAAAAATACATCCCAAAGATTCGACCATTTTATATATGTGCACAACAAATGGTTTGTATCGGGTAAAAGATTCAGGATCAATAACAACGACGAGGATAGGACTAGCACTACCAGGTTACCCCTATCAAATAGCCATAGATAAAAATAATCCATCCATGCTGTATGTTACCCTGGGTTCTTACGGGGTGTATCGTTCCACAGATGGAGGAACAACTTTTAGTGCCAGAAATACCGGTATGTCGAATACACTTACCGCTGGATATAGTGCATACAGCATTACCATAAGCCCTGCTGATCCTAACTATCTGTATGTAAGTTATAATCGGGATAGTGCGTATTCACCGTATGGATATTTTTACACCCAAAATGGTGGGGCAAATTGGTATGCTCCCGTCAATATGGATGTAAACAACTACCTGGGTTCTATTGAAAATTATTTCAACATGGTAAAAGGACATGGTTATATTACACCAACAGCTGTCCATCCGACTAACAAAAACGTTGCAATTACTCTCTGTAGTGGAGAACAACCAAGAAGGACTACTGATGGGGGGCTCAACTGGACGTGGTGTGGTGACAAATATACGGGCGGAAGTTTTGGAGGCACTGTTGGTTGGGATAAGAATAATCCTAATAGATATATGTTGTTTTTGACAGACTGGGGGCCATTTTTAACTACTGATGGCGGAAGTACTTTTGTTAAAAGAAAAGCGGTTGGATCTACTGGCTGGGGATCAACAAATGCTGGTGCGCTTGATCACACACCGGGTTCACAGATAGCAATAGCTGCGTCAGGTGATTGGAATAATCAAAAGCTTATGGTTACAAGAAATTTAGGGCTAACGTGGACGGAAATTTCAGGCACTGGGGGTATCTATAACCTTATTAGATTTCATCCTGCAAATGCAAATATTGTTTATGCTGGCAGATACAAATTTACCAGCATACAAACTAATAATAATTATACAACACTTCCAATGCCCATTTCTGAGATGTATCCTGGTAATGGTGATATTGTTTACTCAGTAACAAGTGGAGGTGGCATTACAAAGGTATATAAATCAACGAATGGTGGTTATACCTGGACATCACCATATCCTACAATACCGGCAAGTGGGCATGTAGGACAAATTGCCGTAGCTCCCAATGATGAAAACAGAATATATGTTGCGATGAAAGGGACAACGCCATATCATAGCGCTGGTATATGGATAATCAGTAACACAGCGGTAAACGGTGGTATTGCTACCCTGAAGAATTCTAATCATGGGTTGAGTAAAGATCAATTCGGTGAAATGAATTATTATCTTGTGTCGGTTGATCCTAATAATCCAAAAGTTGTTTACGCTGGACAATACTCAGCATATAAAGGGGCCGCAAACGGTATTTTTCGTTCGCTTGATTACGGAAATACCTGGAGTAATATTTCTGGAAATTTAAGCACGTGTTTTACTGCGCATACAATAACGGTAAGACCTAACGATAGTTATGTTTATGTAGGCGGTTCTTATGGTACGTGGAAATTACCGCCACCAACAGCTGTCTCAAGCGTGGACACCATAGCACCGCAGTGTTCAATCAGTATCAACAGTGACGCTACCCATACCAATTCCACAACGGTTACGTTAACACTTTCCGCTACGGATAACGTGGGAATAACAGGGTATTATCTCTCAATGAGTTCAACCAAACCACTGGCATCTGCTACGGGTTGGACGTCTGTTGTCTCCACTTTTGATTACACCGGAAATGTTTCGTATGTGTTAAGCAGCGGGAATGGGGTAAAGACAGTTTATGCCTGGTACAAGGATGCCGCAGGGAATGTGTCAAATACTGTCAACGATTCCATTACTTTGGATACAACAATAATTACGTCTGCCAATGTGAAAGGACTTTACAAATTTGATGAAGGAAGTGGAACTACGGCGACAGATTCTTCTGGAAATGGAAAGCATGGAACTGTTAATGGGGCTACCCGGACTGCTGGAAAATTCGGAGGGGCATTGAATTTTAATGGTACCAGTAATTATGTATCGATTCCTTACTTAAACTATGATGAGATTTCAGTCTCAGCGTGGTTTTATCGGAATTCAGTCGATACGAGGAATCCGGATACAATTTTTGGCGGCTGGTCATGGTCCAATGTACAGGGATATGGATTGTATTTTGATCAGTACGGCAGTACGAAAAATACCATAAAGTTTATCGTAACGAGTAAAACATCCGGAGGCACGAAAACTCAAAAGTATGCAATCAAGGATTTGATAACGTCTACTGGCAAGTGGTTTCATGTTGTGGGCACATACAATAAATCGACGGGTGAACAGAAATTATATGTGGATGGTCAGCTCGTCAATACACAAACCCACCCGGCGGGGAATACAATCGTGCCATATTCCGCAGGGTCATTTATGACCATAGGGACATTAATGCATAATTATGGTCACTTCAATGGCAAAATTGACCATGTAGAGGTTCATAGCAAAGCATTGAGCAGTCAGGAAGTGCAAAATTTATATACAAATGGCTCAATCTGATTAATACCGTTGGTAGGTTGGAGGTATAAGACTCCAACCTACCAAGGTGATCCGGAGATGTCAAGGGCAACGTGAGAAAATGGCCTGAGTTAAAGCATGCATTTTTTTCTACATAATGCAACCTTACCCTCTATCGGATTGGCTCCTTATAATATCGTTCTCACGAGAAAAGAATGTTGTTGTTTTTTAACACAACTTTAATATTTTTCTTTCAAGGGAGGGTGAGCTGTTTGTAAAACGCATCCAGCAACAAATTCATATCTATAGGAAAGTGTACATCGCTCTCTAACGCATACCCATCTGCCTTAATTATGACAAGCCATCCTGCCGCCTTAGCAGCACCGGGAAATGATGAAAATGTGCCTGGGGCTTGAATAATCTTTTTATCTTGGCATACCCCTGATTAACGGATGATCACATCAGTCAAAAGGCACAAGCATTGGTAATGGAGCAGTTGTCGTCGTTTTGCTAGTCCTAAAACAAGCGAGGTTTTAAAACCTTGCCTGCAACCGTAATTTTTTATCTATTTCTAGCACTATTTTGAAGCACTTTTTCTTGCCAAAGGCGTTTTTTTGCCCTCTCATCTGGAGAAATAATCCATTTATGTGGGAAACAACACTTTTGCAGTTGAAATTCACGAAAAATCACAGACTCAGGACATACCTTCCCCTTATCCACATCCCGTGTGCTTCGTCTCCTGCCTCTTGCAGACAGACCAGATTTTTTTAATCCTCAATTACGCACATTTAAGTCGTCGGATTCGTTCCCACGTCTCA
>JAJTXE010000055.1:15405-18476 GCA_021463795.1 Candidatus Brocadia sp. | reverse complement strand
TGAAAGAATTCGTTTTGGTATAATCCCATTTGTCTGTGATTCCCGTAAAGGTAACGAGGCATACCAGGGGAGAATACAAAATGGGCTATCATGCAGTAAGAAGAACTACTCAGAAATATACAGGAAGATGTTTTCCTTTATTATCGTCATTCACTATTATTTATGAAGGTACGTCCAGAACAAATTGTCTTACCGTTGCTTTTCCTGCTAATCCCTATTCCGCGTGTCTCTGAAGCACAGAAGATTATTGGCGGAGAGACTGTTTATGTTGTTGAAAAGGGTGATACCTTTGAACTCATTGGTGCAAAGTTAGGAATTAACTGGAAAGGTATCATCAAAAAAAACAACCTTGATAGCAGAAAGATGCTCAGGATAGGGCAAAAACTCAGGGTAAATACACGGCAAATCGTTCCAAGAATGATAGATGACGGCATAATAATTAATATTCCTGATAGAATGCTTTATGTGTTTAAAAAGGGTAACCTGAAGAGTGCTTTTCCGGTTGGTCTTGGAATGCCCTTTTGGAGAGGAATCAAACGCTGGAGAACGCCTGAGGGAAAGTTCAGGGTGCTCAAGAAGCTTGAAAGTCCGACATGGTATGTGCCTGAATCCATTCAACGGAAAATGAAGATGGTGGGTAAGGCTGTTAAGACCGTTATTCAACCAGGTACCCAAAACCCTTTGGGAAGATATGCTATAAAAACTTCTATCTGCGGGATCATGATCCATGAGACGATATGGCCGTCTACTGTCTATCAGTACAAAAGTCACGGTTGCATCAGAGTGCTCCCCGAACATATGGAAAAGTTCTTTGAAGAGGTTAAAATAAATACGGTAGGGGAACTGATTTACCGGCCTGTCAAAATTGCAATCTCAGAGAAGGGAAGGGTGTTTATTGAGGTCAACAGAGACATTTATGGAAAGATGAAAGACTTGCGAATTGAGGCAAGAAGGGTAATAGAAGAAAGCATGGTTGCCCACAAAGTGGATTGGCACAGGGTGGATACAGTACTGAAAGAGAAATCAGGTATTCTGGAGGATGTCACCTTTTAACCATAAAGACAAATCTTAGCATTGTAATGCCGACAAAATAGGTGTTCCCGCATGTTGTCAAGCACACTCGCTGGGGATTCTTGTACATGTCTTACTCCTTGAGCATACCTGTTTGCGCGCAGATAAGTCCATTTTATTTTAGTTCTTTGAAAAAACACCTTCAACGGCAATGCCTGAGTCCTGGCCGCATGGTATCAGTTCGTAATCCATACTGCCCAAGCCAATCTCCTGTGCATAGGCAATTTGAATGGTATAATCGATTTGAGGCCAGGCGTCTTTAAAGAAATCCGTTCCGGCACGGTCCCTGATTATATCCGCCGTTGCTTTTTCAATGGCAACGGGATCCATAGACGCAACGATGCCAATGTCGGCAATATCAGGTTTAAATGGTTTGTCCATACAATCGCAGTGCCTGGTAATATGAGTTAGAAAATTGAAAAAGACGGCCTTGCCTGTCTTTCCTTTTAAAATTGCCAGGCAGTATTCTGCGACCTTTTTTTGGAGATTGACCGTATTTTCATCCCAGGCAATTTTCACTGCGCCGAACTGACAGACAGCCAGACATTCCCCGCACCCGATGCATAGCTTTGGATCGATGATGGCATACTGCTCATCCATCTGAATTGCCCCCACAGGACACCATTTTCCGCATGCGCCACAGGTATTGCAGCGTTTCGTTTGAATTTGAGGAATTACGCCTGAGTGTTGGGCAAGTTTCCCGCCACGTGAGGAGAGTCCCATGCCAATATTTTTCAGAGTGGCTCCCATACCGGTGGCTAAATGTCCCGTCACGTGTGCGATTGAAACAATGACATTCGCCGCCTGGGCCACACCGGCCACATGTGCATATTTGCATAGATTCTGGTTAATCTCTACCTGCACATCATGCTCGCCAAAGAGCCCGTCTCCAATAATAATAGGTGCTCCGATATTTTCATAGCTGAAACCGTGCTCGTGGGCATGTGAGATATGATCTACGGCATTCGTGCGACGGCCGACATACAATGTATTCGTCTCTATTAAAAAGGGTTTGCCATGACACGCCTTTACTTTATCCACAACCGCCTTGATAATCGGCGGTTTGAGGTGTCCAATATTCCCTCTTTCGCCAAAGCTGGTTTTTACTGCCACCATGTCATTTTTATGAATCACGTGAGAAAGGCCAGCAAAATTAAAAAGCTGTTTCGTCTTTTTTGCAATGGAAGAAACATTCTCACCATCATCTACCTTGATAAAATAGACCTTACTCTTCATAATATTTCTCCACAAAACACCAAAGACAAGGTAATATTAATCATAGAATTCCTAATATTGAAGAAAAGTATTTAAAGATGGATATTTTTTTATTTCAATCCGTGACTTTAGATTGATTACACACTCATATACGTCCGCTGGGTATATTGACATTGCCATGTAGTGAGACCGCCATCCTTCTGTGTCGGGTGTTTCGATGAAATGTTCACTAAAATAATAGATAACAACCAGAATACAAGGACAGAAAAATACAAAAAGCTGACAGAATACGTTGTAGGCATAAACCAAAAGTGAGGCGCACCCGGTATCGTGCTAAAAACTTTATATGATAACGGGTTCTCCAAAGCAATGGCGCGTTTGGCGAAGTGACGCCATAGGATGACAGCACTCACCTCCGCTATCCAAAAGGTGAGTGTTATAAAAATCCCTATGATCTTGAGTACAAACTGGAGTAAAGGTGTTAAATGCGATTCTCTCTTAAAAATGAATGTCAGAATACCTCTTGTTAGAGCAGCAAAAACGGTAAGCGTGGCAAAACGGACGTTTCCGTAAAACCGCATATATTCCATTAACCCTGAGTACTCTTCCTTATCTCGATTATTGTTCATTACGGAGCGCTCTTAATCTTGTCGTCTAACAACAGATATTAGAAAAATTTATCTAAGACGTTAAGGAATTTCACTCTTTTTAGCTCATGTAGAGCGACCAGACTGGTCGCTCTACATGAGGGGAGATTTAAAGTCAGAGCCACAGGCAGCTAAATT
>JAJTXE010000055.1:7090-15384 GCA_021463795.1 Candidatus Brocadia sp. | reverse complement strand
TGTTCAAAATTCAGTTGCAAGGGTCTATTTTCTCGTGCCTCGAGCGGAGGCATGTCGATCAAAACAGATTCAACGGGTTGCCTCAATTCGTGAAACGATGGTGCGTTTTGTCTTTTGCCTTGAGGATGAAAGGTGTACGGCATTTTTCGTAACTCCAATAGTTAAGGATTTTTACGACCATTTCATGCTGAATTGTCAAGTAAAATATCTCCTCAAAACAGTATTTTTTTCTCATCTTTTTCTGATACCAGTTTTACGCAATTTCCTAACCGGACAACGCTGGGCTGTAAGTTGAGTATTTCATCAACACCATCTTTTGTAAATATATGATGACTGCCACGAATCCTTTCGTCAAAGCCTAAATGCTTTAATAAGCTACATAATCCATTAAACGGGATGTTCGCATCTGAAGTACCTCTCAAAATTTGGATTAATAGCTTTTCATGTTTGCCCATGTGATGGTAATTATACTATTGAAAACGATTATTATCTAATATTTTTCATAGTACCCTTTGCCAGAGATTCATGAACCACGAAGACTGGAACCGACTATTCTTAATTATCGTCTCTCCATTACAAACACATAAAACGTATATACCAATACTCCAGAAATAACCCCCGGCTTGACAACGTATGAGGGCATTCAGTAAAATCCTATGTGATTGCAGAAGAATTTCAATACTCCCCATAATCCTCATAAATCCGGAGTCTCATTGAATAAACCAGCCAATATAGACAAGATCATTATCCGTTCCCCGAATTGGGTGGGTGACGTAGTTATGGCCACACCGGCCTTCCGTTGTATCAGGGAAAATTTTCCCGATGCTAAAATAACCCTGCTCTTAAAATCGTATGTTCAGAAGCTCGTTGAAGACGCCCCCTGGTTTGATGAACTTCTCCTTTTGGATGCAAAAGACCAGACATTTCGCCAGACACATTTTATTTCAATGATACAGCGCATCCGTGCCGGAAAATATGATATGGGCTTTCTCTTTCCCAATTCTTTTAGCTCTGCTTGCATGCTTTGGTTCGGCGGCGTAAAACGGCGCATCGGGTACAGACGAGACGCCCGTTCTTGGCTGCTTACCGACGGAATACACCGGTTATCTGAACATGGACGTTTCCTCCCGACTTACATGGGAGACTACTACCTGCGTTTGTGTACAGCGGTTGGCTGTGAAGTGCAATCGAAAGACCTGGAGCTCTTTGTTTCTGAGACCGCTCAGCGTCGTACAGACGAAATTGGTGAAAAATATCATCTGAACAACGGACGTCCCTTCATTTTATTAAACCCGGGAGCTGCGTATGGATCTTCAAAATGCTGGACGGCAGAAGGATTTGCCAGGACGGCAGACATTATAAAAAGCCAATGGGCATGCACGATAGCCGTCGTAGGCGCTCCCCATGAGGCACAACTGGCAACCGACATTGAACAGGCAGCAAAGTCCAGGGTGATCAATCTGGCTCATGAGGTTATTTCGCTCGACATCCTGAAGACACTCATCAAAAGATGCTCCTTGTTGATCACGGTTGATTCAGGTCCCCGGCATATTGCCGTTGCCTTTAAGAGACCGGTGGTAACTCTCATGGGACCAAATGACCCACGGTATACCCATACACCAGCGGAAATAGGTCAGGTAATTCGGGCCGATGTGGACTGCCTCGCCTGTCATTTAAAGATCTGTCCGAAGGATCATCGCTGCATGACACAGATACAACCGGAAACGGTCGCTGAGAGATGTTTGGAATTACTTCAATAACCAGAGTACATAGATACCGTATCCCATTAGTAAAAAGACTCCTTGCCCCCTGGTAAGCACAAACTTCCAGGTAATGAGAGGTATGAGGAAGATGCTGAAGAACAGCATGACCGGCATATCAACGACGAGGGAAGTCGTATTAATGGATAACGGTTGGATTATAGAGGAGATGCCGAGCACCGCAAGGATATTAAAGATGTTGCTCCCCAGTACATTCCCAACACTGATATCTGATTCCTTGCGGATAGCAGCAACCATGGATGTAGCGAGTTCCGGAAGAGATGTCCCGACCGCAATAACGGTAAGTCCAATAACGAGTTCACTGATCCCGATAATCTTGGCGATATAGATTGCTGAATGGACCAGAAAGTGCGCTCCGCCCAGGAGTGCCCCGAGTCCGATAAGGATAAGGAATATATTATTTTTGCTGTTCGTATTCTTTGTTTCAAGAAATTCTTCATACTCATGCTCAATAGCGTTGGTTTCCTTCAAGGCAACGCGATACACATAGAACGTATACTTTTATGTTGATGGAGTTCTGTCAAACGGAGTTACATTTAAAAACAATCTTTCAGCGACCATACTTAATAATATCACCCCTACGTTAGCCACTTACACGACGGGTGCATCCTGGCTCAAAGGCACAATCGATGAAGTACGTGTCTACAATCGGGTATTGAGCGCCCAAGAGGTGTTGGCATTATTTAATCAATAATTGCTGTAACGTATAACATAGCGCAGCAAAGCCGCACCCAAATCCCTTCTATCAAGAGGGGATTTATGGGTGTGTCTAAAAACTTATTTAAACTTGTCCTCATGGAAATGGGGAAAAGAAGTTTTACAAGCATCTGAATATATGATAAGCCAATCTAACCTAACTACGAAGAATTTTGTTCAGTAATAGTCAGAGACAAGATGTTTATCATAGTAAATGCAACAAACAAGTTTTCATGCAAACGTCATTGCGAGGGCACTGGTCTGAAGCAATCTTTAGAGTGGGATTGCTTCGCTGTCGCTCGCAATGACCAATACATGTCAACGTATCTAATACGTTTACTATAGTACCGTTTCAGTTGATTGAACCTTTAAGAAGAGGGACAAATGCTTTCACATGCGTTGACCATTGTAATGAATGAGTTAAATACACACCTCGCCGGAAGCTATGGATCTAGCATTCCTCAGGTTGGATTGAGAAATCTAGCGGAGGGGTTTTCAACTACAGGTAACGCTAACGAAAGAGATAGGCTTTACTTATCGGTTGTGAATATTAAAGAAGAGAAAACCCTGAAAAATTTACCAAATTATATGCGAAACGACACAACACTTAGAGCCGTTTATGAAAATCCACCTGTTTTTCTCAACTTTTTGATTCTTATGGCTTCAACTCACACGGATTACACCAATGCATTATTGATATTATCGAGGGTAATACGTTTTTTCCAGTCCAAAAATGTGTTCACTCAAGACACTGTTTCCCCCGGTTCTATAACGACTTCGAGCCCAATGAATCTTCTCGATCAATTAGAAACTTTCAAGCTTATTTTCGATTTATATTCTCCAACCTTAGAGGAAGTCAATCATCTGTGGGGTACGTTGGGGAGCAAACAGTATCCTTTTGTTCTGTATACCCAGAGAATGCTTGAAATGAAGTTCAAGGCAATCCAAAGCGAAAGTGGTCTTATTACGGAAGTTGTCGGCGATTTCCATCACAAGAAAACGGCAGCGAATTGATATGGGTGAGATTATTACAAACGGATATAAACGCTTATTTGAAATACGGATACTCCACCATTACTGGCTGGATGATGGGGCTACAGTGTTCGATTTAATATCAACACAGGAACAACGAGACAAACGTTTGTTGTCGTATGATATGCGCCAATTCCTTTCGGTATCGCCAACGGCCTCAACTTTAAAGTCTCTCAGGGGTTTTAAATGCGTGTATAAGAACACGGCCCTGGGGTGTGTGGTTGCGGTTCCGCAAGATGCGGTGGTTCCGGTTGAAACAAAGTTTGAATTTGCCGTGACGGTGTCGAATTAACGAGGCTGGAATCTGCCATCATGCGTGAATACATCAAGGAAGGGAAAGTAGTGTAGCGATCAGAAGCCGGAAGTGCGATATGTGTCACCTTCTTAAAAATAAATCGTAGCAAAGACGACAAGGAGAATATTCGAGGCAAAGAAGACAGATGGTGTCCTTAGGTCCGGATTTTACAAAGGAGGAAGAAGATAAGGGTTGACCAACGAAATACGGAGGTCAAAGGATTACCCTACGAATGGGTTTGATATAACAGACACGGTTTGGAACAGAAGTCTCCACGCAAAACGTCAGAGATAATGTCATCCCCCGGTATCAAAGGTGATCTGCGATTTGTGGTAACCCAGTGGAATACCGAGCTTCTGTAATCAAGAAACATGCATGAGTTCCGGTAGCGTATTGTGGTTAAACTTTGCTGCGCTATGAATTCATCTATGTCAGAATTTTGATTTGATGGAGAGAAAATTGTTTTAAAAAATGACTATAAATAGGAGGAGACTGTTGATGGCAATGAACGTCTGGATAAAGAAGTATTATGTTACGGCTTGTGGCGCATTGCAGGAGCGGATATTTGTTTTGTTAAAAGATACAAGATGCAAGTTGAATCTTGTGCGATGGGGTATGGGAAGAGGATAAGAAGCAGCGGTAGACGAAAGAGATCGAGAGACCAGATAGGGCAGGCGTTATATGCAGCTTTCGTAATATAGTATAAAAGGTAGCAATTTATCAATGAAATACAAGGGGAGTCTTATTTGAATAAATTATTAGGAGGTGTTGTATGTCGGAAACTCTTGCGAATGGAAAAGAACTTCTCGAAAAGTGGCACCGGGATGCTGAAATCTTTGAAAAAGCACACTATGGAAGTGCTACCTATAGCCGAATGTATAATTATCTATTAGGTATTCCGCTTGTAATATTAACTACCTTTATAGCATCTGAAGTATTCGTAAAGATGAGCAAAGCTGTTGAAGAAATGAATGTTTTTGTTAATGGCATGCAAACGTTAGCATGGATTGCATTACCCTTAAGTATCTTACCTCCTATCCTTGCTGGACTTCAAACATTTCTTCGATTTCCGGAGAGGGCAATGCAACACAAAGAGGCCGCTGTTAAATTTGGCTTACTAAAAAATGAAATTGATAAGACCTTGAAGTGCCTTCCCCCCGAAAATGAATTATGCGAAAAAATAAATGCCATCCAATCAGTGTATGCCAGCGTAATTCAGGAGTCTCCGTCTGCGGGAACAATTTCTTTAATGCGCGCAAAAAAGCGTATAAAAAAATAAGGAGTTGCGGATTTGTCCTCAGAAAATAGTCAATTTCCTGATTTCTGAAGATCGTTACAATGTTTGCAGGGTAGGCAACAAGGGACAAACGTTCATTTTTCATATACCCATCATCCATCGCTAAGCAAGGCAGGAAAAGTCACGGTAAATCGGATACTGAAAAAACAGACATTGCAACCCCACAAGGTTAAATACTATCTTGAAAAACGCGATCCTGCGTTTGAATCAAATAATGAAAGAGGTACTGTTGGTTTACCAAGAGGTTCATCTGCAAAATGACTCTCAAACTATGGACGACAAAAAACAATTATACACGGTTATTCGTTTGTACTGCAGAACAACCGAAAAATCTGTCCGATAAAGCAACCTTGTAACGCATCCTGAGACCTTTTGGTATCACAAATTACCCTCCGTGCGATGCAGCGCCGTATCATACCGTTTGACCTCCGCGCCTAATAGCTCTCCCCCCCACTGGTCTTGGAAACCCATCGCACGGTTTCGCACTCACTGCCAGGATGAACCATTCTTCCCACGATGAGCATCTTGGAATACGTAATTTGCTCTCTGGTAAAATCAAGCCCATGTAATATCTTATCAAGCCCGTATTCATTCATTTGGCTTATGGCCACATGTTCGGCCCCTACGGTCTTCGCATCATTTGTTATCAGGGAATTAAGATCCACTCGCACATATTGAGCGGCTTCCTCAGCGGCAAGACATTCTTGTGCCCTGCCCAATCGCTCCTGTCTTAACTGGCTGGCATAATGTCGTGCTTTTGCCTCTATTTCAGGGTCATCAGGAAATAATCTCTTTTGATTAGCTAAAAATCCTTCTATGCCATTGGCGAGTGACTTCCACTTCTGTTCCGGCAGACAGAGCTGTCCAGGGTTCAAAACTATGTGCTGTCTCGGCCCTGAATGAGTAAGAATAGATACAATGAGTTGGTGCTGGATATATCTCTTCTTGCCATATGCTTTTTTAGATTTTTCACCATTTTTCCACCTCTTTTATGACGCTTTTGCTGAAGTTGGGTTAACACAAAATTAACAATACCTTAATACTTTCTTAACATGCAAAGGTTATTATCGTTGCGTGTTTTGGATGTTTATTTTAAGGACTATTTTGGGCAAAATGGGGGATATAAAATGAGGAGTACATGGCGTATCTATCTTTTATTTGCGACAGTGATGTTGTATGGTGCGTATTCAGACAATGTGCTGCGAAGTGTGTTTGCCCAGGAGATGGTACCGCCTAAGGAAGTGTCTCTATGTGAAACGGAAGAGCTGAAATGGCAATTGAAACAGATGGAGAAACTCATGCAGAGGCAGCAGGAACAGTTACAGGCACTGAGAAATCGGATAGAGGCGTTCAGCACTGAACCTGCCCCGATCACCAAAGCAGAGATCCAACATGAAATTAAAGACTATCTTTCTGCAAATAACCGCATCGAAGCAACGCCTGTCGTGAAGGAAGAAGTGAAAAAAGTAGTAGAAGACTATCTTGCCACAGATGAGGCACGAAAGAAAATGGCGATCGGCATGCCTGCAATGACGACTATTTATACCCCTGATGAGGACAAATTTTCTATCGGTTTCAAATCGGCCGACGATGACTATTCGCTGGGTATAGGATTTAGATTACAATTCAGGGGTGCCTATAAAGATAGGGATGAGGATGTTGGGAGGAATGATACCATGAATATGGATGTCCGCCGGGCGCGGCTTTGCTTTGGGGGAAACATATACAGTAAAATGACGCACTATTATGTAGAGATAGATGGGGATAGCTTCGACTTGGGTGTCAGGGATTTTTACGTATATTGGACTCCACTGCCAGAATTAAATGCAAAGATTGGCTATTTTAAAGTGCCATTTAACCAGCAAAGGATGACAACATCTGTGAAGCTCCTCTTTCAGGACAGGGCAATTGCCAGTGAAGAATTTGATCATGACCGTGATTATGGGTTTGATATTTATGGCAAACCCTTTGACGGATACCTTGAATACCATGTAGCAATGTTTCAGGGGGCGGGTGAAGATGATGAGGATAGGGGTACGGAAGACAATCTGGATAATGAACTTATGTACGTGTTTAACGTGAGATATAACCCCTTTGGGAAATATGATAATGTTGATGAAACAGATGTAAAGTATACGGAAAAATTCAAGGCATCAGTTGCCGCTTCCGTTGTGGTTAACCCAAAGGAAAGGGATGAAAAGTTTGAGGATACCGATGGTCTCCAGGGAGTTGTTGAGCTCAGTATGAAATACCGTGGCTTCTCATGGCACAACGAGTATTTTATGAGGAGTGAGGAGCCGGAGCATGGTGGTGAATCATTCGAATCTAGCGGATTTTTTAGCCAGGCAGGATATTTTATAATACCCAAAAGACTTGAGGTTGCAGCCCGTTATTCTTACCTTGATCGGGACAAAGACGTATCTGATGACATCGGAAGGGAATACTCAGGTGGTATAAATTATTATTTCCGTCCCGGGGTTCATCGCTCCAAACTACAGGCAGATTTTGGACACTATGAGAACTCGGACGAACGGGGCAGAGAACAGATCGGAAGTGAAAACCAGGTTAGGCTGCAGTATCAGATAGTTTTTTAAGGCAAATGATTAGTAGCGTTGTCAAGTGGGGACCTGACAAAAGCCCTCCAAGGTATAGTTGTCATGCATCAAAGCCGTTGTAATAATAGGCAAGCCGAACCTTGGTAACGTTCAGCGCTCCTGCAATACTCCATTTACTCACGTTTACCCGCATATTAACCGTCCGCATTACTCGCTCTACTTTACTTGTCGTCTTGCCAGTGAGCCTATTTTCAATTGCCGTAAACATGTCTGGCCTGGCATTCTCCAAGTAAGAGACGGTATGGCTATACCCCTTCCCCAGACAATACTTCACTACTGCTTCCAATCGTTTCTTCTTGGATTCTATCATCTTCTCTATCGTCTTCTGACAATCTACCAATGGCCGTATCGCACAGATCTCCATGAGTTCCGACATCACGTGTAACCACTCACTGCCTTTGTGTTTGACTCCATCCTGCCATAACACATACTTCGCCTGATACGGAATATGCCACAAACAGCGCTGAATAATGACCTTCACCTTACCTTTCAAACCCTCCAAAATTGAAGTGTCGCCGTCGGTGATTAAAAGAAATTCTCGAAATCCCTTTAGCACCTCAATACTATTCTTAAACAGC
>JAJTXE010000055.1:0-7069 GCA_021463795.1 Candidatus Brocadia sp. | reverse complement strand
AAACCCTATAAGTACCTTCTGGAGAAAATCTGTCAATATCTGCGGCAGCAACTTGCCAAACGCTATAAGGATCGTCCCTAAACTGCTCTCCCTTATTTCCACTCGAAATTGACATCCAAATTCTATTGTGATACTATCTGTGCTTGGGGTTGCTCCCATATCGCCCTCCTTTTCTTTATGGTCTAGTTTTTCTCCAAAACTACTTTTTACCATAATTGGAGGGCTTTTTCTTTAGCCAGGTCTCTCTTTTTCTACTCTACCAAATGATTTGTCCTATACCGTCATTTGAAAAAATGAATCGACTTCTGAAATAAATTTGATTATGATAGAGGCCAAAAATATCTGTTTTTAAGGAGAAAGATGTATAATGAAGACGAAAATGTTATGGCTTTTGCTCCCGGTTTTTCACATGACTTTGACTGTCGCGTCTATAGCAGGTGAAATGATTCATGTTGACCGGCATATTACGTCCTATGTCAAAGTGGGGGGGGTGTCCGGAAACCTGAACAGTATTGGCTCTGACACCATGAATAACCTTATGACCTATTGGGCTGAGGGGTTTAATAGGGTATATCCGAACGTCAGGGTTCAGATAGAAGGCAAGGGTTCTACGACGGCACCGCCTGCTTTAATTTCCGGAACGGCACAGATTGGTCCCATGAGCAGGGCAATGAAACCTACGGAGATTGATGCCTTTGATAAGAAGTACGGCTATAAGCCTATAGAGATAAAAACAGCCCTGGATGCCCTTGCCGTGTATGTAAATAAGGACAATCCAATAAAGGGTTTGAGTCTGCCGCAGGTGGACGCCATCTTTTCCAAAACCCGTAAGGGTGGATACAAACAGGACATCAGAATCTTTGGGCAACTCGGCTTAACAGGCGAGTGGGCCAAAAGACCCATAAGCCTTTATGGTCGTAATTCAGCTTCCGGTACCTATGGGTTTTTCAAGGAACGTGCGCTCTTTAAGGGCGACTACCGGAACGAGGTAAAAGAACAGCCGGGCTCAGCATCGGTGGTGCAAGGCGTGACTGAAGACCGGTATGCAATCGGATATAGCGGAATCGGCTATAAAACCTCCGGGGTGCATGCCGTGCCTCTCTCCTTTAAGGAAGGAGAGCCGTACCAGGAGGCAGAAATGGAGAATGTCATGAGTGGTTCCTATCCGCTGGCGCGTTTTCTTTACGTGTATATTCATAAAAAGCCGGGTCAGCCGCTTGACCCTCTGATAAGAGAGTTCGTGAAATTTATTCTGTGCAGGGAAGGGCAGGAAGTGGTTATAAAAGACGGATATATACCGTTACCCGCTTCGGTTGTCGAAGCAGAACTGAAGAAGATCGAATAATGCATGAAGAGTAAAAAAAGAAGAAAGCTTGCCGATAAGACCGCTTACTGGGTGATTACGCTCGGTGGTGCGGCTACGGTTATTGTTGTCTTTGCCCTCTTTTTCTTTATCTTTCTTGAGGTTTATCCTCTTTTGCAGGGTGCAACGGTAACTAAAGAAACAACCTGTGCCTTACCAGCTAAGGCGGTTCTTCTTGGAGTGGACAATCACCAGGAAGTTGCTTATGCCGTGTATAACGATGGCACCATAGCATTCCTTTCCTTACCGGACGGCGGGATCGTAAAAAAATACCAACTAACCGGTCTGCATCGTTCTTCCGCAACACATCAGGATACAACAAATATTCCTTTCTATTCCCCAGATTTGCAGGGGGGAGAAGAAACTCATTCTCTCAAAACCAAGATGCAAGGTAATTACCTGACATCAGTCAGTAAGGATCGCCATCGACTTATTTTAGGAACAAATGACGGGCAGATTTTAACGGTATCTATCGATTTTTCCGAATCATTTGATAACGGGAAAAGGACTGTTTCCCCTGAGATAACGGAAGAAGGGTCGATACTTGCCAGTCCGGAGAGCTGCGGAATTATTTCTGCTGTATCCAGGAGGAATGAAGGTACAACGGTTACCGTAGTTCATGCAGCGGATGGCAGATTAATACTCATAGCCTCTGAGGTTGAACAGGCGCTCTTCGGTGCAGGAGATAAAAATGAGATCAAAAAGGATATTACCGCGCTTGTAATACCGTCTTGCCGTGATCAATCATTGTTAACGTACTTCAGGGATAAGAGGACTTCTCCCCTTTCCTTCTTATCCGAGGGGACAGGAGGAAAATCCTGGCCTGACACGTCGACGGTATCACCACCACCGATATATGCAACAGAAACTGAACAGACGGACAAGATCGAAATAACCGCTTTGGCGCTTGATCTTTTTATGGAAAACCTTTACATAGGGACATCTTCCGGAGAAATTTTTCACATTAACGTAAGCGATAGGAATAATCCCTGTCTTACAGAAAAGGTAAGGGTGTCTGACAAGGCGATTACTGCATTAGGTTTTCTTCTGGGAGATGTTTCACTTGTTATTGGAGATGCCGGCGGTGGAGTGAACGTATGGATGCAGGTAAGGAATGAGGGATCTCCTTCAGTCTGGTTGTTGAAAAAAGTGCATACCCTTGCCTCTCACGGTGCTCCAATTGTGGAAATTGATACTTCGCAGAGAGATAAGGGTTTTGTGACAGCGGCAGCGGATGGAACCATTCACCTCAACCATGCAACCTCTGAGCAGACACTGTTAAAATTTGCGACGGGCGCCCAGGCGTTCACCCTGTGTTTATCGCCAAAGGCCGACGGTATTCTGGTTGCCGATGCAAAGGGACGTCTCCGGCAATGGCACCTTGCAAACCCGCACCCGGAAGCAACCTTAAAAACCCTGTTCGGCAGGGTATGGTATGAGGGTTATGAAAAACCGGAGTTTGTCTGGCAGTCTACCGGCGGAACGGATGATTTTGAACCGAAGTTGAGCCTGATGCCGCTTATCTTTGGCACGATCAAAGGCACTCTCTATGCCCTGATCATTGCCGTGCCTATTGGCATCTTTGCGGCGCTGTATACCTCTCAGTTTCTCCACAATTCTCTGAAAATAATAAAACCGGTTATCGAAATCATGGCGGCGCTTCCCAGCGTAATCCTTGGTTTTCTTGCCGGACTCTGGCTTGCGCCATGTATGGAGAGAATATTCCCGGCGATTATTGTTATGCCATTTTTTATTACTCTTTCTATTATTTTAGCTCTCTTTTGCTGGAAGATCCTGCCGGTATTCGGAAAGGGCTGGTGCCGTCACGGAATAGAGGCGCTCTTCTTAATACCGTTCATTATTGGCGCTGTATATCTATCGATTCGGCTTGGCGGCGTATACGAGTCTCTCTTTCTTGACGGTGATTACCGGGAATGGTTTTCCAATATGCTTGGATTACCATATGACCAGAGAAATGCCCTGGTGGTGGGTGTTGCTATGGGATTTGCCGTGATTCCTCTCATCTTCACGATATCGGAAGATGCCATGAGTAATGTTCCCAACAGCCTCAGATCGGCCTCGCTTGCCCTGGGCGCCACTCCATGGCAGACTGCGGTCAGGGTGGTACTGCCCACGGCAAGTCCGGGAATCTTTTCGGCAGTCATGATCGGGTTTGGCAGGGCTGTTGGTGAAACTATGATTGTACTCATGGCGACGGGTAACACCCCTATTATGGACTGGAATTTATTCAACGGATTCCGGGCACTTTCTGCAAATATAGCAGTTGAAATACCAGAGGCACCGCAGGGGGGGACGCTCTATCGGGTGCTTTTTCTCGCCGCATTACTCCTTTTTGTTACCACCTTTGTCGTCAATACCGTTGCGGAAACGGTCAGACAGAGAATGAAGCTCAGGTATAGCAAACTATGAAAAATCTTCTGGGATCAGGTAATCCTTATATATGGCTGACGGCTGGAACGCTGACAATCTGTCTCCTGATGATATCTGGTTTAACCGTGCTGATTATGGTTAACGGATTTGGAATCTTTTGGCCACGCAAGATTGTTCAGCTTACCCTTCTGGACGGTGAGGTGATTTTAGGAGAAATTGCAAAAAGGGAGCCTGTTCCCCATCAGAAAGACGCTTACCGGACAAAAGTCAAAGTTGGCAACAGGGACGTCTATGGAATGGACTTCCGGTGGATAGACAACGCAGATATTGTATCGCAGACTTACCCGGTGCATGCACTGGCTTTTGAAAGACGTGAATGGGGCAATCTGTACGGCTTTTTACATGGTTTACGGCAGGATGGCGGCGTTAAACCTCTGAAACCAGAAAGTATGGCATCTGTGCTCGGAGAGAGCCATGCCCTTTACAAAAAGATACGGTATATAGAGAAAAAGGAAATTGGCAATATAAATCACCGGATGGAAAAAACCCGTCTTGAATTAAAGCGTTTGGCGCTACTGCAACCCTCTGAAAAAATAGAGAAAAGAGTCGCTGAGGTAAAGGCCAGGATGGAACATCTGGAAATACTATACCGGGAAAAAGAAGACACGCTTGCCGGGTTTTACAAGAAGGCGATGGAGAAAGAGGTTGTTGTACTTCTTGCGGACGGCAGGGAAAAGATAGTGCCCGTTTTTCAGATCATCCGTATCTCAATGCCAAATGAGATGGGAGTTTTTGCTAAAGCCGGTTTTTATATCGCAAAATTCTGGGAATTTATCTGGGGTGAACCGCGGGAGGCGAATACGGAGGGTGGTGTGTTTCCCGCTATTTTTGGGACGGTTATGATGGTGCTGATCATGAGCCTTGCCGTTGTCCCGCTGGGGGTATTGACGGCGGTATACCTCAAAGAATATGCCGGCGACAATTTTATTTCCAGGCTGGTGAGAATATCGGTGAGCAATCTGGCGGGTGTGCCGTCCATTGTCTTTGGTGTCTTCGGTCTAGGTTTTTTTATCTATCTTTTTGGCGGGGGTATTGATAAACTTTTCTTTTCTGAGACGCTGCCAACCCCTACGTATGGAACCGGTGGTATCTTATGGGCGTCGCTTACCCTGTCACTCCTGACCGTGCCGGTGGTTGTGGTGGCAACGGAGGAGGGGCTCTCTTCTGTGCCCAGGGCTATGCGGGAAGGCTCTTATGCCCTTGGCGCTACGAAGATCGAAACGCTGTGGAAAGTGGTGTTACCGCAGGCGACCCCCGGCATACTTACCGGCACTATTCTGGCTATGGCAAGGGCTGCCGGAGAGGTTGCACCCCTGATGATTACCGGTGTCGTGAAACTGGCGCCCTCATTGCCAATTGACGGTTACTTTCCCTATCTCCATCTGGAGAGAAAATTTATGCACCTGGGATTTCATATTTATGATGTCGGTTTTCAATCACCCAATGTGGAAGCCGCCATCCCTATGGTTTATACCACCACCCTCGTCTTGCTCTTTACGGTGCTTATATTAAACCTTACGGCCATCGTGGTGAGAAATAAGTTGAAAAAATGGTACAACAGAGGGGCGCTGTAGAAAAAGAATGTTTTACCGCAGCCACCATGCGGCGGAGCAGCACCCTGAAATCATAGAGGTTGATTCTCGTATCAAGATACGCGGTATTTTAAGACCGTTCATTGTGGCGGCGTACGGTTGCAGGCACATGAAAATGAATCTGTCGCAGTCGGTGAATATTTGTTGTAAATTCTTATGAAAAAAAAGAGCATCACAGTCCCGGACCCGATAGTTAATATTATAGACCTTGCCCTTTATTATGGTAAGACAAAGGCGTTAAAAGAGATAAACCTGGATATTTCGAAAAAAAAGATAACCTCTTTTATCGGCCCATCCGGGTGCGGGAAGTCCACCTTGATCCGGTGTTTGAACCGAATGAACGATCTCATAGACAGCGTGGCCATAGAAGGGTGCATTAAGATCGATGGTCAGGACATCTATGCCCCTGCGGTTGATGTCACAGAACTCAGAAAGAAGGTTGGTATGGTCTTCCAGAAACCAAATCCCTTCCCAAAAACCATTTATGAGAATGTGGTTTACGGCCCCCGCGTTCAGGGGATTAATAAAAGGAGCACCCTGGACGAACTTTGCGAAAATGCCCTGAAAAAGGCAGCGCTTTGGGACGAAGTAAAGGACCGCCTCCGGGTAAATGCCCTTGATCTTTCCGGGGGGCAGCAACAGCGGATTTGTATTGCCAGGGCAATTGCCACGGAACCGGAGATTATACTCCTTGATGAACCATGTTCCGCCCTTGATCCTATTGCCACAGCCAAGATAGAGGACATGCTGGTCGAACTGAAGAAAGATTACACCGTCATTATCGTCACACATAATATGCAGCAGGCGGCCAGGATATCTGACTATACGGGTTTCTTTATGCTTGGTGAACTTATTGAGTTTAATGTTACCACCGATATATTCACCAATCCGCAGGAAAAAGAGACAGAAGATTATATTACGGGAAGGTTCGGATAAAGAACCATCCAAAAAACAAAAATAAAAACGAATGCATACACATCAAAAAGTTTGAATCGTAAACAGGAGAAATCATGACACGTGAGGCCTATCATAAGGCATTAAAAAATCTTGAGAGCGAAGTGCTGCAGATGGGAAATATGGTGGCAAATGCCGTAAAGAAATCTGTGGAGGCATTGCAAAAAAGGGATATCAACGCATCCAACGAAATCGTAAAGAATGACCTCCTTATCAATAGAAAACGGTTTGATATTGAAGAAAAGTGTATCTCTCTTATTGCTACCCAGCAACCGATGGCGGGTGATTTGAGGGAGCTGACTTCGATCTTGAGCATTGTAACGGATCTTGAACGCATGGGTGACCACGCAGAGGGAATTGCAAAGATAAACATTTTGCTCGGTGATGAGCCCCTGGTGAAGCCCCTGATCGACATCCCCAGGATGGCCGATATAGGGTTATCTATGCTCGATACCTGCCTCAAGGCTTTTATCAAGCGGGATATAGAAATGGCAAGGCGTATTTGTAATGATGATGATCAGGTAGATGCCCTGCATGACCAGATTTACCGGGAGCTGCTGGTGCTGATGATGGAGAACCCAAAGATAATTCATATGGCTACCTATCTCACTTGGGTATCTCACAACCTGGAACGCATTGCAGACAGGGTAACAAACATTGCAGAGAGGATCGTATTTATGGTCACCGGAAAGATGGAAGAGATAAATGT
>JAJTXE010000054.1:0-9568 GCA_021463795.1 Candidatus Brocadia sp. | reverse complement strand
ATTTTATACGGGCAAACTTCGCAGCAAGGTGCAATGATATGAGACCAGGTACACGGTTTAATGACAAACTAAGGCGCCTCGGCGCCGCCGGCAGCCTTATCGCAGATATGCCAAAATGCTTTGCAATTTCTATTACAAGTGATACAAGAAACGGGAAACAATGAATATGGCCATGGCTATCTATGTGGTCAGGTTTGAGGCCGGCGTCAAAAATTTTTCCAATCTGGGCAGACCATTCATGATAAACATCCTTGATTTTGCTTTGTCCCGTACATAACCGGGCCATGATATGAGCGCGACGCAGAAGTCTCCCGTTCTTCGAAACTATTGTGGGTATATCTGCTGGATTGGACACGGGCGCTTCGCTGTCAAGCGTAAGATGAACACCTAATCCCGTGCATTGATCAAAATTTTGAGCTAACTTTATTGCTTCATCGGCAGCACGCCCGCCCGCAATCAATGACGTGCTGGTAACTATCCCTTCCTTAATGCATCGAATTATTTCCGCATTAATTGCGTTCGTAAGTCCAAAATCATCGGCACTGATGATAAGTTGGGGATATCCACTGCGTGATGTCACAAAAATCTCTGCCCCCTATTTCTCTATTCCGATAGTACGTCTGATTATATAGTTTGGTCTGTCCCTGAT
The DNA here is from genome assembly GCA_021463795.1 of Candidatus Brocadia sp. Classification (GTDB taxonomy): domain Bacteria; phylum Planctomycetota; class Brocadiia; order Brocadiales; family Brocadiaceae; genus Brocadia. Next base: position 8,919 of record JAJTXE010000054.1, on the reverse strand, counting down.
CTCATCCAGCACAACCACCAAAAATCTTCCGATTATTCCCAAAAAAACAAATTGCAGGCCATTTAAAAAAAGAATGCTTACAATGATGTCCGTATATCCAGGCAACGCTGTACCAATAAATATTTTATGACAAATAACATAGACACCAGATCCCAGGCTTACCGTACAACACAAAACCCCAGTAAAAAAAATTATCTTGAGCGGCAAGGTGCTGAAACTCAGCAATCCTGCAACCGCTAGCAGTAACGATTTTTTCCAGGTATAACTCGGTTTTCCATGTAACCTCGGATTAACAACGTACTCAACCGTTGCGCAACGTCCGCCGATCCATGGCGTCATCCCACGTAAAAAACGGTTTTTCTCCCGCATCGCATTTAAATTATCAGCAACCTTTCTGCTGATTAAACGAAAATCTGATGAATCTTTGCTTATATTCATCCCTGTTAAATTATTAAATACTTTATAAAAAAGAGAACTCGATAGGTTTTTCAGGAAACCTTTTTGCCCACCTAACCTGACAGTATAGACAACATCATTGCCTTCATGATATTTTGCGAGCATTTCTCTTATAGTTTCGGCCGGATGCTGAAGGTCGGAGTCCATAGTTATAATCACATCCCCGCTTGCATTAGCGATTCCGGCGGTCAGGGCATTCTGATGGCCAAAATTCCGAAACAACTGGATAAGCTTGACCCGTGGATCTTTCTGCGAAAGGGCCTCAACTGTCTCTGCTGTATTATCAGCGCTGCCATCATCTACATAAATTATTTCAAACCGTAATTGTGCCTCGTTTTCTAGCACTTTAACGAGCGATTGATAAACAGGAACAACATTTTTTGCTTCGTTATACGATGGCAGAACTACTGATACAAATGGCATTTTATCCATGAACTACCTCCAAACTTACTTTGCCAGGTAAATCATTAACAATCCTTCTGAAAATCACAATCTTAGCAATGCACGGGTATCGGGTTAATTTGTTCAGTTAAGCTTCATAAGATCAGAGCTGATTATAAACATTCGTTTGAAAAGTTTTTTTAACCAGTATTTTTTGAACGTCTCGGCGACTGAGTATGTTGTAAGCCATGCCTTACGGATTCTTTTTAAACTCCTTCCTTTAACAGGTCTGCATGCAGAGATCAAATTCTCATCACAACCTAATCCCATACCTTCGAGTTCAAAATGCTCAGCAAGGCTTTTCAGAATACCTCCCTCCCCGCATCCAACATCTAAAACCCGTTTCTTCTGCAGTGAAATATCATTACGTTCGAGGGATGACAAGACAATGTCTTTTACCAACAAAGATTCATATTCAAAATAATCGTTGAATATATGTTTCATATCTTTTACATTACGCTGCAGCCATCATTTTTTTAGTTTGAAAGTCAGATACTGCTACACTAAGAGCATTTTCTTGCAAATAAAACCCCACTTAAAACACCTATATCGCTGCAAGTACTAAATCGGCCATACAAGTAGGGTTTCGCAATTCCCACTTCTTCCATGCTTAACTGATTTACAGGTAAAAATTTAATGTCTCCCCATCCAAACTTCTCTAAAAAATTTACATAATCATAAGGTCTTAGCCTATTGGGAGAGCCTTTAAAAGATAAAACACGATAAAGTTTGTCGGAATATCTATAAATATTGAGCGGGTCTTTTTCACGTATCCAACGGGTGTGAGTTTGAAAATCAATAACAGAAAGAAGATATCCGCCTTTTTTGACTATTTGACTAAGTTGTTCAAATGTTTTTTCGATATCATTAAAATGTTCAAAGGCAGCGTGGCTAAACACAAGATCAATTTTTTCTAATTTAAGTTGAGAAAACGAAAAATTTTTATCATAGATATAGTTAAGTTGCTTGTTTTTGTCTTCATAAAATGACTGTAATTGGAATTTCAAATCGTGGATATCGGCCGAGGGAATACGCTTCTTAATTTCCTGAAATAAGTTATCATAAAATTCTGCAGGGACTTTCTTCACTAAAAAATTAACATCAAGTGCGTTATATTTTCCCGCGCCTTTTGCCAGTAGGATTAAACCAACTCCTAATTCTGCACCTGGCCCAAGTTCGAGAATATTTTTGCCTTCTAGTGAAAAAGACGGACTCGCCAAATTCTTCATCTCATTAAGCCAGGTATCTACAACAGTAAAGTCATACTCTATACACCTATGATATTGTTTTACACTAAACGGACGTGGTGTTTTATAGCCCTCTATTTCATGTCTCACCTTATTCAGCATCATGAAGATAAGGCCGACCAGATAATACAAAGTATTTTTTAACGTTATCATCTTAAATCTTATAGAAAATAGATCCCTAAAATCAGTTATTTAAAGCAACTTTATAGATATTGATTAATTTTTTATAGTAGATATCTGTATTGAACTCTTCTTCGGCTTTTTTTCTGGCATTCCGTCCCATCCGCTCTATTTCTGCGCTGTCATTTGAGAGCTGTAGTATTTTTGCCTTTAGATCCTCAGCATTTCCTGATTCAAAAGTTAACCCCGTTTCATTTTCCTTTATTAGCTCAGGTATACCACCTATTCGTGCACCAATAGCTGGCTTTCCTAATGCAAATCCCTCAATTATAGAAATGGGATTATTTTCATACCATTCAGAAGGGAGAATGACAAACATCGATTTTCTTATTTCATCCTTTAGTTCCTCCCCACTTTTGTATCCTGTAAATCTTATATTATCTAAACCCCAACTCCTGACTCTTGCCTCCAGACTCTCTTTTATCGGACCTTCACCAATGATTTTAAGATGTATATTCAATCCTTTCACCGCCTCAATCAAGGTAAACAGGCCTTTCTCTCGAGAAACTCTGCCAAAACAGACGATAGATTTTTCTTGCCAATGATATTGCGGCTTGTATTCTTCAAGATTTACAAAATTCGGCAGATGCATAATCTTCCCATGAAATCCCATCTCTCTTATTTTGTCTTTAAGGAAGATACTTGGTGAAATAAAAACGTCAACTAAATTATAGACATGTAATATCTTATGATGCAGAAACATCTCAAAGGTATTTAAAATACTTTTCAATCTTGAATCTTTGACACACTTATTTAACAAACAATTATAATATTTACCATTTTTACAAGCTTCGCATATCTTCCCACCTGATAATAGCACATATACTGCACAGACTATTTTATAGTCGTGGAGAGTCATAACTATTGGCACCTTGTATTTTTTTAGGCTGTGTAGTATCGAGGGTGAGATTTGATGATAAATATTATGAAGGTGTGCAATATCCGGTCTTTTGTGTCTTAATAATGTATCGATATTCTTTCTTGCCTCAAAAGAGTATAAAAGCCTTAAAGAACACTTCATTTCATTTATAAAACCAGATTTTTCATAATCTACATTTGAGATAAAATATTTTTCATATTCGGTTTTGACATTTCTTGGATGTTGCATTGAAAAATACATTACCTCATGCCCTTTCTTTTGTAATACATCGGAAGAGCGAAAAAGACTATATTCACCCCCACCTTTGGGATAAAAAAATTTATTTACCAACAAAATATTCATACTTTTTTAAAAAGGTAAAAAACATTTAAAAAGTCATACATAATTTCTAAATTGTTGATATCTGGACTCCCAAGAATTGGCTTGAATAAAATTATCATATTTTTCCTGAGGAATAAATGCCAATTTATTTCTACCGTTAAATAATGAATCCTTAACTATCTCTATAAATTCATCATTTGTATATGTGACATACAAATATTCGCGGTATTCTAGTATATCCGGTAAAGCTGTTGACACTACGGGCTTTTTAAAGAATAAATATTCAAAAAGTTTTGTAGGGAACACGCCTTTCCCGTGCTCAGTTAACAAATAAGGAATAACAAATACATCCATATGGTGCATATAAATTGGAAGTGCTGTGTAATGTTTCCAACCAAGAAAAACAATATTATTACAATTTAGTTTCTCCTTTGCTTCGGTAGTTTCGTTTCCTATTAATACTACAGTAGCAGAGGGGATATCCATCGCAAGTTTTCTCATAAGGTCGAAATCAAAAGACTGATGAAAACTACCAATATAACAAATTCTCTGCTTACCCATTTCCGTCAAATCATCAGGGATACCAGCATCGTCTATTCTGTTTTTACTATAGTTCTTGAGATCTATTCCTTGTGGTATGCGAACTACATTTTTATTCAGGTCTTTCTTTTCATAAAAAATAGTTATTGAATCTGCAATAACTAAATCAACTTTTTTTGCTATGTTTCTGTCGTTAAAACTCACTTCTGAAGGAAAGTATTCATTGAATTCAAATCGCTGAACACAATCATAGATATTTTTTTTAGTGGGTATTTTATCAAAAATGTCATTAACATAATTCGCCGGATGGCTAATAATAATACTATCAAAACAATCTATTTTGTATTTTTTCATTACACTTCTTATCTGTAAAAATGCCAGTTTCGCATTAAGCAGACGAAAGATTCCTCTTTGAACAGGGAATATTTTCAATTGTACAAAATAAAGTTGTTTCAGCGTAAACCGGCCCTTTTTCTCAGCATTTCTTACCAAAAAGAATCTTTTAATAACTGCCTTGAGTGTTTTAATAATTCCCACATTTTTAGCACTGATTCTTTCAATATAAAACACATTAAAATCCTGAGTTAAGAATTCGACTATTGTTTGTTGTCTTTGTCTTAATATATCCCAATCCCTAATTGAAAAAGAACCAAATATTAAAATATTACCCATAGCAATTACTTCAGAAATGGTTTTGACAATTTTATAATATATCAACTTATTTATTGTAAACGCAGTAAATAAGTACCCATGAACCTGTCAATGCGAGAGTGTTGGTTCGAAGCTAACTCTATGGTTTGAATGCTTCGTTTTGCTCACAATGAAAATTTATTTGTATTTACTATACCTAGATTGACAAGAAAACGGCGTGTAACGGAACGGAGTTTCTGCACATCCATCACCGTTCATCTCATTCCAGTTATTTCCCCTTTCATTTTGCTTGTCCGTTCCCTTTCTTCAAGACAAAATAACATTGCGGCTCAATTCTAAAAAAAACAAGCAGTTTAAATATGATTTTTGCAACCGGACGCATGACTAATAAATAGTGTTTTATTCCCTTCATATTTTCTGAATAGCCATTTTCCAAGCTGTACAGGGCAAAATTGGTAAACACATTATATGGACGACCATAATTTTTAAAAATCTTTTTAACGTGCAACGGGGAGATATAATGCGTATTCTCCAGCTCATCCACTATTGCAGCGTTTGATTTTCGTGTTTTACGTATTTTGTGCCATAACACAGCTATGTATTTTGCCATTTTTTTTGGAAATATAGATACAGGAGCATCTAAATGGCCAAAATCATAAATAAAGAACTTGTTAGGACCCCAGCAAACAAAACAGGTCTCTTTGGCTACTTCACACATTTCTATTAATGCCTTAGTATATTCTTTAATATGCTCCAACATCATTTGGGAAATTACAAGATCAATACTTCTCTTTTTAAAAGGAAGATTTGTCGCATCTCCTCGAATTATCTGTACCGTAGGATTTCTTAACATAGCTACTTCAACCCAAGTAAGATCGTAGTCTAACAATATAGATAATGCAGGATGAAAAAAGTCTGTAAGGGATTTTATTAAACCACCCTGACCACCGCCGATATCTAAAATTGTTTCAAGCTTATGATTACAAAACAATTTTAAAGTCTTAATATATTTTTCCTGTTTTTCACACCCCTTTATTCTGTAATAAATATCATTTTCCAATCTCTTCCTTAAATAACCACTCGCATCATCAGGAATTTTTATTCTTTGGCGAACTATCTTCTCTATCCGTGAATAAGCGTCAGAATTCTGAATCGCTTTACTCCTTATAATGACAACTTCAGTGATATTTTTAAGTTTATTCAGTTCTTTTTTTTCCTGTTCAAACAACTCTTTGCATAGTCTGGGAATTCCGTTGATTACAGGGTACTCATTATTGCAACGCAAACAAAGCAAAATGCCATCTAAAATATCTTCACAGGTATCACTATAAGCATTGCCGATTTGAATCTTTCGAGCTTCCGTTTTTAAGGAGTCTTTACAATACGGGCAACAAAGATATTTTAACAATTCTTTATTCATTTGAAATAATGGGTTTTTCCTACTTTAGGTAAGACTTATACACAGCATCCAGGCAACTTTGCCTTAAACAGAATATGCCTTTAAGGTGTACGATAATCCTTCAACATATCGTTACAAACGGAAGTTTCATCACATGAATGTTTATACTTTTTACATTTCTTTCCTCAAAAATAATTGACAATTAAAATAATCTAAGCGTGAATAGTCGCTACGTTCTCGTAAAAATTCATTTATAGCCTTTGAACAATCCGTATCACTCATTGCATTAAAATCATCGAGCGCAAGTATTCCCCCTCTGCTAATCCGTGGCCATATCCAGTTAAGGGTGTCACGAGTCGGTGTATAATTATCCACATCGATAATCACAAAAGAAAATCGAACGTCATTTGGTACTTTTTCAAAACAAGTTGGAATTAGGCCATCATACGCAAAATACTCGTCTTTGGAGAATCCATGAGACTCCATAATTAATCGAAACCCAGCCAAACCGCCCACGTCAAATCTTCCTTTAGGATGGAAGTCGCTATCAAACGATCCAGGATCATCCATTCCACGAAAACTATCAATGAGGTGTGTTTTTTTAGATTGGATGAGTGAAAGCCTTATTACTTTTCGGCTCGCTTCCCCGCGCCAAACGCCTATCTCTGCAAAATCACCCTTAACGTTTTCAACCATTGACGTAAATCTCCGAAGATCACCCCAATACCAGTAGCCGGGGCGTCTGATGTTAAACATATACAGGACTGACCTTACTAGTCCGCGTACCACTACTAATATCTTTAAAAAAAAACGCTTCATTGAAAAGCACTCCATTGTTAAGATACCATCATGATGATAAATATATTTAATCTAAAGGAAGTTTGAGTAATTATTATGTGTTCGTAAGCATATTACATTTGATTAAAAAAAACAATGTTATAGATCATGAATATCTCATTTTTTCGTGAAAAAAACATATGTTCCCCTATTGAATATATTTCTGTAAAAAGGCCTTAAAAAGGCCTTCAGAATTTGCTTGAAATGATTTTTACGTATAGTATAGAGATATTGAATATTTAACGGAATTTTAACTTGTTCAAGCCCGGCTTTTTTTGCCATGGTAATTATTGAACGGTAATTAAAACAATTTATGTGTTCAAGAGGGGCAACCGGGTTTAAGGAATTACGGGAATTCTTAGGTGCCATCCAATCTGAAATTTTAAGTCTCCTTTTAATGTCTGCCCCATTAGGCACACTTATTTTCAATAGTCCCCCAGGCTTCAACATTTTTTTCAGAGAGTTCATCATATCAAGGGGCTCTGCAATGTGTTCAAAAACTTGTTCGGTATTGATAAAATGAAAGGTATGATTTGGTAGATCGTTCCAGCTGATCACTTTTATGCCATTTGATTTTACATGTTCTATTCTCGTATCTGACAACTCGGTCCCGTAAGGTTTGCAACCCATGGTTTTTGCAATTTGACACCACATTCCCCATCCCATACCAAAATCAAGAAATTTAAGATGACTTGGTATTGTTCTGAAATAAGTAATTAATGTTAACACTTCTTGTGAGTACAATAAGTAATCATCAATAATAGTGTTTTGTTGAGCTTCATAAGACTTTAATGGATTAATCCATTCATCGTAAATTTTTTTCATCAAGAAATCATTCGGTATATCTTCCTGATAAATTAGTCCGCAGTTATCACATTCATTTAAAATAAATTCGGAATCTCTCAGATACTCAAATTCTATACGGCCTTGTGGCAAATAAAAAGACTCTAAGTATTCTTTAATCGGTGATTTCGTAAATTGGCATGAATATATTTTTCTATACCTTTCTGATTTACAAGCCGGACAGACTTTGCGATTCACAAAATAAGGGGTACTCATGGTTGTATCTCGACACAGGTTTTACAACAATCGAACATAAATTCATTCTTCAAAAAACGCATTCTTAGTTTCTTTCGAAAGGCATTATTCCAAACCTGCTTGCCTTCCTGAAATAAATTTCCATATTCCCTGGAAATGCCCATTGCTCTATGACATCCTGCCGTATTGCCTTCTATATCAACGCCAAGCCAATTCCATAAGGGTTTACATATCCTCGCGGGTTTTTCCAACCCTTTTTGCACCAATTTTGGCCAGCAAACTTGAACTTTATACTTTACTCTTTTCCATTCAGAAAGTTTTGTAACGACTTCTTCATCATCTGTAGTTAATATTCCCGTATAATCCTTATAATTGTGATGTGGTATCAAATTGTGCAGGTATAAACGCTTGGCATTCATTTCTTCAGCAAATTTAATGATTTCAGGTGTGCGATAAAACAGATCGCGTGTAAGCACAAAACCAAGATCAATGGAGGGCCTAGTTGATCTCCGTTTTTCTGTCAATAGGTGAATACCTTTTAGTACATTGCTAAAGGTATCTTTATTGCCTCCGCATACCAATTTATAATCTATAGCATCCAATGAGTTGATACTAATAAATATGCTGTGAAATTCAGCATGTAAAATATCATTGATTCTCTCCAGCAAAAGCGTTCCATTCGTTACGATGCTTACTTTCATTGGACGCTTCTTAAATGCTGCGGTAATTTTAAATAAATCGTCAACCATCAAAGGTTCTCCAAATCCGGCAAGACTCAGATGGGTGGCTTTTGGAAAATATTCGAGGATCCTTTGCGCAAGCTGAAATGACATGTCCGATCTCTGATGTATATACTTCTCCGGCTCTGACTGTCTGAGACACCACTTGCATGATAAGGTGCATCTATCGGTGACATAGAGACAAATCTG
>JAJTXE010000053.1:0-4067 GCA_021463795.1 Candidatus Brocadia sp. | reverse complement strand
ACGGTCGTAAGCAACATACTCCCCGCCCCTGATTCTGCAAGTTAATGCAGTAGTTTTGACGGCACGCCGGGGTGTCAGATAAGTCATATTTCCCAGTTTCCGAATCTGCCCGGGAAGGAGACAATCAACAATGAGCAGATCGTCTGCCTCAGATGCTGAGGCAGGCAGCGCAGACTTTAACTGGACGGTTTCTCTCTCAGACAAGACTTTATACTTACATCCAGAAAAAGAAGACAAAATTGTGATAACAAGCAGAAAGGTCGTTCTTGGTATCAAATTACGTACAAAGAAAGTCATTCTGGTAAAGGTGGTGTCTGACATCGTATCTCTCATCAAACTTTTGAAAAATATCAAAATAATTTTATTAAAACTCAGATCGCACAACCATAGTTATAGTATTACCGTAGTAAAAAACTTCTTTTTTTGTAAGTTTTTCTTTGAGTTCTTTGTGTAAGGCTTTGTGTGCTTTGTGGTTGAACTATTATTGGTTGCGGCTTTGCTGCGTTATGTCATGCACGTTTACTTCTTTTTTTAAGCCACAAACATTTTCTTAATCGATAATATTGTTAAAAAATGTATAATCCACAGGGATGAAGAATTCCAAAAGTATCTTGCTTTGATCACGATCAGCATTAAACATCTGGAATCTTATCTGATCCACATTCACAGAATCCACATTCACAGACAATGGCCCTCTAATAGTAAAAAACCCGCCTCCGCTACCTTTTCCAGGTTGATAAATTGGTGAGCCGCTAGCCGCATAATTTGAGCTCAATGACCCATCACTAAAAGGTGTCGCGAAAATGCGTACCCCATCTTTTTCTCCTATTATATAATCAAAATCTATATTTACATTTTGTTGTCCAGCTGCCAAACTAGCAGGCGAAGGGGGATTTAACCGAATATTAGATATGGAATTTAGTGATAGTTCTATTGCAGCGGATGTATTGTTGTCTTCGTTACTTTCGTCGACACGACAATAATCAGGCGTAAATTCATCACCAAAGCAACTATCTGCAATTGCAACCATCGATATAGTATCTCCAGCATCAAATGAAGAGATAAACGTTACTATTCCCTCGAAAATCACTTCAGCGTCAGCGACAAGCGAAGCCTTTGTAAAGGGGTAATAAGAATTCTCTTGTCCCTTAACGGTAAAGCCAACAGAGAATTCTCCGCTCGATCCAGTGTATCTTAACGATACCTTGAAAATGTCCGCAGCTGAATCGCCTTGATTCTTGATGACCACGCGGATTGGTATCTCAATATTATTTTCCGAATTCATTGTTGCAGGTCCGGTGGTTTCCAGGGTAGTTACTATCAAGTCAGGACCCGGCCGAGAAGCTGTGGTAAAACTCCATGTATATTTTGATTCCATAAAATTTCCGGCTAAATCCTTCGCCTCAGTCGTTATTATTGCCGTATAGGTAGTAGCATAATTTAGATTAGTTGTCGACTTAAAGGTAGCCGTTATACTATCGCTACTCAATGACACGTCTCCATTTATTGGCGTTTTAGGATAATCAGGATGATTGGTGGCATACTTGAGGTCACCTTTAGTAAAATCGTGATAGCTGATGTGCACATTGCCCGATGTATCAAGTGCTACGGAAGGCCAGCCCAAATAACCTTCACTATCCACCGTCTCTGACTTCCATGAACCCGAAGCTTTACTAGCATACTTGAGGTCACTGTTAGTATAGCTGATGTGCACATTGCCCGACGTATCAAGCGCTATGGAAGTCCAGCCGACTACATCCCCGCTATCCACCGTCTCTGACTTCCATGAACCTGAAGCATTACTAGCATACTTGATGTCCCCATTAGTACCATCGGTATAGCTGATGTGCACATTGCCCGATGCATCAAGCGCTATGGAAGTCAAGCCTGCTACATCCCCACTATCCACCGTCTCTGACTTCCATGAACCTGAAGCATTACTAGCATACTTGAGGTCACCGGGTACACCGTTAGTATAATCGGAATAGCTGATATGCACATTGCCCGATGTATCAAGCGCTATGGAAGTAACAAAGCCTACATCCCCTTCACTATCCACCGTCTCTGATTTCCACGAACCTGAAGCATTACTAGCATACTTGAGGTCACCACCTTCAGTCAGATCTAAATAGCTGATGTGCACATTACTCGATGTATCAAGCGCTATAGAAGTATCCAAGCCTGCGAACCCTTCGCTATCCACCGTCTCTGACTTCCATGAACCTGAAGCATTACTAGCATACTTGAGGTCATAGTCATCGTTAGTATAATCGGTATAGCTAATGTGTACATTGCCTGATGTATCTAGTGCTATGGAAGTCCAGCCTCCTACATTCCCTTCACTATCCACCGTCTCAGACTTCCATGAACCCGAAGCATTACTAGCATGCTTGAGGTCACCGTTAGTAACATCGTAATAGCTAATGTGCACATTGCCCGATATATCAAGCGCTATGGAAGTAGAGCGTCCTACATCCCCTTCACTATCCACCAGCAGCGTTGCCCACAGACCACGTACAATAAAAGTTCCTGGTTTTGTAATAGCACCTTCATCCATTGGTTCACTGAAAGTAGCAGTAATCGTAGTATCAATTGCTACGCTTGTTGCATCATCAGGAGGGCTTACTGAAACAACAAAAGATGGTGTAGTATCAGGTTTTGGTATCAGGGCAAAATCGACCTGGTTTTCTCCTTTCTCTACTGTAACAGGCTTTGAGGAGGCCTGATACTCGTTTGCTGATGCTGTTATGGTAAACGTACCAACGGGTACATCCTCAAATAGGTATCTACCAAAACCGTCTGTTTGGGTTTCTCTTTCCAACTCAACGATTGTTACTTTAGCATCAACAATTGGACAACCATCATTTAAATCACAGGATGCATCTTCTACAATACCCGAAATATTTCCGGTTATAACTACACTCGTAAGAGAAAAATTTACGGTAGTCGTTTTCCCTGCAATTACTTCGACGTTTGGGACGGTTTTAGGATTATAACCCTCTCCGGAGGCTGTAAGGGCATACGTTCCGGCCGCCACGTTTGGCAGGGTATAAGAGCCGTTTTGAAGGGTAGTCGTTGAATAGCCTCCTCTGTCAGTTGAAATCGTAATGCCCGCAATGCCAACATTATCATTATCAGCATCTGTTACAGTACCTGCAATATTCCCTTCTGTAACCACACGAGTAAGGGAGAAATTTGCTGTAGTCGTTTTCCCTGCAACTACTACGACATTTGGGACTGTTTGAGGATTATAACCCTCTCCAGAGGCTGTAAGGGCATACGTTCCGGCAGCTACATTTGGCAGGGTATAAGAACCGTTTTGAAGGGTAGTCGTTGAATAGCCTCCCTTGTCAGTTGAAATCGTAATGCCCGCAATGCCAACATTATCGTTATCAGCATCAGTTACAGTACCTTCGATAGCACCAAAAACAATAGGTGTCGGTGTCGGTGTTGGCGTTGGTGGTGTTGTTGTTGGAGGAGGAGGCGGAGGAGGCGGTGGTGGCGGAGGCGGAAGATCGGGTATAAGCGTAAGGTCTTTTGTGGTAGTTTTTCCTGCAGTTACAACAATGTTTAGTGGTTCCTTGCTTAAATAACCCTTCTTAGATGCGGTGAGGGTGTGGTTTCCACTAATTACGTCTGATAAGATATACTTTCCATTTTGATCAGTAAGGTCAGAACCGCCAGTATCGATTGAGATGTTAACGTTAGAAATGCCATTACCTGTTGAAGAATCCGTTACCGTACCTTCGATAGTGCCAAAAAGTGTAGGTGTAGGCGTAGGTGTAGGTGAAAGCGTAGGGGTAGATGAAGGCGTAGGTGAAGGGGTTGGTGAAGGTGGGGGTGTAGGCAGAATAGGTTTGAGGGTAAAATTCACTTCCGTAGCTGCTCCAGGGAATACCACAACTCCTGGCTCTGTTTCTTCTTTGTAACCTTCTTTAGATGCGGTTATTTCATACGGACTTCCCGGTTCAGTTGAAACAACATCTGACAGGGTATAAAATCCGTCATCATCAGTAAAAGTCGAATAATTACCAGGATTCGATGAAACTGTTGCACCACCAATACCA
>JAJTXE010000052.1:0-5451 GCA_021463795.1 Candidatus Brocadia sp. | reverse complement strand
CATGTCCGATCTCTGATGTATATACTTCTCCGGCTCTGACTGTCTGAGACACCACTTGCATGATAAGGTGCATCTATCGGTGACATAGAGACAAATCTGATTCGGCTCATTCTTACATTCATAGGATTGAGATCCCCATTTCGCTAAAAAATAATTAGTTAACTGAGAAAAAGAAAAAATACGCATTCTAGAAATCAATCTCCCATTTTTTTCAAAAATTCCGGAATATCATCATATTTTTCTTGTCCTTATCCCCGGCTATCATCCATTGCTTACGGACCATACTCATACTTTTTTAATCGCAAGTGATAAATACGGTAAACAGGTAAAGCCAAAAGTGGATTTGATGATTTTAAAGAAAAATTTTAGCAATACTTTAATTACTGGAAATTTAGAGTAAGCTGAGTCTGCATACCAAAGATCAATTTTATCAGTATAACCTGATTTACATGGTTCCATCAGAAGAGGCTTATCATGGCATTCTTCAAGTATTCCTATAATTTCCCCACTAGATCCGCCTCGAATCCCTTTTCGCAAAAGTGCATTATCTGACTCATCTCTTTTCAATCGTTTTGAAAATGTGCGTGCAAGTGCAAATGCCATGCGGTCTGGCAAATAATTGATAAAAGGCAATCCCCCCGTGGTGTGCGTTTCGATCGGAAAATATCTGTATGGAATTTTGACAAGAAATAAAATTCCACGAGGATTAATAAGGGTCCAGATTTTGGGCAATAACATCTTCCGTTCATTTGGAAGGAGATGCTCATATACCCCATTAAGGATTACAAAATCAAATTTACCGATTTGTTCTGGAAGACGGTCACCTGCAGGTGACCGAATAAATGTTACATTAGTATAACCATAATGTTTTAATCTGCAGTTTGCAATTAACAGTGACTTCCCAACAAGCTCAACCCCAACTATGCTGCTTTTAGGAAACATTCTGGCCAAAATCATCGTTGATGCACCACCACCACAACCAAAATCCAGAATCCTCTTATTTTCAAAATCAATATCATTCACATATCCGAAGATATGATTCTTTAATGATTTTTCAACATTCGAAATATTCTCATCGCGTTTAATTTCATCACATAAACCCGCAGGTCCTAATATGTCGAGGATCTGTTTTATTAACCATAATGGATAGAATGTTTCGCACTGGTCTGTATATATAATTACTGATTTATCTAATGGACTTATCGTTATGCGTTTTTTATTCCCCTGCAACTCTGCAATATGTATTAACGCATCGGGATGCTCTAAAATAATTGACATGGTTTTTCGCTTTGTTTGCTATTAAAAAAAATATCCATAGACTATACAGCGATACGAATTGACCGATTGCCGGGAGTATTGCGGTATTCTAACGAAGAAGGATGTTTAACAAATTTTTTACGAATAATCATTCCATGATATATACCTAGTTGAGCCCAAAATATATGGCTATAAGCTAAACCATTATCTGTCATACTAAATATCATAAAGCCGATTGTCGTGATAAACGCAATCTTGGCAAAGTCGCTTTCCTGGAAATTTTTAAACGTAAAAATAATTATCGTAAATAATACTATTAAATAGCCCACGCCACCAAATATACCAGTTTCAGCAAACATTTTCATATAATCCCCATGTGCAGCAGTTCCTTCTGACTCCATTATAGTTCCGAGACCACTACCAAACACAAGATGAGATTTTAAGACACTCAATCCATACTGAAACATTTTAATCCTGCCCAACGCTGAGCCATCAACGGTTGTTATACGAACAAGAATTCGCCCTGACATTAACAAAAAAAACAGCCCACCGGGTATTGCAAACCGCAACATCCTTTTTGGCTTGAATAAGAGAAAAAAAACACATACCTGAATCATGGCAGTAAACCACGAAATCCTTGTGAATGTTAAAATCAAATTTATGAATAATAAACATAGTATAATTCCGTAAAAATTTGAATGTTCTTTTCTCTTAAAATAATGGTACAGATAGAGCGGCAAAAATATTAATATAACAAATGAATACTGTGGAGCACCGCGAAAAACGGTGCTTATCCTCTTAAAAGTACCAATGACGTGCCAACCTCCATAAATAGGAATTGAAATTGATCTGTTGTAAAAGACATTAAATCCGGTAATGTATTCAACAATACCGTAGACCAATAAAGGTACAAGGAGGGCTGTAATAAATTTCAAAATCTTGTCCTCGGCGTTTTTACTGTTAACAATGATAAAATAAACCAATAAGTAAAAGGAAAATGCCGAGATCATCCTGATCAAATCTCTTATCGATGACATCAAACTTACTGAAAATGGTATTATCATTATTAAATAGACGGAAAAGAGAATTATCGGGTAAAGCAGTAGTTTATTCCAGAACTCTTTTCTTACCTGAAGAAAATCTATCCACTTTAAATAGACAACTAGAATTAACATTAAATTGAGAATTCCCAGCAAATTGATGTTTTGGTTTCCAGACAAAGAAATGCTAGACTTGTCTGCAAATCCAGCTAATACCAAATATATAAAAAAATAGATTGTTATACATGCCAACAAACTCCTTGAAATAACGCTTAAATAGAACATCATAATTATAATAGCTGCTGCAAACTTGATATCATGCAAGAGAGAGGTTGCAAATAGAATCGATAATACTACAGCCATAATGAGATTTATCTTCATTTCTTTAATGGAGGATTTTGGTTTTCATGAGGCTAATTATTCCTACGGAAAAACCTTTTAATTGTTTATATTTTTCCTTGTTACAATTACATAACAATTCTAAACAGTAAATTATCCATAAGCCAAAGAGAGAATAAAAAAATACCATGTTGGTCAATATTGTTTTTTTTACATGTTTTTCAAAAAAATAAGCGTAGTTTTTAGTTTCCATAATCTTTTGAACGCAGATATCCATACGATTTGATTTGCTCTGATTATGATACAGTTTGGCTTCCGGAATCATTTCTAAAACAGTTTTTCGTGATATTCTGTATGAGAAGTCCGCATCTTCACGATAACTATAACCAATAAACCATTCATCAAATTTATCATCCTTTAAAAATTCTTTCCGATAATTCATATTACAGCCAGAAAGCATTTCCACTTGTCTAGGTTTACCATTTTCAGCTTCAAAACCATGTAGTGGATGTCCAAAACCCGAAGCCGTCACCTTGCCGTTAAAGTTGTCGATTAAAAATACGTTATTTAATATCTTTCGTAATTTGTCTTTCCAATTATGTAATTTATTTTCAAGAATTACGTTACCACTTAGTCCACCTATTTTTTTATCAGAATAAAAGTAATCAAGCACTTTTTCATAATAATTTTTAAATAGAACTACATCATCATCCAAAAAACTTACAATTTCACCAGAGGCAATATCTATGCCATTGTTTCTTGCAACTACTAAACTTTTTTTTGTCTGGTGTCGATAGATAAGGTTGATTTTATTCGACATGGTTATCAAGTGAGTTTTACAACCTTCCAGATATTTTCTTGTATCATCATTTTCGCTTTGATCAATAATTATGATCTCTGCTGGCAATACTGTTTGATTTAAAATTGAATCTATAAGTTTTACTAAGTCCTCTTTTCGATTACACGTAGGGACAATGATGGAATAATTCATGTTTGTTATTTAAGTGGCTGTTTTGCTTTTCGATATTGAATTAACCCCTTGAAATATCCTAATGTTGAAATCCGTGAGAGATATAAAAAGTATATCCTTTGCTTTCTGAACAAGAAAAAGGCAAAAAAAAAGATAATTTTTTCTAGATACTTTTGAAACATTTTTATGTAAAGAGTAAATGTGCCTTTCTCTTCATGTATTTTTTGAAATTTGTTATCATACTTTGCGTTCAAGAGGCAAGCCCCATATGCGTGAGTTTGCGTCTGTAAATAAAAACCTTTAACACTTGCTCTGTGGTAATGATACACAATACAATCATCGGCATAAACCAGTTTCATCTTGCCGTCAATTTGCATTCTCCATGAAAAATCAACATCTCCACCAGAGATCCAGTTGGTTTCAAATTTTCCTATTTTATCAAATACGATCTTTCGGTAGATCACGTTTGCCGTTATAGCAAAGGGATAATACGGATGATTAAAAAACCTTGCCTGATCAAAACCTTTGCTCCACACAATAAACTCTTCTACAAGCGTTTCTGGCTTTGTACCGAGAACTTTGCCTGCTACCCCTCCCACATCTTTAAGTGTGAAATGTTTTACTGCATTGAATAACCATTGCTTATCTGCCACACAATCAGCATCGGTGAACGCCAAAACATCTCCTGTGGCTTGTGTTACACCCATATTTCTTGCGGCATAAGAACCCTTTATGTCCTTTTCTAGTACTAATTTGACTGGGTATGACTTTATTATTTGCACAGAGTGGTCAGTTGAGCCATTATCTACAAGAATAATTTCCAATTTTTCTTTCGGATAATCAAGAACAAGTAGTGATTGTATACATGCTGCAAGAGTGGCAGAACCATTATAGTTTGGAACAATTATTGAAACCTTTGGTATCATTTTTAAACCTTAATTGTATAGAATCTTATAGTGGACGTCTTGCTTCAATGACCATCGTTTCGAATTGGTTCATATCTTCATTGCCTATAACTCTACCATGGGATTCCAGACACCGTAAATTTTTATCGTCACTTTCTCCTGGAGGATAACAAAATATTTCGGCAAACGCTGCTTTTTCTAAGGTTTCTTGAAGGGTTGCACGGTCATAGATAAATTTATGCTCCCAGCAATAGAAGAAGTTGTTGATTACAAAAACATCCTTGTTCATGCTGGTTTTTGTTTCTGGCAGAAACTCACGAATAGCCCATTCCAGGTATTGATGCTGAAAATCACTTTTTTCCTGTAAGTAAAGACCAACTATTTTTTCGAAGTCTGGGGTAGCAATACGAATTCTACCACCGGGTTTTAAAATCCGGTAGCACTCACGAAGCATGAACAGCCCTTCATGGTATGTTAGGTGCTCAATCAGATGTTCACAAAATATATAATTGAATGTACTATTTTCAAACGGAAAAGGTTGTGTTGCATTGAGGAAAACTACTTCACTGGACGGCGGGTAGAGGTCGGTATTAAGCCAATCTTTTAAAATATTACCCTTTGCACCAATTTGCAGCTTTCGTATCTGGTGAGAGCGAAGATAGTTTTTGATTGCCCAAGGACGGACAACATACCATACCGTCTTACGATATCCATGCGCTATAAGTTTTAGACACCGTACTATAGCAACCAGAAATCGAAACCGTTTTGCAAATCGCTTAAATTCTTTATACATCCACATTTTTTCTTTTGGTATTAATGACCAACAAATAATACTATGTACCGTTGTATGAACAAACAATATGCTTTTTAATATATTTTACAACGCTGTTCAAATGAGCTGAGGAATCAATGAAGAGAGCGTGATTTTTTGGTATTTAGA
>JAJTXE010000051.1:0-3807 GCA_021463795.1 Candidatus Brocadia sp. | reverse complement strand
GAAATCTGTCTGATTATCCCGTAAACATCGCAGGCATGAACGACGTGGTTATAAGGTGCATTATATATTAGCAGAGTTTCATTTTTTTTTAATTTCGTGTAAATATTATCAATCCACCCGTGGGAACCAACGGCAATAACACCCGGCATTCTGAGCGAAATTGTGGGTGTGATTTCCTGTAAAAGTTTTTCCCCGAAATATTTGGTTTGTCCATATAATTCAGGATTGATTATATCCGTGTTTTCCGTTGCTACTTCTTCTCGTATTTCACCATAGACCTTCATGGAAGAAGCATAAACAACAACTCCTGGCTGCAATTCTGCTGCCATTTTACTGACGTGGTAGGTCAGCAGAATATTGGAGTGTAAATACTCTGCAGCCGGTTTGTTTAATAAAGACTGCGCAGCCATATGGATGATGATATCCACAGGTGTTATATCCAGTTTATAAGGATTTTTGCTTAAATCGTGAGCTAACCAGCAAAAGTTGTAATGAACAATATTAGGGTTAGTTCTTGAAATACCGATAACCTTATACCCGTCTGCCAGAAGTTTCTTGATAAGGTATTTTGCTATATAACTACTACATCCCGTAACTAAAAAAATCATATCCCCGATTTCGTTCTCAGCAGGTCATCCAAAAATATTTTTACCGCCTCCTTTTGATCACCCGGCGGTGCCCACGGAGCAAAGATACTATCACCTTCACGTATAAAAGGGCCTATCTTGCTTTCGTGAAAGATCACAAAGTCGCTGGTTGGGACAGACATATGGTAGTATTTTTTTTCGAACCGGCACAGAAAATTGTCTTCCGAAGTCATATCGCATCTTTTGAGAACCTTGCCTGCTTCATTAAAAATAAATACTGACTGGGTGCCTTCAATCAACTGGTACGCCTCAGCCTTCACCAGATGCTTGTGGGGTCTTACATAGGTATCTTTATGCTGTAAAATAATCATGTTGTGAAGGCCGGATTCGGGCGATTGGTGCATTGATATGCGAACGTCTTTCCCTTCTATGGACGCTATTTTTTTTAACTCGTTTATCATCTGCCTGTTTAATGATACAATTTCTTCCGTACAAAAGAAAGACATCGATTTCGCATGTTTGTCCTGCACGATAAAGGGGTATTGAGAAAAATATTCCATGGTTCTCCTCTTTAATGAAAACTCCGCTTCGATTCTTCTGTATCCCATAACCGGCATCCCTGGCAAAAATCAAACTCATCCCGCATACCTTGCAAATGCAACTCTCTGAATTTTTTGAAATACGCCCCCTGCTGCCAGATATCTTTGATGTCCTGCCCGATAATGTTGCCATTGACAAATTTGAAATCGTAGTCCAGAGGACATATGGTAACGTCACCGTTATACCGGATAATCATGGTTGAAAAGGTTGATGTGCAGGGGGTGGTGAGCTTGTCTGTTTCCTTTACCGCCACATAATTCTCTAAGGTATTTGCCCAGCTATGGACATTTTTCGCATGAACGCTATCCTCTCTTTGCAAAACACTTCTCCAATACCTGCCCCATCCTTCCACTTCTGGCAGATTTTCCCGTTGTATGACCATGCGTACCCGAATCTTTACCTTGGAAAGTGTATTGTCTCTGAGTTTGATGAACTGAAGTACATTACCAACGATCTTTTCAAATTTTAGTCCCTCTCGTATTTTTTCAAAAGTCTCCTTTTTCAACCCGTCGATGGAAAACATAATCTCATCAAGTCCACTATCAAGCAGGGACACTGCCCTTTTTTTCGTCAAAAGAGCTGCGTTCGTTGAAAAGGTAATATGCTTGATACCGCCTTTTTTTAAATACGTTATTTTTTCCTCTAATTTCCTGTCCATCAAGGGTTCTCCATCCCTTGAGAGATTCACCGTTCGCACCACATCACGGTAATCTATCAATTCATCTGCCATTTTTCTGAACAGCGCGTCACTCATAAACGGATCATCATTCTTCCCCCATTTATTGACCGTGCACATCCTGCAAGCTGCATTACAAGCATTTACCGTCTCAATTTCATAATACCGGGGAAATCTGAGGTAATCTTCAAAGGTGTCCAGGTTGAGTTTTTGTTTTAAAAATGTGATATTATCCATTGTATTCCAGACAAGCACAAAATACGCATTCTACTTATTCTCTAAGCCCAGTAAAAATTTTATTTGGATAAAGATTTGATCGTTACCATTATCGCTTATATTTCCCCTCCCTCGACGGGAGGGGCAAGGGGAGGGTGGCAAAAACAATGCTTCCTGATTACTTCCCATACACCATTTATATTATTCAATACGTCATTATTCCAAAATCTCAAAACTTTAAAACCTTGATTTCTTAACCATTCGTCTCGTTCCTTATCTTTATTTACATTTTCATCTCTTGCATGTTGTCCACCATCGATCTCAATAATTATCCTTCTGTCAAAACATATAAAGTCAACAATATAATTTCCAACAGGTTCTTGTCTTCTAAATTTAATTCCTTCCATCTGTTTTGCTCGTAGATATCGCCAAAGTAACCTTTCTGCATCGGTTGCTTTTTTTCTCAGATTTTTTGCTAGAGGAATGAGTCGTTTATTTTTCATCACCCTCCCCTCGCCCCTCCCGTCGAGGGCGGGGAAATTATGTATGCTAAAAATTATGTATATTTCTTACTTACCAATCATTTTTAAGAATATCAGCTTATTATTCTGACGAAAATTGTTTTACATTTTTTATACAAATCCTATATGTTCTTCATCTGACGTTAAATACTCTAAAATAAGCCGGTTTTTTTCGTTTGCCACACAGTGGTGGTTACAAACTTTGGCAGGATTCACCTTAAAAAATTTGGCTTTGTCAGTAAACCAGAAATCTCTAAACCTTTGCTCCTTTATAGAACCGATGAGTGCCTCTTCGAGATTATAGGCCTTGTCCTGGCATGGATAAATATTAAGATCGGCGCCGATGACGGGAAGTATCTGGAGATACGGACACCAGGTATAATCCTTTTTAAATTTTACATCCAGTTCATGATAGGCATCAAATATTTCAAATATCTCATCTTCAAAATCTTCTTTTGCCCTTTCTGCTTGTTTCTTAACCAGATCAAAAAAAGGTTTGTGGTACGCATTATTCTCTGCGCCGTCGTTGCTCACAATGCAGGGGGATACCTTCACACTATTGACCCCGGTATCCCTAAGTTTCTTAATAAAGGTATATACATGTCCGGCATTGTGTTTATCGATGATAAAGCTTACACCCAGGTAACATTTCCCTGAAAGTTTCTTGAAATTTTCCATATTCTTCATTACCTTTGTGAATTCGCCCTTTGCAACTCCCCGGTAAAAGGCATAACTTTCATCATCCCATCCATCGATAGAAATGCGCAACCAGGTACCGCGGTGGGCAAAAATCTCAGCAATTTCTCCCTGCAACCGCGCCCCATTGGTTAAGGATGCAAATTTTATCGGTGTCTGCGCTAGCTTCTTTACCGCGTCTGGCATGTAAGGATAGTAAAACGGGTCTCCGCCCCCGCTAAAAGTGACCGCCTTCACCCCTATTTCCACAAGGTCATCAATGATTTCCAACATCTTTTCCTTGGGGATAAAATCCCTCTTATTCATATCCTTGCCGAGTTGTAAATTATCCGCTTTATATGCGCAATACCAGCAGTTGTGACCACAGGCATTGGTAGGCTTAATCCTTATGTGGATTGGCGGAAGTATCTCCTCTCTCTGGACTGGCAAGGAGTCGATCTTCTTTTGATAATGAAATATTTTTAATTTCGTATATAAAAGTCCCATCTGTACACGCTAATCAAAAAAATCT
>JAJTXE010000050.1:0-1405 GCA_021463795.1 Candidatus Brocadia sp. | reverse complement strand
AGCACGATAGAGTCCTAGAGATTTATGTTTTAGGGCATATTTTTCGCTGAGAGGATCTTTCACCAGTTGATGGTCTTTCACAATCGATGACAAATTGGGGACTTTCTCTTCTAAGGCAATGAGGCGTTTGCTCGGAGTGAGTGAGATAAGTGATCCTTTGTAGTAATAGTTGTAATCAACTTCTTTTGATTCTCTGGCCATAGCAAGATGGCCACAGAGAACAATACAGACCATGATCAAACATGATACAAAACACGGCTGCCTGGCAGCGATCATATTATAAATATATTCGTTTTGTCGAGTGAACATAATAAATCTCCTTTTTTATCTAGCATTCTACTGCCTCATGGTTTCCTCGGGATCTTTTATACCGACTTTGGCGTTACCGTGATGATTGGTAGAAAGTGTCATTTCCATCACCACCCATATAAATATTGCCGCCAAGTCCGTCGGGTAAAGAGCGCATCCAGGAACCTCCATCCTGACCAGAGTTAGCACGTTGCTGGGCGAGGACAAAGAGATTTGTCAATGCCGTCTGTCCTTCGAGTCCAGTGTTCCCCCGCGCGTCGATCCAGTAGCGGCCTGGCAGTATCATGGAGCCAACAAGTTGCGAGAGGTACCGATACTCGGTTGGATGGATCTCGCGCCCATTCAGAAACACCTTCGTACCACCGCCAGAACAATTCGCTCTGAGGGGACCTCCCAGCTTGAGTCCTGGCGGCAGGAATCCTGCAGTTGGGCCCCCCCATTGTCCTGCGCAACCGCAAATAGGGTCATACCTGTAATCGCCATCGGGAAGTTGCATGCCCCACTGTCGCTCAAGCGTCTCAATTACCACAAGTTCTTTTGAATCGAGTTGCGTCCCGTTGAACCGGAGCGCGCGTTTCGCCAGTTTTGCCGAAGGATCTGTGCTAAGTCCAGCTGCCTTTCCTGGTGTAGGCTTACGTACGAAGGTGACTGTTTCGTCGGATAGCGTAAGAGTAAAAGTTCCCCCGGTGTCGTCGATTGTGGCGCGGAAAGGCGTTGTCTCTCCATCGCCAGTAAGCGTGCCGGTAAGTATCTGACCCTTCGCGGTGCCTTTGACCATTATGATCGTATCATCCATTGTCAAAGTCCCCGTGACTGACTCGCCTTTTTGTTCAAGCGTTATTGCACCACCTTCCGGTTCATAGAAATGTCCAGAGAACAATGAATGTCCTTTTGTTTGTTCTTTGTTCTGAGAGATTGTTCCGGCATAGAGTACCCTACCATTACTTCCCACTAACTTAAATACCTCATTGTTTTGAAATACGCCATCATAGATAAGTGGTAACTATTCAGCGTATTTTCACTCCCAGCCGCTACGGGCTGGAGAAATCAGGCGGTTCACGGCGGAAAACCATCTGTAATGCCTGGCTCAAATTCA
>JAJTXE010000005.1:0-2968 GCA_021463795.1 Candidatus Brocadia sp. | reverse complement strand
TTCAGGGTGAAACTGTACGCCGTAGAATGCTTTGGATTTATGCCTTACCGCTGCATAAGGACAATTTCTGGTCAATGCAAGCGACTCAAAGTCCTGGGGTAATTCAACAACCTGGTCGCCATGACTCATCCAGACGGTGATATCTTTGGACATGGATTTGAATAACTTGCTTTCGTTGTTAAGCGTGCAGGCGGTTCTTCCGTATTCTCGTGCAGCCGTGGGTTGTACCGTGGCTCCCAGCATCTGACATCCCAGTTGCATCCCATAGCAAATGCCTAATGTTGGGATCCCCAGGGTAGCTATTGTTTCATCACAGCGCGGGGCATTTTTTGTGTATACGCTGGCAGGCCCCCCGCTGAGGATAATGCCCTTCGGATTCACCTTTTGTATTTGCTCTGCGGTAATCTTATGTGAGACGATCTCGCTATAGACGTTATGTTCCCTTACCCGGCGTGCAATGAGTTGGGCATACTGAGAGCCGAAATCGAGGATGAAAATCTTTTCCTTCTTATCTTCAATCATTTCATTGTAACCTTTTTCATTCTTGTATTTTCAGTGTGAGCCTTTCTGTGAAATAAAATGGAAATTTAATTTATGCAGCACATATTCCACATCGCGGGAAGAATACAATTTAGACATTTATTTCTTCTCTGCCTATAAATATCTTTTCAATTTCCGGAAGCGCTAAATCCTCTCCTTCAAAATACAATTCAACGGCTTCTTTCAAGTTATTTATCGCTTCATCTATCGTATCTCCAAAAGAAGACACATTAGCATTGAGACATTGCGAAACATAATATTTCCCTTCTTTCCAAACAACATAATCCATTTCCTTCATACATCATACCTGTCTCTCTTTTTTGTCCTCATTCATTAATTCCTGTCGAGAGCCGAAATCGAGTATTAGTACTTTT
Organism: Candidatus Brocadia sp.; assembly: GCA_021463795.1. Classification (GTDB taxonomy): domain Bacteria; phylum Planctomycetota; class Brocadiia; order Brocadiales; family Brocadiaceae; genus Brocadia. Next base: position 2,054 of record JAJTXE010000005.1, on the reverse strand, counting down.
TATTTATTTGCTTCCATAACATTTCGTTGTCGTTGACACAAGCAACGTTTTCAAAATATTCAAAATTCTAGTTTGAAATAAAGCCAATGTAAACACTTAAATTCATTGTTAGTAATCTTACCACATCTTCCGGTAATAGAAACATTTTTTCTTCCTTTTCTACTTCACCAAAGTCTGCATATTCTCCGTTTTTATCATCAAAAAGTCGCTTTCCTGTTCCAGATAATAAGTCATTGCCATAGGCTATGCAGGTGGTAATGATTTTTGAATTAAAACGTAGATTGGGTGACCCTTAATTCCTCCAGGGGGGAGCTTATTCCAGAATCAGAAATCAAGTGGGCTTTTTACCTCTTTGACAGTCTGGTTTTTGATCGTATGAGTATATATCATGGTCGTCCTTACATCGCTGTGTCCCAGCATCTCCTGAATGGCGCGGATATCGTAGTTGGCTTGCAACAGATGGGTTGCGAAACTATGCCGAAAGGTGAGGGGCGGCTTGCAGCATCTCGTAATAAAGGGACACTGCCTGTGCTGCCTCCTCTTGCATTGCAGGAGATTGATGTTTATCATGCAATTTGACCATAAAATGTTTAAGAGATTCCTTGTCGGCATACCCATGACAATATTTATGGCAAAAATCAAGGTATACTCAAGATGTTCATAAAAGGTGAATTTTAAATTGGTAACAGGGTGGCACGGACAAACGGAGTTTGTCCGTGTTAGACTCGCACGACATTGTTTTGCGCAGTATATTCACTTTAACCTTTGGATAGACAACACAATAAGGCGGACCAAGAAAGCACAGGACGTCAAGCAGCATTGCAAAAACACGGACAAGCATAGCTTGTCCGTGCCACCACGTTAGATATGGCGGCTTTGTATTAAGTCTATAATTCACATATTATAAGCCGTTTGAGTATAATATCTCAACCACTTCTTATAACTATTATGAAGGGAAGCCGGAACCGATTTTTTACTCAGTAGTATGCTGTATTTTGTAAATAAAGCGGCAGAGGGATATTGAGCATGAACACTTATCCTATTTTCCTGTTAACACTCAATATGAGTCGCTAACGAGTTAGAAACTATATTTATGATGACTTCATATGTCAACATAAATGTTTTTTTGGTTGACATGCGCTACACTTCTTGTCCTTTATAAAGCTAACTATGTTATTAACATAGTTAGCTTTATAAAGGACAACAAATGCCACAACTACTAAACAGAGTCAAAAATCTTGTTCGATTAAATTTGATAAAAACAACAGTCCTCGCGTTTCAAAAGAAGAGCAGATGTCTCAGAGTATATCCAAACGTTCATATTAGCGTGTCTTCAACATCTTCTATATTTGGACATGGTGTGCTTCGTCTTGGCTCCAAATGGGACGGACTAAGATACCTTCCTTCGGAATTTAAGCTTGGGGATGGCGCCAAACTGACCATGAATGGAGACTTTGATATTTATACTGGATTTCACATATCGGTTGATTATTGTGCATCCCTTACTCTAGGCTCAGGGTACATCAATAATAAAGTAACGATTGATTGCTTTGATTCGATAACCATTGGCAATAAGGTGGCAATTTCGAAAGGCGTGACTATTCGTGATAGCGACAACCATTCAATCAATGGCAACAAAAGGATAAGTGCACCCATAACAATCGGCGATAATGTATGGATTGGTCTTAATGCTACTATACTTAAAGGTGTGCATATTGGAAACGGAGCAGTTGTTGCGGCGGGAGCAGTTGTGACGAAAGATGTTCCAGAAAAGGCATTAGTTGGTGGAGTTCCTGCAAAAATTATTAAGGAAGATGTATCGTGGGAATAAAAATGTGAATGGGTCAAATCTTTACTATTGATAATTTTGCCTCAACTCTTTTGATAAGCCGAGAAAGATGTTTGTCGCTTTTCAGTTTTTCCCGTAATCGTTTTCTCCCTACGCTCACCGTACAATAATCAACCCCCATCATTTCTCCTATCTCCGTTCCGCTGAGGCCACCAACCCGATAGAATAACTCCATAGCTATTTGCCTTATTATACCTCGTTCCTT
>JAJTXE010000049.1:0-3415 GCA_021463795.1 Candidatus Brocadia sp. | reverse complement strand
AGCCCTTTTGAAAATTTACCCCTTAAAAATCAACGGTCCCACGGCGATACCTGCCCAAAAATAACCGTTTTTAGGTGCGAATTGCGAAAGTCGGGTTAAGGCGTAAGTCGTAGGTCGTAAGTCTTAAGTCGAAAGTTGAAGTTATATGTTGTGAGACATAAGTCGTACGTTATAAGTTGTAAGTCATTAGTCAAGTTTTATACGGGAAAACGATATGAATATTGAGAAATTTGAGGGGAAGAGATGAACTGATACTGTGAAAAAGGGTTGCGCCTGCTTGCCACTTGTGTTTAAGAGATTGATTATGTTATCCTTTAGTAGTAATTAATTCAAATTCCTGTTTTTGGGTTGCCGAAAAACTTTTCTCCAGAAGAAAGATGCTCACTTACGAATCAAATCAGGGCTTTTTCCCCTTGGCAATAGATTTTTCTACCAAGAATAGGCGTATTTGTCTGGCAGTGTCGGCGAGGGAAGACATTATATGACCAAAAATACAGACAAGGTTGTAAAATTTTGGCTTATGTCATCAAGGGATAATTTTGAGACTGCCTCTGCTACGCTAAAAGCAGGGCGTTATAATTTTGCAATGTTTATGTGTCAGCAGGCGGTTGAAGCGCTACTCAAGGCAGTTTTCATTATTCTTAAGAATGAGCGGCCTGAATATATACACAAACTTCCAAGGCTGGTTGAATTAACAGGTATCAAAGTTCCAAAGTCGGTTGATAAGAAGATTTTAAAGATAGACGCACATTACATCAAGGCAAGATATAAGGAAGATAGATTTAATGAAAAGATACAACAAACGCAATGCGGCCAGCTTATTGAAAGACACGGAGGATGTGATCCTATGGTATACAAAAAAACTGAAATTAGAAATATAGTGCTAAATTATGTCCATAATCTCCAGAAAAAGATTCCTGTGAAGAGGGTTATTCTGTTTGGTTCTTATGCATACGGTAGACCTACAAAGGCAAGCGATATAGACATTGCAGTGATATCTGATAAGTTCAAACGAATGGATGACATAAGGAGAATTATGCTCTTGTCTGATTACGCAAGGCGGGTAAAAAGCTCTGTTGATATCGACCCGATTGGTTTTACAGAAGAGGAATTAAAAAAAGCGGACTATTTTGACATAGCCGGAGAAATAGCTGAAAAGGGGATTGTTGTTTACGAGGCGACTGAGGGGAAGCGTATGGGGTCACCCATTGATTTGTGATTAGGAATAACATAAGTCGTACGTTGTAAGTCATAAGTCGTAGGTCTTAAGTCGTAAGTCGTTAAACTGTTGGATTGGTTGAATTGTTTTGTCTGTTGAATTTGTTACAAGTTGATGGTAATTTAATGATAAAGTGAGAGTTGGGATACTATTTAATAGGAAAGCTTTAATAATTAGGGTATATTTTGCTTTAATATGAAATTAAAAGAGTAAGATATAGGAGATTTTAAAATGTCAAATGCACTAAAATATAAAGCTATTTATAAAAATGGGGTTTTGATACCGTTTGAAAAAATAGACTTAGACGAAGGAGAGAATGTAGAAATAGAGATACGAAAGGAGAAAAACAAAAAGAATATTTCTCTCCGGGGATTATGGAAAGGGGTTGATATAAAAGACAAGGATATTGATGAAGCCAAATTTATTTGGGAAAAAGGACTTAAAAAACAAATAAAAATTTTGAATGCTAAATAATGCGCAATAGTAATTTGTCTATTTACGTTACAGATACCCATAGTTTAATCTGGTATCTTCTTAATTCTATGAAACTCAGTTTTAAAGCCAACAGGGCATTTGAAGAAATTGAAGCTGGAAAAGCACAGCTTATTATTCCGGCAATTGTAATTGCCGAAATTATCTATCTTGTCAAGAGGAGTAAAATTGAAGCCGATGTAAATGGTTTAATTCAAAAGATTCAAGAGTCCAACAATTTCCAAATTTCTCCTCTGAATATGGAAATACTTCTGTGTTTAAAGAATCAGAAAGAAATATTAGAAATGCATGATAACTTAATTATATGCGAAGCAATCATTAATAGTGCAAGAATTATCACTAATGATAAAGAGATAACAAATTCAGAGCTTGTTGATGTGGTATGGTGAAAACCAATCAATATGAACAATCCCAAAAACCCTGATGTAAAAGGCGTAAAGAAGAAGGAGATTTATGAACTCTTCCTGCATTGTCAAATTGATCTGAAACGCACTACCCTTGCCCCGCCAATAACAAGGCTATTATTAGCTCATAGGTCCTGGCTCGTTTTTCTTCCACCCTTTGGGGTTATTTCTGATTGATGTTTTCTTGTCCAAAGGCTCATGCCCCTGGCTATACATTTTCTGCCCTTTGAGCATTTATATATTCGAATAGTGTTGTATGGAAAATTTAATCTCTAACAACTTCTTTTTCTTTAAAGGACGTGTTGCCCTTTATGCTTTGTTAAAAGCAATAGGGATACGTGCCGGGGATGAGGTTGTTCTTCCTGGGTTTACCTGCGTGGTTGTCCCCAATGCTATTATCTATCATGGTGGAAAGCCTGTTTATGTTGATATTGACCCAAAAACTTTTAATATGGATACAGCAAAAATCGAGGACAAAATTACCGGCAAAACGACTGCAATTATCGCACAAAATACCTTTGGCTTATCCTCAGATTTAGATCCAATACTTGACATCGCAAAAAGATATAATCTTAAAGTGATTGAAGATTGTGCTCATGGTTACGGTGGAAGCTATAAAGGTAAAGCAAATGGTACGGTTGCCGATGCTGCGTTCTTCAGTACTCAATGGTCAAAGCCCTTTTCTACTGGTTTGGGCGGAATTGCAGTTACTCATAACCCTGAAATTGCCTCAAAATTAAGGATAGAATCCGATTCTTATCCATACCCGGATATAAAGGAAAAACTGATATTATGGATGTTGTTACAAGGTTATAATTTCATGATGAAACCTGCCATTTATTGGCCTGCAATTAAGTCATATCGTTTTTTGAGTAAGGCAGGTTTCGTAACCGGCTCATCCTCTAGTGAAGAGCTTATTTCTCCGGTAAAGCCCGATGGGTTCGAAAAGAGAATGGCAAGGTTTCAGCAAAAGAGGGCTATGCTGGAAATGGAGAGATTTGAAGAAAATCTTAAACACAGGCTCTGGGCTGCCAAAAGATATGATGAGATTTTTAATCGGCTTGGGATCGAAAAACCATACAGGACGGAATATGCCCTTCATACTTTTTTGAGGTATTCATTTCTTGTGAATGATAAACGGAGATTTCTGAGGGAAGCGGAAGAAAATAGAATTGAGATGGGCGATTGGTTTCTTTCACCGCTTCATCCGATTGAAAAAGATCTTTCACCCTGGGGTTATGAGAAAGGGATGTGTCCTGTCGCGGAATCTGTTTGTGAAAGAATTGTCAACCTGCCGACA
>JAJTXE010000048.1:0-2625 GCA_021463795.1 Candidatus Brocadia sp. | reverse complement strand
CCCAGTAATTGTGCCTTTTTAAACTCATAGTCCTCATCAGAAATAAGCCCTTCTTCCTTCAATTCCTTTAATTCTGTAAGTTTGTCGTCTTCGGGTCCTTTTTCTGAAGAAATAGTTGACGGCTGCTCCTTCATCTCCGTGCCGGCAAGTTCTTTAAGTTTGAAGGTATAGTCTTCTTCCGTAATAAGGCCATCATCGTAGAGTTCTTTCAGATCTTTTATTTTTTCGTTTTCCGTTGTATTCTCAGAAGGCATTAAATCCGTTTTTTCCGCATGAGAAGAAATTGCCGATGAATCATTCTGCGTTTGCAACGAAGTAATTTCTTCCAGCTTCTGCTTATAATCGTCTTCAGTGATGAGTTGCTGGTCATAGAGCTCTTTTACCTCTGCTGCCCGCTCGTCTGGAGAGGTATTTCCAGGTATTTCTGCTTTCGGTTCAGCTTTCGGCGGGGTTAATAGTTCTTTTCCCTTGCTTTCGAAATCCTCATCAGAAATTAGGCCTTCTTGTCTCATTTCTTCCAAAAGTTTGAGTTTGTCATCAGGTGAGAGCTCTTGTTCTTGAGCTGAGTGTCCTTGTACAGATGGTGACTCTTCATCAGGTACAATTGGTGACCCCGCCATGCTGTCAAGTGCTTCATCGGCGAATTCCTTGATCGTAGATTCAAGACTTTCCGGTTGTTGTGAAATATCTTCGTCTTCCAGGCGTATCTTCTTTTTTGCATAGCCTTTTGTTTCCGGAAGTGTACCGATGTCATTGCCTTTCATAAGGGCGTCTTTTTTTTCCTCATATTCAACGGCAGAGATGGTCCCTTCTTCTTTAAGCTCCAATAATTTTGAAAGTTTTTCATGTAAGTCCTTAATGTCTATTGAAGGCATTTCAGGAGTACTTGTATCTTTTGACCTCTTTTTCTTTTCTATTTTCGGGATTTTATGGGAAGATGCAGGCAGTTCATCTTTTGCGGAACTCAATACTGCAGGGGGAGATTCTTTGTGTTTGTTTTCTGCAACTTCTTGTGTGTCCTCCACCGCATTTTGGATAGCTTCCTCATCAATATCTTTTTGTGGGGATATTTGGTTTTGTTCGGGGAGCTTTTCTGGTTTTTTCACTGCGAGCCTTTTCTCTTCTTTTCCACCGCGGGCCGTCTTCTTTTTTTCCCTGATGGATTTTTCATCTCTACCATCAAATGGCGGAGAAAAGATCGATACTGCCATAAATGGCTCACCACCGGTATTAATAAACTTATGTATCGTTTTACTGGGAATTTGCAGGATAGAACCAGACTTTACCAGGTATCTTGTGCCATCAAGCATGGCAATGCCACTTCCTTTTTTAACATAGATAACCTCATCGTGTCGCTTATGGTAATGAGGATGAAATTCCCCATTTTCACGAACCTGAATGAGATGCATGCTTGAATTCTTGTTTTTACCCACCTCAGTTATCTTTACATCTTCATCTTCGCCAAGAGGATTCTTGCTCGCAATCTCCTCAATGTTTTGTACGTTAGAAGAAAAGACTTCCGGAAATTTGGTGGGATGCTGGAGTGATTCTATAAAATTTACGGGGTAATATTTAACCGTGGTACACCCAAGAAAGGTGGCAGGCAAGAGTGATATTAAAAGCCGGGGAATACCGGTTTTTTGAATTATCATGGAAAACAATTTGCTAAAAACAGTGCTTATATACGTGTCTTATCTATGCTGGGAATGTGTGTTGCAAACAATGCTGTTTAATTTAATCTATTCATTAAAGCAAAAGACTTTGCGTATTGCAAGCGTGTATTTTAATTCCTCGGTGCTACGTCAAACATAACTGCAAGTAATTCCCGGTAAAAAGAAAAGAAATAAACTGACTTTTTCAACATGGCTCTCGTATACTGGTTTCATGAACCATGAAGAGACAAGAGAAAACGACAACCAATCATTCCTTGTTATTCGAAGCAAGTCTCATGTAAAATGCTAATCCACTGATAGATAAACTTCTCACGTTCGTATCTCATCCCCTGATACTCCATTTCGTATCCTGCTTTACACACGGGCACACCATACGGCGTAATTTTTTCTATGCATCGAGGTAAATTCTCCGTGACTTCCTGTTTCCGCCTCGGATTGAAAGACGCTTTTAACTCTAGCCCCAGATTGTTCTCAAACTTCTCCTTGATCTCACGACTATCACAAGCGCCATCATACAATACCCTTTTCACCGACGATTGAATCTCCGGATACATCTCAAAGAGTTTCTCCACATGAGGATAAAAGGTCTCTCCATCATGGGTCGCTGCATCCTTTATCGCTCGTGTATCCAGGGGTATCCCTTGTCGAGGAAAACCAAGCACGCTTGCCTTATGACCCCAATACATCTTTCCTCCTGATTTTACGATTGTTCCCGCCCCTTCAGGCTCGACGGAAAATCCCATAATTGTCGCCCCCAAAACAATCCCATTCTCAACAAAAAAGCCGTTAAATCTAAAGTGGAATTAACGGCTTTTTATTACAAATATTTCTTTTCGAGAACTAAATCAAGAAAAAATTCTAGATTTGAAAAAGGTTTTATAACAACAAGAACTCATCTCATATCGGTAAATCTATTGTAGAGATTTATGGCTGCTCACTATTCAGTTGAAAA
>JAJTXE010000047.1:0-1574 GCA_021463795.1 Candidatus Brocadia sp. | reverse complement strand
CTTGTGCACGATTCAGGTTATACATCAGCTAATAAATCGTAGTATTCATCATCTTCATTTTTACCTCCGTAGCCCTTGCCTATCGTTTTGTGTGTTTCCACAAATTCAATGCGTTCAATCCATTTTACCATCTTGTAGCCCAACTGATTTTCTACACGCAGTCTTAAAGGAGCGCCATATACTTCCGAGAGTGTCTCATAATTCATTTCCCACGCCAGTATTGATTCCGGTTTTAGGCAATTATCCAGGGTATGAGTGTCATAATATACACCTCCATACAATCCTTCTCCGAATGAGTAAAACACAACGGTAGATGCAGAAGAATATGGTTTGACCAGGCCCACTATGGTCTTTAAGGGTACTCCTCCCCATTCTGCCACGCCCGACCATCCCTGTATGCAGTGATGCATAGTAATGTTCTGTTCTTTACCCAGGTTCTTAAGGTCATTAAGCGATAATTCAACAGGGTTTTCGACTAATCCGCCTATTTTGAGTTTGTAATCTTTGAATTTGTTCTTCGCTAACTTTATCCATACTTCAGAAGTTGGAAGTTTGCCATTGGGCCACAAAAATGGGGATATATCTTTCTTTTTAAAATAAGACCGTGGTTTCAGTTTATTTATTGTGGATCGCCACAGATTGCCATTGATGAAGGCGTCTGTTCCTTGCACCCAGCGGGGTGTGTTCCACGACGCCCAGTGGGCATACACAAAAAAAACAGCCGTAAAAAGAATGATGGCTACCCCTATATAAAGTCCTGTTGTACTTGACGGATTATCGGTCCCAAGCGTGATGTGGTTCATATTCCCGACTAAACCCGTTTTTACCACCATAGTAACATGTATGACAATATAGGCCACATACGCCAGCATCACTAAAAAATGCACAGATCTCGCCCCTTGTCTGTTGATGAATAATTTGGGCAACCAGTGAAACCTGTTTTCAATGGCAGGCGACATGCATACACCGCTCATAATGGCAAGAGGGGCTAGAATAAATATCGCGCCAAAATATGAAAACTGCTGCAGGGCATTGTAATGATAAAATCCATCGGGTTCTACAGGCATATTAAAAGTCGCATAATGCACAAACACACTCCACGCATCGGGTAGAATATGCCATGAAGCAGGTATTATTCTTGCCCATTGACCACTGGCAAACAATAACGCAATAAATACGATACCGTTCAATATAAAAAATAACAGATGAATAAAATGCCAGCCACGGGCAATGCCCACCGAATGGCGATATCCGGGTAAGCTGATAAGAGGACTTATATATCGGGCGTCATCTTTTGCAGTCCATAATTTGTCTTTTGGCACGTGTATAGGTGTAAACTTCAACCACTCAGAACCAGGTGTGCATCCATTGTTAAAATATAGTCTGGGATGATCAAATAATATTGAAAGCCCACTTCTTATCAAAATTACCAAAAAGAAAAAATTTATCCAATGACAAAGGATCAGCCATGAAGGGAAACCTTTTACGCTGACTTCAGTGGCAGTGAGAAGCGTCAATGACGGATCTTTAGGTAATCCATACACTAAATATTGTGCCCAGGCCGCTCCAATAGT
>JAJTXE010000046.1:0-2485 GCA_021463795.1 Candidatus Brocadia sp. | reverse complement strand
ATGAGCAAACGAGTTAAAAATACGTGGAATACAAAAAAATGAGAACAAGAACCGTGCTTTTACCTAAAATCTAGCAACAAGCTTTCAGGAAAGATTTTCATAAACGAAAATTATTCTAACGTTTTTTTAACATGTTTTTGTTCAAATACTACTTACGGTTGAAATTCGGTGCTGTTCTTTATTCCTATCTTATTACTCTACTTCTATGTCTTTGTTTTACCCGCCTTCAACTTTTTTACGAATGAGCCGATATTTAGAGACTATGAAAGAAACAACTGACAAAACACTTCACTGCGGGATTATAATTCTGTTCCTACTCTTAGCAATATTTTTAAGGGCTGGATTACTTAGCTGGCAGCTCCCCTACTATTCGGTAGATGAAAATGATATTGTTGAACCAGCGCTTGCTTTTCTTTGCGGCGATTGGGATCCGCATTGGTATAAATATGGTCCGCTCTTTAGTTATCTGCTTGCTTTTATTTACAAGATTTGGATGTGGATTGGTAACTTGATATCAGGATACAGTGCGGAGGATTTTTTTTATGCTGCTTTTTTTGAGTCGAAGCCTTTCTATATGGTGGCGAGGGCTTTTCACGTATCAATAGTTCTAGGAATTGCCGGTGTCTCCTGGCTCTTTGCCCGGCGATATTATGACCATCTGACTTCACTGGCAGCATTAATCCTTGGTCTTTCTCCGTTTCTCGATCTAAACACTAATTTTACGATCAGGGTCGATACCCTTGTAGGTTTGTTCAGCCTTCTCAGTCTTTTTTTTGCTGTTCAGTTTGGCAAGGACAAGATAAAATTCCTACCCTATATTTTATCAGGTATCTTTGCAGGATTTGCTATAGCTTCTAAACCTGTCGCAGGCTTTCTGGTGTTACCAGCCTTGGTGTTTGGTCATTTTTTGCATGTCTGGCAGGATTCAAACTTGCCGCCCGGAAAAAAAATAAAGTTTGCAGTAACAAGACCTGGCCTATGGATACTTGTATGTGCTGTATTTCTCGCCCATTCATTAGCAAACCCTTATTCTATACTCAATTTTAACGGCTTTTTTCTGGAACAATATAATCTTTTTTTTTCTGAGAAAGAATCAGCACAATTCACTTATTATCATTCATCGTATGATTTCAGCTGGGTAGTAAACAAATGGGGCTGGATTATGGTCATAGCGATTGCTGCGTCGTTGCTGACTTCTTTAAGGCGTCCAGATAACGCTACACGCATATTGCTGGTTTACATAACAGCGTTTGTTGTTGGTTTTCTTCCATTTAAGTCACGAGAATATTGGTATAATGCCATGTTCCCGGCAGTCATTCTCGTTGTTGCCCGTCAGATTACCGTTTTTGACAGGTCTGTTATCAAATATATCATAGACCGAGTCCGCTGGAAAAGGACCGATAAGGAAAAAAAATTATTTGAGAATACTCAATATCTTGAATTAATAACCATGGTTTTGTTGACAATGGTAGTTACTGCATATCCTTTCTTGAGAACGGGGAGCATGGTTTATAATAATTTGTTCTCCCCGGTGAGTCCATTGGAAAGAAGGGCAGATTATGCAGCTCAGTTATGGATTGAAAAAAATTTACCTTCACATAGCTCTATTCTAATCATAGGCAGGCATGCGGTAAACTTACCTCGTATAACGGCTGACAATCCATCGGTACAAGCAGACTGGGGAGAATACTTTAGTTACCATCGAATAGAAAACGTGTCGTGGAGAAAAAAATTCGAAAATGCATACTTTCAGTATCAGCAGACTAATAGACCGGCTTATAATTTGTTAAATATACGTGAAAAATATGTTCTTTCAAGCGATACGAAAACTAATTTGATTATAAGGGAGAATTTGGCAACAACCGCGAATGATAATGGATGTAAGTTTGTTGTAGTAGCGTCTGGAAAGAACCTTAAAGGAAAATGGGAAGAGAACAGTAATATTAGATTAATTGCTTCTTTCGATCGTTCAACTGGCCATACCGGGGATGAAGTAAAAATATTTGAAGTGTTGCAGCCGGCAGTACCTGAATTCAGCAAATAATTTTAGTATGCAAAAATTGACTTCAACAATAGTTTTACCAGCCAACAATCAATACTCATGATCAAATCTGCGGCAATTCTTTAAATGTTATCAGTTTAACACCTTTTTCAGATATAAAGTCTTTAATATGAGTTGATCTCAGCGTAGCAGAATCCGCCGCCCAATTATAATCCCAGGAATTGTAATCCGGCACATCAATACTGCCAGGCCCAGGATGGAACATGGCTTCAGCAATATCATTATTTCTGAGTGAGCCGATGTCTTTTAAAAAAATCTTTTCATCATAACGGCCGCCGAAAGAAAAGCCTGTCATAAAATCAGGATGCCTCAGCACAGACCTGAATTTTATACGGGCAAACTTCGCAGCAAGGTGCAATGATATGAGACCAGGTACACGGTTTAATGACAAACTAAGGCGCCTCGGCGCCGCCGGCAGCCTTA
>JAJTXE010000045.1:0-1589 GCA_021463795.1 Candidatus Brocadia sp. | reverse complement strand
ATATATATCTATTCTATAGAAAACACCAAATATCCACTCTTTTCAATGATTTAATGGAATTCCTTCTCAATTCCTATTGACTAATTGGGAGAAGAACCTAAAATAGAATATCCTGCCTGGGAAGAAAATGGTCTGTGTAAATGCCCAAGAAAAGTAGGGATTATATCACAAGGGTTGATTGTAAGATCAAGAAGCAAGGTGGCTGAGCAGTTATTGAGGCTTAATTATGAATGCGTCGTTGTTGACGAATCGCACCGTGCAAGAAGGAAAAATCTTGGTAATGGAAAAGAGTTTGATGCACCGCAGCCCAATAACCTAATGGGCTTTTTGGCAGATATTGCCAAAAGAACCAAAAGCATGTTGCTGGCAACAGCCACACCGGTACAGATACATCCCATAGAGGCGTGGGATTTACTTCATATCCTTTCACAGGGCAATGAATTCGTATTGGGCGATTATCTTAGCCGTTGGCAGCAGGAGGCAAATAAAGGACTTAATTTAGTTACGGGCCGTGAAGAATTGAACTCTGATTATGAGAAATGGGATTGGTTGAGAAATCCGTTTCCTCCGGGCGATGAAAGGCCAAGTACCTTTGGTGTGCTGCGTAAGCAAATTAACTTATCAAATGATAAGTTCACTATTTCCGGTAGTGCACTCAATAATTTTACGCCACCGCAAAAGGCGATGGTAAACAAAATCTTCTCTGAAGACTTTCTCAAAAACCACAATCCCTTTATTCGCCATATCATCAGGCGTGAAAGAAAGTTTTTGGAAACAACGATAAACCCCGATACCAACCAGCCATATTTGAAACCTATCAATGTTATCCTTTATGGAGAGGGTGAAAATGAAGGGCTGTCTTTATCCACACACTTATTTGATGCATATTCTTTGGCAGAGCAATTTTCCCAGCTTTTGAGTCAAAGAGTAAAGAGCAGCGGGTTCATTAAAACCATGCTGCTGAGAAGGGTTTGCAGTTCTATGTATGCCGGCCTTTCAACGGCTACGGGCATCTTAAAAAATTGGATAAAGGATACCGATGAAGAGGATGAAGATTACCATGAAGAATATAGTGAAGAAGTTTTTGGCACAAATAGCCACGATTCACCATTTAAAGACCTTACAAAAGAAGAAATTAATTGCCTGGAAAGGCTTGTAAGATTGCTGGAAGAATACCAGGAAAGAGACCCTAAATACGATCTCTTAAAAAGGATACTTAGCGAATCACACATACAGGAACCTTGGATCAACAGAGGCAGTATTGTATTCTCTCAATATTTTGACACCATCAAATGGCATTGTGACCGGTTTGCAAGAGATTTCCCAAACATTACCTTTGGTTTATATGCCGGTAGCGATAAATCAGGCGTCTATGAGAATGGCCTCTGCCATCGTAAATCAAAAGAAGACATCAAAAAGATGGTTCGTACCCGGCACATAAAATTGTTGTTTGGCACAGATGCAGCCAGCGAAGGTTTGAACCTGCAAACACTAGTATTATAACAAATTAATTACGAAACATAGTGTCTTGACAGCTTTTGATCAGCATCTTGTCGTGTAAACTTCCAATCTATTGTTGATTTGGCCTG
>JAJTXE010000044.1:0-3918 GCA_021463795.1 Candidatus Brocadia sp. | reverse complement strand
GTATTGCCCTCTCTACATGCAATCCGCTGGCAGAAAGCATCCCTAAAAATCTTTTAAGCTTTTCTACTATTTCATTTGAGACAGTAACCATTGATATATTGTCTTTATTTTTGAATCGTGTTCTTATGGTATTCTAAATCAATTCAACTATTCTACCCTATTTATTGCGACTCACCTGCTTCTTTCATAGCGAATTGCACAATATTGTCATGTATCCAATATCCTCTATCGCGCATTCGCTGAATAGCAATACCGACGTTGTCAAGTATACCGCCTTTTTTAGCTTCAACCAAGATACGAGCAGTTCCGACTACCTGGAGTTTGTAAATTGTTCGAGCGATTTTTCTAGCCTTTCGTTCATCAATAAGAACATAATCAGCATTAACCTCACGAGAAAGCATAATTACCGAGGCTTCTCCAATATCCAAAATCGTCTTGAGTAAGATGTCTTGAGGAATATGGAGAGCCTTAACTTGAATCCATGATGCTTGCCGATACGATGAAAGGTCTATGCCGAGTGCTTCGCCATGAAGCAATTCATTACGGACTTCTTCTGGAATAAAAACTTCGCGAAAAAGTGTGCGAAGGATATCCAACCGATTTATCAACATAAGGGCTATTAATGGTCCGGTATTTGATACCAAAGAACCTCTCATTGTTTCGTCTCCGTAAACTCAGCTTCCAGTTCTTCACGGTCCCACTCAACACTCGCAGCGCCATAACATTTACAAAGCAATAAAAAGGCAACACGGGTAATTCCAGCCAGAGACGCGGCCTGACCGGATGACAAACGCCCCATCTCGTAAAGCTTCACTGCAAGTGCAATTTTTGCTTCCTGTTCAAAACTTTCAGTGCTTAAATTAAGTACAGCTAATATTGATTCTGGATATTCTATGGACAACTCCTTCATAAAAACCTCACTTTCATTTAAAATTTATGAATAATTACCTTGTTTTTAAGTTCAACAGATATGGGCATATTCCCTTACCTGAAATTAATTTGTGATGAATTAAACTAATACGCAACGATTCCATCTCGTGTCGAGATACAATCTCCATCACTGCCCAACCGAAAGGGACGAGACCGTTATTTGAATTTGCTTACTATTTTTGTTTCCTTGCCCACTGTATAGCTTCCTCAATAACCTCTGGTTTAAGACGTTGTCTTTTGATAACCCTTTTTACCTTTGCAGCGACTTCTTCAAAATCTGGTTTTTTCTTATTTTGGAATTTCGATATCCAAAAAATATAGTCAAGTTCTTCCTTACGAGGTATAGAGGAAAGAAGTGGTGTATCATCAGGAAATTGTTTACGAGCCTTCTTCACCATCTTCGATATATTCCCTTTACAGGCAAAACCCATTAACTGACCGCCCGCAATAACCACCCATTCACCGCCATGAGATTTAACAAATTCTCCAAAATGTGCTTTGAAATATTCATCGTTTGGATTTCCATAACGTAACTTTTTCATTTCGTGTCAAGATATAATTTCCATCACTGCCCAACCAAAGGGAACAAGTCCGTTATTTGAGTTTGGTTTACTTGTCTCGGAGGCAAGCCAGATGGTGGTTGCATGGTCAAGAAATTTAGGAGGTTTTCCTTTTTTCTGAATAATTTTAATATATCTGTTCCCTTCAATGGTTACTGCCTCGGCGCCTGAATGCCTTCCTATTCGGAGTAAGAATGCCGTTAAACCCAACTTATCTTTGAACTTCTCATTAATCCTGTTGCCAACAATTGAGCCTGCATTAATCTCTTTTGTAACCTTGTTCTCTGCATTGAATAGTGGCATGTAAAAAGTATTCATTGATTTTAGAAATTCTTTTTCCACAATTGCTTTTGTGATGCCTGCCATTTTTTCAGGTTGTTGTATGTTGATTATCCCTTCAAATATAGAGTCACCTTGAATAATTTCTAGTATCTGCGGTGGGCCACTGTCTGCCATGGTGGGTATCTCACTTTTACTTTTTTTCCTATTCACAGCGTATACAATCTTAGTTTTCACATCACCTGCCGGCATAAAATCAGAAACCTTGACCATCTTAAATGGATCTTTATCAAAACCGCCATATAGGAGGTCGTATTCTAAATCTTTTGCATTGTCTTTACGTCCGGCAATATTTCTATCCTTTGCCAATTTGCTCAAATAGGCTGTCCTCATCGATCCTTTTATGGATGAACCCGGAACGTACGGTATATTATTTTGTGGGTTATAAGTCGTTTTGTTTATAGTAAATCGATGAATGACAGCTTTCTTATCATAAGAAGACATGGCAAGCACTTTTTTATAATGCTCAGAAAGATCAGACGATATACTTACTTTCCTGCCACCAATTGCAGGTTTGTAGGCTCTTTTGATAAATTTAAATATAGAAAGCAGATTGTCGTCTGAATAAACCTTTACTAACTCGTTTTTTTGCTCGTGATTAAGTGTTTTAATAAAGTCCATTGGGTCAAACTCTATCAAGGTATTTGTTCTTTCGTCAATCGCAAAACTGGTCGGTTCATAAACATCATCACACCCGATATGCACGGGTGATATTATATGGAGTCTGACTTTTAGTGGTTTTTCCATCTGTTATACCTCCACCATTACGGGAATATAGAGAGAATAACCCTGAGCTACAGATTTTGGTTCTGCTTTTGAAATATGTGTTATTGCACTTCCCATGTATGGTTTATTGAATACCTCTGTGTCTTTTGGTTTAAATATGCCGCCTTCGTCCGCCATGATAACAGGGTTTTTGAATGGGCTTGATGATTTGGCAAAAATGTCTCCATGCCGCCCGAACCGTGTGAAGGGGGTAAAGTACATATCTGAAAATGTGTTTCTCTCTGGAACAGATGGGGCAATGGTATAACAAGCGTCTGGTGAGTCGCTTCCCATTTTTTTGAGATCTATTTCATCCGTTTCAAGAACCTCAAATCTGCCAAGTCCTGTTGACGCATCCTTCCCAAAACCGCATTTTCCAATCCTTTCGAGTCCCTCTTTTACATGTTGTATGTTCATAAAAGCATCATCAATTCCCACAAAAATCGCCAATTCTGTTTCCGGATAAAAAATCCATTGATCAACAGTAAAAGGGGCAAAGCCTTCTGCGCTGGTTGTGCTGGTAAGCCTGTTTATTTTGTTGTGGGATTGAGAAAAGGCGGTAATAAAAGTCTTTGAGACTGCCCTTTTTATATCCCTTCCTGTCTTGTCGCTCAGGTATGCCTTTATATCTTCTTCGAACAATTTTTCATCGGTTCGATATTTCAACTCTTTGAAGGAAGAAATTTTCTTGTCCTTCTGGAGTATCATCCATCTCTTTGCTTTCAGGTCCTTTCTCATTTCAATATTTTGTTTCTTGTCGGCTGGCAAGTTGAACACCATGTTTGCAGGTAAATCAGGTCTTTTCAGGGCGTAATAACAACTCTCACCCACGCGGAATCTGGGGTATGCCGAAGAAAAAACGGCAAAGGGTTTTGTCTGGTAATTCAACAGGAGATCATCGAGCGTTTTTCCAGCCAACGTTTCATCGTATGCTATTTGCCAGCAGAAGTGTCCGAAAATGGTATCGCCCTTTAAAGGTGTTCCAAAGCCTGTAGCAGGTTTGATAATTATTTCATATATTTTCATTTTGTAAAACTCCATATCTTAATAAATTCTTCTGGAGTTACGATTTTTATTCCTTCGAAGCTTTTTAATGTTAGAAGGTGCTTGTCACCGGAAACAACAAACTCAGCACCGGCAGATATTGCACATTCTAGGATCTTATTATCTTCCGTATCATCATCTATAATGTTTACCAATTCATGTCTCTCAACGATTGAAGAAGCGTTAAACATTATTTCTATAATTTCTGCCTGTAATGTCTCTGAAAAGGCAAGCCTGGAATAGCCAACGACTTTTTTAAGCTCGGCAAGCATTTCAATAC
>JAJTXE010000043.1:0-5527 GCA_021463795.1 Candidatus Brocadia sp. | reverse complement strand
TTATGGATGACAAACTTCTTTATTATTACGAGCAGGAACTTACCTTCATCCGGAGGATGGGGGTGGAATTTGCAAAAAAATATCCAAAAATTGCCGGACGACTCCTTCTTGAGCCTGATAAGTGTGATGATCCTCATACTGAGCGGCTGATAGAGGCATTTGCCTTTATTAGCGGACGCATACGGAAAAAGATCGATGACGATTTTCCGGAAATAACAGAGTCGTTACTGAATATTATCTATCCTCATTATGTAAATCCTATACCATCTATGGCTATTGTTAAATTTGATCCGATACAACAGAACATAACGGAAACCGGATACCGGATAGATAAAAATACCCTGCTCTATTCAAAACCGGTTAACGGCACACCCTGCCAGTTTACCACGAGTTATCCTGTTATGCTTTGGCCAATTGAAATAGTAACCGCAGAACTTCAGGACCCAGGTACCCTTGTAAAAGGTGCGTCTCAAGCTATTGCTATTAAATTAAAGACCTTTCATGGCCTCAGTATTTCACAGCTTGGTTGGGAAAAACTGCGTTTTTTCCTTCATGGTCCTTACCAGCATATCTTTCATCTCTATGAACTCCTGTTTAATAACATTTGTCATGTGGAATGCCGGATAACAAATAAGCAGGGAAATAAAGTAAAAATACCCCTGAGCGGGGATGATGTAGGTGCCGTTGGTTTTGGTTCTGATGAGGGCATGCTTCCGTATTCCTCAAGGTCTTTTTCTGGTTACCTTCTGCTTTTTGAATACTTTTGTTTTCCGGAAAAATTCCTCTTTTTTGACCTTCGTGGGATGGGAAAAATAAAAGACAAGGAATTCACTGATACCATGGAAATTTGGTTTTACCTTAGCAGGAATGTGAAATCTGATCTTGTCATTGATAAAAATACTTTTTGTCTTAATGCGGCACCCGTTGTTAATCTGTTTCGCCGCATTGCAGAACCCATACGGGTAGAACATCAAAAGACGGAATATCACGTAATACCAAATATCAGAAGACAGGATGCAACCGAAATTTATACTATTGATAAGGTTACCGCAACTTCCGTTTCTGCTCCTGGCAAGGAGACCGAATTCAGACCTTTTTATTCCTTACGGCATCATCTTGCCGATGAAGACAGAGCTTACTGGTATGTACAGCGCAGACCTTCGGGCAGGAAAGGTGATGACGGGACAGAGGTTTTCCTTTCATTTACTGACTTAAATTTCAGGTTAATTGACCCTGAGGCAGAAATACTCACTGTCCACACTACCTGTACCAACCGAGACCTGCCTTCCCGTCTTCCCTTCGGTGATCCTGATGGTGATTTTACGATGGAGATCAAGGCCCCTGTTGCCCGAATAAACAGTATTATAAAACCTACATCGGTACGACGATCGAACCTTGGTGGAGCATTACAATGGCAGATTATTTCTCACCTTTCTCTTAACTATCTGTCACTTGTGCATGGCGGTGAAGACAACCTGAAAGAAATCCTCAGGTTGTATGACTTTGACAATTCTCCCTCTACAAGGCAACAGATACAGGGAATCGTATCACTTCATTCACAACCTGTTACCAGAAGAATTGGTCAATCCTTTTGTCGCGGCGTACGGGTTACGATCGAGTTCGATGAAAATAAATTTGTCGGAACAGGGCTGTTTTTGTTTGCTTCCGTCTTAGAACGGTTTTTGGGACAGTATGTTTCTGTCAATTCTTTTTCTCAGATGGTTGCAAAGACATTACAAAATAAAGAGGTGTTAAAAACATGGGCGCCCAGAAGTGGCAATCAGGTACTTCTTTAAAAGACCGCCTCCTGAAAGAATTTTATCGATTTTCTTTTTTTAAAGCGGTCAGTTTACTGGAAAATCTTTGCCCTGAAAAAAAGCCAATTGGACAAACCCTGGAGCCGGCAAAAGAAGCGGTACGATTTTCATCTAAACCAGGATTTGCATTCCCCCCCAGCGATATCTCTCAGTTAGAACATGAATGTGACGAGAGACCTGTGGACATGCAAGTTGCCTTTATGGGGCTTATTGGCCCTTCCGGAGTTTTGCCATACTGGTACAATGAACTTGCCATAGAGATGGACGAGCTGTACCGGAAGGCAAAAGATAAGGACAAAAAGAGGGAAAAGCATTCAGGTATTACCGCATTCTTGAATATATTTCACCATCGGTTCATTTCTCTTTTTTATTTGGCCTGGAAAAAGTATCGATTGTCTGCGACCTATCTGCCTGGAAATAAAGACAGGTTATCATCACATTTTTTAAGTTTGATCGGGCTGGGAACACCCGGCCTGGTTGAAACGATTGGCTTACCGGAAAAATCGCTGGTGTATTTTTACAGCGGGCTTCTGTCGAGACATGTCCCTTCATCTCTTGCAATTGAGGCTACCGTGGAATATTTTGCCGGGACATCGGTGCGTGTTCAGCAGTTTATTGATAGAATGGTTCAGATAAGCCCGGAAGATCAAACACACCTTGGCCTGGCAAACATACAACTTGGGGTCAATACGGTTTGTGGAAATTATGTGTGGGAAAACCAAACGAAATTTCGGGTGCATCTGGGACCATTGGGTAGGGATGAATTTTTTCGTTTCTTGCCCACGGGCGACAAGCTTAAACCTTGTTTCTCCCTTATCAGATATATGGTTGGTATAGAATATGAGTTCGAGATTTCTCTTGTTCTTAAACGTGAGAAAGTTCCACCATGTATCTTAGGTAAGGACACACCCGCTCCTGCACTCCTTGGTTGGTCAACATGGATAAAGAGTCCCGGCGTAATTCATGATCATCATCCTTCTGTGGTATTTCAGGAACTGGATTCTGCTGACACGTGACAGATTTATACAAGGCATTGAAATATTATGTTCATTCTATTGCACAAGTACTATTACGTCTGTGCTCGTTCGTAGCTTAATAACTGACGGTATGTCTGTGTAAATCCGTGGCTGAAAAATCAAAAATAGGAGTTATCTCATGGTGAAATCAAACCTCAAATCTCTAATAGGAAAATTGGACGACACCTGCCGAAAAGCGCTGGAATCTGCTGCTGGTCTCTGCCTGTCACAAACCCATTACGAAGTTGATATTGAACACTTCTTCATCAAACTCCTTGACGTACCCGACACGGATTTGCAAAAGATACTCCGATACTTCGAGATCAATGAAACCCGGTTGATTGGCGATCTTACGTCCGCAATGGAACAATTTAAGACAGGGAACGCCCGTACACCTGCCCTTTCTCCCCACATACCAAAAATGATCAAAGATGCATGGCTCATTGCCTCCGTTGATTTTATGGTAACCAGTATCCGTTCAGGGCACATCCTTCTCTCTTTATTGAACAACGATGAAATGGCACGGATGCTAGTGTCAAGCTCCAAAGAATTCAAAAAGATATCTGTGGAGACCTTAAGCCAGAATTTTGCTGATCTTACTGCTAATTCCTGTGAGGATAAAGAGACTGCTCTACCTGAGAAAACCACTGATAAAACGGCAAACGGTATTATACCAAAAGGGGCGCGGGCACTGGATCAGTACACAATTAACCTGACGGATAGAGCACGTAAGGGTGAGATAGACCCGGTCCTCGGTCGTGACTTTGAAATCAGGCAGATGATAGATATTCTTATACGCCGCAGGCAAAATAATCCCATACTGACAGGAGAGGCTGGCGTGGGTAAGACTGCCGTGGTGGAAGGTTTTGCCC
Source organism: Candidatus Brocadia sp. (assembly GCA_021463795.1). Taxonomy (GTDB): domain Bacteria; phylum Planctomycetota; class Brocadiia; order Brocadiales; family Brocadiaceae; genus Brocadia. The sequence continues at coordinate 1,822 of JAJTXE010000043.1, read as the reverse complement.
TTAGGATCGCGGAAGGAGATATACCCCCTCCTTTAAAAAATGTAGCAGTCCACACACTTGACCTGGGGCTCCTTCAGGCAGGCGCTGGCATAAAGGGAGAATTCGAGAATAGGCTTAAATCTGTTATCAATGAAGTAAAAGCATCTCCCATACCCATTATTCTTTTTATAGATGAAGCCCATACGCTTATAGGTGCAGGCGGGACAGCAGGTTCGAGTGATGCAGCCAACCTGCTCAAACCAGCCTTAGCGCGGGGCGAATTACGAACCATTGCAGCAACAACATGGTCGGAATACAAGAAGTACTTTGAAAAGGATGCCGCCCTGGCCCGTCGGTTTCAGGTAATCAAAGTAGAGGAGCCGGATGAAAAAAAGGCGGTGATGATGATGCGGGCAATTGCGCCTTTCCTTGAGAAGCATCATAAAGTCATGATTACCGATAGTGCATTGAGTGACGCAGTCCGCTTATCTCATCGTTACCTTACGGCCAGACAACTTCCCGACAAGTCCGTCAGCGTGCTAGATACGGCATGCGCCAGAGTGGCAATTGGTCAGACCACCATACCCCCTGCCATTGAGGAAGTCACACGAATGATCGGCCACATAGACAGAGAGCTGAAGATACTGCAAAGAGAATCCCTTATAGGCCATGACCACACAGTACGCATTCAGGCCCTTAAAAAAGAGAAAGAGGCAACACAATCCCATCTCGATCTGCTAAATGATAGGTGGAAAAAAGAGACGGATATTGTCTCCAAAATAAGGGATGTACGCCAAGAGATACAGGTAATTTATGAAAAGGATCCTGCCAGCGCTGAATTAATCCAAAAGCAGGGACAACTAAAAGGTTTAGAAAAGGAACTTACCGGTGTGCAGGGAGATTCACCACTAGTTCAGATTGCCGTGGATACTGAGATCGTTTCTGGGGTAATTTCAGGATGGACTGGCATACCCACAGGCCGTATGCTGACTGATGAAATAGATACCGTTCTTAAGATGGAGAATTTATTGGCAGAAAGGATTATTGGGCAGGACCATGCACTAAAGTCCATCGCGCAGATGATACAGACAGCCCATGCAGGGATTGAAGACCCTTCCAAACCAACCGCAGTGTTGTTCTTTGTAGGGCCAAGCGGGGTCGGCAAGACGGAAACCGCCCTGGCCCTCTCCGAACTCCTGTATGGTGGCGAACAGAACGTTATCACCATCAACATGTCAGAGTATCAGGAGGCGCATACCGTTTCAGGCCTGAAAGGTTCTCCGCCAGGTTATGTAGGGTATGGGGAGGGTGGGGTACTGACCGAGGCGGTAAGGAAAAAGCCTTACAGCGTGGTACTGTTGGATGAGGTAGAAAAGGCACACCCGGACGTGATGGAGCTCTTTTATCAGGTGTTTGATAAGGGCACATTGGAAGACGGTGAAGGCAGAAGGATTGATTTTAAAACCACCTTGATTATCCTTACGTCAAATCTTGGCACGGATACCATTATGAAGGTCTGTGCAGATAAAGAGACTATGCCTGACTGGCAAGGTCTCACAGAGATGATAAGGCCTGAGTTGCTGAAACGTTTCAAACCCGCCTTTCTTGGCCGACTGAAGGTCGTGCCTTATTTTCCGATTACCGATAAGAATATGAGGCTCATCGTCAAACTCAAATTAAATCGCATCGCAAAGCGCATGCAGGAAAACCGGAATGTTGTATTCCAGTACCATGATGAATTAATTGAGTCCATTGCGGGCCGTTGCAAAGAGGTCGAGAGCGGTGCCAGAAACATCGACCATATTTTAACGAACACCCTGCTGCCGGAGATGTCGAAAGAGCT
>JAJTXE010000042.1:0-3531 GCA_021463795.1 Candidatus Brocadia sp. | reverse complement strand
CATCTCAGGCTTCCCTTCATTGCCGAAGAAAAGACGGCAGGGTATTCGGTATGTTTCTCCCTCTGCACTGGCAGATCTATGGCCCCCGCCGTGTCCCCTGCCCCCGCATGAAGCGGCGTGAGTGTATACATGGTAAACAAACTACCGTTGTCAGACATGGTTTCCTCCCTTATAATCGATGACCACTTCCGAGCATGACATGGTTGAACCCCATTTTGGCATATGGGGTATTTTTTGCTATCTTGCCATTGTCATAATTATCTACAAATGTCTTTATCGTGGATTCTGTCGCTTCGCCAGAAATCCTGAACATATACACCGCCCCCGCCGGAACCGTATGTTTCATCGGTTTCAGAGAAATACCCTGCTGCGGGGTTGTCTTCGGATTTTTTTCAAAACTGTAACCGCTTATCTTGAGAGGAGGCTGAATAAATGCAAAGAGCAGTTCCAGCGTCAAACCGTCCGCCTCAAAAATATTTTTCTCTGCCACGGTCTGTTTGAAAGGCATCCAGCCGAGATCAAATATGCCGTGCTGGAGCAGGATGAGCCGGAAGGTTTTTGTATTCATAATCTTTGCAACAAGCGCATCTCTTGATTGTTTAAGTCTCTGCTCAATCATACAATCAGCGGCAATGCCGTTTACCTGCACAAGATGCGATTCACTCCCGAGTTTCAGGGAGCCGTCTGCAAGAGGTTTGTCAAGAGAACAATAAAACCCTGCATGATCCCTCAGTCGGTTGTAAGGGGTAGTGTAGAATTTGGTCTCCTCCACCGTTCTGTTGTTTGCCCTGAGTTTTGTTGTGTCAAGGGCAATGCCGACACGGTCTTCCGTTGTGAAGAGCTCGTTTCCGGTTATTTTTATCTCTTCCAGAGAGAGTCGATAATTACCAATTTCCGACAAGGAAATAAATTCCGGAGGGTAAAGAGGGTCGAGTTTTCCGTCAGGAATCTTTGGACAACACAAGTCAAATCCATGATCACTTTTCAACGGATCTATCTTGTCCGGAAAGGCGGAATAGCAGGTGTCACAATCTTTGGCCTTTCGGAAAAGGTCTGCGGGTGTCTTGAAATATATCTCCTGAGTAATCGTATCCATCAGGTATGGACCGGTAATATCCACAACCATAGTTTCATCATTGCCAATCCGTTCTTTAGCTCTTCCGGCATCTTTCAGGCTGCCGTTATGGTCAATCAGATTGTCATCTACCAGGAGTTTGTTCCTCACGAAACCCTGAAAGGTGGACGGATACGGCGGGAACACCCCTTCGGTGCGCCATTCTCCGAAGTGAAAGGACTTGTTTCCCCTGAAAAACAGGACATCATACGGTTTAATCATATAATCAGGCATTATCTATCTCCCGACAGAAATCTTGCAAATAACAGCGCATCAATCATGGTTTCCGTATCATCAAAACTTACCAGTAATCTTACTATCTCTTTGATGTCCGGTTTTTCCTTTTCTGGGTTCCTGGTACCGTCGATGATGGTGTAAAGATAGTTCGCCCGCAAAACGGTATCCGGTATAAACGCAAAAAGTTCTTTGTTTTCTGCAATACGGTACGGGGTTGTCCGCGAGATTTTTGACTGTAGAAGGCATTCTTTTAGTTTTTTCAGATTACCAAGAGACTTATTTGAAAAGGTAAATTGAAGCGCTTCCGTATGCCCTTTAATTAAAGAAATGGCCGTTGCGTCTTTGCCCTTACGTTTCTTGGCGTGGTCTTTGAGCATTACCCCGGCACGGTGAATCGCCTCTGATAACGGGTATTTGTGATAGCAGATCATGGCTCCAGCAGATAAGGTAAATTTTTCAACCATAGATTTTGTATGGTCATTATCAGCAAAGTATTTGTTGTATGTCTCATTCAATTCTTTAATACAGCCAAGGAGATATTCGGGATGGATAACAAAGATAATATCCTCTCCCCCAGCAAAGATAAGCTGTCCGTGATGTTTTGAGACAATGGCATCAACCGCATTTGAAAAATCAGATATTACCTTCGAAACATCTTTTATATATGGCGGGAATTTATCACGGTTTGCCTTTAAAATATCACCCATGTTGTCGCCATCCATATAGACAATACTGTAGAAAGGACGGTTGAGCCAGTTTAGTTTTGTATCTTCTGGATATTTTTCTCCGATCTTCTTTTTCCACGCATCGAACTTCTCAGCGAATTTCTTTCTGAGAACCTGGTCATAAAAAAACCTACCCTCCGAGTCTTTCTCTTCCGATGCCTGCTCACAAGCATTGATAAACGTTTTGTATGAATTTTTGATTTCATCATCTGCCGTAGCAATACATGCCTTGATCGGGCTTAATGCAATATCGGAAGTAGATTTATACTGGGGTTCTTTAATTTTTGCAGCGCCAGAGAAAATGGACGTTACCGCTTTTGGCAGAAATCTCTTTAAGAGACAAACGCTACAGATATGTTCTTCTTCATGGTAAAGACCGGCATCTTTGTCCACGACGATTGAATATATCCGTTTCCTGTCTCCGCACAGACTGCATTTCTCCCATTTTGCAATACTGTCGTTACCTGTAATTTGCCTGAATGGTCTTATGGCATACCGCATCCTGATCTTACGCTCTGCCTCAACAAATTCATCGAAGGTCGGTTCGATACCGTTAATCTCATGAATAATATAAAAGAATTGGAAGAAGTTTTTTACTTCACCAGGGAATAAAGCATCGTGAAGTGTTCCTTTTTGCCCTACCACTGCCTCTACTTTCGGAGCAATGGCCTTGATTACATCTTCAAGAACGGTTTTTAATCTATTCTCTATATTGCTTCTCTGGCTATCGGTAAAGGTGGCATAAATCTGGTCTGGAACGCTTCCGCACGTGATAGTCCCACTCCCTGTACACATAGGGTTGTTATCAAGATGAGGGAGAAATATCGCCCCTCCGTTGTCCTTAATGTCCCTCGCAACCTCAGACATAAAATAGGAGAAAAGAAAGGATGCGCCCCAGAAATCAACCGTCTTTCTGCTCTGCCTGACAAAGTCGCAGATAGGACCAATTTCGCAGATAAGGAGGTAGTTTTGGGGAGAAGTGTTCGTTATTTCCATGTCTTTTCCTTGCCATTGTTTTTCTTCAATTCATTCCAGAAGGTATCAAGAATTTTGCCTGTCGGTTTACTATAGCCAGTTCCATAGCTATCTTTTATTTGCTCACTATTTTCAAGTAATGGTGCATCGAGCCTGATGTAAAAAGGGTAGAAATTTTCCTCTATCTGAACAATCCTGATATGTATCGGAGATGCGCTTCTGTCGTGTTCTTCACCCTCAAAGGTTGTATTGGGTGCTTCCATTTTTGGCTTTCCTGTATTTCTATCTATTATGGGTTTACCACTCTTATCCTTTTTTGGGATTTTATTCAAAGAATTATTGTATCTAAAGGACAATGGCAGACCAAATGCAACACGTTCGGGAGAATCATGTTTTTCCAACTCAACTCTTTCATTGCAATCTGCATCAATCGCCCGATACCAGAATCTCATTGCCCCTTTGATAGATGGCGCACGGAGT
>JAJTXE010000041.1:0-2576 GCA_021463795.1 Candidatus Brocadia sp. | reverse complement strand
AGGTAATATCGGAATTTAATGGAGGGTATTGTTATTTACCCCTGTACATTTTTTGCGATGGCTATTTGTTATGTGCGAAATTAAGGACGTCAGGGGTGGGTGCAAGCGAAGGGGCAAAAGAGGAGACAGAGCGGATCGTGAATCACATTCGGAGCCGGTGGCCGGACAGGAGACATATCACCATGAAAGTGATACCCTAATGCAATTATTGTTTCTTCAGCATGAGGCAGGTCTTCTTTTTTAACGAGAAGGTCAATGTCACCCATTGGTCTTAAACCCATATCATCATATACCGTTTCCGCCAGGGCTGCGCCCCTGAGAATAACCACTTCCAAGTCTTTTTCACGAAGTGACTCTAAAATCGGCCTGAGTTCCGCATACATACACAAATTTTTTGCCACAGTGCGATAATAGGCCATCTTAAGCTTATTCATTACATTTTCAGGGATACCATGGCTCTTCTGCATGTTTTTAAGATTATCGTAAAGCAACGGCGCAATACCATGCCAAAAAGCCGATTTTAAGACCTCTTCCCAGTTCAGTGAGGAACCCAGGATCTTTCTCACTTTAAGTACTGCACCCTCAGGAATTCTGGCCTGAGCACAATACAATAAAAGCCTGTTTTCGTTCGATAGATTCATATCAAATTTGAAATCTGGCAACACGGTAGTTTTTCGAAAAAGATCTCCCTGTTTTATTCCGCATCTTCATAAAATTACCGTTGAGCGGTCCTATGATTTCCACTTGCAAAAGACTGCGAACACCATGTTTCGAATGAAGAAGGCTAAGGCCTGTTTACACGCATGCACAACAGGAGTCAATCGGGCACAATACGTGCCGAAGCGTCTTGGTTTAAAATTTCGTCCACAACCATGTATCTTCGCGAAAGACAACGTACTCACCGCCAGAAACCACCCCAATATCCGCCAAATTGCTGTATCGAGAGGCATACACCGGTTTCCCCTTTTAACAGCAAGCACCCTGCCAACAATCTCGCTGCTACTCAAGTGAGGGTCAAAGTGAGAGACGTTATCTCCTTTTGTGACAAATATGGGCACGGTATCACGTTCTAATATGCTCAGCACCCGATGGGCAATGAGTGTGCCTCTTAGCCGAAAGACAATCACATCACCACGACGTATACCAGGGCATCCGTGAGTCACCAACACTTGATCGCCTTCCCGGAGAAGGGGAAACATGCTTCGGCCCGTAATGGGAATGTAGTGTTGCTCTTTCGCTTGACTCCATACATTAAGCGCTGCCCCCAGGACAGCATCTTGCATAGTTTTTTGGACAGGATTATGCATAGTACCGTAAAGTTACAATCAAAGAATATTTTAAGGTGAATTTCACTATATCCTGGGGTGCCATCCACTGTATGGTATACGTGAACCCACCAGCTATTGTTTCACCCCCGTTCGGCGTGATAACCGGCAACGGTGAATTGGCAGAAACACCCGGCTGTGTAGCAGGATCGTCAAAGAGCACAAAGGTTTCAACCAACTCTCCCCAAAAGCTGTTCTGGGCGTATGTGGCAATCTTGGCAGCTGTCGTGGCAGCGCCAAGTCCATACTCCCTATCCTGAAAAACAGTATCACAGAATTCCCCTATGAGTATCTGGCGGCCAGAAGTGTAACTCAGCGCCGTAGGAGCCCGGACCACTACCGCCCCTTTATCCCTGCCGCGCTGGAACTCCTCTGCAACGGAGACTTGGGGGGTTCGGACTGGTAAAAAATCCATTCAGACAATCCGCTACCGTTACCATCGTTAATTCATTCGTATTGTTTAATGATGTAATATCCGAGGCGCTGAATAGCAATTCATCGCTTTCGGCCACATACGTGTCGTAGTAATCAATCTCTATCCAATCCACAAAAACCTGATCCACGGTAGCCCCGGTATCTCCAACTGCTTCCACGCGAACGGTATTCGTTCCTTCTTTGAGATAGGATGTGGTACCGTTATTTCGTAATCATAAATACTCTGCCCATCCCACGACTGATCGTCTATCTCTGCGCCGTTGAGATAGATCTTTGTATGATGGCGGGATTCGTCTGGACTTTGGTACGCCCCTTCAATCTCACGCGTACAGTTGCCGTGCCAGCCGTAGCCGAAACATGGTTCAAGACCAGGGAAAAGTCTCTCGAATTCGGCGCCGTTAACTTGTCATCCCGGAACCAATGATCCTCGCCCACTCCATTGGGAATGGTCTGCCAGTAATAGCTGTCTTCTTCGTCATGCAGGGTGGCCGGAAAGTAATCCGGTATGTCAGCGCCCCCCTGAAAATGTCCCATCCACCGCACACGACACAACACCCATCCTTCGTGATTATTCCGGTGGGGTAATGCCAGGCTCAAATTTGTTGCACATGCCAGGCGGGGGATAAACCGCCCGCGCTACGCTATGGTGTTTTCCATCAATAACGTAGCGCCGATCCTTCATGGTCGGCCAACCTTTCGGTGGCATTGACATTGGCTACGAAAAATCTAAACCATCGAATTTTTCAAAAAATCCCAACATGATCATATTTTGCCACTGTTTGTAATAACGGCTGGACAAGTATGACCTGACAATCG
>JAJTXE010000040.1:0-1835 GCA_021463795.1 Candidatus Brocadia sp. | reverse complement strand
TTGCTATAATTGTCATGAACGCATTCACACCAAAATGGACAAATGCCTCGCCCCTACCCTATTTAACCAGTCTTAAATGATGAAGTCCAATTCCTCATCGGTGAAATAAGATATTCATGCTGAAACAGAGAAACCCTACCCGACAGCGGCATAATACGGTGATGGGACGGTCGGATATGCCCGATAGACATGGCAAAAAACTTCCTCAGCCTTTTTCTCCACATCGTCTTGAGTGTAAAAATTTACCGGCAAGCCGGTTTTCTCGTCCCACAGAAAATTTCTGATTAATACCTTTACTTCGTCCCTCGTCGGCTCCTTGTCCTGCCATTTATACAGATTCTTCAATTTATCTTTCAGCTTTTCCAATAGCTCTCTTGCCACCTTTTTAATCTTTTGGATTTCTTTGGCCGTTAAATCAGGCTTTAAAAGGAGGTCATACATAGCCAGGGTCTCCTCGTCCAGCCCTTCCCGCATCGCCCGGCTTTCTTCTTCGTTAAGCTCCTGGACAAATTTCAGTAGCGCCTCAAAAGTGGCTTCAATATTCTGGCGGTCTTTTTCTTTGTTGTATTCGGCAATGATCTTTTCATAATGCTCCTGAAAGTCTGTCCGGAGCGGGTTCCTCTGAATGAGCCGCTGTAGCTTTTTCTCTATCACACTTTTCAGGCTTTGGACGGCGGTGTTTTTCGTTTTCGCATTATCAAATTCAGCACGCAGACGGGTAAAGTCAATCTTGCTGATATCATACGGTTTATCAGGTTCTTTGGACTTGACAGGACGAACCTCAACCGCCTCATCAACCACCTGATGCAGTTGTTTCATGATGTCGCTGATGTCTGCCGTGTCCCGGTCTTTTTGCAGGCTCTTGTAGATAATATTGATGACGTTATACTGGCTGCGGTAATCATTAATTCCAGGAATGGTCAGGCATGCCTTGAATTTAATAAATACCTCCCGGCACATCACCTCAAACCTCTTTCTCGTCTCATCATTTTCATTCACTGCTTCTTTTGCCGCAACAATTGCCTTGTTTCTCTCAAATCCGCTGGTGTTGATGATGGCTTCAAGCGGAGCTTTCCGTTCACTCAGGAAGCCGCTCACCATGCCAATTGCCTGTTTTAAGTCTTCAAGTAATGCCTCTTTGGTCCTGGTCGGGTCCAATTCATCAGGTCCGAGTCCTCCGGGCCTGCCGGCGTCGCCTGTGCCGGTGAATGTTGCAAGCGCCTTGCGCAGATTTTTCAGAATACCGCAGTAATCAACGATCAAGCCGTTATTTTTATCCTTATTCACCCGGTTTGCGCGGGCAATCGCCTGCATGAGCGTATGCGCTTTCAGGGGCTTGTCCAGATAAAGATTCGCCAGACTCGGCACATCAAAGCCGGTGAGCCACATGGCGCATACTATGGCGATGCGGAAGGGATGCTCTTCTTTTTTAAAGGCAGAATCCACATCAATGCGCGTGCCGTCAGGGAGTTCAAAGCCGTTTTTGATGAGCCGCCGGTGAGGTGTGATGTCAAAACCCCACTTTCTAAACTTGTCAACCTCGCCCTGCTCCTCGCTCACAATCACCGCCGCCTTTGTCTCCTTCATCCAGTTGAGTTTATGAGAAAGATACTCCTTATCTTCCCCGGCAGCCATTTTCCACGATTCTTCTATCTCTTCCTCTTTTTGAGCCCAGTATTGCTGAATCAACTCATACATCCGCACACAGGTAAGCTTGTCAATGCACACAAACATCGCCTTGCCGGCTTCCCATGAGGTTGTGTAATGCCCAACAAAATCCCTGGCGATCTGATTGAGCCTCTTTTCCGCGGTAATGATGTGGTAGTCCCGCTTCA
>JAJTXE010000004.1:0-1351 GCA_021463795.1 Candidatus Brocadia sp. | reverse complement strand
AGAGCTGGCCCCGTTCATTTGGACAGAATTTTCGGGAGGATAAGTGGAGCCTTGCGGCGTAGCGTTATCCACGGCGCCGCCGCCCGCTCTGTATAGCGGGAGGCGAGCGGCGCGGTGGGTAACGCGGTCATCATGCCGCGATCCTCTCCTGCGCGAGGCAGCCGAAGTAAATCTCATCCGGCGTGGCCCCGTCAAGCGACTGATGCGGCCGGCGGGCGTTGTAGAAGGCGAGATACGCGCCAAGCCTCGCCTTGGCCTCGGACACCGAATCGTAGGCCCGCAGATACACCTCCTCGTACTTCACGCTGCGCCACAACCGCTCGACGAACACGTTGTCGCGCCAGCAGCCTTTGCCGTCCATGCTGATGGCGATGCCGTGCTCCTTGAGCAGGTCGGTAAAGTCCGTGCTGGTGAACTGGCTGCCTTGATCGGTGTTGAAGATATCCGGCGTGCCGTAACGAGCAATGGCCTCCCGCACCGCGTCCAGGCAGAAGTCGGGGGTGAGCGTGTTGGACAGGCGCCAGGAGAGCACCCGGCGCGAGTGCCAGTCCATCACCGCCACCAGATAGACGAAGCCGCGACGCATCGGGATGTAGGTGATGTCGGTCGCCCAGACCTGGTTGGGCCGCTCGATGGCGAGGTTCCTCAGCAGGTACGGATAGACCGGGTGGGCGGGATGGCGCCGGCTGGTGTTCGGCTTCCGGTACAGCGCCTCGATGCCCATCTTCTTCATCAGGGTGGCCACGTGCTTGCGCCCGATCTCGTGGCCTTCTTGCCGCAGCATGTCGCGCAGCATGCGGCTGCCGGCGAAGGGATACTCCAGATGCAGCTCGTCGATCCGGCGCATGAACGCCAGGTCTTCGGGCGAAGCCGGCTGCGGCGTGTAGTACGCCGTCGAGCGCGCCAGTTCGAGAATCCGGCATTGCCGGACAACCGGCAGGGGGTGGGTGCGGTCGATCATCTTCTTGCGCTCAGCAGGCCCGCCTTGGTGAGCGCGCTTTCTAAAAAATCGTTCTCCAGCGCCAACTGCCCGATCTTGGCGTGCAGCGTCTTCAAGTCCGGCCCCGATGCCGAAGCAGGGCTCGTCTCGCCGAAGACCTGCGCCGCCCGCTCCAGCAACTGCGTCTTCCATTCGGCGATCTGGTTCGGATGTACGTCGTGCCGCTGCGCTAATTCCGCCAGGGTCTTGTCGCCTTTGAGTGCCGCGAGCGCCACCTGGGCCTTGAACGCCGGTGAGTGGTTCCGTCTCTTCCTTCTTGTCATGCTCTTGCTCCATTTCAGGGCCGCTACGCGGCCGTTGGGGGGCAAGGCTAACACTTATCCCGCTGTCCGAATTTCCGGGGCCGGCTCT
>JAJTXE010000039.1:0-1710 GCA_021463795.1 Candidatus Brocadia sp. | reverse complement strand
TAACCCAGGAAGAGCAATTCATCCTTGCCTGTCTCCGCACGGAATTCAGCGGTGACGGCGTTGCTGTTTTACAGCTTTTGATTATGAATTTTTACCATTTATTGTTGGGAGGTATTTAAATGAAAATAAAAGAACAGACAATAAAAGAACTTGAATCATTGGGACCTTCTGAATTGATGACAGTGTATGAAATGATAATTTCCTTGAAAGCGAGGGATAGAAAACGTGGGAGCAGAAAGGGGGAGCCAGCCTATCTGAGGGTTAGGAAGGCTTTAAAGCACTGCAAAGGGTCGTTGAGTGAGGATATAAAATTACTGAGAGAAGATAGGATCTGATTCTATTCTTTGATACCTCGGCGCTTGCAAAATTCTTCCATAAGGAGGAGGGAACAGAAGTGGTTACCGACCTGTTAAATTCGCAAGAGAACGAACCTTGGATTTTGGAATTAGCTACACTGGAGTTTATCAGTGTTTTGCATAGAAGGTTTAGAGATTAAGAAATAAATGAAAAGTCGTTAGCTGAAGCAATTGACGGATTTGAAGCAGAACTCACTCGTTTCAAAACCGAACCCTTAAGTCATGCAATTGTTCAAGAGGCAGAAGACTTATTAAAAAGACACGGCAAGGAACATGGGCTTAGAACATTGGATACATTACATCTCGGATCTTTTAGTTTGATTTCTGAAAGTACCTGGCTTTTTGTCTCTGCGGATGAAAACCTTTGCAAGGTTGCAGAATATGTTGGCGCCAAGGTTTTTAATCCGTTAAAAAAGTCTCTGAAATAAAATGTATTATGGAGAAATTGAATTATGAACGGTATTTTTATTTTGGTTTTTGAGATTTGTGATTTAAATAGTCAGTGTAATCTGCGAAATCATTCGACTGATCCTTCGATGAACTCAGGACATGCTTGTCGAACCATTACAACGAAGTCTGTGGTTGGTAAGGCTTTTCCCATGTCTCTTTGTCTCATTGGCAAATAATAAACTACGTATGAAAATTGTTAGATACAAATAAAGATAAGATTTAATGGTCGCTGTCACTATTTATCTTGGAAAAACCCATGCATTTATGTAAAACCAATATAAAACGGAATACGTAGCGCGGGTGGTTTATCCCCCGCCTAATGCCGACCACAAGGGATCGGCGCTACATTTTTTCAAAAAGCTAAATTGTTACGAAAATTGGAATTTGGAAATTATTTGGGATTTGGTACTTGTCATTTGGTATTTTAATTATTTTGTGATTAAAAATGCAACCATCATCAATTCCTGCTATGCCGTGTAAAAGTAAGTTGAGTTAGAAAACAATGCAATCGTGATGCTAAGAAATATTAACAACCACAGAGACACAGAGGCACGGAGAATGATTTTAGAAAAAGCGCTTACAGATTTGAGATTATCCGGGATTGAGATATGCCTTGTTACAAATTTTAATGTACCTGTTTTGAAAGATGGAATTAAGAGACTTGTCCTCTGAATTTTCTCTGTGTCTCTGTGGTTAACATTAAACCCTGAACCCTGAACTTAAATAATGTTTGACCCCAAGCACCTTTCTTGGATAATTCCCTTTTAGAAATTAGTGAGGCTAGTCATAGAAGTGTTGAATAATGCCATTATTTGTTGGGAGGTATTTAAATGAAAATAAAAGAACTTGAATCATTGGGACATTCCGATTTCAGACGGGCGAGAATATTCGCATTTTAATTTGT
>JAJTXE010000038.1:0-1105 GCA_021463795.1 Candidatus Brocadia sp. | reverse complement strand
TACCTGATTACTCCAGTATCACCATCTTCTTCGTCGCTGAGTAATCTCCGCTAACCAACTGATAGAACATCACTCCTGTGCTGCCTACCTGGGTCCTGCTGATCACTTCCTTGTTCATTCCCTTCGCCGCTTCTACTGTCTTGCTGTACACTACCTTGCCCGTTACATCATAGATCGTCAGCGTAGCCTTGCTTGCTTGTGGCAAACTGTACTCGATCGCTGTTACTGTTGAGAATGGGTTCGGTGTGTTCTGCTTCAACTCGAAGCCTCCTGATGTTACCACTCCACCGTCCGTATTGAACTCAAGGGCTACATCCAGTACCTCATCTGTTCCGTTGACTCCCATCGCAGGCGTCAACGCACTGTTCACGCTCAGTACCTTGCTCAGGCTTGTCTCCGCCTTCGCATTGAATACCATCGTAAACAATACCTCGTCATTTGATACTGTCATCGGCGCATCTACGTTCACTGCAGTTGTTACTATACCTTCGCTCGCACGATCAGCATTGTAATTCTCTGCCGTAATGTTCAACGCTCCTGCCTTCATACCTGCAAACTCAATCGCACTCTGATCAAACGCAAACGTAAACTGATATCCTGAGATATTGTTGAAGTCTTTCGCCTTCACAGGTACCTCTATCGTCTGGCCTGCATTCAGCACTACATCATCTGCCCTGAAGCTCAATGTACCTACTGTCCTCTGCTCTATCGCTCCGCTGCCAAAGTTTGCCTTCGCATTCAAGTCAACGTCTCCCAACTTCACTCCATTCAAGTTAACCGTCGTCTGACCCTGGTTCGGTGTCACCATCACATAGTCCGGTGCCTGCGCCCAGTTGCTCATATTCAAGTCATACTTAGAATCAAATGTCCTCCAGGACTGTCCTACATTGTACTTCTCTATCTTGCCCAGTATCAGCTTGCGGATCTCCACGATATCGCTCACCTTCACTGATCCATCCATATTAACATCCGCTGCCAACATCTTGTATGGCTGATCCAACTGCGTCTTGCCCAATATATGGTTCTGGATCTTGATGATGTCTCCTACGTTAACTCCGTTCAGATAATCCTTATCGTGACTTCCTGCCAACTTCTGCTCATTGGT
>JAJTXE010000037.1:0-4380 GCA_021463795.1 Candidatus Brocadia sp. | reverse complement strand
GGGGTAAAGCCCCCCGTTCTTGAATAACAAATGCAACAAGCCCTGAAGAAGCGAAAGGACTCTATGAAAAAGGCCTTTCATGAATCATGTTTAGTGGATACGGGAGTTATATTTTTTGTGCTCAACACAAAAGGTATCGCTAAAAATGTGAATGTGCCGGTTCCCTGAATTCCTTTCGCCCTTTCATAGCTCACCCTGATATTTTTCACTTGCAGGGTGGCTTACCCCCTGCTATACACCGCTTGCCCTTCGGGCATAAAAGATAACATGCCCGTGTTGCGTAAGGCAAACAATCGCCATTTTTTGCTGAATAGTTATGTCAGATCTTCGGCAACTACACATGGCAGCCACATGGTTTTCGCCCGTGCGGAACTGGCAATAACCTCTTTTATATAATCCGGAAACACACCCTCAAGGGAAGCGGCTACTTAATTAAAATTCGAAATATTGTAACAATTTAGTTTTTTGAAAAAGTAGGGGCGAAGCATTTGCCCGCTTGGGTATGGGCGTGTTTGTGCCAATTACAGCAAATGCTTCGCCCCTACACGGTATGGTAAACATCGCTATTATTGGGATTTTCAAAAAACTAAATTGTTACGAAATATCAAATTTAAAATGGGGGTATGGGTATAGTGGACAAACTTCATTTTATTACCGAAGAACTTGACAAGTTAAGAGAATCAGGATTGTTGGTAAATATCCGAACAATCGAAGGGCCTCAGGGTGCATGGATCACGGTGGACGGGAAGAAGGTCTTCAATCTCTGTTCAAATAATTATCTGGGTTTTGCCAATGATCCTCAGCTAATGTCTGCGGCGAAAAAGGCCATCGAGGCGTATGGTGTAGGGCCCGCCGCGGTAAGGACTATTGCCGGAACAACGACCCTCCATAAAGAGCTTGAACGGAAACTTGCACTCTTTAAGGGGGCAGAAAGTACGATATCCTTTCAATCCGGATTCTGTGCGAATCTTGCCGTTATTCCAGCAATTGCCGGAGAAGATGACATTGTCTTTTCTGATGAACTCAATCACGCAAGTATCATTGATGGCTGTCGTCTTTCTAAGGCGAAGGTTGTCCGATATGAACACTGCAATCCCAGGGATCTTCAGGTTAAAATATCCGGTGAAAAGAAAGTTAAACAATTCCTTATTATCACCGACGGTGTTTTTAGTATGGAGGGAGACATTGCACCATTACCGGAAATTGTAAAGATTGCCGAAAATTTTGAGGCCATCACCATGGTGGATGATGCGCACGGAGAAGGTGTGTTGGGCCGAGGTGGCAGAGGGATTATTGATCACTTTGACTTGCATGGAAAAGTAGACATAGAGGCGGGCACCCTGTCGAAGGCGTTTGGTGTGGTGGGTGGTTATATTGCAGGGAGTAAAAAATTAACGGATTATCTGATGCAGAAGGGACGTCCCTTTCTCTTTTCCAGCGCCGTTCCTGCTGCCGACGTTGCTGCCTGTATTGCAGCAGTAGATACCCTAACCGCCTCTGATTCGCTGGTCAAACAACTCTGGGAAAACACTACGTTTTTCCAGGAGAAGATGAAACAGATCGGGTTTAATCCCGGTTATACCAAAACGCCCATTACCCCGGTTATGATAGGAGATGTTAAAATAGCAAAGGATTTTAGCCAGCGATTATTTGAGGAAGGCATCTTCGCCCAGGCCATTGGTTACCCTACGGTACCTACAGGCAAAGCGCGCATCCGGGCAATGCTTTCAGCGGCACACAGCAGGGATGACCTTGAGTGGGCAGCAGAACGCTTCGAAAAGATTGGAAAATCACTGGGAATAGTGCGATGAAATATCCAGGGGCCTTTGGCTCACAAAGGTTAATGAAAAATGCATCCAGCGCTGAAGGTAAACGGTATTGCCAAATGAGATTCTTCGTTTTGCCCAGCATGACAAAAAACGAAGGGCTCAACATGGCAGTGCAGGAGGTCTTTCTCGTAAAGATATTCTTTCTATTGATTTTTTGGAGAAAAGGATTTAGTATTCAAAATTATCGTTTTGTTAACTATTCTCAATTTTTTAAGAAGGCTTTGGGGTGGTATCGCATGAAGAAATTCATTATAACAAGTTTTATACTGATGGCTGTCTTTGGTTGTAGTAAAGACGAAACGGCGGTTTTAGAGAAAAAACAGGCTTCTGCAGAAAAAGGGCAGGCAGAGACGAAACATCATGAGGAACTGGGTTTTATCAAGAATGAAGATGGCTTCATTGTGCATATGAAAGACATCAAGGTGCTATTGAAACATTTGTCGGCATCAATTCATCAGCAGGACTGGGAGGCCATCAAAAAGGATACGAAAAAGCTCAAAAATTCGAGTCCCGTAGCCTTCACGGGAGCCAATAAAAAAGACCTGCCGGTAGAATTTATCAATCTGGATGTGAAGTTTCATATGAGTGCTCTGGAATTGATTAGCGCCTGCCAGGAAAAGAATAAGGATAAGGCTACGTCTGCCTTTTTCAAGGTAGTAAACAGCTGTGACGAGTGCCACGCCAAGTATAATCCAAAAGAGGAATCGACTTCGTGGTTTCAGTAGGATAAGGCTACGTCTGCCTTTTTCAAGGTAGTAAACAGCTGTGACGAGTGCCACGCCAAGTATAATCCAAAAGAGGAATCGACTTCGTGGTTTCAGTAAAACCAGATATGGATAAAATGCAACGATTGGTTTAAGGTAATGAGGCAGTATCCAAAAAAATTCCAACAATAGCAATCTTTGCCGAACGGTGTAGGGGCGAAGCATTTGCTGATCCGTGGATGGGAGTATTTCTATTGATTACGGCAAATGCTTCGCCCCTACCAAATTCCATGAAAGGGGGTGAGGCTGGTGGTTTTGGGGAAAAAACGATTGATTGATTTTGCCGCCTGCGGTGGGTGAGCAGGAAAGATCCCCGTCGAAGACATGGCGTATGTGATTAGGCATTTACCCGAATATCCCAATGAACGGGTATTGGCCGGCCCGAAGACCTTCGCCGACGCCGGCATTTACAAGGTTAACGATGAAATGGCGCTGGTGGAGACCCTGGATTTTTTTACACCGGTCGTAAACAGTCCGTATGATTACGGTCAGATCGCCGCTGCTAATGCCCTGAGTGATGTCTATGCTATGGGAGGCAAGCCCCTCACGGCAATGAACATCCTCTGCTATCCCTTAAAATCTCTGGATAAAGATATTTTGGTGGAGATACTGAAAGGAGGCGCAGACAAGGTCAATGAGGCTGGCGCAACCGTTGTTGGTGGTCACACCCTGCAGGATAATGAGATCAAATATGGATTATCGGTTACCGGCATTATTCACCCCGACAAGATTGTGACGAATGCGGGTGCCAGACCAGGCGATGTACTCGTATTGACCAAACCGCTTGGCACAGGACTGATTATCTCGGCCATTAAGAACAACAAGGTTTTTGAGGGAGATGAGCAGCTTGTTACCAGGAGCATGTGTCAGTTAAATAAAATAGCCTCAGAAACGATGCTGGAGGTGGGCGTCAGTTCCTGTACGGATATCACCGGGTTTGGCCTTATGGGTCATGCATATGAGATGGCGGAGGCCGGCAAGGTAACGCTATCCTTCTTTGCCGGACGCATACCCATATTTGAAGGTTGCGAACGCTATGTCAGGATGGGATTGATACCGGGGGTATCAAAACTTAGTAAGAAATATTTGAAAGATGCCATTGCGATAGACTCCAAAGTGCGGGAAGAGTTGGTTGACGTCTTATTCGATGCGCAGACCTCTGGTGGCCTGCTTATCTCAATTCCGGAAGGCAAGGCTGAGATGCTCTGTACAAAACTCAGAGGGAGAGGCGTTATGTCGGCGAGTATCGTTGGTGAAGTGTATGAGTGTAGGGATGTTTCTATCGTTGTTACACCATGAACCGTTCCTGTTGGAAAATCAGCATAAAGGAATATCTTACAAAAAATATTTTGACAAAGAATTGTAGCGCTGATTCCTTGTGGTCGGCATTTTTGGGGGAAATCCACCACCTAATCCCCGCCAGCGGGGGACGCGCCCGCACTACGTATTCTGTCTCTTTCGGGTCAGGATTCTTTCAGAGGAATAAATCCGATGAAGATAAGCATGGTAGTATTTATTATCTCGTGTTTGGTTGTTGTAATCTCTTGTGCCACCCTATTGATATACAACAAAAATAAGGTTTTAGCCATGAGCGGCAGAGAATCCTTCGTGGATGAAGACACCTTTACACGCCAGCGAAAACGCATGGTGGAAGAACAGATTGCGTACCGGGACATAAAGGACAAACGGGTGCTGGAAGCCATGGAATCCGTGCCCCGTCACCTATTCATTCCTGAAGAAGTTCGTTTTTCCAGTTATTACGATCAACCGGTTCCTATCGGTTTTGG
>JAJTXE010000036.1:0-9505 GCA_021463795.1 Candidatus Brocadia sp. | reverse complement strand
GAATTGAGAGAGTTAAAAGACCTTAACCTGCTCCGCGAGTATAAAACTATTGAAGGTGCACAAGGGCCTTACGTATACATAAACGGCAAATCGTATCTTTCATTTTGTTCAAATGACTACCTCGGACTCGCCAATCACCCAAAGATAAAGCAGGCTGCCATTGAGACCATTCAGCAATACGGGTGGGGTGCCGGCGCATCGCGGCTGGTTTCCGGAACTATGACACTTCACCAGGAGCTGGAAAAGAAAATTGCGGAGTTTAAAGGGACAGAAGCGGCGCTTCTGTTTCCGACAGGATACATGGCAAATCTGGGCGCCCTGTGCGCTTTTGTCTCGAAAGGGGATATGGTCGTCGGCGACAAGTTGAACCATGCCAGCATCATTGACGGTTGCCGATTGTCCGGCGCCACGTTTCGCATTTACCCGCACAAGGATGTCAGCCAATTGGAATCTTTGTTACAAAGGTCTTCAGGGTATCGGCGGAAACTGGTGGTTACTGACAGCGTGTTTAGTATGGATGGCGATACCGCCCCGCTTACAGAGATTGCAGGCATTGCCAAAAAATATGATGCCATACTTATGGTGGATGATGCCCACGCCACGGGGGTATTCGGGAAACAAGGAAAAGGTTTGATCGAACACTACAGTCTCGAAGGAAAGATTGATATTGTCATGGGGTCTTTCAGCAAGGCGATTGGCAGTGTTGGCGGATTTATTGCGGGAAGCAAACCTCTCATCGATTTTTTAAAGAACAAGGCACGTCCTTTCATTTATACAACGGCTCTGCCGCCTGCTGTCTGCGCCGCCTCACTGACAGGATTGACACTTATCCAGGAAGATGCATCACTTATTAACAGGTTATGGAAAAATATTGCCTGTTTAAAGTCTCAGCTCTCGAAATTTATGAATACTATCACCATCGGAGGCCCTATCGTTCCCATTATTCTTGGATCGGCAGAGGAAACACTGCGTGCATCACAAAAACTCTATCACTATGGTATCCAGATACCGGCAATTCGACCACCTACTGTGCCACCAGACACGAGCAGGTTACGGATTTCCTTAATGGCCACCCATAACGAGTATGATATCAAGAGGTTAGCAGAAACGCTACAATTGATTGGTCTGTTAAAACGTGAACAAGCAAGAGCTACGTCCGGATAAGCTCTATCGCACTTTTCTGTGCTTATAGACATTTTATAATACGATATAAATCTTCTTGTTGAAAATCATAAATTTATAGCTACAATAGCGTCATGTACAAATTGTATCAAATAGTTTTTACGGTATATTCGTGGACGTTATTCGTCTCACTTTGGATGCTTTCTACGTTAACTGCTATGATTGTGAGCATGGACACGAAAAAGAAAGAAAACGCATTTAATACGATAGAAAGAGTCTTTAGCCGCATTGCTTTTAAGCTCCTGGGGATGCGGGTAATAATTCAAGGCAGAGAGAACATCCCTGAAAATGAACCCGTGATCTTTATTTCAAACCATCAAAGCATGATGGATATAAAACTCTCTCTGGCCTTTATTCCAACAAACTTCAGCTTTATCTCAAAGGATACCGTCTTCCACGTCCCAATCCTGGGTTCATACATGACGGCATCAGGACATATCCCCATTCAGCGGACTGATGACAGAAAGGCTTACGAAACCCTTCTGACTGCCATCAGAAAACTGTCATCAAAGAAATCACTTGTGGTATTTCCCGAAGGAACGAGAAGCGAGGATGGTAACTTAGGCACCTTCAAAAGAGGAATTTCCCTGATCATCTTAAAATCAGGAAAAAGAGTTGTACCCATGGCAATTTGCGGTAGTAACCAGTTTATGCCGAAACGCGGCTGGTTATCCCATCCGGAAAAAAGACATGTCAAAATATCGTTTGGCAAGCCACTGTCATTTGACAGTGCACGGACAGATCGGGAATACACACTTTACGTAACAAACACCTTGCAAGCGGAGGTATCAAAATTGTTGCATGCATGAGGAATAAAACCATGGTTTTTTCATCCGACCAATATGGATCGACAGGCACGAAAGCTGCTCGTGAGCGCAACCCACAACCGCATTAGAATTATAACATTCAGAACATGTCCTCAATAAAAAGGGTAATAAAATTATTAACGGATTTGTCTCAGGACGAACTTCATGAGGCACGAAATTGTATTGACACCCTGATCAAGACGTCTAAGGAACCTGTGATAACATCGCAAAAAGGAACGGACAAAGCTTCGGATAATCTCTCTGACTTAATAAGACCTGAGCGATTTTACCATATATTTGCCTGTAAGTTTAAGAAAGTGAATGAACTCAAAAAATCAGCTTACGAAGGCACCGTTGTTGATATTTCCAAAAACGGTTTACGATTAAAAACAAAGGAAAAAATAGCCAGGGGCAGCCTTTTAGTCATCTTCCCTGGGAAAAAATCAGATGCAAGCATTCTGACTATTTCTCCTGAATATGACCACGATGGAAATAAGATCTTTGCGGAAGTTATTCGGGCAAAGGAATTGCTGGAAATGTTTGAATTGGGCTGTAAGTTTCTTCCACGTAAGAGCCTCCTCTTTGACATGGTTGTATAATTCGCGCAGGAAGCCCTACTGCAATCCCGGTTCTCATAAAACCGGCAAAGGGAGGTGAGGTAAATGATTTTTACTATTGACTTTGATGTTGATTCAATATACATTTATACAAGGATTTAGGAATCGGCAATGAACAATTCGTCAGCTTATAAGGAGCGAGCGCCATGAAAAAAATGCTGTTAGGAATAGGCATTAGCCTGTGTTTCCTCGGTTGTGCTTCTCCGAACAAAAAACAAGACGCAAACAGAGCCGACCAATATCATTTAGCAATGCAGTTTAATAACCTGGGTGCAAAATACGTAAACAAAGGCATGCTTGATGAGGCAATCCTCCAATTTAAGAGAGCCAGTTTAATTAAACCAGATTTCGCAGAAGTTCATAATAATCTTGGGGTAGCCTATAGCAGACAAAAGTTGTTTGATGAGGCAATTGAAGAATTTGAATTAGCAATTAAGATTAATCCCGACTATTCCAAGGCACATGATAACCTGGGATTTGCATACCGGCAAAAGAATATGTTTGATGAGGCTATCGCACAACATAATCTAGCGCTGAAAATAAATCCAAAAGACATGGAAGCCAAAAAGAATTTGGATATCGCCTGCAAAGAAAAAAAGATATATGAAAAAACCAAGACGTATCATATTGCAAATAAAGGAATAGCTCCCGGAAATATTGCTGGATATAACCAATATGTAAGAGGATTTTTTGATGAGGCGATCCTCTCCTTTAAAAAGGTGCTGGCTGAAGATCCTAAGGATATCATGGCATCTTACTATTTAGGCAATGCCTACAGCATGAAAGGGATGCTGGATGATGCAATCCGCGTATATGAAGAAACTCTTGCTCAGGATCCATCAAATGTTCTGGCGCAATTAAATCTTGGCGACGCATACCTTGGAAAAGGACTTTGTGATGAAGCAATTCAGGAATATGAAAGGATACTCAAGACTCACCCTGATAACTCCCGTGCCATGTATAAACTGGGCGATGCCTATGCAGACAAAGGACTCTTCGACAAAGCCACTGCAGTCTTTCATAAAGCGATTGCAATAAATCCAAATTTTACTGAGGCATATGACAAACTGGGTACGGTTTACCTGCAACAGGGTTTTTATGATGAAGCTATTTCTTCATGGAAAAAATTGCTGGAACTTAATCCGGTTTCTTCAAGGGCTCATTTCCATTTGGGACTGGCATATGCAGGTAAAAATATGACGGAAGACGCCATAACTCAATTTAAAAAGACCGTAGGCTCCAATCCCATGAATACCGATGCACGGTATAATTTGGCATATGCCTATGAGGAAAAAGGCATGATCGATGAGGCTGTTGCAGAATATAAGAAGGCCATCAAGGTGAATTCAGGCGTTCAGAGTAAAAACAGAGAATCTGTAAATACTCCGGATGATCCTGAACAGGTAATTGTTAACAAATAATGTTTAAGATTTGACTGATGCGATACGAGGAAAGACGGGCGCGATGAAACAAAAACTTAAGGCATTTATCATAATAATTATGGCGGCGCTGATCTCACTGATAGCAATCTATGCCTTCAGGAGTGTGTCTCACGCAATTGAGATGGTTCGCGGACCGGAATTAATGTGGAAATCTTGTGCGATATGGATCAAGTGTATTATATTAACACAAACGGTATTGGTAATAGGTGGACTGTTTTTATTTATGCTGAGAAAGCCCAAAGGTACAAGATAATTGATGACACGTTTTGTTGTACTTTTGATAGCCGCCTATGTAGTTTACTCCCTCGTTAGAAATAGTTTAAAAGGCAAACCTCCCGAGAACAACGTTCAACACCAGAAAGCTAAAAAAACAGATACCGTTGTTGCGCACGTGAAAGAAATTGCCTATGTCTTTTATACAGCAACGAAAGATGGCAATACCTGTGACATATGTATGGAATTAGATGGAAGACACATGCTTCCCCACCATAAACTTCTACAGCAAATTAAACCCCCGCACGCCGGATGTAAAAGTCACAAAGGGTGTCGTTGTACGCTGGTATATGTGACACGTGACGAAGATGGCAGCAGAGAAATAGAATCTCTTCTCAAAAAACACGGTGGCATGTGCGATCGGAAAATCATTGAGCGGAACAGAATCGGGTAAGACCTCTTCCTATGTCAAAAACGATTGTCATTTTTATCACAGCCAGCTCACGGGATGAGGCAAAAAAGATCGGCCAACTTTTAGTGGAAGAAAGCCTCATCGCCTGTTGCAATATAAATCTTTGTATCCTTTTTCAAACTCCACAAGAATATCAACATCGCTTTTTTTATGTTGTTCATCCCTCGTATACGAACCAAATAATCCGATTTGTGTTGTATGAAACTGCAATTGGAGATACTCCTTGTGTTTTTTAAGAATTCCACGTATCTCGTCTTTATTGAGCATGATTGAATCTCTCTACTGATATTTCTTCTAGAAAAACCCGATTCCTCTGTTATTTAGCCAACACATAAATTTTTTTCTCTGATTGGAAATCGCTTCATTTTAACTTTTCAATGTTCAAAACTACAGCATTCATCTGTTTTTCAATTATAAGGGTTTTCAACAGAGTCACATATGCGATAGCCACCACTTAAAAGCCAAATGATTTCCAAGAATTAGGATGGAAAAAAGGAATAAACTAACCAACACGTGAATAATTAACTCAGAATGTTTTTTGTTCTCTCCAAGTCCCCTGACTATATAGTAACCTTCCACTATAAATGCTAAGGGAACATAAGAAATAATTGCTGCCTTATGTAACTTATGGAGAAATTTCAGGATATAATCCTCGGATAAAAATAGTCCTATGATAAAATATGAAAAAAAAGATAGGATATACACCACTCCCAATATGATTACGAATATGCCCGCCCAGTTTCGAGGGAGGTCAGAGGCATAGTTGCGAAGATATTGAGTACCAACACGAGCCACCTTTTTTAAACGGCGTTCCAAGTCCAAGTTATAGTCTTCAAGCCGCTTGCGATACTGCTCTTCCTGGTCATGCAGGCGCTTTTTCATCAAGCAAGAGTCGATTCTCGCCTTGAGCAATACGGGATTAAAAGGTTTTGTTAAGTAGTCGTCAGCACCTTTTTCAATACATCGTACGACGTTTTCCATATCATCGATAGCTGAGATCATGATAACAGGAATGTGACGCCAAGAAACACTGTCTTTCAAATGACACAAAACTTCGTATCCATCCATTTCCGGCATCATTATATCAAGCAGGATAAGATCCGGAGGCTGCTCTCTTACTTTAGCCAATGCAGATAGTCCATTTTCAGCAAGGATAGAAATATGTCCAAGTGCATTAACCCTCTCGTTTAGGATATCGCGGCTAGCCTTTTGATCCTCAACGATAAGAATTCTTGCCTGATTCGTCATGAAATTTACCTCCGCAAATTTTCAACGCTTAAGCACTTTTTAAGAACTGCATACATTTGCTTTACATGGATAGGTTATGTACATCCAGTATTTCAATGGCCATTGCCAGATTGCGCTCGTTATCCTTTGCTATTAGTATACGACGTCTTTTCAAGGTGTTAACCCATTTCCTTTTGATTTGGAGGTTGTAGAGGTAGTATAAATGTAAAAGTACTTCCTTTCCCATAAAAGCTCTCCATCCAAATTTCACCACCATGTAATTCAACTAAACGTTTTGTAAGCGCTAAACCAAGGCCAGCCCCTTCATAATTCCGTGCTAATGAAGAATCCACTTGGCTGAATGCTTCAAATATTTTTTCTCTGTCTTCTTGTTTTATACCAATTCCTGTATCTGCAATGGCAAATTGTACATAGAGATCTTTCAATGTTATGTGTATACACACATTACCATTTTGGGGGGTAAATTTTATTGCATTAGACAAAAGATTAAACAGTATTTGTTTTAATTTCAATTGATCTGCAACGAGAGTAGGAATATCGGATTGGATAGTGTTCTTTATTGAAATATTTTTTTTATTTGCTATTCCTGACACCGTATTTAATACGTCATCTATTGCTTCTTTCATACAAATTTCTTCATATTTTAGCTCTAGTTTTCCCGCTTCAATCTTAGAAAAGTCTAACACGTTGTTTACCATGCTGAGTAAATGTTTTCCGCTGCTGTGAATATCGTATACATATTCTCTTTGCTCATCATTTATAGGCCCAATCAATTCATCCTTTAAGACTTCTGCAAATCCAATAATTGCATTTAACGGAGTACGAAGTTCGTGCGACATGGTTGCCAAGAATTCGGATTTCAATCTATAGGCCTTTTCTAATGCAATATTTGCTTTTTGAAGATCACTAGTTTTTTCCTGTACTTTTTTTCCAAGCAGATGGCGATACTGTTCTTCCTGATCATGCAGGCGCTTTTTCATCAAGCAAGAATCGATTCTCGCCTTGAGCAATACGGGATTATAAGGTTTTGTTAAGTAGTCGTCCGCACCTTTTTCAATAAACCGTATGATACTTTTCATATCATCGATGGCTGAGATCACGATAACAGGAATATGACGCCAAGAAGCACTGTCTTTCAAATGACACAAAACTTCGTATCCATCCATTTCAGGCATCATTATATCAAGCAGGATGAGATCTGGAGGCTGTTCTCTTATTTGAGCCAATGCAGAAAGTCCATTCTCCGCAGGGATAGAAATATGTCCAAATGCAATAACCCTCTCGTTTAGGATATCGCGGCTAGCCTTTTTATCCTCAACGATAAGAACTCTTGCTGGATTTGTCATGAAATTTCCCTTAGTCAATCTTCGACGCTTAAATATTTTTTAAGAACCGCATACAGTAGCTTTAAATGGATAGGTTTTGCCAGGTGTGCGGTGCAACCCTTAGCAAAATAAGTTTTTTCGGCTTCAAAACCTGTACTGGCACTCATGGCGATAATGGGAGTATTAACAAATTCAGGTATAGCTCGAAGCTTTTGAGTTGCCTCTAGGCCATTCATCACCGGCATGCGAATATCCATCAAAATCAATTCCGGTTTATGCAGCTTAGCCATCTCAACCGCCTCCTGTCCATTTCTAGCAACCACGACCTGGTGGTTATGGGCATTCATCATTTCAATGACCATCGCCAGATTATGCTCGTTATCCTCCGCTATCAATATACGACGTCCTTTAGGAGTAGTGACACCATTTTCTTTTAAAACTTCCTCCACCTCTTTTTCTTCGGAAGGTTTGTTTCGCGGCAATTTTTTCAGTGGTAAAGTAAACCAAAAGGTACTCCCCTTCCCCAATTTGCTTTCAACACCAATTTCCCCATCGTGTAGTTCTACCAGTCGTCGTGTTATGGCCAACCCAATCCCTGTACCACCAAGCTGTTCATCGATCACATGCTCTGCCTGGTAGAATTCAGAAAAAATCTTATCGATCTTATCTTCTGCGATTCCGCTCCCGGTATCCCTGACTTCTATTCGGACTCTGGAGTCTCCGTCACTAACAGCACAAATCTCAACCCGTCCATCCTTTGGTGTGAACTTTACTGCATTTGTAAGCAGGTTCATAAGGATCTGTTTACACTTCCTAAGATCTGCCGTCACGACGGGCAGCTTCGGTTCAATTATTGTTTTCACAGTTATCTTTTTTTTCACAAACTGGCGACTCATCGTGGATACTATACCATTAATTAATTCATCGATTGAAACATCCTCCATTTCGAGTTCCATTGCTCCCGCATCTATCTTGGACATATCAAGCAAATCGTTGATAAGGGACAACAGGAATTTTCCACTACTGCTGATTTCGCTAATAAATTTTAACTGTTTTTCATTGAGCTTTCCAGGTAATTGCTCACTTAAAAGATCGGTATAGCCAATGATGACGTTGAGCGGCGTACGCAATTCGTGACTCATATTCGAGAGGAATTGAGTTTTGGCTCTGTTGGCCTGTTCCTGCAAGAGTTTAGTAGCTTCAAGGTTTTTGTAAGACGTGCGCAATTCGTTTTCCACTTTCTTTCGTTCATTCATTTCTCGCGTCATTTCGAGGTTTGCATTTCTTAGTTGGGAAGGGCTCGGTAGTGCAAGTGCCTTGGGGATAAGGGGCCAGATGGCTATGGCGCTAAATGCGGATACTATGGCTGTAAGAAACTTTGCGACACCTTCAAGCCTATAAGAAGGACTCCATAGGGTCCAGATATCCAGAAAGTGCGTGTTAGCACATGAGAAAGTGAATAAACCAAACATGATAAACATCCACTTAAACTCCAGGTCTTTTCGTCTCCGCACGAAGTAAAATAGTGCAACAGGAATAGAATAGTATGATGCGGTAATAATGCCGTCGGAGATTACGAATAGCCATAAGATTTCAGGCCTCCATAGTAAACATTGCCCATGAGGCATAAAATCTTGGGTAAAGAGATTCTGAAAAAACTCCAACATGTTAATTCTCCTCCTACTTAATAGATTTTTGCATAATATACCTTTTTTAGTGCCAAGGGAAACCAAAAGATGTTTTCCCTTGCACGGTTCACCCTCGACTCTGATGTCCCCCCGTGCAGTTCCATCAGTCAACTATGGGCCAGATCGATTCCTGTCAAAGGGGGGTCATGCCGTTAGCTTTAATAATTGCAAAATCTATTAAAATGACAAATGGTTCAGGTTAATAATATAACCATTATTAATAATTTCTGGCTCTATTTCATTTCTCCAGCCCGTAAATAATCTAAAAATATCCAGGATAAAAGACGCAATTCTACAAAAATACCCAAGTTTGTTTTTAGCAAAGTAGCGAAACTCCTGTTTTCTGAATTACATGACGCTTCTGGAATGACATGTTCCAAATTTCTTGTGCCAGAACTATCTTTCAAACAATAAATACAAACGATTTTCTCGCCCATAATTTTAATAGTCTATTTTCATATATCTCTTTTATCTGTCTAACACTTTTTTCACTCTTTCACTAGTTTTTATGC
>JAJTXE010000035.1:0-9516 GCA_021463795.1 Candidatus Brocadia sp. | reverse complement strand
TACTACAATTGTACCTGATTTTAATAATTATAATAGACTTCACTAAGATACCACGCCTTTAACAACCTTAATTTCCTCTTCTGTTATCTCATACGACCGTTCACTACTTCATCCGTCTATCACCTTAATTCCACCTTTTAGTGGTTCGAGAATTGACTTGCTTTTGGCAAACTATTTTTCAAACATTTCCTGCTTTTTTGGTCTGATGGGTCTATAGATATTTTGTTTCTGTTCTTCTCCAGGACTTCGAGGAGTTGATTAAAGTCGTGTGAAACAAGTCCTGATGTTATTGGGAGGCGGAAACGCACCAAGAAAAAAGGTACTAGTGAATTCGCGCTGTTTCACTTGTTTTTACTTAATTCAAGATAAGTCGCCCTATTTCTGCCTTCGCCAAAAAATAGCGCATGGTATTTTGGCAACTGCTTTATTTTATCAGTGTAACGGTTAATCTGGTCTGAGGCAGCCATTATTTTTGCTAAAACTTTTGCATCATTCTCTGTCAGGCGCAAAACAAGATAATTAGCTATCGCATTGAACACTGATGGGTCAAAGTCCCGTGCCTCTTGTGAGGCTACAACAAAAGTAATGCCATATTTTCTGCATTCTTTAACCATACTTGGTATAAGTTTTAGTTTCGCTGCACGGTGTGCTTCATCAAATATTATTGCATGTGTTATCTGTTTTTGTACTCCACGCTGAAACATCCTTTGATACAGGTTATGAAGCACAAATGTAGCAAATGCACGTTGAAGCACTTCATTTTGTGTACGATGAATACGGATCACAGTTGGCTTGTTTGAATCGAGTAAACTTTTTGCGCCTGATGTATTCCGAAAGAAATCATAATCATCTAATTCTGCTAATCTAGTCAGTAAATTTTTCTCAGGTTTCGGTTGCACTTTCAGTATATCGTAAAATGCCTGAAAACTTGGTAATTGAAGATCAGTTCTACTCCTTCCACTATCCGCCCAGCCTTGATCTACATAAGTCTGCTTAAGCGCTTCTCGAAGTCTTCCGAGTTGAATCTCACCAAGATCATGAAAAATAGAAGAAAAATTATCACGAAGCATCCCAACATTATCAATATATGCTATTGTGCTATCACCAACCACTTCAAGCGGATTAAACCCTAGACCTGCATAATCAACAAAATGTACATCACTTCCCAATTTATTAATCATTTTTGTATCGATATCGTCATGGTATGAAAAAACAATCGGGACTATGCCAAATTTAACCATTTGCAAACAAATATTAATCAAACATGTTGTTTTCCCCATTCCAGGTAAACCTACAATCATTAAATGAGGGTTGGAACTAATTGATATATTCCATTTAACTGACTCATCGGTTGTTTTTTCGTTGCCAAGATCAATCATTATCCCCTTATGAGATGCTGGTTCTCCCTTTTCAACATCAGGAATTATAGGCTCAAAAGAAGCTTTTTGATTATCCAATTTGATTTCTTTTTGTAGTTCTTGCCGTTGTTCTTCGGGCTGAGAAGGCAATACAAATCTGATTGGTGGATCTGGCATTTGTGTTGCTCCGAAAAGTACAACTTGAGGTTGGTCATCAAAGGATATTACTGCAGGATTTGATGCCTTAAATTCAGGGCAAAAAATATAACCTCTGTCTGATGAGTAGGGTTCCGATGGTAAAGGGAAGGTATATTTTTCGCCTTCCCGGACCATCTTTTCAATTTCCTTCATGATCCGTTGATAAGTATTTTCACTTAAGTTATGGCGTCGTCCTCGATTTGCATAAAACTTCAATATCCTTGCTAATGAACTGCGCCGTACAATTCTTTCTAACGAATTTGCTCCAGAAATATATAAATCTTCAAATTTGCGTCTTGTGTTTCGAATCTGTTTACATATGGTATCAATCAAGTCGATACTTCTCGCGGTTCTTAAATAGCGGCGGAATTTAACCTCTACAAAAGCAAATTGTAATCCACCGCGTGGAGGCACGTATACATACAATAAATCAGCCTTGCCCTTATCAGAATTCTCGCTCGGCTCGGTATCTTTTTTACCTGCGTTACCCAACAGAGATACATCATCTAAAGGTATGAAAAAACCCTCACTTAAAGACAACCAAAACGAATCATTTTCAGATGTTTTACGACAATGGGTATGGGTTAGGGCTAATGCGATCATTTCCTGTGACTGGTTACTTGAACCTGCCAACCGCATTGCAAATCGCCCACTGAGTCCTTTTAGTTCATTAAGCAAAAAAAGGCAATTACGCGGACTGGAACTCAATCCCATCTCAGCTAATGTCGTATCAAGAAGATTTACAATTTCATCAAAGTTGCTCGTTGACGTTACCATCTGAAGGAAACCGAGGTCTTCGCGTTCAGGAACGCAATCTATGATATACGCATCATAAATTGTTGCTTTCTCTTTTGGAGAATCAAAATATTCCATGCCTGCATTTCTATCTATGGTAATGACCCAGTCACTTAAGGAATGTAGAATCCTTATCGATTCTTCCTTAGAAGAAGGCAACTCTGTAATCAAAATCGGCCATACATTTGAATCGCTTGCAAGATTCCTTGTTGTAACCTTCATAATTGCTTCATGTAATTTAATCAAACGCTCGGTATACCCACGCCCGGCGGGGTGTTTTTCTCCATCAAATACAGGTGAAAGAAATGTGCGCCAAACGGGTTGTGGAGTAAAAGCAAATTCACGAATGAGACCAACGACAAGACCATAAACTTCTATCGGTGAATTTATTTTATCTTGAAAAGTATCGGTAATTACCTGAGAATCAAAGGTATCAAATGCCACAGATAGATGTGCTGAAATTTCTGGTTCTTGTTCGGCCCGTTTTGCCCAACGTAAACGAGGTATCGTTCTATCCCCTTCCCTGGGAATAGTATCTAAAATCCATCTGTCTTGTTCTAGAATATATCCCGCCCCGGTTCTTCTTTCTTCAGCAACAAGAGATAGATATTTACCAACGATGCCTGTTTTCTCAGGTGTTGGATACAACTCAAGTTTAAATCCAATGTGCTGTCTCCCAATAGTTTCCATTTCCTCGCTTTTCTGTATTTGCTTATTATTTTCCTCAACTACATAGCCAAGCGCCCTTCCTATTGTCATACCATCACCCGGTCGTAAGGCATGGAGATGTACAAGATTGTAATGTGGGTGTAAATCTATGTATCTACTGATCTCATTTGCTAAAACATCTGATGTCGTTTTCCCTATAGAAGGTGCAATATCTTTATTTTTATTTGATAATACCCGTGCAAGTATTGCTATGCTTGCTTTAGGTTCCCTGTCCTTATCTGGTACCATTGCCACAGTATAAAAGCCTAATGTATCTCCAAAAACAAATGACTCCCCATTTTTTAAACCTGGCAGAAAGGCAGGGAAGTGAGATCCATCAACAGTTTTCATTATTTCACGAATTTTAGTTGGTGCAATTTCTTCCTCATA
Organism: Candidatus Brocadia sp.; assembly: GCA_021463795.1. Lineage (GTDB taxonomy): Bacteria > Planctomycetota > Brocadiia > Brocadiales > Brocadiaceae > Brocadia. The sequence goes on along the minus strand of JAJTXE010000035.1, from coordinate 6,067 downwards.
CCGCGCATTTTGTAATAATGTATCATACGCCTGATGCCAGGCAATACGTAATGGATGAAAGGGAAGCACTATTAAACCAACGGTAGTTCCTGACAAGGAAATTACTTCAACAGTGTTTGCTAACGCCAGAATCGGTTCTCCATTTTCCAATACAGCTAACCAAGCATTTATATATTCTTCAATATTTTTATTGAGTCCATGACCATGAATAAATCCCATTATGCCCTGTCCATTTAGAGCAACATTACTCACGGCGTTTGATGCATTAAGAAGTCTGTCCCATACATTACCCGAACAACTAAGGGGAAACGGTATAAAATTATGGCTTCCCACCTGTGTCCCGTCATTACGCACTTGAATCTTCCATCGTCCAATTTGCCCCTTACGATTTCCCCAATCAACTTCAATGTCCCTTAACAATTTTGGGCAAAACACCTTTGCCCTTTTATTTTGATAACGAAAAGTAATAAAACCTTTGGTATCCCGTCCGTAATGTAGAGGATCGTTGTATTTACGGCATGCATCGGAGAAATTCTCCTGGTTGTCCAGCATTATTGCCCCTTCTGATAATGCACGCACCTCGCCACCAGCACCCGAGCTTATTGATGAAGGTCCTTCGCCAAAACAAAGCACAAAGTCCTCAGTTTCGGCGCTTATATTTTCGCTTCCAACAACTTTTATTTGTATAACAGCCTCGAACTTGGCGCCTTCTTCCAATTCAAAATCATCATAAACAAAGATACATTTTTGAGGATTTTTACCTGTGTGTGTTACTTTCCTTTCCGCTAATTCCTCGTCTCCTGATACAACAGCCACACTGTATTCAACCGCTCCCTTTTTTAAATCTTCCGGCAAAGGTTTCCATCGAACTTCAAGTTTTCGTTGTCTTTTTGAGCCAGCGCTATGTGAATTTAAAATAAAGTGTAACCTGTCTTCTAATATAGTAAGACCTGACCATGTTAAAAGATTATGCCTTTGCCCCCACCATGAGATAATTTCGATTTTTTGTATTATGTCCAGTTCAAAAATACCTGGTCTAAGGTTGTTGAGCCATAAATGCGGATACTTACATACCTGCGCAATAGCGTCAAAGAATGACATATTTGCACCACTACGAAGAACCTTTGCTAAATCTTTAAGCTGTTCTTCTGTATGGTCAATTAACATGAGGGCATCAATTCTTGATTCAATAGTGGTATTTGAACGAATCTGTAAAAATAGCCTTTCTACCATCGATACCGACTTATCTAAGTCAGCATCTACAGGCCTATTCTCGATTTTAATAGGCCATAACCCAAGAATTGCTAATGCAGGACATATCTCTTCCTTATTTGAACAACGAGTAAGAAATTCAAATTCACGCCACGGTGAGATGGTATTCTGCCTGCCAACTCGTCGTGCCTTCTTTACTGCATTTTTTGTAAAGGTCTGAAATCCTCGTGGAATCTTCTTGCGCGCTAGTTCATTGGCAGTCTCAAATAGTTCTGCCTCACCAATTTCTCTTGTTGCACTGTAAATTCCATCCATTCCAGCGGCTGCATGCTCAATATCCACCAAAAGAAGTACTGCATCTTTTTTATTCTCCCGAAGTTCAACCGCCTGGTCTGCTGTAATAAAACGCTTATCTTTTGTACATTGCTCTGTAACTCCAAAAACACTCCACTCAGGTATTATAAAAAGTGAAGAGCCGCAAAGTTCTTTTGTAATCTGTGATTCAAGACACCGCACAAACGCCATGTTACCATGAGAAGCCTTAGCAAGTATTTTTTGTAAAGCGTCTCTTAGTAGTGTAATCTGGAGTTCAGTTACCATATTTAATCATCCTCTGCCTTAAAGCGTTGCTGTAGTCGCTTCATGGACTCTGCATCATTTACCCCTATCAAAACACCCAAATCCCGTAGTCTCTTCTCGAGTATCCTGCGATTCCGATAGAGGAGTTTAATTGGGATTGACATATCTGGCGGCGATTGATCAATATATACCCCATAACGTTCCCGTAATAACCTTATAAAATCTACAAATGATAGCGAAATGCACTTTTTTGAAGCCTTACGTAAATGTCTGTGAACAAGGAAATCAAGCATAGTATTTGTTAATACAACTGAACGTGCATCGCGAACTATTTTTTTCCCTGAAACACCACCCCGCTGTATTTTACGCTTTTTTGCCAGCCCATTTGGTGATTCTATCATAAGAGATGAATCAATAGCTTTCGTATAGTACGCTATTTGGAGTTTATTTCCCATTAGTAAACAAATAGCTTCAGCCATCCGTAGTACAGGATTAATATTCCCATCCCTCAACTTTTCTTGTATTGCTGGTTCTTCACCTTCTTCTTTTAAAGCGTCAGCAAGCCTGAGACATTTTTCATCCAAATCATCTAATATTTTATCAGAGCGTGAATGAAACCTATGAAATATACTGCCTAACAAATTGATAAATTCTGTAGCGTCAGGCTGAATAGGTGGCAAAGTATTTCTTAATTCACGATCATAGGTTACTTTGTCATCCAGAATTCTTAAACACATCATGAGTATAGGAAATCTATCAAACCTACGAAGGAATTCGTCCATTGATTCTTCTGCTAATTTACGAAGTTCAGTATCATTACCGCTGGAACAATCAACAAAGATTGGCCAGGGTCTTTGTGATTCCTTTTGAGGTAGGACACCCGTTGATTCCCATTCTAAGAGCATATTTACCGTTGAAAAGTAGATGTTTGTAATACCTATTGAAAAACATGATTCCAGCATTTGAAGAAAAGGTTGTCTGGGAATGCTCCTACCGTATGCTTGTAAAAATACGGATATATCTTCACGGAAAAATCTTGATGCTACTTTTGCTATTGGATAACGATTGGGAATATTTTCTGGTTCCTCTTTACTACTACGTGCTTTTTCCGGTGCCTCTCCGCATAACAATGCAATACGTATCGTAAGTAATTGATCCAGTCCAATAGTGTTTTTTTTGTCTATCTCTATAAATTGATCTGAAGCTTTATTTGTTAGATATTCTCCTTTGATTTCTACTGCATTACCCAAAAGATTAAGAAAAATATTTTCATCAAAACTCGAACCGATATTAAAACAAGATTTGCGATTTGTTTTTTTCAGGTAGTCACCTTCTTCTTGTTCAACAAAGATCGAAACTAACATTTCTGGAATGTAGCGTAAATGAGATACTTCTTTAGGGAGATCAATCCAACTGGAAAAATAGTGCGTGGGGAAAGCTCTTTGTGTCTGTTCGGTTCTTCCCATGAAATGGTTTTTATTTTCGAGACAGAAGGTCAATAACATATCTCCCAGGATAGCTTTTTCCGTTTGTGCCTCAAATCCTTCAAACCAATCATTCCTTTGGCTGAGTTTATCTACTACATCTTCAATTGTTGGTAGGTTAATTTTGTTATTTATGGTTTTACCAAAAGTTTTTATAAATATACCCTTTCCACGCCGATGCCCCCATCGAAACATAAATAATACGGCTGGCAATACAGCCCCCATCAGATAGTATTGTGGTGTAAATGGTAAAGCGGGCGTATAAACGGAGGACCATAACTTCTTTGTTGTAGGAGTGTCAAGCACACCTTCTACCATTTCTCGTGGTGTTTTTGTTTCCATGTATCACATTCTCATAGAACACGTGTACAGATAATTTTTTGAATATTATCTTTTAATTCAGCCTTAATCTTAAAAGTTACCTTATCTTCAACAGGATTCCATGCCAAAAGCTCCCGACTGTTTTCATGAGCCAAACGCTGGGTGAAAATTGAGAGGTTAGCAAAGGTATCATCAGAGGCAGCATCAGAAAGTTGAACACCATATTTAAGCTCTATCAATATATGAAATAGTTCTGCCCCCATAATCAATTCTTCATAATTTCCGTCAGCATATTTGTACTTTAACACAAGGTGTGTATGCAATTGTTCAAGCCCCTCGTCTGTTACTGGTAGTTTTGCTTCGAGAGAAAAGCGTTCAAAAGGTTTCACCACCCACAAGATGCTTTCAGTTGGTGTACGCGGAGTAATTTTTAAGGGTACTCCATTTGTATCTTTAAAAGCTAAGAGTGGCAAGTCCTCCAGCCTAGCTATTCCTTTACAAAGGTCTTCGCATAATTTTCTTTTTTCTTCTTCCGACATGAGTGGAATCTTACGAAATCTTTCAAGATTACGACAGCGGGCTAGACCAAAATAGCTTTTATCCAATCTAACCTTTGCAATATCTTTTTCATCCCATTCGAAATATGCCCTTCTCCTTGCAGATTTAAAAGGAAGTTTCGGATAGCTCGGTGGTGAGGCATTTTCACCACTATTGTTCTGTCCAAGTAGGTACCGATCGACTTTCGGATGCGCCTCTAAAGCAGGGTCGAAAAAGGTTAGCTCCTGCAATACTTCTCCCTGTCGGGCAGAGGATGCTGGATCAAATGCCCGATCATAATAATGTCCTGGCCGAATATCTGGGTCTTGGTGTAAATCAGTGCAATAATATATCCCGAAGAAGATATAACTAAGCGTTGCCCGTAACTCACGAGCCGTTATATGAATCTCACCACGATGATGAACTGCCTGAAACGATTCGTAAAGACGATTACGCAAAAGTTTACCTTTTTGTTCATTTCTTACTGTTTGCACCGATTCCCAGGCAGAACAATAGTTATTAGCCGTACAGGTATGACACGGCTTCCACACATCTCCCATAAGCGCTAAATTGTTTTATTGACATTAGCCAAATGAAAATATATGCTTACATTTAAAAACTAAATGGAGGCATAGAGAAATGGAAGAAGACTGGCCAGTATTGATGTCGTTTTTCCCGGTCAATTGGAAAGAATTAGCAGCAACAACCAATGCCCTCAAAGGTTTGCGCAAGGAAAAAGATACAGAAAACTATTTGAGAACGCTCTTGCTGCACTTGGCCTGTGGTTGTTCAATGAGAGAGACCGTAGTTCGTGCAAAATTGGCCAATATCGCTGATATTTCAGATGTTGCATTATTGTGGCGTCTGAGAAAATCAAAAGAGTGGTTACACAGTTTATGTGTTTCGTTGTTTGAGGATCAGGGGATAACCCTCAATAAAGGGGGTGGATTTCAAGTAAGACTTTTTGATGCAACAACAGTTAAGGAGCCTGGTAAAACAGGGAGTCTGTGGCGTATCCATTATAGCGTCACCCTTCCAACGCTGAGTTGTGACTTTTTCAAGCTTACCGAGACAAAGGGACAAGGAACTGGTGAGTCTTTTTTTCAGTTTTCCATAAAAAAAGGGGATTATATCATAGCAGACAGAGGTTACTCGACAGTGGCAGGGATACACCATGTTGAATCGAAAAAGGCGTATGTAATGGTTCGAGTAAACACGCAGAACTTGATAATTCAAAATTTGAAAGGCAAAGAATTTCCTTTGCTGAAGAATGTGATGGAAATAAAGAAAGCGGGGACAGTGGCGTCTTGGAATGTTCAAATACCTGGGAGTAAAAGTACGCTGGTTAAAGGTAGGGTATGTGTAATTCGCAAGACAGAGGAAGCCATTCTGATGGCACAGGCAAAGCTCAGAAGTGAGGCACAGAAAAAGGGGCGCGTGGTAAAGCCAGAAACATTCGAATATGCGAAATACGTGATTGTGTTTACCACGTTTCCGGAAGAATCGTTCAATGCCAGAGATGTTCTCGAATGGTATAGGATCCGGTGGCAAGTAGAACTTATTTTCAAAAGGTTTAAGAGTATTGCGGAGCTTGGTCATCTCCCCAAGTATAGCGACGAGAGTTCCAAAGCTTGGCTGTATGGTAAATTGTTTGTGGCGCTTTTGACCGAAAAGCTGATAAGGTATGCTTCTTCCGTTTCCCCCTGGGGATATATCTTGGAAAAACAATCAGCCTCAAAGTGTCTGGCGTGAGTTCAATTTTGCATACAATCAGGTGAAATGCGCTATCGAACCACCCCTTGCTCTTAATGCTATGATAACGGGATGGAATGGAATTGTAAAATCTCTTGCAGAGAGGCAAAGAAGTCGGAATCAACAGATTTCTAAATACTTCTTATTCTGAAAATGCGCTAATAAACAATTTAGCGCTAATG
>JAJTXE010000034.1:0-486 GCA_021463795.1 Candidatus Brocadia sp. | reverse complement strand
GACCATAGTGGATTCACAAGACAGAGGCATCTTGCTGGAAGGTCCAAGTTCAGGACGTTCCCAATCATTCGAGAAGTATCAAGCCGGAGATAGACCACTCGACACAGCGGACTTTGAAGTGTGTGTTGATGAGAAGAACAGGGAAGTCTCTGTACTTGTCTGTCCGGGAAAACAAGCGCCGATAGACCATGTGCGAAGTGAGAAGACAGGAAAGACCCTGGTGCATTTTGACGCATCGGTATGCAGGGAGTGCAAGGTAAATACGAGATGTCCGGTAAAAATTGGGACGGGGGTGGCGACCTTGACGATAGATGGGGCATCGTATGCCGGGGCAGCACGCCATCATCTGTACATGGAGAATACGGATTACCGTAAGCGGTGTGCGATCCGCGCTGGGGTGGAGGCGACCGTGAGCGAGATGGTTCGCGTACACGGAGTCCGAAGGTCAAGGCATCGAACGGAAGGCAGGACACGATTACAATTACT
>JAJTXE010000033.1:0-1374 GCA_021463795.1 Candidatus Brocadia sp. | reverse complement strand
TTAGGAGGGAAGGAAGAGCGATGAAAGGAAGAGTATGGCTAGGGGCTGCGGTAGTAGGAGCGGTGCTGTCGGTAGGTGGAGTGTCGGGCGCTGGATTTATCCAGGGCACGCACGTGAAGACGGATCTGCCAGGTCCGTTTCACATCACGACGTCACCGGATGGTGGGACGTTGTATATATGTAATCAGTCGGGGCATAGCGTGACGTTTGTGGATGCCCGGACGCAGAAGGTGACGGGTGAGGTGTCGGTAGGGGTGCAGCCAGAGGCATCGGCAATGACACCAGACAATGCGTTTTTGTTTGTTTGTAATGCGGAGAGCGACAGTGTGTCGGTGATCGATATTGCGCGCAAGCAGGTAGTCAAGGAGATCAAGGTAGGTGACTGGCCGAGCGGGATAAGGATCACGAAGGACGGAAGGACGGCATATGTGGCATGTTCTGGGTGCATGTGGAATACGATTGACGTGATAGATACGGGGAAGATGGAGAAGACGAGGTCGATCTACACGAGTGACTACGGTCCAAGGACATTGGACATATCGCCGGATGGCAAGACGCTTGCGGTGATTAATGACACGGTCGGTTCGATCAACCGGAGCGTGAACTTTATTGACGTAGACAGTGGCCGGGTAACCGAGAAGCGGATAATTCGTGAGAGTGCGAATTTGAGGGATGTGATATATACGCCTGATGGGCAGTATGTGGTAGTGACGTATGAGACCCCAAAGAACTGGTTGCCGGTGTGTGAGGCAGAGAACGGGCAGGTATTTACGAACAACATCGCAGTGTTGGAGACGAAGGCTGGCGGTAAGGTGGCACGGTTGCCGTTAGACGAGCTCAATAACTATGATGGTAATCCGTATGGACTGGCGATGGATCCGAAGGGGAGGTATTTGTATATTGGGATAAGAGGGATGCATCGGGTGACGATCCTTGACATGGGCAAGGTGCTGAATGTTGTCCGTGGGAACTCACAGGCGGAGCTGGATTATCTCAGGGATGATCTTGGGTTTGTGAGGGAGTATCTGGTGGCCAGGGTGACGACGGGTCTTGGGCCAAGCTCGGTGTGTTTATCGCCGGATGGCAAGTATTGTTATGCAGCCAATTACTTTTCCAACAACGTGTCTGTGATAAGGACGCCGGTGGATTAAGCGGGTTGAAGAGGAAGTAAGCGTAGAAACGGTAAGGATTCTGAAACAGAGCAATTCATTAAGGAGGAGACAAGAATTATGAGAAGTGGAATAAAAAAGATCGGTTTGGTAGCCGCCCTTGGGATGTTTGGGGTAGTGACGACTGGTCAGTTAATGGCGGGGACGCCGCAAGTGGTTGCGACGATCCAGACGGGTCCGGAGTGGGAGCCGCTGCCGAGGGCGG
>JAJTXE010000032.1:0-2556 GCA_021463795.1 Candidatus Brocadia sp. | reverse complement strand
TAAGCGAATACGTTAAATCTGGATTTTCCTCAGCGCATTTTTCCAAGCGAGCCCAATGTTCAATTTGGCCAGTTAAGGATCTGTGGTCTATCCGGCTGTATTTTTTTGCATCATTAACAAGTTTTTCAAAAATTCTAACTGCTGTTGTCATAACGTTTACCTCCGTATCTTATTTTGTTATTATAGATTGTCAGCATTATAATTCATTTCATTGCATAATGCAACTCCGTTGCTGTTATTTGATTTATTTATGGCTAGTAACGGAATTGAGTGGCAACCGCTTGCGGAGCGGCAAGTCATTCGAGTCTTGATCAATACTGTCCTCTTCATATTTCAATACTCAATTGCCAAATGATAAAATATGAATAATAAAGACTGATACTGTTACCTGACATTGTTAGCCCTTGGCTCCCTGCTGTATAGTCATGATCACTCATAACGCTTCACAAAACTAAATACAGCATAACCTTGTTTAGGGCGGTCTGGTCCATGGAAAAGTTTATTGAACTGAGCCGATGAGTATTCTCGATTACCCCATATCGCCCAAATAAGAACAAGATTGTTCTTCTCGAGGTACATTTTCAGCAGGTTTTCCCTAATGAAGAACATACTTTGATGATTATTGAAATCGTTGCCTTGGTCAGAAACGTTAAAAGTGGCCTTCACACCATCCTTTGTGAAAAGATCAAAAGTCTGTGGTTGTCCGATTAGCTCCAAATCTGAGGTAATCTCCTTTGTCAATGTAGTCGCATGTCCGGCATCGTTCGTAGAGCTTCGATGACTTTCCCAGCCAAAGTCACAGACTGGAATTAGTACATTGAATTTAGCATATTCTCTCCTGACTTCCTCTATCTCTGTCAGCTCGTCACGGACTTCTATTCGTTCAAGGTCCTTGTCGCTAACATGCTTTTGCTCTTCGTTCTTTCCGAGCTCATAGTCTAACAAGCGCCGTCGAATAATATCAATTTGGGTCCAACCTAATTTCTTGCCATCGAGATAGAATGGTGGTTGAAATTTTTTGACTTTGACAGTTTCTTCTTTGGTTACAAATGAGAACTCGCATAGTCCATTGTTTGGGAACGTCGTGCACCAAGGGATTTCCCCCGCAAATGTATAGATGACAGATGGATTTTCGGGCAGCCAACGCCCACCGAGATCTTGATATGATAGGTGCTTCAGAAAAGAATCAGCATCTTGATTGGCTATGAGAAAACTTCGAATGAAGCAGGTTAACCTACGCCCGCGCATTTCATCCTGTTGGACAAAGAACCCATCCAACGCAACCCAAGGGCATTCCTCTTTCTGCACTTCCGCCAGACAGAGATATGGATTTACGTTCGGCAAAGGCCCGTGTGCGATCCATTCCTTCATTTCCATTTCTGGATCACCAAGGAAATCTGCTTGTACGGGATGACCTTTTGTTACACGCACGGGGAAACTGGGATCAATGTCTACATTTGATGTTCTTCCGTGCCAATTTTCTAGAGTCCCCTGATCACTCAAGAGTCCGGACATTTCAAAGTAAGCGATCCATGAATACTTTTTGCCATATCGATCTGTTTTCTTCGCGTCACTGCCTATCCGTGGCCAATGCTTTTCATTTTCGATTGAACGATCTATGGTTTTAAACAGGTCGCTCGACCAACCAAGCTGTTCGACCCTCCAAAGGATCTGTGATCGAACCTTCCGATACCCTACATGCTTGAAGTCGTAGTTCCCTCGATCTGGCACCAAGCCTCCAATTGTGTAATTCTCGAAATCCATACGAAAGGGTGAATCGAGACCATGGTACTCTTCTTTCGAAGTTTCGCTCTCGCTCCACTTACGCAACCCTCCATCTGTGAATGGTGGTTTGCTTCTTTGCAGCTCTGCAGAAGAGAAAAGATCAGGATTGTGCAACGACGCAATTTCAATGATTCTGGCTGCATATTCTCGCATCAGGGAATGAGTTGTGCCAAACATTGCTCCTTCTGCAAACATCGAATCGTACAGTCCTCGGGCAAACTCAGGCAGAGTTGCACCCACAAAAGCCTGATCTACCATATCAACATGCCGTGCCATTGAGACGCCATAGCTTGCCGCAAGCATCCGCTCCGGAACATACGGATCGTTAATTCCAAGTGATCTCAAGGTATTGTCGAAGAGCGTTGCCGGATCGCCACGTCCAAACCAATACAGTGTGCGGGTTGCTACATCCCGAAGTTCATGGTCAGTGGAAGTCAGAAGCCACATCACCCATTTAGCTCTAAGTCGATCAGATGGAGTCCGTGTCGTGATTTCTTCTTTCCATTTAAGCTCTGTTGCGAGGAGGTCTTTGAATTTTTCGGATCGGGTCGCTCTTATCCATTCAGTCCAAGTTAGATCACGATCCGTAATAGACATTGCACGGAGGGCGGAGTCCAGAAAGTCAGAATTAAGTGGGTGAGTTGTCGCAGAGCGAATTCCCTGAAGTCGAGAGAATAGACGGGTTCTTTCCGTGGGATTATCTCGAATTAACGCCAAGATTGCAGTAACAGTATCATTGTCCAAATATTCTGCCTCAAGCCCTGTCGTAAA
>JAJTXE010000031.1:0-6418 GCA_021463795.1 Candidatus Brocadia sp. | reverse complement strand
CCAGTCTAAACCCGCAGAAGCCTGGAATTTCCTTCATCAGCCTATTTCTTAATCTATTACATGGTACTACCATAATATACTTTGCTCAATACCTTTTTTCCCATTTCAGTGATTCCTAACTATTTTTGACAGGATTTACAGCATAGGCAGGATGTTTTTTATCCTGTTCATCTTGTCTATCCCTGTTAAATAAAATTCGTGTTTGTTCGTGGCAAAACACCTTTTCTCCTGTTTATAAATTCCTCGTCCTCAACTTCCGTCTCGCCCGTTCGTCGTTATTTGACCGTTCTCATCGGTGAGATGTACCAAATTATCTGCATAGAATCAGGGGTCCTGGTTGCAAACCCACCGAGAGACCTTTATCAACGCTTCCTATAAATTTTACCCTTACTTGTTCCTTCAAACCGACCCCTAATAAAATATGGCACCTGTTCAGTGTTATTTCCGCCAGCCATCCACCAATGAGGTAGTGTTTGCGTAACTGGCGTATTTTTAAAGCGTGAAAGAGTTACAGCCGTGCAACCTGGATGTATATCGGTTTTCCACTGTTCTGGTGGCATGTAAACTACATCTTTCGGTTCAGAACAGTTTGCCACACTGTCGATAAGGGAACACATGGAATCACGAGTTCCTAAATGCCCCAAATTTGTCAAAGCCAATTTTGCTGCCTCAGCATGATCTTCAGGAATTCCCACATAAATGATAGTTTGCCCTTCTACCAAGCCATATTCACGAGTTCCCTGATTAATATTAGTCAAGCCAAGACGCGGGTTGTGTTTGTCATATTTATCAGTTTCATATCTTCTTAATTGATGGAACACTCTGAAAAATATAATTCCGTCTGGAGCATCCACCACCACCCTGCAATTATTAGCAACATCAAGAAAAGCCTTTGCCGCCGACTCCTTTCCTAAAGAGAACAGTGTTGAAGCAATTCCAAGCAAAACAGTTGTTGGAGAGACAACCGGAGAACCCATTGCCGACGCAAAGGCAGAACGAGGATCACGGTAAGCATAGGTATGAAACTTATATGCCGCCTTGAGCCATATTAATGGTAGTGCAGTAGCAGGTGCTACTGATTCTGAATCCACTGTACCCTTTTTTCTCGACATTGTTTTTTACTCCTATAACTTGCTTTTTATAGCTGCAACCGCAGCGAGAAGATCTTTGGTGTCTTTGAATTTCCATACCCATGTATCTGTTTTATTTTCAAGGTCTTCCATTGTTTTTGTATAAGTTGGATCTGGTTGCACTGGTGCATCCTTATCTTTCAAATCAACTTTTATAGGTGATGCAAACGGCGCTGTTCTGGCAGAGGTCAAAAGAATTGCGCCTTCTGTTAAAAATACATGAGGAGCCCATCCAGCCGTCTTTGCCCCCGTAGGTGAGGCAATAAAGTTTATTATGGCTTCAATAAGGGCTGCTTGTCGCTTTTTCTGCTCTGGTCCTGTTATAGCAAGGCGCTGTTGATTATTTTGTAAATACCAGTAATCATCAGTCCCAATTCGGTGTAAATCTGCCCGAATAATGCCGCCATATGTATTAGAGCGCATTGACTGCGCATATCTGCTGTTCATTGAAGCAGTGTCACGAAACGCCGAATGCTGAGTAACAGTTAAATCTTGAGGATTTTCACTGATCAGCCATGCCACATCAAAACAAGATTCTCTTTTTACGGGGTCAACACTTCCAATCTGTGCGCAATGCCGATTAATATAATTACTCTCTGCCACATAATCACCTGCATTGGCTTTACCTTGAGCATCTTTCCATGCTGCCAGAAATCCTCCGACATCAAGAACAGCACACTTCTGAATAGCTGCTCTGACGCTTGTGAAAAGATTATTTGCATCAAGCGTTACTGGATTGGCGCTATCATTCCTTGCAGCTGCACGAATCCCAATCGGTCCTCTATCCGGATGCAACCCTTCACTTAACGGCAACATGGGGATTTGGGGATTCTGATTTCTGCAAAGATCCAAAAAATTTTCCAAAATATGCCGCCTTATAATTTCCCCGCTTATTCCATCGTAAGTCATCTGCCCGACATCAATCCGCCGAGGCTGCATCAGATTACTTCCGTCAGCCCCCTCATTGTTTAAAGCATGAAAACCAAGTCCTAAACGGTACGCAAATGATATGCTCCACAGTTCCATTATTGTTCCTCCTCTCCTGAATTGTTTGTTTCGGAGGCATCTGCATCAGACACCTCTGGTTTAGACTCTTTCGGTTTATATGTGCTTTCTTGGATAAGATACATCCTGAACAGGTCACGAAAAGTCTCGAAATCCCGACCTTCTCCAACACTTGCCAAAAGCGCTGAAGGGTTGTAGTCCTCGTTTCTGTGAACTGTCCCAATTTGTCCATGCTCACGATGTCCTTGCTCAAGAAGGATCAAGGCTTTTTCCCTAAAAGCCCTCGGTGAAGGTGCGGAGCGCAGCATGACTACTTCGTCATACCATACTTTGCCTTTTTCACCTTCATCAGCCTTGTTCTGACGGGCAAAATAGATGGCAGATGCTACAGCTTTTGCAAATTTACGCACCGCCTCATGATCTCCTTTCCAATCCCCGTAACTCATACCAAACACCTCCTTTACATATTCTGATTTTGTAAAAATTTGTTGATAATACCCTTTTACCTTAAATGATCTTTCCTGAGAGGTAATCATTGATGATAGATGTTTTCCCACAGGCTGCATCAGCCAATAAGCCATTGCAAGGACATCAGGAGTAAATTCTGTAGCCTTGTATTCTCTTCCCTGTTTATTCCATGCCTTGCTGACTAATATTCTAAAAATACGATGTATGTGAGCAGCAAAATCAGCCGTTTCAATTTTATCTATAGCTGTTGATTTTATTGAAATCAAACCCGAATAATTGTCGCTTCGTTGGCTTCCAAGATTTGTATTGAAAGCAACCGCAGATAAACGTTTCTGGTATCCTTCCGAAAAAAGGGATGATTTAAGAGATAGTAAAGCCAACGCCTGCGAGCAAATTACATTGGGTAATCCAAGCCAGGCACGCAAAGGACTAACTACTTTAGATAGATCAATCTGTCCCTCAAATACAGGCAAAAACAAAATGTTTCCCAGACTTTCCGTTCTTTTCTCCCCTGCAAAGGCAAGCATTCCTTGACCTAATGGGATATCAGCCTTACATTCAGGTTTCGATGTTTGACCTGTCTGCAAGGTTTCGTAAGTATAAGCGGCTATACCTCTGATACCCGTCTGTAAGATTGAATCATAGCTCTTTTTCCCCTCTATAAAATAGCTGTCAGAGGAAAGATGCCTCTCAAAAATATGAGAGTGTAAGAAATCGCAAAATTCCCCGGCATCAGGTTTTTTCTTATCCCACACCTGTTTAAACGTGTCAACATCCCGGCCTTCCAAAAAATGAGTACGTTGTCTCCCTGTTACCTCCCACTCATTGCCAGCATCATGTATAGCAACATCCTCCCGCAGTCCGATGTATAGATCAATAGCTCCGTAAAGCTTCAACACATCAAAGAACGGCAGCCCTGTTTTGGGAACATACAATATAACTGGCTTACCTCCAAAATCTTGTAGTGTCGAAGACGCCTTTGACCAATCAAAATTCATCATGATTCAGCCCTCCACATCTCCAACTCCTCACCTGCTGCATCTTCTCTGTCAGCCATAAGGATTGCCCTTCCGACAAGAGCATAAATGGGGAAAAGGTCTACATTCGGCAATAACAGAGGTACATCTTCCTTTGCAGGAGATTTTTTGGCTGCCTCAAGGATTTTATCAGATTGTTTTAATGTTATTTCAGAAGTGGAAACAGCTTTTAAGACATCCTTAATAAATTCATTGGTTTGTGGATGCGGGTTAAAATGATGATTAACCTGAGATGGATTTAAAAAGCTTGAATGGTGGCGAGCCGCAGATAGAGCAATTGAGCGGATTAGATATTGTTGGGCTGAATCAAGCGAGCCGATCAAGAGCTCAGAGGCTTTTATCATGGCATTATATCCAGGCGGCGTATGTGGAACACCAATACGATTACCCATTTTTGAAGTCCGTCCAAGAAGTTCAGCAATAGGTTCACCTTCAATATCTGCAACCTTTGCCTGCCATCTTTTATCCGCCTTGCCCAAGTCATGAAATCCGGCAGCCAGTCTACTCAACATTGCTATGAGATCGGCAAGGACAATTGCATCTTTCTCTGGTTCAAGGAATTTTAGAATGTTAATGAGTGTGGTGCGGTACATGCTGTCTTCTGTGAATCGCTGATAAACTCTTTCCATTACGCCTGATGTGTGTTCCCAAAGGGTTTGCCTCTTTCCACCTTCTTTGTTAAAAAGTTCTTCTGTCCTTCCTTTCCTATCAAGCCAGTTGCTATTCAGAATAGCATATTGAATTCCACTTCCGTCTCCAAAACACAATCCTTTAATTCTGTGCAAATATGCTACAGATGAGGGAACAATCAAGACATCACCTGGCAAAATGTAGTTTGCATAGTCAGGCTTTATCTCACCCTCATCATACCGGATAACTACTGCACTTCCCCCTTTTTGTTTAACATCGTTTATTAATGCATAGGCTCTTCTGAAAGAAATAGATGAAGTTTCAGGAAGTTGTCCTTTTGTCAGCATGGATTGAAGATCGCGTAACGCCAGTTCATCCAATCGCACAGAATTGCATTCCTCAACGGCAACCTCAACCGTAAGAATTTCTCTAAACACATTTGCAATCTCGCCCGGCTTCTGTTCCTGCGCAGCTCGGTCGAAAAGATTTAATGCGAATGTTATCTCGTTCAGCGATTCTTCCATTGATTTATCCGCTTTCTTAGAATCGCCTCCCCAAGCCTGATTAATCCATTCCTGTTCTGCCTTCCATGCCAATTGACCATTAGGGATTGTTTTTAAAGCAGACAATACCAGTTCAGCTTTATAGGGAATAGCTAATCCTTTCTTTCGTTCTTCAATTTCAGCTTTAGGCGCAGTGATAACAACAAATTCTCCGTTGGCTTCACCATTCCTGAACCACCTGCCGCATCGTCCAGCCCTTTGTACCAATGTATCCACAGGCGCAGGATCAGAGATGACCAATGGCGCAGAGATATCGAGCCCCGCTTCCGCAACTTGGTTTGTCAATAAAATCCAATCCCCATTCTGCGTTTCTTTTCCAAAATAATCATACGTCTTCTGCTCTGCTTCAGTACGCCATGAACGGGGCATGCGATTATGGAGGACAATGATCTTGTCAGCACTTACTCCAACCGCTATCAATCTGTCATAGGTTCCTTGTAGTCGCTCTACTGTGTTTGTAAAGTAGATCCGTTTCCCATGGGCAATCTTCAATTTTTCGTCAAGTGGCTGCCAGTCAAGCTTCTTTTCCTTACCTGTTCCTTTGTTCTTCAGCTCAAGTATTGAGATAGTAACTTTTCGGTTGTTTTCACGGAGTTGAAGCCCTTCGTCCTCTTTAACCTCTCCTTCGCCGACAATGACCAATTCCAAACCTAATCGTTTTGAAATTGCAGTTGCTACTGCTTTTGGTAAGGTGGCTGTAAGCACTATCGTTTGCAGACCAAGTTTTAGCCTAAAATCTATGATAGCCAACAAAATTGAAAGTGCCTTTTCAGATATACTCCAAGCCAAATGGGTTTCATCCAAAACCAGGCGTGACATCAGCAATGCCCCAGCTATAGCATGTCCCGCCTTGAGGGGAAGACTGAGCGGCAAGCCAGGGACAGCACAGACAACCTGGTCGTAGGTTGTAATAACAACTTCTTCACCGAACAACTTGCTTTCCTGAATATCACCGTGATGAATAACGGCTGGTATATGCTTACCATTACGGTTTAGGCTTGAAATCTCTTTTTGGATACCTTTACCAAGCGACCTCAGCGGAACGGCATAGACCATTTTGCAAAAGCTATCCTGAATATCTCCTGTAACGGCAAGAGTTTTCCCTAATCCGGTTGGAGCAACAAGAAGTAACGACTTGCCACCTTTTAACTTATTGATTACATATTTTTGAAATTTAGTATATTCCATCCCATCCCCCCGCATCCACCCACGGATTTCCTGTCCAATTGAATAATGGCATATAACCTCCGGTAAAAATAATCGTTCAAGCTGAAAAAACCGTTCAAGCAGTTCAAACAGATGAAAACCGTTCAAGCAGTAAAACCGTTCAAACTGTTTAAACTAAAAGAAACCGTTCAAGCAGTTCAAACCGAAAGAACAGTTCAAACAGATGAAGCCGATCAAACTGTTTAAACCGTACAAACCGTTCAAGCCGAAAAAGCGGTTTAAACTGTTTAAGCTGTTTAAGCTGTTTAAACCGTTTGAGCCGTTTAAGCTGTTTGAACGGTTCAAGCTGGTCAAGCGGATTAAACGGCTGGATCCTTTTTTGCATTAATCTTTTTCATTATTTCATCTAAGGTTTCTT
>JAJTXE010000030.1:0-2118 GCA_021463795.1 Candidatus Brocadia sp. | reverse complement strand
CTCAAAGGTTGTCACTTCAGCCTCAAATTCTCTCTGATATCTTTGCATCTGCTGGTCTACAAGGTCAATCATGTCTCTGGGGATGAATATTATCCCCGGTATTTTAAATGGCAGCGACTTCTTGTAAATGAACGTCCTTGCCATATTGCGTACTTTACTAACCGATTCGAGATAGGTACGGTTTATCTTCTTTTTATTGTTAACGACATACTCAGGGTTGATACCTGGTTTGAGCACATCTCCACTTACCTTTTTCGTTATACCCCAAATCGAGCAGGTAAAGTACACAAGACAGCCTTTTTTAAGAATATTGTCATCATTCATAGTTAATTTCTCCTGTTAAATGAAGGTGATGTGAATATTTAGACCCGAAAAAGGTCTTTTTTATCCACATAGGTTAGAGTTGATATTGCCATTCAGCTCCAGGTTAGCCGTGTACCATTCCGATTTTCTCTGGAAATCTGTACACTTCCCGAGGGTCTCTTTTAAAAACTCTGTCGCCTTTGAACATTCACTACCCTGGAACCCTATGGCCTCAATCTTTGCCTTTCCGGTATTCATGTCGAATGTTAATACTATTTTCTTTTGTTGGTCCATCGTACGCTCCTTAATCTATGAAAATTTCCAGTCGTGGCATATTGTCTGATGTTACGGTTTCCTGGTAGTCATAGCCTTTGATCTGCGCCTCCAGTTTTGACTTTTCTAACCCGTAATATGCCTCTAATTCGTGTAGCTTCTGTATATTTCCCCAGTGTCCGTTATAGTTATCATAACGAATAGTTTCGTTTTCTGTGATTACGATTGGGTATCTCCAACCGTTCAGGAAGACGCCTATTCCATCTTCCACGGAGGCATGGAGTTTATGCTTCCCTGGTTCCACCTTAATGTTTAATCTCCTGCACGCCACCTCAAGTGCTCGGCGGTCGTGCAGTTCCATCTGGATATCCATGGTATGCGACATTGTGTCTCCTTTCTAATTGTAGGACTGTTTATCTGTTTTAATTCTTCGCGCATTACCCTGTGTTACCGATACTATTTTGTTCGCGGAAACCGCATTAGACTGCGCCCATCTTCTTGCATTTTCGATGACATTCCGGTTCTGGCTATAAATAGGTTTTATGTTGGAAAATGCCTTTTGTGGACCATCGTAGATGCTGTTTTTAACAAATTTTTCGATTTCTGCGCCCGTCCAGCCTTCCATATGGGAGACAAGATCGAGATCGTGTTGAGCGTTATATCTCCGATTCATGATGGAAAGGATGGCCATTCTTTCCTCCAGTGAAGGAAGGTCGACAAAGAAGATATCATCGAATCTTCTTATAAGGGCACCCTGGCTTATGGACAGCAACTCGTCTATGTCATTGCAGGTCATTACAAAGAAAACCGGTTCAGTACATTCCTCCATCTCGGTGAGGAAAAGGCCAAACATGGAAGATGTGGTACCGGCGTCTGACTGGCTTGAGCTTTTTACCCCTCCAAAGACCTTTTCAACCTCTTCACACCATACAACGACCGGGGCAATGGCCTTGATAGTCTTCCATGCATACCGTGTGTTTTGTTCACTCTCACCCACACGGCTGCCTTTGAGACTGGAAATATCCAGCCGTATTAAAGGGAATCCAAGCACGCTGGCAGTCACCTTTGCCGATAGCGATTTCCCGCCACCGGGGAGTCCAAATAACAGGACGGCCTTGGGTCTTGCAGAGCCGGGGATATTGGGGTCATAAAACCCTCTTTTCCGGTTATGGATATATGTTTTGTAGTTATCCAACCCACCCAATTCAGATTCCGCAACAGGTGGATACAACTCCATAAACCCGGTTTTTTTTATAATCTGGAGTTTGTGTTCGGCTATGATGTCCGGATCAAACCTTTTCGAGGTCACAGCGCTCAGGGCAAATGCGTTTTCTGCCTCAAACAAGGTCATCCCGCGTGCGGCGTTTACCAGTACTTCATTGTCTTCGTCTTTATGTTCTATCTTGCCTTCTATACCATTCTTTGTATCTTCGATTACCCTTACCATTTCGTTTTTTCCGGGTAGATGAAAATCAATGATGGTTACTGATTTTTCAATTTCCTTTGGCAGGATAATGTCCGGTACCAGCATGATGATATGCC
>JAJTXE010000003.1:1153268-1160425 GCA_021463795.1 Candidatus Brocadia sp. | reverse complement strand
TGAAAAGATCAATATCCAGATGATCAGCACCTCGGAGATCAAGATTTCCTGTGTCATCGATGAAGCACATGCAGACCGCGCTTTACGGGCAGTCCATACTGCTTTTGGACTCGATAAAGTCGAAAAGGAAGAGGATGTAAACGTTAATCTATAGTAAACTTCTTAAATAAGTTAGCATGGTTTTTGTTTTGTGAGCACATCCGCATTGCCTGGAATGACAGGCATAGTAGGCATTGCCTCGTTATTCAATGATAACTTACTTTTTCGTTCATGATAGCTCTTTTTTGGTACAAGGAAATGAATAATTTACGTTACCTTTTCATAGCCTCTCTTTCCGTGTTTTTCCTGGCGGGTTCGTGCGCTACGAAAAGACCTGTTCTTTATCCCAATGAGCATCTGAATAAGATGGGGTCCGAAGCGGCTGACAAAGATATTGACAACTGTTTTCAGCTTGCAAAGGCGTATGTAGGTAACTACGGAACTGAAAAGAAGATTGCTGAACAGACCGTTATGGGTGCAGTAGTAGGCGCCGCGACAGGGGCTGCGGTAGGGGCTGTTGGTGGAAATGCCGGACGTGGTGCAGCTTCAGGGGCGGCAGGTGGCGCCGCGGGTGGGCTTATCTTTGGCTTATTTAAAGCCAGAGATCCCGATCCGTTGCTCAAACAATACATAGAAAAATGTCTGGGTGAAAAGGGATATCAAATTATCGGTTGGAAATGAGGATGGGCACTGTTTCATTTGTGCATGTGCATGCAGGTATTTTGCGCTGTATTGGTCTGTAGACATTCTTTGTCGGAGAGGGGATTATGATAAAACAATATGTTGCAATTACCCTGGCAGTAATACTTGCGGCAGGCACTGCGTATGGAGGATTTCTCAGCGATCTTTTTAAAAAGGGGGGTGACGCCGTTCCAAAATCCGTCCTTGATGAGAACACCGTTATATCGGGGCTAAAAGAGGCGCTGTCCGTTGCAACGGATAAAACGGTAACTTCCGTATCCGCCCTGAATGGTTATTTTAACAATAAGGCGATTAAGATTTTAATGCCTGAAAAGATACAGAAGGTTTCTGATACCCTGGGAAAATTTGGATTCCAGAAGCAGGTCGATGATTTTGTCCTGAGCATGAATCGTGCCGCGGAAAAGGCGGCGCCGGTTGCCAGGGGATATTTCACCGATGCAATAAAGCAGATGACGGTCAAGGATGGTATGAAGATTTTAGATGGCGGCGACACGGCAGCTACCGATTTTTTCAGAAAAAAGACATATACGAAACTCTACGACTCATTCAAACCAACTATCTCTGAAGCAATGGGCCAGGTTGGCGTTGCCAGTTATTATAAGGACATGATGGGTAAGTTCACGGCGATTCCTTTTATGAACTCAGCGTCAGTCGATCTGGATGATTATGTGACAAACGAGGCACTTGACGGACTTTTTCACATGGTCGGCGAGGAAGAAAAGAAGATCAGAAAAGATCCTGCCGCGCGGGTAACAGACCTCCTGAAAGCAGTGTTCGGAAAGGGCTAATTTCGTAGGTTAAATGTGCTATGACAGCATAATGAACTTCAGATAGGGTTCCCCGAGATGTATTCCATCGATGGGAAAGTCTAAGCCCTGTGATGAGACACCAATGAGTTTGTACGACTTTGAGGTAAAGTCTTTTAGCTTTGGCAGCAATTGAAAAAATTTTGAAAAGCTCATTTTTGCCAGGTTTGTGGAAAAGATGAGGATGCCGTCTTCGCGAAGGAGATTAAGCCCCCGTCCAAGTAATTGAGGGAAATCCTTCTCTATGGTAAATACCGTTGTTTTGCTCGTAGAGAAACTGGGGGGATCAATGATGATCATATCAAAGGTGCGCCCCTTTTTCTGAAATATTTTCGTCCAATCCCACACATCTCCAACGATGAACTCATGATGGCTTGCGTCCAGTTGGTTCAGCAGGAAATTCCTTTTGCCCCATTCAATTGCCTTCTTCGACAAGTCTATGTTGGTCGTCCTGACTGCCCCCCCAAGTCCTGCATACACTGAGAAGGATGCGGTATAACAGAAGCAGTTCAACACCTCCTTGTCTTTTGCTAAGGCTTGCACCTTCTTTCTGTTGTCCCGCTGGTCTAAGAACAACCCGGTCCCACCGCCTTCCGTGAATGATATATTGAATGGTATGCTGTTTTCCAGCACGACAAAATTTTCTGGAATTTTCAGGCCGGAAACCAGATGCGTTTTGATGTCTTCTCCCTTCAGCCGTATCTTTTCCGTGACGGTTTCGGGTGCCAGGAGTTCATTCAGGGCTTGGTAAATACTGTTCTTGCCGTGTTTTTCATACGGTGTAAAATACTGCACAAGGATACTTTTATCATAGACGTCTATCGTCACCTCAGGCAAGGCATCTCCGTAAGAGTTTATCAGGCGGTAGACGTTTGTGCCGGTGAGATCGAGATTTTTTTTTCGTAAGCCCCACGCTTTCTGAATGATTGAGTTATAGGATAGCATCTTTCTTTGGAACAAAATAATTTTCTGTCGTGTTTGTTGTAATGTGAATTTTCCGCTGGTTTTTATTACTCATACTCGTAAGGAGGCTGAATGCATGATAACGAAGAAATTTTTTGTATGCCCCCAATGTGGGAACAATAAAGAGTTTAAAATATTCACAAGCAATTTTCAGGTTGTCAAACAATCCCCAGAACTGGGTATCAGAACGGAGGAAAGCGGCGCTTTGCCCAGTTTGCGGCAAAACGATAACTACATTGAATGCCCGCGTTGTTTTCAACGGTTTGATTACGATAGTGCTGCAACTGCGGCAAAAAAAGGTAACCAGTCAAGACAAGGCATCAGAAAAGCTGTTGTGTCCTCCACGGTGTCTCATCCCTGAGGATGGGACACCCTCTCCTTTCTCATCGCGCAGTACATAGATTTTACAAAAAAAGAAGGCATTCTTATTCTTCAGACCGGGTCTATATGGACAAATGCCTTATGAATACTTTCAATGGACTCTACTGCCCGTTGCACGTTTTTCCCGATGTCGTGTGCTTGTGTCAGCGTCAATGTCTGGTCTAATGAGATATGAATTTCAACATGTATATAATTTCCTACATAGTGCGCCCGGACGTCGTGAATACCCCTGATGCCTGAAACGGCCGTTGCCTTCGTTTTAATCTCTTCCATAATACTGTCTTCCGGTTGCCTGCCCATAAGGTAATCAATGTTTTGTACGCCGATCTTGTATCCTGAATAGATAATCCAAAAACTGATAAGGGTCGCTGCAATACTATCTATCTGAGCATACCTCAAATTCTTCACGCAGTCTTTTTGCGTTCGTCAAGTCGCTGCAATACTATCTATCTGAGCATACCCGAAGAATCCACAACCAATTCCGACAAGGGCAGTCGATGATATATAGACATCGTTTCTGCTGTCGATAGAGCTTGCCAGTAAGGCGGGGCTGTTGATCTTACGGCTTACCTTTTTAAAATAGGAGGACATAATCAACTTCATAACGATGGATATGAGGAGTACTATTATTGCCGGGACGCCGATGGTATGGGCATGAGTTTCCGTGAGCTTAAAAAGAGAGGTGTGCAGGATTTCAAATCCTAAAATACCGGCAAAAATTGCCACAAGTAAACCCGCGATAGGCTCTGCCCGATGGTGACCAAAGGGATGGCCCTCATCTGCCTGTTTTGACGATGCCTTTACGGCAAAGAAGATAATCACAGAAGAGAGGATGTCGGTAAGGGAGTTGAATGCATCAGAAATAACGGCCAGGCTGTTTGACATGATACCAGCAGTGATCTTGATTGCAAAGAGGAAGGTATTGCAAACGACCAGCATAATGGTTGCCTGACGGCCCTTATTTTCCATGAGTATTAACCCGCGTTATTCCATAAAAAAGTGGCATGTCTTACATCAAAGTTGTTAATATGTACAAGATTTTGATATGAAATACAACGAAATACTTTTCTCCTTTACTCATGAATCTTTCCATTGTAAATTATAATCGTGAAAACTTCCTTCTATGGTGAGGCAAAAACGGTTACCGGTTCCTGTTCTGGTATTTATGCAAATACTACGAACATCTTAATCGATTGCGGTGCCTTTCGGCTCATGCAGACCGGGATGGGCTGCCTGACTGGTTTGCTTAATTTAATGTTAACGAATTTCAACTACCCCCCATAATCCCCCCGTAAACGTGAGGGGAACAGGGGGGAAGTCGTCGCGGGCTTAACTAAATATGCAGGAATTTCAATCTTTTTGATTTATGTAGAGCGACCAGGCTGGTCACCCTACAATGAGAGAAGCTTAAAGTCGCTGCCAAAGGCAACCTAATTAAAAAAGATCACGATGTGTCTTTGTGATACATGGTGAAGAAATAACTGCTGTAGAATTTGCGTGAACTATTAAGCATCGGTTACAATTCGATGTTTATGTCCCTGATATCCCGGTAAGAATTCAATTATAGGTATTTTCTGATAGAGAAGAGAAAAGGAATAAAAGACGAATGCGTATCCCATTGACCAAATATGGAATAAGAGAACTGATTCTCTTTGGTGTCCCTTGTGTGACAGGAATAGGGTTATCACTTGTGTTCTTGCCCTGGATTGTACCTCTGCCACTCTTTGTTTTAGCCTTTATCCTTAATTTTTTTCGTGATCCGGACAGAGATACTCCGCGAGGCGACGACCTCATTATTGCGCCTGCGGATGGCACGGTGTCTCATATTGTGCAGGTCTTTGAGGATAATTATCTGCACTGTCATGCAACAAAGATCAGCATTTTTATGTCCGTGCTGAACGTGCACGTAAACCGCGCGCCGGTACACGGGCGTGTTGAGTACGTAAAACACACGAAAGGGAAATTCCTTGATGCCAGGGATGATGAATGTTTCCGAAGCAACGAAAGTAATCTGATGGGCCTGTCTCTCAGAGGAAACGATACAAAGATTGCAGTAAAACAGATTGCAGGCAGGATCGCCAGGCGCATTGTATGCGCATGCACGATAGGTGATATTGTAAAGCAGGGGCAGCGGTTCGGCATGATCAAATTTGGTTCACGGGTGGAAGTCTTTGTTCCGGACTCGGTGCCGTTTAAGGTGATGGTCAGTGTTGGTGACAAAGTGACGGCGGGAAAAACGATCCTTGGGAAGATAGGTGGATAGGAATCTTGTATAGCGTTTCTTGCAAACAGGGGTATTTCCACGTATGGTAGCCGCAGGTTTGAGCCTGCGTGGAATTTGTGATAAACCCTTTATGTATGTCCCAGGAATGCACCCTAAAAGGGACGCGGCTACCTGATGGAATTTCTTAATATACATTTATTTATGTTTACGGGCATGATTGAATCCATGGCAATCGTAAAAAACTTGTCTCTAAAGGCAGGGGGGGGAGTACTGTTTTTAGATTTTTCTGTCCTTCGTAATGACCTTGTGCTGGGAGAAAGTATTGCCATCAATGGGGCGTGCCTCACGGTGAGGGAGATTTCCGGCACAATAGCAAATTTTGATATTTCCGGTGAAACGCTGAAAAAAACTGCATTGGGGAAATTACAGCATGCTGAAAAAGTGAATATCGAACGTGCCTTAAAAATGGGGGATAGGCTGGGCGGACATTTTGTTACCGGCCATGTGGATGGTATAGGCATGGTAAAAGAAAAGAAGCAGTCTGCGGATCAGTGTACCCTGTCCTGTTCGGTAGAAAAAAAGGTTACCGATATGATGATTGAAAAGGGCTCTGTTGCCATAGATGGTATCAGCCTCACGATCGTTGACCTTGCAGATGGCCTTTTCTCCGTGGCATTGATCCCCTACACCTTAGCCGCAACGACTCTGGGATTCAGGAAGATTGGGGATTTGGTGAACATCGAGACCGATCTGATGGGGAAGTGGATTAAAAGGCATTTGGCACATACTCAGGCGACAAAGGGCGGTATTACCCAGGAGCAATTAATAGAAGAAGGGTTTTTCTAAACCCATGGTACTAGAGAATGTGAGTATATTGATTTTACTGACGCGTCTGATGGCCAGCAGGCCACGGCTTTAATGCATGTGTTATTAAATCGGGAAGGGCCTCCACTTATAATCGATCAACCTGAAGATGATTTGGATAACCAAATGGTTTCCGACATAGCAACTTTAATTTGGTAATCTAAAAAAAATAGACAGTTAATAGTTACCCGCTACAACGCAAACATCGTAGTTAATAGGGATGCAGAGCTAGTTATCTGTAGTGATTATAAGGTTGCTGGGGATCAATCGAAAGGCGAAATTAAAAAGCTTGGCGCAATTGACATCAAAGAAATTTGGAATGAAATTACAGAGGTTATGGAAGGTGGCGAAGAGGCCTTCAAATTAAGGAAGGAAAAATACGGTTGTTGAAAAGAACTTACCTTAACCACGCGAAACCCAGACGAGCTTGAACCCGCAAGATACTTAAAATCGTACAACCCCCAAAGGTCGTTTCCATTAAAAAATATACCTCCGTTTTGCCCAAAGTGAGTCAGTCACCCACCTTATCAGATAAATCTAAATGGCTATTCTTGTAAATAAGACACCGTTAAAAATTGACTTGCTATCTTTTTGATCTCAGTCTCGCGAATCATATTTGAACTTTTTACCGTAAAGCGATTTATAATTAATGACTAATGATAGTCTACTTAGTGTCTGAACGGAAACACTAAATAGCCAGGTAAAACAAGACAGAGCAGGTGGAAATAGTTAATGAATCGTGTTGAGTATTTTTGCGAGATAGGGTAAAATATGGCTTAAACAAAGGGATTTATGCATATTGATGGGGAAAAGAGTCCCCCTATTCGACTCGTGAACAAAAAAGGCAAAGGATATTCGACAAGAAATGAGAAAGAGATTTGAGCAACAGAAGAAACTAGGAGTTATGTCCATTTCAGAAGTAAAACTGCCGTTAAAGAGTCGGGATGAGCTACCACCGATATTGAGGGCATTGCAACATATCTATGTTACACCGAAGTTGAACGAAGAGGTATTTCGGATATTAGAGACGAAGGTAACGAAGGGGAAGAAAAAGACGGGGAGATATGGGATGAATTTGTGGCATATCCTGGTGTTATCAGTAGTGAGATTGGGACTGGATGCCAATTACGATAGGCTGGAGGATTTTGCCAACCATCACAAACTTATCAGGCAGATAC
>JAJTXE010000003.1:1136258-1153247 GCA_021463795.1 Candidatus Brocadia sp. | reverse complement strand
CTCGCCCAGCAACGTGCTAACTCTGGTCAGGATGGAGGTTCCTGGATGCGCTCTTTACCCGACGGACTTGGCGGCAATATTTATATGGGTGGTGATGGAAATGACACTTTCTACCAATCATCACGGTAACGCCAAAGTCGGTATAAAAGATCCCGAGGAAACCATGAGGCAGTAGAATGCTAGATAAAAAAGGAGATTTATTATGTTCACTCGACAAAACGAATATATTTATAATATGATCGCTGCCAGGCAGCCGTGTTTTGTATCATGTTTGATCATGGTCTGTATTGTTCTCTGTGGCCATCTTGCTATGGCCAGAGAATCAAAAGAAGTTGATTACAACTATTACTACAAAGGATCACTTATCTCACTCACTCCGAGCAAACGCCTCATTGCCTTAGAAGAGAAAGTCCCCAATTTGTCATCGATTGTGAAAGACCATCAACTGGTGAAAGATCCTCTCAGCGAAAAATATGCCCTAAAACATAAATCTCTAGGACTCTATCGTGCTCCCGCCCTCAAAAAAAATACAGAACGGATTGATATGGGATCAGTAATGACCTCTTTATCCAGGTCTGTGATGGGGCAGGTTCAGCCTGTCTTTGAACAGGGAGGGTCACTGCTCATCCCTTCGGACGAAGTAATTGCCGGCTTTAAAGATGAGACTTCTCTTACCAATGCTCAAGAGTATCTCGGTCCCTATCTTAAAGAAATGGGAGTTATAGAAATGAGAGAGCACAGGAAAGACACCTTTATTCTGAAGATTGAGAATCCTTCCAACGGCAGGGCCTTCGGGGTTTCAAAGCACCTTACTGCTCTCGATAGGATCTCCTTTGCTGAACCCAATATGATTGTGGTGATACTTGGAAATCAAGGCTCATGGAACCCACTCATTGAGATGAAGCTTTCAGATGAGAAGTTCATCGTGACCCACATGGAAAAAGAGCAAAATGAGATTCCCCTGGATGTAACTGCGCAGGCTGCACCACAATGGACCACCATTACAAGCCTTAATTTTGAATCGGATGATCTTCCGCAGGGATGGCAAATCGGTAATTTTCAAGGATTTGCCAGCGCTTCCTGGGGTCCGACTACCTATAGAAAGCATGGTGGCTCTCGCTCCCTCTATTGTGCAACTCTGGGAGACCAGGCGGTAAATCCACCCGGACCCGTTCCAATCAAAATGAATGCTGTCCTACGGAGTCCCATCACAAACCTCTCTTCTTATGAGGAGGTCTACGTCGAACTCTGGTTCTATGCCAAGAACGACCTTGCCCAGGATCAGAATGGTAACCTAACCTTGTGGGACTATCCCGCCATCCAGGTAATCGACAACAACCTTCAAAGTTATACCAGTGAGAGACTTGGTATCTGGTATGATGGCGACTGTACCTTGGACCTAACGACCAGCAACGGATGGCGCAGATTTCTCTTTCGCGTTCCACCTTCCTTTCGTACGGCAAATGCTATCTTCCAGTTCACGTACATCTCCGACGAAATCGATCAATATGAAGGGGCATACATCGATGACATCCGAATCGTTGGAACATCCAATGTGGACACGGATCCTCTTTCTCATGATACCTACAGTGCGAGACAATATGAGTTTAAAAACGTGGGGCAGGTTGCCGGTCTGGTAACGAACCGAAACGATCTGCATGTTCCTGAGGCATGGAATATCGTCTCCGTCTCTCAAGATATAATCGTAGCCGTGATTGACGGAGGGGTTGAGCTCACCCACCCGGATCTAAACCTGATTACGGGCTATGATTACAATGGAGCAGTGGGTGGACAACCCAGAGGTAATCCAAGAGGTAGCCATGGAACGAACTGCGCGGGAAATGTGGGCGCAATTAAAGACAATGGTATTGGTGTGGTTGGTACTGCACCGGGAGTGAAGGTCATGCCGGTATACTTTGGAGAAACCAGTGCTAATTTGGCCAGTGCAATTGACGTGGCCGTGGTTCACGGAGCTCATGTCCTCTCCAACTCCTGGGGGATAACCGGATTTTACTCTCAAGATATAGAGAATGCTATTATAGCGGCCCTTTCAGCAGGCAAGATCGTCCTCTTTGCGGCAGGAAACGGTCCAGACCGACCACCATTTACCTATGATGTCGCTTTCCCCGGGAATCTTACAGGTACGACGGATGTGATCTGTGTAGGAGCATCCAGCCCAACCGATGAGCACAAGAGCGCGTCCAGCAGCGATGGACAACACACATGGGGGTCGAGCTATGTGGGGGACGGTCCTGACGTTGTTGCCCCAGGTCCCTGGAGTTATGCAACGGATCTCCTTGGAGCGGAAGGATCCAATGACGGCTCGGCCATCAATCCAGGTGATACCACCAGCGCCGATTACAATAATAGCTTCGGCGGAACTTCCTCGTCCACGCCCAAAGTGGCTGGCATTGTTGCACTCATGCTCTCGAAGAACCCAAACCTCACCCCAGCTCAAGTAAAGGCCATCCTTAAGGAATCGGCAGACGACATTGACACCCCCGGAATAGACGATAAGACCGGTGCAGGAAGGGTGAACGCATTCAAGGCCGTTACGGCGGTTCCGGCAAATGGAGGAAGTGCTCCTGTTGCCAGTTTTACCGCAATTCCCACTACGGGTACGGCACCTCTCACCGTAAATTTCACTGACACGTCAACCGGAACCATCACAAATAGGGAGTGGAACTTTGGAGACGGTCAGACGTCAATACAGCAGAACGCAAATATCAGCCATACCTACACCGCTGCAGGTACCTATTCGGTCACCCTGACCGTCACGGGACCAGGTGGATCGGATACCGAAAGCAAGGCGAATCTTATCACCGTTACTCGTGCTGGAGGGGTTGTCAATTTGGTCCCATATAAACCGCTTGGCTGGTCAGATGCAATCGTTGTGTCCAAAAAACAAGGCACAAACAGAGATACCAGAAAGATAACTCGGAAGAACAAGATTTTCCTGGATTTTGCGGTTATTAATAATAGTGATATGGATATTACAACATCCTTTTCCATTGATCTTTTTGTGAACGAAGCGTACTGGGATTCCTTTCGCATAGATTCTGTGCTGAAAATGTATTACATTTACTTTGAAGATTATCTATTGGGAAAACTGCCTCCCGGGTTTCACCAAATCAAGTTGATTGCCGACAGTAAAAACGAGATATTTGAGACAGATGAAAACGATAATATCTTTATTAAAAACATCGAAGTTAAAAAAAAGTAAAAGCGGGAAATGGGTACGTAACCTGATATTGATAACATTGTTCAGATAATTGCCAAACTAAACCATTTGTTAAGCGGTCTATAGTGCTTACAAAAGAAAGCTCCTCCTGTAAAGTGTGAAATTTATAAAAAGAGAGAAGAGGATGAAGATAAAAAGGTTTTATCACCTACCGTCTGCGTGCAAGTATCATGTGGTATGGATACCTAGTATCCAAACAGATTAATTACGATACATACTGCCTGGATAGTTTATCGTCGGTATCTTGTCATGTAAATTTCCATGGTATCTTGGCTTTAGCTTGATTACGGCGCTGCTGCCAAGCGGCCACTTCTGACCTGAGTATCGCTTCGCTGGGCAGTCTGCCCCCGATGCACTGTCTATCCATAATTCCTATTTCAATGTCTGCCATATTCAGCCATCTGGCGTGCTTTGGTGTAGAGTAAAACTCTACCCTTGCCAACATCCGTTCCACACGTTCAATTCCCGAGACCTCCTAGAAACTCCTGCGAAAATGTGTGTTCAGATTGTCCATCACCACATGAATCTTCTGTGCTCCGGCATAGGCCTTTTCTACCAGCCGGCCTATGAACCGAACAAAATCAGGCTTCGTGCGCCCGGTTGATTTCCCTTGCCCTGTGCTGCCCCCTCGAACAAAAAGCCTTCAACGCCATCCTGTCCTCTTCGGTTAGATGTATTTCGGTTTGTCTCATAGATCATATTGTATGTCTCGTTATGAATAAGTCACGATATTAGTGCACTTTTTTTGGGCGAAGTCAGGTATATTTTTCACTATTTGATATTCCTCGCCTATAAAACAAGGGTATACTTAAGCATCCGGAAAAGCCTCTAAAGGTAAAATTTATTGCCATAAGCACGAAAAAGGGTATAATCTTAAAAAATGCATTAACGAATTCACAAGTCAACCCCGACAGGGTCCATATTATTCATATTTTGCTAAAAATATTACCAAAATCTTTAACAGACAATGCTGAAAAAAGATAAAAAACCAAAACTACTGATCGGGATTACCATGGGTGATCCCTGTGGGATCGGTCCGGAAATCATCTTAAAATCGTTACATTCTCCAACAATACGAAAGTCAGCACAATATGTTATTATCGGCAATCAGAGAGTGTTTGATCTGACAGCCCGGGATCTGGACCTCCCGGTATCTTACCAGAAGATTTCTCACTTACCGGATAAAGATTCAACACATCCTGTCTCGTTGATAAATATTGGCAATGTTAACTCAGGCCTTATGAAACAGAAGAAACCGACGGCAGAGGGAGGCGACTTGTCCGTTCAATGCGTCATCAGGGGAATCAATCTCGCCCTGAGCGGCCACGTTGACGCCCTTGTCACTGCACCGATTTGCAAGGAGGCCATCCATCTCGGCGGATATGGTTATCCGGGACATACAGAGATGCTCCAGATATTTTCGGGCGTCAAGCGTGTCGTTATGCTGATGGTGGGCGGGAAGCTCCGGGTTGCCTTTGCGACGACGCATATTGCCCTCAAAGAGGTGCCGCAATCAATCACGGTGGACAACATCCTGGGAACAATCATCATTACCGACAATCATTTGAAGCAGTTCTTCGGAATAAAGAGACCGAAGCTCGCCGTTTGCGGCCTTAACCCGCATGCAGGTGAGGAAGGCATCTTTGGGGACGAGGAGAGAAAGGGTATCATTCCGGCAATCGAAAGGGCAAGGAAAAAGGGCGTTGATTGTGACGGCCCGGTTTCAGCCGATACGATATATTATAAGGCGATTAAGAACGGTTGTGACGCGGTTGTGGCTCTCTATCACGATCAGGGAGCAATTCCCTTGAAACTTCACGCCTTTGAGACAGGAGTGAACATTACCCTGGGCATCCCCTTTATTCGTACGTCGCCTGACCACGGGACTGCTTATGATATCGCGGGTAAGGGGGTTGCCAATCCGCATTCCATGATGGAAGCGATAAAAATGGCTGTTGACATGTCGGGGCGTAAGAGGGGATAAGTTGGTATCAATGTTTATAAAAGACGTTCAAAACTGTGAAGAGTTTATAGCGGGAGATAATGCCATCCTCCGTGAACTTCTGCATCCCGATAAGGAGGAGGTGAAGCTCCGTTACAGCCTGGCGCATGCCGTTGTTAAACAGGGTGAAACTTCATATCGCCATAAATTAAAACACCCGGAGGTATATTACATCCTGGAAGGCAAGGGAGTTATGTATATTGATCATGAGTCTGTCGAAGTGCGTCCGGGTCAAGCTATTTACATCCCGCCCAATGCAATACAATGTATTAGAAACGCCGGGCAGAACGATTTAAAATTCTTGTGTATTGTAGAACCCGCCTGGCGACCAGAGGACGAAGAGTTGGTATAAACAGTTATTTTTTTGTACCAGAAACATACCACAGAGACGCAGAGGACGCTTTCAGTAGAGTATAAACGATTAAAGCTTGGGTGCGGGTATTGACTTGGAGGATGGGAAATTAGGGCTACTCATAAATTTCAATATTACCGTTATAAAGCAGGGGAGAAGAAGGATGTTATAAAGTTTAATAGAATAGCCATTCTCTGCATTCTCAGCGTCTCTGCGGTAAAGTATCTTTATAGATATGAATGAGATATTAAGATGTCCATGCCACAGGAAGAAATAAGCTTTATACCCCATACCCCGTCAGTACTGAAGCAGATTTTTAGCCGAAGGGGAATTGCCCCCAACAAGCGATTTGGCCAGAATTTTTTTATTGATCAGAATATCTTGTTGTGTATTCCCGGGATTGCAGATCTGAAGGAAGACGATGTTGTCCTGGAGATTGGTACCGGAACCGGTGGATTGACAAGGTTACTGGCCGCCAGGTCCCGGCATGTGTTTGCGATAGAGGTAGATAAAAAGTTATTTGAACTGTCGTCGGACATCCTTAAAGTATATAACAATGTAACCCTCGTGAATGCGGATATTTTAGAAACAAAGCACGAACTGAACCCGCACGTAACCTCTCTGATGCTCAATTGGATGAGAGAACACAATCAACCCCGCATAAAAGTAGTCTCCAATCTGCCATATCATATCAGCACACCCGTAATTATTAATCTTTTAGAAGATACCCTACCGATCGATTTGATGGTACTCATGCTTCAGAAAGAGATTACGGAACGGATGTTAGCAATTCCGGGGACACGGGAATATGGCATATTATCGGTGATTACCCGGTTATTTTCCGAAGTGGAAGTGGTAAAGATCTTGCCCCCGGAGGTATTCTGGCCAAGGCCAGAGGTACATTCAGCCATTGCCAGGATAGTTGTTCGCAAGGAGAAGTATGCAGGCAGTATAACAGACTATCCAATGTTCAAAAAGATCATCCACGCTATATTTACTTCCCGGCGCAAGACATTGATCAATAGCCTTGAAAGATTAGACGTTCTTACAATTTCCAGAGAACACCTCAAGGGAATGCTTAAGGATATGCAACTGGATGAACGGGTAAGGGGAGAGGTTTTATCCCTCGATCAGTTAATCGCTCTTACGAATCGTTTCTTCTTGGATCTATCATCTTCTGACAATCTACCAAAGACCGTATTGCGCAGATCTTTATGAGTTCCGGCATCACGCGCAGCCACTCACTGCCCATGTGTTTGGCTCCTTCCTGCCACACCACACACTTTGTCTGATACTGAATATGCCACAAACAGCGCTCGATGCGTTTCTTCACCGTGTCTTTCAAATCTTCCAATCTTCCAAATCGCAGTATTGCCGTCGATGATCAAAAGAAATCTTTAAAACCCCTTCAGCATCATTACCGATTCTTTTGCGGAAAAATGACTTTTAAGATGCTATAAAAACATGCAAAACTATCAATCAATGTTACACTGTTACACTAAATGTTACACTTTGTGTTACACTTTATTTTGTCGTATAAATCGTCCATCTTCCATCACCTAAACGCTTATTTATTCATATCTTAACGGTATTTCCGCATCTCCTTTGGTCTTTGATAAACCAATTATTTTATTAAAGGATGTTACACAGGCTGTTACACTTATCGGTTTTTTTCGGCAAGAGTAGAAAATTTAAAACCTACGCAAAACCCAATAAATACAGGGCTATTGAGGAGAATTATATTTCAATCCATATTTGGCATCAACATTGCTTGTCTCCTATCCAATGAGGGAATTCAATGTGCTCGCTACCAACACAGGCTAACTTCTTTTCTGCGTTTGCTATAAACGTTCAACCATTTCAATACAAAAAGAAGAGTGCCGCGGATAAACTAATTTGTCCGTGTTTAGAGTAAATATCTTAAGAAAGAGGAATGGTTCGTGGACTGTGATAGAGACAACGATTTACAGGAAAGTGCTGAATTAGAAGGGCGTTATGCAAACTCCTTTAAAGTTGGGCAAAATGCCTTTGAATTCATAATCGACTTTGGTCAGTCGCGACTATTCCAAGCCTGTTTACTTTCAACGCCTTTTGTGTAATTTCAGATGGTCACGAGTACAAGGCAGGCAGTACTTCGGCAGGTTACACTCGTTTTATGGCATGGAAGATGGCGGGAGCGTGTGGGAATCGAACCCACCTATCCCGCAAAAGCGGGACAGACCGGATTTGAAGTCCGTCGCCGACACCAGCCGACATGCACTCCCACGAAATTTTACATCACATTTGCCTCAAAGCATAACAATATACTATTCATAAGGCTATTGTTGTTGTTAATCGGTTGTCCGGGTATCTTTTGATTTGAATGATGCAGCTATATTATCAGGTATCAGTACGCCTGCTGAAAATAGCGCTTTAAATGCCTCTTCTACCGTAAGATTAGTATCGATAATTTCACTTTCTGTGGTAAATATTAAAAATCCGGTTGTTGGATTTGGTATGGTTGGAATGAATATACATAACTTTTTATCGTTATTGTAATTTGAGACACCGGTAACAAATCCAATAGATTTTGCTCCTTCTTTTGGGAAATCTATGAGAACCACACGTTTAAACGACTGCTTGCCGGGCATGCTAACTGAATGAATGATTTGTTTTACGGATGAATAGATATTTCTAACGATGGGGGTTTTTGTTAAAAGGTTTTCAAAATAAGTGATGATGGCCTTCCCTATAAAATTAGCTGCAAAGATACCAATAAAGTATAATGCAATAAAGGTAAGAATAAGTCCAAAAAAGGTGATAAAAAATTCATCAAGGCTTGTTTTCGGCAAGGCAACACCGTTAAGTTGTAATATTTTTTTAACAACGGGGGAAAGCGTGCCTCCAACAAAGCTAAAAAGAAATTTTACGACAAAAAAGGTTACATAGACAGGCAGAATCAACAGCAGGCCAGTCAACATCCTTTTTCTCACGTCTTTTTTAAAATGAGTGAATACTCCGTGCTTCTTTTCTTTCATAAATCATCAACTGTTTAAAAGTGGCCTGATTTCCAAATAAAAGCCATAATGCCGGCGAGAATAAAATTGAAATCGGCGATAGTTTCCGGTAAGAGCCCTTCTGCCACCATCTTTTTCTGAAACAGGTATTGATAACCACAGGCGTAGGCAACACAGGGGAGCAAATAGTAACCCAGGGTAGTTACCCATCCAAGCCACGGGCTTAAGAGCAATAAAACTGCAATCATCGCCGTAATGCTAATGAGAATGGTCTTTGTGCGTTCCTTTCCAATGGCAATAGGAATGGTTTCTTTTCCTAAAATACGGTCACCCTGGATGTCCCGAATGTCAAGGACTACTGCCCTGACAAATGCAAGGCTGAATGCAAATGCCATGGCGGTAAGAAGCGACGGCACAAAACTTCGCTGGACTTCAAGAAAGGGTATTAACGCGGTACTCACTGCCCACGCAATACTATAAAAAATCTCTTTTGAACCAGGGATTTTTTCCAGACTTCTGTAGCGGATAATCTTCGACATGCGCTTTGGTATTATTTCCAACCGGTAAAAAATACCAAAAAGGCTAGCAAGAAAGATACAGAAAAATATGGATCTGCTGAGCATAAGGCTGAGAATAAAAGATGCCACAGCTCCAGTGATTCCCAGGCAGATAAAAAGAGTCCGTTTTTTTTCATAGAATTTCGCACTTGCAGGTTCATTAAGTGCTACGGTTTCTTTATTGGAGAAACGATTCAGGACTTGCATGGAAAAAATGAAGAGCGCTGCAATCAAACAAAAGCTGAACCGGGGTTGAATCCCCAGTAATACCGTGCTTGCATAACTTAAACTGGCCGCTCCCAGCGCTGCATACATACAACTCCTGATACAATAACTCGCAATACTTTTCATGCCAAGTAAAAGCCGTCTATATTTGCTTACCTTGAAGGAATGCACTTTATCAACGACCTGCTTGATCATCCAGTTCGGTGTAGAAGCACCCGCAGTTACCCCAACGGTATCATATTCTTTCAGCTTTTCCATGTCCAACTCTGCGTCAGTTTCAACATGGAAGGTCGGTGTTCCCTGTGACTCGCATATCTTAACGAGCCTTGTGGTATTGGCGCTTCCTCTTCCGCCAACGACAATCATTGCATCGACCGATTTGCTCAGACTGATAATTTCGTCCTGTCGTTTGTATGTGGAACTGCAGATGGTTTCAAAGGATTCACAGTTTGCATAACGGTTTTTTAGTCTCTCTATCGCTTCCTTAAACATGCGTCTGTCCTGGGTTGTTTGCGCTACAATACATACCCTGTCCATGGGAGGCAGGGATTCAATTTCTTCGAGTTCCTGAACAACATATCCCTTACCTTCCGCATATCCCAGCAAGCCGATAACCTCGGCATGCCCTTTGTCACCCACAATTACTGTTGAATATCCCTGGGCGGCATATTTCTTTATGATGGATTGGACCCTCATTACGTGAGGGCATGTAGCATCACAGACCTTTGCTCCCCTGCCTTCGATTTCCTTTCTTCGGTTCGGAGTGACGCCATGCGCCCGTATAACAACGGTAGTCTTTGAAAGATCCGTTTGTCCGTCAACAACATGAATTCCCCTCTTTTCCAAATATTCCAGCACTTGGGGATTGTGAATCAGAGGACCATCAGTGTATACCTTACCATCACCATTCTTCTCGTTTGCAGCGTCCAGGAGGATGTCCATTGCCCGCCGGACACCCATGCAAAATCCTGCAGTTTTAGCAACTTTAACTCTCACATTATTACCCCGGACGTGGTGCCATGAAAACCAAAAAAGAAGATGCGTGCTCTCATCTTACTATAAAGCCCCATCTGAAATATCCCACAAGCTGACTACCGAGAGGGGAAAAACCACCGGTGAGTTGCCGTGTTTCTTATAAGGTGTGTATCTCAAGTAATTTCTTTCAATAGGAAGGTACATCCGTGCTAAAGTGGACAATGGTATCAGATAACGTAGGGGATGTCAATGTTTTAATGTCAGAATAAAAGCAGGGCAATGAGGTTTTTCCTTGCTATATAATTGGCTGTTTTTCTATAATGATACCTTTGAAAACATCTATCATAAAACAGGATTATCGTGAGAATCTTTTCTCCGGGGAGGGTGAAGTTCTTTATGATTCATTCCTTCCGTAC
Organism: Candidatus Brocadia sp.; assembly: GCA_021463795.1. Lineage (GTDB taxonomy): Bacteria > Planctomycetota > Brocadiia > Brocadiales > Brocadiaceae > Brocadia. Next base: position 1,142,483 of record JAJTXE010000003.1, on the reverse strand, counting down.
GTTATTGAAATACTATGCATAGAAAAAATATCCTAGTTGCAATACCCGTCTTCAATGAAGTTGCTGTATTTCACATTGTACAGCAGGTCAAAAATTTTGCGCTAGACGTCCTGGTGATTGACGATGGTTCAACCATGAATCTTCATAAGGAATTAACAAAGGTAGAAAATATCCGTATGGTTGTGCATCCAAGAAATCTGGGATATGGCAAGGCGATCATCAGTGCATTCAGGTATGCAAGGAAGAATAACTATGATTATTTAATAACCATTGATGGGGATGGGCAGCATGAACCTGAAGAGATTCGGCTGTTTTTGGAGAAGATTCCATTCTTAACGTATGATATTCTGTCGGGTTCACGGTATTTTTTCCCCGGCGAATCAGAAGAAGAGGTGCCCAGGGATCGATATATCATCAACAGGAAAATCACCGCCATCTTAAACCGTATCACGGGTTTTTGTTTAACTGATTCTTTTTGTGGTTTTAAGGCATATAAGGTCGAAAAATTAAAATTACTGCATTTGACAGAACATGGTTATGGTATGCCATTGCAACTATGGATACAGGCGTGGAAGGCCGGATTGCGCATAAGGGAAATGCCGGTTGGACTTATTTACAAAGATCTGACAAAACGCTTTCATGGTATATTGGAAAACCCGGATACCAGGCTGAAGTATTACAAAACGATTATTCGCAAAGAACTTGCGGATACCTGGCATCATGATGCAACCGGAAGCAGGACTCAAAAAACAGTGAGATATTAATACCTTTCCAATACAAAGTTTCAAAATGACAGATAAAAAGAATACCGTTCCCCATGCCCTTTATATACATATCCCTTTTTGTGTCAGAAGGTGCAATTATTGCGATTTTCATTCAATGGTATCTGACACAACGACAATTGACCGTTATCTGCATGCCCTTGAAAAAGAGTTAGATATCCTGCAAGGGCAATTTATTTTTACAACGGTCTATATAGGGGGTGGAACGCCCAGCGCGCTCAATGAATATCATTTAGAAAAATTACTTTCTATGGTAATACGGCACCTTTCAGCTTTGGAAATCCGGGAGTATACCGTGGAAATAAATCCCGGTACCCTGACAAAAGACAAAGCTACCTTGTTAAAGGAGTATGGGGTGAACCGTATCAGTTTAGGTGTTCAGTCATTTCAGCAACATCAATTAAAACTCCTTGGACGGATTCATTCCGGAGATGATGCAAGAGATGCCTTTACGTTGTTGAGAACGAGCGGATTTCAGAATATTACTATTGACTTAATCTTTGGTTGCCCGGAACAGACGATTGATGACTGGGAAAAAGACTTGCGGACTGCTGTTGAATTGAATCCGGAACACCTGTCAACATATGCCCTCACCTATGAAGAGGGGACGCCTCTTGCGATTGATTTGGAAAATGAGGTTATTCATAAGCTGGAAGAATGTGTGGAATTGAAAATGTACAAAATGGCCATTAGTTATTTATCCCAGAAAAAGTACCATCACTATGAAATATCAAATTTTGCAAAGGATGGGTATGAGTGCTACCACAACCGCGTTTACTGGGAAAACAAGGGCTATATAGGGATCGGAGTTGGGGCATATTCGTTTCTTCATGGCAGACGAACTGCCAACGAAAAAGATGTATGGAAGTATATTCGTGGGGTGCAGGAAAGTACCAATATACAATCATTCAGTGAGTGTTTGCCTCAGGACCAGATGGCATCCGAAACTGTTATCATGTCTTTGCGGTTGCGACAGGGGATTTCAACTACCGATTTTTACGAACGGTTTGGCTATACGATTGAAGATCAATTTGGCGACCAGATCAAACGATTACGAACGTACGGATTAGTTGCCTATGAGGATGAAAGGCTAAAACTCACGGAGAAAGGATTATTTGTTGCCGACACGGTAATGACAGAATTTTTATAGCATTGGTTCTTATTCATTTTATTGAGGAGTTATTACATTGGTAAGCGCTACAGAACTCAAAAGGGGTACGGTAATAAAAATGGAAGGCGAACTCTATTTAGTGGTCGACTACCAGCACGTCACCCCGGGAAACTGGCGAGGTATGGTGCAGGCGAAACTGAAGAGTCTCAAACAGGGGAGCGTGGTTCAAAAACGGTTCCGGTCTACCGATAAGGTGGAGGATATATTTCTGGATCATCGGGTAATGGAGTATCTCTATAAGGATGGAGATAATTATTGTTTCATGGATACGGAAAATTACGAACAGGTATTATTGCCGAAAGAGGCGGTTGAAGATGCCATGCCTTACATGACCCTGAATAGCCAGGCAAAAATCGCTTTCTATGAGGGTAAAGCGATCTCGGTTGAATTACCGACTTCGGTTGTTTTAAAAATTGTTGAGACAGACCCAGGGATGAAAGGGGATACGGTAGTGAATGTGTATAAGCCTGCAAAAATGGAGACAGGGCTTGTGGTAAAGGTTCCTTTATACATCAACAACGGTGAAATGATTAAGGTAGATACAAGGACCGGTGAATTCCTCGGGAGAGAGTAGTCATTATTTAAATTAGGCTGCCTTTGGCAGCGACTTTAAAACTCCCCTCTAGAAAGAGGGGCAGGGGGCGTGTTAAGGCATTTTACACACCCCTTTATCCTCTCTTTTTAGAGAGGAATTAAAAGGATTGAAATTCCTTAACGTAAGATTAGGTTTTGTTTTGCCTTGCAAAACAAAACGACTTTTTTGTAGCGCCGATCCCTTGTGGTCGGCTAAGGGCGGGGGATAAACCACCCGCGCTACTTAGGTTTTGTTTTGCCTTGCAAAACAAAACGACTTTTTTGTAGCGCCGATCCCTTGTGGTCGGCTAAGGGCGGGGGATAAACCACCCGCGCTACGGGATAGGTTTGAAATTCCTAAACATTTAATTAGGCCTTCGGCGACTTTCCCTCCTGTTTCCTCCTGTAAACGGGGTGGCTGGTTGTTATACTACAACAATTGCTGCTCCTGAACATCTGGGGTAGCAGAAAGTGATTGAGATGAGAAAATTGGCACGGGAATTAACTATTTTTACGGCAAACTGTCCCTATTGCTTTTGGGCTGCGGTTATGCCGTACTCACGGGTTTATGCAAGAAAGAAATAGATGATATGCGGATAGAGGAATCGATCAAGATTTACGGTGCAAGAATAGACGAACTATTACAAGAACTTATCCCGCCGCATCGCAACGATTATTTAAGCGCACCCATCTGGCACCACATGCGAACAGGGGGGAAGCGGGTGAGGCCGGCGCTCTGCCTGATTACCTGTGAGGCTTTGGGCGGTAATCCACACGAGGCAATTCATTTTGCCATGGCCATAGAGGCCATGCATAATATGTTTCTTATCCACGATGATATCGAGGATGGAGATACCATGCGGCGCGACCAGCCTACCGTATGGGTACAGTATGGTATTGCTAACGCGATTAATGCTGGAGACTACCTTCTGGCATGTGCCTATAAAACTACCCTTGCAAGTCCCATATCTTTAGAAAAAAAAATTGCCTTACTACAGGCGCTCACCTCGACCTATGAAAAGACTGTGGAAGGCCAGGCGCTGGATATTAATGCGAGGGCAGCGGAAGATTTTTCGGTCGATGAGTATATGAGAATGGTAGAGCTCAAGACCGGCTACTATCTGGCCTGTGGCATGGTAGGGGGGGCTATTGTATCCGGTGTACCGGAACAGGTTGTGGACAAGATATGGACACTGGGAAAAACCATGGGACCGGCATTTCAGATTCGCGATGATCTCATTGATCTTACCCATGGCAAGGGACGGGGGGGGGTAATTGGTTCTGATGTAAAGGAAGGCAAGGCAAGTTTTTTATACGCCTATGCCCTGCAGATTGCCAGCACAGAGGATAAGAAACAGTTGCGTATCATTATGTTAAAACCCAGGGAGGAAACAACTGATGCCGATATACAACGGGTGCTGGATGTATATAATAAGTATGGTGCAATACAACATGCCCAGAAATTTGCAGATGATTTAGTAAAGCAGGCGTATAAGACGATTGATGAAATTCCGGTAGAAAATAAAACGATATTTAAAGAGATAGCCTCTTTCATGGCACAACGGATGTCTTAAATGGCTGAATTTTGAGAACGTACATCCCGGAAGCATGAGGCATGGAGTAGTATAGTATCTGAGGGAACGATTTTGAGAGTAAGGATGAATTTAAAAGGATTTTGTCTGGAGAGTAAATAAAGATGGGAATGACAGGAAAGAATTTGCCATTATTAGCAGTTGCCGGTATCGTTGCAGGTTTGTCCGTCTATGGTTGCGGCAAAAAAGAGACCTCTGAAAATACGGAAGTCACACATCAGGAGGTCGTGAACAACGAAGGTTCTGATACCCAGGAAGGAAAGAAAGAAGTCGTCCTCCCGGAAAAGATGACCGCTGCAGAGTATTACCAGTTCGGAGTGGAAAGTATTAAAAAGGGTGGTTTTGATGAAGCGATTGCGGCATGGCAGAAGGCTTTAGAACTCGATCCAAATATGATGAGTGCGTACGAAAAGCTCGGCAAGGCATACTATACGCAGGGGAGATTTGACAAGGCGGGTGAAATATACCGGAAACAATTAGAATTGAAGCCGGATGATCCCATGATCTATTATAGTTTAGGCGTTGTCTATCGTATGAATGAGCAATTTGAAGACGCGGTAAAGATGCAAAAAAAGGCCTTGTCCATAAATCCTAACCTTGCCACAGCCTACAACGAGCTTGGATTAACCTATGGTAAGCAAAAAAAGTTAGATGAAGCCATCGCTGCCCATAAAACAGCTTTAGAGCTCGATCCGAAGCTGGGAACTGCCCACAATTATCTTGGCGTTGTTTATTTGTTAAAAGGAATGAGTGCCGATGCCGAAGAGGAATTTAATCAGTTCAAAAAATATGAGGCGGAAAAAAGCATGCCTTCGGCGCATGGAGCACCTTCTGCACATTAAATGACATGAAATGATTTTTCTGAAAAACCCTTCTTTTTATACAGAAGAAGTTGACGGGGCTGGGGGTTCGGTAACCCTTAAAACAAAAGGCTTACGCAGCCGTCTACGGTTGCGTAAGCCCGAATTTTAATACGAATGCCTATAAGTTACTTTTTTTGTTTGTCTTGTTCCTTCTTGCAAAGGGGGCAGGACAGGAAGTCCGTATCACATTTATCGCAGTGTTGAACTTCCCACTCTTTCGACTTGTGTTTGCAATCAGTACATTTCATTTCCCATTTTGCCAACGTATGTCCCTTAATAGGTCTTACACGCACCTCCTTACATTTGGGACATTTTCCTTCCATTTTAAGCTCGGCTGCAGCTTTTTGGCACATCACGCATGAAAGGACGTCTTTTCCACACGAGTCACAATGATGAACAGAGAGTTCCCCTATCTCATGTTTGCAATCCGGGCAAACCATAGGCATGGTTGCAAGTGTCTTTCCTTTTACAGGACTCACGCGTACTTGTTTACAGGAAGGACACACGAACTCTTCCGCACTTGTATGCTCAGGTGCCATTGCCTTATCACTATGCTTGTGTACTTCCTGGGCATACGTTAAATTACCTGTTTTGCTTATTATGCCAACTGCTATAATGACAGATGCAGCAAACCCAAAAATTTTCTTGTTTACCATACGCTCCACTCTCCTTGAATGAAAAAAGGTCAAGAAAAATAAATTTTACGTATTGTAAATAGTTTAATAAAATTTGTCAATAAATTATTTTCGATAAATTATTCACAATCACTTATCCCGGCATGTCTCACACACTCAAGAAGAAAGGCTTTCCATTGCTTCAAAAATACTGCCTAAATATTTCTTAAAAAAGAAGGTTTTGGAGGGTACTCCTGTACAGGAGATAAGAAACACCAGGATGATTCTCAGTGCCCTAATGTTTTCGTGGCGAAAAATGTTCATGGAAATGATGTATATTAAAAATGGTTTCTCTTTTTGCATGCCCTGATTTCTGGAGAGAACGACAAAAGAAAGTTGTCATTGCGATGGCGATAGCCCGAAGCAATCTCTCAGTTATGGATTACTTCGCCCTGCTCGCAATTGCATTTACCTGCATACTTATTTAAGACGTTCACGATAGATTCTATTCTCACGGCTGTCTGTGTTACATTTTCCCTTGACACAGCTTAAACGATAGGGTATGTTACCGCCTACAACAATCCATTCAACATACGCTACTCACAATACATATATCACGATAAGGGCAAA
>JAJTXE010000003.1:1111112-1136237 GCA_021463795.1 Candidatus Brocadia sp. | reverse complement strand
TATTGTCTGGGGAAGGGGTATAGCCATACCGTCTCTTACTTGGAGAATGCCAGGCCAGACATGTTTACGGCAATTGAAAATAGGCTCACTGGCAAGACGACAAGTAAAGTAGAGCGAGTAATGCGGACGGTTAATATGCGGGTAAACGTGAGTAAATGGAGTATTGCAGGAGCGCTGAACGTTACCAAGGTTCGGCTTGCCTATTATTACAACGGCTTTGATGCATGACAACTATACCTTGGAGGGCTTTTGTCAGGTCCCCACTTGACAACGCTACTAAAATATTATTCACTCTCTGATACCGAGGTGCTCTGCATTGCAAAAGAATTTGCCGCCGGCAAGATACAGAATTACCTTGCCCTTTTTCAGCAGCGGTTTCGCAAGGAACAGTACCTGTTTATTCATGAACTCGAAGGGGTGATACGGCAGATGTATCAGGCCGGGGACGTTGAGCAGGTGCGCGGCCTGGAGGGGGCTGCGGCAAAGAAGACTTATCAGAGGCTGAACAATTTTATTGATGACGATGCCTTTTTTATTCAGAAGCGGGACAGGCGGAGCCCCGACCGCATGAATGCCCTGTTAAATTTCGGATATTACCTCCTCTTTTCCCGTATCAACGCCACGGTGAGGGCAGTTGGGCTGAATCCCTACCTGGGTTTTCTGCACAGTCCGCAGGATAACTACGAATCCCTTGTGTGTGATATTGAAGAGCTGTTCAGGTCGAGGATTGACCGGTTTATTGTCCGTCTGATAAATCTGAAGGTTATTACGCGGGATGATTTTGTTGAGGCCGAGAGGGGGCTCATTCTGAAAAAAGATGCCGTCAAAAGATTTATAGAACAGTTTGAGACGGAGATGGAGAAAAAAAGCCCGAGAGACACCTTATCACTCAAGGAAGACATCTACGTCCAGACCATAACGCTGAAAAAATGGGCGCTTGAGAACAGATCGCTTTCTTTCTACCGATGGAAAGTATGATTGCTCAATAGGAATTAATATAACCTTTGCCTGCCGGTCACTTTCGGGTTTCGATAAAATCCTGCATCTTCCGCAAGTTCGCAGTCAACTCCAGCCAGCCATTTTTAAACGTAGTGTAGTCATACCCTCCCATAGCCGAACCAAACCGTACCGAATTGGCATAGTAAAGCCATTGCTTTACCCAATCATTTTCAATGATTTCATCGAAGGGATTCGATGGGTCTGCGAGTTTTTTGTCCCATGCCTTTTGCAGTAATTGTGTTGCCGCTAAAACTGCCTTGTCTGTTTCAGCGATGGTAATATCCATTTTGGCAAAGTGCCCGTTGATCCAGTCGGTATTATGGCAACTGCGGCATATCGTTTTCATTTCGTTTTGACGTCGCATTTGCTCTTCCTTGCTAATGAGATATTCGGAAGCCAATTCTCCAGTAAATGTCACCGGGAGTGGCTGCCCATCCTTGTTTTTGATTTCATACGTCTTGCCACTCTTTGGTTGCGGATGGGAGTACGGGAGTCCAAACAACCTGACCCACATGCGTGAGCCGAAATTGTGGGTTCTTGGCGCAATAACAACGCCGTCAGAAGTGGTTATGAGACTATTATGGCATGTAGCGCAGGTGGGGGCCTGGAAATCTTTGCCAATCCTCCAGGGGACGTTGTTCCAGTTCCATTCATGCTGTTTTGAATTAAAGATATTTCCGTGCTTGCTTTCTTCGTAAACCTCAAATGCAGGGGTGTCCGGCTCGAGATGACATTGGGAACACGTATAGGGTTTCCTGGCTATTTCTATGGAAAAACTATGCCGCGGATGACATGCAGTACACGCCCCGGAACTCCCATCGGGATTAATCCTTCCTACCCCCTGGTTAGGCCAGTTGGTAAGGTTAGGCACCTCGATGTCTCCCGAAGGAGTAGAAACCTTTTTCATTCCATTCACCGTGACCTCAGTACCATGGCAGCTATAACAGCTTTCAGCCCTGGAGTTTTCTGTTGCCGTTATGGAAATGATGGCGCCATCGCTGCTTCCTTTTGAACTAAGTCCGGTTTCCACCATCGTATGATACAGGGGATTCTTTTGAAGGTTGTCCAGTGCGTGTGCCTTTTTGCTCATGGCAAATTGATCAGCCTCAACAGAGTGACAGGTACGGCAGTCATTCGGTGAAACAATCACATTGATCCGGAATCCAAAGTGTTCAAAGTTATCTTTGTGGGCTGAAGCATTCTGTCCGTGACATTCATAGCAGCCAACGACAACGGATCTGAAATTTTCAGGAATTGTATCGTTTGAAATCCGCCGTTCCAGGACAGGCTTTGAGAGCGCCATGTCCGGAGTTATTTTTGAGTGCCTGCTCGTAAGCCAGTCCTCTACAATGCCAGGAGTGGATTTCTTATGACATAACAGACATACCTGGGTTTGTTCACTCAGAACGGAATGAGAGGCATCCGAAATGGTATCTCCTGATACCTGTCCGTCAAAGACGGGTCTTAGGTAATCCATCTCCGGATTCGTTTTTGAATACCTGCTGGCAAGCCAATCATCGGGCATTCCTGACGTATAGTTCGTGTAATATATTAAATTTGTTTGAGTGTATTCATGAAAAAGGGACGAAATGTGTCCCGGCCCTTCCTGATGAGCAGACAACACAAAGGGATACATAAATAATGAGACAAAACAGATTGCAACAATAAACAGTTTTTTCATAAAAATCACCCCTTCTTACACAACTTAATTATTTCCATAATGATAAAAACAAGAGAGGAAAAACCAAAGACGATGATCCAATCCTCCAATCCTAAAGGCGTCACCTTAAAGACTTCTTTGCAAAAGGGAAGATAGACAATAGCGAGCTGCATGGTCAAAGAAAGCCCAGCTGCCAACAAGAGTTTTGTATTGGTAAAAACGCCAATTTCAAATAATGAACGCCTGGTATTTCGGCAGTTAAAAGAATTGAATAGCTGGGAAATAACCATCACACAAAAGGCAACCGTCCTTGCCCGTTCAAGATCGCCGGTGAGTTGTCCACCCATGCAGCAGGGAATCAATTCGTTAACAAACCAGGAAGATAGATACCCTGGTTTTGCACTGCTGGTGTAACACAGAATAAATAAATATGCAAAAAGGGTGCTCAAAGCTATGATAAAACCCTGAAATACAATCAATGTGCCAAGACTCTTGTCTATGATCTGTTCTGTTGATCTCCTGGCAGGCCGTTTCATGATATCAGGCGCTACCGTATCCACACCCAGCGCTAAAGCCGGGAATCCGTCGGTAGCAATATTTATCCATAATATTTGGATAGGAAATAATGGCAGGGGAAGATTGAATATCGAGGCAAAGAGCATCGTTAAAATTTCACCGGCGTTACAAGAAAGCAGATAGTGAATCGATTTCTTTATATTATCATAAATACCTCTGCCCTCTTCAACGGCCGATACGATAGAAGCAAAGTTGTCGTCAGTTATAACCATATCGGATGCTTCTTTCGTGACGTCGGTGCCCGTAATGCCCATAGATATGCCGATACTCGCCTCCTTTACGGCCGGGGCGTCATTCACGCCGTCGCCCGTCATAGCGACAACAGCGCCTTGTCTCTTCCATGCCTTTATGATCCTGAGCTTGTGTTCGGCAGATACCCGTGCATATACGGCTATGCCTGACACCTCCTTTTCTAACATTTCATCAGGGAGCGTGTCCAATTCCGCTCCATCGATGGCCTTTCTCTTATTGTCAAGAAATCCTATTTCCTCTGCAATTGCTTTCGCCGTATTTTTATGATCCCCGGTAATCATAACGGTTGCTATACCTGCTGTGTGACAGGTCGCAACAGCATCTTTAGCCTCAGGTCTGGGGGGGTCAATCATAGCCAATAACCCGAGAAAGATCATATCTTTTTCTATGCTATCAGGGGATTGTTTGATAATTTCCGGGTCGACAGGTTTGAATGCTACACCGAGCACGCGCAGGGCCGCACCGGCCATCCTGTTGTTTTCGTTTAATATTGCGCGAATATCATCACCGGAAAGGTCTCTGAGTTCCCCTTCGATATAAATCTTTGTACAATCATTTACAATAACATCTGCCAAACGGGTTCTTGTGTGTCTCAAAACTTAGCTGATAATCCAAGAATTACCGTATTCTTTGAATATCCGGAGTTTTCAACATTGGAATCTAATTGCGAATAGGTATAAGCAAATCCACCCTTTAAATGCTTACTTATTTGGTAGGAGAAAGAAGCGCTCATACCAAAGAATTCTTGTTCCAAGTTAGAGGAAACGTTTTCTCCTTCAAAGTTAGTGGGAACATTTTTACCATCACCATAAAAAGCTGATAAAGAACCATCTAGCCTTTTATGAATTTTTCGTGTCAAAGAGGCTGAAACAAACCAACTATTAAAGATGTTTACATAGTAAGGATTTGTGCTATACTTCTTTCTAAATGACAACATTGCTTGCGTCTTTTCTTCTATTATGTAAGTTAACATTGATTGGACGTAAAGTTTGGTCATGTTTTGATCATCATAAGAATTGATAAGATCTACCCCTGCACCTCCGTCAAAAATGAGTTTTTTAGTTATAAACTGGCGTACTCCCGGGCCAATGGTGTGTATTGTTGCATCTATATCATTTTCAAATGCTATGTTGGTGAAATCATAAGAAAAAGAAAAGATAGTATCCGTGGGACTAAACGCATAACTCATACCGACACCTAGTTTATTTAACAACGAATCTTGTCTGCTTGCCCCTAGAAAAGAATCGTCTGTGCTTGCCCCTGGAAAAGCGTTTACTTCATTGGCATATTTTACAAAACAAGTGATTTGTTTGGAAACATCATTTGAATAAGTTAAATCAAACATGTTGTGGAAATATTCAAATCTGCCTGCTGTTCTGCCAAATTGTGCAGAGAAATAGCCTGTGTCACTGGATGAAGGCGCTTCGAAGTGCGAAAAGGAGTTGCTTAAACTTATGCGGTCGCGCTTGGAAAACTCATTCGTGAAATTTAAATTTAAATATTGTGTGATATTATTTTGGCTAGGTTGTTTAGCAAAGATCTGATCAGTTATCTCGCCAGTTAGCTTAAATGTCCTGATTTTTCCTTCATAATTCATACCAAGCCCAAATCCCGCGTATGTTATGAAATCTTCCAGTTTATCTTCTTTCGAAAAGGCTATGTTATCGTCATAGGTTTCTCTCAGGGAAACTTCCGTAAGCTTTATGTCGAATCCCTTGTAATTATAAGTCAGGGAATCGAGAAAGTTTGTTACGGCGAGATCTACTCTTTCATCCCCAAAAGAATAAGCATTTGAAAGAGCAAGGGTAAAGATAAATATCCCGATACATAAGTTTGAAAATGCTTTTAAATATCTTACCAATCTCCCCATTTTTTTTATTTTATACAAAAACTGTAGAGTCATAACATGCGAAGATATTGTATATTGCAAAAACGGATAAATTCATCTATTTCCTAGAATTACGTTGGTGGATTATACAAAATCACATGAGATTTGCAATTGAAAATTCAAAATTATAAAGCGAATGGTAAGCATGCAATAGAGTCTGTTGTATATGTGTACTGAATGTAGGAAAGCTTTCTCAATGTGTTGTTTGTAGCAAAAAGAGAATTATTAGGTTAGAACCACCGCATATAATGTGACATTTTTATCGCAATTCTTATCTGTTTATAACAAAAACACTTAAAAAAACATTGCCATCAACTTATGTGGTCAAAATGTCACATCCCTTTGTCTTCATGAAAATGAAAACCCTGAAAAACCAATGATTACAAGGCGATTTTTCATTTGGCATCATCCTTGCTCAAAGATTATCAGAAAAAACAACTGACTTATGAAATATTCGAGAAGGGCAAACCCTGAGTGATCAGGGGACGCAAAGTAATAGGGTCTTAAAACGGCTTAAACCATGCATGTGTGGTTTAAGTAGTTGATAAAGAGACAGCCTTACTGCCGAAGATATTGTATCTCTTTGCAGTAAGGCTTTTTTTATCTATTTCAGAAAGGGGGAAATGATGAAATTTTTTAAGCTGTACAATTGTTTAACTGTCATATCGAGTATTGTTGCCATGGTTTTTGCATTGCTGCCCATTTCTTTTGCTAATGACTATCATCGTCTTCCAAAGGGCTTGTCAGTTGAAACCCTGGAAAATAGCGGAAAATTCGGGCTTGGTCGTGTAAGTGCTGAAAATTTAGGGAGTAAGACGACAGCAAATTTATTCAAATCAAAGAAAAAAATAATTGCCGAAATCAATCCGGTAGCTATAGTTTACGCTGCATATACGAGCTACACAGACGAATATGAAAATGACACTTGCTGGGCATGGGTTTATCCGCATGATGCATATCTGTTTGTGACATTTCGCGTAACTAGCAAGACCAAGGTTAAAGTAAACTGGGAAATAGAAGGGACGGATGGAGGAGATGAATATTCTCAAGTAATAGAAGACCCTGAAGAAACAGATGGACTTTTAAATCCGGATTACTGGTATTTTGCCTGGTGGAACCCGGAGGACTCATTAGAAGAGGGACTTTACAACTATCTTGCAGTGGTCAAGCCCTATCCACAAGGTAAAAAAGGTAAAGATTCGTGTCAGTTTGAAGTTATTGGTGATTAATCTTTAGTAATAATTTAAAGAAGGAGAGTACTATATGAAAAAGAGATTGATTACGTTTGGAAGCTGCTTATTTGCCCTTGTGCTGTCGACAATAATTGCTATCGACTCCGCAGATGCTAAATCAGGAGGTGGGAGGCGGGGGGGGCCTCCTAAGGCTGCGCCGGAACCTATTAGTAGCATGCTTTTTGTAGCCGGAGGCGGCACATTGGTGGGCTTACGATATTTAAGAAAAAAGTGGAAGTCAAAGGAAGAAACTCATCAGCACGATAATTCCACGGATGGTATTTCATAAGATATTTTTTAGGTATTAAGTTTTCGTAAAACATCTCTACCCTTCCTCTTATAGAAGCAGGAAGGGTAGAGATACTGAAGTTAAGGTTATAAGTATTCTTATCAAATCGTTTTTAGGCTAAATATGCAAGGGAGAGTAATGACAGGTTTATAAAAAAATACAATAAAATAATTCAAACATTACGAAAAGGGTAAACCCTGAGTGATCAGGGGACACAAAGTAACAGGGTCTTTTTGACATGCCGTAAAGTGACAAAAAGAAAGCCTTACTGCCGAAAATGCTTCAAATTAAATTTTCGATAGTAAGGCTTTCTTTTTTAAAGGAGATTATTTATGCAGAGATATCTGACCCGTAAAATACTTTTCATAATTTTTTCTCTTGTTTTTTTGAAATTCGGTTTTTTCGTCGCTACGGTCTTTGCGGATTGGACTACAAACATCATTGATAGTACTGGGTACGTGGGACGGTATACTTCTGTAGCATTTGAAACATCAGGTGCGGTGCACATCAGTTATTATGATACAACGAATAAAGATCTCAAGTATGCCACAAATGTCTCTGGTTCCTGGGTAACGAGCACACTTGATAGTAATGGAAATGTAGGATTATACACCTCAATAGCGGTTGATACCTCAGATGCGATACATATTAGCTATTATGATGCTACCAGTGATGATCTCAAGTATGCCACGAATGTCTCTGGTTCCTGGGTAACGAGCACACTTGATAGTAATGGAAATGTAGGATTATACACCTCAATAGCGGTTGATACCTCAGACGCGGTACATATTAGCTATTATGATACTACTAATGATAATCTTAAGTATGTCACGAATGCTTCCGGTACATGGGTAAAAACGGTCCTGGATAGCAACGGGGATGTCGGAATGCATACCTCAATAGCGGTTGATAGTGAGCATGCTGTGCACATCAGCTATTATGATTATAGTGATGGACATCTTAAATATGCTACGAATACTTCCGGCGTGTGGATGACTAACACCCTCGATCAAGGTGAAGATGTAGGGCGATATAGTTCAATAGCGGTTGATACATCAGGCGTGATTCACATCAGCTATTACGATTATGATAATGGACATCTTAAATATGTCACGAATGCCTCCGGTGAGTGGGTAGCCAACACCATCGATCAGAATGAAGATGTAGGTCGATATAGCTCAATAGCGGTTGGTGCATCAGGCACAGTCCACATCTGCTACTACGATTATAATAATGGATACCTCAAATATGCCACGAATGTTTCTGGCTCATGGGTATTGAGCACCCTGGATAGTAATGAAGATGTCGGGCGATATGCTTCTGTTGCAGTAGACATTTCAAATGCGATAGGCATCAGCTATTACGACGCAACAGAGGACGATCTTAAATACATTGCCCAAGTAGATTCTGTCAACTCGGGTGGTTCAGACGGCACCGATGATTCGAATAACACGGATGGCTCAGATAGCTCAAATAATGGCTCTGCACAAGCTGTTTTAAAGGTAACTTCGACGAAACCATCTTCTAAAACGCAGAACGTGTCAATAAACACACCGGTATCTGCTACCTTTTCAATGTATGTCAATGGGTCTACTGTTACCACGGAGACCTTCAAATTGAAAAGCAAAGACGGCGAAATCAATGGTATTGTAAACACAAATGGGAAAATCGTTACCTTTACACCATCTATTCCACTTGCGTACAATACCACATATACAGCGACATTAACGCAAAAAATCCAGGCGGCAAACTATGCTGGCACCACCATGACATCAAATTACGTATGGAGTTTTATTACCGAATCAGATAATGATAATTCTGATGGTTCTCTGTCCATTAATAATGGTGCTACATTTACCAACTCTACCACAATCACCCTGAATCTTTCCGCAACAGATCATGGAGGGATAACCGGTTATTTCATTTCTGATCGTTCTGATACACCGCAGACGTCCGATTCAGATTGGGTATCTGTAGTCTCCACTACCAGTTTTACCGCAGATATCCAGCATATTGTAAGCAGTGATGAAGGAAACAAGACAATCTATGCCTTTTACAAAGACGCTTCGGGTAACATATCAAATATATCCGGTGCATCTATAACCTTTGATCCAGATTTCATCCCGTCCGATCTGTCGGTTGTTAAGCAAAAAAACCGCGTTAAGAAGACAAGGAAAGAAAGAAAGGCAGCATTTATGCATACATCTGCAAATTGCTCTGAGTAGGTATTTCTCAGAACCTGCAATCAGGATAAAACCTGATTGCAGGTTCTCATTCAAAATATGGTGTGTAGCTAACAACAATCAACGCCACGTACTCATTAATCTTTTTTGAATGTTCATACTTCATAGTTTCGCAGATTCATACCATTCCCCCGTTTCTGCATTAAAAATTTCAAATCTGTACCGATAATTCAATAATTATACCTTTATTCTTAGATTTCGAGACACAAATATGATCCATTACATAATTTGGGTGATAATGGTTTTGTTATATACGCCTCTTTTTTTGGGGCTTTATCGTTCTGGCTGGAAAACTTCTGATTATACGCATGCCTATTTTATCCTACCGGTGTTTTTGTGGCTTACCTGGAGAAAACGTGTCGCCTTGCAGGAGGCAATAAAAAAAGCCAGGCCTGGCAACAATCTTATAGGACTTTTTAGTTTCCTTATTGGAATTTCACTATTTATTTTTGGCTGGCGGCAGGAATATGTATTCGTAACGACCCTTTCTTTGCTCCCCGTTTTATACGGAATGATAACATATCTTTACGGGTCACCGGTAACAAGGATCATATCCTTTCCTCTTTTCTACCTGATACTTTTGATTCCCATTCCCGCTGGCATGGTAGATGATCTCACGCTTCCCATGCGATATGGTCTTTCCATCATAACTGAAATGATTCTAAGGCTTTTTCATTTTCCGATATCGAGGGAGGGTCTCTTATTATCCATTGGTGAGTACGAATTGTTTATGGGACAACCATGCAGCGGTTTTCGTTCCATTATTACTATGTTTTCCTTGTCTCTGGTATATGTATACATAAGCAGGGGCAGTTTATGTAGAAAGGGCATTCTCGTTTCTTCCATAGTTCCTATTGCAGTCTTAGGTAATCTTGTTCGTATTATAGCATTATGCCTTATTACCTATTATTTTGGTGAAGAAACCGGTCAGGGATTTTTTCATAACTTTAGCGGAATTATAATATTTATTTTTATCATATTTGGATTAATTGGATTAGAATTTTTTCTTGAAAAAATTCTACAAAGAACATGAACAAGCAGGGGCTTATTATAGTTACCATATTATTATTCACAAGCATTTATTGTTTCGCCTTTCCAAAGACGAATAAATATGAAGGGCTGAATATCCTTTCTCAATTCAAAATACCATTAGAAATGAATGGATGGATGGGAAAGGATGTTGAGCAAACGTGGGACAGGGAAGATGGGGCATATAATTTTGTAAGCCAGACACTTGATCGTGAATATGTTAATAGCGATGGTAATAATCTTTTTTTACTTGTGCTGGATGCTGGTAATTTTCACAACCCAAAGGTATGTTCAGATAGCTCTGGCTATAAGGTAACAGAATTAAATGACCTTGAATTTCATCTTTTAAATCGTGATTTTAAAGCATACAGTCTGTATGTTGAAAAGGGTACCGATGGATTTTTAATAGTTTATTGGATGTGTATTGATAAAAGCATTGTTGATTGGAAGGGGCAAAAAGTAAAACAGTTATGGTTCTCATTAATTAATAAAAAGAGGGCTGGTTTAATGGTCCGGCTCGCTATACCTGCGAAAGAAGATACTATTCATGACGCTATATTTTTAACTAAAAACTTTATTATTGGTTTATCACAAGCTATTTCACCAGAACATGTAGCGTATATTTTCGGCGCCTCAAAAACAACACAACCTCAATAACATATCGATCTCACAGCCCTCGTCATTTACCTGATCTCAATTCTCCCTATGTTCTTTTGAGAAGAACACAAAATGTTAAAATATTTTATTGAATAGTCTCATCGATTATGAGATAGTATGTGATGTTTAGCAAGATATATTTTTGATATTAACAGGGAGAAGATAATGTCAACAATTTTAAAAGAAGATGTTTTGCATGGAAAAAGTAAAGAGACTTCTGCCAAAGAAAAAGTAGATAAAATAATGAATACTATTGTTGAATCAACTGGTACACACACCCTTGTAAAAACAGAGACTATGAAAAGCACGATATCCGAAGGGCCATCGAATCTCAATCCAGATGATGCGAGACACTATATCTTTAGTCGTGAAATATTACTTGAGGAAGAAAAAAGTTGCGAGCTTAATGAATTGAGAAATAAACTTGTTAAAGAACTGAAGCCATCAGATGAAATAGAATTACTTCTTGTAGATCGTTTAATTTCAAGCGTTTGGCGGTTAAAGCGATGCTTGAAAATAGAAAGTCAGACCATCGAATACAATACGTCTTGTATTCAAGAGTATGAGCAAGGGTTTCTAAGGACGCGAAAGAGGGCAACGAAAGAACTTACTCAACTGAAGGCCTTAAAAATGATACAAAATATAAACAAAGGTGAGGAATTATCGAAATATGAAACAATGCTGGAGATTCAGATATACAAGGCATTGAGAGAATTGGATAAATACAGACGAAGAGAATTACGGTATGAAAAGAAGGTATCAAAAGGAGTAAAATAGGATCTGGGAAATTTGTGCATTGTAACATAATATACATTATCAGACGTTGTTGGTTTATTGTAGATTTCTTCAATTATCCACCTGCATCTTGATTAAGCTAGAGATTATTATTGACATTATAAATGGTGTCTGCTAACATGTGCCGCTACGTTTTCGTGGTTAATAAAAATTTGTTATTCGTATTAGGGCTGATTTATTATTGAGGAGGATGCTTTTGAACGCCGAAGAAATTGAGAAAGGTGTAACTGCAATAGTTGCGGAGGTTACAGAATTAGATGAAAAAGAAATTTGGGACAAAAGAGATGCAAATTTTTTCAAAGACCTTGAAATAGATTCCCTTCTAGCCCTCGAAATCCTTGCGCTTATTGAAAAAAAATTTAAGGTACAAATTCCCGAAGAAAAACTTGTTGATATTACCTCTTTGAGTGCCACAATTGATTTGACAAAATCTGTTCTAACGGAAAGCGGAAAACTTTCGTCTTAGGGTTTCATGAAAAGCATTACTTACTATCTGACCTACTTTGTGGCTTACAAAAAAATGGATGATAAGAAATGATATTTTTTGAGGAAATACGGTCTCTTCTCCCTCAAAAATATCCTTTTTTGTTTATCGATAAAGCAATTGAGTTTGAAGAAGGGAAAAGGATTGTTTGTATAAAGAATGTCTCCGGCAACGAACCTGTCTTTGTTGGTCATTTCCCTGATTTCGCCATCATGCCTGGGGTGCTTATCATTGAGGCGATGGCGCAGGCTTCTATTATCCTATTCAGGAAAAGCCTTTCCACACAAAGTAGCAAGGATGCGGTTTTTTTGCTGGCATCTGTAAACAACGCCAGGTTTACAAAACCCATTTTCCCGGGCGATCAGCTTTTGATAGAAATTATTGTAGAAAAGATGGTATCCAGGGGGGCCATTGTTCAGGCATCGGTAAAAGTTGAAAACAAGGCTGTTGCTAAAGCAACTTTGACTTTTGGAATTGCAGACAAAAATGCCTTAATATCTCATTGACATACACACTGCTATGAATAAACACGTTGTTATAACAGGGGTAGGAATGATTACTCCGATTGGATCGGGAAAGGAAAGATTTTGGAACAATCTTATTTCGGGAGTATCTGGTGTAGATGATGTTTCATGCATTGACACTTCAGGATATAAAGTTCACAAAGGATGCGAAGTAAAGGATTTCAAGTATTCTGACTATATCAAAAATGGCGTTTTAAAGAAAATCGGGAAAGGTTCGCAGTTTGCCATTGCAGCCACACGCCTTGCATTGGATGATGCCAGGCTTGATTTGAGTAAAGTCGCGCTGGAAAGGATCGGAGTGTCTGTCGGAACCACAGCAGGAGAGATACAAATCCTGGAAAAAGTCAATTATATCAGGCATGAAGACGGAGAAGATAAAGTAGACCCCGACCTGTTTTTGATGCACCCCTGTAATAACATTCCCGCTAATGTTGCGATTGAGTTTGGGTTTAAAGGCCCAAATACAATCATTCCTACAGCCTGTGCTGCGGGTAATTATGCAATTGGATACGCCTATGATCTGATTAAGTTTGGACGGGTAGATATGATGGTAGCCGGCGGTTCTGATCCTTTTTCGAAAGTCGCTTATACAGGATTTGCAAGATTGGGTGCCATCGCGCCTGAGATATGTCAGCCATTTGATAAAAACAGGAAAGGCATGATGGTTGGTGAAGGCGCCGGTATGCTTCTTTTAGAGTCACTTGATCATGCAATGGAGAGAAATGCCGACATTTATGCTGAAATCATTGGTTACGGCCTGAGTTGTGATGCCTATCACATTACCATCCCTCACCCAGATGGGGAAGGTGTTGTTTCCGCAATGAAAAAAGCCTTGAAAAGCGCATGTCTGAGACCTGAAGATGTCCAGTATGTCAGTGCTCATGGAACGGGAACTCCGGCTAATGATAAAGCAGAAACAATCTCTATTAAAAAGGTCTTTGGGAATAAACCTGAGCATCTCGCAATTAGTTCAATAAAATCGATGATGGGTCATACTATGGGTGCTGCTAGTGCTATAGAGGCCATTACGTGTGCCATGGTCGTTCAAAACGATATCATACCCCCAACGATTAATTATGAAACGCCGGACCCGGAATGCGATTTGAATTATGTGCCCAATACAGCAAGAAGGCAAAAGGTAACTATTGCACTGAATAATGCTCATGCATTTGGCGGCAACAATAGTTGTTTGGTGATTAAGAAATTTACTGGTAAAACATGAAATCAGTCAGATATTCCGAAACTGAATACGTCCCGTTAAACAGAGGCCGGTGATGGAAAAAACAAGAATTGTTGTTACAGGTGTTTCGGTGATTTCGCCGATTGGTAGCAATAAAGAGGTTTTTTGGAAAAATTTAGCCAATGGGGTTTCGGGTATCAAACCCATCACCTTGTTTGATGTAAGCAACTTTAAGAGTAAGCAGGCTGGCGAAATTTCTGATTTTGATGCAAAGACTTACCTTGGGCAAAAGGGAATACGCCATATTGACAGAACCTCCCTGCTGGTATCGTCTGCAACCGTGCTTGCCATAAAAGATGCTAATTTAGAAAATAGTACTTACAGCGGCGATGATCTGGGAATTGTCGTTGGCTCAACATATGGAAGTATTGACAGCATTAGTTCTTTTGATTTCCAGTCGTTACGGGAAGGCCCTAATTATGTAAATCCTATGGATTTTCCCAATACGGTACTGAATGCACCTGCCAGCCGCGCTTCAATCTTTTGTAAAGCCACAGGGTTGAACACCACCATCTCAAACGGTGTAACCAGCAGCGTCGATGCAATTATCTATGCCTCGGATTTTCTTCGGATGGGCCGGGTAAAGGCTGTGATCGCCGGCGGCGTGCATGGATTAACGCATGACATTTTTTGGGGAGCACATAATTCACAGATCTTATCAGGAAGCAAGGAAGGGAATCAGGAAATTTCAGCGCCCTTCGATAAAAGGCGCAACGGAATGGTCATTGGCGAGGCCGCCGCCTTGGTTATTCTGGAAACTTTAGAAGATGCTTTGAATCGAAATGCAACTATTTATGCAGAAATAAAAGGTTATGGAACTGCGTTTGATCCAAAAATGGCAATCAGCAAGGATTATCAGATTGATGGCAACAAGAGAGCTATCATGAGTGCCATTCAGGATGCAAATCTGACGTTGAACGATATTTCTTATATATCCGCAAATGCCTATTCTGGTGTCTATGGCGATGCCATGGAAACCATGGTTATTAAAGAAGTTTTTGGTATGAGAGCAAATCTTATCCCTGTAAGCGCCATTAAATCTATGACCGGTGAATGCTATGATGCATCTGGGGCGTTGCAAACAATAGCAGCAGTAATGTCTATCAGCACACACACCGTACCACCCACAATTAACTATAAGGAACATGACCCTGACTGCGATCTGGATCATGTAGCTAATACCGCAAGGGTCGTACCCGTTAAAAATGTCCTTATCAACACCTTCTCACGACTGGGAAACAATTCGTCCTTAATTATCTCCAAATACAAACCGTAACTCATGATACCTTCCAGCCGATGCATTCAGTCCACAAAAAAGGATGCATTATATCCTTATTATGATGCAATTATAATTGGTGCAGGCATCGCTGGTTTAGTTTGTGGTGCATTTCTTGCGAAGAGCGGAAAAAAGGTGCTTATCATAGAACAGCATTCCATTCCTGGCGGTTATTGTACCTCCTTTAAAAGAAAAGGTTTCAATTTTGATGCGGCAGTTCATCATATCGGTGGGTGTGGAAAATGGGGAATTATAGGCCGTTGTCTCAAAACTTTGGGGATAGAGATGAATTTTTATCCTCTTGACCCCATGGACCATTTGATTTTCCCCAGCTTCACTATTGAAATTCCAGCCGATGTGGACGAATATATTGTGCGTTTACAAGACCGTTATCCATCGGAGAAAGATGGCATCAAGCATTTTTTCCAGGATTTTTTCAAACTCTACCGTGCGACCTTTCATAATGAAAAAAGCCAAATCCTGGATAAATACAGAAACCAGACGTATCGTGAGATGCTCAATACCTTTTTTCATGATGACGAGCTCAAGATGGTACTTTCCGGCCAATGGGGTTACATAGGCCTCCCCCCTACCCAGGCTTCTGCCCTTGGTATGTGTCAAATGATGATCAACTATCTTAAAGATGGCGCCTTTTTTCCTGCAGGCGGTACACAAGAGTTTGCTAATGCCTTTTTTAAGAAATTTGTTGATTTTGGCGGTCACGTTATGCTATCATCGGCAGCCAAGAAAATTTTCTGCAACGCAAACACCGCACTTGGCGTTACCTTGCAAGATGGAAAAGAGATACCGTCGAAAGTGGTTGTTTCAAATGTAGACGCAAAACAAACTTTTTTCGGATTGCTAGCAGGTAAATTAGATGCCTCTTTTCTGGAAAGAGTTAAAGAAATGAGGACTAGCTGCTCGTTTTCTCTTCTCTATTTAGGCATTGGTAAAGGTGCAGATTTAAGCAAATTAAAAAGAGGATTTTATCATACTACTCCTGACGCAAGTTACAAGGATGAAGAGTGGTTGTACGTTTCAATTCCGACAACGATATGCCCAACACTTGCCCCACCGGATAAACAGATACTCTCCGTGGTTGTTTATCTTGCAAAAGAAAAATACCAAATTGTTAGGGATTGGAAGTCTTTTAAAGAAAATATGATAGCAGACACAATAGTCAAAATAGAGAAATATGCTCCTGATATAAGAAACTATATTGAAGTAATAGAAGCGGCTACCCCAAAAACTTTAGAGAGATACACGTTAAATACCGATGGTGCAGCCTATGGCTGGGAGGTTAGCATGGATCAAATAGGAGATAACCGACTTCCTCATCAGACACCGGTTGATAATCTGTATCTAGCGGGACATTGGACAATGCCAGGTCCTGGAATTTGTGCGGTTGTGTCTTCTGGATGGGGTGTAGCTAATTTAATTATGGAGAAGGAGAAGTGGAGGTAAACGTATGAAAAGAAAAATGATGTTAATTAACCCGCACAAACCGGGTAGGCATGGTGAAGAAAGTATTACCGTAATAGTGCAGATGCCATTGAATCTTGCTTATGTTGCTGCGCTTACACCAGGCAATTGGGATTTTGATGTTATTGACGAAAATCTGGAACTAGCAATTGACGATAACGGAGAACTTACCTTTAAACCTGTTGATCTGGTATGTATTACTGCAGTTACCTATCAATCTCCCCGTGCTTATAAAATTGCTGAGGCTTGCAGGAAGAGAGGCATGACGGTAATCATGGGTGGAATACACGCATCCGTGGTGCCTGAAGAAGCGGCAAATTATGTAGACTCCGTCTTTGTCGGTGAAGCAGAAGAAGTATGGCCTCAGGTCATAAAAGATTTTGAAGCAGGAAAGCTAAAAAAGATCTACCAAGGTGGTTTGCCTCCCCTCAGTCTGATGAAAAAGGTATATCCAAACCGTGAACTTATGAAGAAAAAATATAACTATAAGTTTTCTTCTATCGTCACAACAAAGGGATGTCCAAACTATTGTGATTTCTGCAGTGTACCTACGTTCCAGGGCAGAAAGTTCAGAGAAAGACCTTATGAAGATGTCCTTGATGAGATGGCAGCAACGGATTATATGGGTTTAATGCTTGCAGAAGACAACTTCTATGGACACGGGAAAAAGTCAAACGAGAGGGCGCGAGATCTTTTCAAAGGGATGGTGGAACGTGGCATACACAAAGACTGGTTGGGATTCACTGCTTTAAATATTTCTCAAGACCCTGAAACGTTAGACTATATGGCCAAGAGCGGTAATTTTGGAATGCTTATTGGCATAGAATCCACGAATGAGGCTGTTTTGCAGAAGATGAACAAACGGGTAAATCTTAAATTAGGTACCGATAGTTATTTTGATTGTATTCAGAAAATACACAATGCGGGCTTGGTCGTATGGGGTTCCGTTGTGTTTGGAGCAGACGGTGACGATAAAGATTCCTTTAAGAGAATGACCGAATTTATATTGGAAAACAACATTGATATTCTTACCTTCGGAATCAACTGCCCGTTCCCGAAAACACAGCTTTATGCAAGGCTGGATTCAGAAAAAAGGATTTTCAGGAAGAATTATCCGGAGGATTGGCAATATTATGACACTGCCCATATTGTGCACCGTCTCGTCGACATGACCTTAGAAGACTTCATCGAGGGGATGCAGTATATTTATGATCATGTTTACGCAGGTGATAACTTACGGATGCGTTTTAGAAATTCCATCAAGACAACAAAAAACCCACGAAATTCCATGTTCGCATTCAGGGTAGGTTCCGATTGGAAACAAGTGTTTGAACAGGTTTTGCAGAATTTGAAGGAGTTATATGATTCAGGTGATTATTATAAAGATAGCTACAAATCTAGCACCGTAGCTGTTTCAAAACCTGCTATGGAAGTCGTTACTACTTAATATTGATACATTACGCATTCTTAAAGAGATTGCACAAGGAACATCAAAGGAGGCAAAACCAGTATGATAGGTAAATTATTATCGTTGTCTATGGAAAAATCAATCATCCCTGATATTAGTCCGAAAGCGATTATGATTGTCGCGATTGCACTTATCTTTGTAATTCTTTTCACATGGAAAAAGGAGGGATAATTGCCCGGGGGAAACTCTACCTTTGATCTTGTTATCATTGGTGGCGGGCCAGGCGGTTATACAGCGGCTATAAGAGCCGCACATCTTGGGATAAAAACTGCTCTTGTTGAGAAAGATAAGGTTGGTGGTACCTGTTTGCATTATGGGTGTATCCCAACAAAGACACTTCTCCACTCTGCTGACCTTTATACGCGTTTCCTTAGGGCAAAAGAATTTGGAATCATCGTCGATAAGGTAGAAATTAGTTATACGCAGTTACACCGACGGAAAGAGGACGTAGTTAATAGGCTGTTTCATGGCGTTCAATTTCTTCTTAAAAAAAATCGGGTTGAGGTTTTTGAAGGAGAAGGACACCTTCTGTCGCCAAATTCCGTTTTAGTCAAAAAAGACGAAACGGACGTTCATCGTATCACTGCAAAAAACATTATCTTGGCAACCGGGTCTGTTCCATCCATTCCCAGCAACATTCCGCACGATGGTAATTACGTTCTTACCAGCAATGACATCTTATTAAGTACGGAAATCCCTAAATCCATAATTATAGCTGGCGGGGGTGCCGTTGGGATCGAATTTGCCTATCTCTTTAATATTTTGGGATCAAAGGTAACCATTCTTGAACTTTTCGGCGAGATCCTTCCGGCAGAAGACAAGGAGATCAGCTCAACGTTACGAAAGATTTTTCATAAAAGAGGAATTGAGATACGAACCAATACCTCTTTAGAAAAGGTTACCATCGATAACGGTGTCGTCGTAGAAATAAAAAGAAAAGATGGTATCCTCCCCTCCCCTACCGCAACCGGAAATCAAGAATTTATAAAGGCGGATCAATTACTTCTTGCATTAGGAAGAAACCCTGCCCTGACAAACATCGGAATAGAAAACTTGCCATTAACTTATCAGGGAAAATATCTGCAAACGAGTGAGGTTATGGAAACAAGCCAAAGCGGCGTCTTTGCTATTGGAGATATTACCGGCCCCCCCCTTCTTGCACACAAGGCATTCCATCAAGGAACACGTGCTGTTTCTTATCTTGCAGGCAAGGAGACAGCTCCCATGAATTACCAAAGTATACCTGTGGTAACGTACTGTTCTCCACAAGTGGCAAGTATGGGGCTTACCCAAGAAGAAGCAGAAAAAAGAGGGCAGAAAATGAGAATAGGTAAATTTCCCCTCCTCGCTAATAGCAAGGCAATTATTGAGGGTGAATTTGAAGACGGCCTTTTCAAAATTATTTCTGATGACAAATATGGTGAGATCTTAGGCGTGCATGCCTTAGGCCACAATGTGGGCGAATTGATGTGGGGTATGTCTCTTGCCTCAATTTTGGAAGGAACGGCATCTGAGCTGACGGATGTAATTTTTCCCCATCCTACCCTCTCGGAAGCCATCCTCGAAGCCGCCCATGCGGTTATTGATAAACCTATCCATGTGTAATGATACAATTCTTCTGAAAACCTTATGTTCAATGAAAGGATGAGCAGATACGCCTGCCCGAATGCCCATGAATAACGAAGCAACGATTGCATATTTTTCCATGGAAATCGGTTTGTCGAATGACATTCCTACGTATAGCGGCGGTCTCGGCGTCCTGGCGGGAGACACCATAAAATCGAGCGCTGATTTAGAGATACCGATTGTTGCCGTTACCCTACTTTTAAAGAAGGGCTACTTTTCGCAGGATATTGACAGCGAGGGAAGGCAAGTTGAATACGCCGTAGATTGGGACCCTTCCAGATTTATGATACGCCTGCAGAAAAAAGTTAAGGTTCAAATTGAAGGACGTAATGTTTATCTCCAGGCATGGTGCTATAAAGTACGAAGTATTGGTGGTGGAGAAATCGATGTCTTCTATCTTGATACCGATGTTGAGGAAAATATAAAAGAAGACCGTGAAATCACTGCCGTTTTATATGGTGGGGATGCGCAATACCGGCTAAAACAGGAGATCGTACTCGGTATTGGCGGGGTACGCATGCTTAATGCCCTCGGGTTTCACATCAAAAAATACCATATGAACGAAGGACATGCAAGTTTATTGACCCTGGAATTGCTCCTGCTTCATAAACGGGATGTTGAAAGTGTTTGGGATGAAAATTGGGTTTGGGATACCGACAAGGTAAAAGACTTATGTGTATTCACAACCCATACACCCATTGAAGCAGGTCATGATCGTTTTTCCTACGACCTGGTACAAAAAATACTTGGTGAGATTATACCATTAAAAGTATTGAAAAGACTCAGCGGAGAACATCATTTAAATTTGACACTCCTTGCATTAAATCTAAGTAACTATGTAAACGGCGTAGCTAAAAAGCACGGTGAGGTATCGAAAAATCTCTTTCCTGGCTATGAAATTCATGCCATTACCAACGGAGTACACTCATTTACCTGGACGTGTGAGAGCTTTAAGCGTGTGTATGACAAATACATTCCTGGTTGGGCTAACGAACCTGAGCTCCTTGTCCGCTCGGAGATTATTCCCGATAATGAGGTATGGGAGGCACATCTCCATGCAAAAAATGTTCTTATCGATTACGTAAGAAAAATGACTCATATAGAGATGAGTCCTGATGTGTTAACAATTGGATTTGCAAGGAGGTTTACATCGTACAAGAGGGCAGATCTTTTATTTTTTAACCTTGAACGTCTTCTTAAGATAAGCGAAAAGGGAAAGATTCAGATTGTTTATTCAGGAAAGGCACATCCAAAAGATACTCCTGGAAAAGACATTATAAAGAAAATTGTTGAAATTGCAAAAAACATCAGCGACAAGGTAAGCGTCGTATTTATAAAAAATTATAATATAGACATAGCTTTAAAGATAGTTTCCGGTGTGGATATATGGCTTAATACGCCATTACGTCCACGGGAGGCATCAGGCACAAGTGGCATGAAAGCAGCACACAATGGGGTAATCAATTTTAGTATTTTAGATGGATGGTGGATCGAGGGGCACATTGAAGGAATAACCGGCTGGTCTATTGGCCCGAAACCGGTAGAATCCTCACTCATACCTGTTCACGATGCAACGGATGCTGATGACTTATACGACAAACTGGAAAATCTTATTCTTCCCCTCTATTATCACGACAGAAACCAATGGATCAAGATTATGAAAAATTCTATTAGTAAACTCGCGTATTACTTCAATACCAACCGTATGATGCGCCGATATGTAACGGAGGCGTATTTAAGATAGGCATAGGAATTATATTGCTGTATGACGCAAATTTTAAAAGCTGTTAAAGCGATTATCTTTGACCTGGATGATACACTGTATGACTGTAGCGGCACCCTCGTTGTACAGGGGCGGAAACAGGCTGCAAAAATAATCGCAAAATTAATCAATTGTTCTGAAGAGGAAGCGTATCACCTTCAAGTGAAAACGGAAGAGCAGTATGGAACAAATACGAACATTTATGAAAAAATTGTGGCATTACATCAACTTCCCTATGCCTACATTAAGGAATTATTTGAAGAATTTATTTATACTGACATCGCCGGTATTATCCCATTCCCTGGTGTCATTGAAACCCTGAAACAACTAAAGTTGCAAGGTTACAAGCTTATCATCGTAACTTCAGGAGAAAAAAGCATACAAAACCAGAAGATGCAGGCGCTCGGCTTACAACATGGTTATTTTGATGATATTTTTATTGCAGATAGAATTACCGGTCAGTTAAAGAATGACTACTTCAAAGAAATTATACAACGGTATAATTTAAAACCAGAGGAAATTGTTTGTATCGGGGATAAGATAGAAGATGAATTAACTGCAAGCAAGTCTTTAGGGATGATTACGGTAATGTTTGAACAGGGAAGGCATCACAGGGCATACCTGAAAAAGCGGGATAATTACATCAAACCTGATTATTCTATGAAACACATTAAAGATATTTTTCAAATTATAAAGACACGTTCCTTAGTCATGAGTTGATTACAGTCATTCTTCGTTATACTACCATTCCGATAACAACACCTTCAAAGACAAGCTTTCCATCCACAACCCCCTGGGTATCAAAGATAGCCCTTCGCGAACGCAATTCCTTATTTTTTGCAATCAAAATAAGCTTGTCGCCTGGCACAACTTTTCCCCGGAATTTCACTTTGTCCACCCCCCCGAATCCAAGGAACCTGTCATCTTGCGTGGTCTTTTTGTAATAATAAGTACACAGTTGCGCTGCGGCTTCTAACATGAGTACTCCAGGCATTAATGGGCGGCCTGGGATATGCCCCCGAATCCAAAATTCTTTATCTGAAACATCTTTATAACCAATGATAATTTTATGTTCGGGGTCAAATTTTATAATACCGCTTAACTGTTCCATCTCATGCCTGTGAGGAATTACCGCCCGGATTGTTTCCATATCAACCTCGGGCTTATCTAAATCCAAACTGCATACATCAACTAAAATATCCTGAGACATGGTCGCTTATTGAGAGATTTACTGAAGACGTGACTAAATAAAATGATAACAATTTTCCATAAAATCAAATTTTGATTTCAGGCTAATATTAATAATTAAGACACTACTATGTCAATAAAAATCCCATCTTAGGAAAATGTTATTGACAAATATATGTTGTTTTGATATAAATTTGCACTGTTCTTTTGTTCTTCTGCTGGAGATTCAGAAGCCATAATACTGGCTAAACAAACGTTTCAGAGAAGTATCTTTTTATAACAAGGAGGTGACGCACAGTGAAGAAGATTTTTATTTCATTCGCGTTATTTAGTGCGCTCGTGGTTGGAATTGGCATAACAAATATATCGACGCTTGTTAAAACAGCATTTGCAGGCACGTGCCAGTGTCCTGAGGGATGCCCGTGCAGCCATTGCTCAGGAAAAGCAAGAGAGTGTAATTGTAAATAATAAGGTACGTATTGTACATAATCTTTTGTCTTTATCATAGGGAAGGAGAGCAAAATGGTTAGAAGATTTGTTGTTGCAATGACATTTATCAGTGTGATTATGTTTTGCGTTGGAACCGTAACTACTTTTGCTGGTGTTTGTGGTTGTCCAAAGGAAGGAAAATGTGTACAAGGTTGTGAACCGGGAAAGTCAAACCCTTGTACTTGCAAACACTGAGCATGAAGAGTATTTATTTTTGTGGTGGTAAACCCAAAAGCGCCTTATAGTCCATAAGGCGCTTTTAATTTTCATCGTTTAAGGATAAGCACAATGAAAACATTTATGGCGAAGAAAGAAGAGGTAAAGAGGAACTGGTATATTGTAGACGCTGAGGACAAAATCCTCGGACGGATGCTAACCACTGTTTCCAGAGTTCTTCAGGGAAAACACAAACCTGAATACACTCCCCACGTTGATGCAGGAGATTTTGTTATTATAACAAATGCAAGCAAGGTAAAACTTACCGGGAAAAAGATGAAGGAGAAGATTCATTATTATGTAACGGGATTTCAGAGCGGTTTGCGAAAACGAATGGTTGGAAAAACTTTGGAAACAGCGCCTGAAAAGATATTAAATCGATCTGTCCGAAGGATGTTGCCAAGATCAAGATTAGGAAAGTCGATGTTAAAGAAATTAAAGATTTATGCTGGTGCTGAGCATCCACATCAGGCGCAACAACCAAAAGAGCTGGTTATTCGTAATTGATTTGACGTATATAAACTTCATTAAGAAAGGATGGCATAGGCAAGTTGAATTGTCCGTGCCTTTTTGAGGAGGAAAAAGTGGCGGCAGAACAATATTATTGGGGTACAGGAAGACGGAAATCATCGGTAGCACGGGTAAGGATAAAAAAGGGAACAGGAAAAATCATGGTCAACGATAAGGAGCTGGACACCTATTTTCCCATTGATCGTGATAAAGGCGTGGTACAATTCCCTTTAAAAACGACCAAAACATTGGGAGAATTTGATGTTCTGGCAAATGTTAGAGGAGGAGGTATAACCGGTCAGGCAGGTGCCATATCACTGGGTATCGCCCGTGCGCTTTTTAAATCGAACCCATCTCATATTGGAATATTACGTACCGATGGCTTGATGACAAGAGACAGCAGAATGAAAGAACGAAAAAAATATGGCAGAAAAGGCGCAAGAAAGAGCTTCCAGTGGACAAAGCGATAATTATATTTTGCTAAATTTATATTATTTATATAAATTTCATGCCTTTTAAAATTTTAAAACTCTTAATAACAAAGTCCTCAATTTCTATTCATTCGGCAGGAACATGCAGAGAAAGATATACAAATGGGTGTTCTTGATAAATACCGACTCTTTGTCAACTCTATATAACCTTTCATCAGCTACATTATATCTTTAACAAAGATACCTAAATCCTGCAAACAATGCGAAACCTTGTTGCAGGATAGGCCAGAAATGATAGAATCTTCAAGGGAATTTAAGGTTGTTGAGAATGAAAATACCTATATCCCTTGAAGCATCGAAGGTATTTTTTGACCAAAGGAAGATATTCTACCGGATAAAAAATGCCGGTATGAGCAAACGCCTAAACAACGAACACAAGGCGAAGTCTTCGTTCTGCTTTTCTCTTCCATCTTGTCCTGGCCATTGGCTTCTGGTTTCATAGCTGGTAGACTGGAGGCAGAGCCTCCAGCCCTCAATCGTCGCCAGGTACATTGGACAACGACCACTGCACCTTTTTAAACCATACGTCTTTCTCGTAGTTAGCGACCCCAGTAGCGTTGCTCTATACCAGAGAAGAGGTAACCTATCATGCCTTAGCACACGCCTTAAGAAATTCTCTTTCAAATGAGAGTAACCCCATCTTGAAGAAACGGTGTACCGGGAAACGTTTGTTGTCAGTTTTCCATTTTCTCGAAAACTTGAAGCATCGAAGCCTCATCCGTATCCAACAGTCTAACGAGCGATATACC
>JAJTXE010000003.1:1103565-1111091 GCA_021463795.1 Candidatus Brocadia sp. | reverse complement strand
GCACGCATCACAGCCACCGTTTGCTTATAAAGAGCCGTTCTCTTTACCTCATTGGATTTCAGGTCTTCTTCGTTTTCCGGATCACCACAGAAGTAGCGGATATAAGCCAGCGAGTCTTTTGGCGGCGCTACCGGTTCACATAATAAGGCGATCTCTTCCAGGGCATTATCTAACCGTTCCCTGCCTTTCTCCAGGCGGTCTTTTAATAACACATCCACGTCCCCTTTCTCAAACGTATCATAATCCAGTTCCGATGTGTACACAGCGACGGCATTTTCGACCTTCCTGAACAGGTCTTTATAATCAACAATGTAACCAAACTCCTTGTCATCGCTGTCGAGCCGGTTGACCCTGCAAATAGCCTGGAATAAGCCATGGTCCTGCATGCTTTTGTCGATATAGAGATAGGTGCAGGGAGGCGCGTCAA
This sequence comes from Candidatus Brocadia sp., assembly GCA_021463795.1. Lineage (GTDB taxonomy): Bacteria > Planctomycetota > Brocadiia > Brocadiales > Brocadiaceae > Brocadia. The sequence continues at coordinate 1,110,664 of JAJTXE010000003.1, read as the reverse complement.
ACCCGGTAAGAAGTTTATCCACCACGACAAGCAGCTTCATATTTGACGGTTCTTTTATAAACCAATCCTTCGCCTCATCTTCGTATTTCTCGGTGGGCTTGTTTCCGAGCAATGCTTTATAGATGTTGTAGATATACTCCTTTTCCGTCTCTGTATTTGCGCCGGTATCTTCCGTTGTTATATCCCTTGTTGATGGATTGTATGAGGTAACAATGGCGCATTTGCCTTTCAACCCGGTGGTTTGAAACAGTTCAAAATACCTGCACGCTTCATAAATACTTGATGCCACCAGAATGGCATTTCCCATGTCAGAATTCAAACGCTGTTTTACATTGAAATCAAACACAATGTCGCTTACAATCTTTTCCAGTCTGGAACGGGAACTCAGCACCTTCTGCATCGTGCCCCATTTCTTCTTGAGTTCAGATTTTTGAAAGTCGTTCAAACCACGGGTCTTGGCTTCAAACCATTCGTCTATCTTTTGAGGTGATGATATCTTCTAGTCAATATCGCGGGCTTCGTACACCAAGTCCAGCACCACTTCATCCGCCACCGCCTCGTTGAATTTATAGGTATGAATATATTTACCAAACACCTCAAGACTGGTCTGCTTATCCTGTTTTAAGAGGGGAGTTCCGGTAAAGCCAAGAAAGACGGCGTTTTTTAAAATTGCCTTCATCGTTTTGTGCAACTTGCCCGACTGGGTACGGTGGCACTCATCCACAAAAATAAATAATTCACCAACGGTATTGGCGGGACTCCTTTTTATTTCTTCAATGAATGCATCAAAATTATCGACCCCCCTCCTGCCAAACTTATGCACCAGCGAACACAGCATGCGGGGCGATGCCTTGCCCAGTTGATCCATCAGGTCTTTGCCGTTGCGGGTACGCACCATGCGTTCTCCCACGTCGGTAAATATGCGTTCTATCTGTTTGTCCAGCTCGTCACGGTCGGTAATAACCACCACACGTGCATTTGGATTATTTTCAAGAACCCATTTGGCAAGCCACACCATTACCAGACTTTTACCACTACCCTGCGTATGCCAGATGATTCCTCCCTCTCGCCTTTTTACATGCCCCTGCGCTGCCTTAACGCCAAAGTATTGATGCGGACGGCACAATTTTTTTATGCCGCCGTCAAACAGGGTAAAGTCGTAGATAATTTCAAGAAACCTCGCCTTATCGCATAGCTTTAAAAGGTATTTATCAAGGAGATTTTCTTCCTCGCTCTCTTCCTTCCACTTCAGAAAATATTTTTCAGGTGTGCCGATAGTTCCGTAGCGGAGCCCCTGGGTATCATTCCCGGCAAATACCCATTGGATGGTGGTAAAAAAAAGCTGGATGAATTCCTTCTGCTGGTTGACAATATGCTGCCGGATACCGTCGCCAATGGAAATCGTGCTCCGCTTTAGTTCCAGCGCCCCAAGCGCTATGCCGTTTACATAGAGCACCATATCAGGGCGTTTTTCGTGATTGCCCTGAATAGTAACTTCTTCGGCAATGGCAAATTCATTTTCAAGCGGGTGCCTCCAGTCAATAAGTTCTACGGTCTCATCGTTTTTGCCGGCTTCTGCCTTGACTTTTACCCCGTAACGGAGCAGTTGATATACCTTTTTATTGGCGCTGTATAAACCATCGCTCAGGTTATTCGCCGCCTTGCCGAGTTCATATAAGGCCTTGTTGATCAGGGTATTATTGTAGCGTTTTCTTTCACGCAAATATTTGCGAAGGATTGGTTCTTCAATATTGCTATTGTTCGGGCGGTCTTCCCAATTCTTGTTGATCAGGGTATTATTGTAGCGTTTTCTTTCACGCAAATATTTGCGAAGGATTGGTTCTTCAATATTGCTATTGTTCGGGCGGTCTTCCCAATTGCCCAGGTAGCCATAGTCCAATTCTTTCTGGAATAAGGCAATCACCCTGTCTTGGGTTTCACGTTCTTTTTTGCCAATGTTGCTCATGGTATTTCCTGTTTAAAGAATCTATCTTTTTCCCAATTTTCGGGATTGGTTCTGATATAATGTGCAATCCGATGGTATTCATCCTCGTTGCGGATGATGTGGTCATGAAAACGGGATTGCCACACAGGTATTTTGGGCGTATTGCGAAATTCGTTGATACGTTTGGTTGCAGATGATTTGAATCCAGCCACAAATGATGAAATGGATCGGGCTGAACGATGGACAATTCCCGTGTTCGCAGGCGTTGGCGTTTGTTTCGACCCCCGTAGAGACGCACGGCCGTGCGTCTCTACAATAATCGTGGTTGGGTCGGCATTTCCAATTCGCACAATGGCGTGCAGATGGTTGGGCATCAATACAAATGCATCGCAAAATAGTTCCGCCCGAATTTGAAACGATTGTTCCCATTCCAGCAAAACGATTTCACCCACAGACGATGGTTGCATTTGTCCGTCGCGAATGTTGCCAAAGACACATTCATGCTGTGCGGTACAAATGGTGATGAAATAATGTCCGCGCCATGAATAATCCCACCACGGCGCCCGTGCCGATAGTATGCGGTATGTATTTTTGAATTTTTCCATTATACCAACCTGATTTTCCTGGTTAATAAATTCTGCATCATGTCCTGCTTTATCATCCTAGAACAAGACAATTAGCCTGTTTTGGGTTTCACGTTCTTTTTTGCCGATGTTGCTCACCGTATTTCCTGTTTAAAAAATTTATCTTTTTCTCAATTTTCGGGATTGGTTCTGATATAATGTGCAATTCGATGGTATTCATCCTCGTTGCGGATGATGTGGTCATGAAAACGGGATTGCCACACAGGTATTTTGGGCGTATTGCGGAATTCGTTGATGCGTTTGGTAGCAGATGATTTGAATCCCGCCACAAATGATGAAACGGATCGGGCCGAACGATGGGCAATTCCCGTGTTTACGGGCGCTGGCGTTTGTTTCGTCCCCCGTAGAGACGCACGGCCGTGCGTCTCTACAATAATCGTGGTTGGGTCGGCATTTCCAATTCGCACAATGGCGTGCAGATGATTGGTCATCAATACAAATGCATCGCAAAATAATTCCGCCCGAATTTGAAACGATTGTTCCCATTCCCGCAAAACGATTTTGCCCATGGGCGATTGCTGCATTTGTCCGTCGCGAATTTTGCCAAAGACACATTCATGCTGTGCGGTACAAATGGTGATGAAATAACGCCCTCACCATGAATAATCCCACCACGGCGCCCGTGCCGATAGTATGCGGTAGGTATTTTTGAATTTTTCCATTATACCAACCTGATTTTTCCGGTTAATAAATTCTGCATCATCCCCTGCTTTATCATTTTGTATTTCTCCAATTTCTTTTCCAGTGCTTCTATTTCGGCATCCATGTCCGAAAGGACATGGGCAATGGCGGTTTGTTCGGCTTTAGAATGAACAATTGATAATGGATAATTGAGAATTGCAGAAGCTGAAACCCTTTTTTGTCCCGCACTTCCTACCATTTCTGCTTCTAACCTCCTTCTAAATTTTTCTGATTGGGTATGATAAAAAATATATCGCGACACGGAATTGTTATTTGCTCTTAATATGTAGAACTCTGTGCTTCCAAATCCTTTTTCAGTCTTCAGATTATCTAAACAAGCACCTTTACCATTTTCAAAACAAGGAGTGATTTTAGCAACAAGCACATCATTCTTTTGAAAGTAGGTTAATCCTTTTTTTATTTCAGCAAATGGCAAAAGATTGTGCTTAATGATTTTCCCATTTTCCGAAACATCCTCCATCCCAATAAATGTAACTATCTCATCTATGCCAATTGGCTTGCGTAACTGATTTATTTGGAATAAGTCACCCAATTTGCCATTCTTAATTTTCAATTGTCCATTATCCGTTACTTTCCACTTCCCACTAAACCCTGGCAGGCGTTTTTTGCCGGTTAGAAGTTGTTGCATAGCCCCCTGTTTGATGTTCCGCTTTTTGGCAATGAGTTTTTCCAGACTGCTGATGAGCGCATCCGCATCGCTTAATGCATTTTCCCTTATCCATTGTTCTCCCTTCCGCCCAGTTCTGCTTCAATTTCCTCAATGCTCGGCAGGCTGGACTTCAGGTTATCGGGCAGGGCACGGGTCAGTTCATACTCGGACACACCGATGGGTTTATGCACGTCCCGCAAGGCATACTCGGCAAGGATTTGGGAAACAAGCCGTTGCACAATTACCGGATGCTCATTTATGGACAATTGTCCCACAGCTTGTGGCACTTTTAAAACATCTTTATTTTTAGGCTGCTGCAATTTTGCAACAGCCTGTTGCAAAATTGCAGGGTCTCCGTACTCGCGGGCAAGGCGAATCATATATCCGATATTCCGCTCAGAAAACCCTTTTACCTTTGGCAGTTCATTACGAATGTCCTTTGCCAATCGTGGAATCACTCCAGTTCCCCATCCTTCGTGTTGCTGTCTTTCATAAATCATCCTGCCTATATCCCAATACATGGCTATCATCTCGGCATTTGCGGACAGCGTTGCCTTAACCTGCGCCTGACGAATGCGGGTTTTAATATCACCTAATAACTTGCCATAAAGCATAAGACTGGCTTTATTATTTTTTATTTCCATACAAACCCCATACTTTTCAGGTGACTGTTTACCTTTTTCTCCAACGCATCCACTTCGTTAGTCAAGGCGATCACGGTAGTATCATACCGTTCCGCCAGTTCTTTAATACGTCCGGTAAGCCGGTGGCTGATACGCTCCATTTCAGTCGTTACATCCCTTTCAAGAGTAGCCATCCATTTATCTTCTACCAACAGGGTTTTTATTTCAGTCTCGGTAAGGATCTTGTATTTCTCCAAGACCTTTTTCTCCAGAGCAACCTGCGCATCTCTGATTTTCTTACTGACTTCCGCCTCCTGTTCTGTCAGTTTCAAATATACCTTCAATATTTTTACTTCTTCCTTGTCCTCAATTGTCCATTTTCCATTATCCATTGTCAATTCTTTAACGCGTTTCTGCACACTCGCCCTGGTAATCTTGTCCTTATCGTTTCTGGCATCTGCCATCAATCCTTCTTCACCGCCGTGTTCTTCTTCCATCTCTTCCATTTGTCTGAGAATCGCATCACGGTCGGCCTCTAAATTTTCAATGGTCTTCTGCTCTGCCGCAAAATAACGGGCAATAATAAGCACTTTGGGTATGAGGCGTCCTTCCCATTGTTTTTTATCCCTTTCTATTTCCTTCCCCCCTTCCCACCCATCGCTTACCAGGGCATAGACGTCATCCTGCATGGTTTCAGACCAGTAAACCATGAGGTGTTGATAGACATCGTAGTTATTAATCAGTTTTAGGCTGGAAAATGCCTGCAACAACCCTTCCGATATTTCGTATATCAGTCTTTTGGGTTTATCGCCAACGGCAATGCCTTTCAGTTTTGGCGTGTTTTTAGTCTTCCATTGGGTGAATACGGTATCTACCTTTTTGCTGTAAGCAGTAAACTCCGGGTGTGAAAAAATGGTGAATTTTATGGCATCATGGGTAATAAGCAGCCTGCTGTAATTGACACGGCTTCCTGTCGTGAATAATGTCTTTCTCAGGGCGGGATAAACGCCCCAATACGAGTGCAAGGCGTCAATATCGCCATTGGGTATATCGCCGAGCAAATGCGCCTCAATATCCTGCATGTCCGCAGCCTCCTGGCTATCTATGTAGCGGGGAATGTTCAGGTTAAACTCATTGGCCTCGATCTCCGTTACCGGCACCATGCGGCTGTATTTTTCCATTTCGAGCTGTTTGTTGAATACATCCACTATCTTGTGAATGTCCTGTTCACGCAGGCGGTTTTTGTTGCCGTCTTTCTCGAAACCCTTGCTGGCATCAATCATAAAAATGCCTTTGCGGTGTTCTGCGCCTTCTTTATCCAGCACAATAATGCAGGCGGGAATGCCGGTGCCGTAAAAGAGGTTGGGAGGCAGGCCGATGATGCCTTTTATGTATCCCCTGCGAATGATATTTTCCCGGATTTCTCCTTCAACATTTCCGCGAAACAACACCCCGTGCGGAAGGATCACGGCGCCCTTGCCTTTGCTTTTTAATGAACGGATGATGTGCAAAAGAAATGCATAGTCCCCGTTCTTCTTCGGGGGTATACCGTAATCTTTGAAACGATCATGGATATCGGATATGGTGCCATCCTGAACGGCAAAACCGTTACTCCATGCTTTGTATGAAAAAGGCGGATTGGCTACCGCAAAGTCAAAGGTCTTAAGTCTGCCTCTTTCGTCAAGAAACAGCGGATTGGAAAGGGTGTTCCCTTATTTGATTTCTGCGGTCGGGTTGTTATGCAGAATCATATTCATGCGGGCAAGGGCGGCGGTGGCAACGTCCATCTCCTGCCCGTAAATCGTCATACCCGATTCTGATTCATCGGCTACCTTGAGCAAGAGCGATGCAGAGCCGCACGTTGGATCATACCCTGTTGTTGATGGCGTTATTTTTGAGTTAAAAGTGATAATCTTCGCCATTATCCGGCTTACCTCGGCAGGGGTATAGAATTGTCCTTTGCTCTTGCCGCTCTCGGTGGCAAAGTGCCGCATCAGGTATTCGTAGGCATCGCCAAGAATATCATCCCCTTCGGCCCTGTTTTTACTGAAATCGAGCGCAGGGTTTTCAAAAATGGCGATGAGATTGGAGAGGCGGTCAACCATCTCTTTGCCGCTGCCCAGCTTATCGGCGCTGTTGAAGTCGGCGACATCGATAGTGCCGGTGAGTTTGTTGGCTTCGGCAATTTCCCCGATGATCTTCTTGTTAATGTCATCACCAATGGTGGTTTTACCTTTCAGGGCAACCATGTCATTAAAGCTGGCGCCTTTGGGCACCGTAAGAGGCGCATAGGGAACTCCGGCATATTTGTCAGAGATGTATTTGATGAACAACAGCACCAGCACATAGTCTTTGTATTGAGAGGCATCCATACCTCCGCGAAGTTCGTCACAACTTGCCCAGAGGGAGCTGTACAGTTCAGATTTTTTTATGGCCATTCTTTTATTCTCTTATCTTAAGAATCTTATAAGGATGTAACAATTTAGTTTTTTGAAAAATTTCAATAATGACAACGGTATGCCGTCGTTATGTAGGG
>JAJTXE010000003.1:1091762-1103527 GCA_021463795.1 Candidatus Brocadia sp. | reverse complement strand
GCACCTGCGTTGCCCGAAAGCCGCTCTGTAATATATGTGTAGTCGAGAAATTGTGCAACTCACCTGACAAAACATATAGCAAAAGATAATTCACTGTATACTCAATCACGTATTTATCATTTGACAAATTATACTATTCATGTTAAAAAAAGGATTTATTTGACAGCATGGGAAAATAGCACGATAAAGGCAAACCATGGATAACCATGGGACGCAAAGTAAAGGGTCTTTCAACATACAAGGAGGTATGAGGGGACAAAAAGCAAGGGTCCTTAAGTTTTAATAGGGAATAGATCATAAAGACAGCCTTACTGCCGAGGTATTTTCTTAGAAAAATATCTTTTTGCAGTAAGGCTTTTTTGTTTTAGGAAGAAGCAAAAATTGAAGAAATATTACTAAGTTCGGTTAAGGCAATGGTGGAATACCTGAGACCTGAACCCAATAAAACCATTGCAGATCCGGCCTGCGGCACAGGGGGCTTCTTTTTGGCTGCTTACGATTTTATTGCCGATAGTTCTTCGTTAGACAAAGAGCAAAAGCAGTTTCTTAAATACAAGACATTTTTCGGCAACGAGATCGTCGCCAGCACCCGCAGGCTGTGCCTGATGAATCTGTTTCTGCATAACATCGGCGACATTGACAGCGAAAACGTAATTTCCTCCACCGATGCGCTGGTTGCCGATGACGGCAGGAGGTATGATTATGTCCTCACCAATCCGCCTTTTGGAAAAAAGAGCAGCATGACGTTTACTAATGAAAAAGGTGAACAGGAAAAGGAAGACCTTACTTACAATCGGCAGGTTTTTTGGGCGACTACGAGCAACAAGCAGCTCAACTTTGTCCAGCACATTCACACCATTTTAAAAACAACGGGACAGGCAGCCGTTGTGGTGCCTGATAATGTATTGTTTGAAGGTGGGGCGGGAGAAACGGTGCGTAAGAAACTTTTAGAGACAACCGACCTGCATACCATCCTTCGTTTGCCGACAGGAATTTTCTATGCACAGGGCGTAAAAGCGAATGCGATCTTCTTTGACGCGAAACCAGCCGGAAAAAAGGCATGGACAAAGGAAACCTGGTTTTACGATTACCGCACCAATATTCACCACACGCTGAAAAAAAATCCGCTCAGGCTGGACGACCTGAAGGATTTCATTGCCTGCTATAGTCCAGCCAGACGTCACAAACGGAAGGAAACATACCATGTAGAGACTAATCCGGAAGGCAGGTGGAGAAAATTTACGTATGACGAAATCATTGGTCGCGACAAGACTTCGCTTGACATCGTTTGGATAAGGGATAAGTCCCTGGCCGACCTTGATAACCTGCCTGACCCTGATGAACTGGCCGGAGATATCGTTGAAAATTTGGAAGCCGGTTTGGAAAGTTTTCGGGAAATCCTGCGGCCCATTAATGGCAGGAAATAGCCAGTCCGTGACCTTGACGGCCTGTCATTAATTTCCTTTTTGGATAGTAAAGTGGACGTGTTAGTCGAGACCATTTTTTGTTAATATTTAGATGCATTACTTTATAAACAACAATGTGCCGAAGGGTAACTCCAGTCGTCTTACGGGCTCCTTTCGTTACCCCTCTGCACACTCCACAATTTTTCAGCACTCCTCGCCGTTTTTCCCTTATTCGTTCACGCGAGGAACTCCAAAATTAGCTTGATACGGTGTCTTATATTCCAGCGATTGGTGCCCCTCCTGTTGTTGTAAAACACATAATACTTCCCAATCCCTCACGCACATCACGACAGCCCCTTTTATCGTTTCTGGACACCGCTAAAACGGCATGATGACTTACTCCATTTCCCAAAGGAAGGAAACTGAGGGGTAAAGGCAAGCAGAATTACGACACCCAGAAGGACCCCAGAACATCGTACCAGATATGCGGTTGTTGGCTCAACAGACGAGAGTCCTATCTTTTCCAAAAACGGCACAAATCCCCAGATAAAGGCCGTCAGTAAGGCAAGGAAAAAGGCTTCCATGAAAGTATTCGATTTGGCACTAAATATTACCCACACCCCAGGAGAAACCCCTCGCATAGGTCATAAACATCCTTCACTACCCTTCGTCTCATCAAGGCGGAGAAGTTCTTACGTCCTTTGTGAGGGATGGTCTGGTTTATTTTGACTCCTGAACCACAAAATCATCAAAAAATGTATATGAATCCGCCTTTGTCCAAAGACCTACGCTTCCACAATCAAAGGTATCATCCACCGTTTCTATCACTTTTGCGTTATTAAAAAAACACTGCACCTTATCTCCCCTATAAACTACTTTTAAAAGATGCCACTCATTCAATTTGATCTTCAGATCTTTACCGCTAATCTGACTGCGGTTTCCATCAACCACTTTGTATAATCTGACATTATTTTTCTTGGCATTTGCCCTAAACACATAGTAGTTATTACTGTCTTTGTATCTAAAAACCAACCCACCAGCCTGATCTACATCTCCACTGATAGCCCTGAACTTAACGAACGCCATGGCATCCCTATAAGACACCCCATCCATGATCAACAAGGGAAACCGGCAATCGGTATCATCCAGCCTGGTTTGCACAACTACATTATCGGCAGAAGGTGCATGTTCAATCTTTTTCACTACCCAGTGCCCCGACTCTCCCTTTCCCGTAAAGGCACTCTGAAAACCCCGAGGCGGTTCACCGTCCTTATCATCGTCGAAGTAAGACTCCTTTCTTTCTCCAAGGATTTCAGAGCCGGTAATCTTTTGACCCTGCTGTGCATGAGCATAACTTACGAAGAATAAACCTATAAAAAAAATTACTGTGGTAATAAATTTTTTTTCCATAACCAAACCTCACCTTTTTAAAAATGGCATAATATAACCTGTAAATAATCATGAGCTGAAGGCTCACAAATGGCATAGGAATATACCATCTTCCCATATTCCCCAACCAGGGAAGGATAACTTGCCTCGTCCCTTGCGGGAGAGGGTCTGGGTAAGATGACGTATTTTGGCACCACATACGGGGGGATGCCTGAAGGGGTAATTCAATCTTTGTATAGCCCGCACACTCTCACATCGCTAATTCGTACCCCGTGCTTGAAAATTTAACAAGCCGCCAACACAAAGAATATCAATTTCACGGGAAGTCAACGCATGGACTACCTTTATTATGTTATTTTTTGTCAGGTTATTTATCACCAAGCTGACACCTGATTTTAATCTATTTTTTATATCGGGCAGTTCAATGGTATCCCCCTGGTCTATTGAATTATAGTCATTCTCGTCCTCAAAGGTCAATGGCAAGATTCCAAAATTTACCAGATTTGCCCGATGGATTCTGGCAAACGACCTGGCAATAACTGCTTTTACTCCTAAATACATAGGCGCCAGTGCGGCATGTTCTCTGCTTGAACCCTGCCCGTAGTTTATTCCACCGATCAGAAAGCCCCCGCCCTTTTCCTTTGCACGTTTCACAAATTCCTTATCCACCTTTTCAAACACAAACTCTGAGATGGCGGGAATATTCGACCGTAGCGGCAAAACCTTCGCCCCTGCCGGCATGATATGATCTGTGGTAATATTATCCCCTGCCTTTAAAAGAACCTCCCCTGTTAAAGTATCTGGCATGGGTTCTTTTTTTGGCAGAGGCTTTATGTTAGGACCTCTCCGGATAGTTATCTCCTCCGGTTTAGCTGAAGGCGGAACAATCATCGTGTCATCAATGGTAAGTTTCTTGGGATCTTTAATAACAATGGGCACTCCAAACTCCCTGGGATCACTGATAACACCGTTGATCGCAGTAGCTATAGCTGTTTCCGGGCTTACCAGGTACACCTGCGCATCTGCCGTCCCGCTTCGCCCCTCAAAGTTCCTGTTAAATGATCTAACTGAAACGCCGCCCGACGGCGGTGCTTGTCCCATTCCAATACAGGGTCCGCACGCAACCTCAATCACACGTGCTCCGGCAAGAATCATATCCGTCAGCGCCCCATTTTTTGCAATCATCTCCAACACCTGCCTTGAACCGGGAGAAATGGTCAGGCTGACCTCCGGATGCACCTTTCTTCCCCTTAGCATGGTTGCCGCTACCATAAGGTCGTGGTACGATGAGTTCGTACAACTTCCAATACACACCTGCTCAACCTTTTTCCCTTTAACTTCACGTATGCTACAAACATTATCAGGACTATGGGGTCTGGCAATCAGCGGTTCTAATACCGAAAGGTCAATCTCAATAACCTCATCATACTGTGCGCTGGCATCAGCCTTACACGGTTTCCATACATCCTCCCGTCCTTGCAGCTTGAGATATTTTTTTGTTTGAGCGTCACTGGGAAAAATCGAGGTAAGCGCCCCCAGTTCTGCGCCCATATTGGTAATGGTCGCACGTTCTGTCACGGTAAGGGTTTTTACACCGTCACCTCCATATTCGAATACTTTACCGACCCCGCCTTTTACCGTTACCCTTCTTAATAATTCCAAAATCACATCCTTCGCAGTCACCCAGGGCTGTAATGTCCCGCTGAGTTTCACCAGCACTACCTTTGGCATGGAAACATAAAATGGTCCTCCAGCCATAGCAATAGCCACATCGAGCCCGCCTGCGCCAATAGCAATCATGCCCAACCCGCCGCACGTAGGGGTATGACTATCAGAACCCAAAAGGGTTTCTCCCGGTACGGCAAAACGTTCAAGATGCACCTGATGACAGATACCATTCCCTGGTTTAGAGAAATAGACACCATATTTTTCTGCTATGCTCTGAAGGAAGAGATGATCGTCAAAATTTTCAAACCCTGTCTGGAGCATATTATGATCAACATAACTTACGGACAGTTTCGTCCTTACCTTTGGAATGCCCATAGCCTCAAACTGAAGATAAGCCATAGTCCCGGTGGCATCTTGTGTAAGGGTCTGATCAATCGAAAAAGCAATCTCCTCCCCGCTTTTCAGATTGCCGGATACAAGATGCAAACTTAAAATCTTTTGCACCAGATTCTTTCCCATCTTTGCCCTTTCATTTGTAGTAGAAATACAAAAAAAAGTCCCACCGCTTGAGACGGTGGGACTTTCGCTAAAACATGCTATTTCATTATCACGTCCAAAAAAACCCTATTGGTGAGTTAGGTGCGTCTTTATATATCCATAACCCCCAAAAAGCACTACGTCGATCTCTTTTGGAATATAACTTTTACTGAAATTATGAGATTTATTTGGACCATGACACGATTGACATGTCACCAAGTCCTTGGAAATCAAACCTTGATTGCGCAACTCCACTACTTTACCAAAAATAGACCCCTTGGCAACGTTTAACTGCGCATGCTCAGGACCGCCAATATGACACTTTTCGCAGGCATCTGACGCCCGTGCCTCCGCTGCCGAAAATTTGTGGCTTGGATGACAGGCATCACAACTTCCCCCGATTCTGTCAAACTCATAACTCAGGCTTAATTTATGGCACCCTTTACAATCCTTGATATTTAACATCCTTGTACTGATCACATCAAATTTGCTGGGAACTGCCACAGGATGGCCCTGCAGATGTTTGCTTTCCCTGAAATCAACATATTGATTCTGATGACATTCGCCACAGGTACTTGCTGGAACATAACCATTTTTCTTTGCAATCGACCTATGGTCGTTTCCATGACACGTACTACATGTTACACCCTTCACCGCATGCACGCCCTTCGTCCACTCTTTGACCACATCGGGCGTAGCCATTTTGTGGCAAGCCAGACAATCGGTTTCTTCGTAGGTACCATATGGCTTGATCTTCTTTGCTGCATAAGCCTTGAACAAGTCTCCCGGCATGTGCGGATGAACTATACCAAGATGGCAATCCGTGCAGGTCAATTTTTCAAGCGCTATGCCATGGGAAACCTCGGTACGGTGTTTTGTACTTTTTAAAACAAACTCAATATGGGATTTGTCTTTGGTAAATCCTTCCGAATGGCATCGGATGCAATTTCCGTTGAGTATTTCAAGGCTATCTTCAGCGATCTCAATGAATGCTCCATCACTATATGCCTGAAATGAATGCATGAATGAATCATGTGTTCCGTCACTGAGTTTTGCATGTGCATAACCCTTGAGTCCGGGACCAACATGGCAGGCGTGACAATTTTCAACATGCTCATTATGGTGTTTTGATGCCTTAAAGGAATCATAATGAACTTTCATTTCATGGCAGCTGGCACAAAACTCACTTTTTTCAGAATAATGATATACCTTATGCATTGTAACGAAAAAAACTGTTAGCGCAATTATTGCAAAAAAGCCCACCAGCTTTTTTCTTTTCCGGATAAATTCCGACACCTGCTTCAACCGCTCCATACACCCCTCCTCAATTTCTTTGACGGCAGTTAACCTTCGTTATGTAGTTCAGATATTTGATTGATTGCTAACAAATATTGACGTTTGTACCAGGATAAAACATCATCTATCTCTATAAAAATAAATTTAAAATGACACAAAGTCTTCAAATCCTACCATAAAATTTTTCCATGTTCAAGTTATTTTTTAATTGGTAAAAAAATCGCACTCTGCAAGGTAAAGAGACAGCAATCGAAACGATAGCGTTCCCTAAATACATTGACAAAGACATTGCTCTTCTGTAAAATTTTTGTTTTAGACTTTAAACAGAAGACCTTAACAGAGGAATCTCATACATGAAGGATTACACGACAAAACACCTGATTTTTGGCTCTATCGTTATTCTTTTTTCTTTTTCTTTTTTTATGGAAAAATCGGCGCAGGGACAACATGCCGGCGGTGGAATTATTGATACGACCAAACAACCTGGCACATCAACACCAAGCTATCATCAGTCATTTGCTCCGTACGGTGATACCGTGCAAATCCCCTGGATTGATGAAAAACCTAACCCTTTTTCTGTGAAAATAACGGAAACAATCACCTATGAAGTTCCCGTGGATGAAAAAAAATTTAATGAAAAGAAATTAACCATTGAAGACCTTGAGTTAAAGGAAGTAAAGGACAATACCGAAATCAACTTTCACCAGGTTGATTGCCTTTTTTTCAAAACGATAAAACAGACTCAGATACGCACGGTAGAATACCTAACCTGCACCAGAGAGAGGGACGGCACACAATACTGGCTGTCAGATGGCAAAAAATATGTTGAATGGGGGGCATGGTCGAACTGGAAGGTTGAAAAGGAAGCACAAGAAGTTGAAATGGCAAAAAAAAATCCTTAGCTGTCCAGGCTGTTTACTTTTTAGCATTTTATTACATCATCATTAAGGAGGTTTTGGGTGAGGCTGGTAATTATACTTATTCTCCCGGTTCTGTTTCCGATCATATACTTCAAACTGCTTCATGCAGAGTCAACTAAACAAGAAACACAAAATCTTTCCCCAAAAAGAGAATCCCTCTCAAAGACAAAAGAAAATATTTTGAAAAACAAGTTTTGCCCTGAATGCGGCAGGATATACCCTGGAGATGTAAACTTTTGTAGCATCGAAGGCAAAGAGCTGGTGGATTTCACGGAAGAAGAACTGATATGTCCAACCTGCAAACAAAAGTCAAACCCCGGAGAAAAATTCTGTAAAAAAGACGGGACGCAGCTTGTTTCTCCATCCTTACCTGACAAAAAGACTTCCGTACCTGATAAAAAAATTGAAATTAAGCTCCCACCAAATGCCACACAAGAAGATAAAACGAAGGCCGCCATGTATTACATCCTGGAAGGAAATCGACTGCGTGAAGAGCTGAATGATTTTGAAGGAGCTTTAGGAGAGTACAAAAAAGCAGAGAAGATAAATCCTGAACTTCCAGCCATCCATTTTCAAATGGGGGGAATTTATTGGAAACTTGGAAAGCATAGGGAAGCCTTAGCCCATCTTGACAAATGCAAGACATTATTGGAGGCACAACCACCTGAGGCGAAGGCAGAGGAAAATTACAAAAAGACATTACAGGACGTGAAAGTTTACATCAACAAATTAGAAAAAGGGCTAAAACCATCAGAAAAGACCCAACGCAAAGAGTTAACGATGTCTGAGCGGGACGAAAGAATGAAAAAAGCCCTGTTGGAGAATAACGAGAAATGGAGCGAAATGGTATTAATTCCTGCAGGAAAATTTATTATGGGCACACCAGAAGATGAATTTATTCCTGAGGAAACGCCACAACATGAAGTTTATTTAAATTCATACTTTATCGACAAATATGAGGTCACCAATGCCCAGTACTGGGCTTTTTTACAATCAATAAAAAGCACCGGTGACCACAGCAAGTGTTTCCCGGGTGAACCCAGGAACAAAGACCATACCCCGGGAACACCCCATACAGGATGGGACTACCCCTATTATGATTATCCTGATTATCCGGTCACGCGTGTCGATTGGTATGATGCCTATGCTTATGCTGCATGGGCAGGGAAACGTTTGCCAACGGAGGCTGAATGGGAGAAGGCAGCCAGGGGAACGGACGGGCGACGATTTCCCTGGGGCAATGTGTGGGATGCCAAACGAAGCAATGTCGGCCCTGATGCGCCATTATCTGTTGGAAGCTTTGAATATGGAGCAAGCGTCTATGGGTGCCTCGATCTAATAGGCAGCGTCTCAGAATGGTGCAATGATTGGTATCATCCGGAATATTACCATACAAGCCCAAGCATAAATCCAAAAGGACCGGAAACTAGCACTGGCATGCGTATAATCAAAGGGGCGTCTTTGTTTGCCCCCTACGCATATAAAATGCGCTGCGCGGTAAGGATATTTGGAAAACCAGATGACCGAAACAAAAGCATTGGCTTCCGATGCGCAAAAGACCATACCGCAGAAACCGGGAAAACAGTAAAAGAAGCCAGTAAACCAAAGGACAAGGACATCCCCTAAGAGTTACTATATATACAGCCCTATTTATCTATCAGGATTTGAACCTTCATAATAGGCGGACAGATTTTCTTCTTTGTAAACCCTGGCAAAGGCCGACCTGGCATGCTGGTAGGAATTGTAATCGTTCTGCGCGTTCACCCTGTCACCCTTTAACTCGTGTGCCTTACTCCTGCCTAAATATGCATTGGCGTAATCGTGGTCAAGGATGATCACCTTGGTAAATTCGTCTATGGCCTGATCGGCCATTTGCTTTTTCAGATAAATAATACCTAAATTATAATGCGGGGCAATCAATTTAGCATTGGTCTCTACCGCCTTTTTGTATTCAACGATCGCCGTGTCCGTTTCGTCCATCTTATGATAAACATTACCAAGATAATAATGAATCTTGGCAATGTTTGAACCCTGCGATAACGCCTTCATCAGCGCTTCGATGGCATCACGATACCCACCATTTACAAAACATGCAATTCCCAGATTAACATAGGCATCGGCATACTTCGGATTTATTTCAAGAACTCGCTTATATGCAGAAATTGATTCCTCAATGTGCCCTGTATGATAGTAAGCAATTCCCAGGTTAAAGTGCGCCTTGTCATAATTTGGTGATACCGCAATCGCTTTTTTATACATTTCAAGCGCCTTATCGTGGGTGTTAACATCCTGGTACAAGACACCGAGGTTAAAATATGCCTCTGCCTTTTTCGGATCGAGTCCTATCGCTGTTTCGTATTCCCTCTTTGCTTCATCAGCATGATTACGTTTATAATAAATCATGCCTAATTGAAGATGCGCATCTGCATTATTCGGGTCTCTTTGTACAGCTTTCAGGCAAACCTTAAGCTCGTCCTCCGGTACCCCGATCTGTATGCTTACCTCAGACATCCTTTGATAAGCCTCAGCATAATCCGGTTTGAGTTGGGTTGCTATCGTAAACGCCTCTAACGCCTTTTCCAGATTCCCTTTTTTATAATAGGCATTTCCCAGTTTAAAATAAACCTCCGGTTGCTTCTTGTTTTTTTGTAGCAACTTTTCGTACTCATGAATAGCCTCATCCACGCGCCCACCATCAAGATGTCTGTCCCCGGACAGGGAGACTCCTTTTGCAAATCCGCAAGGCTGGAAAAGCAACAGAGTAATAATTCCTGCAATCGGGATCCTTTTTACCATATCAATTCGATTTTAGTTCCAATTCCTGATCTTTTATCTGACCCTTTAAGGCGGGAACCGAAGACTGGAACATCTCCTTAATCTCATCCTGTTTATAGACCACCGCAGGATCTTTACCCGTCCTCCACTTCGTAATATACGCATATGAGAGGTAATCGCTGTAGGCCTTGCTGTGATCCCCTTTCATTGAATAGAGTTGTGCCCGGTTGTAATAGGCATCTTCGTAAAGCGGGTCGATCTTTTTTGTTATCTTGTCATACCATTCCATTGCCTTGTCAAGGCGGTCCGTCCTGTGATAGATCACTCCAACATTATATGCTGCATTCACATATTTAGGGTTTTTTTCCAGTACTGCCAAATTATCTGCCAATGCCTCATCATATCTTTGCTGTAACGCAAAAACGATTGCCCTTTGATAACGGGCGTCAAGATTCTCCGGATTTATCTCCATCGCTTTATTATAATGAGCAATAGCTTCTTCAAACTTCTTTTCTGTAAGACTTATCAAACCAAAGACAACATAGACATTCGAGTATTGAGGATTTACCTCTAGCGTTTTGTTGAGTTCTTTTTTAGCTTCATCAACCTTTCCCTGCTTATGAAGTGCTACGGCCAGATTATAGTGTGCATTATCGTAGGAAGGATTGATTTCTGCTGCCTTCTTAAACATGGTTTCTGCATCCTCATACAAACCCATGTCCAGGTAGCCGACTCCAAGATTAAAAATAATATAAGGGTTTTTCGGATCGAGTTCCAATGCCTTTTTGTATTGAGCAATGGCATCGATATCTTTTTCAAGTTTGTGCAAAAAAACACCGAGATCTACATAAGTCAGTGGATTATCGGGATCACTATCAATCGCCTTATATCGTTTCTGAAACTCATCGTCTGGCGCCCCAATCTTATCAAACGTCTCTGCCAATTTCTTGTGTGCCTCAAGGTAATTCGGTTTAATATCAATTGCCTTCCTGAAATCAATTGCTGCCTCATCAAGCTTGCCCTGTTCAAAATAGACGCCCCCTCTGCCATAATAGGCCGTTGCCATATCAGCGTTGGCATCTATGGCCTTTGAATATTCGGACAATGCCTCATCAAATTTATTCTCTCTCACCAGGCCATTGGCAATCTCAAGATGTGATTTCCCCTTCTCGCAAGCGAGAGGCAAGCAAAACATCGTCAACGATAGCAAACAAAATACGTGCTTGAACAATTTCATATCCTTCTCCACTCAAGTATAATAAAGATTCAATTAACTAGGGTTAGCTTTCTAAGTATATTTAAAACTTCTCTGATTTCAATCCTTTTATAATAAAAAAAGGAAGCTGTGCAAACATCGCACAGCTTCCTTTCATTCACTACTACCTACGGGGAAAAAAGATTACAAATTAATGCGTCTTCCCCATTGATCTTGAAGCTTCATCATGTGCATCACCGTGATGAGCATCATGCCCAGTCGCCCAGCCGAGTTCTTTAATCTTCCTGTTGATGTACTCAACTTCCTCAGCAGGTGCATGGTGCGTATCTAACCAACCTGGATCAGGACACAGATCGAATATCGTCTTGCCAGGGTGATTCTTCACGATGTACGGACCCGTCAACTGATCAAGCCATTCACCCGTCTTCCAGAAACTCTCCGGAACCCAGGTAATGCCAACCTTCTTCTCAAGTGCTGCAAGTCTCCTTGCCTGAGAAGCGTCCTGCTTCACGTTGACCAACCAACGATCCATACCGAACGAACCATCAGAGTATGTAG
>JAJTXE010000003.1:1085919-1091741 GCA_021463795.1 Candidatus Brocadia sp. | reverse complement strand
TTCCTTGCAACCTTCGGATCAAACTGATGCCTCTGGTGACAAGTGCTGCACCTTTCTTCAGGACTGGTGTGACAGAACGTACAACCAGCCGTGTCTCCCGGCGGTCTTTCAATTGACCATGCACATTCTACCTGCGCAAAGCTTGAACAGGATGCATGTGAACCGATACCACCCTGACCCTGCTCCGAATACTGCGTCTCGTGGCACTCGCTCGTACCGCAAGCCTTCGATGACGGCATGGTCAACTTCTGGTGATTATTGCCATGGCAGGTATCACAACCCGTTGGGCTTGGTTCTGCCCTGGAGTGTGCACTCTTCTTATAATCCCTTACAATGCCGGGGGTCATAACTGAGTGGCAGGCAATACACTGCTCTAACTGGAACGTACCCTTAATCGGGTTTGAAGGCCTTACCTCATCCCTGTTGTACATATAGTCAGGAATGTAATAACGGTATGCAGGCAACGTCTTCCAGAATTTGCTGTATTTTCCTGGATAAGGCGGTGCACCTGAGTCCTTAGGATATCCCATATATTTTGCACCTAAACCAGAGAAAAACACCTTACCGTTGTTATCCGGTTCGCCTATCTGTCCGTATACTTCGTGCGGTACCCAGTGGGTGATAATTTCTACTGCCTTTGCCTCTTTCGTCATCAGGCTGGCTGCCACACCCATGGCACCAAAACCTATAACCGACGCTAATGTTACTTTTAAAAATTTATGCATGATACTTTAAATTCTCCTCCTTTCTCATTATACATACGCCACAATCGTCGTTCGATTGCGTTACTTAAATACGTCTATTCTCACACCCTGCTACTTGAAACCACCCCCTTTCAGAATGTATTTAACGTATAATCTCAGTTGTTATAATATCTTTTCATTTTCATGGATTCCTGGACGCAATTTTTAGTCAGTTGATTATACTTAATCTCATAGTTATGTCAATATAAAAAGTTAATAATTTTAGATTCAAATTTTTTGATTTTTATCCTTGATAAAAGCTTATCCAGATGCCTCATCTGAATTATCCCTTTGCCCCTGAAACCATCTGCCCCACAAATTCGCCCACGCACCGTATCAACTTCTCAGCAGGGTCTTTCGCGTGTTTTTCAATTTCCCGCATGATAGCACTTCCCACGATTACTCCATCTGCAACCGTGCCGATCATTTTTGCATGATCTGATGTTGACACGCCAAAACCAACAGCAACCGGTATCTTTGTCATCTGTTTCAGCTTCCTGATATTTTGAACAATGTCGTCCGGTAACGCATCCCGCACTCCCGTTATTCCTACCACAGAAATATAATACAAAAAACCCTGGGCATTTTCTGCAATCATAGCCATCCGATGGTCGGTTGTGGTTGGCGCGACAAAACAGGCGATCTTAAAATCATTCTTCTTTGCCATCTCAAACAAATCATGATTTTCTTCAACCGGAAGATCCGGGATCGTCATGCCATCTAAACCTGCAACAAGGGCATTTTCAATAAAAACCTGATATCCTTTTTTAAACACCGTGCTATATGATACCATCGAAACAATAGGAATTTCCGATCTCCTGCGAACCTCAGAAACCATGTCCAGGACATGCGCAACCTTGGTGCCTCTCATTAAAGCCCGGTAATACGACGCTTGAATAATAGGACCGTCTGCAATCGGGTCGGAAAAAGGGATGCCAAGTTCAATAATATCGGCACCCCTTTTTTCAAATTCCAGGATTAGATCCTTTGTCGTTTGCAGGTCCGGGTCTCCGGCAGTGATAAATGGTATAAAAGCGGGTTTCTTTCTGGCTTGTAATTCTTGAAACTTTCTATCAATCCGGTTCATGGAAATCCATTACTTGAAAAGGTTTTTTTAAAGTATCACGGTGCTCACGCTTGCCATTCTTAAATCTTGTATCCCAGTTTTTTAGCTACCTCAAACGAATCTTTATCGCCGCTCCCCGAAAGACATACCACAATTATCTTATCCTTGCTTATTTTTGGCGCAAACTTCATCGTGTAAGCAATGGCATGAGCGGCTTCCAGCGCGGGAATGATCCCCTCCAGCCTTGCGCATTCCTGAAAGGCGCTGACGGCTTCGTC
The DNA here is from genome assembly GCA_021463795.1 of Candidatus Brocadia sp. GTDB lineage: Bacteria > Planctomycetota > Brocadiia > Brocadiales > Brocadiaceae > Brocadia. The sequence goes on along the minus strand of JAJTXE010000003.1, from coordinate 1,089,654 downwards.
ATCGGTAATCGAAACATACTCCGCCCTGCCGATATCTCTTAAATAACTATGTTCCGGGCCAACACCGGGATAGTCCAAACCGGCGGATATGGAATGCACCGGCAAGGTTTGCCCATCCTCATCCTGTAGTACATAACTCGCGCTCCCATGCAAAATACCTATCTTCCCGCTCGTCAGAGTTGATGCGTGCTGGCCAATCTCTGGGCCAAGCCCGCCTGCCTCAACCCCAATCATCTTTACCTCTTTGTCTTCAAGAAAGGGATGAAATAATCCCATCGAATTACTCCCGCCGCCAACACAGGCGATTAAATAATCGGGCAGTCTCTGCTCTTTTTCCAGTATCTGCTTCCTGACCTCTTTGCCAATTATCAGCTGAAAATCACGCACCATCATGGGATACGGATGCGGACCAACTACCGACCCTATGATGTAATGAGTATTTCTTACCGAAGACATCCAATCCCTCAGCGCCTCATTGGTTGCGTCTTTCAATGTCCTTGAACCACTGGTTACCGGTATAACCTTTGCTCCCAGAAGCTTCATTCTAAAGACATTCAGCGCCTGCCGCCGTATATCTTCCTCTCCCATATATACTTCACACTCAATACCAAACATAGCCGCAGCGGTTGCGGTAGCAACACCATGCTGCCCAGCTCCTGTTTCAGCAATAATGCGTTTTTTTCCCATCCTTAGAGCAAGCAAAACCTGCCCAATGGTATTATTGATCTTGTGTGCACCCGTATGATTCAGGTCTTCTCTTTTTAAATAGATCTTTGCGCCGCCCAGCTTTTTTGTCAATCTTTCAGCATAATAGAGTGTTGATGGGCGCCCTACATATTCTCGTAAATAATACTCCAGTTCAGCATGAAAAGATGGGTCTTCTTTTGCCTCTAAATATGCCTTTTCTAGCTGGTCCAAAGCCGGCATTATGGTTTCAGGAACAAATCTCCCGCCAAAACACCCGAAATGCCCGGTTTTATCAGGCAAATGCACCCCTTCAGACATACCCTTACCTTCCGGTGTTTTCGATTGTGCTATAGTCTTCATCATATAAACATCACCACCTTTTATTAAATCCATAGTGAATACAAAAAAACATTGTCGCTGCGATCAAACGAAGGAACCAGGACATCAGGGGTTGCTTCGGCATACCGCCCTTTCAATGATAACTTGCATGGATACTTTTTACTCCGTTTACCATATTTCCCTAATCACACCGCACTCGAATTTATAAACACAATGAGGGTAGCAAATTACTTTCTGCTACCCTCATCGCTTAAAACTTATCTACGTACTACTCAATCCGGTTTCTTACCAGATTATCACTTAGTGATGATGCACCTCAACACCAGTATCTGCATTTGCACGGTGAGGAATATCAGTCCTCTTGAACCATTCAACATCTACGTCGCCTGGTTTTCTTATCCAACCAGGGAGTAAATCGAGGTATTCACCATGCTGCCAGAACGCCTCTGATTTGTGCTCTAAACCGATCTTCTTCTCAATTGCTGCAAACCTTCTCAGCTTAGCAGCTTCAGTCTTGATCTCGACCAGCTTTCTATCCTGCTCAAAGGCGCTTCCGTTTCCGTATGTCTGGTTATACATTGACATGTGAGCGTAAGCCTTGTAAACGTTACCGGTAAGATAGCAAATCATTTCAAGACCTAAACGTTCCAGGTTCGATGTAGCATAGAACCTCGGATCCCCGCCTGGCAACAAACTGAACGTGTAATGTCCATACCAATCAGGCGGTGAACCTTCTGGCATTGGATCAACAACTCCATCCAGGAAACAACCTACGATGACCGCAGCTGCCTCTCTCCACTTCGTGAAGCTCAAATTAACACCGGCATCCATCTCCTTCAGTTTATCAGCAGCAAACCTTGGAGAATGACAATCCTGGCACTTCTTTATCCATGCATCCCTCTTCGCCTTGTGCTTTGGCGCTCCACGATCAACCTGGAACATACCCATATCACTATAGATGGTTCCAAATTGTTGCGGGTTATGATTTCCATCCTGCATGTGGCAGTATGCGCACGTCGGAACTCTGTAATTGCCTTTCTTGGAAGGCTTGCTCCAGTCCATGGTTGCGGATTCAGCTTCATAGAGACAACCATGAACAGAAGTGTTGTACATCGCCCATTCATCGTGATCTATACCCATATGGCAGTATCTGCAGGCAGTCGGTTTCCTTGCCTCAGCCGGGCTAAACACATGCCTTGTATGACAACCATCGCAACGGTTTTCTACAATAGCATGACACTCTGCGCAGCCAGCAACTTCTTCAGCAGGCTTTCCTACATGCCATGAAAATTCCAATACGTTCACCGTATAAGCATGCGTGTGCGACCCTAAACCACCAGACCTGTGCTCGGAAGTCTCTCTTGGATGACACTCTCCGCAATTCTTATAGGTAGGCATAAAAAGCTTCTGATGATCATTGCCATGACACACATCACAACCAACGGTGCCTTCTACAGGCTTTCCATCTTTCCCTTTTACACCAAGACCTCTTCTCATTTCCAAATTTCCATGAGCACTCTTCTTCCAGTCCTTAACAATCGTAGGGGTCTGGACGGTGTGGCAAAGGACACATTCTTCATTCTTAAATACACCTTCATTCTGACTTCCCGGTGTCCAATAATGCTCTGGGTCATACCACCGGATTGAAGGCAAAAACTTCAAGAATGACTTATAGGGGCCTCTCCCATCAACATATTCCGGCTTGGTGTATTTTGCCGTTAATCCAAACACATACAATGTCCCATCGTTGTCCGGACCAACTGCCTGACCAAACACCTGCGACGCTACATCCTGAAACGTAGGCCCTTCTGCCTTCGCAATACCACTACCCATCGTACACGCCAACAGCGATACTCCCGCAACAGCAAGAGTAATCCTGGACAATGGCTTCTTCAAAATATCAAGCATTACAACCTCTCCTTTCTTTCTTAACCTATACCTTATAAACTACCGTTATTACCTGACGCTTTCTCCAGAAGCATCAGGCAACCGTAGACACAACAACAACTATTTGCCCGGCGCAACCACCCCCTTCCCATTTTCTGCTTTTCACGAAATATCATTGAAAACAGCATATAATACAGCAAGAGTACAAAGCTTTTTCATTATACTTTCAGAATCAATGTTGTCAAGGAGATTTTTATGCATATTTGCATGAAAAAACACTAAAAATTCTGTAATTCTAGCCCCCAAAATATCAAACACGAAGAGCTGGGCAGCGGGGGTTAAACCCCACCGAACCCAGCTCTTCATAGTTGCCTTTCCGTGTTCCTGAGTTTTTCACCCTGACAACCGGCTCAGGGTCTTCGCTCCGGTATTATCTTGCCTGATACCCCGGATACAAATCAGGACCCTGGATGTTATCCCACTGTGCCCCAATATCAATCCACTCGACAAACAAATACCTCTCGTCCTGCGTGAGGAACTTGTCATGCATTACCCTTCCTTCAACCGGGAACACATCGTCTCTCGGACTAAACTGACTCAATGCCGTCTCATACAGCCTCCAGATTAACAAGCTGTTGATGGCAGAGGAAGGATTAACATACTTACCGCCAAGATTCGTGTCCTTGCCCCTCTGCGGCGCAAGCAAACTGTTGTATGCACGGCTGAATGCCGACACTCCGTCCACACTCACTAACTCCGTTCCACCCGATAAGTCCAGCGCATTGCCTGCATTATGGCAGCTTGCACACTTCACATCGATGA
>JAJTXE010000003.1:1071837-1085898 GCA_021463795.1 Candidatus Brocadia sp. | reverse complement strand
TGGTTCCATTTTTAACGTATCCCCTCTCCAGAAAGTCTGCAATAAAATAAATCATGAAATATCCCATGGAGAATTAAAGAAAAATTTATAACGAAAAACTACTTATAGAAATTGGTGACACATTGGTGACGGTATTTTTGGCAATTTAAAATCGCTAAGTTATTGATAGTAAACAACTATTATGGCGGAGAGGCCGGGATTCGAACCCGGGGTAGAGATTTTGTCTCTACAACGGTTTAGCAAACCGTCGCTTTCAGCCGCTCAGCCACCTCTCCGGAATGGTATCACTCTGCAAAAACATCTTTTTTAGAAGGCTTCTTTACAATCCCCTCATCCCCACGTTTACGAGGGGGAAGTTGCCGAAGGCCTAATTTATAAGGATTGTCTCCCCTTTTGAGGGCACGTGGTTCATCTCTACAGTATTCTGTCATCGCCTTGAGGTTATTTTTCAACAAAACAACCACGGATATCCTTTCTCCATACTCAAGATATTCGTGGTTTATTCCTGAGAGTTAAGCGCTAATACTTCTGGCAGTACATGGCGGAGGGAGTAGGATTCGAACCCACGGGAGACTTTCGCCTCCAGCAGTTTTCAAGACTGCCGCCATAGTCCACTCGGCCATCCCTCCTCGGGTTTATGAACCTGTCAGGAACAGGGTTATAACTCACTTTCCGATTTGCAAACTTCCTCTAATACCTTTGGAGAAACAAAGATCGGCGTATTCTTTTGCATTGCTACCGCAATAGCGTCACTGGGCCTTGAATCAATTTCTACCATTAAACCATTCTGCTGCAATACGATCTTTGCATAAAAAGTATTATTCCTCAGGTCGTTAATTACGATTTTTATTATTCCCGCGTGCAGGCCTTCAATAATGTTGCCTATCAGATCGTGTGTCAAAGGACGCGGTGTGGTAACCCCCTTCACCGCCCGGTCTATTGCCCATGCCTCGTGGAGGCCAATGACGATCGGGAAACTTCGTTGCCCTTCCCGTTCCTTCAAAACAATAATCTGGTGATCGCTGGTCTCCGTGATGATGATCTTTGAAAGTTCCATAGGAATCATACCGCATCCCCTTTTTTAGAGCGATAATTTTGCGAGCACAAACAGGCCATCATATTTTTCTGTACCGGACAAACTAGCTGAAATTGTAGCACATTGACCCCTTTTGTCAAATAATTTTTCAGTTTTAGGGGTGCTGTCGCTCCCTGCAAACGGTCTAAAACCTTGCAGTGACCTGAAACGTTATTGACACTTACCTGTTCTGGCTGATATACTAACTTCCCGTCAACAATAACCCCTTGACGTTTTCTATCAGAAAAAGGCATGAATTCGTTATCCTCCCATTTTTATAACAAAACAGCCACTGGAAATGGACTTGCAAATAGGGAATCGTATTATCATCGTTCAAAAAACTTAGCAAGGAGTTTTTTGTTTATCCTGCCATTACTGGTCTTATATGAAGTTGGCATTGCATTGCAAGGGTCAAGCATAAAGAATGCCTCAGATGTCTTTGTCGAAAAGATTTTTGGTCTGTTGGGCAAAAATGGTTCTTTGATATTTAATTTTTTGGTTATTGCCTTCTTGCTGATATCAATTATTTACATAGAAAAAAAATATCAACTGGATTTTATGACCTTCATTTTCATGTTTTTAGAAAGCGTGGTGTATGCCTTTTTTATAGGGAATGTTCTTGGGTACGTTGTGTATAAAATATTATTTCCTTATGCACTGGCAAGGCCTTTTTCCATGAATGCGTGGTTGGGAGTTATTCTTTCAATCGGGGCAGGGGTATATGAAGAGATTGTATTCCGTCTTTTGCTTATCACGGCATTATCCTTTATCTTTGCAACGCTCTTAAAAATCTCCAAGCCCGTCAGCAAAATATTAAGCATCATGATGGGCGCCTTGCTCTTTGCCGCTATGCACTATGTGGGAACTTTAGGCGATATTTTTACGAACACGAATTTTACCTTCAGGGCATTGTCGGGAATCGTCTTGTCCACCATCTTTCTGTTGCGGGGGTTGGGTGTTGCCGTTTACACCCATGCTATTTACGATGTGCTGTCTGTGTTAAAACCGTTTCATATTTGAGGGGGGTAGGGTGGAAAATATTGTCGTCGGCATTACCGGGGCCAGCGGATCCATTTATGCCCAACGCCTGCTGCAAATCCTTTGCAGAAAAGAATACAATATCCATTTGTCAATATCGGATGCTGCATTCCTCGTTATCAAACATGAGTTGGGAATTGACTTACCTTACAATCGTTTTAATCTTGTGCAATTTTTGGATTATACTACCGACAATATTACCCATTATAATAACTCGGACATTGGCGCGACTATCGCCAGTAGTCGCTATCCAACCAAGGCAATGATCATTGTTCCCTGCAGCATGAACACCCTGTGCTCTGTTGCCCATGGTATTTCCCATAATCTTATTCAACGCGCGGCAAGCATCACTCTTAAAGAGGGCCGAAAGCTCATAGTGGTACCACGCGAAACGCCATTGTCCACTATCCATCTGGAAGCTATGCTAAAATTATCCTCTATAGGGGCATGCATCTTACCAGCCATGCCCGGGTTTTATCATCAACCAAAAACGATTGATGAACAGGTGAATTTTATTGTGGCTAAGATATTGGACGTATTGCAGATAAAACACGACCTCATTCCTGAATGGCACGGAGAAGCATTTGCCAGGACAGCGGATGGATAAAAGTATTGCGAACCTTGTTACACCATGGAAATTGATCAATTCCAAAAACTTATTGAGGATACCTATCTAAAAAAAGACGCACAACGCGGTCTTTCTAAAACCTTTATGTGGTTTGCAGAAGAGGTTGGGGAACTTTCCCGTGCGCTGAGAGAGAACAACAAAGAAGAGATGAAAAAAGAGTTTGCCGATGTGCTTGCCTGGCTCTTTACCCTGGCAAGTTTATCGGGTATTAAAATGGAAGAAACCCTTGGTAAATACACCGCGGGGTGTCCCGTTTGTAAAAAAATTCCATGTATTTGTGAAGAGAAATAGGGAAGGGGTTTATGACAAGTACAACATATGATAATATGCCACCGGGATCAGGGTGGCAACCGGTATACATTAAAAAATCGAAGGGCGCTGGTTTTTGGGTTGCCGTGGGACTTGCCTTGTTTTTCTTCTTATGTACTTTGCTGTTCTTTGTCCTCTTTATTAGTTCTCTTGTGCTCAACAAGGTGCTCGTAACAAGCAATTCAACAAAAGACAGGAAATATGTTGAGGAAACTGTTGTCGAAGGAAGCGGGGAAAACAAGGTTGCCATTATCCCCATCAAGGGCGTATTGAGTAATGAGTCTGCAGAGGGTCTCTTTCTGGAAAAACCCAGCATTGTCGAGATCGTAAAGCAACAACTCGACCAGGCCGCAGACGATACGCAGGTAAAAGCGGTTCTGTTAGAAGTCGATAGTCCCGGCGGCGGTATTACCGCAAGCGATATGATCTATCATCAGATTACAACATTTAAAGCCGGGACGCAGAAAAAGGTGGTTGTCTATATGCAGGATATCGCCGCATCGGGCGGATACTACATCTCCGCTGCAGCGGACGCTATTATTGCGCATCCTACAACGATTACGGGCAGTATCGGGGTGATTATGCCATTAATCAATGTTGCGGAACTCATTAGCCGGTATGGCATCAAAGACAATTCCATTGCATCGGGGAATCTGAAAGAAATCGGCTCACCGCTGAAACAGATGACGGCAGACGAGGCAGACGTGTTAAAAGGCATCATTGATGAAATGTATCTGCAATTCATTAAGGTGATTTCCACGGGAAGGAACCTGGATATTGAAGTGGTAAAAAAGATTGCTGACGGAAGGATCTATACCGGTAAACAAGCCCTTGAAAAAGGGCTTGTTGATGAATTAGGTTACCAGGAAGACGCCATTAATCTGACAAAAAAACTAGCTGGACTTACTGAAGCAACAATCGTACGATATGAAAAACATTACGGAATGGCCGACCTTTTTGGCTTAATGTCTAAAAAATTGTTTCAGCATAATACCATCAGGCTGGATATCTCTCAATTGCAAGAACAGAGTGATTGCAGGCCTATGTACCTGTGGACAAGTCAATCCAAAAGCGAATAGTGTCCAAGGAAGAGGAGCAAAACTGTCACTTCGAATGAAACGAAAGATTTTTTGTCCATTATGGAGGTAGATGTAAGATGAAGATATATGTAAGAATTGAAGTATTTAAGGAAGACGATGTCTATGTGGCATTATCTCCTGAACTAAATGTATCTAGTTTTGGAGATACCATAGAAGATGCAAAAAAATCTATGAAAGAGGCGATTGAGGTGTTTGTTGAGGAATGTCGGGATATGGGAACATTAGAAGACGTTTTAGAAGAATCTGGTTTTTTAAAATTTAATGATATATGGGAATCAAGAAAGCCTGTTGCTGAAGAAAACCTTGCCTTTGCTGTGTGAGATTGAATGATTGAAAGAAAAATTGTTCCTATCCATTATAAAACTTTGATAAAAAAATTTGAAATTGATGGTTTTGTTGTCAAGCGAAAGAAAGGTGATCACATTATAATGACAAAGGCTGGTATAAAAAGACCGCTTGTTATAAAGTCTAGTCCAAAACAAGTCCCTGTCACCCACATTCGCACTAATATGACAACAGCCGGAATGACGAGGGAACGTTTCTTCGATCTTTTAGAAGGAGTCAGATAATATTACAGGAAGCTGTTCTTGTTATCTTATCAACGAGCGACCCCGATCTTTGTGCTATAAGTAAGAAAATGACTGATGCTCTTGTAAAAAAAGGGAAAAAAGTCGTCGTGATCGAGCTTGAGAAACCGAAAATAATCATACAAAAAATAGAACTGCTGGCAGGGTAATTTATTTGTGGAGGAATAGGATAATAAAGAAGTCAATTTATTTGTTACCATTATTGCTGTTTTGGTTATTTTCTTATACTTATGCTGATGATGTAAATGTTATCAAAAAAGGCAGTTATTCCGTCAATTTGGAGAGTAAACCCATTAAGGCGAATAGCAGTATAGTTGAATATTTTGATATTGATTCTATAGGCAACAAAATACCCGACCAAATTTTTGCAACGGTTGAAACAGGTGATTGGGTTTCCTCTTTACCAAACACTGTTTTTGTAAGTGATTCTAACAATATTGCAGATAAACTCATTGAATACTGGGATGTAAGTTTTGCAAAGGTCAAGAATGGTGGCAGGGTCACTTTTACAAGAACTATAATAAACAGTGACAGTGTTGACAGAGAATCTTATTCCTGGAACTTGGAAATTAGATATCGATTTGTTGAATATCGGTAAATAGTAACAAGCAAAATGATTTGTGTTCGTTTTGCACCTTTGCCTACAGGTCTCTTAAATGTCAGGAATGTACGTATAGCCGTTTTCAGATGGTTAATGATAAACCATAGTGTTCAATAACAATGAAAGATAAAGTAGTTGAAAATTTCTTAGAGCTGATTAAACCGTTAGCGGAACACGTCGCAGAAATCTACCTTTTTGGTTCACGGTGCAGGGATGACTGGCGACCTGATTCAGACTACGACCTCCTCATTGTTCTTGAAAAAAAGGATAGATTTATTGTTAACCAGTTGTATGATGCGGTGATGGAAATTTTACTTTCCACGGCCAGACTCATATCACTCAAAATATTTACCATTTCAGAATTTAATCGCCTGAAATCTGTCCCGACACCATTCATAAACAATGTTATAAAAGAAGGAATAAAGATTGAACTCTACAACAAAAGCACTCATCATTGGGTATGTACAGAAGGCAAATAAAAAGGTAGGGGTTGCTGAGAAACTATTGAAATCAGGTGACTATGAGGATGCGGTATCAAGGGCATATTATGCTGTCTTTCACGCAACACAGGCGCTCCTTTTAACCGAAGGAGAACGGGCGGAAACTCATAAAGGTATTGTTACCTTATTTGGACTCCTTTTTGTAAAGACCGGTAAATTTAGCAAGCATATCGGAAAGTATCTTGCAAATCTTAAAGATGACAGAGAAAGCAGTGACTATGAGGTATTTTCCTATATAGACAAAGAAACTGCGGAAACGGCAATATCTGAATCAAAAGAATTTCTCAAGGAAACAAAACTATATTTAGAAGGATTAGGAATAACTTTTTAGCTGTTTGTAGAGAAGCTTACAATGATTTTGTCTTGCTAAACAATTATGGTTCGAGTTCGTTTTGCACCTTCGCCTACAGGTCTCTTGCATATCGGAAATGCACGTGTGGCCGTTTTCAACTGGTTATTTGCACGACGGCATCAGGGCTCCTTTCTCCTGAGGATCGAGGATACCGATGTCGCCCGTTCTGAGAAAAAGTATAGAGACCAGATCATCGAAGACCTGCGCTGGTTAGGATTGGCCTGGCAGGAAGGACCTGATGTGGGCGGTCCATACGGTCCCTATTTACAGTCGGAACGTTTGACTATCTATCATGATATCTGCCAGAGATTTTTGCAAGAAGGGCTTGCATACCAATGCTATTGTACGCCGGAGGAATTGGAAGAACGCAGGCAGATTGCGAAAAGAGCAGGAAGGCCACCGCGATATGACAACCGGTGTCGCAACTTATCGGAACAACAAAAACAGGCGTTTGAAACATCCGGGCTGAATTCTACCGTCCGTTTTAAAGTGCCGGAGGAGTTACTCGTCTTTGAAGATTTAATTCGTGGGACATGTCAGTTTGACATGAGTTTGTTTGGTGATTTTGTGATTATGCGGTCAGATGGAACGCCTTCGTTCCACTTTGCCGTTGCTGTGGATGACACCCTGATGCAGGTTACCCACGTCATCCGGGGAGAGGACCATTTGTCAAATACCCCGTGTCATATCTTGCTTTTTCATGCATTGGGTCAAAAACCGCCGCAATTCGCACATCTGTCGCTTACCATGGGTGCAGATCGGGCCCTCCTGAGCAAACGGCATGGGGCATTTTCTCTTTCAGAATACCGTAAATTGGGTTATTTGCCGGAGGCGCTTCTTAACTACATGATGCTTCTCGGATGGGCGCCAAAAGACAAAAAAGACAAATTTACCGCAGACGATATTGTTGATATGTTTGAGATAGGCACGATGAGTAAGGCGTCATCGGTATTTGACCAGCAAAAATTAGATTGGTTAAGCGGCCAATACCTCCGGGAAGCAGAGATAGAAAGACTTGTCAATTTAGCGATCCCGTACCTGCAAGCTGCAGACCTTGTTACCTCAGATGAAAATGCAATTGACAGGACTGCCTTGAGACTGATCGTGGATACGGTGCGAAACAACATATCCTGTATGTCTCAAATTACCCAGGAGGCAAATATCTTTTTTAAAGATGTTGTTGTCAGTGAACAGCATGTTGAGTTCCTATCGTCAGAGATCACGCAGTCGATACTTTTGTCTTTTTACCAGGAACTCTGTAAGACAAACGCACTTTCTCCTGAAATTTTCAAAGATATTCTAAAAGCCGTTCAAAAAGAGACAAAAGTGAATGGTAAGGGGCTTTATCTGCCTGTCCGGATCGCCCTGGCCGGCAGGGAACATGGGCCGGAGCTTTATGCTATTGCCAATATTTTGGGTGTTGATGCCTGCAAGAAAAGGATCGAACGTTTTCTTTTGGTGAAAAAGTAACTATTCAGTTATGGTAGTAGTTCTCCCGGCTAAATGCTTTGGTAAGGAGATGCATTATGACGCAAATTGTTGTTGAAAAAATGACAAAAAAATACACCTACGAGGATTATTGCAAAATCTCAGATGATAAGAGATATGAACTTATCAAGGGAGAATTACTCATGACACCATCCCCGGTTACGAAACATCAAAGGATTTCAAGAAGGCTTGAATCTATACTTGATAATTTTATAACGAAAAATCAGCTTGGAGAACTCTTTTATGCTCTTTATGATGTGCATTTTGATAACGAGAATGTTGTTCAGCCCGACATCCTCTTTATTTCAAAGGACAGATCGGGGATTGTTGGAGAGAAAAATGTCCAGGGTGCCCCTGACCTCGTGGTAGAAATAATCTCAGAGAATAGCGCTTATCGGGATATGGTGCAGAAGAAGAAACTGTATGCGAAGTTTGGGGTAAAGGAATACTGGATAGTAATTCCGGAAGGTGAGGAGATAGAGATTTATACCCTGAAGGATAATACCTACCAGCTTTACAAAGCTTACAGCAAAGACAATACCCTCGAATCCCCCTTGCTGAGAGGTTTGACATTAAAAGTGATGGATATATTTTGATGCGTTAACATACCACACAACATTTGGGATCTTAAAAAAATTAAATTATGGCACTAAAATTTTACAATTCACTAACGAAAAAGAAGGAAATCTTTACCCCCTTGCATGAAGGTCTTGTGAACATGTATGTCTGCGGTCCTACCGTGTATGACCACCCTCACATCGGACATGCAAAGAGTTACGTGAGTTTTGACGTAATTGTCCGTTACCTTCGATACCTGGGTTATAAAGTTCGCTACGTACAGAACATTACCGACGTTGGACACCTGACCGACAATGCTGACACCGGTGAGGACAAGATACTCAAGCGTGCACAGAGAGAACGGCTGGAACCCGCAGAACTCGTTGAGATTTATACCCGAAGTTATTTCGAGGATATGGATGCCCTGAACAATGTGAGACCCGATATCTCACCACGGGCAACGGCGCATATCCCTGAACAAATTGAACTCGTGGAACAGTTAATTGAAAAAGGGTACGCATACGCTTCAAACGGTTCCGTCTATTTTAACGTCAATAAATTTAAGGAATATGGAAAGCTCTCCGGCAGAAAACAGGAGGACCTTGAGGTAGGCGCCCGCATAGAAATCAACCCTGAAAAAAGAAACCCAGCCGATTTTGCACTCTGGAAAAAGGCAGAACCCGGTCACATCATGCGGTGGAAAAGTCCCTGGGGGGAAGGCTTTCCCGGCTGGCATCTCGAATGTTCCGCCATGTCGATGAAATATCTCGGGCAGACCCTGGATATTCATGGAGGCGGACTGGAAAATATCTTTCCCCACCATGAGTGTGAGATTGCCCAGAGTGAAGCCGCGAATCGTGTTCCTTTCGTGAAATACTGGATACATAACAACATGGTTACCGTTAATGGCCAAAAAATGGGGAAATCTCTCGGGAATTTTATTACCCTCAAAGATGCCTTTAAAAAATACCACCCGTTAACCGTCCGGTTCTTTATCCTCAATACCCACTACCGCAGCCCATTGGATTTTAGTAACGAGGCGCTGGATGCGGCGGACAAAGGACTCGAACGCCTGCATAATACCATAAAAAATCTGTGGGAGCGGATCGATTCCGCAAAGGATGGGTCACCGCCTGACGCTGTTTACGATAGACGAGAACATTTCAAGAAGGCTTTCATAGAGGCAATGGACGAAGACATCAACACCTCCAGTGCAATTGCCGTTCTCTTTGACTTGTCAAAAGAGATCAATACCTTGCTTAACGCTGGCAAGGAGATCAGCAAAAAATGTCTGGAAGATATTGACGCACTGTATCAGCAACTTGGCGGTGATATCCTGGGGATTATCCCGAAACGCAGTGATAGAAGGCCAAAGACGCTGGCTACAACCTTTGAATCTTCTTGGCAAGTAGAGGATAAAACCGCAGAAGAACTCATGAAGGTGCTTATCGACACCCGCAATGAATTGCGTAAGGCAAAGCAGTGGCAGTTATCGGATTTCATCCGTCATAAACTCTCAGAAATCGGCATCGCCCTGGATGATAAACCAGACGGTACCACATGGAAAAAGACAAAATAACAAAATATGATTACGGATGTCCACCGGTCGAGGGTAAGAAGCACAAAGGAGATCACCTTTGACATCCACGACCGGGTCAATTACGCCGTAACAAAATCCGAGCTGTATATAGACGTACCCAAAAAGGCAATTACCCTCAATCTTGATATTGACAAGGAGATCTCGGATATGGTGGAATATTTTGAGATCTTTACCGCCCGCATGGTTGCCTGCCGGCGTGCCGCTAAACTCCTCGGGTGTGCGTTTGATGTAAAGGTAAATGGCGCGACGTAATGTTATTAGGCGCTGAAGAGATAAATTTTTTACCTCTTCAGCAAAAATATTTCTTTAATACCTGGCGCAGCAAAGCCGTAATCAAAAAGAGTTTAACCACAAAGCACACAAAATCTTACACAAAGGGCACAAAGAAAAACTTACAAAAAAAGAAGTTTTTATGCGGTAATACTGTAAATACGGAGGTTAGTCTAATGTACCAACGTAAAATCCGGGTTAGTAAACTAACACATTAGTAACGAAATATATAAGTGTTATTCAACAGTGTAATAATACAGTAATTACCAATACAATATAAATCGTAACTAACGTGTCCAAATACCAGGTCAAACCTAACCAATTTCAGCCTGTTTTTTGCGATTACCCTTTCTATGGCTAGAACGGTGTGATATCCAGAAAACGTTTGAGTGGCGCTGCAGAACCGCCTGCACCCACAGCCGGAATATCCATCATATTGTCTGTGCCGTCCAGGTTGTCTCCATGAGGAACTAACAACTGCGGATGGTCGAACGGCGCTCGTTGCCAGCGCACACGTTCGTCCGTGAGGGCGAGCATGAAGGCCACCAGGCTGCTTTTTTGAGCGCCGAACAAATTCAGAAACACTATAGCCGGGGCCTTTGTCGTGGCATTGGGAAAGTCACCGCCGGCGTTATAGAAATCCAACACCTGCATCAGAGTGGACTTGCCTCCGTTGTGGAAATAGGGGCCGTTTAACTCTACATTGCGCAGGCCAGACGTCTTGAATGCGCCGGCAACATTGGCATGCTCGGTCTTATGGAGAGGACCCGATAACAGCGGGAATCCCGATTTGTTCACTATCTGATCAGGAAACACCGCAGTTCCTGTGCCGCAGCAGCCCAGGCTGTTTCCTGGGATCTTGATGAAGGTCGGATCCGGCAGCGACTGGAAGAACTTTGTCCAAGACAAGGGTTTCGTGTCGCCGGAATCTGGTCCGTCGAGCCCACCGCCAAGTCCTGTGTCGTCAATGATGGGACGAACGCCTATGTCGTACCAGCCGGTGTCATAGGTAGCCACAGGAAGGTCAATCGGCGGGACCGTAACCTTGGATTTGCTGGTTACATTAACGGCGTATGTATTAGGGTCAAAGGTAATGGCATCCGCCCCGAGTGGCACGGAACTCAGCGGACCTGGTGGTGTCCAGCTCATATTCATAAACATCCGCTCCATCCTGAGATCAAAACGTGCCCCCTTGAATGCTCTGCCCTCTGTTTCATTACCCATACCCGACAGATTACCCACGGAGGCGCTGGTGGTCTCGGCGCCCAGGTGGCATCCGATACAACCTACACCAGAGCCTGACTGGATTGGAAACGAGGGCGGAGGAGCCACGGGTAACTCAAAGAGAGCAAGGCCCTCTATGATATCGGCACGAGTAATACTTATTCCTTCTTCTGCAAGCCGCCTCACCGTCTGGTCAAGGAGAGTGGGGTCGTTACCTGTCAGCGCTCCGGTAAGCGGGTCAAATGTTCTTGTAGCCAAGTACTGATCCATAGGGGAATCGTCCGACACCAGGGTGGCCTCGTAGAGCATGATGGAGAGGCCCCAGAAGAGAGAGAAATTAGCTTCCATCATTGAATAGGATTTACCATCCACGGTGATTTTTTCCCAGGTATTCCACCACTCAGGCCGGAAGGCATCCTGGATCATTGATGCGTATGTGGTCTTAAGGCCGGTGGGTGTATCCGCAACAGCGCCCAGCACGCTGTCGGCCGGACTCACTTGCTGGAGTCTCAGAGGCTTCAGGAAAAGCGCCTTCTTTCCGACATCCGGGAAGGTTCGCCCGGCAGCAGACATCTCCGCGTGGCTAAGCAGTGGCCCCACGGCCTGTGACGCCAGACTTGCATTTTGGATGTTGATAACAACTTTAACCGGGGTTCCGCCAGTGTGCGCCACCCAGACGTGGACGGAGGTGTCTCTGCTCCCGAACGGGTTCACGCCATTGAAATCTGGCTGGGCACGTCCATCCCAAAAGTTGCGGTGGTTGAAAACCGCATTGATCACGGTCGGCGCGTTCCTCCGTGTCACCAGACGAAAACCGGTGGGGGGGGTTGTCAACTCCGCACCGGACTCGTCTATGCCTAGAAAATCGCTTTTACGAACACCCTGAGAGCCGATAATATCATCGTAATTCTTGGTGATAGGGAAAGATCCCGGCTGGAGTTCGGCGTTCGGCCCGGGGAGGACGTCGAATGTCTCGTTGGTACCTGGGTTGAGCTGGTTCATGGTTCGGACGTCAGCACCTGCATGAAAGTGGCATGTGGCGCATGCCGTTTTATTGTCGCTACCCATCTGCATATCCCAAAACAGGGCCTTGCCCAACCTGATGGCAGCTTTAGGATCCGCGATGTACTCAGAACGCATCACCGCAGGAGACTTTGACGCCTCTTTGCGGTTAAATTTCATGGCAAACCTTTTTCCCCACATCCTCGGCAGGGTATGCACTCATCCGTGTGAAACCGCATGTCGCCGGGGCGTAATCGATAAACCTCTTGCTATCTGTTCTCTCAAGAGGAGCGCAGGAGACTTTGCCCTGAAAAAAGCTCCCGCAAAACCGGTGCATATCGAAAAGACTGGGTGTCGCGTAGCAATCATTGGCTCAGGTCCGTCCGGTCTTGCCGCTGCACACGATCTGGTAATGAAGGGGCACGACGTTGTTATCTACGAAGCGCTACTGGTCGCCGGTGGCATGCTAAGCGTAGGTATTCCACCGTACCGGTTGCCGCGCGCTCAGATAGAGGCTGCAATCAGCGGAATAGCAGAACTCGGAGCCGAAATACGATTAAACAGCCCCATAGACACCCCCGATGCCTTCGATACCTTATTAAGAGAATATAACGCGGTATATATTGCCACAGGTGCGCACAAATCCCAGATATTGGAAATCCCCGGAGAAGACTTTAAGGGAGTAATGCACGGCGTTACCTTTATGAAGGAGACGAATTTTGGGATGCTAAAGACCGTCCCTGAAAAAGTAGCGGTTGTTGGGGGTGGATTTACCGCCATAGACTGTGCGCGTTCATCCCTGAGATTAGGCGCAAAAGAGGTCTCGATTGTGTATCGCAGGACGCTTGAGGAGATGCCAGCCGGAGAGATGGAAGTAAGCATGGCAGAGGAAGAAGGCATAAAGATGCACTATCTGACCTCTCCTGTGAAAATAATCGGTGGGCCTGATCACAAGGTGACGCATCTCGAGTGTATAAAAAACCAGTTGGGCGAACCAGATGAAAAAGGACGCAGACGCCCGGTCCCTGTTCAAGGGAGCAACTTCACCATACCCGTCGATATGGTGATAGCGGCCATTGGCCAATCGCCCGACCTTGGATTCTTTTCCGATAAATTTGGAATAGAGATTAATCATTGGGGTATGCCGGTTATTGACCCAAAAAACTTTATGACCACCAGAAAGGGTGTATTTGCCGGAGGCGATTGCGTAACCGGCCCCAGAAATGTCATTGAGGTCGTGGCAGACGGCAGAAAGGCCGCACGGTCGATCCATACATTTTTGACCGGGCAAGAGCGGAAGGGATATACATTTTATTATAAAGATCAATCCCCTTCCGACAGGATGCCCAATTATGAGTCCGCACCCAGGCAGAAACAAGATGCCATTTCCATGGATGACAGGAGAAGCCTGGATACAGAGGTCGAACTGGGTCTTTCGAAGGAAAACGCGTTCAAGGAAGCGGGACGCTGCCTGCTCTGCCATTACAACATCTTTATTGACGAGACCTGCATCTTATGCGGCGGCTGTATTGACGTTTGTCCATACAACTGCATATCCATGGTCTCCCGCAAAAACGTTGAGGCGACAGATGCCTTACGGGATGAGAGGCATGTTTCCGGTGATTGGGATGCCGTGATGGTGATCGACGAGGAAAAGTGTATCAGGTGTGGGTTGTGTGTAAAGCGCTGTCCCGTAAATGCAATAACGATGAAGCGGTTTGCATATTCG
>JAJTXE010000003.1:1066926-1071715 GCA_021463795.1 Candidatus Brocadia sp. | reverse complement strand
AAAAGTGTATCAGGTGTGGGTTGTGTGTAAAGCGCTGTCCCGTAAATGCAATAACGATGAAGCGGTTTGCATATTCGGAGGAATAAAAATATAGGAACCGCTTGGTTTTTTGAAAAATTCCTGTAGTGCTTGTAGAGCGACCAGCCTGGTCGCACTATTTTAACGTATAGGAATTTCAATCACCTCCCCCAGAATCCCCACGTTTACGGGGGGAAAGTCGCCGAGACCTAATTAAACGTTAAGGAATTTCAAACAAGAGTCCTCCCCCTTAATCCCCCTCCCTGAGGGGGACAGACAACTGTCCCCCGCTAGCGGGGGTGAAGGGGGTGGACTCCAGTCGGGAAAATTTGTATTTATCTGAGGAATTAGTCGCATGAAGACAAGGGTAAAAATAGCTATTATTGGCGCTATAGCAACTGTTGCAGCAGCCGTTATTCCTGTTGTAATGAACAAAAATGATAAAAATGGAAATTCTGGAAAACCAATAGTAACACCTTCTCCTGAATACCATCAAACAGGAAATATATCAATTGAAGAGAGCAAAAATGTCGTCATTGGAAACATTACTACTCATGAAGGTGACGTAATTATTGAGGGAACGAAAACTACTAACACTCAGGCATTGTCGGAAAGTCAAAACAGCGAAACAAAAAAGGAAAATGAGCATTGAACCAGGCATTCGGCAATGTATAAATAGATATTTTTGAGACATCGGTCCACCCCCTTCACCCCCGCCAGCGGGGGACAGATGTTGTCCCCATTGCTGAGGGGAATTAAGGGGGAGGCAAAAAGTTTGAAATTCCGTAACAGTTTAGTTTTTTGAAAAAGTATCAGGAAAAGCTCCGTTCGGAGCGATATATTTATAGACAAACCATTATGCCGCAATCAAGCTCCATCGGAGCGGCATGTTGTTTCTGTGTCTCACATGACGCTCCGATGGAGCTAAGGTTTTGTATATCGCATTTTCTATAAACATCTCACCCCTACGGGGCTGTTTTTCAAAAAACTAAAGTGTTACGAAATTCCTTATACGATCAAAAACAAGGAAAAATTATATGAAGCACACCATACAAAAAGGCGCGATTACTACGCTGGCAATTATTGTGACTGTGGTTATCACATCAATTACTCTGGATACCTTCGCAGAATTAAAGCATCAATTGCCACAAGATCAAAAAGATCCAAGGAAAATATCAATACAGGACAGTCAGAATGTTGTTACCGGAAGCATTAATGCCAAAGGCGATGTAATTATTGGAGGCAGCAAGGTTACCAATATCTATGGATTTGTTGACTACCAGAAATTAGTGGAGCAAATAAAAGAGTTAGAGCAGGATTTAAAAGATATTCCGCCTGATAAGGTAGTGAGCCGCCTCCATAAGGGCAAAAAATTAGAGGAACTCCGCAAACAGGAACAGGATTTTAAACAACAAGTAATCAGGCTTGCGGAGACATTCAATAAAATTGAAATCAATACCGAACGTTTAAAGCAGGCGCAGCAGTATTTTGCCCAGGGAAAATTCCGTGAGGCAGATGCCGTCCTCAAGGCGGAAGAACTCAGCCTCGACCAGAAACAACTCCTCGATGCAAAGGTGCGCAAGACCCGTGAACTGGAAGAACTCAACAAACAACTCATCAGCAACTCCAGCGAATTCCTGATTAAGGCGCAAATCACCGCAACAAACTTCAGTAACCCTAATCGCTTTCAGGATGCCTGCAGCTTTTATGAAAAATCTATACAAAGCTATCCAACGTTTGAGAACCTCTTCCAATATGCCTATTTCCTTCACGAGCACAATCAGCACAATGATGCCGGGCGTTATTATCAGGAAGTAATGAATAAATTTGGAAGAGAAATGGATACAACAACACGTGCCATGACGCTCAACAATCTGGGTAATTTGCAAAAGGCTAAGAACGAATTTGAAGATGCCCTGAAGTCGTACCGGGAGGCGCTGGAGATACGAAGAAAACTAGCCCAGGCAAACCCCCAGAGCTATCTGCCGGATGTTGCCATGACGCTCACGAATCTGAGTATTTTTTATCAGGCGAGTCAGCCCGACAAGGAGACATCCATCAAGCATGCGATTGAGGCGTTAGAAATATTAGCCCCATTCCTTGAGAAAGTGCCATATACCCAACAATATGCACAAGCCGCATTGCAAGTACTTCAGGGTTGGGGAGTGGATATTGAAAAAATGTTTGCGGAAGTCAACAGTTTAGCCAAGTGAAGCATGGTTGTATAAACGTTACAACCAGTATTACTTTTCACTTGTCACCCTGAGTGGAGCGAAGGGTCTCGCGTTTTTAATGTAAGAGATCCTTCGTTTCGCTCAGAATGACAACAAAACTTCACCTGGCTAAATAATTACAACGGAAAAACAGAGACGGTTGTTAGAGGCAAAGGAGATTTTAGAAGAGAGAAGAAGCACCATTGCCATAAGAGTAGTTGATGTATTTGAGAATAATGCGGGGACTGTGATGAAGGGGTCTTGATGCGGAAGGAAAAGATAAAAGTTTATCTTGACACCAGTGTTTACAACAGACCATTTGATGACCAGTACCAAACACGGATACGGCTTGAAACAGAGTCGTTTCTTTCCATATTGGAAAAAGCCGTGACTGGGTCTATAATGATCATAAGCTCATCAGTATTGTTGTACAAAAATAATCAAAATCCCTTTGTGTTTGAGGTGAGCTTAAAAATGTCTAAAATCCAACATAATACATGAGTGCTGTTTTACAAAAAATAAAACAATCAGAAAAATAATCAAAATCCCTTTGTGTTTGAGGTGAGCTTAAAAATGTCTAAAATCCAACATAATACATGAGTGCTGTTTTACAAAAAATAAAACAATCAGAAACCAATGCTAAAAGGAGCAGGAGATATGATACCTATCGATTATGACCTAATTGTCTTCAGGGAAGACGAGGCTTATGTGGCGTATTGTCCTGAACTGGATATTTCAAGCTGTGGAAAAACCACGGAACACGCGAAAGATATGCTAAAGACCGCCGTAAAATTATTCCTTGAGGAAGCAGAAAAGATGGGAACGCTTGAGGATATCCTTGATGAATCACGGTATAAGAAGGATGCAAGCGGACGATGGATTCCTCCAAAACTTGTTGCTACTGAATCCGTAAGCGTGTCGTAAAATGCCAAGAATAACTCCGATTCCAGCGAGCAGGTTGCGAAAGATCTTTGAGAAAACAGGATTCAAGTGTGTAAGAACCGAAGGGGACCATTTTGTATACACAAAACCAGGCGTTGCGAGACCAGTCGTAATCCCCGATTGGAAGGAAGTACCCGTCTTTATCATTAAAAATAATATGAGAACGGCAGGCATTACGAGAGAAGAATATTTTTCCCTGTTGGGAGAAGTATAATATCCAAAAAGGATAACAGGTCCTTTTCCCAGATGTACCTTTTAAATTTGTGGTAAAACAAAAATGGAAAAAATAGATAACAAACCAGAAGAACCAAAAGACAAAGGCAGATACCGGGCGCTGACATTTATTAAAGGCCCTACCCTTGCCAAGGAAAGAGACGCAGATATATCCGAAGGTGAAATACCCACGTGGCCTTATCTCATAAGAAAAGAGTTTCTGGCAGCCATCATGTGCACGATCATCCTCATTGTCTGGTCTATCCTCCTTGATGCGCCGCTGGAGGAACTCTCAGACCCTACCACGACCCCGAATCCGGCAAAGGCGCCGTGGTACTTTCTGGGGCTTCAGGAGATGCTCGTCTATTTTGATCCGTGGATCGCGGGTGTCGCTATTCCTATGCTTATCATTATTGGGCTCATGGCCATTCCGTACATTGATTTTAACCCAAAAGGCAACGGTTATTACACCTTCAGGGAACGGAGGTTTGCCATGACTACCTTTTGCTTTGGATTTCATTTCCTGTGGATAGTACTCATCATCGTTGGCGTCTTCATGCGCGGGCCTGGCTGGCTCTGGTTCTGGCCCTGGCAGGAATGGGACCTCCATCGGATAGCAGCAGAAATCAACTACGATCTGACCAGTTTCATTGGCGTTAATTCCAAATCTCTCCTGGGGTTTCTTCTCGGTGGCGCAGTGGTAATCGGATATTTCTTTATGGGTATGGCGATTCCGTACCGTTTCATGAAGGCAAAGGGATGCGCGGCATTGGAAAAACTCGGTATGGTCAGATATGCCATCGTGGCGTTTCTCTTCTTATCCATGCTGGCGCTGCCCATAAAGGTATGTTTGAGGCTGGTATTTCATGTAAAATATATCTGGGTAACGCCGTGGTTTAACATATAAATACCATTCGTTTACCATGTATCTCATGCAGTACTTGAAATCATAACACCTTTCGGTGAAAGGCACAGGAAGTGGATTGAAGGTTCTGTAAAATGCAAAAATACACGGTTGATAAAATTTTTAAAAGCACAGAGATGAAATATAGCCTTGTATTGTCTACCCACGTATTACAATGAATACTTCGTACACAATGTCGTGAAAGTCCAGCACGGACGAACGGAGTTTATCCGTGCCACCCCGTTGCCAATTTACAATTCACCTTCTATGAACATCCCGAGTATAATTCTTTACCACCTCAGCGTCGCTTGCCACGCCTCTTTCAAATCGTAGATGTTTTCGTTGACAACGG
The DNA here is from genome assembly GCA_021463795.1 of Candidatus Brocadia sp. GTDB lineage: Bacteria > Planctomycetota > Brocadiia > Brocadiales > Brocadiaceae > Brocadia. Next base: position 1,067,073 of record JAJTXE010000003.1, on the reverse strand, counting down.
GTTTTTTGTTTAGGCCATATATTTTGAGGATCGGTTCCATCGTAACCTTTCCTATCAACCCGCAGGGAATATTCTTTACTAATTCCTCAAATTGTTTCTGATACTCAGGCGGAATCTCAACAACAAAGCGGCTGTTTGATTCGGAAA
>JAJTXE010000003.1:1020449-1066905 GCA_021463795.1 Candidatus Brocadia sp. | reverse complement strand
GCCCTCCCCCTGATGAAACGAATCGCAAGGGGAAAAGGGGGCGGGTAAAAAGGACAAAGGCACGGAATCTCCTGGAACGATTACGGAAGTATGAGGGTGATGTGCTGAGGTTTATGGACAACAGATATGTCCCCTTCACTAATAATCTGGCGGAAAATGATATCAGGATGACAAAGGTACAGCAGAAAATATCGGGCTGCTTTCGTTCTCTGGACGGAGCAAAGATTTTCTGCCGTATCCGTAGTTATCTCTCAACCTGTCGAAAACGAGGAATGAATTTGAGCCAGGCATTACAGATGGTTTTCCGCCGTGAACCGCCTGATTTCTCCAGCCCGTAGCGGCTGGGAGTGAAAATACGCTGAATAGTTACATTTTAATAATGTAGGATAGCATAGACAAACTCTGTTTATTCGTGTCGAACTTGTACGACATGGTCTATGAATCACAAATTGTGCGCCTCTTGAGTATAGTTGAACTGTGTTCTAATGCCCTGAATTTGTGCGGTAAGCAGAAAGATGCCAACTGTTTCGGTTCAATCGAGGACGATTGAACCAGCGAAACAGAACCCGGAATATACCTTTACAGGCTATTCCCGACCCGGAATTCGCCTCAGGATACCGGAGTGCTTTTTAAAATCCCAATCTCATTTTGGGCCAACTCTTCGGCATCATCGTTAATCTTGTAAAACTCCTTGTAGTGCAGGAGCATCTCATTGGAGTTCTTGTAACCCAGCCGGCGGCCGTAATTGACGATACACATGGTTCTTGCCTCCACAAAAGAAAATCCCTTGAATTTCAGCGCCTCCAGAAAGCACTTTTTCATGTGATTCAGATGATACGCCGTAGTGCGGGCAAAAAAGCAATTACGGTGCTTAAAGAGGGACTGGACATCGGTGGGGTAATCCGGATTGCCCTGGGGTGTTGTCAGGGTCTTTGTGTTGTGGGGTGTCGTCGGGGAGACCTGCCCGCCGGTCATACCATAAATTTCATTTGCGTAACAGATAACGGTAATATTTGTGTTTCGGCGGATTGCGTGTAATAAATGATTCCCTCCGATGCCGAGCAGGTCGCCATCGCCGCTGACCACCACAACGTTAAGTGCATCATTTGCATATTTAATGCCTTCAGCAACCGGAATTGCCCTGCCATGAACTGAATGCACCGAGTCTAAGTCGAAAAAACCAGCGCTCCTGCCTGAGCAGCCAATTCCGGAAACGACCACGGTGCCTTGCTTGGGAAGGTCAAGTTCGTCAAATGCCTGACATATGGTTTTCAAGGCAATTCCATTGCCACAGCCGGGGCACCATGGCGTTGGCAGTAAATCAAGTTTCAGGTAACGTTTAAAACGACTGTTATTGTCCATAGATTTTTTGCTTTATTTCTTTCAGGTCAATGCGGCCACCCAGGATCGGTATAAACTCTATGTCACGATGCAGTATGCGTTCAATCTCATGTGCATATTGTCCCATATTCATTTCCATCATAAGGAGTCGTTTGTATCGGGGTGCAATGCTCTTGATCTCTTCTACCACGGGAAACATCCGTATGGGGCGATACAGGGCAAAATCATTTTTAAAATAATAGGCAGCCCGGGAAAGCGCTCCGTAAGAGATAAGAAGCGTGTCCGTTTCTTTGCCGCACTCCAGATATTCATAATAGTTGTGCCGCCGGGCGGTCATCTGCTGCTTTTCGCGAAAGCGGGTGATCAGCCGCCGGTAATTATCAGCATCCGAGGTCTGTGGTACAGAGTCCTCGTGAGATAATCCGGTAAAATGCCGGTTTCCTGTGCCCAACGGCGGACGACTTCTCGGCTTGATCGTAAAATCCCGGTGAGGAACGATGGTTTCGTAAAGATGGCTGATATATCCGTCACTCAGGAGGATAACCGGACTCATGGATTCTTCTGCGGCGTTAAATGCTGCAACGGTGTATTGGTAAAGCTCCGAGACGGAATTGGGATAAAAGACGATGGGAAAATAATCTCCGTGACTGCCGTGTATGCACTGGATAACATCTCCCTGGGCCGGGAGGGTGGGCATGCCGGTGCTGGGTCCCACTCGTTGAACATTCACAATAACCAGCGGCACTTCCATCATATGGGCTAGTCCGATACTTTCCTGCATCAGCGAAAACCCGGGGCCTGATGTGGCTGTCATTGCCTTGAGCCCGGCCAGTGATGCGCCGATAATAGCGTTGATGGAGGCAATCTCGTCCTCCATTTGCAGCGCCTTTATGTGTTTCTTGTTGACAAGCCCATGAATAATTTCAGAAGCCGGCGTAATGGGGTATCCTGCAAAGAATTTTAATCCGGCAACTTCTGCCGCCATTACAATGGCCTCATTTCCCTGTAGCAACTGTTTTGGCATCTATCTCCTCAATTTCAATGGCTATATCCGGGCAATATCGTTGACACATCCTGCAGGCGATACATCTTTCCAATTCCATCAGCTTCTGTTGCCGAATCTCCAGATTTTTCACCGGACAAAAATTCACACAGATACCGCAGCGTTTACAGTATTCATGGTTAATATGTACGATCCCTTTTCGCTTTGGAGTCTTTTCTTCAGGCACGTAGTATTCTTACTCTCCTGTCATAAAAGGACATGATAATGCTGAATACCCCAGAGGGGCTTCGTAGTACGTATCTTCAAAGCAGCAAGACGCCTCCCTTTAAAGGGTGTAATGGCTTTCTTGCTCAGACGAGCGTCTTCGGCACATAGCATGGCAATAAATAGGTATCGGCATACACACCTCAACGAGATGTATAAGAAAAGAGGCAACAATTTAGTTTTTTGAAAATCCCCATAATAGCGATGTTTCACATACCGTGCAGGGGCGAAGCATTTGCTGTAATTGGCACAAACATGTCCATACCCAAGCGGACAAATGCTTCGCCCCTACTTTTTCAAAAAACTCAATTGTTACGAAAAGAGGAGTTTTCTGGCCTCAAAGAACGATGACTCTTTGATACGGCTTTCATTCCAGAGTTCTTTCAAAGAGGCCTGTCGATGTTTGATGTCCCTTTTTTTCTCAGAAGATATTGCAAGGACTTCTCATGTCTTCTGCGTTTCAGGCTTTTCAAAAGTTCAATCACCCCGTTGTGAGATATCCTTTTATTGCATCCATGTTACTACCTCGAATTTTTACCTAAATCCTGCAAGCAAGACGAAGTATTTTTGCAGGAATAATCTGGAAATGGTAGAATCTCCAAGTGAAATGAGACAAAGAAACATTTTTAAGGAGGTTCACCTTTTCTGTGAAGAAGAATATACCACAAGAAGCAGCAAGAAGACAACCGAAAACCAAGACGGGGGATGGCAGGCGGGGAAGAGGTAGCCTGCAGACACCACGTCCGTATCTAAGAAAAAACACTTTTACACTTTTAGCAAATATGATTTAAGGTTTAGGAACTTCAAAACCCCCCGTTTACGGTAGGCTTATGGGGGCAGTAGCTGAAAGTCTAATTCACTGGCGAGAAACCAATTACGAAAATTGACTGTTTGTCCGTAAGGGCTAAACGGGATAAGCTCTAAGGCTTTAACCGCATATAAGTCATGGTAAATGCAATGATATTAGCATGCCTTGAAAGGCCTGGCATGCCCCTCATTTAACAAGATTTCTTCCGGGATAATATTTCCTCTTCCTAAAATGAGACATGGGTCGAGTTTCCTTTTTATTGCAGCCATTTCCCGGAGTCCCGTCTGACCGAACATCTCAAGCAAATATTCACGTTTGATCTTGCCCACCCCATGTTCTGCAGAAATCGTGCCTCCCCACGCGATAATTTTATTAACAATGGCGCGATACAGCCGCCACCCCGTTTCGGCTTCCTGATCGTTCTGCGGAAGAAGATTTACATGGAGATGATTATCTGCAATGTGTCCAAAGATGCAATACCGAAGACCTGACTCGTTCAGGCTCTGGCGGTAGAGTTTATGCAGATCGAAAAAGCGTTCATCCGGAACGGTAAAATCCGTGCTAATCTTCATTTGATAATGCTCCCGTAAAATGCGGTTGACAAGGACAGGAACGGCATGGCGAAACGCACGGTACTCATGGTGTTCCTGCGTGCTCTGGCTAAACCAGCTCTGGTCTACCAACGCCCTTCCGCTCTGACACAACTGATACCATTGATCCACGACCGCCTTTTCAAACCCTGCCGTCATTTCTTGTTCAAAAAAGACAGATGCCTGGGCTTTTGCAGGAATGTGAGTATAGACGGAGCGCAAGATATCGAGGACGTGGACGTCGAAGTATTCCAGGGCTCTGGCATCAATCTGTCCGGTTGACGGAGAAGCGCGATTTTTTACCGAATCTTTTTTCGCCTGATCCGCAAACTGCCAGGCATCCTCCTCTCGTTCAAAGAAGACAATGCCACTGAAGAGCACCTGAGGTTTCGGAATCAATCCAAGCTCAATCTCAGTAATCACCCCTAACGTCCCTTCAGAGCCGATAAAAAGATCCAGGGCACTCATGCCCGGCATGCTATAGTATCCCGCAGAATGCTTTCCTGCCGGCATGCGATAATGTGGTAGCGTTACTTCAAAGGCATTCTGTAAACCCTTTAAAAAAATACGCCCTTCTTTATCAGCAACACCTTCTCCGCGGCGTAAATCCAGTACGTCACCCGTTGCAAGAACGACCCTCAGTCGTCTTACCCACATGCGGGTCGAGCCGTATTTGAAAGAGTGCGCCCCCGAGGCATTTGTTGCTACACTAGCGCCAAGAAAGGCATTCTGTTCTGTCGGGTCAGGTGGGTAAAAGAGTCCTTTTTCAGAAACTGCCGCTTGTAGTGCCTTCAGAGTTATCGCTGGCCCTGTTACGACGGAGCCGAAATCCCCGGAAGCCTGGTGAATCTGCCGTAGTCCACCCAGTCTTTCAGTAGAAAGGACAATCCCGCCAAAGGGCACTCTTGCTCCCACCAGACCAGTTCCATTTCCTGCAATCGTTACCGGCGTCCTGGTACAGCATGCATCATTCAAAACCCGAGCCACCTCATTTTCGTCTTCCGGGAAAACCACTTCGTGTGCATAACCGCCACTAAGGTTGGAGGCATCTTTCAGGTAAGGACGTATCACGTTAAGATCGGTGCTACGGTGCATGTTGTTTGCTATACCCTCTTTTTATCTTGCATTTTACTATAGAATTAAGTAAATTGTAACGATTCTTCGACAATAAGTAAATGAGTCGATAGAGAGTGTGCTTCTCATGTAAGGGATTGTGAATGTGTCACGAATGCCCTTGAAAGTAATCTATTTATGTTTTTTATTTAAGAAGGGGGGGGAAAATGTGGAAGAAACAAAGAGGAGTCCTGGCGTGTGCGATGTTTCTTGGCTTTATTGGTATGATTTCCTATGATAGCGCATGGGCAAACAACGCAGTGAACACTGCAGGTAAGGTAAGTGGGTTGAGAGCTATGGCAGAGGCGACTCCAGCGCCAACATCTACACCTGGTACGCCAACACCAACACCGACTCCATCAGATGCAGGTAATATCGCTGGACAGGTTACTGATGCTGCAACCAATGCTGGAATTAATGGCGCAACGGTTACCGTAGAAGGTACCGGACAAACGGGCACAACTCAAGCTGTGCAAGGTCAGAATGGTGTTTATGTGATACCGAATGTACCCGTTGGGACGCAAACGGTAACAGCAAGTGCAGCAGGGCATCTGCCATCTTCAAAAGATGTGGCAGTAGAAGCAGGACAGCCGAATCCGCAAACGGGCAAAAATACTGCCAACTTTGCTTTAACGGCTGGTACACCAACTCCGGTACCATCACCGACACCATCTTGCGAAGTCGCCGAAGTTGATGCAGAACCTGAAAAACAAAAAATTTTACGGGAGGAAAGCGGAGAAATAACCGTAACATTAACTTGCGGTGATGGTTCTCCGTCTGCAAACAGGTTGGTGAATGTTAATGTGAAAAGTGGCAAAAAGCGTGTAACGGTTGAGCCTGCAACTGCTTTAACTGATGAAAATGGCCAGGCAGTATTTACGGTTACCGCTACTACAAAGACAGGTGATGCAAAAATTACATTCCTGCATCAAAACCTGAAGGATACGGTGACGGTAAGGGTAAGAAAGAAGTAAGAAGTGACTCCTGAAGGTGTTATTCAGGAATAAGCATAGTTGTGGTAGAAGTATCAGGAAAAGGGATGTCATGTTGGAAGATATGACATCCCTTTTTTGTTTTTTTATAACACCTCCTTAACGTTCCTCAGCAATGTGCTGATGTGTTGAACAAAAGGCCCTTCGGTCATGGGATAGAGTCCTCAGCCAATATAATCTGCAAACATACTGTCTTTTGATTTCATCAGTACCTGCGAAGAAGGAAAAAGATTGCAATCTCACCTGTTTTTGTTTTAAAATTTCGTAACAATTTAGTTTTTTGAAAAAGTAGGGGCGAAGCATTTGCCCGCTTGGATATGGACGTGCTTGTGCCAATTACAGCAAATGCTTCGCCCCTGCACGGTATGGTAAACATTGCTATTATTGGGATTTTCAAAAAACTAAATTGTTACAAAATTTCTTTTAATAAAAAACGAATTCCTGTTATTTACCCTGAAAAAACATCTTTTCTGCCAGTTTTTCTTCGAAATTAAATCTTTTGTGGTTGCTGCATTGCAGTGTTTGTTGTTGAACAGAATTCTATGAAGTCATCAGAATTTATTGTTAAAGACAGTTCTGGCGCCCGTACGGTTCCTGTTGATGCAATCACCTTTTTTCAGGGCAATGTTGGGTGGAATAGGGTAAGTTTTTGTATTCAGGACGGTAAAATTTTATCATGTGAATTAAGAAACGATCCAGCAAAATTTTTTGTAACACCAGGGTTCGTCAACTGTCATATGCACTGGCTGATGCTCGGTGAACCAACGCTGGAAAGAGAACTTGCATTGATGAAAAACAGGCCTGATGAGTTGATCGACATCATTGTGGAAAATGCGCGGTCCACGGTTCTCAAGGGTATTACGGCGTGTTGCGACAAAGGTCCTCCTGGTCTGGAAACCCACCGGATATATCAGGGACTGAAAACGGCAAAATCCCGTGGATTGCCGGTTCCAAAAACCCTGGTATCAACCTGGACGACATCGGTGGATGGCGCCTTCGCAAGCACGCTTACCCGGCGTGTTTATAGCCAGAATGAGCTGGAACAAGTAATTCGCGAATTGCAGGAAACGGATGCTGGCATAATGAAGATCATTCCGGAATCAGGTTTACGTCTTACGCAATTCACGTATGACTGGGTATTTCCGGAGCAGTACCTTGCTGTTGCAAGGGAGATGACTGCCCGGCTCGGATTGATACTCGCCATTCATGCAAAAGGTTATGAATCCATTGGAGTGGGATTGAAGTATTCCGTGGATTGTATCGAACACGCAACCGGGGCATCTGTCACGCAGCTTAAAGAGATGCAGAGCAAAGGAATTTATCTCTCACCAACCCTGGAAGGCCTCTGGAGCCGCCTCAACTACGCAATAAGCTCCGGCTCGGGAGCAGCAGCGGCAGCGTTTGAGTGGGGGAATGTTACAGCGATGTTCCGCAATGCCGTTGTACTGAACGACGGCAAACCATTCACGCATTTCCTCTTTGGTTCTGATGCCGGCAGTGCGTGTACGCCTCATGCCTCCCTCAGGGAGTTATCTCTTATGAGAAAATTAGGCTTGCCGGCAGAGTATTGCTTACAGGCAGCAATGGTTAATGGCGCCCGGTTCATGAGATTGCACAGGTCCATTGGGCAATTGACGCCGGGATATTGCGCCGACATGATCTTCTGGCACCGGAATCCACTGGAACTTGATGTGGCGGCATGGGAGCACCTTGATCAGTATATTGCAGCCGTAATGCTTGACGGGAATCTGATAGAACCGTGATTGGGGTTAGTCGTAACATTGAATTTCAGCAACCGATTCATCTCTTTCAGCCTGAGAAAGTATGGAAATCTGGCAGTTTTTTGTTGTCTTTACCGTTGGTGCAATAGCAGGGTTTGTAAACGTCCTTGCGGGGGGTGGCTCAATTCTTACCCTGCCCATGCTTATCTTCCTCGGACTGCCTCCGGCCGTGGCTAACGGCACGAACCGTCTGGCAGTGGCGGTTCAGAGCATCTTTGCCGTTGCCGGCTTTCGGAGCAAGGGTATTTCAGATTTTAAATCAAGCCTGATATTATCATGTCCAGCACTTCTCGGAGGATTAATCGGCGCCCAACTTGCTTTGGCAGTGTCTGATCAGATCTTTAAAAAGGTGCTGGCCGTAATTATAATATTCATCCTCGGATTCATCCTCTGGGATCCTGTACGGAAAAAACATGGCACGATTCACCGCAAGGAAGACATATCACATCTCAGCGTGGGCCGGCGTATAGCAATTATGTTTTTCCTGTTCTTTGCCGGAATTTATGGCGGTTTTGTTCAGGCAGGCGTTGGTTTCCTGATTATCATGGCGCTGAACATCATAGGGGGGTTAAATCTGGTACAAACGAATAGTCACAAGGTGTTTATCGCAGGCATCAATGCGTTATTTTCCTTACTCGTATTCGTAATTCATGATAAGATATCCTGGGTACCGGGACTAGTTTTGGCCGCCGGCAATGGCCTTGGGGGCTGGGCAGGCAGCCATTTTGCCGTAAGCAAAGGAGAACGGTTTATCAGGACCGTGCTTACCCTGTGTGTCATCGCCATGGTATTAAAACTTTTGATGTAGGCGCCCTCTCAGGAAGAAAATACCGGAATTAAGTGAATCATTCAGCTGTTTTGGGGAGAAAACGGGAACATTCGACATTGCTGTTTTTGCGCACAAGGCAACAATCCGGCGAAAATATTTTAGTCTCTATTTGGCGGGGATTGAAATTCCTTAACATCGAGTTAGCACACACCTCCGGATGCGGAATGATCGTAGGAGAAATAGACATCCCGGTGAAAGACACGGTAGCTTGATATTCTTTCTGGCGGGCAATTTCCCAGAATTTGTTGGATTTTTTTTGTGCTATTACAGGGTTTTAGTATAATGACTGTTCTGAATTTTATGTCTTGTAAATTACTTAACTGATAAGCAACAGAACAATAGAACGAGGAGACGAATTGATGCATAAACTGGTATTGGTAAGACACGGGGAAAGCATTTGGAACAGGGATAATTTATTTACCGGATGGACCGATGTTGACCTTTCAGAAAAAGGTGTTGAAGAAGCCAGGCAGGCCGGGGGAACCCTCAAGGAGGAGGGATATACCTTTGATACTGCCTTTACCTCCGTGCTGAAACGGGCAATACGGACGTTGTGGATCATGCTGGACGAAATGGACCTTATGTGGATACCCGTAACGAGGGACTGGCGACTTAATGAACGGCACTATGGCGCTCTGCAGGGCTTGAATAAGGCAGAGACAACAGAAAAGTACGGAGAACAACAAGTCAAGTTGTGGAGACGCAGCTATGATATTCGGCCCCCTGCCCTGGAACTGAACGATCCAAGGAGCCCGGCCCGTGATCCGCGTTACCAGAAACTGGCAAAGGAACATATCCCCACCACGGAATGCCTGAAAGATACTGTTGAGCGGTTTCTGCCCTGCTGGCATGAAGTGATTGCACCCACGATTCGCTCGGGAAAGAGAGTGATTATTGCTGCCCATGGCAACAGCCTCCGGGCACTGGTAAAATATCTGGACAACGTTTCCGACAAAGACATTGTTGAACTCAATATCCCTACCGGAATCCCCCTGATTTATGAACTTGAGGACAATCTTACTCCCCGGCGCAATTACTATCTCGGAGACCCGGAAGCGGTTAAACGGGCGACTCAGACCGTTGCCAATCAGTTGAAAAAGAAGGGGGAAGCGGATCCTTTCGGCAAAGATAACAGCCAAAAAGAAAAGGAACCATTGTGAACGACAAAAGAAAATAGTCATCGCGAGGAACGCACACAACGAGCAATTTCATGTAAGACGCAGACGATAAGCCGACCTGCAATTGTCTTCGCTTTGAAAGAATGCCCTCTCAATGATAACGTTCTTTTAACGCTTACGGTGAATCCCAAAGCCGCTTAGAAGAAAAAAGACATCCTAACACAAAATGAATACAAAAAGGCAAACGAAATGAAAAATTCGATTGTAACAAGTGTCATCCTGGTCATCATGCTTGTTTTAAGCGGCAACGTATTCCCTGAAGAAAGGGGACAAACCGGGATTCAGGAATTACCCAGATTCACCAACGACTATCGTCTGGGCAAACAGGGCAATGACGGTAGTCATCAAGGAAACTTCCTCATTGATTTTTCCGATTACTCAGGAGGTTCTGTCAACGGATGGCTGGAGTCGAAGGGATTTTATTTTAAGGACAGAACTCAAGACAATAGGGTAATTGAACTGTCAGCAGATGAACGTGCACTCATGATTAAAGCGAAGCAACCTGCCAGGGTTTTTCTTATCAACGAATCTTTAGATCTGAAAGAATTTTCGAACATAACGATCGAGTGGGGAATTCTTAAATACCCGCAGGATGCCGCCTATGAGAAAAAAGTTAACAACGAAGCGTTGATGATTTATGTCTTTTTTGGCAATGCCCGATTGCCCAGTGGATCTTTTTTTGTACCGGATAGTCCATATTTCATAGGTCTGTTTCTTAGTAAAGAGGATAAAGTTCATAGACCTTACAGAGGAAGATATTTTAACGAAGGAGGACGTTTTGTTTGTTTAGGAAATCCGAAACCTGGAGAATCGATAATTTCAAAGTTTGACTTGCACCGCGCGTTTCAAGACTTTTTCACCGTTGTGGCTCCCTCAATATCAGGGATCAGTCTTGCAGTTGATACCTCTTCATCTGGAAATGAGGGAAAAGCAGAAGCCTTTATTAAGCGCATCGAGTTCTCCGGTAAATAATCCGGACGAAAACTACACCGCTATTTACACGAATCACATGGGTACCGTCACAAAACGTGCTATAGGAAACGCACAAGGAAGGTTGTCATTGCGAGGAGCACTAGCCCGAAGCAATCTCTGTCGTGGGTTTGCTTCGCGGGGTTTACACTGAACACATTCGCTTTGCTCAGTGTGAACTCCGTGAATGTGCCCGTAATGACCAGTACGTGTCAACGTATTTCATGCTTTTACTATATATTAAGAATGCACTGGAGAAAGAGATTTCTCTCAAGGAGCGTGCAGTTATGGCAAAGGTCATTTCGTTTATTAACTACAAAGGTGGTGTCGGCAAGACGACCACCACTTACCACATCGGATGCGCCCTGGCCCGATTTCACCAGAAAAAGGTCTTACTCATCGATACCGACCCTCAAACCAACCTGACGTTCTTGTGCACGATTCCAGAGCGATGGAAAAAATTTAAACGGGAGCAGGGCACCGTATCAAATTTGTTCCATGCATATCTGAATAATACCCTTGATACTTTTGATATGAATACCATCCTATGGAAATTCCCGATAAGAATCGGGGCACATGAGGTTATCTCCCTGTTGGAACTGATTCCATCTGACATCGAACTGCTGGGAATTGATCTTGATCTGGCCGCAAAAACTACCCGAAGGAATGAAACGGGTTTTTTTCACGAGCAAATCAATCTGCTGAGAAGGTCATTGAATAAGATAAAATCTGAATTCGGTATCGATACTTCCCGTGATGCACGAGACGCCCGTTTTTATGTGGAGCAACGTTACATCCTGAAAAAGGCGCTGGATAAAATAAAAGACAAGTACGATTATATTCTGATTGATTGTCCGCCGAATCTTTACCTGGTTACCCAAAATTCACTGGCTGCAAGCGACTATTATATCATAGCGACCATTCCCGACCACTTGTCTACGATTGGGATCAACATTCTTATCAGGAAAATCTCAGAGCTCAATAACGTCTTGCTTCAGAAATACCGGATTGCAAGGTTGGACGCAGCATGCGTTGCCTTGAAAGGTATTTTGTTTACCATGGTGCATAAGGCAGGACCTCATATTGTAGGCATGAATAAGAAGATTATGCAGGATATTCGTGATGAATACGGCGACGTGTGTTTTGAGCACTATATTTCATGGGGCATTGGCTACACCGAGGCCGCAGCGCAATCCACCCCTGTTTTCCTCATGAACGATGATAACGCCATGCGCGTTGCTGAGCAGTACAAAGAGGTAACAAAGGAATTTTTACAGAACATCGGCGGTGATTAATATGGCAAAAAGGATAAAAAAACTTGATCTGATTGATGCGTTAACAAAAACAAAGGAATGCCTTTTATCGCTTCCGGGCGAGGCCGAACGGCAAAGGATGGCACACCTGATTCCAGAGATAATAAAAGAACTTGAGGTATTACGGGAAGGCATTGGCCGTTTCCCCGACGCATCCGAGATTCACCACATAGCTGATGCTATTCATACCCTGGTGTCATTTTTTGACACCCTGAAAGACAAGCCACTCCTCGCGGAAATACTCCTTCCGAAAAAGGCTAAATCCGGAAAAACCAAACGTGTTGACGTTGACATTAATGCCTTACAAATTCAGCTAGAAGGGTTACCCACCGAGAAGATCCTTGGGGAACTTACAAAACACAAAAAGGATGTCCTTGTAGAATTATCAACAAAACTGAATATAACGGCAAATAAAAAACTGACAAAAGACGCCATGGCGGACAGGATCTTTAAGCTGGGCTTTGCAAATAAGAGGGGATATAATCTCTTAGGCAGTCAATAGATTCTATGCGTATCTCTCCCGTATAAAATCTTAAAAATGAGGGTTATGTATTCAACACTTTTAAAAAACATAACCCTTTAGTTCTCAGAAAAAATAACCATCCATTTTTATTCTTTAAGAGAATTTCTTGGTTATGTAGGGTTTTACGGCTACAATATACTGGGCACCATCTTCACAGATAAGCAGGGCAAAGACAAAACAGTGATCAATGGTGTATCTTGGGTAGTTTTAAATTTCTGTAAGTTACAGGGCTTTTTACCTCGTTTCCTTTATGCATTGCCAGTTAGCTGGCTTTTATGTCAATTTTTATGTAACTTGTGTGTAATTAAATACCCGTTAACATGAGATAATCATTACTGCTTATGCCAATCCAAAAAAATCCACAGTCCATAAAAAAGGAAGAAGAAAAATCATACCTGTTAATCTTTGTTGTGGTTAGTTTTATCCTTGTAGGAGTCACTGCATGGGTGATCGTAAACGAAACCACCGGCAGACGACCCTGGAAGGAATACCAGAGACAGTTCTATCATTTAGAGTATGAGAAAATCAAGCAAGACTACGAAAAGGAACGGGCAACGTTCGAAAGCCAGGACATACAGCAGAAATTCGGAGAGACAAGGAACAATCTGGAACGTGCACGGGAAGCTTTTAGTAAACCATCCATACAAGATGAATACAGGAAACTATCAGAAGAACAGAAGGCATTGAATGGCGAGCTAGAGGTATTGAAATTTCAGGCAATCGTTGCCAGAAATGAAGGTATGGAGAAGGAATATCTCTATGGAAAGACACAGAGCGGGCAAGTCAGGCACGAGATTGAGGAGTTGGAGAAAAGGGGTACGGAATTTACCGGAAAGATAAAAGATATGGAGGATAGAATTGCATTCATTAAGGCACGATTGAGGGCGCTCAGGCACGATGTTGATACCTACACGGAAGATCTGGATGCCTATACCACTGGTTTGGAAAGATATAAGGCACAGTTAAAAACCTTCAAGAAAACCAGCCCCAGCCTGCAGGTTTACCAGACCTATATGGAAGATATAAACATAGTCGACCGGTGCATGTCGTGTCATGTGGGTATCAATAGGACGGAAAGCGTGTCGACTGAACAGCCGTATGCAAGCCATCCGAACCAGAAATTGTATCTGGGCAATCACCCGCCGGAAAAATTCGGCTGCGTGCTGTGTCATGAAGGACAAGCGAGCGCTACGTCAGGCGTGAAGAAGGCGCACGGCGAGGTCGAATACTGGCTTACACCGATATACCGTGGTACATCGGCGCAGTCGTCATGCATACGATGTCATGGCGAAGGTAAGGAGGTAGAGGGAGGCGAATTCCTCTGGAAGGGGCGGCGGCTCTTCGAGGAGCTTGGTTGCTACGGATGTCATGATACGGAGGGTTTTGGTGAGGATAAGCACCGGATGATTGGACCGGGTCTGAGGCATATAAAGAACAAGGTGGGGGCAGGATGGATTACGGCATGGATAAAAGACCCGAAGGGTTTCAGGCCCACAACCCCGATGCCTGATTTCAGGCTTACAGAAGAGGAGGCTCAGGCAATAGCGGCCTACCTGTGGCAGCATGCCGATGAAAAAGAGGCTACCGGTGAGATGCCGGCCCTTGATGAGGAACAATTAGCACAGGGCGATTTCCTCTTTGAGCAGGTCGGGTGTCTGGCATGTCATAGTTACCAGGAAGACGCAGAACGGGGATTTGCCCCCAACCTCGCACGGATTGGGCAAAAGGTAAATTACGGGTATCTGGTAGCGTGGATCATGAACCCGAAGAGTAAGGAACCCCTCACGCGCATGCCTGGCTTTAGGCTGAGTCAGGAGAAGGCAAGCCTTATTGCCGGGTATCTGATGAACAAAACCGGCAAAAGCGATGCGAAGGCGGTATTAACCGATGCTGCATGGTTAGAGGATGAGGAGAAATCTCGTGTTGGTGAGGCGTTAATCAAGCGATACGGTTGCTTTGGCTGTCACGAGATAAAAGGCATGGAAGGGTTTGGCAAGATAGGGACGGAGCTATCAGCCATCGGCTCAAAGCAGGTAAATTTGTTCGATTTTGGATTATTAGAAAAGAAGCTGTTGGGCGAGGCGGGGCTCAGGCACTTTACTGAAAATGTGGGGAAGGCAAGGCAGTCGTGGCTACGGGCAAAGTTGCATGACCCCAGGCAGTTTGACGAAGGCAAATACAAAAAACCCGAAGATCGCCTGAAGATGCCAGATTTTAGGTTAAAAGACGAGGAGATAGCGTCATTGGTCGTAATGCTCACCGGAATGAGGGAAGAAAAGTTGCCGGAGAAATACATCGCCAGGCTGACAGAAAGAGAGCGGTCGATCGTAGAAGGAAAGAGATTGATAGGGAAGTATCATTGCATCGGCTGTCATCAGCTTGACCTTGACAGATTGCATCTTGAGGGGGATATTGAGGTGGCAGGGATGGTAAAGCTGGAGGAAGATGCAGGCATCTATTTTCAACTCTGGGAGGATAACGAAAAATTCGGGCATAAGGCGGGTGAGACGGTACTCATAGAAAACCAGCAAATACTGGATAGGAAAAAGGCAGTTGGTGGCGATATTGCCCCCGAGATCATAGAGTACCATGTAGAAAACGAGGGGTTGGTGCCGGAAGAGGCAAGGGTATTTGTACCCCCGTTATTACATGGAGAAGGCAAGAAGGTGCAACCCGAATGGTTGTTCGGATTTTTAAAAGAACCCTTCGACCTCAGGCCGTGGCTTGACATAAAGATGCCCACCTTCAGTCTGCCGGTTGAAGAGGCCACCGGCCTTGCCAGATTCTTTGCCGAAAGAGAAAATGAAACGTATCCCTTTGAATATATATTTGAGACGAAAAAAGAATATTTGGCGGCAAAAGAGGCTATGTCACCGGGATATCTCTTAGCAGCAAAGAGACTCTTTGAATCAAAAGACATCAATTGTATCTTATGTCATGTAAAGGGCGAAAAGATGCCGGAGGGTGACAAAACCGGCTGGGCGCCAGATCTCATGCTCGCCAAAAGGAGACTCAAACCGGTCTGGATAAAGCGCTGGCTCCTCGACCCGCAATCCATCCAGCCAGGCACCAAGATGCCAAAATTTTTCAGGGAAGGTGAGTTTCAGGGCTACATCCCCGGCACACCCGAAGAACAGGCAGAGGCAATGAAAGATTATTTGATGAATCTGTTGGAATAGTGCAAAGAACAACCGTGTTGCAAATTTACACAGTTCTCTATATTATTGGATTACATTTGTAAACAATCTCAAAAACAAAAGTATGAAATCATTCCTTTATTCAAAACCAGCAATTGCAAGGGACAAAAGATCGTCACCTTTATAGATACCTGTAGAAACGAACATTACGTGGTAATTACACTCGATTTAGATTTTTCTGATATTCGAGCATATCCATCAGAAGAATTTTTTGGTATTATTGTTTAAAGGGTCCAAAATCAGGCAAAGAATCACGTCATCAAAGTATTTCGTGGCATTATACCATTCATTGACCAAGAACCTCTCATTCAGCATCTGTGGATTGTTGATGAAACAAAAATTCGCATGCGTGGTAAAAATGACCTTTGAGTTTTCGTAAGGTTGGGGTGAGGCATGTCCCGTACGGGATACGGGAAACGAACTCAACAACTTACTATGGCCAGGTAAGGAAATAATGCAATATCGCAGTGGGTGGGTTAAGCGGAGCGAACCCACCAGGATTCGGCGCAAGAGACAGCGCCTTAATCTACCTACCTCCTTTAATACTTCAAAATCAAAGCCTGATTGAGTAGGCGTAGAGATACGGACACCGTGCACATCAAATAAGATAAGATTTGAGTCGAGAATCTCGTTCGGATTGAACCCCGATTCAAGATCGGTTTTACTTATGATTTCAAACGTAACCCGGTCTTTAAGAAAAGGGTAATCCTGCCAGATTGCTTTCATTGCCTTGACAACACTTGAGGTCATATAGTCCCCCACAATACAGGTGTATTTCACACTATCTTCATGATGATGCTCTTCATGAATATGCCCTTCGTGGGCAAAGGAAATGTGTTGAAAAGAAAAGAGCGCGGCAAACAGGATCACTAACATATGTCTCTTCATTTTTGTTCTTCCTTATTATGGGTACAAACATCCTTCGTGTATTCCCACCTCATAGAGTCACCATCACTGAGAACACATCGATTGACAAAGGATGTTGCACGTTTACCGTTGATGTTGTAATACCACGCCCTGTTTCCAATTTCCATAACTGTATTATCAATAGATATAACCAAAAAATGTTCCCCATGTTTTTGCGTTTTGATCTTTGCAACAGATTGAAGCGCCTCCAGGGCAGTAATACCCTGTTTCCATGGTATCTCTACTTTACGACTCTGTTGCAGCCCTCCGTAGTCAATTTCTACGGTTACCTGCTGGCTGGCACCGTAGGTAGCCGGCAAAAGCACAAAAACAACAAACATTCCTAATATTCTTTTTACGTGGTTCATTTTTTTTCTCCTTATCAATTGCGAAATAACGTGACGGGTTACCATACTGTTACATAAAGTTATCTGTCTATTTTTTTACCACCTCCTTATTCTTCTGTTTTGCTTTTAAAACTTAAATTCCATTCCGCCGTACGCTGTAAAACCAAGGGAACCAAAACCTGTTACCTCTTCGTAACCATAATCAAAAAGATTTTCAAACCTGACATATGCGGTCATTACCTTTGTGATGTCATATCGAGTTACCAGCTCAGTGGTCCAATAGTTGTCCATTTCCTTATCATCACTGTCTATCCTGTCTCTCACCATAATGCCGGTTACATTAATATTCAATTTATCGAGGGGTTGGGTATTCATCCCAAGGGTTGCTCTGTTTCTTGGTCTGCGGGGCAATTGTTGATCTTTCTCCCGATCCCTCGTTTCAGTATAAGTATAGGTTCCCGTTAAAGAAAGTTTGGTAAATGGTTTATAGGTTAAGGCCGTTTCAAGCCCCTCTGATTCTGCGCTGGCTACATTTTCTGCCAAAAAACTTCCGTCGGGTTGTATTGCAGCCGTAATTAAATCAGTAAAATCATTCTCAAAATACGTAACATCGATGGTAAGTTTCTCTTTGAGGATTTCTTTCTCCACCCCAAAGTCCCAACCCTTACTCTCTTCCGGATTGAGATTTGGATTACCAAAGAAGGGGAAAAAAAGTTCATTTAAACTTGGCGCACGAAAACCCTTTCCCCAGGATCCATGAAGCCGGGTACCAATCTTCTCCATGTTATATGATGCCGTTGTTCTATACGTAAGATTGTTTCCAAAGGTGCTGTAATCGTCGTAACGTAACCCTGCGGTCCAATGTAACGATTCAAATAATTTGATTTGATTCTGGAAGAACACAGAGTTGTTCCTAAACTGCTTATCAAAGTTACCGGCATTTTCACCCTCCTGTACCTCATATTCATAGCCTATGGTTACCGTATCGACGTCAAACAGGGTAAAGTCTGATTGATGCTCCAGTCTCCAAACTCTCGTAAGGATGCGAAACTCGCCCGATTCGTCAGTAGGGTCGAAGCCTTCCAGATCTGTATCGTTGACTGAGACGAGAAATGAAGGTGTCCACAGGTCAAAAAACGTTTTCTTAACCTTCGTCGAAAAAAGAATCTCATCTGTTGTCTGGTGCCGGTCCGTGTCGTCTACGGGACCAATCCCATATTCAAATGCATCGTATTCATAATCTGAGTGAGACCCCCGTATCGTTGTGTCAACCCTTCCGTTGCCCATGAATTTCCACCCAAGCCGTGAAGAGCCGGTAAAATTGTCGTAACCATCATCTTCACTTCCACTGCTGGCAGCGGATATTCCATGGGTTTTCAGGTAGGAGCCTCCCACCGAATAATCATACCTTTCCTTTCCACCGGAAATATGGAACGTTTCCTTGAAGGAATCGCGCATTCCGTATTCTGTCCCCAAGGTAACTTTGGTATCACCGGCGCCTTTTTTTGTAATAATGTTAATGACACCACCAATGGCCTGCGAACCATACAGGGTACTTTGAGGGCCACGCAGGACTTCGACCCTTTCGATGGTATCTGTTGTAAGGTTTGCAAAGTCAAACGCCCCGGTTGTAGGGCTATTCATCTGAACACCATCGACAAAGACGAGTGTCTGTGCAGCGGATGCCCCCCGTATAAACAAACTGGTAGTTCCCCCTATCCCCTGTGTTCTTGTGACCTCGAGTCCGGGCAGTTGACGCAGGACATCGAGTAATAGTGGCGCTTTGCTATTCTCAAGGTCTTTTTGTGTAACGACAGACAGAGAACTGCCGACATTTTTTAATAACTGTTTCGTCCTTGTCGGTGTAATCACCGTCTCTTCTTTATCCTTATTGTGTTCATCCTGTGACAGATCGTCTGTGGGTATTTCCGGTAAAGGTGTTTGATCCTGGGATAACGGCTCCTTTTCAGCAACCGGTGGTAATGGTTCTGTTTTAGTCTCTACCGGAATATTTTTTTCTTCTTCTGGTGGTAGATGCATTGCCTCTCCTGGCTCTATCTCTTTTTCTGGTTTTATTTCCTCCACAAATGCGGGTATTTCTTCCTTGTCCGGCATACGGATAATAAACCTTTCTTCCAAAAGAGGTTTCATTGGAACAGGTTCTGATATTTCTCCGGCGAAAGCAGTTTTACAATAAAAGTTATGCACCAAAATAATCATCAGCATGATAAAGGCATATTTCATTTGTTTCTCTCTTTCCCCTCGGAAGTAAGAATTGATAAAATCGTGTTCAAACAGGTCTCCTGGCTTCCGGGTCTTCCTACATCCTGCGCCTTCCCGAAAAGCTGTTTTCGTCAGTTTAAACCGTTGAAACGGCTTTCCCGTGGCATCGTGCAGTGTTCGTCACCGGTTACAGTTGCGGGGCAGCTCCCGTTTTTACGGGATTCCCTGAATATTTGAACTATGATACATCTTAGAACATGAGACGAGACACGGATAAACATCGTTTATCCATGCCACCCTTTTTACCCGTGAAAATTCTCTGTGATTAAATAAAAAAGCCCGTTCCTTTGTATAAAGAAGAAGCGGGCTTTTACCGCCTCCATAGTAATGCTTCACCTCCTTTACTCCGAAGAAGTATTTCCAGCACATATTACAGGCAGGTCATCTGACTTGCGGATCACCCTACTGGTTGCACCTTCCCGGAAAACTGTTTAATCGGCTTTCCAGTGGTTTTCGCAACGTTCGTCACCGGATACAGCGGCGGTACCGTTCCCTTTTCTTCTCATTTCTGGCGTTAAGGAATAATGTATTCATTGCCATCAGAAATTCATTGAAGCCGGGATTTCCTTTTTGTCCCGATAGATATCAGAACACCTGTATGTGAAATCTCTTGTTTAATATTGAGCTACTCAGTTACATAGTATGTCCCCCCCCATATTCAAGGATGGCCCGTCAATGAGATCTTCTTTCAGAATCTTCCAGGCGAAATCTAACAGGGATCGCCACCACGGATTTAACCGGTGAGTCTCCTATCTGTTCAGGTTGAAATCTCCAACGTTTAACTGCCTTTAAGGCCGCCTGATCAAGGAGTGGAAAGCCACTACCCTGTTTAACTTCAACCTGAACCGGTATACCCTTTTGATCTATCTCCACTCTGAGTATCACGAGTCCCTCCTGACGCATTTGTTTGGCAAGCTGAGGGTATTCCGGAGGTTGATTCCGGAAATAACCAGGCTTGCTTTTTGTTCTGATCGTTCCCTGGGAAGGAAGCGGCATAGCGTTAGCTGTTTCTTGTTGCTTCTGTATTGTTGAAGTAATGGATCTATCGGTATCTACCTCTGGCTTTGCCGGTATTGCCGGTTCTTTCCCGGGCACAGTCTTAACAAGTTCCTGCTGTTTTTCCGTTACCGATGTAATAGGTTTAACCGCATCTGTGTTTGATTGGGGCAGTGTTTCCTGGTCTTCCTGTGGCATAATCTTAACTGCTTTCTGTTGTGATTCCGTTACGGATGTAACAGGTTTAACCGTATCTCCCTCTGGTTGGGCTGGTATCACCGGTTTTTCCTGGGGCATAGCCTTGCCAGGTTCCTGCAGTTTTTCCGCCACGGATGTATTGGATTGAACTGACGTAGTGTCTGATTGTGACACGGTAGTAACCAGATCAACGTTGATACTCGTATTATCTGGTTGAACGCTATACTGAACAGGCTTACCCAAATACGCTTCGCCAATAAAAAACAAAACACCATGAATGGATAATGCAAGTATAAATCCTTTCATCATGCCATGGCTACCGGGCTTAATCTTGCGAAAGTGGTAATGGCCGTTGTTGAATCTATCGGTGGTCATTTTTGCAAAGGGTCTCCCTGCTTTGTCTGAATGGCAACTTTCGTGATCCCCGAAGACCTTACCTCGTCAAGTATCTGAACCGCATTACCAAAATAGGTTTCCTTATCACCGTTAATGAAAACCCTCATGTCGGGATTTTCTGTCTGTAATTGTTTCAAGCGTTGGGGTAAAAGGCCTGGAGCCAATTTTTCCTGATTCAGATATATATCTCCTGACTTGGCAATGGTAATGGTTACGGCTATTTCCCGCTCATGGGGAGTGCCCGTAGCAGCGGAAGGCAAATTCACGCTGATGCCCTGATTCTTGACCATGGAAAGAGAAACCATGACAAAAGTTGCCAAAAGAAAAAATATAACATCAATAAGCGGAATGATCTCTATCCTAGCCTTCCGCCTGGTTGCTGGTAGCGGTATCTTCATGGGTTTTTATCCTGTTTTAAAAGCAAAAGTTCGAGATGCGTGGTGGCATCCTCAATTTCATGCCTGGCTTCTTCAAGACGCGCATTGAGATAATTAAAAGGAATAAGTGCAACAATGGCGGTGATCAGGCCGTATGCCGTGGCTATTAAGGCCTCGGCAATGCCACCGGTGATAACCGTTGGTGCGTCAAGCTCCCTGCCTCCTAAAAGACCAAAAGCCTGTATCATGCCGATCACCGTGCCAAAAAGTCCCAGGAGAGGCGCAAGGGTTATAATGGTGTCAAGCACCGGAAGTCCACGGTTAAAACGATGCCAAGCAAACTATCCGTGTTTCCATAGACCAATACTTCCGGCAAAAGAAGTATCTCAGTTGCAGAAGACGTTGCACCCGATGAGTCTTGAACGGTCTCTGGTGAAGTACCGGTCTTATTGCCATTTTCCTCCGATTGACGGGAGAAATCTACCCCTGCAGAATCTGGCGTTAAAGAACCAGCTTCAGCGTGTTCTCCCGTTACGTCCTGCCCTGTTGATTGTTTTGGCATTTTCCTGCTGTCCTCTGCTTCCTTTTCTTCCAAAAGAGGCTTTATTGGAACAGATTCTGATATTTCTTCAGTCGATGCAGTTTTACAATAAAAGTTAGGCGCTAATGCAATTACCCATAAAACGAAGATATACCTCATCCGTATCTATTCTCCCTCGAAATATGACATGACAAAACGATGTCCAAACAGGTCTCCTGGCCTCCGGGTCTTCCTACGTTCTGCGTCTTCCCGGAAGGCCGTTTCATCAGTTTAAACCGTTTAAACCGTTTAAACCGTTTAAACTGATGAAACGACTTTCCCGTGGCATTGTGCAGTGTTCATCACCGGTTACAGTTGCGGGGCAACTCCCGTTTTTACGGGATTCCCTGAATATTTGAACTATGATAAATCTTAGAACATGAGACTGAACACGGATAAACACCGTTTATCCGTGCCACCCTTTTTACGAGTAAAATTCTTTTGTGGTTTAATAAAAAAGCCCGTTCCTTCGTATAAAGAAGAAACGGGCTTTTACCGCATTATTATCAACGCTTCACCTCCTTTATTCCGAAGAAGTATTTCCAGCACACATTACAGACAGGTCTTCTGACTTGCGGATCATCCTACTGGTTGCGCCTTCCCGGAAGGCCGTTTCCGCAGTTTAAACTGTTGAAACGGCCTTCCAGTGGTTCTTGCAACGTTCGTCACCGAATACAGCGGCGGTACCGTTCCCTTTTTCTCCCTGTTTCTGACACACGAAATAACGTATGAAATGCGTTGGAGATGGGATTCCCTTTAGTCCAATGGATACATTGGAACACCTGTAATGGCAATTTATTTTTTTCCCTGAGCAATTGATTACATATCCATTCCTTTCATAATATTGTAGATCATGTTCATGTCCATGTTCCTGCGCACAATATCAGCCAATTCATTGTATCTATGCTCTCTTATACTTTTAAAATCTACATGACATTCACGAGATGGTTTTAATCCCTTTTTTGACCTGAGATAATTCGTGAGCTTTGATCGGAATTCGTCATTATCGAAGATACCGTGTATGTAGGTACCCAGCACATTGCCATCGGCAGAAACACAACCGTCTATGATATCTACTGCCTTTCCCGCTCGTTCAGTAATCCTTGCAAAGGGTTTCATAGCGTTATGTCCGCTCAATACCGTATCTCCCATGTGAATCTCATAGCCCGATAATTCACCAGCTACCGGAAACAAATTTTCATGTTCAAGTATGTGTGCCTTTACCTGATAGGTCTGTTTTTCCCCGGCAAAGGTAGTTACGGTGTTCAGTAAACCTAATCCCTTGACACCGTCTTTTGATGATTCCACGTGCAGAGGGTCGTTGATCTCTCTTCCCAGCATCTGGTATCCGCCACAAATACCCATAATCACCGTTCCGCACAATGACAGATTTTTAACTTCTTCAGCAATAGCTCTTTCTTCCAAAAACAGGAGATCCCCTATGGTATTTTTTGTGCCCGGGATAATAAGCAAGTCAGGTTGACCAATGTCTTTTGCCGTGTCAACAAATCTTACTCTCACGTCTCTTTCATGAGTAAATATATTGAAATCGGTAAAATTTGATATACGGGGAAGCTTGATTACAACAATATCGATGAAAGAAGCCGGGAGTCGGGATCCGGGGGTTGAGGACGTGTCTGCTGTATTTTGACCCCTGACCCCTGATTCGTGATCCCTTTCACTGATGCCCGAATACTCAAGCGAGACAGAGTCCTCATCATCGATACTGAGATTGTGGATATAAGGAATTACCCCCACAACCGGCTTGTTAATACGGCCTTCCAGCATCTCTAACCCGGGCTTTAAAATGCCTTTATCTCCCCGGAATTTGTTAAACACAACGCCCTTTACCCGATCTCTCTCATCCGGTGCTAACAAGGCCAATGTCCCGACAATCCATGCAAAGGCGCCGCCTCGGTCTATATCAGTAACTAATAAGACGGGAGCTGACGCCATTTTTGCCATACCCATATTGACAATATCACCGTCCTTCAGGTTTATCTCTGCCGGACTACCTGCTCCCTCGATTACAATAATATCAAATTGTGCCCTTAACGTATGGTAAGCTTCCTTTATGAGTGAAACGAATTCTCCCTTCTTCTGATAATACTCTTTGGCTGCCATGTTCCCTATTGGTTTTCCCATGACAATGACCTGAGAGCCGCAGTCGCCGGTGGGTTTCAGGAGTATGGGGTTCATCTCTACCAGAGGTTCAATGCCTGCCGCCTCAGCCTGAGCTACCTGCGCCCGTCCCATTTCCTTCCCGTCTTTGGTCACAAAGGAATTCAAGGCCATATTCTGGGCTTTAAACGGTGCGACCCGGTATCCGTCCTGTTTCAGGATACGGCAGAGGGCGCAGACCAGAATGCTCTTGCCCACATGCGAACCCGTACCCTGTATCATAATGGATCGATTTGTCATAAGTTAATAACAATCACCGTTTTTACAGACAAACAGAAAGATTTCCAAAACCAGATTTTTCATGTTATTTCCGGCTTATAGCTCAAGCCAAAATGTTTTGGTTCAATCTGCAATATTGAACCAGCCAGAGACAATATATTGTTTTCCTTACCGTTTATTACCCACGGTTTCCATACGATCAGTTACATTTTTCAATGCAGCAACAAGCCTCATATTTTCCCCTCTTGTCCTTACGGCTACGCGAAAATACGTATCGTTAAGCCCGGTAAAGCTGGAACAATCACGAATGGCAATGCCGTAATTCAGCAGCTGTTTGCGTAACCAGGAGGAAGTTATGCCGCTATCCCTGATTTTGATGAAAATATAATTCGCCGCTGGTTTATAAGGTACAAGGCCGCTGATCCCGGATAATTCGCTGAATAGATACGATTGTTCACGGAAGATCAATTCCCTGCTTTTCAGAACAAATTCTCTGTCTTCCAGTGCAACCATGGCAGCATATTGAGCAAAGGTATTTACCGTCCATGGTTCCTTATATTCCATCAATTTTTTTGCTACATCCTGCCGGGCCACAAGATACCCTATTCTTAAGCCAGGGAAGCCATAAAATTTTGTAAGCGACCTGACCACAATCAAATTGCCCGTGGTGCCTGTCTCACCGATAACACTGTATCTCTCTGGTTCATCAACAAAATCGATAAATGCCTCATCCACGACGAACATGATATGGGGATGTTGTCGTGCCATGTGGAGGACAACGCCCTTTTCAACCAGTTGCCCCGTCGGGTTATTCGGATTGCAGAAGAAGACCATATCTGCTTTTTTGTCATGAAAATCGTTTGCTGAATAGGTGAAACAAAAATTGTCTTCCTCTTTCAGGATGGCGGGCATATACATCTGAAAATGTGTGGTGTAAGAAATCCATAGCTCTCTTAAATCTTAAATTTGCTTTCGTGCCGTTTAAGTTTTCAGAAATAAATCCAGATTATCTATTTCTCATAGAAAAGTCTTCGCACATTAAAACCGATGACAAACCCGCCAATCACCCCGGCAAGGGTGAATACAAAAAGAAGCAGATCTCCCTGATCAGTATTAATATAAGGGTCACGCGGCGGACGGCCGTATTTCGACGCATATTTACCTACAATGCTTACATCAATACCCGTCCATGCTCCTTCTTCATCTGTTTGTATTGCTGGTGCATCAGTTTTGTGCGTAGTATCTTCTGCAAATGACAATGACGATGCGGAAAGAAATACCGACATGACAAGAGTAACAAAAAGGATGATAGCCCGCTTATGTCTCGATGGATTTTCTATCATCTCTCATTACTCCAAGGTTGAACAAAATGCCTGGACGTCGCTTGTAAATAAAGACCATTACGAATCCCACTACGGCGCCTTCCACAATGCAGAGAACTCCCTGTGAGGTCATCATAAAAACCCCAAAGATTTCCGCAGAAGCTTTGAAGAAAGAGCCACCGTTGTTGACTACGAGAAGTCCCAGCTCAATGGACGTGCCTAAATAGGTAAATAAGTCTGAAATCGTACCGGCAAGGAATCCGCACCAAAACAGGGACAATTTACATCGTTGCGCTATTTTAAAGGCAAAATAACCTGAAAATGACCCCAGTATTCCCATAGAGAATATATTTCCGCCGAGCGTAGTCAATCCACCATGGGCAAGGAATAGTGCCTGGATGAGTAAGGCAATGCCTGCTACCAGCACACTGACAAAAGGTCCCAGCAGCACAGCGCTCATGCCTGTGCCGCAAGGATGGGAAGTCGCCATTCCATTCAGGGCAATAACCGGAATGGGAAAACAGGAAAATACAAATACCGCCGCTCCCAACATGCCTACCAAAGGCAGATAACTTGGCACAGATCTCTTCTTTCGCTTTATGTGATATATGCCAATTCCCACAAAGGGGGCCGATACGGCAAACCACACAGCAGCCCACTTGAGGGGCAAAATCCCCTCGGTTATATGCATTGCATATGCCCTGTTTGCAGCTGCAAAAAATAACACAAATACCGAAATAAGTACGGTTGCTATTCTGGACAATGTATTTCCTTTATCAAAACAAAAAAACCCATGTCTCCGATAGGAAAGACATGGGTTTGGAAAACTTTTCGACCACAGATCTCCATATGTTGCAGATAAAATACTGTGACATTCCCTGTAAAAGGCGCTGAGAAATCAGGAAAAATGCGCGAGAAATCCGTTTTGCTTTTCTCAGAAGTCCACGGCATCGGTTGCCGGGATTTGACTGGCACAATGAACCTTCTGCTTTTCCAGGGTAATCTGCGAAATCTGTGCTTATGAGTATCCTTCACCTTCTTTACCATCGAAGACTACGTGAAGCAACTACAGGCAGGTCTTCTGGCTTCCGGATCGTTCTACTGGTCACCCTTCCCAGAAAGCCGTTTAAACAGTTCGAACCGTTTCTGCGGCTTCTCCAGTGGTAATGTGACTTTCGTTCCCGGTTACAGCGGCGGGTCCGCTCCTTGTTCCACGTGTCTCTGAAACATGGATTCCCTCTATCTCCCGCATTTTTGCGGGAGAATTACCTGTAATCGATTGTTATTAAAAAAGAGCAGTTTTTTAAGAAACGATGCGATTCTACTTTAAATACGCTCTCATTGTCAAACGAATTGTTTTTCTTGCAGGACAACATGCATCCAGCACTTCCCCATTTTTCCTTTGATTCTTCATTGCAAGAAATATACAATAACGCCCTATGTCCATTTGGGATTTAAGCTTTTGAGCAATTTTCTTGCTAAAGGGGGGGAATGATTTACATGAGATTAAAAAGAGGCGTCCATCCGGTTTTTCTTCTTGCGGCAATTCTTATCGCTCTTATGGGGCAGGGCTGTGCCATGTTTAAGAAAAAACCTTTGCTGGTCCCAAGAGAAGCAGGTGATACCCTTGTGGAGATTACCGACACCACACAACTCCCTCAGTTTAAAGATGATTACAGCCGGGATTCCCTCTTACAATCGGTTGATTATAGCCTTGACTATTTTAAGAGAGTAAAGGCAAATCCGTATGGTTTTCACATGACGGGTTTTTCACATGAAAATCTGGAGAATTCTCTGAAATTTTTCCGGGAGGGGTTTCTTCGTTGCAGAGATACTGAGGAGATTAATGATTTCATCATAAAAAACTTCAGGGTCTTTCAGGCGATAGGAAAGGCTTACGAAGGGCAGGTGCATTTCACCGGCTATGGAACGCCCATCTACGATGGAAGTCTTACTCCAACCGGAGAATTCCGTTATCCTCTCTATAAAATACCGCCAGACTTCAGGAAGCCCTATTATACCCGGGGTGAGATTGAAGACCGTAATCTCTTGAAAGGACTTGAAATTGCCTATCTCAAATCCAAGCTGGACGCCTATCTCATCCATGTTCAGGGGTCAGGGCAAATAAGGCTACCGTCGGGCGAAAAGGTCTATGTGGGGTATGGCGCTGATTCAGGCCACACCTATAGCAGTATTGGACGTATGCTCGTTATGGACGGGAAGATCCCGGAAGAGGAATTGACCCTTTCGACACTCATTGCGTATTTTGAACAGCATCCAGGCGAACTGGATTCTTATCTCAGGAAAAACGACCGCTATATCTTTTTCAAGCGGGTCAACTATGCGACCCCGCACGGTTCTATCGGGGTGCCGGTAACTCCTATGAGAAGCATTGCTACCGATAAAAAGGTCTTCCCGGCAGGCGGGCTTGCCTTCGCCGTTATCGAACCAAAGAAGGCAAAGAAGACCTGGAAGTTTTGGGAAAAAGGGAAACGCGGGACAGAAAAATCGTTCTTTGTGCTGGATCAGGATACAGGAAGCGCCATCCAAACTCCGGCCAGAGCGGATGTATATTTTGGAATCGGGGATCAGGCAATGTATGAGGCCGGAAACTTAAATACTTACGGACGACTCTATTATTTCTTAAAACGGTAGCACGGTATTACTCATTTTAACCGATTTCAGAAAGGTACAGGAGTGCGAAATCTTACAATATTTTCCTTGACATCAGCCCGTACAAGATATATCTTTATACTTCCTAAAATTCCGATAAAGGTAAACACTGAGTGAGCGGGGGGCAGAAAGTAAAGGATCTTTGTCTATAATTTGGGGTAAAGATGTCGCGTGTCTCTCTATGGAATAAAAATAGCCTTGCTGCCGAAGAATTGCTGGCATTAGCAGCAAGGTGATCTTTTTGATAAGATCGCCAGAGAAACCTTTGCGCTTTATCATGATTTTTATTAGGTACTCATAAAAAGGGTATATAAGCTGTCTAAGCACAACAAAGGACCGTCTTGCTTTCAGAAAAGCAAGAGGTCTTCTTGAAAGATCATGTGTCTTTTTTGAAAGGAGGAGTAAATGAGGTTGAGGAATAGTATGTACAAATTATTGTGTATTTCAGGTTTGATGTCGTTTGCACTTTATGGGTGCGGGATGTTCAAATATGAAAGCGGTATAAAACATGAACATGAAAAACCACCTTACTACCATGGACATGTTGAAGCAGAACCACCGGCAAGGCATCAGCGCGCCCATGTAGAACCTGAACCGCCAAAATCTGACATGTGTACTGCAGATTTAGCGGATCCAACAAATGCAAAGGATTGCTGCAGTGTGATTTATCTGCAAAAAATGGGACCCTGCAGCGGGAGTGTTGGTGAGGAGTATTGTTATGTAATAAAAGTTACGAACCTTACCAATAAAAAAGTGGAGGACGTTGAAGTTACGGAAACCCTGCCGGGTAATTTTTCAGTAAAAAGTTCAACACCTGAAATGGGAACAGGAAGCACCGCTAGTGTGGCAAAATGGTTCCTGGGTGAAATGGCGCCTCAAGAAACGAGAGAAATTAAAGTATGCGGTATTCCAACGCAAAGTGGTCATATGCCATTCTGCGCCAAAGTTGCGTATAACTTACCAGGGGCTTGCATTGATCCAATCATCACAGAGCCAAAGTTAACTATCGCAAAGAGCGCACCGTCTGAGGTTTCACTCTGTGACATGATCCCCATAACCTTTACGGTTACGAATACCGGTTCAGGTATGGCAAACAATGTCAAGGTTAAGGAGACCTTACCGGACGGATTACAGACACAGGACGGTCAAACCGACGTGACTTTAGATGTTGGTTCATTAAATCCCGGAGAGTCGAGAGAAGTTACCCTGACGGCAAAAGCAGTAAAAACCGGTGAGTTTAATAATACTGCCACGGCAATTGCTGATGGTAATTTGATCGCAGAATCCAACACAACCACAACGGCCGTAAGGCAACCAGTGCTTGCCATCACAAAAGTAAGCAACGTGGAGAAGGTATATGTCGGACGCAGTATTTCATATGAAATTGTGGTAACCAATAATGGTAACGGCCCAGCGACATCGACCGTTGTTGAAGATGCCGTACCTGACAATGCCTCCGTGGTAAACGCCAGTCAAGGCGCTACCTTATTGGGTAACACGGTTACGTGGAATGCAGGAACCATACAGCCTCAAGATTCGCAAAAGTTTACTTTAACTCTGAATCCGAAGAGCATTGGTACGGTGAAAAACTCGGTAGTAGCAAGGGCTACCTGCGCCGAAGCTGTTTCGGCAGCGACTTCAACGGAAGTGTTAGGTATTCCTGCAATCCTGCTTGAGGTAATCGATGAGAATGATCCGATCGAGGTGGGTGGCAACGAAGATTATAAGATCATCGTAACCAATCAGGGTTCTGACACAGGCACCAATATCAAAGTAACCTGCGTACTCGAGGATGAAATGCAGTATGTATCGTCTTCAGGTCCGACAACGGGAAGTGTTTCCGCTGATGGCAAGACGATTACCTTTGAACCATTACCTACGCTTGCTTCAAAGGCTAATGAGGTTTGGAGGGTTGTCGTAAAGGCATTGAAGGCGGGAGATGTGCGCTTCAAGGTTATTATGACAGAGGATTGCCTGAAGAGACCTGTTGAAGAGACTGAGGCTACAAACTTCTACGAGTAATGTTCTCATTCATGAACTGATGATATAAGTAGTTCGTAGTGTAATGAAATACAGATGAGAAATAAGAAGTTTTAGTTTCTTCATGGCAGATGTTGGTTTTATTAAACAAAAGAAGGCCGGGGCGCTCACTAACGCACCGGCCTTCTTTGTTTTCTGGGTATTTGCAGGGTATGTTTTCAATATCTCCAATGTTTTTTTGAAAGGGGCTGTTGCATGAATTGGCAGAAGAGACTATATCCTTTGATGCTTTTATCTGTGGTTGTAATGTTTGGGATGTATGGCTGTAGTTATCAGCAAAACGATTTTCTGAACGAAGAACCTCCATATGCGCACGGACATATTGAAGAAGATCCAGGCATAAGGCATGAACGTTTGCATAAGGGTGAAGCAAAAATTGCATACGATAAGCGTGAAAACAGTAGAACCTTTTCTGCAATTAACAAGAAACATGGTGTTGTCTTTATAGAAAAAAATGCACCGCAGGAAATTCAGGTCGGCAAGCCTTTTGATTATAGTATCAAAATTACCAACATTAGCGATGAAAAGATTCAGGATGTTGAGATTACTGAAACGTTTTCGCATAAGTATAAGCTTAGGAACTCCCTGCCCAAGTTCCAGAAAGGTCCCGGTGAGAGTACAGCAAAATGGTTTATTGGAGACCTGGTTCCGCATGAGATGAAGGAGATCCGGGTGAATGGCATATCATTGGAAACGGGCGACATGCCGTTTTG
The DNA here is from genome assembly GCA_021463795.1 of Candidatus Brocadia sp. Classification (GTDB taxonomy): domain Bacteria; phylum Planctomycetota; class Brocadiia; order Brocadiales; family Brocadiaceae; genus Brocadia. Next base: position 1,035,773 of record JAJTXE010000003.1, on the reverse strand, counting down.
TACCGACGTCACTTATAATTTACCACCGCTCTGCCTTATAACAAACGTTGTAGAGCCGAAGCTGACTATTGCCAAGCGTGCACCTACTGAGGTGTTATTCTGTGATACGATACCAATAACCCTTGTGGTAAGCAATACTGGCACCGGCATTGCCCGTAATATACGGGTAAAAGACTTTCTGCCTCAGGGATTGAAAACGACGGATGGCAGGAGCGACATCGTTCAGGAAATTGGCATGTTAAGGGCGGGAGAATCGCGTGAGATTACCTTTACCGCGAAGGCAGACAGAACCGGTAAATTTGATAATTCTGCAACTGTGGAAGCGGAAGGCGGTCTGCACGCTGAATCTAACATGACCACAACCGTTGTAAAGCAACCCGTGCTGACCATTACCAAAAAAGGTCCGGAAAGGATTTATACCGGACGTGACATTACGTACACCATCGGGGTAAGCAATAAGGGCGACGGTCCGGCAGCATCGACGGTTATTGAGGATACCATTCCCGGGAATGCTACTTTTGTGAAGGCAAGCCAGGGAGGTACGTTGTCGGGGAGCACGGTTACCTGGAATGTTGGGTCACTGCTGCCCCGTGATTCAAGAAAGGTTAGCGTGACTTTAAAGGACCGGGGTCTCGGTGAAGTCACCAACACTGCGACTGCTACGGCGGTATGCGCTGATCCGGTATCCGCGACCGTAACTACGCATGTGGTTGGTGTTGCGGCTATTTTACTGGAAGTAATTGACATAACGGATCCCATAGAGGTCGGTGGAAATGAGACCTACGAAATAACCGTTACCAACCAGGGCTCTGATTACAGTACCAACATTAAGATCTACGGTACCCTTGAAGATACGATGCAATATATATCATCCTCCGGCCCTACAAAGGGGACATTCGTTGGCAATACCGTTACCTTTGATCCATTGCCAAGTCTTGCACCAAAGGCAAAAACAACATGGCAGGTCGTTGTGAAGGCATTACGTCCCGGCGATGTTCGTTTCAAGGTCGAAATGCTTGAGGATTGTCTCAAGAGACCGGTTGAAGAGACTGAGGCAACCAACTTTTATCAGTAATTTTTGCGTCTTGAAGCGGGAAAAAACCGGATAAAACTCATAGAGGTGTCCCAGACATCAGAGGAGAAAAAGACAGAGATTATACCTTGACATAAAATAGTCTTATTCGTTATAATCCACGTTAAGGAATTTCAATCGCCCTCCCATAACCACCCCGTAAACGGGGTGGGGAAACAGGGGAGAAGTTGCTGAAGACCCAATTAACGTTAAGAAATTTCAATGCAAAATGGTAGCGCTGGGGTTTATCCCAATCAATTGGCTAACCACAAGGGATCGGCGCTACGTCTCAAAAGATGCATTCAAAGAAAAAAGCCGTTGGGTTTTTGTCCTTTAAAACCCAACCTAATTCAAGAACGATTTTTATAATGAATACCGCAAAACTATCGCAAAAGGAGGGTGTTATTGGAGAATGTATTAAACAAAGAAATAAAAAAGATCATTGACGACTGTCCTGAAGTCGGCCGCATTCTTGACGAATATGGTATTGGCTGTGTTCCGTGTTCGGTCGGCACCTGTCTTTTAAAGGATGTTGTAGGGATACATAATCTCGATCCGGAGCGGGAAGCTACCTTGATGTACCGGATAGAAAAGGCTATTTATCCAGAGAGGCAGGTTGCAAAACCGGTGATAGATCCAACGAAAAAATCAGCGCCAAAAAAAATCACCTATTCACCACCAGTCAAAAAGCTTGTGGATGAGCATGTTTTGATCAAACGGCTTTTAGCCTTAGTACCAACTATTGTTGATTATATCGAAAGTAGTATGAAGGTGGATAAGGATCTGGTTTTACGGTGCGTTGATTTTATCCGGACATATGCAGACAAATACCACCACATGAAGGAAGAGGATATTTTGTTTAAATATGTTGACGAGAAGGCAGAGATTATCCAGGTCATGTATAAAGACCATGACACAGGGAGAGGATACATCAGGGAGGTTGTTGAGGGGGCTGAAAAGGGGAATAAAGCACAAATTAAGCAAAACATGCTTGCCTACCGGGAATTGCTCACCCAGCATATCAAAAAAGAAGATGAAATTCTTTACCCGTGGATTGACCGTCAGCTATCAACAACCCAGGTCGGAGAAATGTTTCGCAGGTGTAGTGAAGCTGATGCTTCAGTAGGTGAAGAATTGCCAAAAAAGTACGAAAAATTAATTACTGATTTAGAAGAAAAATTTTTACAGGAGGTGGTAAAATGAGTGGATGTCCAGGATCAAGAACCATAGATTTTAGCGAAAAAACAGACCAGGAGGGTAGTGAAACGGGAAAACGCCCTTCTCAATTACGTCAGTGGCCGATACAGATGCATCTGGTTTCCCCACAAGCGCCTTATTTTCAGGGCAAGGATGTCTTACTGGCCGCAGACTGTACGGCTTTTGCGTTCGGTGAATTCCATAAAGATTATCTGAAGGGAAAGAGCATTGGAATCGCCTGTCCAAAGCTCGATTCTGATCAGGAAGTTTATACAGAAAAAATTAAGGCATTAATTGATGACGCAAAGATTAACACCTTAACGGTAATGATCATGCAAGTTCCCTGTTGTTTTGGATTGGCACAAATTGCGAAGGAAGGCGCAGAAAAAGCTTCCCGCAAGATCCCGGTTAAACAGGTTGTAGTGGGGCTGGAAGGGAATATCTTATCCGAAGAATGGATTTAATGCTTGGTACTTGCTCGCAAGAGACAAAAATCCTTGGGGATTTCAAACTCCCCAAGGATTTTTTTACCTGCATGTTTTGCTAACCATGGATTAGATTTTACGGAATATATATCGTTGTGCCCGCGGGCTCTCTCCGCGTTGTAAGTCTAAAATCATTTCTGTGCCCTTGTCACGGAATTGATACACTAATCTCCCGCCGCTTTCTTCTGAATGACTGGCGAATAAAACCCTGCCGGAAACAGAATGACCATTGAGGCTGGCTGCAACGATTTTTAAGGGCAGACAACACGCTGCCTGAAAGACTAAGGTATTATCAAATATCAAAAGATGTGAGAAGTGCGGTTTTCTTGCCCCTTTCTGTCTCATGCTGATATCAGTGTTTTGTGATGTAAGGATACTGCTATTCACCGGATGCAGTTCAACCATATATTTTTCATGGGCGACGATGATATTCTCCAAAGAAAGGTTAATCCATAATCCGGCAAGTCTCAGAGTTGTTTTTGCATCCTCAAAGTCCTGCATAGCGTTATCTGATGATACATCTTTCCTCGTCCTGTTTCTGGAACTGAAAGCCTTTGGCGCATGAAGGTCAACAAACGGCAGTATTTCGTACTCTTCGGGTGTTGTTCTGATGGGGATTTGATTCATAGGTATTTATCATTTTTGTATTCTCTGACGATCGCTCTTTTATCAATTTCCCGCATGAGATCATCGATTTCTTCTTTTTGCGGCTCCTTAAAACCTTCTCCCACCTGGTAATGAAATATCGTGCTGACACTTTCCTTAAACATCTCTTCCATGGATTGCGTCATGTCAATCAATCGTACATCGATATTGCTTAACAAATACGTTATTTGATCAAAAAGGACGCTGGTTGCCACACCTGAATGGACAAACGAATGACGATGTAAATTACTTTCTATATCATGCATAAATCCATCAATCTGAGCAACCTGATTCTGTAAAAGCAAGATCGCCTTTTCCAGATTCCTTTTCAACAAATGGGAGCTTTTTAAATAGTTAATGTTGACGTCAGGTTCTTTGGATATTTTTTTATCCTTATTTCTGGTACATGAAGAAATTCGATGGTCAATATCTTTTACTGCGGTGATTAACTGGTTTAGCCGGTTCTCCATTGCTTCAAATTCAGAGACATTTTGATAATAACATGTGTCTTTTAATTCTTCATGGAACCTTTCGATCTCTGCCAAAAAATTGTTCAGTTCTTTTGCGCTGTATGAAAAAAACTCAAAGTCGTTTTTAAAGGTATCAATCTTGCGAGTTAGCGTTTCAGTATCTCTAATATTTCTCAGGCCTGTCTTAATATCAACAAATTTTTTTAAAATGAGGTTTTGATGCAGTTGTTGCATAACGACACTGGAGTTTTTTGTCTTTGCAGAAGTGCATTTACTGGAAATAAAATCTTCAAGGGACTGGACCGTCTCGAAAATCTTTCTGTAGGCATCTTCCTTCAATGGTTTCTCAAAGAGCAATCGTTGCAACTCCGTTAATATCCTGCGGGCAGTTTCCTGATCCTGAATATTTTCCAATATTCCCAGGGCGCCTAAATCGTTGTGCAGTATTTCAAATTTGTTGGATTTAGCAAAAATGGGCTTCAGAGGATCCTGGATATCTTCCTGTCTCTCGATATTCTTTATTAATGCTTTTAACTGGTCAAGGATATGGGACAAACTGGTGAATTGTGGAACGGACATTCTCGCTTCCAAAAAAGCATCTTTCCCGGATGCCGTTTTTAATTTCGATAGTTTTTCTAAATTCACACTGAACTTTCCAATAAGTTGTTGAATATCTTCTTGCTCTGGTGTTGAGACCTGCTCCTGGCGTAAAACAGGCTTTGTGGAAATGTTGATCGTTACGGAGAAGACCGACTCAATACATTTTTTCAGCATGGCGCCAAATTTCTTTGAGGATTTTTGAGCAAGCTCAATCGCCTCCTGCGCTCCCGACGCATCCGTGCTGGTATCCTTTATCATTAAAAAATCGAGGTATGCAAGAAGTTTACCAAAAGAATTCAGCATTTCCTGGTAATCATTTTGGAGCACGGGGTGCTTTGTAAAGGTTTGTAATTTTTTCAATTCATTATAGTTTGCCGTTAAATTTTCCAGCTCGCTGCGAATATCAGGTCTGTTTTTCGTGAATTTTTTTGTTAAACGTGCAATAAACTTTTCAATACAATTTGTATAGGTTAAAAAGAGGCTGCATTCTTCCAGAAGTTTAAACTGGCCATTCAGTCTGCTGGATGCAGAATAGATATAGCCTGCGTATGCTGGAATTGCCTTCCAGTTGTTATTTTCAATAATGTGTTCAAGTCGCATTAAATCTAAAAATAGATCTTTATTAAATAACAGGGGATTGTCCGCTGCGGTGATATAATTAAAAATATTGGCGAAGAAACCAAGGTCGTCAATATTATCTTCAACAATTTTCATCTCATTCTCCTGAAGATGAAAAATCCTTAGCTTCAGGTAGTATTGCTCTAAATCTAATTTGAGGAGCAAAGAGATAAAGTGGAGGTTAACGTAGATTTCCTTCAATCCCGTTGCTGTAAAAACTTTATTTTTCGTTTCAATTTTGTTGAACCGAAGCTCCCTGCCTATTTTTTCTGAAGTTAATGGCAACCCGTTGAGAATTAAATAGTCACCTAACCGCCCTGTGTATTTTTCACTTGATTGAGCGCGGGTAATATGGTTGCTGTGGATGTAATCCGGCGCGCATGTCTCTGCCAGGCCCTGTTCCGTTTCGTCAATGATCAGGAGATTACTCGCGCCTTTTTCAATTCCCTTCTTGTAATGCAACACGACATGGGGTTTCATCAGACATAGAACAAGGGACTCAATCTCTGATGGTGTAGCAGTTATCGTTGCTTCCACAAGATCTTTTTCTTTCACCGTGATGATGGTATCGATTTCACCGTTATAAAACAAACGCTTGGCAATGATTTTCAGGGTCTTTTCAAAGGAAGTATCAATGACCTGTCCGTGAAACGTAACAGAGAATGCTTTCAGTGGCTCTGTGGCCACCTTTCCTTTAATCCTCTCTTTTGCTTCGTCTATCTGTGCCCGTACGATTTCAGAGGTATGGTACTTCTTTTTTAAGAGTTCGTATAAATAATTATTCGCAGGAGAGATTTGAGTTTTCATATGCACAATGTAATAAAACTTTCTTAGACTGTCAAAATAATTCTTATGATTCTCAAAGATTATCAGTTTTCTCTTTGTTTACCGGATGCAAGCAACTTTTGCGCTAGGTTCGAGACGACCTTTTCGATTGAGTCTTCTACTGCAGGTCCGTACTTTGGTCCTGCTGTTTTCCACCACCCGCCCTCTGTCTCAAAATCAACAATATCCAAATGTTTCCCCTCCACGGTCAGATTCTCATCAAATAGTGTATTGCATTGCTTGTCTGAAAAAGTTGCCCGGATTGACAGATGGTGTTTCCCAATAGCCTGGCAAACAGAATCTTCAACTATCAATTCTAATGTTGATTCCACTAACTGTACCGTTAGCACGGCATCGTATGCATTCGCTTCAATCTTTTCAAGACCCGGCAATTCATTCAAGATGGTAACCTCATTAAATACCTTCTGTGTCATCTCTTCAATATTTTTGGCCAGGGATGCTCCTATGGGAAATATGTAGTGGTGGACCCCTGCAATCATGCTTGTTTGCCTTTCTTCTTGCGTCCATTGACGAAGCGAAGGGTCAATAAAAAGAGCTATATGCATGGGAATAGGCTCTATTTCTCTTAATCCCTTGTCCAAAACAGGCCTGATCGGAACCTTTATCCCGCATTCACTGGCGCATTTCGTAACAAAGAGCAGTACCAAGAGAATCAATGGCGTTTTGCAGCTCATACGATTATCACCGCATTTTCATTAAATAGGGAAGGAGATGATTTAAAGGGAATTATACCATTCAAGGGTAAATTGGCAAATATGTTTTTGTTCAACGGCACGATTCGAAATTCCACCCCCTTTTTTCTTGAAATATTATAATTTTTTGTTTGAACAATGTTTATGATATTATTATAGTATTGTTGAAATTTTAATCGTTTGAAATGCTTGAGTAGAAAAAACTCAAGCAAGGTCAGGTTTTCTGTATTCCGTAAAGGCAAAGTATTCGCTAAATATTCAGATAAAAGGTATAACCTTAATACCACGCGTATATTACTTGCCCTTGCCTTGAATTGCATCTTTGAAACAACCATTTACGCTTATCTGCGAAATTCTCGTACAAAATTTTTAACATGTAAAATCACACATGTTAAGTATTTTCAATAAAAAGAATTCCTTTTTCTTTTCTGAAGTAAATGGGAAATTTCAGACATTCATTGTTGTTTTTTCCTTCCTTTTCTGCTTCTTGCCTTCCCTGTGTCTGGCAGAATTTGAACAGTCATCAGAGTCAGCATCAATAAGCGAAGAATCGATTCTTTTCCAGGAAATTCCCTCAGTGTACAGCGCCTCAAAATATGAGCAAAAAGTAACCGAAGCGCCTTCTTCAGTAAGTATTATAACGTGGGATGAGATAAAAAAATATGGCTACCGAAATTTTTCAGAAATTTTACGAAGTGTGCGGGGGTTCCATATCACCTATGACAGAAACTATAATTATGTGGGGGTAAGAGGTTTTGGGCTGCCCGGAGATTACAATACCCGCATTCTCCTCCTCATCGATGGGCACAGAATAAATGATGCTGTTTATAACCAGGCACCGATAGGCACCGATTTTCCTATCGATATTGATCTTATCGATCGCATTGAGATTATCCGTGGTCCTGGCTCTTCCCTGTATGGCACCAATGCGTTTTTTGCAGTTGTCAACGTGATCACCAGGAAGGGGAGAAGTTTTAAGGGAACCGAGGTTTCGGGAGAAGCGGGCAGCTTCGAGACTTACAAGACCCGTATGAGTTACGGTGAAAAATTTCAGAATGGCCTTGAAATGATACTCTCTGGTTCTTTCTTTGAAAGTGGCGGACGCGACCGGCTTTTTTTCCAGGAATTCGACCAGGCAGAAAATAACTATGGCATTGCGGAAAATATTGACAACGATCAGTTTAAAAATATTTTTGCAGGATTTTTATATCGGGATTTTAGTTTGCAGCTAAATTACCACCTGAGGGAAAAAGATGTTCCAACCGCCCCTTATGGATCAATCTTCAATGAACGTTTTTTTAGCGCTGATGAGCGCGGTTGGGCTGATTTGAAATACGAACGGACATTGGCTGAAGACTTCCATTTGCTTTCCAGGGTCAGCTACAATTTTTACGACTATAATGATGATTATTATACCGAACAATCAGTGGAAAAATTAAAAACCTCTGATGATGTTGACAGCCAATGGTTACAAGGAGAGGTTCAGTTAACCAAAATGTTTCTGGAAAAGCACAAAGGCACCATCGGTGTTGATTATCGGTTAAATTTTCAGCAGGACCAGCGTACGTACTATCATATAGCAGAGAACACGAACGCTAAGATCAAAAGGGAACTTCTCGATGACAAACATGACTCGGAGTATTGGGCAGTTTATGTTCAAGATGAATTTTCCCTTACTGACGTTCTGACCTTGCATGCCGGCGTTCGTTTCGATTACTTCGAAACCTTTGGGGGATCAGCCAGCCCTCGTGCCGCTCTGATTTACACCCCGTTTGAGAAAACGACCTTTAAGTTTTTGTATGGCCGGGCATTTCGCGAACCAAATGCCTTTGAACTTTATTACGATGATGGTAGTTCGCAAATCGCCAACCCCAATCTTGACCCGGAGACCATCGATACCTATGAGATTATCTACGAGCAGTATTTAGGAAAATATCTGCGGGGAACCGTGGTTGGCTTTTATAACTCAATTAAAGATTTTATCGCCTTAAGAAAAGAAGATGATGATACGTCGAAGTTTGACAATGTGGACGGGGTGCATGCAAAAGGGGTTGAGTTTGAACTGGAAGGAAAACATGAATGTGGGCTTGAGGGACGGGTGAGTTACACTATCCAGGAAGCTAAAGGCGGCGATACCGGGGACATTTTAGCAAATTCTCCCAAACACCTCGCTAGTCTCAACATAATTATTCCGCTCATCAAGAGAAAGCTTTTTCTCAGCGGAGAAGAACTGTATACCAGCAAGAGGAAAACTCTTGATGACAACTTTGTGGAAGATTTTTTTGTTACGAATATAACACTCTATAGCCGCAATATTTTTAAAACCCTGGAAGTTTCAGGAGGTGTTTTTAACGTCTTTGACATGAAATACGAAGATCCGGGCGGCGAAGAACACGAGCAGGATGCCATTGAACAGGATGGGAGGACATTTCGAATCAAGATTACGTATGCATTTTAATTTGATAAGCGATACGAATCATGCACAGGACAAAAATGTCTATAAAGCACATCTTTTTTATTATAACACTCATTATCGTATGCGCCAGAATTTCCAAAATTTTAGCTGATGATTGTCGAATCGTTGTGCTTATGAGCCACAGCGAATCCCCTTATCGGGAGGTACTTGCGGGTTTTCAGAAAACGATTACGGAACAAAGAAAAGATGCGAAATGCAATGTCTTTGTCATGGAAAGCGATAAAGCACACATATCACAAAAATTGCATGATATCAAAAAAATCAAACCCGATATTATTTTTACCGTGGGGACTACTCCAACAGCAGAAATACTCAGGGTATTTACTGATATACCAATTATTGCAACCCTTATTCTTGATGATGCAATGATCCGGCAGGCACGTAACGCCACTGGCGTAATACTCACTTTTCCAATAGAAACACAGTTCTATTTGCTTAAAAAATTCCTCCCGGAGGCCAGAACCATTGGTGTTATGTATAACCCGTCAGAAAATCAGAAAAATATCCGGTCTGCAAGAACCATAGCTGGAAAAATGGGGCTCGACCTTTATCCGGTGGAAGTAGATTCTCCGAAAGACATTCCCGGTGCGCTCAAAGTTTTAGCAAATGGCGCTGATGTCTTATGGGGAATAAACGACGCACTGGTATTTAATTCGCTGACGGCAAAACAGATATTATTGTTTTCCTTTAGAAATCATATCCCTTTCGTCGGCCTCTCTTCCGCGTGGGTAAAGGCAGGGGCACTTTATGCCCTGGAATATGATTTTTATGATATCGGCGTGCAATGTGCGGAGAAGGCCATTAAGATGCTGCAGGGGGCCAAAGTGGGTTCTCTTCCCGTATGTTTACCCCGAAAGTTGCTTTACACCCTGAATCTGAGAACGGCCAGATATATGAAGATAAAATTTCTGGAAGAGTATATTCATGAGGCATATCAGATTTTTGACGAATGATTATGATGACGACAAAGGGAGCAAAGGTAAAGAGACGGGTAAGTATTGTAGCGAAATTTAATCTTTTAACCATTTTTATTATTTTGGTAACTGCAGCGGGAATTAGTTATTTCCTTATACAAAATGCTACTTCTCACATATATCGTAACCTGGTAAATCACGGCTTAATTATTGCTGGTATGGCATCACAAACCGGCGAATATAGTATCTATACCGGGGATAAAGAATCCATGAAGCAGATTATTAAGAGTCTGGAAGTGGATGAGGATATTGCTTTTGTATGCCTTCTTGATAAAGAAAAAAGACAACTTATGTGTAAAAGCTTTAAACCTGGGTTGATTATTCCTCCAGTTCCTGTAATGAGCATGACGGATTCTGGTTTCCCTCTCAAAATAATCCAAGAAGAATTTAAGAATACGCAAGATGGGAATCGATACCTTAGCTTTTTGTCCCCGGTAATCGGTTTTATCGATAATAAATCAGCCGATGCGCTGTTATCCCATAAAGGAAGTAAAAACCAGGAGGTTATTGGGTATGTCCACCTTGGATTATCTCTTCAAAATCTTTACAAGAGGATAAAGCAGTTCCAGATATCTACTCTGGCCTTTACCTTTCTCTTTATATTTATTGGTGTTATCTTAACCCTGTTTCTTACAAAGAGAATTACCGCTCCTATCAAGAGATTGAGTTTAGTAACAAAAAAAGTATCTGATGGCGTATTCGAGCATAGTGTTCATGTTCACACAAATGATGAGATTTCGGATCTTGCAGCTACTTTTAACCATATGATAGACCGCTTACGAGCGTATCGCGAGATGATCGAATCGCACAATAAAGAACTCTTGAATGCCAACGAACACCTATTACAGGAAATTACTACCCGCAAACAGATGGAGAAGGTGCTCGAAGAAAAGACCCGGGAAATTATCCGCTCGAATAAGGATTTGGAGCAGTTCGCCTATATCGTTTCTCACGACCTGCAGGAGCCATTGAGAAAGGTAATGGTATTTGGTGATCGATTGATTATGAAACAGGGAAAAGCTTTAAGCCCTGAAGGACTTGATTATATTGAACGAATGAAAAATGCGTCAAGGCGCATGCAAACACTCATAACCGATCTTCTCGCTTACTCAAGGGTTACCACACATACCAGACCATTTATCCGGGTTGATCTCACCAAACTTATTCAGGAGGTAATCAGTGATCTGGAGATTCAATTAGAAAGAAGTGGTGGACGGGTAATCCTTGGGAATTTACCGGTTATTTATGCCGACTCTGTTCAAATGCGCCAGTTATTTCAAAATCTCATCGGGAATGCCCTGAAATATCATCGTCATGAGGTGCCGCCACTTATAGAGATTCAGGCAAACTGCATCGAGTGCACGGATGAAGACCATGCTCAGGCCTCTCGCTGTAATGGATTTTGTGAAATTACGGTAACCGATAACGGAATTGGGTTTGACGAGAAGTATGCCGAATACATCTTCGGGATTTTTCAAAGGTTGCACCGGCGTGATGAATATGAAGGGACGGGCGTAGGACTATCGATTTGCCGAAAAATTGTGGAGCGCCACGGTGGGAGTATTACCGCGACGGGCACTCCCGGAAAGGGCGCAAAATTTACTATTATATTACCGCCAGAGCAGGTAGGAAAGAGGAAAGAAAATGGAAAAAGCACGGAAGCTGTTTCCTATCTTAATAGCTGAAGACGACCCGGATGACCGTCTCATCATAAAGGACGCATTTGAAGAAGCCGGTGTGCGCCAGGTAATTCATTATGTTGAAGATGGTCAGGAGTTGATGGATTATCTTTGCCTGCGGGGAAAATACTCCTGGCCAAACCATGCTTCACGCCCGGGAATTATCCTCCTTGATCTGAATATGCCTAAAAAAAACGGACAAGAAGCATTAAGAGAAATCAAATCAGACCCAAACCTGAAACGAATCCCTGTTGTGGTTATGACAACATCAAAAAGAGTCGAAGATATTGGGCTCCTGTATGATTTGGGTGCAAATTCATACATACAGAAACCAACGGATTTTGCATCATTCGTAATGATCGTAAAGACAGTATCAAGATATTGGTTCGAAATTGTTGAACTCCCATCATAAGGAGCAGAAATACGATGGACAATAACCGGGTAAAAATACTTCTCGTAGATGACGACGAGGATGATTATATAATTGCTCGTGAATTATTTTCTGAAATTTCCACCTGGAAACCCGAGCTGGATTGGGTGAAAACATACGATGAGGCCTTGGAAACGATCCAGACCAGACAGCATGATGTATATCTGTTTGATTATCGGCTCGGTTCTGGTGAATATACCGGATTGCAACTTCTGCATGAAACGATAAGCCGTGGCTGCAAGTCACCCATTATTATCCTTACTGGCCAGGGGGATTACCGTGTGGATATGGAGGCGATAAGAAAAGGGGCATCGGATTACCTGATTAAAGGGCAGATAAACTCTTCATTGTTGGAAAAATCGATTCGTCATGCCATTGAGCGCAAGCGTGCAGAGGAAGCATTCAGATCAGCAAAAAATTATGCAGAATACCTTGTTAAATGTTCGCTCGATATGATTGTCGCAGCCAATTTGGACTTAGAGATTACCGAGTTTAACCCGTCTGCTGAAAAAATGTTTGGATATTGCAAGTCTGAGATACTCGGTAAACCTATTTACCTGCTGTTTGCCGACGCTCATGAGTCCAAACAGGTCATTGAAAAAATATTAACGGAAAAGATATTTGCGGGAGAAATCAATAAAAGGAAAAAAAATGGAGAGATATTTCCCTCGTTTTTGTCCGCATCTATTCTGAAGGATATAAACGACAAAGAAATAGGAATTGTAGGTATCCTGCGTGATATAACCGAGCGCAATCGTCTTGTCGATCAACTACGGTACAATGCATTTCATGACTCGTTAACAAACTTGCCCAATAGGAATCTGTTCATGGAGCGACTGGAGCGTTTGCTTGAACACTCAAAAAGAGACAGAAATAGTGCGTTCTCCGTATTATTTCTCGATCTTGATCGTTTTAAGGTGGTAAACGACAGCCTCGGACATCTATCGGGAGATAAATTACTGATCTTAATTGCGCACAAATTGAGAGAATGCTTGCGGAGATCTGATACCGTTGCTCGTTTCGGAGGAGATGAGTTTGCCATCCTTCTTGATAATGTAGATGACCATTTTAACGCAAAATTTGTGGCAGAAAGAATCCTGGAAGCCATGAAGGCCCCTTTCGTCCTCGACGAACGCAAAATCGTTGTTTCTGCCAGTATCGGAATCGTCATAAAAGGGGAATTGTATCATCGTCCGGAGGACATTCTGAGAGACGCCGATACCGTAATGTATCGTGCAAAAATGCTTGGCAAGGCACGGTATGCAATATTTAATATCGAAATGCACACCCATGCGATGAACTTTTTACAGCTAGAGACGGATCTCCGGCATGCTATTGAACGCTCGGAATTAGTAATTTATTATCAGCCCATTGTATCTTTGGCAACCACGGAGATTATCGCCCTGGAATCACTTGTTCGCTGGCAACATCCACAACGCGGTTTAATTTTACCAGATGAGTTTATTCCGCTGGCAGAGGAAACCCGGGAGATCGACAATGTCGGTTATTGGGTGATACAAGAGGCATGCGCTCAAAACAAGATATGGCACGATATGGGATTTTCAAATATAACCGTCACCGTGAATATATCATTGTTACAATTCCGGCATAAAGAATTGCCGGAACAGATCGGAGCAATCATTAAAAACACCGGATTGCCTGCCGATGCCTTTGAATTGGAAATCACGGAAAGTACGGTAATGGAGAGCAAAGGGCTTGTCCTCGAAATATTCAGAGAACTGAATAAAATGAAAATACATCTCATGATGGATGATTTTGGTATCGGTTTTTCTTCCATCAACAGCCTGAAGCATCTTCCCTTCAGTACGTTAAAAATTGACCGGTCCCTAATTTCGGACATCGATACCAATCCGGATGCCTCGGCAATTGTCAAATCTATTATAGACATGGCACACACGCTAAAAATAAAAGTCATTGCAGAAGGAGTGGAAACACAAGGGCAATTGGAATTGTTGCGTTCGTATAATTGTGATTATGCGCAGGGATACCTGCTCTACAATCCTATGAGGGCTGAAGAAGTTACCAGCTTGTTGAGACAAAAAAATAGGCATATCTCGGATACGAAAAGCAATATTACGCAGGGATATATTCCCTCTGCGGGACAAAAAATTAACTAACAACCGATACTGAATAAAGCGAAATGCAATTGATCTTTCTTGATAATTCAGAACTAAATATTTCGTAACAATTTAGTTTTTTGAAAATTTTTAATAATTGCAATATTTGTCATACAGGGTAGGGGCGAAGCATTTGCCCGTTTTGACATAAATGCGTTCATGACAATTATGGCAAATGCTTCGCCCCTACTGGGTTTATATCATAGCATCGTGAACTTTGTTGAACATCGTCTAAACTTTCTCCAAAAACAATTTTGGAGGAGGAGACGATGGAGAGTCAAAAAGAATATGAAAAACGGCATCAAGCGATTCAGTTGTATAAAAAGGGTCACGGATTCAACAAGATACTTCAGGTGGTACAGCGGAGTCGTGGGTGGTTGCATAAATGGCTTAGAAGATACAAAGAATGCGGGAACAAAGGTCTCAAAGACCGCAGTCGTGCACCGAGACGAATTTGGAGAAAAGTTTCTTGGAGATCGATTAACAAAATACTTTCTCTTCGGGAAGAACTGGAAACTCACAAGATACGCCGTTCTGCCTTTTCCGGGATAGGAGCAGAAGTTATCCACCGGGAACCCGAACAGAGAAAGATCCGGAATATTCCATAGATACCTACCATTGCAAGAATTCTTTCCCGGCATGGAAAAACGGGCAACAACCAATGGCAGAAGAAACGTGGTAAAAAGCAGCCGTATCCTTACTTTAAAGCAGAAAAGATGGGAGAACTCCATCAGACAGACCTTGTGGGTCCGAGATATCTCAGGGGCGCTGACAAGGTTATCCGATTTTATACGTTTCATACGGTTGATGTTGCAGGGCGTACTGTCTGGGCGAGTCAGTTTACCGACAAACAGTCGGTTTCTCTGTGCAAACATCTGCCTGAGACATGGAGAAACATAGGAATGCACAAGGATGTCTCAATATTCCCATTGCGAAAGGCAAAGTCTTCTTTGTAAGGAAGGTGGACGCTCATGGTAAAGTTGAGATTAGCGGTGTTCAATA
>JAJTXE010000003.1:1003825-1020428 GCA_021463795.1 Candidatus Brocadia sp. | reverse complement strand
GTCGTCCTACGGACTCCTTCCGTTAACCATGCCTGCCCTTTATCTGTTTAAGTTCACGATGTTATGATAGCAACCACCTACTTTTTCAAACAACTAAATTGCTACAAAATTTTTGATCTCCTCATAACAAATTTGAATGGAGGTGAATGATATGAGAAACAAAAATATGTTTGTTATATCCCTGTTTGTTTTCATGCTCTTTGGTTTCAATAATCAGGCGAATAGTGCAGACAAAACAACAGGTTTGCCGATGGCATACCGCATCTCCGATGTACCATATCACAAGCAAATTACCGCCCTTTCCTGTGGGCCAGCAGCCCTTGAAATCCTATACGATTTTTGGGGTGAGGATATTGATCAGAAGGCCATTGCCGATGTTGCCCGTTCCTCTACGGTCGGTACTTATACATGGGATATGGTGCGTGCTGGTTATTTTAGTCATCTGAGTTCAGCCCAGGGAAGGTTTTTTCCTAAAAATGTTCCTCGTGCCGGCTATCCGGAAAGGCCCTTGGGCTATGTCTCTTTCAGCCATTCTTCAGAGGCCTTTTGGTGGCCGATCCTTAAAGGACTTATTGCTCAGGATATTCCCGTTCTTTTGCTCATGAGGTATGCACCAGATGATGACACCGGGCATTATCGGGTGATTGTGGGGTATGATGAAGAGAAGGGATTTGTTTATTTTGTAGATCCATGGGGACGTGACTTAACAAGAGCAACAAACCCTGATGGCACGGTTACCTGGAGCATGGCTGACTTTAAAAACGCATGGAACTATACCGGATACGGAACTGATCGCCCCTATTGGGGGGCAATAATGTTACCATGGATAGTTACCACTCACATCAACGGAGAAACATCTGCAGGGTCCATACTCGAGGTGACTGCAGAAATTATCTATCCTTGCCCCCAACCGTTCGATTGCTCGTCCTATTTTGCCCTTAATACCAGCGCAGAGATTATCCTGCCTCCAGGGGCAGATCTCTTAGGGTCGCCTCTTAAAATCAATATTGGATATCTTCAGGCTGGTGGTGCTGCTTCTGTTACATGGTATATAAAGCTCAATTCAGATGTGTCTGGTTCTTCAATTTCCGTAAAGACGACCGGCCATATATCTGGCACAGTACCAGAAGTCGTGAGAAAGAATGAAAAAGATTCGAATGACAATAAGAATAAGAAAGAGAGGAATTTTTATCCCGCTTATAAGTATACTGATGAAGTCGGCGTGGAAAAGAGGATAGAACTGTAATTTGCCTGCATTGGTTCGGTTAACAAAAAGGGGCATTTTATTAAGCTTTTAAAAATGATAGCCACCTCCATAATCCGCTGGATAGAGACTATGCCATTCACGATAACGTATTATTAAGGATTGTTGATGGCAAGAGCAAAATGTCTGCCATATTGACACACAAATAGGAATTGTCTAAACGTGAGTGCTGTCATAATGGCATGTCGCGTAGAATGAAGATCGGTTTACTATTTTTTATATTCGATACAAATGTGTCTATTTTATTTAATTACAATATGTTGCGTATCGTTCAGCGGCATATATTATTATAATGAAGGGATAGGCATTCGTTTTGCTAATGTTGACTCAAATATATTTTGCTTTAATTGATGGTAAAAAATTTTGGAGGAGACATCGATATGTCGGCAAAAAAGATTATATTTGATCATGATGCACTTGATACCGTTAAGCTTGGTGTTAAGCAACTGGCTGATGCCGTAAAGATTACCTTAGGGCCACGGGGGCGCAACGTCGTTATCCAAAAAAGTTTTGGTTCACCTACCATAACAAAGGACGGAGTTACAGTTGCAAAGGAGATTGAACTTTCAGACCATATGCAAAATATCGGTGCGCAAATGGTAAAATCCGTCGCTTCAAAAACCAGCGATGTGGCTGGTGACGGCACGACAACTGCAACGGTGCTTGCAGAAGCCATTTTTGTTGAAGGATTGAAAAATGTAACGGCCGGTGCAAATGCGATGGCGCTGAAACGTGGCATCGATAAGGCTGTTGGGGCAATAGTAAAGAAGTTGAAGGAAATGAGTATTCCGACAAAAGGACGAAAAGAGATTGAGCAGGTTGCTACCGTTGCCTCGAATTACGATACCGAAATTGGGAAAATTATTGCCGATGCTATGGAAAAGGTTGGAAAAGATGGTGTTATAACGGTGGAAGAGGGCAAAAGCTTGCAAACTGAAGCGAAATGGATTGAAGGCCTTCAATTTGACAAGGGGTATCTGTCGCCATATTTTGTTACGAACCCCAATACGATGCAATGCGTATTGGAAGACCCCTACATTTTAATCCACGAGAAGAAAATTACGACGGCGAAGGTGTTGGTGCCGATATTAGAAAAGATTTCTCAAACAGGAAAACCTCTTTTGATTATCGCAGAAGAGATAGAAGGAGAGGCATTAACTCTCCTGGTGGTAAATAAGCTGCGTGGTGCCCTGAGATGCACGGCCGTAAAGGCGCCAGGATTTGGAGATAAGCGCAAGGCTATGCTGGAAGACATTGCAATACTTACCGGTGGCCAGGCAGTTTTTGAAGACCTTGGCATTAATATGGAATCCATCCAGCTGAAAGATCTTGGTCGGGCAAAGAAAGTTGAAATCGATAAGGAAAATACGATTATCATTGAAGGGGCGGGGGAAGGCAAAAAGATAAAGGCGCGTATTGAACAGATCAAAAAGGAGATTTCGATAACGACCTCAGATTATGACCGCGAAAAACTCCAGGAAAGGTTGGCAAAGATGGCTGGAGGTGTCGTGCAGATTAATGTGGGCGCAGCGACTGAAAGTGAGATGAAGGAAAAAAAGGCGCGCGTGGAAGATGCGCTTCACGCCACCCGCGCAGCTGTTGAAGAGGGCATTCTCCCGGGCGGAGGGGTAGCGCTTTTGCGCTGTCTTCCGGCTTTGGATGCCCTGAAACTATCCGGCGATGAGGCCGTTGGCGCTGATATCATCTGCAGGGCTTTGCGGGCGCCATTACGGCAAATCGCTTCCAACGCAGGGGTAAATGCTGCGATTGTTGTGCATAAAGTTGAAACCGCCAAGGGCAATGAAGGATATGACGCCAGCGCTGACCGGTATTGTGACATGGTCAGTGAAGGAATTATCGACCCGACAAAAGTGGTCAGAACGGCGCTGCAAAATGCCGCCAGTATCTCTACTTTGCTTCTGACAACGGATGCCATTGTGGGCAAAATACCGGAAAAGAAAAAGATGCCTCCCATGCCGCCAGGCGGTGGATACGGTGGATACGGAGATATGTATTAATAATAAACCAGCTGCATCCGGAAGCAGTTTCCGTAAATTTTAACAATTGCTGATACACAAAAAACCCCGCCATGCTGCGGGGTTTTTTGTTGGTGTATTATCATTGACAGAAAATAACGGAGAATCGGCTGTCGTTAAACCTCTTGCACTTGAAATTAAAAATTGATATTTTATTCAGTTTTTCAGGAAACGATGGAGGCAGGCAGATTAAGATGTCAATACCTTCTAACAATAATTACCAGGCTCATGCCCGTGAGAATAATCTGGAAAAGATTTTTTCGGAATTTTTTAGCTTGAATAAAAATATCCCCATGCAGCCATCGACCCCATGGCAGCCGCCCACGGACGTCTATGAAACACCGGATGATATTGTCGTAAAGATGTCCATACCGGGCATGAAATCAGATGATATCCACGTCTCCTTTTTAGAAGACGTTCTTACAGTTCACGGATTGGTAAGTGATGCCACACCACACGAGAGGATCTGCTTTTATCAGGTTGAGATCCGTTACGGGTATTTTGAGAGGAAGATCATTATTCCCAAACCCGTTGATACGGAAAAAATGCAAGCTACCTATAAGGACGGGTTTCTCCAGGTTGTTTTGCCGAAGGCAAGGCAGCCTTAAGCGTAGTTACAGAGAGGGACATTAAGCTTTTAAACCACGTTCTGGCTGAAAACCGTTTTCTGGCGCTGGTGGCGCAAAAGGATAAAGATCTCAAGGTGGTACAGCAACCGGATTTGTATGATTATGCTACAGCAGCGGTTGTGCTTCAGATGCTGCGGATGCCGGATAATTCTGCCAAGATGCTGGTGCAAGGGATAAGCAGGATCAAGATTGATGAATATATCCAGACAGAACCCTATTTTAAGGTTAAGGTTGCTGTCCTTGAAGATATCATTGAGAGTGATATGGAAACTGAGGCCCTTGCCAGGAATGCGGCAGACCAGTTTGTTCGTATGATATCCATGGCCCCGTCTTTGCCTGAAGAACTGAAAATAGCAATTGTCAATATCGACAATCCAAGCCGTTTGGCTGATATGGTTGCATCTCACCTGAACATTAGTGTCGCAGAAAAGCAAAAAGTGCTTGAGGCGGTTAATGTGAAAACCCGATTACAGAAGGTAACGGCCTTTATTACCAGCGAAATGGAAGTTCTGGAAATGGCCACCAAGATTCAATCACAGGTAAAAAACGAGATGGAAAAGGGGCAGAAAGAATATTACCTGCGGCAGCAGCTGAAGGCCATTCAGGAAGAATTGGGTGAGGGAGATGAGCGTGCCGTTGAAATCAAAGAACTGACCAAAAAAATTGAAGATGCGAAGATGCCGCCCGAAGCGAAAAAAGAGGCTGAGCGGGAATTAAACCGGCTTGCTAAGATGCCCTCCGCCTCTGCAGAATATACGGTCTCCAGAACGTATATTGACCTGCTGGTGGCCCTCCCATGGTCGGTTACCACAACGGATAATCTGGACATTCAGACCGTCAGGAAGGTATTGGACGAAGATCATTATGACCTGGAAAAGGTCAAAGAGAGGATTTTGGAATATCTGGCGGTTCGAAAATTAAAACAGGACATGAAGGGACCAATTCTGTGTTTTGTGGGTCCACCCGGTACGGGAAAGACTTCGTTGGGGATGTCGATTGCGCGCGCTATTGGAAGGAAGTTTGTCCGTTTATCACTTGGCGGAGTGCGCGATGAGGCAGAGATCCGTGGTCATCGGCGCACCTACATCGGCGCACTGCCCGGCCGAATTATCCAGGGATTGCGAAAGGCAGGATCCAACAATCCGGTGTTCATGCTTGATGAGATTGATAAGCTCGGCTCTGATTTCCGGGGCGACCCTTCGGCAGCGCTCCTGGAGGTTCTGGACCCGGAACAGCATGACACATTTTCAGACAATTACCTGGACGTTCCTTTTGACCTTTCAAAGGTAATGTTTATTACAACGGCAAATGTTCTGGATCCTATCCCGCCTGCTCTCAAAGACCGGATGGAGGTGCTGGAACTGCCCGGGTACACGGCAGAGGAAAAGGTTTTCATTGCGAAACAGTTTACGATACCAAAACAATTAAAAGAGCATGGACTCACGAAGGAGCAGATTACCATTGATGACAGCGCTATAAGGGCAACCATCAGTGATTATACGCGCGAGGCAGGCATTCGTAATCTTGAACGCGAAATTGCCCATATTTGCCGAAAGGCGGCCAAAGACATTGCCTCAGGCGAAAAAAAATCCGTGGTGGTAACAGCCGATCAGTTGCACCATTTGTTAGGACCGATTAAATTTTTCTCGGAAACTGCGGAACGAACCTCTGAAGCCGGCGTGGCAACAGGTCTTGCCTGGACACAGGCCGGTGGAGACATTCTCTTTATAGAGGCCACCCTCATGCCGGGCACAGGAAAACTCCTGTTGACAGGACAGTTAGGTGACGTTATGAAGGAATCGGCCCAGGCGGCGATGAGTTATATCCGGGCGAAATTGACGAAACTGGGAATTACCTTCAAGGATTTTAATAAATATGATTTCCACATTCACATTCCTGCGGGCGCTATTCCCAAGGATGGCCCTTCAGCGGGCGTAACGATGGCGATGGCATTGATATCACTCTTGAAGGAGACACCAATTGTTCCTAACGTAGCCATGACGGGGGAGATTACCTTGCGTGGCCGAATCCTGCCGGTAGGGGGCATCAAGGAGAAGGTGCTTGCGGCCAAACGGGCTGGAGTCACTACCGTTATCCTGCCAAAACGGAATGAAAAAGACCTGGTAGAAGTGCCTGAAGACGCCAAGAAAGAGATGAAATTTGTATTTGTAGAAAAAGTGGATGACATGTTGCCTGTTGTTTTTGGAACAAAAGAAGCGGAAAAGAAAAAGAAAAGGATTTTTAGTAAGGTTTAACATAATAATTCAGGTCGCCAAGGCATAGAGCCACAAAGTAAAAATAGGCGAGGTATTCCATATGGATATAGCAATTAAGAAACAGGCGAAAGAAGCGATTGAAACTCTTTCTGATAAAAAGGTCCGTGTTGCCCTGGATTTCATCAATTATCTCAGGGAAAGGGAGGAATGGGAGGCGACTGATGAACTTCTTTCCGAAGAAAAACTTTTGATGGACTACAAAGCGGCAAGGGAAGAAATTAAAAAAGGTGATACGGTAAAATGGAAAAATATCAAGAGAAATGTTTGATATAGAATTTTCCAGAAAAGCAGAGAAATATTATCGTTCAGCAGATGAAAAGACTGTGAGAATTCTCAACAGATGCCTTGAAATTATCGCAAAAGAACCTTCGTTTCTTTTTGTGTGTTTCGTGGGTAAAGCGCTGTTGCAAAGGGCGGCTTATTTAATTTGGAATCAGATGTGGGAGATATAACCGTGTTAAAAGTCGGAATTATTGGAGCGACGGCCTATACCAGCCTCGAACTCATAAAAATCCTCCTGCGCCACCAGGAGATAAAGATTACCTATCTCGGCGTACGCAGAACCGACCGACCCAGAATATCGGACATATTTCCTGTCTTAAAAAATCTGCTCGATTTGCCGTGTGAGACCATTGAGCAGAAAGAGGTTCCCGAAAATATCGACCTTGCATTTATTACATTACCACCAACCATTTCCATGCAATACGTCCCTCTTATTACCCAGAAGGGGGTCAAGGTGATCGATTTTAGCGCCGATTACCGTTTCCGTGACAAATCACTGTACGAAAGATGGTATAAGACGCAGCATACGGACAGTAAGGGAATGGAAACAGCCGTGTATGGCCTTCCGGAGCTTTTCAGGGAAGAAATTAAAAAGACCAGACTGGTAGGCAATCCGGGTTGTTATACCACGGCAACGATATTAGCCCTGGCCCCATTGCTTATGAAAGGGCTTGTCTTTCCTGACGATATTATTGTAGATGCAAAGTCAGGGGTGTCGGGGCGCGGGCGTGAGCCCAGGGAAGATACCCACTATTGCGAATGTAATGAGAACATCGAGGCGTATAGCGTAGGAGGGCATCGCCATAGCCCGGAGATAGAACATATCCTGTCCATCAGGACAAACCAAAAGGTATCTATCCAATTTGTTCCCCACCTCATCCCTATGAATCGCGGCATCCTGTGTACCATCTATGCCAAACCGAAATATGGAAAGAACACAGGGGCGAATGGCCATTCGTTCTTCAGTGATAATGAGGTACAAAAACTCTATAAAGATTTTTACGGTACAGAACCTTTTGTTCGCCTGAAAGAAGGCCATGAGACGCCCAGGACAAAGGACGTAATCTACACAAACTTCTGTGATATCGCCACGAAAGTCACCGAAAACCGCATCGTCATCCTCTCTGCCATCGATAACCTCATCAAAGGGGCCTCTGGCCAGGCTGTACAGAATATGAATGTCATGTATGGATTTGATGAGAAGATGGGATTGTTCTTCTAGACCTGTTGCAACAATGGATCGCATCGAGGACATCGGGAAATAAAGATTTTTAATTTGTTTTTGCTTGAGATACATTGTTATAAATGTTAGTATATTTATGTTTCTGTTTTAAATAACGAGTTTTTATAAACTGAGCTAATAGAAGAACATTACGACAAAGGCAAACCCTGGGCGATCAGGGGACGCAAAGGAAAGGGTCTTTTAGCGGATGCAAGAATGAGACGCATGGGAATGCGTCTCTCTTCCTGAAAAAGATAGCCTTACTGCCGAAGATTTTGTTACAAAATATCTTTGCAGTAAGGCTTTTTTTTTCATAGCCTGACATACCAACAGTGTCTTGGCTTATGATCAACGAAAGGCAATAAAAGGGAGATACAAAAAAAGGAAGGAGAGGATGTTATGGTAGATAAAAAGGGAAAAACAACCTTACCTACTGGTGCGCCAGACACTCGGGAAGGTACGGCAGTGCTAAATCTCTTGCGTAATGTATGGGCTATGCGAACCTTTGGCCGCACCCCATCTAAAGCGAAGGCACAGTTAATGACTGAGAAAAAGGGGCATGGAGTAAGGCAAGGTTCCCATAAGTGTGCACCTGAAAATAAGGCACTTCAGGAAATTTCACGGGCCATTCAAGTCAGAACTTTCAAGAAACACGGCCTTGCAAGGGAGACGCGACATGGTAAAATTCTGGTAAATGCTGCAAAAACAGCGCGGAGTAAGCATTTTATCCGGAGATCTTTTGATGATGTTCAAGGTAACACTGCTATTCAGCGCGTCAACCGCACGTGGGATACGGAACAATATATGCGCTCATGGCTTGCCTGTAACCATTTGCCAGCAGTTCTTTTTCAATAACATTAATCCTGTCAGTGGTTTAAAAAACCCTGACAGGGTTGACTCGCATTCGGGCTAAGTATTTTCAGTTTAACAAAAATCTATCAGAAGAAAATTCCAGCATTACAGGTTTTGTACCCAAAGTTAAGGGATCGAGCGCCTGACCGCCTAATGCCGGTTACGATAGAGCATAATGAAATTTATAACAACAAGAGACATGAAGATGGCTGCGATATTGATCTTGTAGGGTAATCAAAAGGAAGGAGGAAGACTCAATGCAAGTGCTCATTGTTTACTACAGTACGTATGGCAACGTATACAAGATGGCGAAACTCGTGGCAGAAGGGGTTAAGGAGGTTAAGGGGGCGGAGCCAGTTATCCGTACCGTTCCAGAATTGATACCTGCATCTGTCATCGATTCCCGGGAGGATATGAAGGCAGGCAAGGCAATGCAGAAGGATGTTCCGCTGGTTACGAAAGAGGACTTCAAGGAAGCAGGTGCAATAGCTTTTGGCACGCCAACCAGGTTTGGAAATGTGTCAGCGCAATTAAAAAATCAGATAGATCAACTCACCTCGTTATGGTTCGCAGGTGAACTTGAAGGCAAACCGGCAGGTATCTTTGTCTCTACAGCAAGTCTTCACGGAGGCCAGGAAACGACGATACTTACCTTGATGGCACCTCTCTTGCATCTTGGTATGATACTCGTAGGTGTACCTTACTCAGTTAAAGAGCTTTTTACAACCCAGGCAGGTGGATCACCTTATGGACCTGGCCATGTTGCAGGGCAAGACAGCCAGCGGGAAATTGATCAACAAGAAGCGGCAATTTGCCGCGCCTTCGGTCGCCGGCTTGCCGAGGTTGGGCTTAGACTACAAAAGAAGTAAAGCATTCAAAAGGGGTGGAGTAACCGGCCATGAAAAATATGCTTCTGATATTTTTCGTAATTTTCTTTGCCGGATGTGCCGCTGTGAAGAAAGATAAGGCATTGGAATCAATGCCGCCGGATGCCCCCGTCACGAGAATATCAGTAACGGCAAAGCAATTTGAATTCATGCCCAAAATACTCCAGGTAAAGCAAGGTACCCATATTATTTTGGAAATAGAAAGCCTGGACGTGACGCATGGCTTTAAGATCGAACATTATGAAATTAACGTAACGATTCCTGAAAAAAGAAAAGTTACCGTTGAATTTTATGCCAGGGAAGCAGGGACATATCCATTTAAGTGTTCTCATTTTTGCGGTGTGGGACACCTTGGCATGAAGGGCAAGATCATTGTAGAATAACCAGGGAACTGTACCTGTGTGAATATTCTCATTGTCGCTACCAATCGATACTGTGGCCCTGTGCCGGTTATGCCTATCGGCGCATGCCTTGTGGCTGAAGCCGCCGAACGGGACGGTCACGCGGTCAGGGTGTTGGATTTGATGTTTGCAATAAACCCGGTACATGCCCTGGAGTCTGAACTTGGCAATTTCAAGCCCGATATCGTGGGCCTTTCTATACGAAATATCGACAATAATGACATGCAAAATCCTGTGGCTTTCTTTCAGGATTTGAAACCACTGGTAAAAACCATACGCAATAAGGTGCGAACAACTCTTGTTCTTGGTGGCGCTGCAGTTGCCGTCATGCCTGAAGAATTGCTTCGTTATACGGGGGCAGACTGGGCAATCCTGGGTGACGGAGAAGTCGTCTTTCCTAAATTAGCAGCTTCGCTTTCTAAAGGCGAGTTCCCGAATCGAATCCTGGGCACTGCATGGTGTGAGAACGGTATCTTCAGGAAGAATGCCGGTTATGTAAGCCGTTTTTCCGATGGCTGCCTGGTTCCCGGTTTCCACCGATGGATTGATATGCATGCCTACCTGTCCAGGTTGTCAACGGTTCCCCTTCAAACAAAACTCGGATGCCATTTCAAATGTGTGTACTGTACCTACCGGAAAATTGAAGGATACGATTACCGTTTCTGTGATCCCGCAATGGTGGTCGATACGATTACACATCTTGCTGACATGGGATTCAGAGACATTGAATTTGTTGACAATGTATTTAATTCCCCCCACGATCATGCATTGGCTATTTGTGATGGTGTTGCCAGAGCCCGGCCTGATGTTCGTCTCCAGAGCCTGGAGTTAAACCCGCTTTTCATAGACGATGAACTTCTTACCGTCATGGAGAAGGCCGGTTTTATTGGTATGGGTATTACAGCTGAAAGTGCATCCGGCGTTGTCCTGGATGGTCTCCAAAAAGGTTTTACCAGTGAACATGTCCAGAACGCAGCCCGGGTTGTTCAACGGCACAAGATACCTTGCCTGTGGATCTTCATGCTGGGAGGACCATGCGAAACAAAAGATACCGTTCAGGAAACCTTGCATTTTGCAGAGCAATTCATACGTCCGAAAGACGTGGTATTTTTCAATATAGGAATACGCATCTATCCAGGCCCCGGCATATCCACCTATCTCATAGAAAAACTCAGCATGTCAAACAAGACACGTGCCCATGACCTGGTTGGAAGCGGTTGTGGGGGAGGGATTCCCAACCTGCAAGTTTGCGAGGATATGGCAAAGGGTTCGGACGATGGAGTAATCGTATGCGTTTCTGTAGAGATCTGCAGTGCTACATTTCAGATGGCGGATGATTTGAGCTTAGTTATCTCAAATGCACTCTTTGCCGACGGCGCCTCTGCATCCGTCCTTTGGCGTCGTTCTGAAGGGCTGGAGCTGATTGCATCATCCAGCTACTATGAACCTGAATCCCGCGATGACATCCGCTATATATACAAGAATGGACAACTCCACAATCAGCTTTCCGTTTTTCTCCCAAAATTGGCTGGTAAAGCGGTGGCAACGGTCGTTACCAACCTATTAAAACCGAAAGGATTAGCGCCGAAGGACATTCAACATTGGGCCTTTCATCCGGGCGGCGAAAAGGTAATCAATGCCATCGGAGATGAGCTAGGTCTTTTGGAAGGCCACCTTCAGGCAACGCGTACGATCTTAGCTAAATTTGGAAATATGTCTTCGCCTACCGTATTTTTCGTGCTGCGGGAGATGTTGGATAACCGTGGTATTCAACCCGGAGAGTGGTGTGTCATGGTGGCCTTTGGCGCCGGACTCTGCGCCCACGCCTTTCTTCTCATGGCCAGCTAATGAAGCCTTCAGGGAGATAGAAATCCTTGATGCTCACGTCGAGACAAGAAGTGAGATAGGGCTTGCAAATTCCCTTATTTCAGGTATCATCTCTACAGCCCTTTCTGAAACTTCAAAACGTACCTTTTGGTCATTTGCATCTTATCCGTTGAAACTTATAAACACCTTCGAACTGAGGGGGGAGAGAAGCAATTGTAATGGATGAAAAATTTATGAAACTTGCTATAGACAAAGCAAAACAAGGCGTTGAAAAGGGGCAAACACCCTTTGGGGCATGCATAGCAAAAGACGACGAAGTTATCAGTTGTGTTCATAACATCGTTTGGGAAACGATGGATATAACGGCCCACGCTGAAATTCATGCGCTCAGAGAAGCCTGTAAGAAATTGAATACCATTGACCTGACAGGCTGTGTGATGTATGCTACCTGCGAGCCTTGTCCCTTATGTTTTAGCGCTTGTCACTGGGCAAGAATCTCGAAGATTGTGTATGGCACCAGAATCGATGATGCAAGAAAGTTGGGATTCAGCGAACTTACCATTTCGAATAAAGAAATGAAACAACTTGGCGACAGCCCCATAGAAATAGTTCCGGATTGCCTTCGGGATGAAAATGTAGCGCTTTTTGAATTCTGGAATAAACGAGAGGACAAGAGAATTTACTAGCTTATTCGTCGCTGAAGGAACGCGATTGAGGTTCCATAAATACAGCTATTTGCCCAATGCAGTCAAAGGAGCTACCATGCCTCATCCATTAAGATCTTGTATCGCACGGCACAGTAATGATCAAAAGCCTCCCCTCTTTACCGTTGGAGTCATTTTTGCCGGATTATTTACGCTTACCGGTTGTTCGACCCAAAAGGAAACAACCATTACCCACCAGCAAGCGATCGTCCCGTCTCGTGCAGAAACGGTTACCCTCACCAAAAGTGAGGAGACCGTGCCCCTTCCGAAAAAAGAAGAAAAAGGAATTGCCGAAGAATCCTTGAAGTGCATTACCTGCCATGAACAACGCCGGCTTACGCATGGATGGGTGGCAGACTGGGAGGGTAGCAAGCATGCAAGAAAGGGTGTTGGGTGTGAGGTGTGCCATATCGGTTCTATCACAGAATTGGCGACGACGGAAATAACAGAATTGGAATATCTGGGTATGCAAGAAAGCAATTGCGAGGACAAAAGAGTCCGCCGTCATGTTACTGCAAACATGTGCGGCAAATGCCATAAGAAGGAACTCCAGGAATTTATGAAGAGCAGACACTCCGTGAGCTGGGAAAGGATGCTAGAGAGCGGAAAACTCGCGTCCATTCCAAAAGGCGCTTGGTCAGAAAGGTGTGAACAATGCCATAATATTCAATTCAAATGCGATTCGTGCCACACACGGCATACCTTTAATACCCTTGAGGCGAAAACCCCGGAGGCGTGCAGGACATGTCACATGGGCTCAGATAATCCTCATTATGAGATGTATATCTCCTCCAAGCATGGAAGTGTTTATATGGCAAGTCAGTCTGGCATACTAAAAGAATCTCAAGCCGTCTCCTCCCTGAGATCGCCCGTCTGCGTTACCTGCCACATGCCGCAGGGCAATCACGATCTCAGTTTCGGACTTACCAATGGCCCGGTTGCTGGAAGTGGGCTTTCTTACATCGACAGGAATGGCGCAGCCATAGATGAGGTCGAACGTGCAAAGAAACGGGCGGATATGTTGTCGGTCTGTAACATATGTCACTCATTATCTTTTGCAAAGAAAACACTACTGGATGCTGATGACGTGCACAAAAACATCGAGGCCGTTATCAAAGAGGCGCGGGATATCGTCTCCGGTTTGGAAAGAGAAGACCTGTTGTCTCGCCCCATGGGTAAAACCACGAGCATGCCTTTGTCCGCCCATGCATTCGTTCAGGAGGCATTACCATCATACGCGAATAAATCCAGGATAGAACGCTTATTTATCAAATTAACGCAGAGCGCCGCAGTTACCTGGAAAGGGGCTTATCATGGGAATCCAGGCTATACGTACCTGTACGGGTGGGCAAAACTCCAGGAAGATTTGAGTGATATGAAAGAAGAGGTAAGAAAGATCCGTGAAGAGGCGGAGTTACAGAGGCGGATGAAAATGAAACTGCGGTAATTCCCATTTGAAACGGCTGATACTAAGGAAGATATTGAAGATTGGTGTTTATCTCAAAATCCTCAATTTATAAAAAAAATGCGTAAGACCAATCATACCTTTAATGAACTTGTTGCCGAATATATTAAACGGTGCGAAAGGCAAAAGAGTTTTAAAAGTAAACGATGTCTTGTTATGCGATTAGCGGAGACCTTTGGGAATGTGCCTTTAAGACGTTTCAATTCCATGATACTGGAACAATTTCAAACGGACAAGTTAAACATGGGAAAAAAGCCTGCTACGGTTAATAGGTTGATTGCTACTATTTTCCACATGTTCACAAAGGCGGTCGAATGGGATATGGTAGAGGAAGAACTCCTAAAGCGAATGAGAAAGGAGGAGATCTTTGGCTTAAAGTGGGATAATGTCGACTTGACTGCTGGGTTTATCCTGTTAAACCAAGACCAAACCAAGAATTCAGAACGGAAGGAAATACACGTTAGTCCAACACTTATGGAAACATTAAGAACTTTACCAAAGCGTGAAGATGTTCCTTATGTGTTCTATAATCCTTTGACGGGTAAACGGTTTGATAATGTAAAGAGGGGCTTCAATACAGCCCTAAAAAGGGCAGGGATTAGGGATTTCAGGTTCATGACTGAGACACACCTTCGCAAGTCATCTTGTAATGGCTGGAATTGATATAACTACAGTAAAAGAGTTGCCAGGGCATAAAGATTTGAAAATGACACTAAGATATTCTCACCTTGCGCCAAGTCATTAACTGAAAGCAATAATCACCCTCGACAGAATCTTAACTCAACAACCAACTATACAAAAACTATACAATCAGGAGGTTGCGAATAACGAGGAATGTCGGCTTTGCCTTGATTTTATTGGTGGAGCTGAGGGGATTCGAACCCCTGACCTTTTGAATGCCATTCATAAAAAGGGTAATTTTAACAATTTCCATAACTGACTGATCCTGTGTCTGTTATGACCGCAATTACTCATTGTAAAACAAGTTACTACATATCATAAATTCTGCCAATTCCGTTGGATTTCGTTAGATTACTCTGGAGTTGACTACAATTTGACTACAGTTTGATTACAATAGGATTATGCATTTACTAACCGATTATTAATATATCTGGTTATCCGTTTGACTACAACTGCCTCTATATTTAGAATACTGGGGCTAGGCAATGGCATCCTAAGACAATTGTAAATACTAAAATCACCCCTTATTAAAGGGGAAGACAGGGGTTGTTTTCCACGTTAGTAAGCGAAGTCTCCAAGATTTAGTTAAAGTTGTAATCAAGAGGATAACCATATAATAAAATTTAAGTTATGCATTTTATATGACTGGATATAAATTAATTTTCTTCTTTTTGCTGGTTCATATTGTTTTTTTCGTAAACCCTGCCCAGTCATCAGGTCAAACCCAGGGACTGTTATCATACCTTTTATCCGCCTTAAATTTATATGATGTTGTCATTCTTGGCGAAATCCACTGCCATAATGAATCCGAAGAACTAGCTTACAAAATCACTGAAAACAGGATAAAATCGGGCAAACCTTTAACGGTGGCTCTAGAAATAGATTCCAGCCAGAATCATCTTATCGAAAACTGCAATATAGATAAGATAAAACTATCGCATGTAATAGATTTCCCAGGCTACAGGGACTTTCTGTCTAACCTGTTAAGACTAAAAAAATCAACCGATCTAAGGTGTACCCCAATGTCTAGACAATTATTTAATAAAAATAAGATAGAATTTTAATATTGTTTTTGTGACGTATCTTTTAATTATTTGATGAGCAGGAAAACGGAATGGAGCGGAGCGGAATGGAGTTTTCCTGCTCATTCGCCGTGCGTTTCTCCGTTCTTGCTCTCTTGCCATCTTTATCCTGTCAGTTCAATAGTATCTACCACCCCTCCTTCCCATGCCTTTTTGCCTCTAAAATACAGTGTTGCTGGCGTTCTGTATCCAAGCGATTGATGTAATCTCTCGTTGTTATAAAAATCAAAATACCTCCTTAAACCTTCCGACGCCTCTCTTACCGTCTTATAGTCTTTTAAATACACCTCCTCGTATTTTACCGACCTCCACAAACGCTCTATAAAAATGTTGTCAAACACTCGTCCCCTTCCATCCATGCTGATTTTTACCCCAGTTCCCTCTAATTTCCCCGTAAACGCATTGCTCGTAAACTGGGCTCCCTGATCTGTGTTAAATATCTCAGGGCTTCCCTTTCTTGTTGCCCTGTCTAATGCCTCCAGACAGAATCCCACGTCCAAAGTTATCGATGTCTCCCACGACAGCACATACCGGCTATGCCAATCCATTATTGCCATGAGATACACATACCCCTGATTGAGCCGTATGTACGTTATATCCGCACACCACACGTGATCAGGATTCTCTATACTCAATCCTCTGAGTAAATATGGGTATTTCTTGTGTCCTTCATCCCCTTTACTTAATCCAGGCTTCGGATAGATCGCATATAATCCCATCTTCCTCATTAGCCGATCTACCCTCTTGTGGTTTACCTCATGTCCTTCGTCTCTTAACCATGCTGTCAACCGCCTTACCCCATAAAATGGATGCCCGGTATAATACCCATCTATCTGCCTCATCAACTCAAGATTATATTCGCTCTCCCCTGTCTCCTTATAGTAAAAACCAGAACGGCATATCCCCAGTAACTCACATTGTCGCCTTATACTTATCTTTTCGTTTCCTGACTCTAGTAACCTCCGCCTCTGCTCAACCGTTGATCCCAACTTTTT
>JAJTXE010000003.1:975779-1003804 GCA_021463795.1 Candidatus Brocadia sp. | reverse complement strand
AGAGTATTTTCAAAGTACTAAATTCTTTAGTTTGACTAAATAATCAATATAGAGCATAAATAAGAGTTGTTGTCAACCTAAATTTGTAGTGAGATTTAAGGATATATCTGGTTATTGGTGGATATTCCGGAAGATTTCTCAATCCAAAATTGTAGCTGAACGGAAATCAGACGAAAGTTGATAATACTTGAAAAAGCTGGAAGGAGATGCAGAAAACTTTACCGTGCCGTGGGGTGTATGGCGGGAAGACGAGGTCTGCTCCCCTTAACATGCCAGTACCATGCCAGTTCCTGGATACCGGTCTACCGTAACAACCTTGCTACCGTGTCGCCGATATCAGCGGGGCTGTCTGCAATTGTAATGCCTGAGGTCTTCAGGGTATCAATCTTTGACGCTGCCGTGCCTTTACCGCCGGTAATAATTGCCCCGGCATGTCCCATGCGTTTGCCCTGGGGCGCAGTTCTGCCCGCAATAAAACCGATAACCGGCTTGGAAATCTCTTTCTGTATTATTCCGGCAGCCTCTTCTTCTGCACTGCCTCCAATCTCTCCAATCATTACCATCGCTCGCGTTTTGGGATCGTTCTCGAATAGTCTTAGCACCTCCACAAAATCGGTACCGACAATGGGGTCGCCCCCAATCCCAAGGCATGTGGATTGGCCTATTCCTCGTTGGGTCAGTTGCCAGACAGCCTCGTAGGTGAGCGTTCCGCTGCGTGAAACAACCCCTACTTGTCCAGGCTTATGGATATATCCCGGCATGATGCCGATCTTGCACGCGCCAGGTGTTATGATTCCAGGGCAATTCGGTCCGATAAGGCGTGTCTGCTTATGCGAGAGATATTTTTTTACCTTGATCATGTCCAGGGTGGGAATTCCTTCGGTAATACAGACCACCAGCTCAATTCCGGCGTCAGCGGCCTCGATAATGGCATCTGCTGCAAAAGGGGCGGGTACATAGATAACGGAGGCATTCGCTCCGGTCTCTGATACTGCATCGAGCACGTTGTCGAAAACAGGAACGTGGTGGTGCAGCGTGCCGCCTTTACCGGGGGTAACACCTGCAACCAGCCTGGTGCCATACTCAAGCATGCGTTCGGTGTGAAAACTGCCCGCATGTCCGGTTATACCCTGGCAGAGAACCCGTGTTTCCTTATTGATTAATATCCCCATCTTTTTTAAAAACCCTGCAAAATACTACAGCACCTTTGATACCACCAGGTTCGCAGCCTCTTTCATATCTTTGGCAGCGGCAATCTTTAGTCCGGAAGTATCCAGGATTTTTTTTGCCATTTCAACATTGGTCCCTTCCAGTCTGATGACTAAAGGGATATGAATACCTACTTCGTTTATAGCCTGAATAATACCGGACGCAATTACGTCGCACTTCATAATCCCCCCAAAGATATTGATCAAGACCGCTTTTACTTTGGGGTCGGACAAGATGATCTTGAACGCCTGTGTGACCTGTTCCGGGGATGCGTCACCCCCCACATCCAGAAAGTTTGCTGGTTCTCCACCGTGCAGCTTGATGATGTCCATGGTAGCCATGGCCAAACCAGCGCCATTTACGAGACATCCGATATTTCCTTCGAGGCCAATGTAGCTCAGCCGGTGTTTCCTTGCCAAAGCCTCTGCGGGAGAGATATTCTGAGAAGGAAGAAATTGGTTGAACTCGGGATGGCGGTAAAGGGCATTATCGTCAACATCCATCTTTGCATCCAGTGCGCATATTTCATCATGAGCCGTTATTGCCAGTGGATTGATTTCTAATAATGAACAATCATTTTTCAGAAAGGCGTCAAACAGACTCGCGACAAGGTTGTTCAGCTTCGTTGCAAGCGTACCAGATATGTTTAAATGAGAGGCAATACGACGCGCCTGAAACGGATGGATGCCAAAGAATACGTCAATAGGTTCTTTAATAATTTTATCGGGTGTTCTTTTTGCGACTTCTTCGATTTCCATGCCTCCTTCGGTGCTGGCAATCAGCACCGGTGCCTGGAGGCCGCGGTCAATCGTTATTGCAAGATACAGTTCTTTTTTTATAGGCAGGGCTTCTTCAATGAGAACATATTTAATTTCCGTGCCTTTTTGACCGGTTTGGTGGGTTACAAGATGTGTACCCAGCATACTATCGACACATGCCTGCGCTTCTTCAGGAGAACTGGCGAATTGAATTCCGCCGCCTTTACCTCTGCCACCGGCAAGTATCTGCGCCTTTATAACACAACGAGTGCAACTGATTTCCTGAAATGTTTTTGGAGCATCAGCACTCCGGGATATGGCTATGCCACGGGGGATAGAAACACCATACTCTTTTAAGATATTTTTTGCCTGAAACTCAAATAACTTCAAAGATGTTATTTCGTCTGATTAGTTCCAGATTTTTGCAATTTATCGGATTTGATACTATCGCGAAAATAGATACGCACCTGTTCTACCATTTCATCGTCGGAGATAGAGGTAATACGGCCTTCGATGTATTGCTTTTCCACCCATTCCTTTATTTTGGTGACCCCTTCATGGGTTTTGTGAATCTGCTCATCACCTTTGAGCTCAAAAAAGATATTTATCCACTGAGCAATTCCCGCCACGCCGGATTTATCAGTTACCGCAACGCCAAGGGGTCTGTTTAAGAGTTTTTTCGTATCAAAGATATTATAGATTTCTTCGTTCTTCAATAACCCATCCGAATGAATGCCGGCACGGGTGACATTGAATTCAGAGCCTACAAAAGGTTGCGTCGGCGGGATTGGGTATCCGATTTCATTGCGGTAGTAATCCGCAATTTCTGTTATTACCGTCGTGTCGATCTGGTCGTCATTGCCCCTCAAGGCAAGGTATTCGATGATAAGCGCCTCAATGGGCGTATTTCCCGTACGTTCTCCTAATCCTAATAACGTACCATTAATTACGCTGCATCCATAAAGCCATGCGCTGGTAGCATTGCTTACCGCAAGATAAAAATCATTGTGGCCGTGCCACTCCATATATTCTGATGGAACTCCGGCAAAGTGGTTGAGGCCGTAAATAATGCCGGGCACACTGCGCGGCAAGGCGGCGCCGGGGTAGCTAATCCCCATTCCCATAGTATCACAGGCGCGGATCTTTACGGGAAGTTTGCTTTCTTTTGATAATTTCATGAGCTCCTTGGCAAAGGGGACCACAAAACCATAAAAATCGGACCGGGTAATATCCTCAAAATGGCACCGCGGAATAATGCCTTCTTCGAGCGCAGCCCGTACGATATCCAAATACATATCCATGGCCTGTTTTCTCGTTTTATTCAATTTCAAATAGATATGGTAGTCTGATGAGGAGCACAGGATTCCTGTCTCCTTGAGCCCCATTTCTTTGACCAACTTGAAGTCGCTCTTTACCGCCCTAATCCATCCCGTAATCTCCGGATAGGTATAACCCCGTTCCATGCATTTTCTCACCGCCTGCTGGTCTTTTTCATTATACAGGAAAAATTCACACTGACGAATAAGGCCGCTCTTACCGCCGAGTTTGTGAATCAGGTCATAGAGGTCAACAATCTGCTTGACGGTATACGGTGGACGGGATTGCTGTCCATCCCGAAACGTGGTATCGGTAATCCATATCTCCTCAGGTGGGTTCATCGGGTTAAGCCGATAATTAAACGATATCTTCGGTATTTTATTATAGGGGAAGACGTCCCGAAAGAGATTGGGTTCTGCTGAATCCTGTAATTGAAAAATATACTCTTCAGGTTCTAAAGTGTTACGGCGTTTGTTAAATCGAAGCATCTTAATCCCCCCTATTGATAGGTGTATTTATCAATCCATATACAGAAATATCCATTACAGGATTAAACTGTAATTTTAGTGGAATATCTCAACAAGTCAAGCGAAATGATTGGAAGGCCAGGACAGTCCCATTTATTTATAAAAGCATTTCCGTGTACTGACGGCAACCTTCATTCAAGTCGGCCATTGCAATCTTCTCATGCGTATGCTAAACTTTTTTCTTTTGACACAATGATTCTGTTAATTTACACGGCGTCTCTGCTCCTGTATCGTGGATAACTCCTCCTGAAATTGAACCAATATCTGAAAATCACAGCCCCCTATTTCATTCTGCCGGCACTATCGGGCATTGTCTTTTTGAACACCTTAAACAATACCTTTGTTTATGATGATTCTATTACGATTGTTGCGAACAACCTTATTAAAAGCTGGCAAAACATCCACCTCCTATTTTCCCCTTATTACTTTGTCCTTTCAGGGGAGTTAAGTTATCGCCCTGTTGTTACCGTATCGTATTTCATCGACTATTTCCTTTGGGGCTTAAATCCCAAAGGTTTTCACCTCACAAACATCTTTCTGCAATCAGCGAATGTCTTGTTGTTTTACCTCTTTCTTAAGCGCGTGATAAGAAGAAACTCCATAGCCTTCATCGCGGCATTACTGTTTGCCATCCATCCGGTACTAACGGAGACGATAAATTCTATTAGCTACCGGGAGGACCTCCTGGCAGCGCTCTTTTTCCTCATCTCTTTTGTTCTGTTTCTGAACGTTGACAATACACCCGTAACGCAGGGAAAATTTTTGCTCTATTCTACCGGAGCCTTATTATCATACTTCTTGTCTCTCTTCTCAAAAGAGATGTCAATTACCTTACCCATCCTTCTTATACTAGGTAATTTTTTGTGTCTTTCTTCAACCAGCATCCGGTACCCGCTTTCCAATAGGACAAAGGGTATTTATCTGGGCTATTTTGTCATCACGGGTTTCTATTTGTACATACGCTTCGTGCTGTTCCGGCATACATCCATCAGGTTAGACCAGGATCATGACAATATATTTGTCATGGTTAAGGTCCTTGCAGCATATCTCAGGGTCTTATTTTTCCCCTGGAACCTCAATGCAGATTATGTCGTGCTATCAGCAATGAACGGGGTTATCTCTTTGATAATTTCAGTGTTTTTGGTTATTACCGCGGTTATCCTGCTCATACGGATGTGCAAGCATGATAAAGAGCGTTGGTTTTTTGCATCGTGGTTTTTTATCACGCTTTTGCCAGTATCAAACATAATTCCCATTGAAAATGTCATGGCAGAGCGATATCTCTACATTCCTTTTATGGGGTTCTCCGGGGTTATGGGAATTATTATTCAAAACTATACCACAAGAAACAAATTAGCTACGATCGGTTTGGGGATAATTCTGGTAACGACGAGCATGATGGCTGTTCACCGGAACAGAGTATGGCGTGAGGATTTCACCCTATGGCACGCAACAGTCGACCGTGCACCGGAGAGTGCCCGTGCCCATAACAATCTTGGTGTTGCATATAGTACAAAAGGGTTCTATGACCAAGCTGAATCAGAATATAGAAAAACGATAGAGCTTCATCCCGGAGATATCGAGGCGCATTACAACATGGGAAACGCTTATGAAAGGGATGGCAAGACAGATGCGGCAATCGAAGAATACAGGGAAGTTTTGCGTTACCATCCTGGCCATGCCGATGCCTATAATAATATCGGGGGAATATACAAAAACCGGCAACTTTTCGATAGCGCTGTTGAGTCTTACGAAAAAGCAATCCAGCGTAATCCATTTAATCCCCTTTATTACAACAACCTGGGGCTTGTGTATCATGCGAGCAAGCAGTATAGCGAGGCCGTTCGTGAATTTAAAAAAGCGTTAAAAATAGA
Organism: Candidatus Brocadia sp.; assembly: GCA_021463795.1. GTDB lineage: Bacteria > Planctomycetota > Brocadiia > Brocadiales > Brocadiaceae > Brocadia. Next base: position 998,119 of record JAJTXE010000003.1, on the reverse strand, counting down.
CCCCGGAATCCCCTCTCTCCATAACAACCTGGGAAACACTTACAAAGAAATGGGAAATTTCAGTGCGGCATTGGCTGAATACAAGACATCGGTTGATCAAGACCCTGCCTTTGCCGACGCCCATAATAATTTGGGGATTGTTGATATGTATAGAGAAAAGTATGATGATGCCATGACGGAATTCGATACTGCGGGACGGCTTAACCCAAAACTGGCTAATGTGCATAATAACCTCGGCATTGCCTATGCGAAAAAAGGTAATTATGACAAAGCCCTTGATGAACTGAACAAAGCGGTCGCCCTTGGATTTGACAATGCAGATGTACACAACAATTTAGCCGGAGTACTTTTAACCCGGGGGTCAACCGATTATGCGATCAGGGAACTCAATCTGGCACTGCAACATAATTCGAAGGATAGCAACACCCACTGTAACCTGGGAAACGCTTATATTTCAAAGGGCATGAAAGATGAAGGGATCTCAGAATTTAAAGAGGCCGTAAAAAATAATCCCACCGATGGGGAGATTTATTATTATCTGGGAAATGCCCTTTATCAGAAAGGACATTATGAGGCAGCGGCAAACGCCTTTTGTCAGTCAATTCATTATCAAACAAATAACGCATTATCTCATAAGATGCTTGGCATTATTTATGCTAAACATATTTATGATTCTACCAAGGCATTGTACCACTTGAAAGAAACCTTAAGATTACACCCTCAGCAAACCGGGAAGAAAGAAATAGAGGAAATGAAAAGTAACCTGGAGAAATGACACAAACAAACAATGAGACATGTCTATTCAACTGACTTTTAGAAATAATTCACCAATTTGTCCATTGACAATACAGAATTAAAATTTTATAATATTATCAAACGAAAAGGCAAACCCCGAGTGATCGGGGGACGCAAAGGAAAGGGTCTTTAGTCCGCGAAGATGGCATGCACCTGAAATAAAAACGCTCTAGATAACGCAGCAGATTTTCAAGATAGCCTTCCTGCCGAATTTGTTCTGTATGAATATTTTCACAGGAAGGCTTTTTTATTTCTAGAGATATTTTTCCAGGTGAAATCCTATGCATAGAAAAATATTTTCCCTACTGTCGCGGAACTTAATAGGTTTTGGGAATAGGACGAGGCATAGATGCGAGGGAATAATACAATGTCTTTCACTAACCATGATTGTAATTGCATCGGGTCTCTGCATCTCTCTCCTTTTTTTTCCTGGTACAAAGGTTAAATGGGCTACCGGCCATGTAAATTCCGAAAAGCCATTTCATGCGCAAAACCTAGAACACCTTTGCCGTACGGAAGTAAGCGACAAACCATGGGAATATATTGTCATCCATCATAGCGCCACAACTAAGGGTAACGCAGCACGATTTGATCATTATCACCGTGAAAAAAGGAAATGGGAATACGGACTTGCCTATCATTTTGTAATCGGCAATGGATCTTTTTCCGGAAATGGCGAGATTGAAGTTGGCAATAGATGGAAAAGGCAAATCCATGGTGCACATACGGCAAATGCAAACTGTAATCGTGTAGCAATAGGGATTTGCCTGGTTGGGGATTTTGAAAATGCAGATGCTCCTACTGAGAATCAGATCGAGTCGTTGGTAAGGCTCATTCAGTATCTTTCCAGAAAATATAATATTGCGTCATCCAACATATTGCAACACAAACAGGTACATCAAAAATGTACGGCCTGCCCTGGTAAGAATTTTCCGTTTGCAGAAGTTAAAACAAGGTTACTGCAAATCGCATCAAAAAGAAACTCCCTTATTCAGGAATTGTAAGATTTTATCAATCATCTTGTTTTTTCCTTCGAGAGTATCTCCTTTACATTTTCAATAGACAGACCGTAAATTTTTCCGTGCTCCTGCAATTTTTTATCAAATTGATAATTTCTTGCAGCCACAAATCCTAACCCGCCTCCCTGAAAATATTCATATACCAGAATGGTTTGTTCGGTCGTGTCAACAAGAAAGAATGGCTGTCTATTGCCTTGCCCTTCTCCTAAAACACCGAAGACATGCCGTGCATCTCCGTCTCCCTGTGCAACAACATAATTTGTCGTATTCTTAAAGAGTAGCGTCACAAAGAGGACAACGATGATGACGAGGAAGAGGGTATTGGTGCTAAACTTTTTGTGCATATTGATATCTCCGAGGTAAATGAAATGATTTCATGTATCAGCTTATAGAAAAGTTTTGCTATTTATTTTTCATATTTGTATGTATCACATTGACTTTTCTATTTGACAGACTGCTCATTAACTTTTCTTCGTATTCCTCTTTAATAAGGATCGTTGGTTTTAAAAGAATAATCAGATTTGCTTTATCATTGGTCTTTTGGTCACGGGTAAACAATCTTTTGAGTACCGGGATATTGGATAAAATCGGGATACCTGTTGTCAGGTGAGTTTTGGTGATAGCGCCTAGACCGCCAATCATGAGCGTTCCCCGGTCAGGCACGCAGACTGTTACCGATACCTGGGAAACGTTTACCTGGGGTAATTGAATTATCTGATCAGGAGGAATATTCGCGGTTGATGCACCGCCCCCGCTGAAGGTAGTTCCTGTACCTACTCCACTGAACCGGAAAGAATCGATCGTTTCAATCTGAAATACAGAGGGGGTTACTTCCAAATGGACGTATTTCCTGTCTGCACTCACAATAGGTCTCACATCAAAGGTAGTTCCTTCGGGTATGGTGCCGATAACAGGAGTTACAACACCTTCTGAGACAGACGTGCTTTGGACATAATTGATGGTTTTTACAACAGCGATATTTCCCCGTTGAGTATTAGAAAGTGTTATGCGGGGTGAAGTAAGGAACTCCGAGTCTTTGCTTTCCTGGATGGCGCGTAAAAAACCAGACAACAAAGGGTCGCTTAAGATGGAATAACTAAGACTGAAACCAGTAACCTCTTTGCCACTGAGATTTCCTTTAATGTTTTCAGCACCGGTATCAATATGCACATCATCGCCTATCAAATTATTTCCAATATCCTCGAGAAATTTATCTGAAACGGTAATAAAGCGGGATTCAATACTTACCTGAAGATTTTGTGCCGACCTCAGGGAAGCCAGCAGGTCTTCAATTTGTTCATGGACGTGTTTGCTGTTAACGATAACAAGATCGCCAGGTTGTCCCATCCTTGCGGTGATGCTTCCTTCTCCCTGACCAGGAACATTGATCTGCCGCCGGCCATCAGCACCAGCAGCGCCAATAACACTGGCACGCTGTGACCATGATAAAGGTTCAATGGTGGTCACAATAAGTTCTATCAGATCGTGTATCCGCTCTGAGGAATTCTTTGTTTTCGCATCCGCTTTCTTGCGCATGCTTAATTGGCTCGTGGCGGCTGCAGTAATATCAAATTCAAGCGGTTCTTTATCATCGAGATTGATGAGAATATCCCTTACGTCATAGACTCGTAGTTCCATTTTTTGCTTATAAACATGAATAATATCTCCTTCAATCACATATTCATATTCGCTCGGTAAAATATATTTCAGCGCGGTTCGTAATGGGACATCTTTTAGCTTTAAAGTGACAGGAACACCTCCTGCAACAGGATCGATGATCATATTGACATTCGTTTTTTCTCGTATGAATACGATGATGTCCTTTAAGGGCGTATCTAAAAATTCGAATGATATAATTGTATTCAGAGCATCTTCAATGACCTTTGGCGTTGCATCTTTTTCTGGTTTGGGAATCATTCGTAATTGCTCTGTGTTCCTTCTGTTTTCCTCAACAATTTTATCTAATTCCGGGAGTGAACGTCCTGCAATATCTTTCCATTGCTCTTTGGGAGGATATCTTAAGGTTTCCTGGTGGGGAATTGCTGTATCCCTGAGATATTCATAGCTCTTTAGTTTTTCCTGTGCATGAGTAGTCTTCAGATTTTCTGTAATCCGCTGATGTTGCATATCGTTTACTTTTCCTTTGAGGTACAATGCTTCTTGTTGAATAGGGTCTCTGGTAAGTACTGCATCGATAAGTTTTAAGGCAACATCATACTGCTCTTTTTCTATAGCAGCATATGCGTTCCGCAACAAAGAGGAGATGTACGCATGAGGAGACGGTGAAGTGTTAACTTCCTCCGGCACAACAGCTTTAACTTCAGCAGATGCACGCGCAGATTTTTTTTCTTCCAAAAGTCGTTTGGATTCTTTCAGTAATACTTGCGCTTCTGCGTTCTTAGGCTCAAGAAGGAGCGCCAACTCAAGTGCATCAATGGCCTTTGTGAAGTCCTTCTGTTCATAGTACCCTTTTGCGGTTTTAAGGTAATAGTTATTTGCAGAAGAATTTTTTTCTGAACTGCCCGCGTTTTGAGCAAGAAGTTGATATGGCGTTAGGTTGAATAAAGACACATTCAGGGCAACAAGCAAGATTGTGGTAAATATGTTTTTCATGCAGACCTCTTTTTAAAAATATATTGTTAATGGGTTGACATGGTATGCGTTACCGGAGAAACAGCAACCGTTTCAGTTCCTAATTTAACCAATTCTCCTATCCAGGCATGATGAGACTCCCCTTTTTTATCTTTAAATACGACTTGTGATGTTGGGATCATATGCTTTTCTTCTGTCTGCGAGACACCTAAAAATTCGTTCTTTTCATTCCGCAGAACAACGGTTTTCCTGGTAAAAAATGGCTTTGGCGCAAAAGGAGCAATTTCTGTCAATCTACAGTATGTGTGAAAATCAACCGTCTCGGCGCCAATTTTTTTCTCTCTGCCAATTATTTCCCCTCTTCCAACGGTAAAACTTTCTGCCCACCATTTGTCCCGGTAAAATTTCCTGACCTGAATCAATGCCATATCAGCGGTCCCGCCTTTGAGGATAAATTCCGTAGTTCCCTGAATACCCTCAACGCCTGAAGAAATTTGTATCTCAGGTTTTTTTAGTAAATCCTTCGTCGTAATGTCCAGATTCGATTTGTCTGACGCAAAATCAACAGAGAGATATGGACGTGATAAAAGACTTGCAGCGGGCGGGGTTGTAAAACGCAACGCTAATTGTTCTGCCTCTTTACGTTTTACCTTTAACGGTTGAGGCATACTCATTTTAAGTTTTCTGTCGATGATGGTTGATAATGACAGCAATTTTGAATCAAGATTTTGCGTTTTTAAACTTGTGGTAATAAAGGTATAAATTATCGTATAGATAAGATAACATATGACCATACCGAGGATCAGTTTTTCAATGTGTTTAAATAGAAAATATTTAACAGGCATCATGTTTATCATGATTTATGTTTTGTAGTCAATGATATACGCATCAATGGTAATCTCAGCAATGGGATTCGGTACAGGGTTGTTTGTGTCAACGTTCAAGACATGATCCATTTCTAAGGAGGAATCGCGATTAAGAATTTTACCGGTACTCGAAATAGTAACACCCTCTATAACAAAAGGTATAGATGCTCGCAAAATATCGTGCAGCAAAAATTGAATATGGTCAGCCGGTAATTCAAATTTCATGGTAACGGGGATTGCGGTGTAAATGTGCGCAAATGCCTGGTCATAAGAACAGCATGATTCCTTAAAGTTAATTTTCTCAAGTTTTGTAATTCTATGATTATTCAAAACAATATTCACAATCGTTTCTATAATCCAAAATCTTTTTTGAACTGATAAAATATTGTCCCATGTGGGAATTTCTGTCCCCCAATTTTGAAATGGCAATGCACCGTTCCCTACATCGGTGAGACCTCCTTCTAATTTTGCCAATACTGCAGAAATCCTCTTCCCATATTCATTCTTCCAGAGCGCCTCGTCTTCAACCTTGACCAATCCTCCATCTGCGCCTTGTATCATAAAAACTGACTCCAGATAATCATCCTTCGCTTTAAGAAAAGATTTACATTTTTCAGATTCTTTATTATAGATTTCCGACTCTTGTTTTTTTAAAGCAATCCAGGATTCATTATACATATCCTTTTTTGCAGCGTATCTTTCGAGTGCAGATGACAAATCTTCCAAATTCTTGCACGTCTCGGTATATTTTTTTGAGAGTGGAGAAATACAGGCGAACAAAAGTGCCATCAAGACACAAAAAGCAATACTGGTGATCAGCCAAAAGTTCAGCATATGAGCAAAGACACCCTGACCGATCTTTCGAATGTATGAAAAATTCATATTCCCAATGGTATTCATAAAGCAGGCCTTCGGTGACTTTCTCCATTTTTCCCCCTGTAAACGGGGGGATTATGGGAGGGGTAATCGAAATTCCTATACCTTAAAAAATCCCCACTTTTCTCTTTAGGATTTATTAAGCTGCGTTGAAGTCCCAATAACTGATGCTAATGCATTTTCTTCGTCGCGGATTTCATCGCTTGATTTTACAATCCATCGTATCTCAAAACTAATGTACGTGCCCAGTCCGTCTTTACGCTCTAACTGGCGGGAAGAGCCTGGTACTATTTCCACATTTTTGAATGCAGCAACTTTTTGGTCAAAAAGAGTTACCTTTTGAATAGGCTTTAGGATGCGTTCTTCTATAAAGCGCATGCCTGGTTCCTGGCTTTCTCCTTTGATTCCCATAAGAAGCAGTTTTTTGGGAGCGCCAGTTTTTGGAGAAGGAGCTGCTTTTTTCGGCTGGACGGCTCCTGGTGTAGCCTGTTTTGTCAAGGATATAGCCCCTTCATCTATCCATGAGGACTGAATACTGCCCAGTGACACCTTATTTGGTATCAGAGACAGCAACTTATCCAGTCCTTCCATCCAAACAAACCGGGAAGAATCGATTGAAGAGACAAGGTCAAGTGCAGCCTTGTTTGTTTGAGCAAGCGTTTCAGCATTTTTATACTTTCCTTCAAGCTCTTTTATATTTTGCAGCACTTTTTGATAATGAGTTGCGGTACTCTGAAGATAGGTATTTCTGATAGAGAACCCAGAGTATTGAATCATAAGCGACAGGGCCAGGCAACCAAGGGAGGCTATGGCATAGGGTTTCTTCTTTGAAATCTCTACTGCCTTGATCAATTCCTGCGGTAATAAGTTAATCTTTATTCTGCCTAGCCCGATCCCCTGAAGTGCAAGCCCTAACGCGGTTGTAAAATGTGGTATATTTTCGCAGAAATAGGTACTATCTATATTGCCTGATAATTTTATCTTGTTTAAGGTCTTAAAGATTTTTATCTCATAGGCAAAATTATCGGTAATAAATTTTACGTTGTCTGGCTCTTTAAATTTATTTCCCGTAAGCAAAATTGTCTGAAAATTAGATGGCTCCTTCATTAAAGATTTGTAATATTCCATGGATCTCTGGATTTCTTTAACAAGGTCGGCATCTACCTTAGAAGTAGGAATACTTCTCTGCCAGAAATAGAGACCATCAACAATAATCAGATCCGTGTTTTCTGTTTCTGAATTTATAATAATCGTCAGGCCATTGATTTGCTGTTCAAAGGAGATAAGATTGTAAATAGCCAGCGGTGAGGCCTGTATTGCATTGAGTTTAGGTTTGAGTTGTGAGATATTGGACAGCAACTGATCGAGTGTTACCCGCTTTGAGGCAAACAAACCAACCTCTACGCTATTTATACCGGTAACCTTTTCTGTGAATTGCTGGTAATCCCATACAATGTCTTTCAGATCAAAAGGGATCTGCTGTTTCGCCTCATAACTCACAACACCTCTTAACTGTTTTTTGTCTACAGGAGGGATGCTAATGAATCTGGACAGTACGGATTGTCCGGAAATAGACACGGCAACCTTATCATCTTTTCTTACGCGATGCCTTGCAAGAAAAGTCTGGATAGCCTCTTTGATATAAACGGATTCTGAAATATTTGTTTCGGGTTGAGGTGGGGGAATCTCGATAATGCCAAGGTCATCGATTAGCAATTCATGAGACACCTGAGTGATTTTTGCCACCCTTAAAAAGGATTCATTGATATCAAGCCCCCAGGCAGATTTTCTCCTGGCGTGCTTAACTATTTGGGAAAACTTATGGGTGGTTACCTTTGAGATTTTAGGTTTAATACTGAGATATTTTAATTTCATCTATCTTATTGTTCAGGTTTATTTGTTTTTCTTATAGAATTGGTTTATTAATTCATAATCGTGTACAAACAAATCAGATACCAAAACAACAAAATATCTTGGTCTAAATATTAAACATCCTAACTGGTTATGCTATTATTTCTTTAAATTACTTATCTTGGTTGTTCATTTATCAGAACAGGAGGGAATCTGTATAATTTTTAATCATTTTTGTTAAAATCAACAAAAACATTCAGGAATTAAACAGAAAAGGAAAACCTTTATCGCATTTGCTGTTCATCAAGGAGGAATATTGGCTTGATTAAGGACTTTTCAGGAAATTATTTTTCCAGACACCGTCTTTTTTTGGTAAAATACCAAGTGAGAAATTGTTCAGAAAGTTTGGCGGTATCACTTTCGGTCATCGTATGAATCCAGTGCATATTTGAAAAACTTCTGAACCATGTCATCTGCCTTTTTGCAAATCGCCGTGTCCTTTGTTTGATTTCACGTGAAACTTCAGAAAAGGTATGCTTTCCCTGAAAAAAATCAATAACTTCTTTGTAGCCCAACGCCTGAGATGCCTGCCTGCTTACCCCCAATGGATTACTTACCAATCTCCTGACTTCATCAAGAAGTCCCCGCTCAAGCATACGATCTACCCGTGTTTCTATCCGTTGATATAATGTATCACGATCATATTCAATTGCAATGAGCATGCAATCGTATTTCGGGTTTTTGTGACCAAATTGAGTTTGAAGCGATGAGATGCGCCGGTTTGTTGTCTTAAAGACCTCAAGCGCCCGAATGATCCTCTTTTGATCATTGAAATGCAGCTTCCTGGCAGTTTCAGGATCTATTTCTCCAAGCAGGGTATGCAAGTACTGTGGACCTTTTTCCCTGGCGATGGCCTTTAAGGAATTGCGATATTCCCAATCTGCAGGAGGACCTTCAAACAAGCCATCCACCATAGTTTTTATATAGAGAGCTGTTCCACCGACAATGATGAATGGTTTGCCTTGTTGATAGAGGCGTTGGGTAACAGCCTCGAAATCTTTCACATACTGACCAACGCTGTATTCTTCCCAGGGCTCAACGACATCAATCAGGTGGTGCGGAATCTTATTTCTCATATCAAGGGAAGGCTTCTCCGTCCCAATATCCATACCACGATACACCAGCATCGAATCAGCTGAGATTATCTCAATACCGTTATTTTTAGCAATTTTTAAACCAAGCTCTGTCTTTCCGCTTGCCGTAGGGCCCGTAAGTATCCAAAGGGGTATTGACATGAGAATATGCTTTAAAGAGATCTGTAATAATGTTTGTACCTTTGCCTTAGGTATACAAAAACCAACAGGTTTGATTATACAAGAGTATTTGAAATAAGTAAATGAAACGCATCGTGCAAAACGAATTACTTGAAGACCTTAGATAAAAAAGAAGAACTTGTTATTCCATATTCATCAATAGTGAATGTTATCGCCCCTTCCACATGTGTTTGCAAAACCCTGATACGATGCTTTTCCATGATCCTGAGCGTCTCGGAGGCAACGATATCGTGATTCGAGTTTATGAAAGCGTATGTCGGCTGAACAATGCTGACAAGCGTTTCCAGATTGCGGATGGACGAACCATGATGCGGCATCTGCATAATATCAGACCCGATTTCTGAAGCCTTTGACAAGAGCACCTCTATGCCCGGCTCCTTAATATCGGCACAGAAAAGGACGGAATATCCAAGGTATTCAATTTTTAAGACACAGGAATTGTCATTTATTGCATTTCCACCGGAAGCAAACGGCAGGGGATTTAATATCTTTATCGTGGCGGGCTCAAACCCCTTTAATGACTTTCCATAAGAAAGCGATGCGGTACAAATATGGTTTTTTTTCAGGAATGAAATTATTTTTTGTCCCTCATGAGATGCAAACGAATGATGTGGCAAATAAACAGACTTTACCTGAAATCTCTCAATGAGAGACGGCAAACCATTCACGTGGTCTTCGTGTTCATGCGACAGAATTACCAGATCGATCTTCTTGACGTGCTGGCTCCATAAAAAAGGTGAGATAATATATCTTCCTACATCATAATTTTGCCATGAGCCTGCATCATACAAAATATTTTTTCCGTTGGGAAATTGAATCAGGAGAGCACTCCCATGTCCCACATCCAGACACGTAATTGTTAACGTGTGGTTCGATAATTTTCGTATGCCGGGAAACAGAAAAACATGAGCACTCAACAGGCAAAACAGTACCATTTGAACAAAATTTATGGGTAAAAAAGACCGATAGAGAAGAAGCGTGACAAACAGGTAATAAACAACAATTTCCGCTGGTGAAGGCCCGCAGACATAGAAATAAGAATACGGCACGGACACAAGATTTGAAACAAGGGATTCTAATGCCATGTTTGTATTGGACGCCAACCAGGCAGAAACATTGGCTAAAGGGGGACATGCCGTTCCAAGTGTTAACAAAACAATACCGCAAACAATAATAATCCAAAACAAGGGGAATACCAGGATATTTATAAGAGCAACAAGTGGGGTAAAGAGATGAAAATAATAGGCCGTAACAGGCAAGGTTGCCAACCATGCAGCCAGAGAAATGCAGAGAGATTTACGCAGATATTTTTTTAGGAAAAACAGCCGTCCGCGTTCGGCCTTTCCTTGCAATCTTTCAACAAAGAGGGCGTCTTTAAACAAAGCTTCTTCTATCCTGGCCGATCCATAGACAATTCCCACCGTTGCCATCACCGATAATTGAAATCCAATGTTAAAAAGATCGGACGGGTTTCTGACAAGGATTACAAAAATAGCGGTGAAGATACCACTCGTAATATCCCATTGCCGGCGTACCAAAAAACTGCTGAAGAAAACGAAAGCCATGATGCTTGCACGAAGCACCGGCGGATTAAGCCCTGTTAAAAACGCATAAAAAATGACGGTAACCAAAATGACGGCCGTTGACAAGGTTTGATTACATCCCAGAAAACGCAAGGGTACAGCTACCGTAAAGACCACGATTCCTACATTAAAACCACTTACGGCAATAAAGTGAATAATACCCGTTTTCATAAAATTATCGATCGTTTCGCTTGAAAGGTCGATCCTGTTGCCTAACAACACACTGCTGATCAACGGGGCGCTGTTGCTAAAGGCATGTGTGTAAATAGTGTTGTTTAATTTATTGTATACGGCATAGATAAAGCGATATATCCCGTTACAACGATCCCGCTCTTGTGCCTTTACATTCTTTGTGTTTACTATGGTCATGAAACCCCGAACCGGAGGCATTTGTCTTTGCAAATACTTCTTATAGTCAAATTCATACGGATTGGCAGGAGGTTTTGGAAGGAATGCATAACCGAAAAGCACTACCGTTTGTCCGTAACCTAGTTTTTTCAAGACAGAAATATCATGCTTTCCTTCAACAATTTCCTCTTGTGACGGATACAAATTTACTTTCATAATTCCGGATATCTCTTTCCATCCTGATGCAGTTTTTATTGATTCGGCGCGAAGGGTAAAAGACATCTTGCTACCGGATCTTTTTAGTATTTGTTCTGATTTTATCCGATGTGCACGCCTGTTCAGTATATGCTCATCCCATAGAATGGGCGGATTTATAATGGTCCCTGATATACGGTGGGGAGATTTATGGGTAGTGAGAAGATATTCAATATGATTGGCAGGCAAAACATCTGTTCTGGAATCGTAATATAGTACTGACGCAAGCATAAAAAAGAGTCCCAGACAGAGGGGGGAAAATTTACTGAATTTATGAATGATAAAGGTTATCAGACAGCACACCCACGCCATAAAACCTATCCCGATGGTAAAATACACGGGTATCTTAGTGCATGACCCAATGGATATACCACCTATGAGTATTAAGGTAATAAGAACAATAGGCCGTCGCATTGTGTACGTATTTGTAATACCCATAACCATTCCTGACACCAGTAAATCGCTGAAAATTCTCCCCGAAACATGAAATAAAGGGATTGATACCATACCACAAAAGAAGATTTTACAGATTAGCGAACTGTGTTCCAATTTGCCGTTGATTAAAGGCTTTACAAGTTCAACTCAATGCCCCCCCGGCAAGTATCTTCTTGCAACCCGATTCTTGTAATATATCACCAGAACCATTATACTTTATCCAATCAAAACTCTGCGGCAGAACCATAGAACGGACTCATTTCATTCATAAACAAGCTTCTTTAATGAACGGAAAGGCTAAAAGGTATGGGAAGTTTGACGGGGCAGCACGTCATAATTACCTCAGGACCAACCAGGGGTTACATAGATGCAGTACGGTATATCAGCAATAAATCCACGGGTACGCTTGGTGCGTCTATTGCAAACGAACTCCTGCGATGCGGAGCCTTTGTAACGTTCATTTATGGGACCGGCAGTATGCTACCTGATATTACCTTGCTGGATAGCGTTTGTGCCAGTCGGTTGACCCTTATTGAGATAGAAACAGTTCAAGACTTATTAGCAACAATTCACGAAAAACACAAAGATAAACCATGCGATGCGATTGTGCATGCTATGGCAGTGCTTGATTACACCCCGGAAACTCCACAGAGCGGTAAAATACACTCCGGAATGGATAAGATGGTAGTCACTTTTACAAAAACGCAAAAGGTTATAAAACTAATAAGAAAGTTGTGGCCGTATGCCTTTTTAATTGGTTTTAAATTAGAGGTGGGCTTATCACGAGATGCACTTATCGAGAGGGCATATACTTCTCTTCGCGAAAATGGGGCAGACTTAGTGGTCGCCAATAATCAGGATGAGGTTACCGGCGATAAGCACCTGGCTTATCTGGTGAATTCAGAGAAGAAGATTGAATCCTGCTGCAAAACCAAACAAGACATAGCAAGAGCCCTGGCAACGGTAATTTCAGACCGCTCGAAGCTGTCAAAGGCATCTTCTCCATAAACAGCAGAACCAGGACCCATGATAATTTCTAACCTCTTGATATTTCCTGCCGTGTGGCAATCGTTACCTTCTCATACCTTCCAAACCAAATAGCCTCGGTTAAGACTTCTTCTGACATGGCGGCAATCTTATCGCAAGGATAGTTTTCTTTGTCGCCGGATGAGACATCTGTTGATTGGATTGCATTTTCCCTTACGGCCGGCGGACAACCCTTCTCCATCACGGCAAAAGGCGTATCCCTATCCCCGGCAAAGAAACAAGATACCTTTAAAACAACAAAACCAGAACAAAGGAAGAAGACAAAAAGACAACCATGTCCTTTACTCGAATGTCATCGTAGAATCACCTTTTGAACTGTAAGACATTATATACATCAATCGGCTTATTTATTCCTTTCAATTTTACGGCTTTAATTTCTTCCGTTTCCACCAGGTCTTTTATTTCCGAAAACGTACGTTGCGTAATCAGAATCTGGCTTGGTTTGGCTTCCATCTGCAATCTATGGGCAATATTTACCTGGTGACCTATCACGGTATAGTTCATCTGGATTTCCGAACCAATATTTCCAACCGTTGCATATCCGGTATTTATACCAAAATAGATATCAATGTTGCATCCCGTTTCGAGCCAGTGGTTTCGCAGTTCCTGCACTTTTTTCCGCATATCAGTTGCCATTCTGACTGCCCGCTCGGCGTGATTAGCATACTCAATGGGATCACCAAAAAATACGAGAATTCCATCTCCCATGAATTTGTCGAGCGTCCCTCCATACCGGAAAACGATCTTCGTCATCTCGGTAAAATATTCGTTTAACAGGGTTATGGTATCTTCCGGCTCCATATTTTCAGACGCCTCGGTAAAACCCTTAAGATCAGAAAAACAGATCGTTAATAATTTTCTGTCATTTGTCAGATATTTATCGCTGCCGCTTGAAATAATGCTCTCGGCAATTTGTGGTGAGACGTATCTTTTTAAGCGGGCGGTCCTCTGAATCTCTTCTACTTGTCTTTTCACCTTATCTTCCAGCGACCGGTTGAATTCTTCAATCAAAGTGTTTCGTTCCCGGAGCACTTCGTTAAGCTTGACATTTTCTCTTATATTTTTGTAAGCTCCTACCGCACCCGCAACCGTGTCGAGGAGTTGTTCCGGATCGCTGCCTTTAACCACATAAGCATGTGGCCGGAAATGCTTACGGATGTCAACCCGTTTAGTCCGTTCATCATGACCGCTATAAAAAACAATGGGGATGTAGGGATTTTTTAATTTGATGGCCTCTGAGACCTGCAAGCCTGATATATCAGGCATATTGATATCCAGTACCACCGTAAAAACTGCATCATGAAATTTATCCACAGCTTCTTTTCCGCAACGGCAGGTTAAGACATCATATCCTTCATCTTCCAATATTGCAGCAGTAGTTTGAAGCATAGAGAGGTCATCATCGACAAGCATGATACAGGTTTTTTCAGATAATTCATTTGCCATACTATCTTATCCCTGAGTATTTGCTATGGGCAATTTGACGGTAAAAGTGGTGCCTTTCCCTTCTTGACTCTCTAACGTAATATGCCCTTCATGCCGCTGTATAATGCTATGGCTAAGAGCCAGGCCAAGACCAAGACCGTTTGATTTTGTCGTGAACAGGGGATCAAATATCATATGCTTCACATTGTCAGGAATACCGCACCCGGTGTCGGTAAAGGTGGTCGATAAGGCAGAGCTGCCTTCTTTTTGTGCACGAATAGTTAATAATCCACCCATGGGCATGGCTTCGCAGGCATTTTGGATCAGGTTTATAAATACCTGCTCAATCTGAGTGACATCAACAAGGATCGGGGGTAAAGAGTCTTCAGCGTACACAATTTTATTAACTTTTTCCGGTATCCTGACTCTTGAAAGAGAAGATTCAATGAGGGCGCGCACATTCGCGGGAGATACCGTCGGTTTTGCAGTCCTTGAGAAGCCAAGTAAATCATTGACAATTTTGATGCTCCTTTCGGTTTCTTTTTCGATGATTTCCATAAAAGCATTGAATTTTTGGCCTTCACCCTGCACATGAGCAACAGAAACGTTCTTATTTAAGAGAAAGAGTGCGTTCTTAATGGCGCCAAGTGGATTTCTCAGCTCATGCCCGACTCCCGAAGCCAATTTGCCAACGGTGGCTAATTTCTCCGAACGCAACAGCCGCTCCTGTGTCTCCTTCAGTTCTTTGTTGGTGTTATAGAGACCTTTAATATGATCCCGCAACCGTTCCATAATTTTTTCTTTTTCATCGTGAGACGCCTTAAGAGACCTGGTCATTTCGTTAAAATTTATGGACAGCTGGCCAATCTCATCCCGTGATTTGACGTCTATCATGCGGGTAAGGTTTCCGCTGGCAATATCCAGGGTAATATTTGCCATATGCCGGAGGGGAGAAACAAGGTATGTGGTAAGGAAAAACATGAGGCATATTCCGCCACAAACAATGCCGAAACCCATGGGGATGATACTTTGCCAGATAATCTTCTGAGTTCTTTCGTTTAACTTGTGATGGGATAAGCCCATTTGCACAAAACCCAAAACAGGCCGCAATTCTTCCTTGCTCACTTTGTCTTCACCGAGAATCTGTGCGGCAAATTCTTCCTCAGAGAAGGTCTTTTTTCCAAAGACCGTCGCAAAAAAATCACAAAACACCGCACCTGAACTGGTCTTGATTCTCTCACAGAAAAGTGCACTGGGAGAACTGAAGGTGGAAGTTCCGGTATGGATACCCCCCCTCGACCACAGGCTCTTTCTGGTAGTCATATGGTGTTTTAGAAGGCTTTTTTTCATGGGAATTTCTTCCATATTTACGTTAATCCTTTGCGACTTCTCTTCACGCATCACCGTCCGGGTATTTGAAATGCGCAAATAGCCAATTTCCTCTTCCATGTCAATATCCCGCAGTCTGTTGATAGCAGCATCAAGAAATGCCGGCTGTGCGGAATGCAAGGCATAGGCAACTTCATTGTCCTGAGCAAGCAACATAACCAGGGATGTGCCGAATTTCTTTAGGGCGTCTTCCTGTTGTCTTTTCGTATGATTGAGCAAGAATACGCAACAGAGTATACCGATCGTAACTACAAGGATACTCACAAAAAGAACGAGTTTTGCACGAATACTAGTCATGGGATTTTCAAGAAAACCCTATTGTGGATATAAAACGACATCCGGATACGATTGAATAAATAACAGATTTATTCCAATGGTCTTTGCCGTTTGGGTGTTTAACGTTAGTTTCAGCTTCTTTGGCTGCTGAATCCCCAATGAAGTTGACGGCGGATCCGTTAGTAACCGTTGTACAAGCTGTGCTGCCTGGATACCCGTGTGCTTATAATCTGGAGAAACGGAAACCAGCGCCCCGGCTTTTACCATAACATCAGAAGTAGAAAAGACCGGCACTCGGCGATCCTGGATTATTTTCGGGATACTCGAGAGGGTGTTTTTGGTAATGACCGTGCTGTCGGGTATCAACCATAAGGCATCAATCTTAGGAGTGATATTTTTCAGTGCAGACGCTACCTCTTTCTCCAGAACAACCTCACTTTTCACAAGGTTAAAGCCAAATTGCTTTGCCACAATATTTGCTTGTGCTACAATTTTCCTTGTTTTCAACGGGTCATAAATAACACCGATATTCTTATGCGGACCAAGAATTTCTTTTAGGACTGCAAACTGGTCTTCGATTGATGCCTCTGATGAAATACCCGTAATATTGGCGCCCTGTAAATTGAAACGATCGTGATTGATAACCATGCAAAATATAACGGGGATATCAGAGAAATGCTCCTTTGCAAGGGTGGCGGCAAGTACACCTACAGCCAAAATGGCATCCGGTTTCGTTCCGTCCTTCTTGACCATCTGAATAATTCTCTTGCCCTCTTCTGTATCGCCATGAAGGTCGTAGATGGTCTTTATAGAGATATTTTTCTCTTTGCATCCTTCTTCAAACCCCAGAATTGCTTCATTATAGGCTGCAATTTGCTGACTTCGGAAAATAACAACCGTTTTTTCCGCAGCAATTAAGCGGGGAACAAAGAATGTCGTCTGAAAAAGAAACACCGCGGCAAACCACCATAGCAGGATAACACCGTGGTATCTTTCTGATTGAGGAAATATTTGTTTCATGCGTCGTATCTTCTCGTTTTGTTAAATTTCTTGCACTCCCCTTGTTTAGGAAGATTTTGTTTGCAGCCAGGCAGGCTGCGATGGGAGCTGTTAACCCGTGAACGCTCACGGGAGAGATTCGTCCCGGGGAACGTACTGTTCGGTTAACGTATGAAGGTTTTCCTGCAACTGAGCCACCATTGCGAGTATTTTTGGTTCAAGGTCTTTTCTGGGGACGCCTTCGGTTCTCTGTAACTGCAACAGCCCCTCACTGGCTTGATGCATCGCCTTTTTTGTCACGATTAACCTGGCATTTAAGTCTCTGATACGCTGACACATCTGCTTAATCATGCGAAGCGCAAGAGTAGGGTCCATTTTAATCCTTTTCATCAGTCCTTCATGTTCAATGGCCAGGACCCGCGCTTCTCCAATAGCCTTGATCGTAGCAGAACGCGGACTGGCGTCAAAGAGGCTCATCTCGCCAAAAATATCTCCTTCTCCAAGCAACGCCAACACGGTTTCATTTCCATTATCGTTTTTCACGACCTTCACTTTTCCACCTTGTATTACATACATGGTGCGGCTCTGCATCCCTTCTTCAACAATAGTTTCACCGTCCTTATAGAGCCTTCCCAGGAGAGATTCCTCCGTCATAGCACGACTCCTTTCCATCGGTTCGCAAAGAATAAAAACGCTTTTTTTATAGGGTAAAGGACCACTGCACCTAACAGATACAGTAGAAACCAGGGGTGCAGTGTCCGGAAAAAGATGTCTTTATAAAATCTGCTTCCCGTAAACATATCCCAGAGGACATCGCTGTATGGGGTATTTTTTTGCAGATTTTTTTGTTCGGACTGCACGATATGAAAGTACCCTCGGGAAATTGGCGATACGACAGAGATGAGCTTGTTTACGAAAAAGAGGTGCTGGCCAAACAGATTATCTCTATTCAAGGATTTACAGGCCGGAAAGTAATATTCCCTGAAGTCTTTTTCCCCAATCCCATGAAGTAATGCCGTATGGGCAGCCGCCTTTGCAGTTATATAGGCGGATCCTATACCATCCTTGTACAGCCTTGTGCTGCTTGCATCTCCTACAAACGCTGCCCGGCGGGCAAAAGGTTTTATTGCAGCACCCACGCTGATTTTCGGAAAGCAGTGACAAAATTTTTGGGGTATTTGAAAACCTGAAGGCAAGAATTTTTTCATGGCGGAATGGTCAAGAAAGGCCGTGATGTGGTCCGATTGGGGATATTTTCCCAACACGCTGACCGTAATGTAATCTCCTTTTGGTATGACACTGACAAACTTTATTCCGGGAATGCGGAGCAAAAAGATGTGTATAGAATGCCCAAACCGCCGCTCCACCCAGTCACTTCCCAGCTCGATCTCAGACTGGACAGCCTTTGTGGTAGGCGGAACTTTATATCCGGCGCTGAGATCCTCAAACATTTTACCGGTACTTGCCTTAATTCCAAAGGCTCCAACAAGGAGGTCGCAATCCTGAAGCATATTTCCTCCCGAGTATAGTCTGGGTTTATCTCCTTCCATACATACCCTGTCGATAAAGGTTCGCTTTACGCAAGCGCCATGTTCAACAGCTCGCTGGAGAAGAAAATCGTCAAAACTCTGGATGCCTTTTGCTAAACTTCCGGCAGGCCCGCCCCCTCTGAAGACGGTGGCTATGCCCCGCTGCCGCAGACGTGAAGATTTTATTTCAACGCTGCCACCTTCGGTATGAAAAAAATAAGATTCAATGCCCCATTGTACAACGGCAGGCGGCAAATTAATACCTTCCAATGCCAGAAGCTGTACCAAAGATTCCGAAACAACCCCGGCACACATGTTACAACCTGACGCGCCGTAACTGGCAAAGGATTTCCTCTCGTAAATAGTAAAATCGAGCGCCTTGCCCATATCCCGGGCTAATTGAGAGGCAAAAATACAGAATAAAGAACCCGCAGGTCCGCCTCCGATTATTGCAATGCGTGCACCGTCATGCAGGATCACCCTTGCACCTCGTCGTGTACTGATCACGTTATGAAGGCAATAAGCCTTTGGATGAGAGTGTAAGACGTGGATGGTAAAACTTGAACTCATCCATGAAACACCTGTGCTACGGAAATGTTTTTTATGATTGATTATAAAAAATTTGATTCAATAGCAATAATAATACCACATTTTTTATTCTTTTTCAAGCACTCAAACTTTTCTGCCAATCAAACTCTTTTACTCCATGGAAATCTTCATGAGGTCTTTTCGTGACAGGATAAACTCCTCCTGGCAATATTCAATGAATTAAATTTGTTGATTGACAACACATACGCTTATGATATACTGCCCACACCTATGGCTGAAGCATAGCTGATATACCATAGAGGTATAATTCTTATTTTCGGGAGATACTACATGCACGTTACGGAAAAAATTTTTCTTTGTCTGTCTCTTCTTATGATCATGTACTTATCCGGTTGCTATGCACCCCCTGCTTTTAAACCAATAACAACCATACCCGTGAAACCACCAAAAAAGGAAATTCCCTCGCTAGGAAGCCAGCTGGATCGCTACATTGTGCGGGACTGGAAGTATATTGTAATTCATCATAGCGCTTCAGCATCGGGTTGTGCATCTGAATTCGACAGATACCACCGCGAGAAGAGAGGGTGGGAAAATGGATTGGGGTATCACTTTGTCATAGGGAACGGATGTGGTGCCGGTGACGGGCAGATTGAGATTGGCAACCGCTGGGTAAAGCAAATCGATGGCGCCCATGCCGGCGTGCAGGAGTACAATCATTACGGCATTGGAATATGCCTGGTAGGGAACTTCAATGGCTCATATCCAACAACAGCCCAAATGTCCTCACTTTCAGCGCTAGTAGACTATCTCCAGGAACGATGCCATATCCCTTCTGAAAATGTTATCATGCACAGGCATTTCAGGGAAACAGAATGCCCCGGAAGGAATTTTCCCTATTATAAATTGCTTGCGAAGACCGCCCGATGGTAATCTCCTGTTTCACCGGAAAATAACAATCAACTGCTATTCTGAGCGAAACCAAGCATCTTTTCTGCCGCTCAAAGGGACACTTTATTATCTCTTGTGAGCCAGAGACTCATGGATGCTTCATTCATAATTTTGTAACAGATCAAATATCTGCTGCAAAATTGATAACAATTTAGTTTTTTGAAAAAGTAGGGGCGAAGCATTTGCCCGCTTGGGTATGGACGTGCTTGTGCCAATTACAGCAAATGCTTCGCCCCTGCACGGTATGGTAAACATCGCTATTATTGGGATTTTCAAAAAACTAAATTGTTACCAAAATTGTAACGGCAATGCGTGCCTTGCCATAAGGAGTCTTTTATCAATCCGATTATTTTCATCACCTTATCTCTTTGAGGATGGTTAAATGATACCTATCCGCGACCGAAATCCATCGGGGGCTTTCCCATTTGTTACGGTTGGTATTATTCTTGCGAATGTACTTGTTTTCTTCATTGAGCTTTCATTAGGCAATCAGCTCGAATCTTTTCTGTTTCATTTTGGTGTTGTTCCCGTTAAAATATTTTATCCTTCCGGAATTCCGGATTCCACGGTTATCAACACCTATTTCCCCTTTCTGAGTTACATGTTTCTCCACGGCGGGTTTATTCATCTGATAGGAAACATGTGGTATCTGTGGATCTTTGGGGACAATATTGAGGACCAGCTTGGACGTGCCAGGTTCATCCTTTTTTATCTCCTGTGCGGGGTGGGGTCTGCCATCGTACACGTGTTTTTCAATCGCCAGTCTGGAATTCCCTGTATAGGAGCGAGCGGGGCGATTGCAGGCGTACTGGGCGCTTATATGATCACCTTTCCCAGGGCGCGGGTACTCATCATTATTCCCCTTTTTATTATCTGGGAAATCATTGAGTTGCCTGCCACCGTTGTTCTGGGTTTCTGGTTTTTAATTCAGTTTTTCAGCGGCACAGCAGCATTTTCCTCTGCACAGGGAGGAGGAGTTGCATGGTGGGCGCACATCGGGGGTTTTGTTTTAGGCATCCTTTTTATAAAAATATTTCCAAAATCACGGTATCGTCATGTATAAAATTTGCATTTAAGCCGTTCCGTTTTCTCACACAAAGTAACAAAGACACAAAACAGTACTTTTAGAAACCAGGGAGTCCTGATTAACAGTTGAGTTTATCAGTGCTTTTTTCTTACTGCACGGACGTGATATCGGATATTGTTGTCTGTGTATGCATAGTCACAAAAGCCGGAGTCGAACCAAACAATCCAGGCCATGCCGTCCTTCCTGAAATCCGACGTCCACACCTGTTTCTGGCAGGAATCAAATATCAGATCTATGTACAAGCCACCGTTCTGCCTTGTTGGTTCTACCAGTGAAATAGCCTCTTCCAGGGTTGGCAGACGCCAGTCATGAAAACCGGCAAACCGGTTTTCATTGAGAGCAGCAATAAAGCCCTTTGCATCCCGGTAGTTCATTTCATCCTGCGAACCCGCCTGCTGCCACATCAGACCGCCTGCATGGTCATACACGACCTTTCCGTCTTTCTGTATTTCATAGGTATGAGAAACGCCATGCCCGGCAGGATTCCTGCGGGTATCAAACAATCCCTTTTCCCTCAGCATGCCTTGCACAACATCAGGAGACAATGCTTGCTCCGGTATATGACGCAAGGTCATTTCTGTGGCCACTACAGATACCGAACATGCGGTCGCCTTTGGTGCTGAAACGGCAGTATTGTTATATGTAATCGCATTGATCACCCAACCGGTCAAGATGAGAAAAAACATGGCAAGGACAAAAGAGAATGACTTATTTTTCAGCCAATAGATAACGCCGAAGTGTCCTTTGTGCAGAATTATTTTCATCGTTTTCCTGTTCCATTAATTTTAGACATATAGTCCTTTATAATAACGAACAATCGATATAGTAACAATCGTAATCGTAATTAAACGGATGTTCACCCCAGGGCGAACATCCGCTATAAAGACCAACGAAGCATCCATGAGCCTCTGGCTCACAGGAGATAACAAAAATGTCACCCTGGAGCCGAAGGCGAAGGATCTCGTCAAGACCAGGTTCTTCGCTTCGCTCAGAATGACCGTGGATTATTCTTCCCAGGTGAAACCAGGCAATGAAGGTACGTTAGTAACACAATATTCCCCTGATGAGCACAAACCCCCCGCTATGAGTGTGCGACCAGGTGCTTGGTTCAGAGTCGATGACTTCATAGTTTCCTGC
>JAJTXE010000003.1:957281-975758 GCA_021463795.1 Candidatus Brocadia sp. | reverse complement strand
GTTGTAGAGGTAAGGGCATCCGCGCGGCAGGTAACGACAAACATTGAACGGGTTAATGCCACGAGAAAGGCCAAAGAATTGGCAGAAAAAAGATTAGAAAACGAGGGAAAAAAATATAATGTCGGCAGGTCTACAAGTTTGGAAATCCTGCGTGCACAGGAAAATCTTGCCATTGCGGAGTTTGAAGCGACGAGGGCGATTATTGATTATGAAATATCCCTGGGAAATCTGGAGAAGGCAAAGGGCACAATCCTCGACCTTTACGATATCAAGCTGGAAGAAGATACAAAAACGTGATATTTCGTGCATTTCACCGCAAGGGCACGATGCACTGCGCTCACGCGGGCTTTTTTCATTCTTTCACAAAATTCCATCAGGTGCCCTTGTATCGTGAACGACACAAGAATGTAGTCATTGCAAGAGCGATAGTACGAAACAATCTCTGGGGGATGGCTTGTTTCGCTTACTCGCAATGGCATTTACCTGTATACCTATGTAAGACATTCACTAAAGTTCCTGCCCCTGCAACTCCTTTAATCTTTGCATCCGGTGCAGCTTTCTTTGCTCTGCCTCAGCCCATCGCCGCTTCCCAATATCGGTAAGCGGTGTAAATGGCACGAGAGGGATTGGTTTGCCGTTTTTGTCCACCTTGACACAGGTGGAATAGGCTGTGCAGGCATGGTGTGCGATGTTGCCGGCCGGATCTTCAGCCAGCACCTTAACCCCAATTTCCATAGAAGACCTGCCCACATAATTGAGTGATGTTGCCAGGATGAGTACATCGCCTACATAAATGGGATAGTAAAAGTCCAGGGCGTCCAGCGAGGCCGTCACGATAGTTCCTTTCGCGAATTTCATTGCCATGATGGCCATAATCTCATCAAGAATGAGGAGCAGGTTCCCCCCGTACATGATATTGCCATAAATAGCATCTTCGGGAAAGACCAGCCGGTGAACGCAAAGGCTCAATTGCCCTGCGTCTTCTAAATTCGTATCGAACACCCTTTGCTTTCTTTGTGCTATCCGTGCAAATCGCCCTTCCCGTATCTCCCTGGCATACTGGTACATTTTCACTTCAGTATCATTAGCCGGTTCGATACGCTGTTCTATCAACACAGGTTTCCCCAGAACATCGCTGGAAACAAAGGACATCCTGGCACGGGTGCAGAGTTTTTCCTCGTCGTTGAATGCCTTGCAAAATACCACGGCCTCTACCTCCAGGGATGTGTTTCCTATATATTCAACCATAGCCTTTACGGTAACCACGTCACCAATGCGAACGGGATGGAGAAAAAACAGATCCTCAAGGGAGGCAAGGAGCAAAGGCCCTTTCGTCAGCCGCAAAGCGGCCAGATTCCCTGCCGTAACGATCCAGTTCATCATCCATCCTCCGTACAAAGTGCCGGCGGGGTTGGCCTGCTGGGGGAAGACGTGATGAAGCGTTTCTACCATGGTAGAGTGAATGCTGGACATAGAAAGAAATTATCCGGTTTGAAAATTATACTTTAATCATATCAAAACTTTTACTTTATCACTCGAATTTTCCCGTGATACGCCTTACTTGTTACAACAGTCTTCGTTTATAAGAATTTTTTTATCCTCCTCAACTTCAGATGCTATTCTGTAATCAATTTTATTCTTTATGAAATGGTAGCAGGCAACACTATTCAGATGAACGGTAATTCTCATCTTATTGTAACAATATCAAGCCTCTGCGTCCACCAGCAATCACGGCGAAAACCTGACTGATGCTACCGTAATGCGATGCTTTCCCTCTACTTCCTGAATATGCGCATTGAGTATTTGTTTTTTAATATCCGGATATAATTCAAGTTTTCTTTTTATTAATAAACGAAGGTCTTCTTCCACGTCTTTTAAAATGTCTTTTCCATGGGTAGGATTGAGTTTCTTCCATCCCGCCCGATATTTCTTTATTGCCTCTTCTCGTTTCTGCTCGTTTAAGCATGCTCTATTCCACGCAGAAACTGCGCTGTTTAAAAGTTGCTGTTTATGCTCAACATCTTTGCCCAGTGCGCGATAGTCCCTTGTAAAATCTGCAATCATTTCAGACATCTTTTCTCTTTTTTTTTCCTTCATTTTTCCTCCCTGTGTTTACGACTAATTATCATCTACTTTTTTAATTTTTTTGATCCTAAAATTGGTATTTTGCATAGCAAAGGCAAATTCTAAAATCCTCCCTGCCCTCTCTCTACTACTCAAATTGTTGGAGGTTTCTCATTATGGCTAATAACTCCAATTTTCATGACGCAAAGGACTGTTATTCAACGCCTCTTTGTAAAATCTCCACTTTGGTAAATAGTTGTCCATATAAGCAATAAATTTTTCACTATGATGACGTTCTAACAGATGCACCATTTCATGTACAATGATATACTCAATACATCCCTTTGGCTTTTTCGCCAATTCAAGATTTAACCATATCCTTTTTGCCTCTCTGTTACACGTGCCCCACTTCGTTTTCATCTGTTTTATGGCATACTCAACCTCTTCCAGTCTCATCTTTTGCTTCCAGTAGGCGATATATTCCGGAACGATTTCCTTCAGTTTTTGGCGATACCATTCATCCAAAACAACCCGCTTTTTTTCTCTCCTTGTATCAGGTCTTACATACAATTCAATAGCGCTGTGCTTTAAAATAACTTTCGGAGCAGCATTATGAAACTTCTTTTTTTTGTAAGTTTTTCTTTGTGTCCTTTGTGTAAGACTTTGTGTGCTTTGTGGTTAAACTCTTTTTGGTTGCGGCTTTGCTGCGCTATGGATATAACATCTCACCACAACATCACTATTTTATGCAGAAAGAGATGAATTTCTCGCTTTCATATAATTTCTTACTGCCACACGAATTGTCATACCATATCCATTTCACGAAAACAAACCTTTTTATTCCTGATGTTATGTCCCTGATTATTTATAATTGATAAATTGCATGGCAAAGTCATAATCCTGATCCTTAATTGCCTTGATAATTGACTGCAAATCATCAATCTTCTGCCCTGTTACCCGAATCTTGTCTTCCTGTATTTGTGACTGCACCTTTAGCTTTAATCCTTTTATAAATTTTACAATCTCCCTGGCTTTTTCCATGGGGATACCCGATTGCAAGGTAACGATCTGACGAACAGTGCCTCCAAGCGCATTCTCAGTCTTCCCAAAATTAAGCGCCTTCAGAGGAATGCCCCGCTTTTCCAGTTTTTCTTTTAAAATCTCGGTAAGGCTCCCCAGCTTATAATCGTCGTCGGCAATTAATGTTATCGAGTTGTCACTATTTATCGTAAGAGATGCCTTGCTCCCTTTAAAGTCGTACCGTGCAGCAAGTTGTTTTTTAGCCTGGTCAACGGCGTTATTCACTTCATGCATTTCGATCTTACATACAATATCGTATGAATGCGTTTCTGCCATAAGGGACATCTCCTTGAAATATAAAATGAAACTCACTAAAAAGAGAAGATTTAGCAAGATAAAGATTCATGATCCCGGAAACCATGAGTTTAATAACCTAATCCCCTAATTTCTCCCTCGGTAAAACCAACAAAATGTGCAACCTCATGACGCACCACCTCTTTGATCTTTTGTTTGATCTCCTCGTCAGAATGGCAAAGGATTTCAATATTTTTCTGGAAAATCGTAATCCTTTCCGGCATTGAGGCGGTTTGCCAAACACTTTTTTTATTCAGTGGGATGCCCTGAAAGAGTCCAAGCAAGGTTTTGTTCTTCATGAGTCCCAATTTTTCCAACACGGAACTACTTGGCCGGTCTTCAATCACAACGGACACGTTGGACAAGCGGTTCTTTAAACTTCCGGGTAATTCATTCATCGCATCAGCGACCAACTGATCGAAAACGGCAACCTGACCAGAAATCTGATACTCAGGAATAAATTCATCCACTATCTGCTCATGTATGCAGCGGATCGAGTATTTCGCCACAAACACCTTTGCCGTTAAGTAAATTATTCCTCCAAGCATGACAAAGGTGACCCAGAAATTCCAGCCATGTGCCACCATGATTCCACCCACTGCTCCGACAAGGGCAATGATTCCAAAGTATCCCAGCAAGGCATAAAACTCGTTTGCGCCTTTTGTGACCGTTTTGTCAGCAACGAGAGGAATCAGCTCCATACCGCAGCCAAAACATTTCACCCTTTTATTCTCATGAAACGCATCAGTATGATATGTTTCACCACAATGCCAACATTTTTGTAATTCCCAACCATCTGCCATACAGGAAAAGCCGTCTTTAAAAATTATACCCCACACTGCCAATAAGTGTCCTGTCTTCTTTCTCTTTAGACTCAGCAGGGGTGTTGTCATACTGGTCAAGGAATTCGAGGCTCACGGCGATGGATTTTGTCAGATTATGCCGTACACCCAAGCCAGAATACATGACCCAGTCATTGGTATCTTCAACACTCTGAACATATTCTGATTTCGCATAAAATTTTGTATCGCGCCAGAAGATCCAGTCCAAATATTGACCCACCCTTAAACCGAGATAATCATCGATAATTCCACCATGAAACCTTTCATATGTGTACGCAGGTCCTGCCTCTGCCTTGTATTTCAACCGCTCCATATCAATAAACTTGTAACCAGCGCCTGGTGATGAGATAGACCGGTAATTGAGGCTTTCGAGCTCATCATGTTCAAAGTACTGGTTGAAAAATGAGTAGAATCTGGGTGTATGTTTGTATTCATATTTCCCGGTAGCCCTTTGCTCATTGACTGTTTCCTCGTCTACATCGGTATCTTTATTGGTCACGGTTTCATATAAAGCGATTGCGTTAAAGGAAATATTATCACGTTGTCTTTCGTTAACATAGCCTCCCTTTATATAAGTATTCGTTGACTCCGTATTTCCGTCTTTCGTATTCAGACCTACATCAACATTCCCTTTCCATGTCTTTGACGGTGGTGTCACTGTTATTGCCTCTATCTGAACCTTTTTTTCGCTACTGGGAGCCGGCGGTTGCCCTGCATCACTTTTTGCTTCTGGTGAGATTACCTGTGCAGCAACATTTGCCGTTTCCGTGCTAAGATCTTGCAGGGTTAATGCCTCTGTCGTTGTTGAAACGATATCTTTCATCGAAAAATGCTCTGGCTTCGGCATTCTCAGAACAGAAAACTTTTTCCCTTCTCGTTGTATAATACAGATCTCACTTCCCCTCGAAATAAGGCTTACCGCCTCCAGTTGAAGATCACTTACAATGCCATCACTTTTCCGGAGAGAAATTGAATTTGCAGTAACTTTGATTATCTCTCCTTCCATAACCACACCGTCAATCGTTTTTATCTCATCTGAGTATGCAATTCCGGTAAGACATATCCATGTCATAAAAAAAGTGATCCTAGATAATAGACAAAAACTTCTTTTGCCATCGAATATTTTTAACCCTTTGCTTTTTCCTCTAACCAAGCGGAAAGAGTTCCGATTGTTGCTTTTCCAACTCCACAACTGCCTTTTCATCACTATCTCCTCATTTTACCTGGCATATTATTCGAAACATATTACTCACCTAAGAAATCACAGGACAAAACAAAAATTTATACCACACCGACATGAAAAATGTCAATTGGATTCCCATGAAAATACAAAAGGAAAAACATCCCTCCCATTTTCAGCAAACCATACGAAGAGTCCTTGACAAGATCGCTTGTTTTTATCCTCCGGATGTCCTTTCTTAAACTACCATATTCCGTCATATTCCGCGACCACACGGAATAAGGGGTATTACCCATTCTCATCTTCTTTTACATGCAGATGCTCCTGTATCATTTCACTCTTATAAGGTGTGATAGAACGGATATGAACGTCACGCAGAGGGAAGGCAAATCTGATATGATTCTTTTTGAATATCTCTTCGATAGCAAAATTGAGTTCACTCATAGTAAACCAACGTTTCCCCGGATCATCTGCCCAGAAATATATTTCAAATTTCAGCGCACTATCACCAAATTCTGCGAACCGCACGAATGGCTCCGGATAGGTCCTTACATTCGGATTTTGCCGGGTAATTTCCAGTAAACACTTTTTGACCAATGCGGCATCAGAACCATATGCGACTCCCACCTTTACTGAACCTCTCAGACGAGATGATGGATGTGTTAAGTTGTTTATTCTGCTCTCGACAAACTTTGAATTGGGTACCGTTATGGTGACCTCATCAGGGGTAATAAGCGTCGTGCTCCTGGCACTGATCTTATCGATGGTACCCACGGTACCATCATCCAGGGTGATAACGTCTCCAACGCGCATGGGACGCTCAAAGAGCAGGATGATGCCACTGACGAAGTTGCTGATGATGTTCTGCATGCCAAACCCAATACCAATACCAAAGGCGCCTGCAAAAAAAGCCAGACTTCTTAAGGGAATTCCGGCTATACTGAGACCGATCAGTGCTGCAATACCAATGATGACATAGCGTGTCAGGGTAGAGAGTGTTTGCTTCAGTCCGCGTTCCAGGCGAAGCTTATAAAATACCTTTTCCTCAAACAGTTTTTTTATATGCCGTGCGGCAAAAAAGGATATGAACAGCACAAACAACGCTATGATAATCTTTATCGGTGTTGTATATCTCCCTTCTTCCAGGAAGAAACGATACCGTAGTCCACTGCCAATAGCCCCGAAAATTATCCCTATCTGCCCAAATATTTTCTGGATCAGATAAGGAGCCGCCGGGGAACCTACCGCATCACGAAAGGTCGTGATCCACAGGCGGATAATAATTATTGCTGCGATAATTGAAACGAGGTAGTTCAGTGAAATATGATAGATCACCGTAACCGCACCAAATCTTTTTTCCTCAGGACTGTCTTTTTTGAGGTTGTCTCTCTTAAGACGCTTTTCTCTTATATAAACCAAACGATGATACAAATATTTCCATACCCAGAAAGCAATAAACACGATGATAAAACTCTTTATGCATGTCCTTAATAACACATAGGAAAGTACCGGATATCCGAGAGTCCGTATCGCAAATAACAATACAACAAAGGTGATAAAGACGGGATAGATTACCGTTATTATGCGGTGAATAAGTTTGCCAAATTGAGTTTCAGCGCTCGGCAGCAATTTGAATATCAGTGTTTTCTGTGTTGCGAGCCACAGCAAAAGAATTAAAATCCCCATCCGGTATACATACCAGAGCAATTCGACTACATCATTCCTGTATCCAAACGTAGCGAGAACGGCTATGAGTGATAAAGAAACAAAGGAAAACAATACAATAACATTCAATGATTTGTAAAGATGTGTGCGAGAAATATATGCCAAAGGGGTAACTAACTTTCTATCTCCTTTTTCAGGGCTAAAAGACTCAAAAAGGAGGTGTCTCAGGATTTTATATACCGCAAAAAAAGTTAATACATATATTGTCCCTGTTATTATGGGAGCCTTTATGCCCAGAATACCGGGTATTGATACGGAAAGGATGGCCAGCCATATGGCATTGATACTCTTCTGGAGCACGATGGAAAGGCTGGGAAAAAGCCTTGATTTATAGTAGGATACGTCTGCCTCTTCATACCATGCCTGTGTTTTGAACACGCTCCACCGGCGAAGGTATTTTTTTGAAAAATACCATACGGCGATGAGTCCTATTAATCCACAGAATCTTATCCAAAAAGCAAATGAAAGTCTTTTGTCGGAGGTATACGATAGGAAATTCTTTGTCTGTGCGGAGATTATCTGATAGAGCGAATCAAGCCGGTTATAGCAGTCCACGAAATCCTTAAACACCGACTGGATTGTCTGGAAGGAAATTGTGCTTTCTACCCTCATCCAAACGTTGGCTGCTTTCAGAGTAATCAATTTTTCTTTGGTCTCTTCCAGCAGGAGGAGTACATTTTTTTTGATTTTCCGACGTTCCTGTAATCTGTCCAGTCTCGTAGAGATAAGTTCAGCCTGTTCTTCCAGCAGTTTCACGATATGGGTTGCATGCTCGATTGCCCGCCGTGCCAACTCTTTGTCCGTGAAAGAGGTCGCTTCCTCTTCGATTTTTGTTATTTCCTCTTTGGATTTGATAATATTTTCAGAAATGAGTTTTTTCTCTTCCTGTAGCAGGGGGAGAAGGCTTTCCACTGCTGAAATTGACTCAGAGAACCGCTTCATGTCCGTCTCTATTTTTATGAGTGATTCTTCGATCTCTTTTGTTGTACCTCCTCTGTTCAATAAAAGACCGATATCCGCCTCTAACTTTTTATATTCAGTAAAATCTTTGTATATCTGCGCACCCTCGGTAATAAGATCTTCTTTTCTTTTGGCAATAAGCCCGACTTGTTTGTGGATATCAGCCTCTAATTCTAATATCCGCTTCTTTTCCGGGGAAGTTGTTGTCATTTGTTCCAGGGCAATTTCCTCACTTTTCCTTGCTGCTTCCTGCAAGGTCCTTTCAACTTCAACCTTAGTTCTTTCAGCGATTTTCCGGCTTTCCTCCTCGGCCTTTTTCGCCGCATCCAATTCTTCCTGTTTTTTTGCTAATTCTTCCGTTTTTACCTTTTCTTCCAAACGCTTTGCCTTTTCAGCTAGAAACGCCGCATTGAATTCTGCATTCTTTAATTCCATCAGCGTCTTATCGTACCGGATCTTAGACGTACCCAGCCGTGTTTCAAATATGGTAATCCACTGAGCGCCAATAGCTTTTTTCCACAGCAAAATATTTTCTATCTTTTTCTGAAGAGTAGCAACACGGTCTGTATCTGTTGTCTCCGTTTTCAGAGATTCTAAGTAGGCAGCAAGCTTCCTTTCGTCTTCAGACACCTTCAGTTTAATCTCTTCCAGTCTATTGGTAAAAAAGACGATTACTGATTCCTTCTCTTTAATACCGGCTTGTACTGCGGTAATGTAATTTTTTGCAATTTCTGCCTCCTTTTTCACAATCGGAGCATGTTCATGGGAAGTCAAAAGTATCTCTTCCAGCCCAAGGATCGACTTTAACAATACCACGATCTCGTCATGGGCTTTTGACTGATCACGGAGCACCTCGATCCGGTCTTTATAGGTTTCTATCTGCTCGTGGTCGATATCTATCTTTTCCTGAATAATGGCAATTTCCTTGCCCAGTAATTCTAAAAATTTTTGCCCGACGTCCTTGCCAGCGTAATCTGTTTTTTCCTGCTGGAGATTTTCAAGATGGGCGCTCATTGTTTTTACGTCACGCTCTAAATTGGCAATAGAAGAATTTATCTCTTCTATCGACTTTGAGGCTGCAGCCTTGACCTCCTCATCTCTTATTTTTGCCTTCTGAAAATCTTCACCTCTTACAATTACGCCCTTTTCCGAAAGCTTTATTTCGACATCCATTTTTTCAGCACTTTGTGTTTGTGCATTCACACACGTACATAACCATAACAAGCAGACACTCAAAGAGAGAAAGAATCTCATTTGAGAAAAAGAAACAAGGACAATCCTATTTTCCCTTTTACGCACGACACACTTCCAAACCATAATACATTCTCCCCCTAATTTACGATGTAACCCAACCCTTCTTTTCTACCTCATATCATTCGATGTAAAAGCTTTACCGTCCACACATCCTGACTTTCCATGTGAGGAACATGCGAATCACGAAACCCATTTTACATCAACAGCATACTGTTATGCATAAGTTCTTATTTTATCATTTTAACTGAAATATGCAATGATCATGAAACAGTCCGATGCATCATGACTACTATTTAAAACCTTCGTTTTCTAAAGTCATACTCAAGAAACTCACCGTTTGTGATTGATAAACTTGATGCAGGATCACTATAAACTAATGGGGTGACACGGCCAAGCAATGCATGCCGTGTTTTTGCATACTGCTTCATATCTTGTGTCTGCGTGGTCTGCCTTGTATTGACCATCCACAATGTTAGCATAAAGATTTCGTAAACAATGTCGTACAAGTCCAACACGGTCAAACGAATTTTTCCATGCCACCCTGTCACCATCGTATAATTCATCTTTTATGAACATCTTGAATATATATTTTGTTTCCCAAATAAGCTCGCGACGAAGGTTCCTCTTTGCAAAGCGGGAGTAGTCAATGTGGTTGTGATACTTTCTCTGTCTCTTTACCGAAAAGTTTTACAATTTCATTGCATCATTTACAAAACTGCATTATTATATCGTGACAATTTTTGTAAACTTCATGTTCTTCTCAGGCATCAATATGTCAACAAAAATCTCTGTCCTTTTTATTTCTCAGATTATCTTGTATCTTGCTTTTGGAGGTCTGCCACCCTTAGTCGTTCAGGCCAGTGAGAACAAGCCGTTCCATAAAGACTTCATCCAAAAGGCCGATCAGTTGCACCTGCCTTTTATCTCCAATGCAGGACAAACCCATGAGAAAGTGAAGTATCATGCCGATACCTTTGTGGGCAAGGTATTCATCACAAAAGAAGGAGAAATTGTCTATTCCCTGCTACCAAAGAACAAGAAGAAAGAACTACGAGTCCTGGGCAAGGAGTCAGGAACCCGGGAAACGGCATTTGGGCAGCGACTACTTGATGATGTTATGCTCTTAAGAGCCAAAATTTCTGATACATCCATGGTTTCGTTCCATGATACAATATTCAAAATTGTTGCTCCCTATAGTAAGTGCACCATCCCACCACCCACCATCAACTATCCGGAATCTCAGTCAAGAGGGCTCGCCCTAAAAGAGGTATTTGCTGGCGGGAACATTAATACCGTACAGGGTGAGGAAGAGGTATTAACTCAGGTCAGCTATTTTAGAGGAAATGATCCTGCCCAATGGAGGAGGAATATCCCTGCCTATAAGGTAATAAATCTTGGAGAAGTATACGAGGGAATACAAATAAGACTGAGGGCTTACAGCAACAATATCGAAAAACGATTTTATCTGAAACCGTACGCAGACCCTGAAATAATCACCATGAAACTCAGCGGAGCTCATGCAATACGTATTGATAGTGCAGGTCAGCTTGAGGTTGCGACAGATTTGGGGACGATCAAATTTACAAAACCTACGGCTTATCAGGAAATTGATGGCAAAAAAGTAATCGTGCAGGTAGATTATAAAATTCACCAGTCAGGAGGCGGAGATCCGGCTACGGAAACAAATCTACCCTGTCAGAAATTCAAATCCCGAAACCCAAATCATAAGGCCGAAAATGTTTACGGTTTTAGGGTTGTTGCCTACGACAAAACAAAGGAGCTTGTTATCGATCCCCTCCTTGCCTCTACCTATATTGGCGGGATTGAATCTGACTATGGCAACTCCATAGCCATAGATGCGGATCACAATATTTATGTTGCTGGTTATACCACATCGCCAAACTTTCCAACAACTGCAGGTGCCTTTGATGTTTCCTATAACACCGACGATATCTTTGTATCAAAACTCAATGCGGATCTCACGCAACTGCTTGCATCTACTTTTCTGGGCGGTTCGTCTGAGGATTATGTGCGTTCTATCGTTCTTGATCGGAAAAACAATGTTTATCTGGCCGGTCAGACTTCATCGTCAAACTTTCCAACAACCGACGATGCTTACGATAGAGTCAAAAATGGTTACAGCGACGCTTTTTTAGCAAAATTCAGCGGAGATTTGACGGATCTTTTGGCATCCACGTTTCTGGGAGGTTCTTCAGACGATTCAGCGAATGCTATTACCTTCGGTCCAAGCGGAATTATCCTGTGCGTCACGGGCAGAACACTATCGCCGGACTTTCCAACAACTCCCGGCGTTTATGATACTGGTTTCAAAGATGGAGATGTCTTCATCGCTAAGCTCGATTGGAATTTAAGCCACATCGTTTCTTCTACCTATTTGGGCGGAACTTCAAATGATTATGGAAACGCCATTGTTGTGGACTCGCAGAGGAATATATACGTAGCTGGCGATACCTGGTCGTTTGACTTTCCCGTCAGCCTCAATGCCTTTAGTATTTCCTTTGGCGGAGGATTTGGCGATGCCTTCCTTACAAAATTAAATTGGGATTTAACTCACATTCTTGCATCGACATATTTAGGGGGTGTTACCGATGATTCTGCGACTGCTATCGCCCTGGATGCACAGAATCATATTTACGTGGTTGGCCAAACTGAGTCGTTAGACTTTCCCACAACCCATTCTGCGTATGACACTGGTTTTCATAATGGAGATGCCTTTGTATCAAAATTTAATGGTGATTTAACAAGACTTCTTGCGTCTACCTTTTTGGGAGGTGCAGATGATGATGTTGCTAATTCTATTGCCTTGGGTCCGGATGGCAATGTATATGTGGGCGGTTACACCGGATCGTCTGATTTCCCAACAACCGCGGGTGCTTATACTACCTCGAAAGGTGTCCTTTTTGATGCCTTTCTCACAAAGCTCGATGAGAGGTTAACGAGGATACTTGCTTCTACCTTTTTAGGCGGAAATTACCGGGACATTGCCCGCTCTTTTGTTATAGACCGGAAGGGAGATATTTATACAGTCGGTGAGACCCGGTCTTCAAACTTCCCTGTAACGCCGAACGCTTATGATACTTCATATAATAGCGATGCCAGGCTTTCCATTTCGTATGATGCCTTTGTATCAAAACTCAACAGCAATCTTTCCTCGCCGTTCGTAAAAGCAAAATGATCAGCGTGATTTTTCGTATTAAGTATACGTATGAAACAGTTTCTCGGTGAATGATGAAAGATGTAACACTCGTTGTTAACACTATACTCTATTGTCAACGCTGGAAAGAAATGGTCTCTTTTTATCGGCATAGGTTAGGTTTTCCGGTTACGTTTGAAAACGACTGGTTTGTAGAGTTTAAAGTAACTGATCACGTACGGATAAGCATTGCCCATGAACAACGTGCAACAATCAAGAGCTCCGGGGGGCAGGGTTTAACTCTGGCCTTTCGAGTAGATAAAGCAGATGAGACCTGGCAGACCTTGAAAGCACAAGGAGTTGACGTAGGCAAAATTAAGGACCATCCCTGGGGAGGACGCGCCTTTTTTTTGTTTGACCCGGAAGGAAACCGCCTCGAGGTATGGTCTGTTTAAGATCTTACGTATCAGACGAAGCTCCTATTCCCTGGCAATAAACATTCCATAGATGAGCGTGGATTTTTTGAGGCACAAAGTTGAAGTTTTTATAAGACCACACCGTTATGGTAGACTGAATGAGACCCATAAATACAATAGCAGATATCTTAGGGTCAATATCTCGTTTTAGCAATCCAAGTCCTATTGCACTCAGAAGCAACTTTTCTATCCGCCGGAGATACTTCTGTATCAATTTTAAAATCTTTTTGCGGATAAAAGGATCACTAAACTGTATAGCTCCCATGATAACAACAAAGGATGTTTTACGTCGGTTTTTTGCTAAAATAAGTTGAGCAAAAAGAATATTCTTAAGATTCTGTATTGGGTCCTTTTCTACCACTGCGCTATCCAGCGCTTCCATAAGAGTTTCCTCAATGTTATCTATAAGCAGGCTTAATATATCTCTTTTGCTCTTGAAATGCCGATAAATAGCGCCTTTGGTAGTTCCTATTTTTCCCGCTATTTCGCTTATGGTAACATATTCAATCCCCTTGGAAGAAATAATGTTCCGTATAATATCTACAATCTGCTGCCTCCTGACCGCCGTAGCTTTTCTGACCTGCACGGTACCTCCTTTTTCTAAAGATAATCAAACTAAATACATAATTTGGCAAAGGTAAAAACAAATGAAAAATGAACAAATAAAAGAGGCATTATAAATAAAAAATTGTTAATTTGAAATAAAACTTGGTAATTAATCAAATTGTATTGAGCGTATACCGTTCATAATAGACGCTCAAAGATTTTTACGTTCGTACGGATTGCCTGAATGAGGAATGAGAGATTTGTGGTATCAGGAGATCTAAAAAATTCCTTCAATACTTCAAGGATGGCGGATTGGGAATACTAAGAAGTTATCAAAAGTTCAAAGACATATACAGAGTATTGTACAATAATATCGTCAGTTTCGTAGTGAATATTGAATCGCAACACCTTCTGCTCAGATTATAAACAGACTAATCATGGAATAAACAATCAAAATGGGCGTTAAAAAATCCAAAATAGAAGCACCGATATATAAATCATAGGTATGGACAAATTCGAGCATATTGGTTGCAAAAAGGAACCGTGTAAAAAAGAAAACATAAAGTATTAATGTCGTGGTTCTTTTCAAAGACAGATATCTGCAATAAACGGTAACAAAAGCAAAAACTGAACATAGCCTGACCAAGTAGTTTGTAATATGCAAAATAAATGCAATACCAGACTCCTCATCTTCTTCAAAAAATGTCTCTAGTTCTATAGAAAAAAAATATTTTGAAAAAAAATACAAACCAAAACCGATGATGCTTATAAAAAAGAGGGATTTTACCCAAGACATTGATTCTCCAACGGGCTGTAAATCTTGAGCATTCGTCAGGGGAAAATTATCAGCGCTACCGCTTCTTCGTTTCTTTACAGAGCCGGCGGTAATGAAAAAATATGCGGAGGCAAAAACCATCATTATTGCTATATCCCCGCACATATCTGGCAGATTTGGCACGTGCACTTCATACCGATGTTCATGATTGCCAGACTGAAGAAAATTAAAATAGATAAGGCCGTGAATTATGTTTCCTACGACAAACCTAAGATTAACTCCGATGAATGTTAACAATGCACCTAATTTTAAATCTTTTGAAGCAGATAGTGTCAATGTATTTTGATTCATATAATTTGCCACATTATCGTAAACGCTTAAAGAAATCAGAAAAAGATATTCTAATTTTATTATTAATAAATAATTTGTTGTATATGAATTGTCAGTTTAAAAATTTTTTAACATCCAGGCCGCAAAGATGCCCTGTCCTGACATGGCAAGAGTTTGTTCTCTGCCCATTATAGTTTGACAAGCGTCCAACAAATCTCGCGCAAAAGGCTAACCAAGAACAGTTTTGTAAGTATCTCGTTTTCATCCTGAACCTGCAGGAGGATAAATGTCTTTAGTATTAAAGAAACAAACTTGTATCATGCAAGCACATCTCCTGATTTGAACTCCCGCATGCGGAAGCCCATTCGAAATTATAGCAAACAACAAAAAAAACAGCATTGCGAGCAGAGTAAAGCAACCTCTTAGATATGGAATACTTTGCTCTGCTCGCAATGGGTATTTTCATGTATCCTTATTTAAGACGCTCACTATAGATATACTTAAGTTCGAGCCGTCTGATACCAGACGGCTCGAATGCAGTCCAACGCCCGTCATCACTCTGATGCACGTCAAACTCTTCCCTCTTCATCTCATGCCTGCATTGGATTTGCCACTTTTTGGTTTGTGCTCGCCAGGGTATTTTCCTCCATAAACGAAAGACACATAAGGCAGACGAGGGATACAAAGATAAATCCGAGGGAATAATTGTCGGTATAATCCTTAATCGTGCCTAAAATTATAGGAAGAAAGAACCCGCCAAGACCGCCTGCTGCACCTACCAAGCCGCCCACAGCCCCCGTATCTTTCGGAAAGTATTCTGCCACGAGCTTATAAACGACACCATTGCCAATACCAAGACAAGTTCCCATAACATAAAACACCATGAGTGAGGTTGCTAGTGTCAAGTTGAAATTGAGAAACGCCGCTACGATAAGTACAACGACAGTAAGGACTATCATTATTTTTCTTCCATTAAATTTATCACCCAGATAACCACCTAAAATTCTGGTAAAAGCTGAAAGAAATACAAATATAGAAGTGTAACTGCCGGCCTTTATCGGTGAAATACTATAAAAATCACATAAATACGATGGTAACCACACTGAAAAGCATACGAAGAATCCAAAAAACATAAAATAAAACAGGCAAAAGATCCATGCCAGCCTGGAAGATTTAAAGAGTTTTAGTTTGTCACCCAGTGTTGAAACCTTTACATTAGCCGGTTTTGGGGCATCGGAGGTGAAAAACCAGTAGATAAATGCCATAAAAAGCAACGGAAATGCATAAAAAATAAATGCCTTATCCCATCCCATTGATTCTGCGATGAGTGGCGCTCCAAATGCGGATAGTGCAGTGCCCGCGTTTCCCACACCATAAACCCCTAATGCAAGGCCTTGCTTTTTCTTCGGATACCATCCTGAAACATGCGGAATTCCGACAGCAAAGGAGGAACCTATTAAACCATAAAAGAGTCCACACACTAACAAAAGACTATAACTACGGGCAAAACCGGTAAAAAAAAGAGATACAAACCCAAACAGGAGCATAATCGTAAAAACGAGCCTTCCCCCATATTTGTCTGTCAGTATGCCCATAGGAATTTTTGCGAGGGACCCAAGCAATACCGGGGTAGCAAGTAATAATCCCACCATAGTGGAAGACAGTTTAAATTCATCCTGAAAATATACTGCTAATGGAGCATACAAGGTCCAACCGGCAAAACATAGCGCAAATGCTACGGTTGCAAGTATCATTACCCTCGTATTGCCATCGGGTGTTTGCGCCGATTCGTTCGCGGACATATCCATATTCATATATAATTCTCCTTTATTTCCTTTTCGTAAAGTAACCGATAATATACTTGAAATAGTATACATCAGGAAGTATCCTATGTCAATGACAAGAATACAAATGTGTACATAATGGAATCAGAGAAGATATGAATACGAATGTTTGATGCAAAGATAATCGCAATGAAAAACTTGACGGTTGGAGATGGATAATACAGGAATAGGGGAAAATTAGGATGATAGACCCCATAGCGAATGTTGTGAGTGCAATCAATTAGACATCGGATAAAGTTCAATGGATTGGAGGCTTTATTATGAAAAAAGTAGAAGCAATAATCAGACCGGATAAATTTGATGTCGTAAAAGATGCTTTATTAGAGTTGGGTTATCCCGGAATGACTGTTACCATGGTTACTGGACATGGTACTCAAAAGGGCGTAAGTCAGGTATGGCATGGGAGAAGATTTCGGATTGATCTGCTGTCAAAGATCAAAATTGAGATAACCGTAAAAGATATTGATATGGATAATATCGTTAATACCATCATCAACGTATCTCAGACGGGGAGTATTGGCGATGGGAAGATATTTGTTTATCATGTGGAAAACGTTTACCGTGTTCGCACTCATGAGTCAGGTGAGATCGCAATCTAGACCGCATTTCTCACGGAAGGTAATTGGTGATATCAAAAGGTCTCAGGATGCGTTACAAGGCTGCTTTATCGGACAGACTTTTCGGTTGTTCTGCAATAAAAATGAATAGTTTCATGATTTCGCTGATACTATCACCGGGACATGCCGCAAAAAGGCACATTTTGGGCGTAGCTCTCCCCTCCGGCTTAGCAATCTACTAATCGGATAAATCTTTTCTGAACCTCAGCAGAGCATGGGATACGCTTTGCGAATGTTTTGGAACGCAAGCCAAAAGATTTCTTTATAGTGA
Source organism: Candidatus Brocadia sp. (assembly GCA_021463795.1). GTDB lineage: Bacteria > Planctomycetota > Brocadiia > Brocadiales > Brocadiaceae > Brocadia. Next base: position 958,346 of record JAJTXE010000003.1, on the reverse strand, counting down.
TAAGCGCTGGACAGGCAAACGGCTATTCTCCTTACGCTTACCTTCACCTGTGCGCCAATCTTGAGCAGTTTTGTGCGGATTGTGTTGCACTGTGCCTGTGAGAATTCTGTTGAACAAAGCCCTACCCGTCTTAATTCGTTGAGTAACACATACGCCACTGACGAGAACCACAGCCTCAGTTGATTGGCACGCATCGTCTCGGTGCTTGTCCGGTCGGCAAACAAATGCAACTGTTGTTCCTTGATCCTGTTTTCCATCTCACCACGTGCACAATACTCTTGCCCGTAAAGACTCCTGGCGTCTCTCTCCTCCGATTTGAGTGATGTTACTACAAACCGGGGATTGTGCCCCTTCTCTCAATGTTCCGCCTTACCAACTACCCGACGTTCCCGGGACCAACCCTTCACCGTTTTATAGAAAAAACCTTTATACACCCTGGATGCCCGTCCTGTCTCAGTATACTGCTTTCTTGCCTCTTCCATTTCGCCTTGTATCTCTTCTTGTAGTCGGGAATTCCTTGCAGGCCCAAAGAGATAGTCTACCTGGTTTGATTCACACCAACTCACGATCTCTTCTCTCGCAAACCCCGAATCACCCCGCACCACAATCTTCACCCCCGGCCACTGGCTCCGAATGTGATTGACGATCCGCCCTATCTCCTCTTTTGCCCCTTCGCTTGCATCCACCCCTGACGTCCTTAATTTCGCACATAACAAATAGCCATCGCAAAAAATGTACAGGGGTAAATAACAATACCCTCCATTAAATTCCGATATTACCTTCCTTCCGCTTAACTCCTGATACTCTATTGCATCGGTACACCCTGTTTTCACCTTCATCCCTCCTCTTGTTGTGGATAATCTGTTACTTACAAACATCTTATACCATAGCGCAGCAAAGCCGCAACCAAAAAGAGTTTAACCACAAAGCACTTAACCACAAAGGACACAAAGGACACAAAGAAAAACTTATAAAAAAAGAAGTTTTTATACGGTAATACTATAAATATGGAGATTTGTCTCATGTATCGGTGAGAAATCCGGGCTAAATATCTTCGGCAGTAAG
>JAJTXE010000003.1:948411-957260 GCA_021463795.1 Candidatus Brocadia sp. | reverse complement strand
CCCTTCCCTTTCTTCAGAATCCCGTAGATAGAGTACATACTTTTTTTGCCACATCTAACGCTACTATCAGGCTTTTCTTATTGATTTTCTTTTCCTTCTCTGGCTTAATATCTTTCACGGCTATACTTCTTTCTTTGAAATGAATTTTATTAACGTACTTTTCCCGTTCAATTCAGGAAAAAATATAGTTCTTTTGTTTAAAGCCCAACTACTTTCTCCAATATAACATGCTTTATCAGGGATGACATGGTTGCGGCTTATTGCCTTATAGTATTACCCTGTAAAAACTTCTTTTTTTTGTAAGTTTTTTCTGTGCAATCTGTGAAATCTGTGGTTTCTGTTGTTGCCTGGCAGTCACAGCGGCTTTGGTTGCGGCGGCGCTGCGTTAGGAGGTTGCACATAAAGCGCTTCAAGAAACGGCGAAGACACGATTTGGAAGGCCAATCAATACGTGACTGAAACAGGCTAAACGTTTATTCGCCTTTGTTGACGAAATACCAGGTTGTTTTCTTTCCAGGGCGGGGGGAAATATCAAGTGACAGCGATTATTCTTGCGGGGGGAAAAAGCCGGAGGATGGGTTTTAATAAGGCCTTTCTTCCGTATGACAAGAAAACATTTATCGAACACCAAATTGTCCGGTTGAAAACAATCTTTGACGAAATCATTATTTCTGCCAATGATGCAGACATTTACGCCCATCTGAATTTGCCTGTTGTGTCCGATATCATGCCTGAAAAGGGACCGCTCGGTGGTATCTGTGCCGGTTTGATACGTGCTTCCAGCCACCATGCCTTTGTGATTGCCTGTGATATGCCCTTTGTGTATGAGAACGTGATCCTCCACCTTAAAGAACAGATCGATGACTATGATGTCGTGGTACCACAGACAAGCCGGGGGCTGGAGCCTCTCCATGCCTTTTATTCCAGGAATTGCATTCAACCGATCCGCCGGTGCCTTGATGAGGGGAAACTGAGAATCATCGATTTTTTTGCAGAGGTGAAGGTGCGGATCGTTCATGAACAGGAATTGAAAGGACTTGGAGGAACTACGCCATCCCTGACAAACCTGAACACCCCTGAAGAATACCAGAAATACTTCCTGCATAATAATATCGGACTAAAGAAAACCATGAACCGGTTCCCTTAGCTCTTTCTACAAGACATTGGCCAATTGATAACGGTTGCAGGCGCATCACGGATGCAGAAAATCCGGTGCGATGAATGAAATTGGGATTACCAGGAATGGGGCTGTATTCATACAAGACGGGCATTAAGGAAACACCTTGGCACTATGCTTCACCATGGCACAACCACGGCGGAAATTAAAAGTGTCTATGGACTTGACGTGAACATCGAACCCATAATCCTTAAGTCTTATATCATAAAAAAACTTTAATGGGTCACTCGTTTAAAAGCACTGTCAGCCGATTATCTTGACAATATTAAATAACGTGATATAGTAAAATTAAAAAAAACGGTATCATGTGTGTCCTTTCACGGCGAGTGCCTTTTTTAATAAAAAACAACTATGTATCGGCCAAACAATGATAGAAAATTGGTTACCTATTGCCCTTGGCCACTGATTTTAACCCCTGCCATGTTCATGGAACATGCAGGTGATTATCGCCTTGGTGTGCCTTAAAGGTGGGCATGATAACAGCTCAAGCATTTTGTGCTGTGACCATAAACGGTTCATTGATTTATCGTAAGCAAGTTTGTCCTGCGTTCTCTAGATAGCATGGAATCGATCGTCATTATAATACATTTTTCATGAGGAGGATGTTTAATGAAGGTGAAACGCTTTGCAAAAGACAGGAAGATGATGTGTCTATTCATTCTTTTCATAGGGGCATTGTTTTCAATGAAAACATCGTATAGTAGTCCATCAGCAGAAAAGAAAAAGGCAGAAACCATAGTAGCTGGCGTAACCATTGTATCGCTGGATGCACCGCTACGGGCTTCCATTGGCAGAAAGGTCAATATTGAAGTTGTTGTTGGTAACGAGAAGGCGACAAAGGCAACAACCATCTTGACGGTGACATGCCCAACATCAAAACAGCAAATCGGCAGAGAAGCTGAAACGCTCGCCCCACTGTCTTCCCAGAAAATTACCTATACCTGGAATACCGAAGGATTAAAAGAGGGAACTTATATTATTAAGGCGGAAGTGGAAAAATTGCCAGACGAGACCGTCTTGGATGATAATATACGACAGATAGAAATACTCATGCAACGATAAGTAATGCTATTATACATGGCGGGAAATTCTTATCGATATGCAGGATCATGCTCTTTGCAGCTTTTTTCTGGATTAAGGCTTTCTGGAGTTTGCTAATTGTTTTGCCCTTTTAATCGTTCATATTCAGCAAATTCTCTGTCGGCCTCTGCCTGCATCCCCTTTTTTTTGTAAGCGAGCCCTAAGTTGTAGTGAATATTTGGCATATTGGGTTCTAAGGCTGCAACCCTCTGAAATTCTTGTATTGCTGCGTCATACATCCCCTTCTTCCCATATTCAATCCCCTTCTCGTTGATCTTTTTGATGTCTAATACATCGGCCGTTACGGCTTTTTCTTCAGGCTTTTTCACTTCAGTTACTCTTTGCTGATACGGGGATAAAGAAGATACGGTCTCTATCTTTTCACTCCGAGCCTCTGTCTTCTTACCCAGGGTTTTCTTCTTTCCTGGTTTTTTTGCTGCTGCCGTTTTGACGGCACTTTTTTTTGCAGCGCTCGTTTTCTTTTGTGTCGTTTTTGTCCCTGACTTTTTTTGAGCAACCGGTTTTGTCTTCTTTGGAGCCTTTGCAACAGATGTCTTGCTGGCTAACTTTTTATAGGCTACTTCAAGAGATGTTGCCTTTTTCTTTAGCCTGGCCTGTTCTTTTTCTAAGGTAGATTGCTTTACTCTCATTTGTACATGCGCCTTACTCAATTTGTCCTTTTCAGAAGCAAGCATATTGACCCTTCCTTCGAGGTTTTGGTTCATGGCCTCAAGGTTATCTGATTTTTCTTCCAATTCGCCTAGCGAATGATGAAGACCCGCTTGAAATCGGGAAAAAGTGCTTTTTTTAAATCTTTCCGCTTGCTTAGAATGCTTGTATTCATTTTCTTCGCCAAGACCTATGTTACCGCTTAGAAGCTGTAGTATAACAACAAATAACGCTACGACTACAATGCAATTAAATTTTTGAGATTTTCTGGTCATCATGGCACTCTTCCTCCGGAAAAAGATGGAAGTTAAATGTTTCTGTACGATAGCAGTTGGTCAATGAACACAACAAATTGACCTCTATTTGAGGATATATTACCTCTGCCAATAAAATTTGCAAGTAATTTCGGCCAAATTTTAAAATTTATCAAGACATTTCAAGCCATACCTGATATGTTTTAAGGTTTCCAGGTAAGTAAGTGGATAAAATTGAGCAGCGTTATATCTCTTTCAGCATACAAGTAAGAATTATCAGCCGAAGATATGCCTCATTTTTCAAGACACACGCCCTCTTCTGGATCAGCCAAATCCTGATGTTCAGAAACTCCAATCACCCCCCATAATCTCCCCAGTTTACGGGGAGAATAGGGGGAGTCGCCAGAGGCCTAACCCGGATTTCTCACCGATACATTAGACAAACCTCCATATTTGTGGTATAAGAGGTTTGGAAGTAACAGACACTAAATAGTTATACAAATATTAATAATTAAATTTTCGAACCAGCATCAACAGAAGAGATAAAACACCGACTTCACAAGGAGAAATAACATGAAAAGAAAAAAATATGTTTATTGGCAAGATGGTAATATATGGCTGGGTTACCTTGAAGAATATCCAGATTATCAAACTTAGGGAGGATCACTTGAAGAATTAAAAGAGCATTTAAAAGATATTTATCAGGAAGTAAATAGCGGTAACATTCCGTGTATACGTAAGGTTGCTGAGCCTGAAGTTGTATGAAAAAAAGAGATTAATAAGGCAAATTGAAAAAATGGGGTGTATTTTAATCCGCCATGGCGGAAAACACAATTGGTACCAGAATCCTAAAAAAAGTGACTCAACCTGTACCAAGGCACCATGAAATCAATGAATATTTAGCCAAACATAGTATAAAAATGCTTGAAAACTAAGTGCCAAACAAGGCACTGCGCCTGACTGCCGTTTTGCTACGCTTCGTAACGACAGTCGAGGTTGACCATTAGACAGCCACAGCAAGTTTTGGCGGATATTGTTAACGATGTACTACTCACGATAACAGGTGTTTTCCTTCCATTCCTGCGAAACCCGTCGCTTTCCTAAGTCACAGTTCGAGCGACAAGCTGGCAGGGAAACAGGGTCTTAATCATAAGTTATTGCCTCTTCAAAGTTGTTATCATAGCACGTAGTTTTCTGCTTCGCAGCAGTTCTGCGTTCATTGCACTTGAGATACGTGAAAAATTTAATAAAATTAACAGCATATGAAAATAAATGAGCTCTTCAAGAGCATTCAGGGTGAGACGTCGTATGCCGGACTACCGTGCATCTTCATACGCATCACGGGATGCAATCTGAGGTGCAGCTACTGCGATACCACTTATGCCTATGAAGAAGGGACGGAGATGCCGGTCGGCTCAATCCTTGAGCGTGTTACCGGATTCAAAACCAAATTAGTCTGCATAACCGGTGGTGAACCGCTATCGGATAAGGACACCCCATCATTAATCAATGAATTGCTCTCCGGGAATTACACCGTTCTCGTGGAAACCAACGGCAGCTACGACATCCGTGCAATTCCACAAAAAGCCATAAAAATTATGGACATTAAGTGCCCTGACAGCAAGATGAGTCACCTGATGTACTGGCGGAATATCGCATATCTAATGAAATCAGATGAGGTGAAATTCGTCTTGCGTTCCAGAAGTGATTACGAATGGGCAAAAGAAGTGATAGAGAAATATCGTTTGCCTGAGATTGCCCAGGTATTGATAGGGACTGTCTTTGATACCCTGTCACCGAAACTGGTAGTCCAATGGATTTTAGAAGACAATCTCCCCGTACGATTTCAACTGCAACTCCACAAATATATCTGGGACCCTCAGGCACGGGGTGTTTAACAGCACATGAATGACTTAGCAATTGTACTCGTCAGCGGTGGTATGGATAGCTGCGTCACGGCAGCCCTTGCGCATACGCAGTATGAACTAGCGCTCTTACACGTAAATTACGGACAGCGTACGGAGTCGAGAGAGCTGAAGGCCTTTCACGACATTGCATCGTATTTCCAGATACCGAAGGAGAGAATTCTTATTTCAAACATCGATTACCTGAGTAAGATCGGCGGGTCGAGCCTGACCGATCCACGTATAAAGGTGCAGGACGCTCAGGTGACAGCCGGAGAAATCCCTGCCTCGTATGTCCCGTTCCGGAATACCCACCTCCTGGCCATTGCCGTCTCCTGGGGTGAGGTTATCGGTGCGGGGAAGATATTTATCGGCGCGGTGGAGCAGGACAATCCGGGCTATCCCGATTGCAGACCTGTCTATTACGAGGCATTTAACAAACTCATCAAAGTAGGCACTAAGCCAACGACTGCCCCTGAGGTGGAAACTCCCCTGATAGACAAGAAGAAATCAGAGATCGTAAAAATAGGCATTTCTCTGGGTGCGCCGCTTCACCTAAGCTGGTCGTGTTACAAAAACACCGAAAAGGCATGCGGTCAGTGTCACAGTTGTTTCTTACGGCTAAAGGCTTTTCAGGAGGCCGGAGTCAAAGACCCGATCCCCTATGATAAAACCGAAACATTTCATTAATAATAAAGACAATTATGTCCTGGAATTTCTTTGACGATTGATGTGCTAAAAGATAATATTGCAACGTTTATGAAAAAAGATACAATGGCCACTGAAGGTAAGGCTATTGAATCAACAGAAAATGAAATGAATACTTGTCCTCGTGATAACGGGGAAATGATGAGAAATAATTAAATCACGAATCAAGGGTGACCCGTCGTATAGAGGTGGCTCACTATTTATCCACCGAGGGAATTACCCTGCAGGGTAACGGCTCTCTGTTTGGAGACTTCGGTATCTTTGGCTGTGGCGGTTCCAACCCTACCTCCTTTCCTCTTTACACCCTCAAAATAATTTTTCTCCTCGTGTATGAAATTAATTTTTTATCCTTTTTTAATGCCTGAATAATCCTTGATACTGTTTCTCTGGATACTCCGACCGTCTTTGATATCTCTTCATGCGTGGGGGCATGGAAAATTTCAACATAATTTCCTTTCCTGGTTCCTTGTATGAGAGCCGGTTGCTGAAGTACGAAAAAGGTTCTTTCGTAGGCGCCGAGGCAGGCAAAATTCTTTATTGTTTCATTGGCATCCCTCAATCGTTTACAGATACCCTGGAGTACCCTTTCCAATACCCCGGAATTCGATGTTATTAATTGTTTAAACCGTCCCTGGGTAATTAAGAACAAAGTCGTCTCTGTCAAACTAATGACACTTGCGGACCTTGGCTCGTTGTCCAAAAGAGATAACTCGCCAAAAAAATCGCCCTCTTTCAGGATGTGAAGAACAATTTCATTGCCATCCTCGTGCAAGATGGTTACTTTTACCCTGCCGGAAACCACAACGTAAAAAGTATCCCCTGGACCACGCTGCGATACGATGGTACTACCCTTCGGATAGTTTCTCGTAATGCCCGCCTTGTAGAGCAGATCAAGCTGATCGCTATTGAAGTTGCTAAATAACGGGATTTTTTTCAGATATGAGGTCTGAAACATGAAAAACCCTCTTTGCTTGGCCAGGAGATAGGTCTCCCGGCTTCAAAACGCCTGGCACTAAAATACCTTGCTCTCCTCTCCCGCTTGTATCCACCTTTGTGGGCCTCTGGCTCATGGTTGTTTACCCAGCATATGAAAGTTGCTTAAAGGTCAGATTCGTACCCGGTACGTCAGAGAACGGTATAAATAAGAAAAGACGACGAAATAAATTGTTTTCAAAAACAAAATGTGTGCCATGACATACTTTGTAATCACGGCTTTGTACGTCATGGCACACGCAATTTCAGATCTTTGACCAGGGTTAATAGCAGAACATCCTTTTTGTTCCTATTTATTCAAAAGCGCTCTCTCTTTTGCCGCAGCGTTGTGGAGAACACCGCCCCTGGACCACGTTCCTTTCTTTGTTGTCATCATGGCATCCGGCTTTCGATTGTTCGTGATTCCCTGCTGACTACCCCCACGCGACCATGATTTCTTTTTTAGTTTTATCTGCGCATCATTCTCGTGGATAACAGTATTCTCGGATGGAGAACCGCGCTGAAATGCCAGAGCAGAACCAATAAATAAAGCATTTACCATCCCGACTGTCAAAATAAATCTACCCGCACAATATTTCCCTAACATGGTACTATCCTCCTATTTTTGCATTACACAGACAATTAATCTTCCGGAAACATTCCGGTAAAGTTCTCTATTTACTATGTCTTTCTTTTCTATGGTTAATAAGTCTTTTATTTATATGATTATCAAAGTCCGTTACCTTCATTTTTTGAAGTAATAATACTACGCATTTCCAAAACTGTCTGTGACATATGTCACACAATTTTTAATATTTTTGTAAAAATTGAGTTTTTTGAAAAAGTAGGGGCGAAGCATTTGCCCGCTTGGGTATGGACATGTTTGTGCCAATTACAGCAAATGCTTCGCCCCTACACGGTATAGTAAACATCGCTATTATTGGGATTTTCAAAAAACTTAATTGTTCCCTATTTTTTATAAATGACATCTGTCTTATCTTGTGAAATACTGGACTTGTAGTGCCGACCTGCCCTATTGACGCATGCAAGGGAAACTTCGAAAATGCTTGCATGTTTCTCCGGGCAAAATCACGGACGAAAGAGGGAAAAACCCACCGGTATTGGAGTGTTGTAGAGAACCGCCGTGTCAGCGGACGAAGGGTGGTGCAGCGGCAAGTTCTCTATGTGGGAGAACTCAATGATAACCAACGGGCGGGATGGGTTCGGACGATAGAGGCGTTGTGGGGTAAAAACCCCAAAGCAAAACAACGGGCACTGTTTCCAGATGACCGGAAAGAATTACTGATACAGGCCTGTGAGACCATCCGGTTGAGGTTGGACAGCATTGAATTGCGAAGGTCGGGTTAGGTGATGGAACCAACATGGTACGTAATAAGCCGGTACAAGTAAAAGAACTATCGAACATCATTGCCGTTTCTGGTGGTTATTTCCATACAGTAGCCTTAAAATCGGATGAAACGGTCTGGACGTGGGGAGACAACTATTATGGACAACTGGGGACCGGCACTAACGATAATAGTAATGTGCCCGTGCAAATGTTGGTGGTTGGGAACGTTATCAAGATTGCCTGTGGAGGGGGGCATACAATATGCTTAAGAACAGACGGGTCGGTATGGACATGTGGAAGTAATTATGACGGACAATTAGGAAATGGAGATAATAGTGATAGCAACGTACCCGTGCTAGTAAGTAGCATGAGTGGGATTGTCACGGCTATTGCAGGTGGTTTATGGCATACTATTGCTATGAGATCTGATGGAACGATATGGACATGGGGTAATAATTATGACGGACAACTAGGAAATGGAACGTATGAGCGTATGAATGTTCCTGTACAAATTGAGGATTTTAATTTGTCTCAGACTATGAGCAAGATATACGGCTATGTAGATAGTAATGGCCACTATGTTGATACGGTAAAATTGGTAACAATTTAGTTTTCTGAAAAAGTAGGGGCGAAGCATTTGCCCGCTTGGGTATGGATATGTTTGTGCCAATTACAGCAAATGCTTCGCCCCTACACGGGATGGTAAACATCGCTATTATTGGGATTTTCAAAAAACT
>JAJTXE010000003.1:935621-948380 GCA_021463795.1 Candidatus Brocadia sp. | reverse complement strand
CTAAGAGAACATATAGAAGTTAAGTAGGTTGGGTTGAACGAAGTAAAACCCAACATTTCTTTGTGTTTATAAAAAATTGGAAGACAAACCATGAAAATAGCCCCGAGAATTAGTGTTGATGAGAAGGTACGGTTTGGCGAACCAGTCATTACTGGCTCCCGTGTTCCTGTGAATCTCATACTAGGTAAATTAGCTGGTGGAATGACTTACGAAGAAGTTATGTTTGAATATAAGATTATCAGTGAGAATATATTATGAACAAAGTAGAAAAAGCCATTGAAATGACTGCTACTATTAATGCAAAAAGGCAACTCGTATTAGATGAATCATTACCAATTGTTGGACCCCAAAAAGTTCGTGTTATTATATTATTGCAAGAAGAAATAGAGATAGATGAAAAGGAATGGCTTAAGTTGGCGAGTATTAATGATGCTTTTGGTTTTTTAAAAGAACCAGATGAGGATGTTTACGCTCCTTCTGATGGGAAACCATTTCATGACTAGGGGTAAAGTGGTATTAGTCAAATTTCCTTTTGACGATCTTTTAACATCAAAAGTACGGCCAGCAGTATGTTTGACAAACCCAATTGGTTCTCGTTCTCACGTTATACTTGCGTTTATAAGTAGCAGGATTCCATCAGATTTACTCGAAACAGATTTAATAATAAACACATTACACGAAGACTTTGGTGAAACCGGTTTAAAGGTAACTTCAACTTTACGACTGCATCGCCTTATGACCGTAACAACTTTACTATGTCAACGTGAATTGGGAGAATTATCACCAAAAATTCTAGGTGAAGTAAATAATAAACCAAAGAAGTTATTTTGTATAAAATGAGAAGATATCCGAGATTACGGACTTCGTGGCGCTAAGGTAAGGATTAGAAAAGAGTAAAATTATTATAAAGTTCATGCTTCATTAAGAAATGATTAAACGCAAATTGACGAATCTTAAAACATATCTATTAACGGACGATAAAAAGCAGGGGGAAGATGCCCTGAGATATTGGGCATCTAAATCCATAAAACAGAAAATAGATGCTATGGAGCAAATCATGAAAAACTTTTACGAAGTACAAGGAACGAACTTGCATGAGCAGCGATTACAGAGAGTTCTTAAAATTGTTAAGCTTTCACAAAGTTAAGTATGTGATAGTCGGAGCCCATGCAGTAGTTGCACATTCGAGACCGAGGGCAACGGGAGATTTGGATGTTTTAGTAGAAATTTCAAAGGATAATGCGGAGAAAATCGTTGCCGTATTAAAAGAGTTTGGGTTTGATTCTTTCGAATTGAAAATTGATGATTTTTGTAAACCGGGATTTGTAATTCAACTTGGTTATGAACCCAATAGAATTGATATATTAACTTCTATTACGGGAGTAACCTGGGCAGAGATCTGGGGAAATAAAACGAGGGGTGTTTTTGGAAGCTCTAATATTCCAGTATATTTTATTGGGAAAAAGCAATTAATAAAAAACAAGATAGCAACCGGCAGAGATCAAGATTTGATAGATGTAAGAAGATTAAAGGGCATCAGAAAGAAAGAAAAATAACGCGTATGAAGATTACCTTTCTTGTACCACCCCCCATTGATGGAAATATCCCGGAACGGGTTGCCGGGTGTGCCTACTTGCTCTATTATGTCCCAAATATATTTCTTCTGAGCGCTGCTGCTGTTCTGGAGAAAGATGGTTGTGCGGTTAAATACCTTGAGACTACCATTAAGAAGTGGGATCGGGGGCATTTCCTGTCATTTTTGAGAGAAGACCTGAGTGATGTTTATTGTTTTTATTCTGTCAACCTCTCCCAGAATACTGATTTACAAGCGCTCAAAGATATCCGTGAGATCCGGGGGGATGTACCAATTATCTTTTTCGGACCTGCACCATCTGACAGGCCAGCAGAGTTTGTAGTTGATGATTACGCTTATGTTGTCAGGGGTGAACCCGAATACACGATGCTTGAGTTATCAAAGGCATTGGAGACGAACTCGGCCGTGTATGGTATAAAAAGCGTTTCTTTCAGAAGGAACGGCGAAATCCTGAATAATGCTAACAGAGAACCGATAGAAGACCTGGATGCATTGCCTTTTCCTGCCAGACATCTTCTGGAAGAAAGGGATGTCTATTACAACCCCAAGCTGGGAAAACGACCATTTACGGCTGTTTGCACATCACGGGGTTGTTCGTACCGGTGTATCTATTGCGTCCCATCTTCTCTGAGCTTTTCTCGGGAACTTGAATACAAACACCATGTTGGCAAGAAACCACCGGTAAGAAAGAGATCGCCCGAAAATATTATCGAAGAATTCAAGTTGCTTAAATCGCAGGGATACAAGGCCGTAAACGTGCAGGATGACCAGTTTGTATGGGGAGAGGAACGGACGATAAAAATTTGCGAAGGTATCAAAGACCTTGACATGGTGTGGGGCTGTTCTGCACGGTCAGATCATCTGACCGAACCCGTTGTGAAGGCCATGGCAGCGGCACATTGTAAGTTTATTGATCTCGGGGTTGAATCTTTTAACCAGGAGATATTAGATTACGTAAAGAAGGATATAGATGTGAAAAAAAATGAAGAGGCCATCAATCTGGTGAAAAAATACGGCGTATCGGCCAAGATCAATATTATGTTTGGTGCATCACCCTTGGAAACCATGGCCACGATTCAGAGAAACAGGGAAGAGGTCAAACGGTTAAAGGTAGATCAGGTGATGTATAATATTGCCAACCCCTTTCCGGGGACAGAATTTTATAAAATTGCTAAGGAAAGCAAATTGTTTGTTTATGGAGATTATAAGCCTGTCAACGTGGCAAAGGAGGCGAACATTGCCTATCCTCACCTTGGCAAGGCAGAGCTTGAAAATGCCGTACGGCGTGCGAATTTTGAGTTCTTTTTGACCCCCCGGTTTATCCTGAAAAACATACGGCGACTGGGTTCCCTGGATTCCGTGAAGGCCATGTTCAGAAAATTATTTTAGAGACAGGATTTTATGTGCAGCCACTCACAAAAGGGTAAAAATACTCACCGTTCCCTGCATGACTCTTATCAAATGAAGGGCATCTTATGCTTTTTGGACAGCCTTAATGATGATGGAGAAAACCTTCCTCTCCCCTTGTATGAGAGGGTTAGGGTGAGGGGAATTTTCTGATGAAATTTTCCATCCTTGTTCCTGCATACAACGAGGAACAATCCATTGCATCATGTCTCAATTCCATTACTTCGCTTACCTTCCACGACAAGGAGATTATTGTTATTGATGACGCGTCAACTGATCGTACCACGCAGGTCGTTGAGAGATTTCGCGGTAAAGGGGTGATTCTGATCAGGCGGGAAAAGAATGGTGGCAGGGCGGCTGCCCTGAACTCAGGATTACAAACAGCGCAGGGTGATGTTGTGATAACAACAGACGCCGATACGGTTGTACCTTCTGACTGGCTGGACCGGTATACCGTATGCCTCGAACAACGCGGGGTTGTAGCGGTAGGGGGGGCATATGAAGCCTCTAATAAGGATAACGCGCTGGCGCACGCAACCAGCATTTTGGACCAAATCCTGAATGGCGTCTTTAAGAAATCGTTAGTTCCCAATAAGCTGTCCGGTGTGAATTCGGCCATTCGAAGAGAGGCGCTGTCAGATTTAGGCGGGTTTAACGAAAATTCATGGTGGAGTGAAGATTCTGAGTTGGGCTGGAAATTGCAGAAGATGGGTAAGGTTGTTTATGATGCCGGTAATATGGTAAAAACCCAGTATCCAGATACCTGGTCTGGCATCTGGAGCCGGAAGTTTTATTGGGGATACGCAATGGGTTTAAAATTCCGTGAGCAGATGCCGTTAAAGATAAAATTGTGGCTGCGTCCCGCAATATTTGCCGTGCTTTTTATCAGCCTTTTGGCGTTTCTGGTGACGATGTCTTTGGGGCTGCGTGGTTGTTTCATGTCTGGTATCATATTTTTCACCGTATTCTGTTCTTTAACGATTGTGTATGTTCCGTTGGGTATGATCGTCATGGCAAGGGATGAGAATGGTCTCTCATGGAAAACGTCCTTTCTCCTGGCAATTTTACCCCTTGCACGCGAGTTTGCCTATGTGTGCGGCATGTGTCTTGGTTTTTGCAAAGGAAGGGTGGGTTCAATAAGGCCTTCATGGAAGGAGCATATAAACCACAGAGGCACAGAGATTACAGAGAAAAAACATTATGTATAAGATGAACGGCTGTTCGCCTTACTTTACAGAGGACGACTTATGGCAAAGAAAACAAAAAAAATAACAAAGGGACTTTCTTACCGGGATGCCGGAGTTGATACTGACACAAAAGGCCAGTTTACGACGGATATTTATTCAAAAATGCAAACGACCTTTGGTTCACGGGTAATCGAAAATCCGGATGGGTTTGGTGGATTATTTGCTTTAAACACCCGGCTGAAAAAATATCGTCAGCCCGTGCTTGTTTCTTCTACTGATGGAGTGGGCACGAAGCTGAAAATTGCCTTTATGATGGATAAACACGACACCATCGGGATTGATCTTGTGGCTATGTGTGTTAATGATATTATCGTATTGGGAGCAGAACCCCTGTTTCTTCTCGACTATCTGGCAAGCAGCAAGATTGTGCCGAAGGTACTTCATGAGGTACTGGATGGTATTGTGGAGGGTTGTCGCCAGGCAGGGTGCGCCCTCATTGGTGGTGAAACGCCGGAGATGCCGGGGTTTTATCACGAAGGTGAATATGATATCGCCGGTTTTGTGGTGGGCGTTGTTGAAAAGGACAAGATTATCAAGGGTAACACGATCAAACCCGGTGACAGAGTAATTGGTTTATCTTCGAACGGAATCCATAGCAACGGATTTTCCCTGGTGAGAAAGGTCTTCTTTGACAAGGCAAAGATGCGGATATCGCAGAGACTGAATCAGTATGGGCTGAATACAACCCTGGGGACGGAATTAATAAAACCAACCAGGATCTACGTAAAATCGATTTTGCACCTGTTAAACAGACACAAAACTCAGAAGATCATAAAGGGGATGGCGCATATTACCGGGGGTGGGCTACAGGAAAATATCCCTCGTATCTTACCGGAAGGCTGTGCTGTCCAACTGGAAAGAGGCACATGGGATGTCCCGGAGATATTCAAAATCATTCAGAACGTGGGCAAAATTGATCAGCAGGAGATGTTTCATGTGTTTAATATGGGTATTGGTATGGCACTGATCGTATCCAAATCTGACGTGGAAACCGTCTTAAGTGACCTGAAATGCGTAAAAGAACCTGGAACAGTTATTGGGGAAGTTGTAAAAGGGGACAGGGTTGTGCATATTAATTGAAGAATTATGTGTGATATCCCATTATTATGAACAAGCATATTTCTGCGGCAACTGACACTCCGGATGAATGAGATTAGGTTTTAAAAGACAAAAACCCAACGACTTTTTACCCACCCCTAAATCCCCTTCCAAGAGGGGACTTCCCAAATTCCCCTCTTGAGAGGGGCAAGGGGTGTGTTTATCCATAAGATTAACAAAAAAAGAATTGAAATTCCTATACGTCAGGATAAATATTGTTTCTCTGCCATCTGGTCTTTATGGTTTGCCTTTTGTCGTTACCAGGGTCTGTAATTTTAGTATTTCAAGCTGTCCCTGACGTGCACAATCGATTGCCTCACCCAAAATACGGACTGCTTCCTGTGGGGCATGAAAGCCCATTGAATTTTCTGCCGCTACAAAGTCCAGTCGCCACTGAGCCTTACGTTGAAAGGATTGTGCACCTTTCAATTGTTCGGCAGGGATTCCCAATTCCTGCGCACGCTGCAAATCGTGAATGATGTCAACAACCGCAACCTCGGCACGACTCATCAAGTCCCTGGTATTGTCCTGAATCAATGCAATACGCGCATGGAGTTCCGCTTCGGGGATATGATGACAGGTTTGACATGCATTGGAAATATTGAATAAAGGACTCCGTACGTGGTGGTCGCTGATTTTTATTGCGCCTTCACGCTTGTAGGGCATGTGACAATCCGCGCATGATACGCCGCTGCGGGCATGAATTCCCTGACTCCACATTTCAAACTCCGGGTGCTGTGCTTTGAGCACGGGCGCACCGCTGGTTTTATGGATCCAGTCTTTAAAGCCCAATTCATCATAATAGTCCTCAATCTGATCTACCTTCATACCTTTGTTCCAGGGATACGTTACGAGTTTACCGTCGCCTTTAAAGTAATACTCCACGTGGCATTGGCCGCAGACAAACGAGCGCATCTCCTGACGTGTTGCCATTGTATTGACATCATACTCACCTTTACGCCCGTCTTTACGCCATCGTTCAATGCTGGGTAAATGAGGCAGGGGATTATTGGAGCTGGCGAGCGCCTGAATTGCCTTAAGAAGGGCAGGCCGGGTAACGCGTAATTGCAAGGTGTCCGGGTCATGACAATCTACACATGATATCGGATGGGAGACCATCTTACGGGCATCACTATATGGCATGGCACAGACGATTTCAAAACCTTTCATGATTTGTTCCTGCCGGTGCGCTTCATCTGTTGGTATACCGGCCTTCATGCCGGCCTCGCGATAGGCAGGCATGACTGATGCATGACAGTGGAGACAAGCTCCGGGTTGTTTAACGATTTTGATGCGTTCCGTTATGTCCTGATCTGACAGCATATAGGCATGGCCGCGGTCTTCCCGATAATCAACACCGAAGGCGTATCCCTGAAAGATCTCACGCCAGTGTGGATATTCTTCGAGCCTATTGAAGGCTTCACTTCCGCCATGTCTGGTGCGTTCGGTATCAACGGTCCGGCGATATCCATCGTATTGGCGCGGATAATTTTTCCCCCAGACAACAGGGTCTATGGTATCTTCAGTTACTTCCACCACCCGAAACACGTGTTGCTTCGCCTCATCCTTCCGTTGCATGACATTTTTTAACAGAAAAATAACACCCACCGTTGCTGCAGCAACCACAAGGGTGGTGATGATACAGATAATCGTTGTCCGGTATCGAAAATGAGCCGGCGATTGATGATTCATTGCTTTATATCTCCTCTATCTAGCGTGCCGGACCGTGGCCGACGCGACTGTGACAATGGATACAATCCAGCATTTGCTGATCATTGCCCGGATGGGTAGCAATCTCGCTAACAAATGCGCCATGACAGTACAAACAATTCCTTTGCAAAACAACCCGATTCTCCGGCAGCATCCGAACTGGTTCACTGAAATCCATCAGGGTAAAACCCTTCGAATGCCAGAAGCCATTTTTAAGTTTGGTAACATATTTAGAGAAAAACTCATGGGGTATATGACAATCATTGCAGGTTGCTACCGAGTGATGACTTGCCTTTTGCCATCCGTCGTACTGTTCACGCATGATATGGCAGTTAACGCATGCCTTCGGTTCATTGGACAGATAGGATGCCCCATTTGCATAATAAAATGTGTGACCACATAAACCGATAAATATCCCCATACAACAAGAGAGGCATAGGACAAGAAAATGTGAGCCCTGTAAAATTCGCATCTTTGATCACGTTTATGAAACAGGTGTGAATGGACCGGATGTTTATAAGGTACAACTATTAACTCTTATTTTCATAAAAACGCAAGAATATTTTTTGATAGATTCAACATCTCAATTGCATTTTTAACCGATTTTCCTGCATGGCAATTGTTGAACATAACTATTGTCTTGCTGGTAATGCCGGATATATGCTTGATACCAGGCAAAAAAGACCTCAATTCTTCTGGTGTGTAAAGGTAGTCATACCGTTCTGCTGCTGCTGCATCAAACCAATTCATATTCCTGCCATGAAATCTGAAGTATCCCAGGTCGGTTGTTGCCGTAGGATTATAAGGCATAAGGCCCTTGAGTTTTGGTTCATCCACAATGCAATATCCAATATTATTTTCTTTCAGAAACACTAGACTTTTTTCATCGTGCCAGTAGTAATTTCTAAACTCTACTACCAACGGAACATCTTTTAATCTCTCCTTGAATGTCAGAAGATAGGTATAGTTATCCTTTATCGCATGAAAGCTATAAGGAAATTGGGCGAGAATTGCGGTTAGCCTGCCCTCTGTTCTCAAGGGTTCAATGGCATATAAGAATCGGTTAAAAGAGTCTTTGTTGTCGATGAAAATTCCTGTTTCTTTATCCCGTATTTCGTGGGTCATTGACTTATGCGCCTTAACAGTAAATTCAAAATCAGGAGATGTCTTTTTTGCCATGCCTTCAAATGATTTTTGGGAGGGTATGGTGTAATACGTGGAGTTAATCTCGGTTATCGTAAAGCCAAGAGTCTGTTCGTAATATGAGAGCATCTCCCCCTTTTTAATATTGTCAGGGTAAACGTTGCCTACCCAATCGGGGCCAAATCAACAATAGATTGGAAGTTTACACGACAAGATGCTGATCAAAAGCTGTCAAGACACTATGTTTCGTAATTAATTTGTTATAATACTAGCAGTGTTGCCAGGAACCTAAATAATCAAAAGGAATTATGTTACATGGATATTAGCCTTGCAGATAACGCCCCAATTTCAAATAATGTCCGTGCTTCAATGCTGGCTACGCAGTCTATTCCTGTGGGAAGCGGATATACCACTATTCAGTTTAGTAAACAGGAATTTGATACCAATAGTCAATATGGTACAGATACTTATAAATTTCAGCCAGGTCAAGCAGGATATTATCTTGTGAATGCATCGGGATATTTTAATTTACCCGTTTCTGGAGAAAATGCATTGGTTGGGGTTAGGAAGGATGGTACTATAAATATAGGAGGAAAATGGTCATCAAGTGGCCCTTCTGGTATTGATGCCAATCCGATTTGCAAAGATCTTGTTTATTTGAATGGTACAACAAATTACATCGAGACAGTCGCAAGACACACATCATCCGTATCAAGAAATCTTAGTAATGATAGCGGGCTAACGAATGTGTCGATTACCAGAATTGACGCTCCGTCTGTATCCACAGGTACTAGGGCGTATAGTTCAGTTTTTCAATCAGTTCCGGCGGGTTCTGGATACACAGTTATTCAGTTTGGCAATGAGGATTTTGACGTCAACAATGAATACAACACCTCCACGTATAGGTTTACCGCGCAATCTGCTGGCTATTATTTAGTAACGGTTTCCGGATATATGAGTACGCAGGCAGCAGAGGCTGCACTCGTGGGTATCCGCAAAAATGGAACTACGATTATAGGGCGAAAGTGGTCGCAAGCTTCAAATGGTACTCATGCCCATCCAATATGTACGGATTTAGTCTATCTCAATGCTGGCGATTATATAGAAGGGGTGGCGAGACATACAGCAAGCGCATCGAGAAGCTTAAATAATCAGAAACAAGTTGTATATATGAATGTACATCGCGTTGATGCCATCCCTGTCTGCAAACGAATCTGGTATCAATCACCAATTGATGAAATAGGCACTTTTAAATTTAGAATGAGAGAAATAAACGGAACTACGCCCTTTGATTTGCTGTTAGTAAAAAGTTTTGGTGCCATTAAATATGGCTGGCCGTATGTTAATGGTACGGATGGACATTTATATCGATGTAAGATGAGCCATACCTCTTCAGCTTCAAATAAGCCAATTACCGGCGCTTCCTGGAGCTCATATTGGGAAAGAAGTTATGATGGAATAGAAAATGGCATGAACTGGGCGAATAACGCCTCGTACAAGGCATATAATGATAGTGGACTAATAGAATATTACAAAACCACATTACCTGTAGTTGCTATAGGGAATAGCTACATAGTTTCTCCGCAACCAGCACCAATCTCGAGCGCAAGCTCTTTACGTGCATTACAAGATGCGACAAATTATAGATTACTTTATCCTTTACACTGAGAAATCTGTTATGTTTTATAAAAAAGGAATTACCTTAATAAAGAGGAAGATATGTTGCGTAAGGGATTTTTAATATACTTTTGCCTTGTTTTTATGAGTTTATTTTCGGCTGTTGGAGACACATCCGCAGCCACGTGGCGGATAGAGGTTATAGACAGTGCCGGGAATGTAGGTGAATATACTTCTTTAGCGGTAGATTCAAAGAATAATATACACATCAGTTATAATGACAATACCAATGATGACCTTAAGTATGCCACTAACACCACCGGCACATGGACAACGGAAACGGTGGACAACAGTGGTGAGGTAGGCCAGTATACTTCCATATCGCCAGACTCAACAGGTAGCGTACACATTGGATATTATGATTATTCAGATCATAACCCTAAATATGCTACTAATGCCATCGGTACTTGGACGATAGAAACGGTGGAGGAGTATGGCGCGATAGGCGCCGAAACCTCTTTGGCAGTAGATTCTGGGGACGCAGTGCATCTTGTCTATAGTGCTTCTGATATTGATTCTACTGATGTACGACATGCCGCGAATGCCACAGGCACGTGGATAATAGAAACGGTGGACGAAGATGCGACAAGTTATCTTTCTATGATAATAGATTCAAAAGATAAATTACATATTAGCTATCCTGGTCGTACGACTCTTGATATCAAGTACGCCTCCAATTCCACAGGTACGTGGATAACAGAGAAAATAGAGGGAAGTGGGGATGGTGGATACACCTCCATAGCAGTGGATTCAAAAAATAAAGTCCATATCAGCTATTATGATTTTCATAACGATATCCTCAAATATGCCACCAATGCAACTGGTACATGGACAATAGAAACAGTGGACAGTAGCAGGGTTGTAGGCGGGTATACTTCAATAACAGTAGATTCAACAGATAAAGTCCATATCAGCTATTACGATTATATTAATGACGATCTTAAGTATGCCACCAATGCCACTGGTACATGGGTAACTAAGACGGTGGACAGTAGTGGGGATGTAGGGCAGTACACCGCCATAGCAATTGACACAGCAAGGAAGATACACATCAGTTATTATGATAATACAAATGGTGACCTTAAATACGCCACAGCCCTCTTGCCGGGCAGGATATTTGGTTCTGTGGTAGATAAACAGGGCAATCTCCTCCAGGATGTGCAAGTAAAACTAAAAGGAAAACGGACTAAGATTAAAAAGGAGACCACCTCCGATGTTTCTGGATATTTTGCATTTGAAGGATTAGAGAAGGATACCTATAAAATCACTGCAAAGAAAAAGGGTTACAGGAAATCAAAACAGAGCGTTGAACTTGAAGAAGGAGAGGCGGAGGAAGGAGTCGAAATTGTTATGAAAAAGAGGTAGTATGAATATTTATAAATTCTCCCTTTCCTGGTTACATCTTGTCCATTGAACCAAAATGTTTTCGGTTTGGATTACCTTCTTTTTCGTGTCCAGGACTCAAAGGATATATTTTAACTGATCTTTGACAGTTGAGAGGGGTAGGGCGCTTGAGACCCGCGTAAATGCTGGGTATTAATTTCAAAAATCTCCAAAAGGTAGTGCCAAGAACTTTCCGGCTGGCCCAATGTAATTATTTTTCAAATATTTAATCTTTTTAACTGTTGAAGATCAGTTTAAGTAAATGATAATGGAACTGATACGAACATTGAAAACCTTTAACGGTAACCATTCATTTTTAAACAGGTAGCGTATGTTTATGTTTTTAAAAATTTTTCTTGACAGTAAATTTTATAAGATTACAATACTTTTCATTTAATATCTATCTTTCAATAATAATTCATATTCAGACAAGGGCAAACCCTGGGTAACCAGGGGACGCAAAGTAAAGGGTCTTAATAAAGACAGCCTTACTGCCGAAGATATGTAAGAGAAAACTATCTTTGCAGTAAGGCTTTTTTTATTGAAGAACAGGAAATAAAAAAATTTGAATATTGGGAACCATATTATATTTGGTTTTGTTTTTTAATGGTAGTTATCAATTCCTTATGAATCTATCCAGGAGTTCATCATGAGTGTCCAACAAAAAGAAAAGTCAAAACGCAAAAGCCAAAGAAAATATAACGAAAAAAACCTTTCCCTGAAAAACGTTTATACCGATAAAGCAGAGCGGAGTTGTCTTATGTGCGGGAAAAAATTCATTAGCCGCGGGCCGCACAACCGGAGGTGCCCAAAGTGTAACCAAAAGATCGATCAGGCCGCAGAAAACACCTTTTATATGCCAACGGTGTATAACAATGACGGAAGCTCCATCGGAGATTTTGTACAGGTACCTTATTAAAAATAAGGATACTCACATAGTTTGAAAAGGGGTTGTGTAATAAGTCATTACACAACCCCTTTTTGTTAACCCGCGTTATTCATTAAAAAACACAGGCGATTGATGTTCATGACCTACCAGAAATCATCCTCACTCCAATGCTGATTTTATAAAAGTTATTGACACTATTAACCCGACTTTCGCAATTCGCACCTAAAAACGGTTATTTTTGGGCAGGTATCGCCGTGGGACCGTTGATTTTTAAGGGGTAAATTTTCAAAAGGGCTTGTAGTGCCGACCTACCCTCTTGACGCATGCAGGGGAAACTGCGAAAATGCTTGCATGTTTCTCAGGGCAAAATCACGGACGAAAGACGGGAAAACCCACCGGTATTGGAGTGTGGTAGAGAACCGCCGGGTCAGCGGACAAAGGGTGGTGCAGCGACAAGTTCTCTATTTGGGGGAGCTCAATGATAACCAGCGGGCAGGATGGGTTCGAACGATAGAGGCACTGTGGGGTGAAAAGCCCAAGGGAAAACAGCTGGCATTGTTTCCTGACGACCGGAAAGAATTGCCGATGCTGGCCTGTGAGGCCATCCGGGT
>JAJTXE010000003.1:930877-935600 GCA_021463795.1 Candidatus Brocadia sp. | reverse complement strand
TGACAACCCGTCGTACCAAGAGAGATTTTGTCCAGTTCATCGGCCATTTGGTAAAAAAAGCCTATGTAAGTGCGCGCAAGATTCATCTGGTGCTGGACAATCTTAATACTCATTTTCGCAGTAGTTTTGAAGAAATATTGGGTGTTAAAGAAGCAACCCAAATGTTGGAACGAGTAGAATTTCATTATACTCCCAAGCATGCCAGTTGGCTGAATATGGCCGAAATTGAAATCGGCATCATGGATCGGCAGTGTACTGGGTGCCGAATACCAAACGAACAAACCCTTCGGTCGGAAGTTGCTGCGTGGACTGACCAACGCAATCAGGCCAAATCAACAATAGATTGGAAGTTTACACGACAAGATGCTGATCAAAAGCTGTCAAGACACTATGTTTCGTAATTAATTTGTTATAATACTAGGCTCGATTTTATCAGTAGTTCACAAGTAAGGGTATTTGCAGGAGTAGGTACTGATACCTCCACATGGAGTGTCAAAATCATAAATCCGGATGGATCGGAGTCCAATGAATTCCAGTTCAGCGTTATTCCGCCTACCAGCGTCCCGACCGTTACAACTGCTTCAGCAACAAACTGGACATCAAGTTCTGCTACTTTAAATGGAGCAATCAATAACGATGGTGGTTCCAGCATTCTTGAAAGGAGATTTGATTGGGGGACGACACCCAATGGTTCGGGATGGACTAACTGGACTAATCAAGTTGTTGTATCAGGAAATACTTTTAGTTACGACCTTAAAGGTTTGAATCCAAGTACAACATATTACTTCCGTGCTTGGGCTAAGAATAGTACAGGATGGGGAATGGGGAGTATTTTGCCTTTTACCACGCAGCCTCAAGACGAGACGATATCAACCCCAAGCACGCCGAGTGGGACTACGAATGGCACGGTGGGGACGAGTTATACGTATTCAACAGGGGAAGCAACCTCCAGCCTGGGCCATTCAGTAGAGTACAAGTTTGATTGGGGAGATGGTCAACCCTCGTCATGGTCATTATCAACAAGTGCATCACATTACTGGTATTCCTCTGGAACGTATGTGGTAAAGGCGCAGGCGCGATGCGCTAATCACACCGATAAGGTATCGAGTGAGTCCGGGGGGCTTTCGGTTGCTATTGGGCAAATAGAGACAGTATCAACCCCAAGCACACCGAGCGGGACGACGAATGGCATGGTGGGGACGAGTTACACGTATTCAACAGGGGGAGCAAACTCCAGCCTGGGTCATCCAGTAGAGTACAAGTTTGATTGGGGAGACGGTCAATCCTCGTCATGGTCATCGTCAACAAGTGCATCACATTCCTGGTCTTCCTCTGGAACGTATGTGGTGAAGGCGCAGGCGCGATGCACTACGCATACCGACATGGTGTCGAGCGAGTCTTCCGGGTTTTCGGTTACTATTGGGCAAACAGAGACAGTATCAACCCCAAGCACGCCGAGTGGGCAGGCGAGTGGCACGGTGGGGACGAGTTATACGTATTCAACCGGAGGAGCAACTTCCAGCCTGGGTCATCCGGTGGAGTACCGGTTTAACTGGGGTGACGGCACGTATTCCGACTGGTCATCCTCGGCAACGGCCTCGAAGTCATGGTCTTCTTCAGGCACATATGTAGTGAGAGCACTGTCGAGGTGCGCTACGCATATCGGTACAGTGTCGAATGAGTCTTCTGGGCTCTCGGTTGTTCAATCAGAAAAACCATCCCCAACACCCACGCCGACACCAACACCATCGAACATTTTTACAATTCAGCCTGGTCCTGAAGGGAAGGATACATGTTACGGCACTGTGTATGTTACTAATGGTGATCCTAATGCTGGAAGTTTATACGCGGGAGGATGGGGTGATTGGTACTACGATTTCTTTGAGTTTGACCTTACGGGATCTCCATCAGCAGCAGATACAGTATCAGCAACTCTCTACCTTTATGGCAGTGCTCCAAATGACCCTGTATTTCAGTTAAACAGAATAACCCAAAGTTGGACTGAGAGTGGTGTAACGCTTGCCAATAACCCAGCGAGCGTATTTTATAAGAACTTCGGTTCTTTCGCAGTAGGCACCGATGCTTGGAGTTTAGTAGATATTACAGATTTATACAAAGATTGGAAGAATGGGACATACCCTAATTTTGGCGTTAAGTTAGTTCCTACGAGAAACAATCATACCAATGGTTGGATTGCTTCCTCGGATAACACCACTAGTGACATTCGTCCTAAAATAAAACTTGTATATTCAAGTACAATACCTACACCAACGCCAACACCGACGACCACTCGCATTATTCGTTTGGAGGGCGACCTCAACTTTGGCGAGGTGCAGGTGGGGAGCAGCGCCCAGCGGACGATGACGATCTACAATGACGGGAATTCGACATTGACGGTAAGTTCCATCAGTTATCCAACTGGTTTTAGTGGGAATTGGAATGGAACAATCGGGGCGGGAAGCTCGCAGCAAGTACCGGTGACCTTTGCTCCTACCGAGGCCAAAGATTACAGCGGGAATATAACGGTCAATTCTGACAAGACCAGCGGGACAAATACCAGACCTGTGTCCGGAACGGGAACAATCACGTCTATATGCACACTGACAGTTGCATCTTCCCATCCAAACAGTGGTGTGTCGATAACGGTTAGTCCAAATGACAACAACGGTCTGGGTAATGGTACGACTCCGTTCTCGCGAAGCTATAACAACAATACATCGGTAAAACTTACTGCACCATTAACAGCAGGCGGCAATAGCTTCCAGAAGTGGCAACGCAATGGGGTTGATTCAGAGACCAGTCAAACCGCTAATGTAACGATGGATGCCAACTACACCATGATGGCAGTGTATGCAACATTTCCAACCCCTACACCCACGACGACACCAACACCTGGAGCGGGCCAAATCAACAATAGATTGGAAGTTTACACGACAAGATGCTGATCAAAAGCTGTCAAGACACTATGTTTCGTAATTAATTTGTTATAATACTAGCAGCACCAGCCGGAACGGTGAGTTACAGTTACGATGCACTGAATCGACTGACCGGAGTCACTGCACCGGAAGGCCAGAGTCAGTACTTTTATGACCTGGCGGGCAACCGGGTCCGTCTTGCGGCTGCGAACAGTCTGATCTCAGACGCTGTCTATGACGTGCGCAACCGTCCGATACAGCTCACCCATCGCACGGTGAGTGGGTCGGTATTGCAATCGTTTAGCAATGTATTCTCCTCGTCCGGGCGACGGACACAGGTAACGGAACTCGACGGTTCAGTAGAGAATTACACCTATGATGCTCAGGGACGACTCACGGAAGAGGTGCGAACGGGGAGCAATCCGTTTGGTATCACTCATACCTACGATGCGACCGGTAATCGAACCCAAACGGTGAAGGATGGAATATCAACCACATTCACCTACGATGTGAATGATCGTCTGCTGAGTGATGGCACCGCGACATACACATATGACGCAAACGGTAACTTAACCACGCAGACGGCCGGAGCCGTGATTGCTCAGTATCGCTACGATAGCGAGAATCGATTAACGAGCTTCGTCGATGCTACTGGCACCACCCAATTTACCTATGATGCAGACGGAAACCGTGTCCAGAGTACGTCGTCCAGCAGCACAACCCAATTTCTGGTGGATACAGAGAACAACACGGGCCTTTCACAGATTTTAGAAGAAAATGACGGGACAGGGACACTCCAGGCGCGATACACTTATGGAACTGAGCGATTGGCTATGGTGCGCGGTGGAGTCGCCAGGTTCTATCATCACGATGCTCATGGCAGTGTCCGTTCGCTAACGGATAGTACAGGAGCCGTGACGGATATTTATCAGTACGACGGGTACGGGCACACAATGAGCGCAATCGGCAGTACAATCAATCCGTATCGGTACAGTGGTGAACGACTGGATACAGGTCTGGGGTTGTATCACCTCCGTGCGCGGTATTACAACCCACAGCTCGGGAGGTTCATTTCACGTGACCCGTTAGGTGGACGGTCACGAGTACCGGTCTCCCTCCATCGCTACCTCTACGCCAATGCCGATCCAGTGAACAATAGCGATCCAACGGGGCTTTTTACTCTCCCTGAAATTTCGCTGGGTCAGCTTATTAGCAATACGCTAAAAGCGATAGATACAATTAGTAAGGCTACGAGTTATTGCCGGGCACTTCAGAAACTTGAGTCATTGGATTCCTTTATCTTTTGGTCTGACGTTACGCTCGATTTAGCCAACGCTGGCCTTATTATGGCCTCTGTTTTCGGATATTCCGATAAAACTGCAATCCCTCTTGTTTCAATTGATAGAAAACGTTTTGGTTCACTTGGTGACCGCATAAAAAAGGTTGACCTCATACTTTTACTTGGAGCGGATGTTCACCCCAAGGTGAAAAATAAAAATGCCGTAAAAGCCTTATATTTATTGGCTTTTACGGCGGACAGGAAGTTTTTTTCTCGTGACTACTCGTATGTTTCGGCATGGCAATGCCTCCGGCAACTTTATCTGCAATGCCTCTAATAATTCACGTGATTGTTGTCGTAGGCGTGGTATCTTCTGACAACGCGCATTTTGGCCTTTAACAGTCACTTCCATGGAACAAATAGTTGCCAATTGTTCGAGACCTCCTTCCACCGTGAGATCAAAACCCGCCCACGCATCGCGGAGCCTTCGGATTATCAAGTACGCAAGCATCACCACAAACACATGCCC
>JAJTXE010000003.1:920245-930856 GCA_021463795.1 Candidatus Brocadia sp. | reverse complement strand
ACGCATACGGATTGCTCCATGGTATGCGTATAGGTACAAACTTCTCCACGAGGAATTAGGCTCGCAGAGATGGTATTTTCAACCACTTAGGTATTCCATACTTCAAGGCACGCCATACCTCTGCCACTTCCCCCGGTCACTCGCATTCCTTCCACCCTTTCAGGGTTAACTACGATATTTTTTATTTGCAAGGGGCTTTGCCCCCTGCTTTATACAATTTACCCTTCAGGCATAAAAAAGTAACTTGCCAGTGTTTCACATGAAAAAACAGACAACTCATCGCATCATTTTTTGGACATTTTGTGTTTGTTCATTTTAGATATCCCATTTCTTCGTAATTTCACGTAAGATGTTTTTCGTCGTAAAGCCATAGTGTTCGGCCAACGTTTTTGCAGGAGCGGAAGCGCCGTACCCGTCAATGCCAATGATAAGGCCATCCAGTCCAACCAGTTCATACCAGCTGCTTTTTCCGGCAGCTTCAACGGCCACCCGTTTCCTGCAATCCGGTGGCAGTATGCTATTCCTGTAATCCTCTGAACCTGAACGAAACAGCTCAAAACTGGGCACACTGAGAAGCCTCGCCTGTATACCTTTGCCCTGTAACTGCAGGGTGACATCAAGTGCAAGAGATACCTCTGAGCCGGTTGCCATGAGGATAATCTCAGGCGTTTGGACTGAATCCTTCAATACATATGCACCGTATTTTAACTGATTTTGAGACGGATAGATGGAACGGACGATTACCGGTAAATCCTGACGGGTTAGGATCAATGCTGTTGGCCCGTCTTTATGACTGAGCGCTGTTATCCAGGCAGCAGCGGTTTCAGTGGCATCCGATGGCCGTATGACAAGCAGATTTGGTATTGCACGCAATGAGGTAAGATGTTCTATGGGCTGGTGGGTGGGACCGTCCTCACCGACAAAGATACTGTCATGGGTAAATATGTAGATCACCTGGATCTTCATCAGAGCCGCAAGCCGGATGGATGGGCGCATATAATCCGAAAACATCAGAAAGGTTGAACCAAACGGGATAATTCCTCCGGACAACGCCAGGCCGTTTAAAATAGCGCCCATGGCGTGTTCCCGAATCCCAAAATGAATATTTTTCCCCAAAAACCGGTTTTTCTCCAGAGAAGGAGAGTTCTTTATATACGTTTTTGTTGAAGGACAGAGATCAGCAGAACCACCGATAAAAGCAGGCATACGCTGGGCAATTATCTGCATCATATCCCCCGATGCTGAGCGGGTGGCAATGGAATCCTTTTTAATTGTTTTTAGCAATTCAAGTTCCAGATCATGAGGAATGTCTTTCTGAAAAAAGGCACCCCATGCCTGCGACAGGTTGGGGTCGCCTTTGATCTGTTTCTTAAATAAATCCTGCCATTGATCATACCCTTCCTTAAGTTCAGCAATACGACTGCGGCAGAGCAACAGTACCTCATCAGGAATATGAAATGCCGGACTTTTCGGCCAACCGATATTTTCCTTTGTCAATTCGAGTTCTTTTGCTCCCAACGGTTCGCCATGAACGGATGCTGTATCCTGTTTGTTGGGACTTCCTTTGCCAATGTGCGTTCTGGCAATGATAAGTGATGGCCGTTCCTGTTCATTTCGCGCCGCTTCAATAGCCGCAACGATTTCGCTGTGATTATGACCGTCTATTTTAGTCACTCTCCAGTTATATGCCTCAAATCGTTTACCAACGTCTTCGGTAAACGTGATGGAAGTGCTTCCCTCGATTGATATCTGATTGCTGTCATAAATGTAGATAAGGTTGGAAAGTCCGAGATGACCAGCAAACGAAGCTGCCTCAGAAGTAATACCTTCCATCAGATCTCCATCACTTACTACCCCATAAATATGATAACGAATAATCCTTCCGCCATCTTTGTTAAATCGTTCTGCCAGCATTCGTTCGGCCAGCGCCATGCCAACGCCGTTGGCGAATCCCTGCCCCAGAGGGCCTGTGGTGACCTCTACCCCTGGTGTATGCCCGTATTCAGGATGTCCGGGAGTCTTGCTTCCAAACTGACGAAACTGTTTCAGGTCTTCCAGGGAGACATTGTAGCCAAAAAGGTGCAGCAATGCATACAACATCATGGAGCCATGTCCCGGAGAGAGGATAAAGCGGTCACGATTGGGCCACTGCGGGTCTTGAGGATAGAATCGCAGGAATTGCATCCAGAGGACGCAGGCTATGTCGGCAAAACCCATGGGGAGACCAGGATGACCTGATTGTGCCTTTTCAACAGCATCTGCAGAGAGCATTCTTACGGCATTTACGACCAAATTCATTTTTTCTTTTTCTATTTTTTGTATGAGCATTTATGATAGTTCTCCCAATTTCTTTGATTTTAACGTTGCAGCCGCGACAGCGTTGATAACGGCCGCCCTGAATCCGCCATCTTCTAATGCGCTTATTCCTTCAATCGTTGTGCCTCCCGGTGAGGTTACGGCATCCTTAAGCTGGGCCGGATGCTGTCCCGTTTCCAGCACCATCTTTGCAGCCCCCAGCACGGTTTGCGCCGCAAGAATAGTGGCGATGTCCCTCGGCAATCCCATCCTGACACCTCCATCAGATAATGCCTCAACAAACAGGTATACGTATGCCGGTCCGCTTCCACTCAGGCCTGTCACAGCATCCAAATATTTTTCGTCCAGTTGAAACGCCTTCCCAACGGAATTAAATATGGTGAATACCAATTGTCCGTCTGCATGAGTAGCATGCTGACCCAAAGCAAATGCCGTCGCTGACAGGCCAACCAGACAGGGGGTATTCGGCATTACCCGGATAACCCGAGTGCCCGTCTGCAGCCTGGATTCAATAAACCGCAACGATATGCCTGCGGCAATCGATACCACTAAATGTCGTTGGATGATACTGTTTTTTAAATCATTCAGTATCTCGTTCATCATGTGTGGTTTTACCGCGCATATAATAATATCAGCAAAGGAGGCCACGTCCTTGTTATTTTGCGTAGTCTGTATACCGGTCGCCCGACTTAAGAGTCTGCATCGTTCTGACAGAACATCGCTGACCATAATACGGTTCGGTTCACTCAGCTTGATATCAATAAGACTTCTGCAGACCGCCTCTGCCATCTTTCCACCGCCAATAAAGCCGATCTTTTCTTTCAACATAAGGGACATTTTCCCTGTTTTCTCCCCTCTGGTCTTATCGGTATAATCATTATATGCATATCTTAGCATTTTCATTCCCTATAATTCTATATCTTTTTGTCTTGTGCGTTATTTTCCCGGATTTTTTCGTCCTATTACAGGTTCATTGCCGTGTAAATTTTTAAACATACCGTGTTTCTTTGAAAAGGATCTGGTTTTTCTATTGACAGTAACTTTTTACACCAATATTATTAATTAGGCCCTTGGTGACTTTCCCCGCCCTGCCCCCCGTAAACGGGTGGATTATGGGGGGTGATTGAAATCCCTATACATTAAATTATAGAACCGCTTGACTGGAAACAGAGACAATTTTGCAAGACCTTATTGTTCTGATTCCAGACCCGTACTCCCTGGATATTTGCTACCTGTTATGTAAAAACCTTTTGTTGAGGAACCAAGAAACCGTTTCGTTGTATGCAGCTCTACGAAATTATATCACTTATCGGCTTCATTCTGGGCACAATCTTGCACATCGTGCTCTCGATCCTTATTGTGCAACGAAAGCACAAGACAAAAGGCGAATTCATCTTCCTCTTTCTTGTCATCAGTGTGGCGATGTGGCACTTCGGAAATACGGTTTCCCTCTTCAGCTTTCTCTTATTTCGGAAAAGCCTGTCCTCGGTAAATTTTATCGCTGATGCAATTTCCTACGCAGGGATTGGGTTCATGCCCAGTCTGTTGCTCCATACGGCGGTTTCCTTCCTTTTTGAGAACAACCCTCATATTAAAAAATCTTTGCAACGGCTTATTATCATAGGTATTTATCTTCCTGTTGTTCCTTTTTTAAGAGTGATAAGAAACTTTATCGAGCTATCAGATTCCTCTTCGCCAACTCCTGCGATTCATTATGTAAAACCTTTTGTATGTTGGTTGATCCTTTCACTGTTCATTTCTGCGGGGATTTCCCGATGGGTTTCGAAAATGGGAGATGAAAAGGAAGAACGCAAATTTCATCTGGCGATCTTTTGGGTAGTGACGATCATTGCTGTTTTTATCGGGTTTACGGTACTTCTGAACGGCAATAGGATCCCCTATGCAGGTGATTATCTGGTGCTGGTCTCCATGTTATCATCTATCTTCCCCAGTATTATCTTTGCCTATTATGTATACCGTTATAATTATATGGAGTTTGTCCTCCGGCGCAGTGCCTTTTATTCATTTCTCACCCTTATCTTAATTTGTCTCTATTACTTCGGCATCAAACAACTCACTAAATATCTGGAGCGCCAGTATCTGGTAAATGCAAAGATGTTAGAGGCGGTCTTTGTTATTAACCTGGTATTCTGGTTTCCCACGCTCAGGGAGATCATACAAAGGCTTCTAAGAAAACTAATGTTTTATCGTACGATTGATAGTGAATATCTCTTAAACGAACTGAGCCACGTTATTAGTACCGATCCCCTCATTCATTTCACAAAATTGCTTAAACATGTCGTCGAATCCATTCAAAAAGCTACAGCGATCAAAACCACAAACCTTCTGCTGTTTAAGAGTGAACGGATTCAAATTATAGGGGACAAACGATATGTACCCATTTCTTTGGGAAACATCTATCACATCATACAGTTTTTTGCCCATGGAGAATTTATTGTGCTGAACCGCTATGAGGTAAAAGATGTTTCTGTCATAAATGAAATGAGGCTGCTTGATGCAATTTTCATTTTCCCGATCTTTGTCAATCGAAAACTCACTGGTCTTTTGAGCCTGGGACGAGCAAAGAGAGTTATGCAAATTGCTTCTGATAATTTGGATCAATTGATGATTATTGCCAATGAAATTGGTTCTGCGGTTGAAAAGTCAAAGATTATTGAGGAGAAACTTGCCCTGGAGCGAAAAATGTATGAAAATGAAAAATTATCCAGCCTTGGACGTCTCTCCACCAGCGTGGCTCATGAGGTGAAAAACCCACTGAGTTCGATTAAAGCCATTGTACAGGTTATACGGGAAGATATAAGAAAAAATGATCATTTACAGGAGGATCTCGCAATCATCGTGGACGAAATAGATCGTCTGACAAAAGTTGTCAACCAATTGCTGCAATTTGCAAAACCAGGCAGCGATACAAAAACCAGTGTCAGGATTGGGTCCGTTATTCATTCAACCCTTGTGGTGCTCAATCATGAAGCAAAACAGAATAAAATTACGACCATGTCTCACATACCCTCTGATCTCCCCGCACTTACTGCCGATGAGGGGGCATTAAAAGAGATCTTCTTTAATCTGTTCCTTAACGCCATTCAGGCAATGCCATCCGGCGGGGAGATACATATTCATGCCCACTTTCAGCCAGAAAGTCAGACGATTCAGGTGACGGTAGCTGATACCGGCCCTGGCATACCCCAGGAATCGGTTCAGAAAATATTCGAACCCTTTTATACCACAAAGCAAACGGGAACGGGTTTGGGCCTCTCGATTGTAAAGAAAAAACTCGAAGACATGGAAGCTACCATTGATGTAAAAAGTAATGTGCAAGGCGCGTCATTTGTAATAAACTTTCCTTTTTATGAACCGGAATTCATACAAATCTGAAACAATGTTCAAACCATCCGTATTAATAGTTGACGATGAAAAAGCCGCACGCTACGGGGTGAAAAAGATACTTCTGAAAGATAACTATCAGGTATATGAGGCAAAAGATGGCTCGGAGGCGCTCCAGGTGATAAAGACCCTGCATCCCGCCCTTGTACTTTTAGATATCAATATGCCTCAGCTCGATGGCATGAAAACCCTAGAAATGATCAACGCCATACAGAATCCCCCCCTCGTCGTTATTGTTACTGCCTACGGTTCTGAAAAAATTGCCGTTGAGGCCATGAAAAAGGGCGCGTATGATTATATTGCAAAACCCTTTGAAATTGACGAACTTCGCATTATTGCAAAAAACGCCTTTGAACGGCTTGTTTTACAGGAGGAAAATGCCAGACTTCGTCTTGAAATTGGCCGATTGGAAGGCATGGGAGAACTCATCGGCCAAAGTGAAGCCATGAAGGAGGTCTTCGATAAGATTGAAAAGGTCGGCACAACAGACGTTACGGTGCTTATTCAAGGTGAAAGTGGCAGCGGAAAAGAACTCGTGGCCCGTGAAATCCACCGTCGCAGCAAGCGCAGGAATGAATCGCTTATTATTATGAATTGCGCCGCAGTGCCGGAGACTCTGATCGAAAGTGAACTCTTTGGACATGAAAAAGGTGCATTCACCGGCGCCGCAGAGAGACGATCAGGGAAATTCGAACTGGCGAACAAGGGAACAATATTTCTCGATGAAATCGGAGATATGAGCATCAGCACACAGTCAAAACTCCTTCGCGTATTGCAGGAACAACAATTTGAACGCCTTGGCGGTATCGAAACACTTACCGTGGATGTTCGTATTATCAGCGCTACCCATCGTGACCTGGAAGAAGAAATTGAGGAAAACAGGTTTCGTGAAGACCTGTACTATCGGATCAAGGTGGTAAGCATAAAGCTCCCACCTCTGAGACACCGGAAGGAAGATATTCCATTGTTGGCAAATCGCTTTTTACATCATTTTTCTGAAAAACATCAGAAACAAATTATATCGGTTACCCCTGAAGCAATGAAGTGTTTAGTATCGTATGATTGGCCAGGTAATGTGCGCCAACTGAAAAACGCCATTGAGAGCGCCGTTGTACTTTCTGATCACGGAATCCTTGCGATTACAGACCTGCCAGACGAAATAATACATCCCGGAAACAGTTCCCTGCCACTAAAAAATATTGATTACAACCTTTCGTTCAGGGATGCAAAAAAGATCTTGATAGAAAATTTTGAACGTGATTTCATACAAAAAAAACTGGAAGAATGTAACGGAAATATTAGCCGTGCTGCTGAAGCGCTCGATATGCACCGCCAAAACCTTCAGCAAAAAATCCGGGAACTTCGAATTACAAAAGAAAGGAATTGTCATGAATAGACGAGTAGCGTCTCTTCTCTGTTTGTTTTTAGCATGCTTGCAACCCTGCATATGCTCTGCAGAAAAAGAGCAGCCTAAAAGTATCATCGTAACGGTAAACGGTAAACCCATAACGCAGGAAATGTTAGTACGTAAGCTGAAAAACATTACGAACCAGAACAAGGAAACATTCAACGCGATGAAACAGGAAATTATCGACCAGATGATTACCGATATCTTGATAGAAGAATTCATTGACAAGCAGGGTTTAATCGTCACCCCGGAGGAAATTGAAAGAGAAATCAGGCAGATCAAAAATACGATCTCGGGCAATCAGAAGGATGATGTTCCATCACTGGAACGTATCCTCTCCTCTATCGGCTCTGATATAGATGAATTTAAAAGGAGTATGAAATATTCTATCGCACTGGAAAAATATTTCCTTAAAAAGCTTGACGATACGGCATTGAAAAAATATTTCGAGGAGAACCAAGGCGTCTTTAACGGTGAGGCGGTGAAAGTGAGCCATATCCTTATTGACACAAGGAATATGAAGTCGGAAAAAGAATTTGCACAAGCGCTGGAACAGATAAAAAACATCAAGAAAGAAATCGAACAGGGAGGAGCTTTTGAGGAGATTGCACGAAAGTATTCAGACTGCCCCACAGCGAATAATGGAGGAAATTTAGGATTTATTCAGAGAAAGGGAAATTTCTCAAAATCTTTTTTGGACACCGCATTTTCGCTCAAGGCAGGTCAATTAAGCGGGCCGGTTAAGACGGAATATGGCTATCATCTGATTAAAGTTACCGAGAAAAAAGAAGGTTCACCGGTTCGCTTTGATGATGTCCGGGAAAAGGTTCGTTTAGAGGCATTGGATACAGAAATACTTGTATTACTAAATCAGCTTCGCCATGAGGCCACAATAGTTTTTAACAACTAATATTTATTGTTTTAATTTGCTGATATAATCAGCTATCTCCCTTGACGTAGTAATTTTTTTTGCGAGTTCATAGGTTATCTGCTGGATTGAATCGTCTACAGCAGGACCAAATCTCGGGCCTGTCGTCTCCCACCATTCCTGTTCTACCCTGCTCGTTATAAAATCTAATCCTTTTCCCTCTACGGCAATATCTGATTCCCATACTTTATTGAGTCTTGGGTCGGTAAATGCTGCTGTGATTGAAAGATTATGTCGTCCAATAGCCCTCCATACCGATTGTTCAATACAAAGATCTATAACCGAATTCTTTAATCTGACGGTTAAAATTCCATCCAACGCCTCATTCGTTCCGGTTGCCGCATTTTGCAGATTATCGAGTGGGGTTACCTTTTTAAATATAATTTTTGACATCTCCTCAATCTTCAAAGAAAGAGGTTCGCCAAAAGGAAAAACAAAGCTTGGGAAGGTATAGAGCTGTGCACCAGCCTCATATTGTTTTATTGATGCTTCCTGAACATAGTTACGTAAATGAGGTTCTATGTAAAGACCCACATTCATAGGTAATTGTGATACCTGATGAACCCTTTTGTCCAGTTGTGGAGAAATCATTACCGGTGGTCTTTGACCACTTAAACAGCCCGTTAAGACGAGCAAAAAGAGTACAACATATCCGTATTTACCATAAATAAATTTAGGATAATACATACATGGCCCCTCGTGTTATGGAATGCATTGGTTTTTGTTCTTCAACGGTTTCTCATGTGTTATAATTGTAGCTAATTCAGATACATTTCGTCAATAGCTCATTTTTATCTCTTCAGTTTTATAGGCACATCATTACTTTCTCTGCCAACCAATACAACACCCTTAATTTTTTTGAGCCTGTTAAAAATAGGATATGTCTTCAAAAGGATCGGGATACTCGTTTGGGGTTTTAAAATCTCGCTGGTGGTTGTTACGCCTGTCTTGATGGTGAACCAAGTTGGGCAATTTTTGCAGGCCAGGGCAAATTTGTGTTTCATAAAAAAACACTTTTTCCCCACAGGGTACCCGCTAAAAAAATATTTCGCTGCCTTATTTACTTTTATTAATTTAAACTCAGTATCGAATACCATGATGGGATCTGTTATTGCTTCAAAAATATTGTTGAATCCCCCCCATGTATCATTTTTTTTCACTCCGCCTTTACGTCTCTTCCTGCTATTCGTGCGGACGTGCAATTGCCGGGAAACGTCAGATCCTTCCGTTCGTTCATGATGTTTTTTGGAAAACATCTTTTACCCTTTCATCCAACTTTTTCGACCTATTGTTTTATTGCCGATAAACGAGCAATTAATATACCAACACCATGTTATACTCCATGGTTAAGCAATAAATCACCCAAGTACTTAGGATATTGCTATATAGGTAAACCATTAGGCTATCATACGTATCTTTGTGAAAATGGTGGAGGCAGAAAATAGTGGTATTTGGTAGTTATCAGCCATTAATAAATCAATTTCAATAAAAAAGGCAGTTGTTAATGTTTGATTAACAACTGCCTTTCTCAAATAAACTTCAGGTGAAACTTCAGTTATTTACCACAGCTTAGTGATGTCCGCTTGGATGAAGCGCAGATGAGCCTAAATCTAAAGAAATAAACCGTATATCTCGTTCCTCGAGATTAACGCTGGTATGAGCGCTCGCACCACCATGTTCATGCACGCTGATTTCATACGACCCTGGCTTTAGTTCAAACACGCAGGTACCATTCTTTCCGGTGGTACAGGTATTATCACCTACCTTAATTTCCGCACCCTCAATAGGTGTACCAATAGCAATTGCGGTAACCCATAATTTTGCAGGTTTAACCTGATACGCCTGAGCACTTGCCATACCAATCCCTGCAACCAAAGCAACACCAAAAAAACCTGCAAATATCTTCTTAAACATAACGCCCTCTCTCCTTTCTTCTATAGTTTGATATTACTTGTCTTAAAGTCTTAATATAAATACCATATTGTCCCCCCTGTAAATTCCCTCCTTCTGTTCCACCCCCTTTCGCAATAGGCAGTATAATGAAGTCTCTACCTTTGGTTAGCAAATATTAGCATTATACATTTTAATATTTCTTCGTCAAGATATATATTTGTATCGAATGATCCATGTAAAAAACTCTTCATAAGTTTTTAGTAGCGTTGTCAAGTGGGGACCTGACAAAAGCCCTCCAAGGTATAGTTGTCATGCATCAAAGCCGTTGTAATAATAGGCAAGCCGAACCTTGGTAACGTTCAGCGCTCCTGCAATACTCCATTTACTCGCGTTTACCCGCATATTAACCGTCCGCATTACTCGCTCTACTTTACTTGTCGTCTTGCCAGTGAGCCTATTTTCAATTGCCGTAAACATGTCTGGCCTGGCATTCTCCAAGTAAGAGACGGTATGGCTATACCCCTTCCCCAGACAATACTTCACTACTGCTTCCAATCGTTTCTTCTTGGATTCTATCATCTTCTCTATCGTCTTCTGACAATCTACCAATGGCCGTATCGCACAGATCTCCATGAGTTCCGACATCACGTGTAACCACTCA
>JAJTXE010000003.1:893680-920224 GCA_021463795.1 Candidatus Brocadia sp. | reverse complement strand
TCTATTTTGCATGCAATAAGGAAGGGATCATCACCACGGACATAGAAATACTCACGGAGCGATACAGAAAATTGCAGATAAAATCCGATTACTTTACCGAATATCTCTTTTATACGCTGCTTCCGCCTGAACAAGTTGCCTTTATCGAAAGACAACTCAGCCGGAGAGAAGACTTGCCCGTCAATACCGATTCAAGACCAGTCACCTATTTTTTAAACCTTGTATTGTGGGATTCCCTGACTGGCGGACGCCTGCACGGGTTATTTCACCGTTTAAAAGATATGGGTATACAATCATTTCTCATACCCATTGTAATTGCCGTGGCGGGCAGGATAATCTACGTGATGTTAAGGCAACGGAACGGATTCAATCGTTATTATCCCAGACAACTGAAAACCAACGGCCTTATTGCCCTTGCCACCACGGGATTTACCGGCATTGCCCTGGAGGTTGTTTTGCTTTTTGCCTTTCAAAACATCTACGGTTATATCTATGAGCGGATGGGTGTAGTTGTTGCCGTCTTTATGGTTGGGCTCGCGCTCGGCGGCTACCTGATGAACCAGATTATAAAAAAAACCAGAAATCCAAAATCAGAATTCCCAAACAACTCCTTGCTACCAACGGTGGCAGATTCTTACCAGGGGATAAAAATATTGTTACTCATACAGGGAATTACGGGATGCTATGCCCTTACTTTACCGTTTTTCATTCACAAACTATCTTTTTATTCTGCGGTGGCAGAGGTTGGATTGATCTCTCTCATAGGCATTGCCGGAATATTGACAGGTATCGAGTTCCCGCTGGTCAACAAGATATGTATTCAACATACTCAGGATATTGCCGTATCTGCAGGAGCAACGAATGGCGCCGACCACATCGGCGCCTTTTTCGGTGCAATCGTAACAGGGGTGATCTTTATACCTCTTCTTGGTGTGTCCGGAACGTGTCTGATCCTGGCCTCATTCAATATAGCAAGTCTTATCCTGATAACGTTCTCAATCTTGTATCGAAAGAGACCAAAAGATTTACCTTTTCATTTTTCCTGCAAGATGGATCATAAGGATGGAAATGTCGGCGGGAGAAACACCTGAAATACGTGATGCCTGCGCCAATGAAACCGGGCGGATTTGGAAAAGTTTTTGGCGTGCCTCCTTTCTCAGCTCAGGAATGTTCTGGTAGTCAAGCCAGGAAGGTATCTTATAATCTTCCATCTTTTTGAACTTCTCAATCTGGTTGTGCTGACGGTCTATGTATCCCTTGTATTTTACCTCAATTTCGACTTGTTCTTTGATTTCTTTTGACAGGTGTCTTTGGCTAAGTTCAGCGTCTATGGCAAGCAGGTGATCAAAGGTGCGGTCCGGACGACTCAATATTTTTGCCAGAGTATCCGGCCCGGCCATTTTTTTGTCCATATATGCCAGGGTCTCTGCAATAGCGATTTCTTTTTCCCTCAGTTTCCGCCATGGTTGTTCCGGAATAAGTCCGTAACGGAATCCATATCTCATCAACCTTCTGTCGGCATTGTCATGTCTCAGGAGAAGCCGGTATTCCGCACGGGAGGTAAACATCCGGTAGGGTTCTTGCGTGCCTTTTGTCACAAGGTCGTCGATTAGCACACCGATGTATGCCTCAGATCGGTCTAAGATAAAGGGCTCTTTTCCTTGTATCTTCAGTGCGGCATTAATGCCCGCCATGATTCCCTGGGCCGCAGCCTCTTCGTAACCCGAGGTTCCGTTGATTTGACCCGCATGGAAAAGATTTTTCACACATTTTGTTTCCAAAGAGGGCAGGAGCTGGGCAGGAGGCACAAAATCATATTCAATAGCATAGCCGTACCGCACAATCTCTGCTGATTCCAGGCCGGCAATCGAATGAACTATTGCTTCCTGAATATCATGAGGCATACTGGTAGAAATCCCGTTGCAATAAACTTCAAGGGTAGTTAATCCTTCCGGTTCAAGAAATACCTGGTGTTGATCTTTTCCGGAAAAGCGCACGATTTTATCTTCCAAGGACGGACAGTATCGGGGGCCAACTGACTGAATCTGTCCCGTATAAAGCGGTGCACGGGACAAGTTGCCGGTAATAATCTTATGGGTGTTGGGATTCGTATATGTAAGGTAACAGGGTACCTGGGAACGATCTATCTTTTCTGTTGAAAAGGAGAACGGTGCGGGGTTTTCGTCTCCGTACTGAGGCATAAGCATCGTATAATCGATCGTGCGACCATTGAGGCGGGGCGGGGTGCCTGTCTTGAGGCGGCCCACCTCAAACCCGATCCTTCGTAAGGAACCTGACAATTTTTCCGAGGAAAGTTCTCCGATCCGTCCCCCCGGGGTTATAAACTCACCGATATGGATAAGACCCTTTAAGAACGTTCCGGTAGTAAGGATAACGGCCTTTGCTTTGTATTGTATACCGCTCTGACCTACAACCCCGGCTACTTTTTTCTTATCGAGGATGAGATCGTCGGCGATTTCCTGCCTCAAAAAAAGATTATCCTGGCTTTCCACCCTTTTTTTCATGGATACCTGGTAGGCTTTTTTATCGGCCTGGGCGCGCGGTGAATGGACGGCAGGTCCTTTTTTGGTGTTAAGCATGCGAAACTGGATGCCAGTTTCATCCGTTACCTTGGCCATCTCGCCCCCGAGGGCATCGATTTCCCGAACCAATTGCCCTTTTGCAAGGCCACCAATGGCAGGGTTACATGACATTTGAGCAATCGTGTCGAGATTTATGGTGAGCAATGCGGTGCTCATCCCCATGCGAGCAGATGCGAGGGCAGCTTCGCAGCCTGCATGTCCGGCGCCGACCACGATTACATCAAACTCGGTGTGCATAGACTACTTTGCATGTTCAACAAAACGTGTTTCCCGAATTACGGTAACAACGACCTCGCCGGGATATTCTAATTGCCCTTCAATTTCTCTGGCAATGTCGTAACACATCTTGGCGGCAGCCTTGTCATTCGTCTTATCCGGACATACCATTACCCGCACTTCCCTTCCCGCCTGGATAGCATAGGCACTTTCTACGCCGCCGAAAGAGGTTGCAATACTTTCCAGTTTCTCCAGCCGTTTGATATACTTTTCTAACGTTTCTCTCCTTGCACCTGGTCGCCCGGCGGAAATGGCATCGGTTGCACTTACCAATACCGTATAAACCGATTCAACGGGCGTTTCTTCATGATGACCACCGATTGCGTTCACCACTTCAGGTCTTTCATCATAACGTTTTGCAAGATCTGCACCGGCAACGGCGTGGGTGCCTTCCATTTCCGGGCCAATAGCCTTACCGATGTCGTGCAAAAGACCGCACCGTTTTGCCAGCGGGACGTCCAGTTTTAATTCTCCTGCAATAATCCCCATGAGGTTGGCAACTTCGATAGAATGCTGCAATTGATTTTGTCCGTAACTCGTCCGGTACTTGAGCCTGCCAATAAGCTTTATAATCTCCTGATGAATGTTATGAATCCCCAAATCAAAGCACGTTTGCTTTCCCGTTTCCTGAATGACCTGTTCAATTTCCTTTTCTGTTTCCTTGACAATTTCTTCAATGTGCGCCGGATGGATCCGCCCGTCAATAATCAGCTTTTCCATCGATTGCCGCGCTATTTCCCGGCGAACACTATCAAATCCTGAAAGGACGATTACGCCGGGGGTATCATCGACAATGACATCGATGCCGGTTGCCTTCTCAAAGGCGCGGATGTTTCTCCCTTCACGTCCTATGATGCGTCCTTTCATTTCATTGTTCGGGAGCTCTATTGAGCTTACGATATTTTCAGCGGTGTGAGTTGCAGCGCAACGTTGGATTGCCGTGCTTATTAACGATATAGCAGTCTGCTCAGCGTTTTCCTTTGATTCAGTAATTTTTTTTGAAATTAATTCGGCGCATTTAATGTCGAGTTCTTTTTCGAGCCGGTTTAATAAAAGCTTCTCTGCCTCTTCTCTGGATAAGCTGGATATTTTCAGAAGGGTTTTGTTCTCTTCTTCTATGGTTTTTTCCAGTTCCAGTCTCTTCTCGTCTAATTTTTTTTCTTTCTGCGCGAAGTTTGCAGAAAGCGTGTCGATGTATCGCTCCTTTTTTGTCAACAACTCCATTTTACGTTCGAGGTTGTCTTCTCTTTTACTGAACCTCTTTTCCTGCAATCTGAGTTCCATCTTGGTTTCTTGCGTTTCTTTTTCGAATGCTTCTCTTCGCTGGTACAGTTCTGCTTTTGCTGCCACATCAGCCTCTTTTTTAATCTTTTCAGCATCCCGGACTGATTCTTCAATGAGATGCTTTATCTTCTTTTCGCTGGCCGCTTGTTTTTTTCTGAATACAAGAATACACAGGAAGTATCCAATAGCGATGCATGCAGGAAGAAGGAGGTATGGCAGTATTTGAAATAGTTGCATTTTGTGTCATAAGTCTTTTTGTCAGACTCATCCTCCGGAAAGTATAAAAATCCTGAACGTATTAAGAGATCATTAAGTAAGAAACGAAGATCGGAGAAACTAGGCCTTTTTGGAAGAAATGCCACCTGGGTGAAATGTTGATTTGCGCTGAAATAGAATGGGAAACGAATAATAGGTTCTTTAAGAAAAATACTGAGCAAAGTTAAGTATTAAGTCTTGAAATGTACTATTAACACTCATCTTTTTCATACTTTCTTTAACAAAATGTTGCATGTATTATGAGAGATACTATCTATTTGTCTTGTTACGGGAATAACTCATATTGAATATTATACACATTTTTTTAAGACCCACCATGATTATCGGCAAACGATAATCAGCAGATATGAACAGCATATCTGAAATCCAGCAAAAATATCTTTTGCACAAACGTATGCAATTTGGAGAATATCAATATGCTGTCTTTTCGTTGTGTTCCCATCTATTTCTTTTAATGATTCAATAATATCGGTGACATATCTTTCCCAGATCAAAGTTCCCCTAAAACTTCATTTACGTTTAAACTCTGTAAAAATTTATCAGTCTAAAAAATCATATAATAAAATTTTAGAGCTGTTTTTGAAAACGCAAATCGGTATTAATCGGTTTTTTTTAGCTTTGGATGGTGATTGTAAACTATACTTTTATCCAAGTCAAGCGATTTTATATCCATATTATCAAAAGAGTTAAGAAGTTGTGAATTATGCCTTTTTTAAGGCATTGAATTTATTCCTTGATGCTTGACAAGAAAAATATCGCTCAGTATAATGCTTTTCCTTCATTTTGCTAAAGTATTCTTAATAAAGGTTAACTATTTTTGTAATATTATTGCTTTAATAAGGCAAGGAGCATTTACTATGAGAGTAGAAGTAGAATTACCCGACGTGGAAGGGAATGATGGAGACGAAGCGACCGTTTCTTTTTGGTATGTTGAGGAAGATGAGGAGATTGAAGAGGGCGAGGACCTTGTTGAGATGATTACCGAAAAAACCACCTTTAATGTTGCTGCCCCTGTATCCGGGAGACTGTTAGAAATTCTTGCGCAGGAAGGTGATGTGGTAAAAGTAGGTGATATTATGGCGATCCTTGAAACCGAAGAAGACGGGGAGGAAGACGAAGAGGAAGAAGAAGATGATGAGGAAGACGACGAAGAAGAGGAAGAAGAAGACGACGACGAAGATTAGGAAGACAAGTATTTCGAATATCTGGTGAAGACACTGTCCCAGTTGTTTTTATCCACGTCATATATAACCACGACAAAGGGATTCCCCCTTCATCCACCTGCAGACAGATGGGTGAAGGGAGAGAAAAAAAATTCTCAAAAATCTGTAGACCCGTCTTCGGGTGGTCTCTTGATGCAAGGTAGAATTACGCATGTCTTTTAAAAACATCTCTTGCCAGGACCGTGTTATCAGCTTATTCCAAAAAGCGATCATACGTGGTCATCTGGCACACGCGTATATTTTCGCAGGTCAGGAAGGGGTTGGTAAAACACTATTTTCCAAAGAATTGGCAAAAGCAATCTTTTGCCAACATCCTGGTGCTGATGCCTGTGACATTTGCAGTTATTGTCAGAGAATTACCACCGACAGTTTTCCCGATCTCATTTTTGTATTTCCTGAAAAAAACAGCCGGACGATTAAAATAGAGCAATTAAGATATTTACAGGAAATCCTGCATATCAAACCTTTGGAATCAAAGTACAAAATTGCAATTATTCAGTCTGCTGACAAGATGAATGAGGAGTCATCAAATTGTTTACTGAAAACCCTGGAAGAGCCGCCTTCGTATGCCATTATCATATTAATCGTAACCTCTTTAGAATCGGTAAGAGAAACGGTCCGGTCGAGATGTCAAATCATAAGGTTTTCTCCCTTATCGACTACGATCATAACAAATCTCCTTGTAAGCCGTTTTCAAGTGGACCAGAAACAGGCAGAACAACTGGCATGTATATCAAATGGTAGCATAGAAAGAGCCGCACTGCTTTCCAGTACGAATGCAGTCGAAAAGAAGAACTGGCTTGTTGACCGGATT
Source organism: Candidatus Brocadia sp. (assembly GCA_021463795.1). GTDB lineage: Bacteria > Planctomycetota > Brocadiia > Brocadiales > Brocadiaceae > Brocadia. The sequence continues at coordinate 913,748 of JAJTXE010000003.1, read as the reverse complement.
TTAACCTTAGGGGTAAATGACAATTTGACTTTTTCAAAAGAACTACTTGATAAGTGGAATATTCAGGATTTGGAAGTATTAGAGGAGAAAAGATCGTATATAAAAGAACTCATCCTCTCATTTCTTCTGTATTACCGGGACTTGCTTGTTTGCAAGACAGGGGAGTATGATTTACCCCTCCATTACAGGGATTGGCAAGAGGCATTACTATCAAAAAGCAAATCATTGTCTGAAGATGCGCTATTTCGTATTATTAGTGTAATCAAGACATCATTGGAACATCTTGATCGTAATGCCAATATTACCTTGTTGCTGGAGAATATGGTGACAAAGATCCTCCAGCTTCAATATGGCTGCCGCATATCATCTTTTCAAGAACATTTCTTCCTCAGGTAAATAATCCTTATAAAGTGGAGTCGTAAAGACGACCCTGCCTCTGATGTCCGTACCGGCACTTTTTCAAGGGATAAAAAAATTCCAGATACTGCAGAGGTAACACTTACGAGGGATGCTGAATTCAGCATATTGTAAAAATATATTTTGTGCCAGGCATCAGTGCAGACCGTTCGATCCCGTTACCCGTTGGGGTATCTCCAGGTCACTTATTGACTCCAACTCAGCGTGCATTTCTTCCCATCGGCTGTAGAGGGCGCTCAGTTCCTGGGTAATCGACGTATACTGCTTATTGATTTCAACAGATTTTTCCCGGTCATCATAAAGCGCCGGATCTGAAAAAATATGATCGAGTTCCTTTTTTTGAGTTTCCAGCAAGGCAATTTTTTCTTCCACCATTTGAACCTCTTTGGTGAGCTTTCTTTTTCTGGCAGTTTGCTCTTTTTTGAGCAAATACTGCTGTTTGTGTGAACTGCTTCCTTCTTGCTTAGGATCGAGGATTCCCGCTGTCCTGCCTTCCGCGGTTTCTCCCTGTAACTCAGACGACTTCTTTTCGAGAAAATCCCGCATGCTTCCCAGGTGCGTGAGGATTTTCTGGTTTTTTAATTCGTAAACTTTTGAGACAAGACCATCCAGAAAGTCCCTGTCGTGTGATACAATCAAAAGGCTTCCCGCATACTCCAGCAGCGCATCCTTAAGGATCTTTTTAGTCGTAATGTCGATATGGTTCGTTGGTTCATCAAGGATGAGAAAATTGGTGGGCTTGAGAAGCATCTTGGCAAGAGACAGCCGGGATTTTTCGCCACCGCTCAGCACGTGAACACTTTTAAAGACGTCGTCACCGGAAAAAAGAAAGGCGCCCAGGATATGGCGAGTATGGGGGATCATGGAAAGGGGGGCAACCGACTCAATTTCCTGCAGTACCGTGTTCCGGGTATTCAATTTTTCAGCGTGTTCCTGGGCAAAATAATCAAAGAGAACGTTATGCCCCATCTTGATTGTGCCGGAGTGCGGCTGCTCAATATCAGCTATGATACGGAGTAAAGTAGATTTTCCTGACCCATTCTGTCCGACAAGGGCAATCTTTTCTCCCCGTTCAAGGGAAAGGCAAATGTCCTGGAAGATTAATCTTCCATCATACTTATGTGAAATATCTTTCACCTCTAATACGGATACACCGCTCTGTTTTGAAGGGGGAAACCTGAATTTGACCTGTTCCATTGTGTTTTCCGGCAATGTTTCCTTCTCCATTTTTTCAAGCATAAGGATCCGGCTCTGTACTTGTGATGCCTTGGTGTTCTTTGCCCGGAAACGTTCAATAAACCGCTCTACCTCTTTGATCTTTTTCTGCTGGTTGACATAACGCGCTACCTGTAATTCCATCCGCTTCTCTTTTTCAATCTCATAAAAAGAATAATTTCCGGAGTATTCATGGATTTTTTCCTTCTCCAGTTCCCAAATCCTGGTAATGTTACGGTCAAGAAATGCCCGGTCGTGTGATATGACAATCAAGCCTCCTTTAAATCCTTTGAGGTATTCTTCCAGCCAGAGGATAGAATCGATGTCCAGATGATTGGTTGGTTCGTCTAAGAGGAGCACATTGGGCTCTTGTAATAACAGCCGGGAAAGGGCAACCCGCATTTGCCATCCGCCACTGAACGTACCAATATCTCTTCCAAAATCTGATTCCTTAAACCCCATTCCTTTTAAGACCTTGCCCGTTTCAGCCGCAATCTTTGCGCCGTTGACCACCTCAAGCTGATGTTGCAGATGTGCATAATTGTCCAGGAGCATCTGGTGGTCTTCTTCCTGTATTGCAGGATCTTCCAACCGGATGTGGATCGTATCAATCTGATTTTTTAGATGGAGAATATCCTCAAAGGCAGAACTGGCTTCATCGAATACCGTCTTTTTCCTGAAAGCAAAACCTTCCTGGGGGAGATAGCCGGTGTTTGCATCCTTTGCGCAAACAAGATTGCCTTCGCCCGGTTCAATCAGTTTGCAGATGAGTTTGAAGAGGGTAGATTTCCCGGCACCATTGGGTCCGATTAAACCGATCCGATCATTTCTCCTGATGTGGAGAGAAACGTTGTCCACAATAGTTTTTGAGCCGAAGGTAAGGCTGACATTATTCAGACGAATCATTTTATTCCGCCATACACCGCTTCCCGGTATTCCTTCCAAAAACACTCAGCCGTGCGGAATCCGGCTTCTGCAATGATCTGAAGATCATCCGTCAGAAGCAACAGGTTGTCGCCATCCTTTTTTTCTTTATCAGACAATGCTGAGGAAATTTCGTCCAGGGACTTCTCCTCATGCCTGACCTTGCGCGTTCGCTCCTGTATTCCCTGATAATGCAATCGCCTGAATCTGGCCTCAATGACGGCATCGGATGCCTTAAAAACATCGCAATTTACAAACCAGCCATGCAGTTTTAATATGGACCGGACATATTTGAGGAGCGTAAGCTTTTCTTCCCGGTATAAATGGTGGAGGGCTAAAGAAGACACCACCGCGTCAACAGGAGAAAGGGTGTCCATCTTTTTGGGCAGGTCCTGGAATGTGGAGATATGGAAGGTGACGTGATCAAGGCAGTTGTTAAGCCTTACCTTGGCCTTTTCAATCATGAGTGCCGCTGCATCAATGGCAACAATCTTTGCATAGGGAAAGGTTTCGATAATCTTGTGCGAGAGGTAACCAGTACCGGTGCCCAGGTCTAAGAAACGTAAGTGTTCCGTTCTGTCAAAGGGCAATATCTCACATACAATGGATGCCATTTTAACGCGGTTCGGATGCCAGATATCCATATCGGCGTCATAGGAAGCAACAAGATCGGAGTTATTAAAGGCGTAAACCGTTTCTCTTAAAGGATTATTTTCCATAGCGGTAATCATAAAAATGAAATAGCAGTTGATGTTTTGTGCGATTATAATAAAAAAATCATGAAAAGTAAATCCACAAGAGATACAGGAAACGATAAAAAGCAGGATTTTGCTTCTGAACCCGTATTCCTGGGAAAACGACTGACGCAGGCAACGGTGCAAAAATTCCGGGAAATGATCTACCGGCATTATCGAATCTATGGCCGTAAACTTCCCTGGAGAATGACGCGCAACCCTTATTATATCCTCGTCTCAGAAATTATGCTTCAGCAGACCCAGGTGCAGAGGGTCATGGGGAAGTATGGACCGTTTATCAGGGTATTTCCCGATTTTTCCAGTCTTGCCCGGGCACCCCTTCGCAGGGTACTGCAGGAATGGCAGGGGTTGGGTTATAACCGGCGGGCAATAGCCCTGAAGCAGATTGCCCAAAGGGTTACGAAAGAGTTTCACGGAAAACTGCCATCGTCGGTGGAAACGTTAAAAACTTTTCCCGGTATTGGTGAAGCAACTGCCGCTTCAATTTCTGCTTTTGCGTTTCATGAACCTACGGTTTTTATTGAAACGAATATACGACGTGTGTTTATCCATAGTTTTTTTCACGATAGAACTAACATTAGGGATAATGAAATCCTTCCCCTTGTAGAACAGACTCTGGATGCCACTCACCCCCGTGAGTGGTATTATGCCCTTATGGATTACGGAGTACTGCTGAAGCAAAAGCAGGTAAATCCCAACAGGAGGAGCGCTCATTATCAAAAACAATCTCCTTTTCAGGGCTCCAACAGACAGGTTCGGGGAATGATTCTGAAAGCACTCACCACCGAATCACATCTTTCTGAGCAAGAGATTGCACAAAAGCTTCAAATGGGTTTGCAAAAGACAAAAGATATTCTTGTTCAGTTGGAAAAAGAGGGGTTTGTCGAAAGAAAAAGAGGGAAAGTTAGAGTTGTATGAAATTTCAACGCAAGGTATAAAAAAACCACGGCAGATATGTTTTTTCATCCATAATGGGAGGAAACGGATTTTACATGGGAACGGCATAAATACAGATGCTTATTTACTTGATACCCTGTTAGATGGCATGTTTTAAAAGAGGGAGGAGATTGCAAGGCATATTATTTGCGAATTTTAGGGTATTAATTTTCTCTAGGCTTCACTATATAGCGTCTTCTGGCCTTATTTTGGATAATATCCATGCACCTTCGGTGGAAAACAGGTATTTGTCTCTCTTTCATGACCCTTGAGCTCTTGGGTTGTTACGTGCCTCCGGTTTCCAAGCCCGTGCCTGCCGTAAAACCCAGCGAAGGCGCCATAACGCCTGAAAAACCTCAGAAAAGGGGAGCATCTTCTCTCATAAGCCAGCTTGATCATTATGGTGTGCGAGACTGGAGATACATTGTTATTCACCATAGCGCATCGGCGTCTGGCAGTGCCGCTAAATTCGATAAATACCACAGAGAAAAAAGAAGATGGGAAAACGGCTTAGGCTATCACTTTGTGATCGGCAATGGAAACGGCGCCTCTGACGGAAAAATTGAGATTGGGAATAGATGGATACATCAAATAGATGGTGCCCACGCCGGTGTCCGGGAATACAACCATTACGGAATAGGAATCTGCCTTGTGGGAAATTTTAATGAATCGTATCCAACGGCAGCACAGATGGCATCCCTTTCGGCCTTAGTCGGTTATCTGCAGCACAGATGCCGGATTCCTTCAGAGAATGTAATCATGCACCGGCATTGCAGGGAGACTGATTGTCCGGGGAGAAAGTTTCCTTATTATAAATTATTGGCAAATACTTATTTCTAGGGTATCAAAAGAAAGGGCTCGTTTTCCGCTCGACATAAGAAAATCAAAATGCTAAATAGCAGTGTGCTTTATAACGCAGGACAGTGCATACTTTATCATGCCGAATAACCGTTCTTTACTAAAGGAGGATAAAAAAAATTGCCGTAGCCGTGTTGAAAAGTATTTTCCATAGTATCTTGTAAATATAATTGGGAGAAACAAATGAAAACCGTAGGTCTGAAGGAAGGATTGTTCAGTTCTGTTGTAACCGCAATTTCAATTTTCGCATGTAGTTACATTTCGTATGCTGCAGAGAACACGGGTGATCCCGAAAAACCATCAATAACGATTATTCAAAATGATGGAAACTCGAAACTTGGTAGTATTCATTCACGGAATGACCGTGAAGATGTCCAGCGGATTGATAAAAACTTCGTTTCATCGTCACCCGCCATTGTTGCATACAGCGCCTTTTCAGGCGGTGAAGTAAATACCAATCTTGTTCACGTTCCCATCACTTCTCCAGAGGCAACGACCCTTCTCATAACATTCAGGTCAAGCCAGGAAATGACTTTGAATGCGGTGGAATGGAAATTGTTTAAATATAACGAGGCGTTAGAACAGAGGTCATATGATACGAAAAAAATAAACTACAATGATTCTGTGCTTGATCCGGCTTCTTATTATTTTGCCTCGTGGACCCCGACTCCGGGCGAAGGTGATAAGCCACTGGTTAAGGGATTATATCTTTGTAAGGTAACAGTAATAGCGAAAAATTCTACACTGAGAAGCACGGTTAAATTTAAATTTGAGGTTGAATAAGAAGAATTTCTGATCCGGACGAGTCGAAAAAATACGTCCGGTTTTGAAGATTGATTTTCCTGATGCGGTTTGGAGAGCGAAGATGCGCTTCGCTCTCCATCAGGGTTTTTCCTTATGTTTTAAAAAGGTATCCATTTCAGCCTGGATACGGGGGGCATCGATCTCTTTTGCCTTGTTGTAACACAGGATACAGATGTCTCCCTTTGTAGTAGTCATCTTTTTCCATTCATCTTTTTCTCCCAGAAAGCAACCACATTTCCAGCAATTTGCCATAGAAATTTCCTTTACCGTTTAGTCATGATTGAGTAAATAATTCAACAAATCTTTCCACCAAATAGGCCAGATATTCTATGTCGATGTAGGCTTCCGCACTGCTGTCTAAAAAAAGCTTGCAGCTTGCCGCAAACTCTTCGTCTGCATCCCAAAAGCACAAATATAAAGGTATCTGCGGTAAGAGATCAATGCGACAGATATAATCTGCCTTCATCTTGCCTTGCGTCTCTGTACCACCCAGTTCCCGGCATCGCGCCTTCAGACCATGCATATTTTTATTAAAAGTCGCCGCAACTTTCTCTTCTGCGCTCCGCTGGAATGCCTTTACATGTGAGGCAGTATTTGGGAAATATCCCAGAGTAACCCAGTCTCCCGTGAAAGGTTTGTTTCCTTTTCTGCGTATATAATCGTAGATAATGATCTTTGCCCATGAATCATGGCAATAGGTATTGTTTTCAAACAACCCCTCCTTGCGCATCTCGTACGGTTTATTCATCATGAGGAGTTTTATCATTTCTCCATCTTTACCGGTATCGAAATAGCCTCCCGTGGCAAGCGCTGCTCCTTTGAAATTCGTATGCTTGGCTTCGGTTTCTAATTCGTTGCTCACGCGTTCGTAGTTATCCTCCATGGTGGCCGCGGGTTTTTGGGTTGTCAATTCCCTGTTTTCTCGTGTGACATAAGGGCAATCCTCAAACTTGAGTTGTGCGTTTTTTACCTTAAGTGCAAAGGCCATACACGTAGGAACCCCACATTTGCCACAGTTTGTCTTGGGTAGTTTTTTGTAGATCTCAAGCATCAAATTTCTGTCTTACATCAATGTCTCAGGTAACCAATTAGTTTGTTATCCAAAAAATAGGGGGGCAAACAATTGTTCGCCCCCCCTTTACGACTACTCGTCAAAAAACCGTTCTTTGAAAAGGATGTAACCTTATCACCTCATTCAAGGTGAAAGTTATGGTGATCTTTGGGTTAGAATACACAATCTTTTCCGTTTTTTTGACAGCCAGATACCGGCGGGTCTTAACTAATCCTGATAAACTTTGACTTGGGCGCTCCGCAGATTGGACAGGTATCCGGCGCATCCTTCTCAACCGTGTTCCCGCAGACCAGACATACATAATAGTCTACGGCCTCATTTTTACCTAAATTTTGTAATGCCTTTTGATATAAATCGGCATGAATCTTCTCCACCTTATTGGCTATTTCAAAACTCTGCAGCGCTTGTTTATTTCCTTCCTTCTTGGCCTCCTCAATCATTTGCGGGTACATCTTGGTAAACTCGTGTGTTTCCCCTCCTATGGCCTCCTGGATATTTTCCTTTGTCGTTTTAATGCCGCCCAGTACCCGTAAATGATTGTGTGCATGTACTGTTTCAGCTTCGGCGGCAGCACGAAAGAGTTTTGCCACCTGCTTGAAGCCCTCTTCGTCTGCCTTTTTGGCAAAGGCAAGGTATTTCCTGTTGGCCTGCGATTCACCTGCAAAGGCATCCTGTAAATTATCTTTTGTCGCCATCTCTTCCTTTCTCCTTTCTCTTTATGAAAATAAAATGACCACGGTACCGTGATCTTAACAAACATGGAACAAGTAATACTATACTAGCAACTCCTTTATGTCAATGGCTTCCTTGCGCCCCGATGCTGAATTCTGGCATTCAAACCTTATTTCGAGCGGATTCGTTGAATTTTGTCCCGCAGCTCGGCTGCACGTTCAAATTCCAATGCCTCTGCCGCCTTGAGCATCTCTTCCTCCAGTTCGTTCACAAACTCCTGGGTAATGTATTCTTCTTCGCTTTCGGCGACGGTTTCATAAACGAGCTTGTGTGACGAGACCTCGTCTTCAATGCCCTTTTTAATCTCCTTTTGTATTGTCTTTGGAGTAATGTTGTGGTCCTTGTTGTATGCTGTTTGAAGGGTCCGGCGACGGTTCGTCTCATCGATAGCCCGTTTCATGGAGTTTGTTGTCTGATCTGCATATAAGATTACCTCGGCATTCACATTCCTGGCAGTCCGGCCAATGGTTTGTATGAGCGAAGTCTCAGAACGCAAAAACCCTTCTTTGTCTGCATCGAGGATCGCCACCAGCGAAACCTCCGGTAAATCGAGTCCCTCCCGCAGGAGGTTGACCCCCACCAGGACATCGAATTTTCCCAATCTCAGGTCACGCAATATGGTCACCCGTTCAATTGCGTTGATCTCGGAATGGATGTACATACCGTTGAGCCCCTCTTCCTTGATATACTCGCTCAGGTCTTCTGCGAGCCGCTTCGTCAGCGTAGTTACCAGCACCCGTTCCTTTTTCTGTGCCCGTTTCTTGATTTGTTTCAGGAGATCCTCCACCTGAGTTTTGGCAGGTTTCACGTAGATAATCGGATCGACAAGGCCTGTCGGACGAATAATCTGTTCAACCACCCTGCTCTTGCTTTTTTTTAACTCATAGGGACCCGGTGTTGCCGACACGAACATGATTTGATGTATCCTCTTTTCCCACTCATCGAATTGCAGGGGACGATTGTCCAGTGCGGAAGGCAGGCGGAAACCGTATTCGACCAGTGTCTCCTTGCGTGCCCGGTCGCCATGGTACATACCGGCAATCTGGGGGACTGAGACATGAGACTCATCAACAATAAGGAAAAATTCTTTGGGGAAATAATCGAAGAGGGTATAGGGTGTTTCGCCGGGCGCACGGCCGCTCAGATGCCTCGAATAGTTTTCAATGCCATGGCAATATCCCACCTCCAGGAGCATCTCCATGTCATAACGTGTCCGGGCTTCCAGGCGTTGAGCCTGGAGGAGCTTTTCGTTTGAGCGGAGTTCTTTCAGCCGGTTATTCAATTCGTCTTCGATGGATTTAACCACCCCGCTAATCTTCCCTTCCGGCATGACAAAGTGTTTTGCGGGATAAACGGATATCTCTTTTACCTCCTGCACCGTATTCCCGGTTGTTGGATTGATTACGGAGATCCTGTCCACTTCATCTCCGAACAATTCTATGCGATAAGCAAACTCCTCATAGGCAGGAAATACCTCTACCACATCCCCGCGTACCCGCAGCGTGCCACGCACGAACTGTATATCGTTCCGTTCGTACTGGATGTTAATGAGTTTCCTCAGGAGTAAATTCCGTTCTACTGAATCACCCTTGCAAAGGTGTACATACATTTCCTGATACTCTTCGGGTGAGCCCAATCCATAGATACAGGAAACACTGGCAACAATGATGATGTCTTTCCGTGACATAAGATTGCTGGTAGCGGCCAGGCGCAGACGGTCGATCTCCTGATTGATGGTTGCCTCTTTCTCAATGTAGATATCCCTCTGGGGAATATACGCCTCGGGTTGATAGTAGTCGTAATAGCTGACAAAATATCCTACGGCGTTTTCCGGGAAGAAACTCTTGAATTCACTGTAAAGCTGGGCAGCCAGCGTCTTGTTGTGGGTCATTACCAGCGTCGGCTTTTCCAGGGCGGCAATCACGTTCGCCATGGTAAAGGTCTTGCCGGAACCCGTAACGCCCAACAAGGTTTGGTACCTGGTCTTTTTTTGGTATTCTTCCACGAGTTGTTGTATGGCATGAGGCTGATCGCCTTCTGGTTTAAAAGGGGATACCAATTTAAAGATAGACATTTTTGCTTTTGACTCCTCCTTGATCGGGAATGATAAATTGTTTATTTTGTAATAATTTGGTAGGGGCGAAGCATTTGCTATAATTGTCATGAACGCATTCACACCAAAATGGACAAATGCCTCGCCCCTACCCTATTTAACCAGTCTTAAATGATGAAGTCCAATTCCTCATCTACGAAAACGCCATTTTTGCTCTGGAGGAATATATCAAAACCAAAGAGGCTGCCGATACGATCAACGCCCTCTGGTCTGAAGATGCCCAGAAAGTTGATAATGATGCCGTATCGATTTACAATTTACTGGGGCACTGTTATAAAGCGAAGAAGAATCAAAATAAGGCCCGTGCACTCTGGGAAAAATCATTGACCATACAGCCGCAACAACAAGAGATAAAGGACGAACTGTCAAGACTACCCCAAACGCCACACGTACAAAAAAGGATCAGCCTTCTGATCGATTAGTGACCCTTATCATTGGTTCTTTTTCATCTGATATTTATCAGATGGATGAATACTCTTGTGTCGCCCTGGTTGACATAAAAGAAACCTATCAATCGACTCATTTTCCTTTTGCTGGTATATCAGTATTTTCGTTGTAACTCAGCCTGCTGAAAAATGTTTTCTCCTTTCACAAACAATAATTTTCATTATTTATGATTACACTTTTCCAGCCAGTTTTACAAGTATTTAGTATGGTGATGGTTCTGAAATGTTGTCAATTGACAAACCAATTATTTTGCGGAAAAAGCAAGGAGAATCAGTCTGATGGGACATAAAATATTGGTTACGGGAGGTGCAGGGTACATAGGGTCAATTCTGGTCCCAGAATTATTAAAATTGGGGCATAAAGTAACCGTATTGGATAACTTTATGTTTGGACAAAATTCATTGCTTGAATGCTGTGCGTATGAACATTTTGATGTTTTCAGAGGTGATGCAAGGGATGAAAGTATCCTAAAACCTCTTTTGCAAAAACACGATTATATTATACCGTTGGCTGCTTTAGTAGGCGCTCCGCTTTGCAGCAGGGACATGATTGGAACGGTAACAACGATAAGAGATGGGGCACTTTCCATAGCTAAACTTGCATCCAGGGAACAAAGAATAATTATACCCACAACGAATAGTGGTTATGGCATAGGGCAAAAAGGGGTGTATTGCACTGAGGAAACACCCCTGAAACCAATTTCTTTGTATGGCAAGGTGAAGGCAGAGGCGGAAAAGATTGTGCTTGACCGGGGAAACTCTATTAGTTTTCGGTTGGCCACCGTATTTGGAATGTCTCCAAGGATGCGAATTGATTTACTGGTGAATGATTTTACCTATAGGGCTGTTAAAGATCGCTTTGTTGTGATATTTGAAGGTCATTTTAAACGAAATTATATCCATATTCGTGATGTGGCAGGGGCGTTTATTCACGCAATAAACAACTTTGAGACTATGAAAAATGTACCCTATAATGTAGGTCTGTCAAGTGCAAATCTTTCAAAGCTTGAACTGTGTGCGAAAATAAAAGAATGTATTCCTGACTTCATTTATTTAGAGTCACCAGTAGGTGAAGACCCTGATAAAAGAGATTATATCGTTTCCAATAAAAAGATTGAAAAAACCGGCTTCCAACCTCAGTATTCGCTTGAAGCCGGAATAAAAGAACTTATGAAAGGATATAAGATAATTACCAATAGCAGATATAGTAATGTATAGGTGCTTTTATTCTTTACCTGGCTTGACATGGTAAAACATCGCTTGAAAACCAAACATGAATTGATGGAAGGATGATTAAATATTACCGGTGCTCCTCAAAGAATAAAAATTCGTGGAGAGGTGGATGAGGTCGTCAACGTTTGGTATAGTACCAAACCTTTCAAATACTATTAACCAGGATATCTCGCTAGAGATATTCCGTCGTATGTGTCGTGTCAGATATTTTGAAAAGGGGTTAATTGAAGCCGTTAAAAACGGAACTATTACATACCCAATATATCTTTCATCAGGTCAGGAATCAATTGCAGCAGCAATGTCATTGGTAATTCCCGAATTTATGATATTTGCGCAGCACAGATGTCATGCAACTTATTTATCCTTTGGAGGAGATACAGAAAGGCTGAAAGATGAATTATTTGGATTACCGGGTGGAACAAGTGGCGGAAGGGCAGGTTCAAATTGTATTCAATGTCATGAACATAATATTACTATGTATGGACATCACGGCTTAATCGGAGAAAATGTGCCGATTGCCGTTGGTGCTGCACTTGGAAGTGGAAAACCTGCGGTATCTTTTTTTGGTGACGGAGCCACGGAAGAAGATTATGTGTTTGCTGCGATGGGATTTGCTGTGTCGCAGAAACTGCCCGTATTATTTGTCTGCGAAGATAATAATTTATCGATCCTGACAACGGTTGATGTTAGACGATCATGGAGCATGACCAATGTGGCACAAGCGCTTGGAATGCCGGCAGTCGACATTACCGATGATCCCTGGACAATATATAGTAAGGCACAGGAGTTTAAAAATACTCTTCCGGCTTTTATGAATATTTATACATGCAGGGAAAACTGGCACATGGGAACGGGCACTGACGGGAAACCTGAATGGGACAGATTTAACCTGGTAAAAGAAGAATGTAATAAAAGAGGACTTGCAAATAAAATCTGCCAGATAGAAAAAGAGACTCAAGACCAGATGAAGGAATTATGGGACAAAAAACCGTTGCAGATACAATCAAAGAGGTAACAAGAAATCATTTAACCAATAATCATGGCTTGCTTTTAGGAGAATCGATTACTGCCGTTGGCTGGGTGAATAATACCGTTCCAGATTGTCCGGGAATAGTCGAGCTTCCCATGACAGACGTGGCAGGCGCTGGTATCGCTGTAGGCGCTGCATTGGTTGGAAGAAGACCTATATTTGTTATCAGGTTTCAGGACTTTCTTATCCTGAACGGAAGTCCGCTCATTTTTTATGCTGCAAAGACAAAGGAATTGCATGGCAAAGGTGCCCCTGTCTTTGTACGAGCAATTGGTGCCGATGGATTAGGTCCTGTTCATTCCGGCATTTTACACAGTATTTTTATGCATTTTCCAGGTTTCCGGGTATGTTCACCCATGACTCCAGGAGAGTATGAAGAAATATGGGAGAATTTCTTGGCAAACGATGATCCCATGATCGTGAGCGAGCATCGTGTAAGCTACGGAAACACTCAGGAATTGAACGACCGTATCGTGGACAATGCGGATATAACACTTTATGCGATATCATCAGTACGATTTGAGCTACATAAGGCAGCAGAAATGCTAGAAGAAGAAGGAATCAAATGCAACCTTGTTCACCTTTTATGGTTGAAACCATTTATTGTTACTGAGCGTCTGACAGAACCGCTTCTTCAGAGCAAAAAAGGTGTTGTGATAGATCCTGGTTATGAAATAGCGGGTGCATCACAGTCTCTTGCATATGAATTAAATCAGGCTACTGGCTATAAGGTTGTGGCACTGGGATTGTATGACAGGTCGAAGTGTTTGTGCCCTCCCTTGCAGAATAAAACGCCAGATGCTGCAAGGATTTTTGATACAGTGAAGATGTTGCTGGACGAATAATTGCAATAAACGAGTGCAATAAAATAATTATTTATGCCTTCATCAAAAAACGATGGCTGAAATACCTTTAATTTTAAAATATTCAAGGTAAGTAATTACAAAACAGGGCTGAAAATGTACAGTGTTGCTCTTCCCAAAAAACAACATGACCTCCTGGAAATACAGGATGCTACAAGAGAAGTAATTTCAGATAAAATTACCACTATGGTTCATGTCTGTAATCACATCTTATTGGTGACTCCACCACAGGTTCCGGAAGAATATTTTGATGTTGAGATGGCACGGCAAAGAAGATATCCGGCGTTCCCACCATACGGACTTGGTATCCTAAATAAAAAGTTACATGAAAATGGTTATGTTTCGGAGATTATTGACCTAAACTACGAGGTTTTAGCTTCTTTACATTCAGAAAACAAGTCCTTTCATTACACCATGTGGCAAAAGAAATTGCAAGAGCGGATAGAGGAATTCCAACCTGATCTTATTGGAATTACGTGTATGTTTTCAATGACTGCCCCCCAAATGTATAAGGTCGCAGAGTTTATTAAAAAGATTCATAGAAACCTGCCTGTTATTGCTGGCGGAGTGCATGCGACAACAGCTGCAAGAACCGTGTTAGCAGAGTGCCACTCGATTGATTTTATCTCTCTCTATGAAGGCGACACCAGTTTCGTTGCAATTATTGACTTTATTAACAAGAAAACGACTGTAGATGCTTTAAGGCATATTGCAACACAGCAGAAAAGCAGGTACTTTTCTCTCGACATGCAATTGCGGGAATATGATATTGATGCTGTTCCTGACTATGGTTCATTGCCCATAGGAGAATATCATACTCTAGGGAAAATAGGTGCGTACCATTGGCTATTAGACGACAAGGTATGCGCATCTGCAATTTTATCAAACAGGGGATGTCGGGGAAGCTGCACTTATTGTAGTGTAAACGCTTTCTGCGGTAGAGAGGTCAGGTCACGTAAGGTACAAGTAATTGTAAATGAGATGAAATGTCTAAAAGAGAAATATAATATTACTCATTTCATGTGGCTGGATGATGATCTCCTTTATAACAGAAAACGTGCACTTGAATTATTTCACGAAATTGCGATAAGTAATTTGAACATTACCTGGGATTCGTCGAATGGCGTCATTGCAGCATCAATAACTCCGGAAATTGTTGACGCTGCCTATAAATCAGGGTGTATTGGTTTACATTTAGGTATCGAGTCTGGGAATCAGAAAATATTAGAATCGATTCGCAAGCCCAGTGACTTACATGACTATCGAAGAGCGTCAACAATTCTGAAACAATATCCGGAAATATTTACGAAGGGCTTTCTGATGGTTGGCTTCACCGATGAAACGATTGGACAGGTTTTGGACACCGTCAATCTTGCATTGGAATTACAACTTGACTGGTATCCCATACAGATTCTTACTGTGTTTCCATCAACAGGAATACATAAGTCTCTGAGTGATAGTGATACCGTCAGGCAAAAGGGGTTTAAAGACAAATTTTTTATTGGATCTACGGGTGGTCAGAGGTTACGGGAAAAAAATGAAAAAATAGAGGCAAAGGAATTTAAAAATCTTTTAGAGGCAGATCCCCATATGGTTCCCTCGGACGAACAACTGAAAGACGTATGGTTTCTCGTTGATTACAAGGTAAATTACGAAAGGATCCTTACGGAGGATCGGGTAATTAAGTTGCGCATGTTACAAAAAATGTTAAGAGATATCTGCGATCGTGTCCCGGAAAACCCACTCTCGACGTTATTTCTGGGGATTTTGGAACAAAAGTTAGGGAATAACATAGTGTCACAAGAACGAAAAGTACAGGCAAAAACATACCTGGATAATTCAACGTATTGGCAAAAGAGGTTCGAGATCTTAAATTTGAGCAGATATTTATAATCAGCCAGGCAAGATGTGAAAAGATGAAGGAGTTTTGTTCATGAAAAGATCGGTAATCATTACGGGTCCGAACTTTCAGGATGAGGAGTTTATTTACCCGTTTTATCGACTGCAAGAAGCTGGTTTTCATGTAGACGTTGCAGTAAAAGGCAAGGAAATTGTAAAAGGCAAATACGGCGTGCCGACTAAACCGTCTGTGGATGTAGCAGAATTGAAGGAGCCGGATTATGATCTGGTGGTTTTGCCAGGAGGACATGAAGCCCCTGACAGGGTCAGACAAATAAAAGAAGTGCTGGAATTCGTCAGGGCAATGTATAGCAAAAATAAAATCGTTTCAGCGATCTGTCACGGTCCCTGGATTATGATTTCAGCCAGGATTGTAAAAGGGAAACGTATTTCAGGATATATAGGGATAAAAGACGATATCGAAAATGCCGGTGCCGTATATGTTGATGCCCCCGTTGTTGTGGACGGGAATATCGTAACATCGCCGCACTATAAATATAACGGTGATTGGATGCGAGAGACATTAAGGAAATTTAATCTCTAAAGAGCAATCCAAAGAGTAGGATGAATAAGAACGATAAAATATTGGTAGCAGGCCATAACGGTCTGATTGGTTCGGCCATTGTCCGTCGTTTGATAAAGGATAATTATACCAATATTATGACTAAAAATCGGTCGGAATTAGATTTAACAAATCAGTCTTCTGTAAAATCATATTTTGAAAGGGAAAAGCCAGACTATATATTTTTCGCCGCGGCAAAAGTAGGTGGAATATTTGCAAATACCACGTACCGTGCTGAATTTATTTATGAAAATATCATGATTCAGACAAACCTCATTCACTGCGCGTTCTTAAGCGAAGTGAAGAAGATGATTTTTCTGGCATGTGGAGATGTTTATCCGGTACATTGCTCCCAACCAGCAAAAGAGGAGTATTTATTAACTGGTGCGTTGGAATCGACCTGTGAACCATTTGCGCTTGCGAAAATTGCCGGAATAAAAATGTGCGAATCATACAACAGACAATATGGAACGGATTTCATTGTTCTTATTCCGCCCAATATTTATGGACAGAAACAGCGTTACGATGTTCTGAATGCGCAGGTATTACCGTCGCTCATCAGCAAGTTTCATTCAGCAAAGGTTCAAAATTCCGAAGAAGTTACCCTCTGGGGCACTGGTCTTCCGGCGCGTGACTTCCTTTTTGTTGACGATGTCGCCGATGCCTGTATGTTTTTGACAGATGCTTATTCAGATAGTGATGTATTCAATATTGGTACCGGTAGTTGCTGTACGATTTTAGCACTAGCCGAAATAATAAAGGAAATCGTCGGATATAAAGGAAAGATTACCTTTGATAAAGCAAAACCGGACGGTGTTATGAAAAAAGTACTGGATGTATCAAGAATAAACGACCTTGGCTGGAAGCACAGTACATCGTTAAAAGACGGTATCGAAATTACGTATAAGGCATTTCTGGATGAAATTGACAAAAAGGAAATACGAACTTCACAAATATGCCAGACAAATGTTTGCGAAAAGGATACGGTAGCTCTTAAGACTATAAGCAATAACAACGGGAACGTATATGCGAACGTGCAACCAAATACCTACAAAGGCAGAGTAGTGGTAAAACCGTGGGGATATGAGTTTCTGGTATTTGAAAATAAGGTTGTTGCCGTCTGGTTGCTTTACATAAAAAAAGGATATTCAACCTCTATGCATTGCCATCCACAGAAGAAGACGTCGTTAATTCTTTTATCCGGGAACGCTATGAGCAATACCTTCTTGCAAAGGCGGTATCTCAGAGGAGGCGACGCCATCATTATTGAAAAGGGAGTATTTCACTCCACAAAAACTCTTTCTGACGATGGGGTTTTTTTACTGGAAATAGAAACTCCGCCAAACAAGGTTGATCTTATCAGACTGGAGGATCGATATGGACGAGAAACACTTGGATATGAAGGGGTAACGGAAATGGAAACCGAAAACTTAAATGAATTCGATTATTTCCATTACGAAGAATCTTCACCATATACCACATATCATCATCATAATAGCAGATTTAGCGTGACCTTTGAAGTGTTCCCCAATGGTGATGAGTTTCAGAGGACTTTCAAGGTTAATGGAGGAGAACTCTATACATCCTGCAAAGGCGTTCTGTTTGATGACCGTAATACTGCGCTTTTATCTGAAGGCAGTACTCAAAAGGCAGAAATTCTGAAAAATGCAAGAGGGTTAAATATCTCAGAAAAGACCATACTGCTGAAAACAACATCTAAAGATATAAAATGAACCGAAGAAAAGATAACCAGAAGATACATGAAATTTCCTTCAATAACATTGCCCTCCGTATGTCGGAGCGCGATAATGTTGCTGTCGCAAAGAATGATATTAAGAAGAATACGGTAATAAGAGTTAATGGAACAATGGTAAAAGTAGGACAAACGATTCCCAAAGGCCACCGATTTTCTCTAACAGATATAAAAGAAGGGGAATTCGCATTCCAGTACGGATATCCTTTCGGATTATCCAGAGGGATAAATAAAGGCCAAGTCATCGATAGTCACAATATCGATATTTATAAGAGTAATGATTCTGAAGCACTTGTCCATGAAGCAGGTTCGGGTACTTATTGTCTCCAAAATCAAAGAAGGAGTCATTATAAACAATCTGAAAAGACTTTTCATGGATACAAAAGAGGTAATGGACGGGTAGGAACGCGAAATTATTACCTGGTAGTGCCAACCTCACTGTGTGCAGGTGATAGTGCATTTAAAATTGCGTATGCCTTGGATAAAAGCGAAACCATAAGAAATAAGTACAGGAACATCGATGGAATTGTAGCTGCTGTTCACACGGAGGGATGTGGTTGTAATGATGGTGAGATCATAGACAGGCTAATGAGAACATTGAAAAATACTATTACCCATCCGAATGTTGGCGGTGCACTGGTTGTTGACCTGGGCTGTGAAAAAACGAATTACAAAGTCATATCTGAATATTTTCGTGAGCTATCCTCATGCAAAAAACCAATTGATTATGTATCAATCCAAAAGGTAGGAGGCACGCGTAATACATTAGAAACCGGGAAAGATATCATTCTTGCCAGACTGAAAGAAGTCAATGCAACAGAACGTGAAGAGGTTTCACTCAAGTATCTTGTAACCGGCACCGAATGTGGAGCATCTGATTCATTTTCAGGTATTACAGCCAATCCACTCATCGGGTTAACGGTTGACAAAATAATTTATGGTGGTGGTTCTGCAATTCTTTCGGAAACTCCCGAGATGATAGGTGCTGAGAGCAGCTTGATGAAGAGAATGGTTTCTCAAAGTGTTGCCAGAAAATTTAACAAAGGAATGAACTATTATAAGGCCCTGGCTGAAAGACTCAATGTGGCGATGGATGGAAATTTTGTCCCCGGCAACAAAGCAGGAGGACTGGTTAATTTGACCTTAAAAAGTCTGGGGGCTATTTTAAAAGGCGGCAGCACAGCAATTGTGGATTTTGTAGATTATTCCGAGCGTATTAGCAAGCAAGGACTGTCAATAATGAATGGGCCGGGAAACGATCTTGAATCGATGACAGGCCTTGTCGCATCCGGAGCAAATATAATTCTTTTTTCAACAGGCATGGGGACAACCGAAGGTAATCTGATAACTCCCGTAATAAAACTGTCATCAAGAACCGAGATCTTTCACAGAATGCACGAAGATATTGATTTTAATGCCGGTGTCCTCCTGGACAAAAATATTTCACTAGACCAATTAAGTGAACAACTGCTTACCCTGGTCATTGAAGTTGCATCCGGCAAAAAATCCTGGTCAGAAATATGGGAAAAACGTTCATTTCAAATCTGGACTGCGGGAAAATTGTCTTTGTAAATTATTTATCCGTGCATAAATGAAAATTGCCATGAAAAAGTACAAAGCAATATTTTTCGATTTTGATGGTGTAATCGGTGAAACCATGGATGACAACTATGAGGCATGGAAACACGCCTTTTCAAAACACCGTATAAGCATCGATAAAAACGAGTATTTTCTGCTTGAAGGTATGAATACTGAGGGAGTTGCTATGTATTTTTCTGCAAGAAATGCCTTTGATTCACAAACAATCACTGAGATCGTTAATCGGAAAGAAACATATTACCTCGAACATCATAGGTTTCGTTTTTACGACGGTGTCAAGACACTCATTCCAGAATTTAAAAGAAGAGGTTATCTTACCGGTTTGGTATCGGGTGCAAATTATAGCAGACTTTTAAAAATAGCAGGGGACAAGTTTTTGAGACAGATGGATGTGATAATTACCGGCGACAAGGTGAGTCATTGTAAACCACATCCAGAGCCTTATTTGAGTGCTGCCAAGTCCTTATCTGTGATTCCTTCAGAATGTGTGGTGATTGAAAACGCCCCTGTAGGAATAGCATCAGCAAAAAGTGCTGGTATGTACTGCATCGCAATTTGTTCCACGCTAAATAGAAGGGATTTACAAAAAGCCGACATAATAATTGATGCGTTTATAGATCTCGAAAAATTGTTGTAATTTCAGAGAGGTGTGGCAGCGATGCGAAGAAAAACCGATGTGGTGTTAATAAATCCCGGAGATAAAAAACAGGTTTATCAGGAACTGGGCATAGAACTCACGGCGATTGAGCCGCCTTATTGGATAACCGTCATTGCCTCTTATCTCAGAAACAAAGGTTTTGATGTGTACATTATTGATGCAAACGCCGAAAATTTATTGCCCGACGAGACTGCCTCAA
>JAJTXE010000003.1:883833-893659 GCA_021463795.1 Candidatus Brocadia sp. | reverse complement strand
CTCGTAACCTACTAATAACAAAGAACTTATTCGTTACTTTGTGCGGATCTATCATTTTTCATCTAAAATAGCCTTCGGTTGTTAACAGCCATTTCACTAACATCGTTGCCTACAGCGTCTTCTAAATACTGCGAACCTTACGTAGAAGCCATGTAAGCTTGAGGTTCGCACCAGCATTTAGACAATCAAAGGCCCCTCCTGTTCAATAGAGGTTTTTGCGCCAATATGCTCCACTCGATTTTTGTAGTTAGCGCCGAGATAATAAAACCTAAGACTGTCTTTCTCTGGATCAATTTCCGAAATTAACCTGTCTTTCAGCACCGTCCATTGTGCCGGATCAACAATACATTCAAAGACGGAGTATTGAACCCTCTGCCCGTAATCCTTACAGGCACGTGCAACTCTTCGCAAGCGACGCTGTCCGGTATCATCGGACGCAACATCATAGCTTACAAGCATAAGCATATTTTTCTCCTTACTTCCAGATAAATGGCGGATACATGTCCATATCCCCGCGCAGATAACGCGCCATCAGCAATGCCTGCACGTAAAAAAGAATACCAACAGAAACCTTCTCTTTTAAAAAGGGATGCTCTATCTCCTCCTGCTTGCGCTTCTGATAAGCAACCAGCACCGTCTTCCTCGTGTTATCATCCATCCACACGGCGCCCGATTCTTTTTTCTGAAATCCCTTTTCCTGCACCTGACAAAGGTTGATAAGTGAAAGGGCCAGCCGGTCGGCAAAAAAGGGTCTAAATTCCTCCATCAGGTCTAGCGCAAGTCCGTATCTGCCGGGGCGGTCTCTGTGCAGGAAACCTACAGCAGGGTCAAGCCCCACGGTCTCAAGCGCCGAACGCACATCGTGCATCACTATGGTATAGAGAAATGAGAGCAGGCAGTTTACTTTATCCAGCGGAGGTCTTCGGTTCCGTTCATGGAAGCAGAAATTATCCTTCTGTGCGGTAATAAGATGATCAAAGACGCCAAAGTACGTATATGCCGACTCTCCCTCTATTCCGCGCAATACGTCCAACGTCAATTCAGACCCTAACCTCTTCAGAGAAAGAACAAGCCTTTGTGAAGCCTGTGAAACCGCTTCGGCATCGATCTTGTCTGAGTGATCTCTCAGGGCACGCTGAAGCACGGTGCGGCAGTTGGCTATCTTGCCGGTCACGACTGCATGCGCTATTATGGCGGAAGATTTTACATCATCAGCCCTGCGATACTGTTCACGTCTCAGGAGAACGTTGCCGGACACCGGTCCCTGAACCCTCGCAAGAAAAGATCCATTCTCTGTGAGAAAACTAAGAGCTACGCCTTTCTCAGCACAGAATCCCATCAGGAACGGACTGCACGACACCTGCCCAAAGCAGACAATCCCGCCAAGGGTATGCACCGGAAGAGTCAGGCTGACCGCACCGTCAACCTTCACCACAACCGTCTCACCTTCTTTTGAAAGGTATGCACCCTGCGTTGTAACAAAAAGGGTATTCAGCAGTTTTTTCATTTATTTGTCCTTAGTTGTCATTCCGTTCTTATCCTCGGTGTCATTTCGCACCCCGCATTAAGTACGAGGCAGGCTCATGCGGAATCCAGTAGTTCCCCGTTTCCACGAGGATACTGTCTGGATGCCCGCCCCACGATTACTATAGTAAACGAAATAAGAAAGTTGTCATTGCGAGTAGAGCGAAGCAATCCAGGTATTAGAGATTGCTTCTGGTTAAAGTTTATCCTGAGTAGTAACGAAGGACGCTTGCATAGCATTTATTTATTACGTTAACTATACATTCGAGGATAAGTTTCAAGGGAATGACAAAGTATGAACTCCAACTTTTGTGCACCTCCGTAGTTCATTCTTCCAGCACCTTCAAAAGATAACTACTCGCCTTACTGCTTACCTTTGGCAGGCACAGTTCAACCAGTGAACACTTCTCACACTTTTTGGAATATTCAGCCTTCGGCGTTATTCCCGATTCAATAAGCTCATGCAATCGCACCGATGCCACCTCCGTCTCTTTTCTCAATGCATTGTCAAATTTTACATCCAGCCTGTGCCGTGTCTGTCCGTAGAATAGCGCCCCTTCCAGTATCTCAATATTCATCATCTCCTCAAGACACAGCGCCTGAGCACAAAGCTGAACCTTGTCGCAGTTCGTCGGCTTTGGCTTGCCGCGCTTGTACTCAACCGGGAAAGGAACCCATGTATCGCCATGTCTGTGAAACTCCACCACATCCGCCTTGCCGATTAATCCAAGCCTCAAAGACCGCATTGGTACGCCATATTCAATGCGGATATTCCCTCTCGATTCCTTATTCGCTGTATCAACCTTGTCGTGCATAATCCTGCCCTCTGCTGTAAACAAGTTTTCGCTCCAGACCTGCTCAATGTGGATCAGGGCGCATTGCCGTTCGCAGAAGACAATGTGCTGTAATGCCGAAAGCTGAATAAGCTCATCCTCAGTATAAGCCATATAAGACCTATTCCCTCCGTTTTCTCATCTGTGATCGTGTGCGATAGAGCCTTTCTGTGAATCCGCCCTCTTTTAAGAATGCCCTTTCCAATGCCCGCAATTGCTGGTCGAGCAGGTAGTTTGTCTGGTGGATCAAGCAGATGAGGGCATTCGTCGCTACCTCTGGCAGCGAATGCTCAACATATGTCCTATAAGTCTCATAAGACCTATCTTTGTTGTAGGCCAGCTTGCGCACAGCAAGCGCCTGCTCATGCTCCTTGCCCCAAAGCTTTAGCCCCTTTTGCCTCAAATAATCCTGAAAATCAAGGAGCAGTTCTTCAAGGCTTGCCCGTGCCACGCCGACGAGCTTTAGTTCGGTTTATTTGGACGTGCCTGATGCCATGCTGCCTTCGGCGATATTCTGTTTACCGCTGCGTGCCGCCTGCACCATCTGGTCATGGGTGCGGGAGCGGCGGTCAATGAAACGATCACAGAATATTATTGTTGCGTCATACACAATCTCCGCCATTCGGTAAGACTGTAGCTCCCGATACCCGCCGTGAGGCGGTATGAGCTGCGGAAGATCTTCTGGGTCAGTCATGGGTTGTTACCTCTTTTTTCAGAATAGTTTATCTTCCGGCCACACTTTAATTTCAATTCCAGATGGGAGGTTATCCTTATTGACAGTAATCGTATAATCTTCTTTTTTCCGTGAGGGTTCCGCGTTTTTCGTTACCTTCACACGATCAAATAACATGCCTGACAGTTCATTCCCCAAATGACTAGAATGTTTGAAAATGACCAGCTTTCTTGGGTTCATTTCTCCTCGTGCGGCAGCTCTGTCATTTTCAAAAACGTTCACAAGAGATTCCCAAAGAAGTTTTAAATCATCCTCAGAAAATCCTGTCTTTCGAGCATCAACAACGGAAACAAAACCATGCATGCGATATAGCGCATAAGGGACTGTAGCTTTGCGCCCAAAAGTAGACGCGAATTCACGATCCTTTTTTGCCTGCTCATTTTTTTCGTTTTCCGTAGTAACACAACAGCGGGTTATTGAATGCTCAGCTTGATAAATGCGATCTTCCGACCGTGCGAAAGTAAATTGCACAGGGCCACGAACTGTACCTGCACCTCTTATTTTATCCTTCTTTGGTTTCTTATCCTTCGTAGCGCCTTCCCCTTCCTCTTCGGCTACTTCCGCACCTTCTTTCTCGCCCGTGCTTAACACTGCACCAAATGTCCTGATATCCCAATAATTATCACAAAGTCTTGTGCGCTTTTCTGATGCAGTGTTACCCTGTGCCTTCCCGATTATTTTATTTAAATAACTGTCCTCGCTATTGATGTCTCTCTGGCGGATAAAAATATCATAACGATCTTCAGGTATAGTTTTCTCGTCCTTCTCTATTACCTTTTTCAAAGCAACATAATTCCTGACTTTCCTTTTAATACACACATCGGTAACCAAACCGTGCTGATCCTCTGCATCTGCTCTGGGCAAATTTACCTGATCCGGGTCACCGTTAGGATTACCGTCTTTCACATCAAACAGAAATACAAAATCGTACCGATTTTTGATTGCCTCACTCATGTTATATCTCCTTTTTTGGGTTCTTTTGATTTAGCATTATCAAACTGCGCCTGCCTCTGATGATAATATCCGATTGCAAACTGTCCTTTTTCTTCTAAAGAAAAAGTGGCGGGCATTCTATTAATATCTATGTCCTTCACCATGTCCTGAAGCCCCTTATCCAGGGTAATCGCAAGTCCGGGCTTTTCATTTTTGATTTTTTTATAATGTTTTGAACTCAAATCGAACAACCGCCCGAACGCGGCAGTAGGCGAGGTCATCGCGTAGGTGAAATACCTTTCCCGTATCCCGGCATTTACGTCCCCCAATGCTGCATACTGGATGCTCTCCAGCTTAGCAAAAATCTGCCCACAAACATAGGCGACCGGCTTGTTACCCGGCTCAATCTTTTCCGTAATCACAAAACCACCTCCTTTCTTATGTCGGTTTAAAATCAGTTTAATCAAGGCTGCTCTATCTGCCGTAACGCCATATTTATCCAAACGCGCCCGTTGTAGCACTTTTGTTAATATCCATAATGGCGGCAAGGCATTTTTCAGCGCTACATTCCACAGATATGTGGCAACCCTTACCCATGACGTATCATCTTTGTCATAACTATTATCGCTGTTTTTTCTCTGACAGCATCTTGCCAAATCATACAACCGGGCATAGTGTATTTGCAGTTTCTTTAAATCACTATCGTATTCTTCAATAGCAATATCCTTAAACCAATTTACGATTGCCTTTTTAAAATCAAATAAGCTGGTCTCAATCCAATCCCGTACCGCTATCCGCGCCGCAGAACCGGAAAGTGTACATGAATAAAATTGGTCAGTATCAAGATATCTGGTATCTCTTTCGGTGCCAGATGTCACTGATTCAATCAGCCTTGCAACATCGGCAGGATTTGGCGCTTCGAGGTAATCTATTTCATCCACTATCACATTCTTTCGAGTCCAAAACACCATTGTGGTATCTACGGCATAACTCTCAAAACTGGTACGAGGCCAGCGATATGTATAAGCGATGCCTTCTTTGTTTCTTTTATTTTTTATCTTTATCCCTTCTGATAGAAGCTTATTTAATCCTTCAACATATGTTTTGGCGCAATTTGTGCAAATCATACAGTTTTCATTTCCTATCATTCCATACGACTCAAATGGATTATGTTCACCGTTATATGAAATCAACTTTCTTCCACCTGCCGGCTCCTTATCGCCCGCAACGCCATTAATTGGAAAATGTGGAAAATCTCCAACGGGAAACTTCGTTGTCCCACAAATAGCGCATTCCTTTTTAATACCAGACGCCAATTCTGATTGCCTTGCTTCATAATTATTGACTATTCTTTTATAAATCAAATCATACTCGTGAACATATTTATCTTTACCCATGACCAAAATTGCGATATTTCCTCCACGGTCCTTTTTGGATATCTTTTCCAGAAAATACTTCTGACATACAACATCAATGCCATGCTTCTTGTTATTCTCATAAAATTCGAATATCGGCTTTAGTTCATCTAAATCTCGCAATTCATCCAATCGCTTCAAATATTCCGAAAGTTTAGCAATTGCATCTTTTTTCAAAAGCTCATGGGCTTTCTGATTTCCCTTTATTCTGGCCTTGTCTTTAAATTTCTTACTTTCATCATCGTAAACACCCAAGACATACCCACAATTATCTAGCAAGAGCCGTGGCACCTTTTTGTTTGTCCGTTGAACAGCCTCCGTCATAGTTTTTTTCTTCTCAATACTCTGCAAAGAAACAAAACTGCCATCGGGCTTTATTTTTAGCACCAATGAAATAGTTTCTTCTTTAAGCGCATCGTGAACCCATTCACTATCGGCCTTCTGACCACGAAGCTTCTTTCCTAAGTCGCTTAATTCCATAATCATAATGTCGCCTCCTTTTCTTCCTGCTGATTGAATTCATAGATTGCAGAAGAAACTTCGCTGTCAATTGCTGGCTGAAAATGGCTCGACTGCATCATTTTGTCATTTTCAGGAACTTCGCAGTTCAATACACCGTTGCGTATCGCCACATCACGGAAAAACAACGGCTCCGGCTTCCCATTTTTGTCATAAAATATATCAAACAGCATACTCCCGACAGGAATAGTTTCCTGCATCGGCTGCTCAGTCCCATCTGGTGTCATAAACTCAGCAGAAAACTCACGTACGCCAAGATACGGCCTGCGCCAGCATTGGCCTTTTTTTACCCGGCGTGGGAACATTCCTTCTTTTCCTGCATTCATTCCGACATATTTTTTAAGTTCAACTTTATCGGATTGCCTCGTATAAATTGATGCCTCAATGATATAAGCCACATCCCTTAAAACTACACTGTTTCTTTGAGCCCGCTTTTCTTCAATCACAATAGGACTGCGCCCTTGTTTTGAATTAATCTCGTTACGCTTAATCGTTGTGAAACGAATAGGGTTCAAAACAATTATTTTTCTGATATACCACTGAAACTCTGGCTTCCACAAGATCGAATCAAGGATGCCCCTTGCGGATGACGGCGTCATGCAAGGATACGTCATGCGTTCAACCTTCAGATCAGGCCTTGTAAAACACGCAAAATCGCCCTTTACCTTAACTCTTACTATTCGATCATCGAGCATATACACCTCCTAATTATACGACCAATTTATCCGCCTCTATTGGCGCAACTGAAATACCTGTTTGAGGGTCATAGTTCCCATACCACACCATAAACCCTTGATCCATTGTTTTGCACATCTGTCTATTCTGGAAAATAAAATGCTCATATACCTGAACCGTATATGTTTGCATTCTCCTATAATCATCTCTTGATAAAAATTCCTTATGTTTAACAGAATCTAACAATTGCCTGCTTTCATCGCTGTGGTGGTAGACATACAATCCTTTGGTAATATCTTGTATTATACGATAACTGTCGTTTACCGTTTCAAAATTGAACTGTCTGCGTGCTTCGTTGATATGGTATCTATCCGGGTCAATATATAGTTGAATCACTTGAGCATAGTAGTTATTGAATATCTTGTGGCCATGTAATTGATTTATGTCCTGCTTAATCAACTCTTCCGCATGACCAGCACAAGCAGCGTATGTCTTATCCGGCATGCCGCCGTCATGTAGTTTAAAAAGAAATACTTTTCCACCCAACTCCCCCAAATTGCCCTCACGGTTACAACGACCAGCGGACTGGATAACCGCCTCAAGCGGTGCCATAGCTCGAAACACGACAGGGAAGTCGAAATCAACACCGGCCTCAATAAGCTGTGTTGATGCTACCAGGATTTTCTTATTTGCATCAAGATCATCCCTGATATTTTTGATTACACCTTTTCGGTGAGAAGGACACATTGCCGTTGATAAATGATATCTCTTTTCCCAAGCATCAAATTTGCTAATGCCATTATAAAAATCCAATACAGCTTTCTTTGTATTGAATATGACAAGGGTTGCATCTCCTGTCTGTATTACAGCCTCAAGCAGTCCGCTATAATCAATCGGTTTTAGATCATTTAACAAGCAATACTCAACACGCCTTGTTTTCTCATAAAGCTTAGAGGAATCATCTATTAAAGGATGAATATTTTCTATGCCGTCAAACCCCTGTCTTTTCTCGAAAGCAGGCTGTGTAGCTGTGCAGAACAGAAATGACATTTTCATAACGGTCTGAATATCTTTAAGCATCTGTAGCGTTGGCAATATGACTTCTTTTGGAATCGCCTGAACCTCGTCAAATATCACCACAGACTCAGCTATGTTGTGAATCTTTCGGCATCGAGACGGTCTGTTACTGAACAACGACTCAAAGAATTGAACAGTTGTCGTGACAATTATCGGATAATCCCAATTTTCACATGCCAGCTTTTTACGCTTCTCAATAGCAGAACAACTTTCCGACACATCCCGAACGTTATGATCGTCCTCATTGTAGCCGGAATGATGCTCAAGCACCCATCCTTCTCCGAAAATGTCTTTTAAAACAAGAGCGGTCTGGTCGATGATGTTTATGTAGGGAAGGACTATTATTATACGTTTCAAATCATTCTTTTTCGCATGACGTAACGCCCATGCCATTGATGTAAGTGTCTTGCCCATACCAGTCGGTAGGGTCAACGAATAAAACCCGCAAGGCATATCTGCTTTTTGAAGTGCTTGATTGCGGGCATCATTTCGCAATTGATTGATTTTACCCTCCTTGGATTTTTTAAAAAATTCCTCATCCAATTTGTTGATCATAACGTTTGTCGGTAAGGTGTCTCCTTTACGCATCTTAAATGTATCTTGTTCGAAGTGTTCTTCCGTAGAAAGCCAATCGCTATCCGTTAACGC
This sequence comes from Candidatus Brocadia sp., assembly GCA_021463795.1. GTDB lineage: Bacteria > Planctomycetota > Brocadiia > Brocadiales > Brocadiaceae > Brocadia. The sequence goes on along the minus strand of JAJTXE010000003.1, from coordinate 885,302 downwards.
ACTAAAAAGGTATCGTATAAAAATTTCGCGTTGAAACGGTTCAATAATAGGCAATGAATTTGTTGGTTCGATTTCTGCCTTACTTACCCCTGCATCAGCGAAAAAGGTTCTTGTAATACCTTCAAATTCAGAGATTTCACCCCGAAGGTAAGGCTCAGTGTCGCTCTTCCACATTGATTTATCCGGCAGTCCCTTATGATGCCCGTCAATCGCAATGGATGCTTCAAGGACTTTAAGTATTCTCGCGTATCCGGCACCCCACGAAGCATGAGGAACACTACCTCTTTTCCCACCACCCTCTAAATACCTTTGAAATGCTATCTGATACTTGCCAAGGTCATGTAACATTCCTGTTATCTTGAAAATTGGTTTGTAGTGTTCTTGACATGCAAAGGATTCCGTTAATGTTGCAGTTTGATGCAAATGCTTGGATAAACTGTGTTTCTCTTTATTACTATTTTCTGAATGCGCAAAATACTCAGGCATCATATTCCTCCAGGTAATAAACCCGCCCAATAAGCCGATTCTGCGGAGTTAAATTTATCGACAAATTTTCTAGAAAATGCAGCAACTTCTTGCGGATGGTCGTCGAGCCTGTGTCTTTGGCCTTATGAATTATCAGAATGGGCGTAGTGTTCTTTCATGTTAGATAAACCCTCAACCACCTGACTGGCAATACGATTGCACTTTTTTCAGAGTAAAAGGACTCGAGATTATTTTTCGGATAGGTTTGCAGTGCTTCGTGCTTGTAACATTCGTTCATTGTAATTATTTCCCCAAATCATGCCATAACCCAGCAATATAGGCCCATTTTTCCCCACAGAATCACTTTAAGCCCAGCATTTGTAGTGGAATATTAATTTCTTCGCATGAAGCTCGAAGCGTTTTTATTACTTTTTTGCTAAGTTTTAATGAACCGATAACTCCATGTAAGCGGTCAATATCAATCTTGCGGGCGATGGCAGAGCACTGCTCAAGGTCTTTGTCTTTCTTGCTCTCACCGGGTCTTCTCTGGGCTACAATCAGTTTATGAATAAAGAAGGCTTCCGGCAACGGCGCCCTTACTTTGAATTTTCCGAAGTCTGCTGTAAAAGGGAAACGCAGAAGAATCTCAACAAAAGGAAGGAGAAAGGCTGTGATATTCCATTTCCTGATCGGTATAACTTCCTCGTCTCTCTCGCCTTTGCGTTGGACAACGAATTCGATCGTGAAATTTTCACGGCTAAACCTGCGAATGCCTGACTGCATTATTACAGGGATATACCTCAAATCAGTAATGACTTTCTCAAGATCTATTTTTATGTTCTTGTCGCGATGAACAAATTTAACTGCAAAATCAATATCCAGCGTACGAAGGACATAGTTTATGCCAAACTCTTCCTGATACAAAGACATTACCCAGCTACCGATGAGCATGGATTCCTCAAAGAAGCCTACTGTATAAAGGGCATGCAGAAGCTCCCGAACCG
>JAJTXE010000003.1:851909-883812 GCA_021463795.1 Candidatus Brocadia sp. | reverse complement strand
TGATTGAAATTCCTTAACGTAAAGATACTAGCAGGTTACATAGGTAAAGTCAATTTTATTTAAAGCCCTTTTTACCCTTTCCGCCTGTTTGTCTTATGTCCTTTTTTATCTTGGTAATAATTGCAAATCGGGGTATCATTATTACCTGTAGTTTTTTTCTTTGCTTGAAACCGAACCTATAATTTCTCTGTTTGCGTAGGAAAATAGGGAGGGATTTGTTCGTGGCCGTACTACCTAACGCAGCGCCGCCGCAACCAAAGCCGCTGTGACTGCCAGGCAACAACAGAAACCACAGATTTCACAGATTGCACAGAAAAAACTTACAAAAAAAAAGATGTTTTTACAGGGTAATACTACAACGTATGTTTTGTTTTTTCAATAATCTCAGAAAGAAGGTAGCAAAGCGATGAGAAACTTGTCTCGTGGTCGTGTATCGAATAATGGCGGGATTCTTTGGTGTCTGGTGGTCATTGCTTTTTCCCTCCTGACGGTGGCGTCTCTTTTCGCAGGGCAAGGTCATGCAGACAAACCATCAAAAGAAGCGGCGCTCCAGGAGATACAAAAACTTCAGGCACCTTTCATTGCCAACAACGGGCAGGTTGATGAAAGGGTGCGTTTTTATGCAAAGACCTTCGGGGGAACAGTGTTTGTGACGCAGGACGGAGAGATCGTTTATTCGTTGCCGGAAAGCAGACAGGAAGACGCAGTGATGGTGGAAAACGGTGGAAAGCAGGCAATTGAGATTTCTGATGATACACTATTTTCCCGAGGGAAAGGTCTTTTTCCTCTGGCAGCCTGCATCCAATACTCTGCCCCGCAAGGACATCAGATCTGCAGGATGAGAGGTATTGCCCTGAAAGAACAACTAATAGGAGGCAAGATTGGTGAAATCACCGGCAGGGGGCAGTCCCCATCCACGGTGAATTATTTTCATGGAAACGACCCGACACGATGGAAGAGCAACATATCAGCCTATACTATCGTTGATATGGGGGAGGTCTATACGGGAATCGGTTTACGGCTGAAGGCATACGGCAACAACGTGGAAAAACTCTTTACGGTAAAACCCGGCGCAAACCATGAGGCGATCAGGGTAAGATTGGAAGGTGCAAAGGGATTGAAGGTAAACGAGGCAGGAGAGCTTGTGGCAGAGACGGAACTTGGTCCGGTAAAGTTCACAAGGCCCGTGGCGTATCAGATGATTGAAGGAATACGGGTGGAGGCGGAATGTAACTATACGATTTCGGATTACGGAATACGGAATGTGAAGCGTAAAACAAGTCCGAAATCTGCCAAACGAAATCCAAAATCCAAAACCCCGTCACCCGTTTATGGTTTTAAGGTTGCGCGGTACGACAAAACACAAGACCTCATTATCGACCCCCTCCTGGCTTCCACATTCCTGGGTGGAGCTTATGAGGATTATGGCAAATCTGTTGCCGTTGATACCCGGGGAAACGTTTATGTAGCTGGCGAAACGTTATCGCCAGATTTTCCTAAAACATCCGGTGTTTATGATATGTCACACAATGGCAGTACCGACGTCTTTGTCTCTAAGTTCAATAGTGAGCTGACGAATTTGCTGGCTTCAACATTCCTGGGTGGGGCGCTTAATCATGATCGTTGTCATTCAATTGCCGTTGATTCAGGAGGGAATATTATTGTGGCTGGCGCTACTTACTCAACTGATTTTCCCACGACGCGCGGTGCTTATGACCCGGCTGGCAACGGAAGCTGGGACGTCTTTGTGTCGAAGTTCAACAGCGGCTTAACAAAGCTGCTGGCATCCACATTCCTGGGGAAAAAATCCGATGAGTTTGGCTATTCAATCGCTCTCGATGCCGGAGGAAACATCTATGTGGCCGGCGCTACGTATTCAACAAATTTTCCCACAACACCGGACGCTTATGATACGTCATACAATGGTGGTTATTCCGATGTCTTTGTATCGAAGTTCAACAATACGCTGACGACCCTCCTTGCGTCCACCTTTCTTGGCGGTGGTTCTGGTGACTATGGCATGTCGGTTGCCATCGATGGGTTGGGTAACGTCCTGGTGACTGGAAACGCCGCGTCAAAAGACTTTCCCACAACAACCGGTGCCTATAAAACGGTTCACCATGGCGGCAGCGAAGACGTTTTCATATCGAAGTTTAACAGCGGGCTGACGGGCCTGCTGGCATCCACATTCCTGGGTGGATATTCCAGTGATTCCGGCAAATCCATTGCTGTCGATGATAGCGGAAACGTTTACGTCACCGGCGAAACGATATCTTCAAACTTTCCAACGACAGCCGAAGCATTTGATACTTCTTACCATCGTGGCTCTAAAGACGCCTATGTGTCGAAATTCGACAGTGGGCTGACGGGTTTGTCTGCATCCACGCTCCTGGGCGGACATCTTCATGATTCCGGCAAATCTATGGCTATCGACTCCGAAGGAAACATCTTCGTGACTGGCGCTACTCAGTCAACAGATTTTCCCACTACGTCGGGTGCTTACGACACCTCGGCTAACGGCAGTAGCGACGTCTTTCTATCAAAATTCAACGGTATGCTGACGAGTCTGCTGACGTCTACATACTATGGAGGGTCCCGTTCTGATGTTGGCAATTCAATTGCCGTTGATCGTGAGGGCAACGTTTATGTGACTGGCGAAACGCAGTCGTCCGACCTTCCTCCGATATCTGGCGCTTACAACACCTCTTACTATAGATGTGAAGACGTCTTTGTTTCAGGATTCGACTCAAAGCTTTCTGCTGATAAAGCAAACAAGGAACGAAACATTCAAACAGGAGTTCCTTGACAAAAATACGTTATGAATACTTAATACTATGGCGCAATGATGTCGCAGCCATGGTCTCGCTTTTCTTTTCCTCTGGATAGGGGAGAGGGTGTGGAAAAAAGGGCTGTAAAAGTTAACATAAAATGGAAATCTTCATAAACCTCATTGTACTCACTGCAAGCCTTGGTGTACTGGTTTTCTTAGGTGAGAAGCTTATTAACTCTGCGCTGAGACTTGCCAGGGCCTTTGGTGTTTCACCGGCAGTCATAGGGCTCACTGTCCTTGCCTATGGGACATCGCTTCCGGAATTTGTTGTATCATCCATTGCTGCTGTCAAACAATACAGTGATTTATCCGTTTCCAATGTCGTTGGCTCGAATATTTACAATATAGCTTTTATCCTTGGAGTAGCAAGTATCATAAGTCCTCTCTTTATAAAAGAGCGTGTTTTCGTAAAGAGGGATGGGTTGGTAATGCTGTTTGCCGCCGTTATCTTGTGTCTTTTTGCATACCTTGGAAAGATAGGAAGGCTTTCAGGAATGGTGATGGTGGTGTTCATTGCAGGCTACACGTACCTTATCATAAGACACGACCGGGGCCACAGCAATGTTGAGTCTGACAAAAATCTATCGAAAATCAAGGAGACTGTCGTCGTTGTCCTCTTGCTTACCGGAGTCCTTATCAGCGGATATTTTACGGTGGATTATGCGGTAAAGCTGGCACGCTCTGCCGGAGTTGCTGAGTGGCTCATCGGGGCAACTATTGTGGCGGCAGGCACTTCATTGCCTGAAACGGTTGTTTCAATTATTGCAGCAAGGAAGGGAGAATATGCAATGTCGATCGGGAATATCGTGGGATCTAATATATTCAATATCCTCTGGATTCTTGGTTTTGCATCTATTCTGCACCCACTAACAATTGATTTTCATAAGATTTATCCGGACCTCATATTTCTCGTCACTATTACCCTGCTCTTGTATGCAGGCCTTTGTAAAGGAAGACTGACAAAGGGAGAGGGGATGCTGTATATTTCACTCTATATCGGCTATATCTATTATCTGCTGTAATTATTCAGCGGTTTTTGTACATAACACACATGCAATACTGCAAATGTGCATGCACGTGCCACCAGTAATTTAAGCGCTTTCGTGAGGGTGTTCATGAGTATGATCACTTTCTCCCTGGCCCACCTGTTCAATTGCCCTTGCCAGATCGTGGTTTGCCGCCTCCAGTTTTTCAACAGCAGCCTCGAGATGATGTGCCAGATGCTCCTTGCCAACAGAGCGAGCCCGGCTTGCCCATTTCAAGAACTCGTTGGCATGTTCAGCATTGTGTTCCAGCCAGTGGGGCAGCAAATGGCGTAATTTTTTAATATCAGTCATCATGTATTTCCCTCCTGTTCTGATGATCGATGAGTTTTTCCGGGAGACACGAGCAATATACGGTGTTTCAGCAAGTCTATACCTGTGATTACACCTTTAACGAAGACGGGTTCATCAAAGAAAGTGCGAATCTGGATGCCACCGGCAACTGGTTTAACCCAGATAACATCCTCCATGATTTTTTCTTCGTCAAGATAAACGGTCGTTTGGCACATAGAATTAACTCCTGGTTGATATTATGGGCTATCTGCTTATAATAAAGTTAACCTTCAGCGACTCTCCTCCCTGTTTTCCTCAGTAAATATGGGGATTATGGGAGGGGATTGAAATTCCTTAACATAAAAAGTATTGTAACAATTTAGCTTTTGAAAAAGCCCTGATAATAGCGATGTTTCCATGCCGTGCAGGGGCGAAGCATTTGCTGCAATTGGCACAAACACGTCCACACCCAGGCGGGCAAATGCTTCGCCCCTACTTATTCAAAAAACTAAAATGTTACAAAGTATTAATATCAAGGCTTTCCGTGTTGTCAAAATAAGACACTGGAAAATGACTATTGCAAAAAAAATTTACCTCTACCATCCAAGCACATAGGCAAAAATCAGTGGTGCAACGATGGTGGCATCCGATTCGATGATAAACTTCGGTGAATCCTTTCCGAGCTTGCCCCAGGTTATTTTTTCATTTGGCACTGCGCCCGAATACGAACCGTAGCTTGTGGTTGAATCACTGATTTGACAAAAATATGCCCAAAGAGGCACATCGGGACGTCTCAGGTCCTGATGAAGCATTGGCACCACACAGATGGGAAAATCTCCTGCAATTCCACCACCGATTTGAAAAAAGCCCAGACCTTTCGGGGCGGTCTGCGTGTACCATTCGGCCAACAAGATCATATACTCTATCCCCGTTTTAACCGTGTGGATGTTCCTGATTTCACCTGCAATACAGTGTGCGGCGTACATGTTACCGAGCGTAGAATCCTCCCAGCCCGGTACAAAAATGGGTAGATTTCTGACCGCAGCTTCCATCAGCCAGCTATCCCGAGGGTCGATTTGATAGTATTGCTTAAGTTTACCACTCAGCAGGATTTTAAACATAAACTCGTGTGGAAATAACCGTTCTCCCAGGCAATCTGCGGCTACCCATTCCTCAAGCACGGCGTTTTCAATACGCCTTAATGCTTCCGCCTCGGGAATGCAGGTGTCGGTTACCCTGTTCAGGTGTCTATTACACAAATTTTCCTCATCAGCGGGGGTCAGTTCACGATAGTTTGGAATACGCACGTAATGTTCATGGGCAACCAGGTTGAAGACGTCTTCCTCAAGATTGGCGCCCGTACAACAGATACCATGTACCTTGTCCTGACGAATCATTTCAGCAAGAGAAAGTCCGATCTCGGCGGTGCTCATTGCTCCGCCTATCGTCAAAAACATCTTTCCGCCATTTTCAAGATGTTGTTTGTAAGCCCGGGCCGCATCTAATGTGGTAGCAGCGTTAAAATGCCGATAATGATAGCCCATAAACTGAGAAATGGGACTTTGTGTCGTTCTGAGCGTGTCTTTCTGTGTTTTTGTGACTTTTGCCAGATCTGGCTTGTCAAAGTCTATCTTCATTTTGTGCTCCTTTTCGTTTGCCAAATGCTGTATTATACTTTTACGATACTATTAGTAATGCGACTTGCTTGCCATCGTGAAATACAATGTTTCAAGGTCTTGCAGCTCTATAGGGATAAAGTTACTCTCAAGAAAAAGCCGCTTCATTTCTCCGACATCGGGAGAGACATCATTTGCTACAGCCCCACCAATTTTTCTATGCAACTCATTAAGGTCATTGCTCCCCATTAGATTGCATATTATCAGGATACCAGATGGTTTTAATATACGTGAGAATTCTCTGAGCGCAAGTTCTTTATTGTCAATATGAGGAAATGTACAAAAACATATTACTCTGTCAATGCTCTCCGAAGGCAACGGTATTTTTGTGATATCCGCCTTGATAAATGAGACATTTCCATTAGGGTATTTTTGTTTTGCAATCCGTAGCATTTCCTGTGAAAAATCTATTCCATAGAGATGACCATTTTTGCCGATCTTATTCAGTAAAAATGGGGTTAGTCGTCCGCTGCCGCATCCTGCATCAAGCACCGTTTCACCCTCCTTCAGCCTAAAATAATCGATAACTGCGTTTATTCGGGAAAGCTCTTTGGCGCTGGCAGAGGATTTCTCCCAATTTTCCGCTGCGTTGTCAAAGAATATCTCCTTTTTTGATTTCTCGGCATATACGGAAAATGAAAAGAGACATCCCAGTAATAGGATCAAGAAATATACAAAAAATATTTTTTTCATTATTCCACCTTTCTAAAAGTTATCATTGCAACGTAAAAGAGTTTTACAGCTAATTATCTAGTGTATTCTCATTACCAGCATCGGTAATTTTAAACCGAAAGGCTATTTTTTTCTTTGAATCCACCGTTATTCCCATAATCATTTTTGGCATAAAGGTGCTTTTTTTTAAAAAATCCAGCGTCGATCTATCCATATACTTACATCCGGAGGACGCTATTACAGTGGTGCTGCCGTTCGATCCGTCTGCCTTGATAGTAATTTCTACCACAACCTTTCCTTCATGCCCCTTGACGAGACACTCTCTCGGATATTCCGGCTTGCCAATGCCAACAACTTTTGCTGACAAACTTCCCTTCTTACGCACATCGCCAACACTGTCAGCAGAACCGGAAGGTGACTGAGTTTCCTGGCTACCCTGTTTTCGCTTGTCATTCCGCATACCCACTATGCTTTCTAAATCAGACATTTCTTTTTTCTGACTTGCATCGGATATCTCTGTCTTTGCCTCACGCTCTACGGTATCCGTTTCGGTGCAATGCTTTTCCGTTGCACTCTGCTGTTTTATAAAATCCTCCGCCTTTGCGATAGCTTCCTCATTTTTGACCGTCTCATGATGAGCAACTGCTTTAACCTCACTCGTACTTTGCTGAGAAATTTTTTTGGTACCGCTCGTGCCTTGCTCATCTTTTTTTGAACTCTTGAGTCCCTTTGTTTCAAGGGAGTTTATAGCGTTTTGTATTTCAATATCAATACAGGATGTCCCCTGTTCCATAAGCACCATCGAATCCTGATAAATTCCCGTGCGGTGGATTATTGACGTCATGATTACAGCATGGATAAAAAGTGAAATAAAAATATAGAGACATAATTTATTATATTGCATGAGCAAAAATTAGAAGGTACATGAAATTCCCCCAAAGAAAGTAATTCCTGGCATTGGATACTCTGTTACTAACTCATAATGTTTATCCGTGATATTATCAACATTCATAAATCCATCCATATACTTGGTTATTTTATACAGGAACTTTGCATTCATCAGGAAAAAGTCCGGCAAACGGTTGTTATGGGAGTCTGCTCCATAAAGCTTGTGAATATATTCGGCGCTGGGGGAGACCTTCAGTTTTTTATAACTCCAATGAATACCGATATCAGCCTTGTGTTCAGGGGTTGCAAACGTCAATTTGTCTGCGTTGATATACGAATAGTTTCCCCAAAAACTTAACCTATTCTCTATTGCCTGATAGTCTGCTGCAACTTCAACACCCCTGTTTATTGAATCTCCTGCATTAGTGCGTTTAAAGTTTGGCCATTGGCCAAGGGTAACAATGGTGTCGTCAATCATGGTGTAAAAATATACAAGATCATAACTCAACTTTTTTATGGGGGTATGATGCACACCAAACTCGTAATTGACCGATGTCTCAGGGTCAAGTCCCGGTGAGATTACGGGAAATGGAAAATAAAGTTCGGCAATAGTTGGACTTCGATAACCCGTAGAAACAGCGCTTCTGAGTTCCAGTTCCGGAAGGACTTTGAAAGAAATACCTCCCTGCGGCAAGAGTTCGTCGCCAAATTCGCTGTTGTTTTGTAACCTCAGACCGGCGGAGAGTTTCAATCTTTCCCAAAATATGTGTTCATCAGTCAGGAAGCCAGCATATTCCTGAATGGTATGCCTGCCAAAATCTGCGTTCGTATCCTGATTTCTTGCCTCACCGCCATAATTTTTCACATCTGCGCCGATGGTAAATGTGTTGTCTTCAATAATAGTAAAATTCTGGAGAAAGTAGCCACCGATAATCTGATCCTGTGAACTAAAGCCGTCAAAGACTAAATGTTCGCCATAGCTGCCATAGAGCTTCACTATCCCGGAGGTTTTCTCGAAATTATTTTCAACATCAAATGATGTGCCGTCCCGTACCCGAACCTTGTACCAATTATTCTTACGGGGCGCTGTTACAGGGCCGGGGTCGGTAAATCGCGAAGACATAGTAAGGTTGTCAAAATTTATCCTGAAATGTTCATCCAGGTCATACCCCATGCGCATGCTGTAGTTTTGCGCACTAAAATCCGCATCGTCACGATTATTCTCTGAATCCCGATAGCGCCCGGTAAGATAGTAGTCAAATTGCCCCGTTTTCCCACCATGCTGCACCATATAATCTTGCGTATAATAACTTCCCCCGGCGGTAGTGATCCTGCTTTCAAAGCCTTCTGTAGTACGTCTTTTGGTGGTAATGTTCACTACTCCACCCATAGCTGCATTCCCATATAGTGTGGAAGAAGGCCCGCGAAGAACTTCTATCTCTTCAACGTTATCAAGGGTATAAAAATCAGCTATAGGATGACCGAAAAGTCCCATAAAATCAGGACGTCCATTCACCATTACCAGCACCTGTGTATTTGGCGAACTACCAATGCCACGCATACTCAATTGCCCTGTCCCTGGCCTGCCAAACCCAAACCCGGTAATGTTATTTTGTGTGGCAAAAACACCAGGCGTCTTTTCTTTTACCACTTCCATAACGCTGTTTGCAGTCGACTCCTCAATCGTTTCCTTAGTAATGGTAGTTGCACTTTGCGACATTTGAGGTATTTTTCTTACGGGTTTCTCCGCCGAAACGAGGATTTCTTCCACTTCCTCACCCGTTTCTTTTACGTCCTTCTTTTCTTCTCCGGTCTCTGCTTTCTCAACATTTATTTCTGAAAAGGCCGGAGATAATGATAAAAAAAAGCTGCCTATACATAAAATTACGAATGAATTTTTTGCTTTCACCATGTTCTCCTTATCATACTCTAAATTTTTCATAACAGAGTTGACATTCGATATAGTTGTCACCTTGTCGTAAATTCGGTAAAATACTACTTTCAAATGAACGTATTCCCGCTTCCGGGGATTGGTAAATCACTTGGAAATTACTTGTGAATACTTTAAATTTCTCATCATAACCACAATTAGGACACACGAAGAATTTACATAATCTCAAGGACAGTATCCTCCATAAAGACGCTTACACGTTTTGAATAAATAATAAGGACAATAGAAACAGCCACAATAGTGGCATAAACATAAAATTCGTGCTACCACAAAGCAAAATAAAGATCATTTTTATTTTCCTTAATAGGGATTCACATTCATGGTGCGGCAGAACTGCAACCATGCGGCGGTGGAGTGGATTAAATAGAGCGAACGACGAAGTCTACGCGACCCTTGCCTGAAACAAAACGGTTCAAGGATAACATCCTTTTAAAATCGATTTTATCACCCTCAAACGGAAGGTTTTTGTAATATAGCCCCGAACAGCGTAATGGGAAAAGGGAACGATGCTACACGTGCCATTTAAATAATTCGTAATAATTTAGTCTTTTGAAAATTTCCAATAAAGCGATGTTTATCGTACATTGCAGGTGCGAAGCATTTGCTATACTTGTTGTTAACACGTTCATACCAAAACGGGCAAATGCTTCGCCCCTACTACATTGTCACAATAATTCATGTTAACGGTAGTGGCAAGGCGCGCCTTCCCACTACGCGGATAATTACTTCACCTCTTCAATTTCTGTACAAACCTTTCCCTGGTTTGCAGAATGGGGACAGGCTGAAGCACAGTGCTGAGATTGAAGCCAGCAATGCCCATCATGTTTACATTGGCACATTTTTAGTTCATTCCGTTTGAGCTGGTTAGGCCATGACTTAAAAAATGGCAAAAGGGCATCGCTTATTGATGCAAATGCCTTTTGTGCTTCCTGAACGCTTTTTGCTTTCTTCAGATCTTCTGCACCTGCAAGCACGTGCTCCATCATATGCCGTCCGGCGCCGTTTGATTCGGTTTGAATAGCCTGTCTGGCAGCGTCTGACAATTTCTGGGCTATATCAGAAATACCATTCAAATCTTTTTTTACTAAATGCGTATGGACATCCTGATAGGCTGACAGGATTGACTGAAGATGAACAACCGTCTTCTTCCCGATGGTAACCACCGCTTCATGGGAGTGACCCTCATGGGCAGAGACGGTATGCCCGTAAACAAAACAACAACAAAACAATAGGGTTATCACGCATTTTTTGAAATAACTATTTTCAAGCATTGCTATCTCCTTTTCGTTTAATGGTAAAGAATGTTGTACCTTCCTGTCATAATTGTATCTTACCGTGGTGTACAGGAAACACACCCCTTGCCCCTCTCAAGAGGGGAATAATAAACTCCTCTCCTAAGAGGGAAATCAAGAGTGGGTTACATGCCCATTTCTGTAAAAGGTTGCCCAAGTCCTGATTTAAAACGAAATTGAGCAAGTAACGACCGCCCGGTAATCTTCCAGGCCTTCAGCTCCTTGCTGCTCGGATTCGTTGTTCAGATCCTTCCATGTAGGCAATTTTATTAGCATTCCAATGCTGACGTGTTTGCCAAATGTTGCCCTTAAACCTGGCGAAAGATAAAGAATCGTCCCGCCCGTCGCATCATCAGTTTCGTTCTCGTCATCCTGATCTTTGGTAAGATGGAGTATGTTCGATTCTGCAATAATATCAAGCCGGGAGAGAAATCCGTTCTTTTTCTCATAGATTTCGTAACCACCTGCGCATGGTCTTTGTGTTCGAAAGGCACGTATTCAAACTTTTCGTAGAGTAAAAAGTTTCCTTTCCCCAGGGCCAGAGGAGAAGCCGTTTCGATGGGTGCTCCGGGCCCAAATGCAGTAGAAACGCCTCCGTGGTGGGCAAAACTGCTGGTTGTATTTATGATAACGATAAAAACTAACAAAACAAAGTATATAAAATAATGACTGTTTCTTTTTCCTGCCAACATGTTACCTCCAAAATCTTCAGTTAAACACGGACAAACAACGTTTATCCATGCCAACTAGAAATTTACAAATACAATATACGATTACTGCAAAGAAAAAAGTTGTCATTGCGAGTGTACGACATGTGCGAGATGTCAGTGCAATCTATTGGCATATAGAGTTGCCTTATTTGCTCGCAATGACAACAATCAAAATCTGAAACTTACTCAATAGCATCTTCGAAAAACCCGCAGCGATAGCACACATAAATAATACGTGCTACTATAATTTAAAAATATTTATCATCTTATCGACTCCATTCCATATTGTTGTAAGGTATATTCATCACGAACTAATTCATCGGTGGGTCTATCCGCCACAATCTTTCCCCTGTCCATAAGCACACAGCGTTGTGTAACTTCAGAAATTAAATATAAATCATGAGAAGCTACCATCACGGCTATCGGCAAGCCGTTCAGATACGTAATCAACCTGCGCCGGTTCCTGTGATCAAGGTCATTTGCCGGTTCGTCAAGAATTAAAAGATGAGGTTCCATAGCCATTGCAGCAGCCAGGGCAACACTCCGTTTCTGGCCGCCTGATAAATGCTGCGGAGGCCGATGGCTGAGCTCCTTCAGGTTGAAATATGTCAGCCACTTCTCCACGGTTTCATGGATCTTTTGTTTCGGCCAACCTAAATTCCTCGGACCAAAGGCGATTTCGTCCCCGACAGAAGAACAAAAGAGCTGATCGTTGACCTGTTGAAACGTCAGTGCCACATGACGCCTGACCTCGTTAATATTTTTGTGCTTTGCAAGAGGACGATCGAGCACCTCGATACACCCCGAAACGGGTTTTAAGAGCCCGTTCAAATGCCAGAAAAAGGTTGTTTTACCAGCCCCGCTAGGCCCGATCACGCCCACTTTTTCGTGCCGATGAACGGATAACGACAGATCAGACAGCGCTAACCCACCATTTCCATAGCGGAAAGATAGATTCCGGGCACGGATAACACAGGACATCGCACAAGACTCCACACCAAACAAGACAAGTAAAGAAAAACAGAAATATCAGACTGCCATAGGGCGTTGCGATGGCATTATTATCTTCAACCAGGAGAGGATACCTGCCACTAAAACCACGGGACTGCATGGCACGCTCAACATTTTCAGCCTGTTCAAAACTTGATACCAGCAGGCAGCCAATCCCTCCCGCAAGATTGTAAAGATGTAAAGGATGCACGCCCCTTTTCGAACCGCGTGATGCCTGTGCAGCAAGCATCATCTTTAACCGTTCCGACAAGATTGGTAAAAACCGCGCAGTAAATGCGATAATATGGATGAGCGCCAGCGGCATCCTCAACTTTTCAAACGTTAGCAAGATGCGTTCGAATCCTACCCAGGTTATCCAGAGTACAACCCATAACCACATTACCAGCATCTTTGTTAGCAGGACAGGGGCAAGAGAGCGTCCTTCTTCTGTCCAAAGCAATGTGGCGCCCGTTAGAACAAAAAAAAGCAATATCTCTTTACAACGCCATACGGTAACAAACGTCCGTCTCACTCCCGACACAGCAAGCAAATTGATAATGAACAAATACAAGAGAAGATGAGAAAGATTATCAACCAGGCCAATCCCGATCAAAATTAACAGAATAAGTACCGTTCCCAAGCGATTTGAAGGGGGAGATATACTCATTGTAGATTTCGGATTGGGGATTTTCGATTTAAGAAACATTTTAAAATAAAACCTCCCCCGCAAAGGATAGCAATTCCCAGGGCAAGCCGGACACTGAAATGATCAAAAAACCCTTGAGATGTCCCGCGTATAACCTCTTGCCATGCCAGCCTGGTAAGGTGACCACCAGGAGCCTCAACAATGACAAATTTAGGCTCTTCTTCAAGATTGTCCGGGAGCGCCCACATGCCTTTCTCATCCATAGCATCTCTTACGATAACAATACCGTCATCATTCACAACGGTAACCACAGCGCCGGAAGCAGGGGAATGATCGCTAAAATGAGCACATAATTTTCCATCCTGCGAAGTGAGATATAATCCATGCGCACGCGCAACCGATGGGAATAGAAAAATAACGAACAAAAGAAAGACACACCATTTTTTCACGGTTAGACTCCAAGCATGGATGGTTTCACTTTCTGAAGAAAATGGACCAGCCAAAAACTGATGATACCTTCTACCAGTGCAACAGGAATATGCCCCAGAAAAACTAATTTAGCAAGAGGCATAAGGGCTGTACTCGTAGTAGACAGTGTTGTGTAAAGCAAGATAGCTGATATCATGATTGTTCCTCCGCCAACAAAAGACCCCACCCACGGCCGTCTTTTGAGAGAGACCTGTTTTATCCAATGACGCCCCAGCGCCCCCATTATTGCTCCCGGTAATGCCATGATGGAGACATTGACTCCTAAAACTATCAGGCCACCAAAACCAATGAAGAGCGCCTGTAATAATAACCCCACCGTTATTACCGTTAAAGCGCCCCAGCCGAGTAACAGCCCTGCTATGCCACTGAGCACGAGATGCATGCTGAACGGACCGATGGGTACATGGATTGTTGATCCGGCAAAAAAAGCTGCTGCAACCACCCCGTAAGTTCCTGCCTGAGTTGTCTGCAAACGGCGAACTGATATTGCCAGGGCAGGCAAGGCGATTGCCCAGCCTATTCCGATAACGGTTGGAGAAAGGACTCCATCACTAATATGCATAAGAAATGCCTTGTCATAATTATACAATTATAAAAAACGTGCTATCGTTTGAGAAAAAAAATATCAAACCCTACACTATTTCTGCTCCGGTTGTTGTCATGGAAAATCCCCCATGTTTTACCCCCTTCGAGGATTTTAACTTTCCATACAATGACTCTATTTCTCTTGGTTTTCCCTTTACCACAATGATTTCAAGGCAATTGTCATGATCTAAGTGAATGTGTTGGGTAGAAAGAATCGTATCATGATGATCATGCTGAATATCAATGAGAAAATTTGTCAATTCCCTTTTGTGATGGTCGTAGACAATAGTTATTGAGCCAGCAACCTCTTTGCCCTCCTGCCATTCCTTTTTCACCAGATCATCCCGAATCATGTCGCGTATCGCCTCAGAACGGTTGGTGTACTTCCTTTCCTTTATGCGCTCATCAAACCTCTTGAGCAATTCCTTTTCCAGGGAGACCCCGAATCTTACCAGGCTTGACATAGTGTTCCTCAAATATACAATGTTACAAATTTCAAAATTATAACACGCTTTTTCTCGTAATCAAGCTATTTTTCGTTTTAACACCATAATTCTGTAGATGCACTTAAAAGTTTTCCTTTTGTATTATTCAGGAAACCAACCCTTACCACGTTAGCGTGCATTCAGGGCCAGCGGCATTCTGATCTCTCCGTTCGATGCCGTCGCTTTTATATCAGCGTCAAGGAGGAAGATACGAGGTTCTCCTATGCTGCCAAGATGTATCATATAATCCTTCACCGATACCGCCCTCTCATGCGCAAGGATGCGTAAATCATCGTCGGAAATGGGATAATTCTCGACCAGCCGCCTTCTGGATGCTTCTGCTACAGCAGTCTTATATGCATCACGAGGCAGCTTCGCTCCCTTTTCATCGGTTGGCGATACCAGGTCACGGGGATCTTCCTTTTTAAAGGTCTCGCGGTAGAGCTTGAGCAGTCGTTTTTGTTCATCTTCGGTAAGAGGACTTTCTGAAGGAGTAGCCGCTTGCATGCGAACGCGCGCCATGACAGCCCGCTCTGCAAGGGCAAGACGATCCGCAGCCTCCACCGCGGTGCCTCGCAAATCAAGCGTGAGTTGCGGTCTATTGCCGAGCGCTTTGGCTAGTTTGGCAAGCTTTTCTTGTTGCTCCTGACTTAGCGAACTGGAGCCGGGTGCAAAACTTATAAATCCCAGTTCTTCGCCTTCACCTCCCACCAAGGCTCCAAGCATTTTGAACGGCGCCGTTGCAGCCTTCACAATAAGGCCAACGAACGCTTTCAGAATCAATGGGGCAAGGCTAAACTCAGGGTCATTTAAATCGCCACGTACCGGCAGATTGATATCGATTATGCCGCGGGAATCTTTAAGTATTGCGATTGCAAGACGGACAGGCAATTTGGTGGCGTCAGGGCCTTCTACCCTTTCCCCAAGGGTAAACTGATCCATAACGACATGGTTTTCACCGATGAGAATTTTCTCAGAAAGCTTATAATGTAATTCAAGCGTAAGCTTTCCCTTTTCTATTTTGTACCCGGCAAATCTCCCTGAATACGGAGAAAAGGTCGTAAGATCAATTCCCTGGAAATTCATGACAATATCAGTAAACGCCTGGCCGCTGAGCGGATTGATCTTTCCCTGAATGAAAACTGGTGCGTATTTATCGACCTGACCCTTCAAATCGATATCAGCACGTGCAAGCTGTTCGGAAGAAAGCCCTTTTACGGTGCCGTTGAGATTCTGGATGCCCGTAGCAAACCTGGGCGTAAGGGAGAGATCTGCAAAGTTCATCGAACTGTCTATCACGCTCACCTGGTCAATCCGGATGGGCAACTGCGCACCTCCGGTTTGCTGACTGCCCTGGTTCGCCGGTGTCTGATCGTCTTTCACCATGATCTGTTGTATGTTCGTAGTACGATCAGGTCCTACGATGATACGGGTATAGAGACCGCGGGCAACAACTTCTTTCATCGACAGCAAGTCGGGGTTGTTCTGGTATTTTACCTCTTCAAAATCAAGCCGTTCGCATCGAAGAATATCCTCTTCGAGTACCGGGTCCGTAACGCGAGCCGACTCAATTGCAATATTACCCAGGAAGCCAATGCCTGAAGATCCAGCGGATGGTGAGTAGCTAACGTGGCCATCCATCGACACCGCTCCATCCTCGACTACAAGCCTGGCGAACTGGTTAACATAGGGCTGAAAGGGCCGGAGCGACACTTTGGAGAGTTGCATGTCTAACTCAGACGCAAGGGAGTCGAATGCTACCTTCCCGACAACACGAATTGTTCCAGCCTGATTTAAACCTGCCTGCAATTCAATACGTGCCGGGTCGGGTGCGCCGATCTGAACATCCTCAAGTTTCATGCTAACCGGTGACACCTCGAGGTGCGCCGCAGGCTTTGTTCTATTATCTTCCATATGGAATGCATAATCAGTTATCTCAATTTTACCGATAGTGATGTGCCATTTGTCAGTTTTCCTTTGCTCAGGAGATTGCGTCTTGTCTGAACCTCCGACCGATTTTGGCTGGAACATCGTCAGCAGGTTAATACTCCCATCCGCATTCCTTCTGCCGCTGATTTTCGATGAATTGCTCTGAATGCGGGCAACGGTTAATTGTCTCTTTTCGTAATCAATGTCTGCACCACTCATCGTAAGAGACGGCAGGCTAATAACTTCTTCCTTATCGTCCTTCTGCACAACGGTAAGGGACCGAACGTTTATATTTCCATTTTGCACCAGAATGCGCGGCTTTTCACCGATACCATCGAATTCGTAATCTCCGCTTATATCCAACTCACCACCCGATATCTCGAAATTAAGCTGCTCCTGCAGATACGACCACAGGCTTCTTAGCTTAATTCCGGACAGCTCCAGACTCCCTTTTGAGTACCGTGGAGACATACTGATATTGCCACGATATTTCAGCGTCTCGCCCTGGTCTGTGGTGGCCTCGAACTCATACAGGCCTTCGCGATTGGGTTGGGTTGTAAAATTCTTTAGTGAAAAGCTCACGGCATTTATCCGCTCCTTAAAAGGGGTTGTCCGGCTATGATCCTCGAAAATAGCCTGCCCACGGTCAACGATAAGCTGTTGAATGAGCAGCGGAACCATGGTTCCTTGTTGCCTTGTGCCTTTTTCTTTGTTAACTGCCAGAAGGTCCTGGAAATTGAACGTTTTGTCCTTTAGTATTTTGACGCATACAAAGGGAGCTGTGAGATGAAGCTGAGCAAAGGTGTATGTCCGGCGAAACAGAGAACTTACCTGGAAATTTACGTAGAGCTCATCAAAACCAATGAACCGGTTGCCATCCTGTTCCTGCATCTCAAACTTTTGCAGGGTAGTTGACAATGCAAATGGATTTACCTGCAGTTCGCCGAGTTCAACATGTCGTCCCGTACGATCTGCAATTGCTTTTACCAACCGGGGCTTAATCAACGGAGGCAAGAGTAAAAAGCCTATGCCCGCATAAAGGGCAATCAAAATGCAGCCGATGACGATTACACGAGCCGGCCATGACCAGGAATCGAAGGTACGGCCAATACGAAAGAAGGACTTAACGTGAGACACGATTTTTCTCCTTATGCATTCTGTAATTAATTCATATTACTTTTTTTCATTTATATATCAACAAAATTTTAGTAACTATTCAGCGAAAATGTTTTGTATCAGTTTCGTATTGTAAAAATGACATCCGTTTTGCCTTGCGAAATACGGGGGGGGGATGTTACCTTTTATGCCCGAAGGGCAGGCAGGGTATAGCAGAGGGTGAAGCCCTCTGCACATGGAGAAAGTTGTGTCAGCCCTGAAAGGGCGAAAGGAATTTGTTTGGCTGGCACATATAGATATTTAGTGAGTCGTTTTGTGTTGAGCACAAAAAAATAGAGCGCCCTTTGCTCATTTTCTCTGGTGGTAAAAGGGGATCGCCCCTTCTTTCACCAACATCTACCAGGGAACCTCAGCCCGGTGTTTATCCTTGCCATTATACGGTGCAAGTATCTTGTGAATTTCTTCTGTGTTTCCCTGGTTTTTGAGAAGTTGTGCATTGATCTCCTGTTGAGATGCATACGAGAGAAACCAGATTAAGGGGGCTTCAACGATCCTGGGTGTATTAAAGTCATAGACGAAAATCCTTTATCAGACCATCCGTTTTTAAACGTTGACTGACTTTCTGGCATAGGTAATGACGTCCACGTAAAAACAGATAATAGATGCCCCCTACGATAATGTTACCGATACCCAGCCACCAGAGGAGATCGTAGTGCATCCTTCAACAGCGCTCATTCTAAAAACTGCCATCCACAGAGCGCAGGTACCAACCCCAAATATGTCGGTTACACCCAGCATACGCGGTCAATGGTTTTCACCCCAGAGAGTCCGTTGTTGCTTATTTGTCGCACGGTTTTTGTCACGTATGGCCTCGAAGTCATAATTCAGGTGATGCGTCCTCCATACCAGACAACAAATGTGCACAGAACCAGCAGCAACTCAAACCATACAATATTCCACCCCTTTTCAGGCTGGGCCAGAGAGCGCAGGATATCCTGCGCCGGTGGCGAGGTCGCAAATGAACCAACGACCAATAGCACGTATATGAGACTAATACGGCATCTCTTTACAAACACATATCCTTCTGCCCTCTTATTCCACCAGTCTTGAAAGAAGTTCTTTCTTGTTATAGCGGCAAATACAACAATGCCTGCAATCAGACTAAAGAAAAACTTACAAAAAAAATGTTTTTACACGGTAATACTATAGCGCCGACCCTGAAGTGGTCAAACACCTGCAAGATCATTATGAGAAAAGTCATTGGTATAAATATGAA
Source organism: Candidatus Brocadia sp. (assembly GCA_021463795.1). Lineage (GTDB taxonomy): Bacteria > Planctomycetota > Brocadiia > Brocadiales > Brocadiaceae > Brocadia. Next base: position 864,961 of record JAJTXE010000003.1, on the reverse strand, counting down.
AGACCCAGGAACATAGATTTCAGTCAAAAGGAAGATACAGGCAGGCAGTCGGTATTAATTCAATTTCTTCCTTCTTTATATTATTATATAATTCAGTAATTATTTCCTTAAACTTTCTCATCTTATCAGGAGAGAATCTATGGAAAGAATCACAGTAAATCCAAAGATACTTGGTGGAAAGCCGATCATTAAAGGAACAAGGATTACGGTAGAATTTATTCTTGAGCTATTAGCATCCGATGTATCCGAGGAAGAGATATTGAAGGATTACCCCCATTTAACCACTGAGGATATGCACGCCTGCTTACGTTATGCTGCCCGATCTTGTAAAAATGAAATTTACCTGGAGTTGGAAACTAACCAATGAAATTCTGTGAAATAAGGATTCTCACAGATGAAAATACTACTTAATGATTCTGATCTTCATCCACATTTAATAGCTCGTATGCAACAAAGAAGAGGAAAGTAATGAAGGTTGAATATGATTCGTGCAGAGATCTTTTTTATATGTGGTTTTTAAGTCCAGGAACAAAGGCCACTGAGACCAAAACAATAACTCCTGGTGTTCACGCCGACTTTGATCAGGATGGGAAATTAATAGGTATCGAGGTAATTGATGCATCCGAATTCATCGGTGAAAAAATTGAATTTGAACTTCCAAAGAATTTTATGGTAACAAAAAGGTAGCGCCGACCCTTCCCCGATCGTAGTCGAGGACAGGTGTGGCCGGTTCCATTCGTTTGCAACTTACAGAAACGACAAATTACAATAACCAAATACCAAATAAATTCCAATAAACAAAACCCAAGCCTACAAACAGGGTCAGAATACTGTTTTGAATTTTGGTGATTGGATTTTGTGTTTTATTTGTAATTTTGAAAATTGGAATTTGTTTATTATTTGATATTTGAGTTTTGGAATTTAACTATGCGGGGGATAAACCACCCGCGCTACGTATTTCGTTTCTGTGGATCACCTATAAATGGAAGGATTTTTCAAAAAGTTAAATTGTTACAAAAAATTAATAAAAAATTGGAGGTGAAAAATGTCGGTTACAACAAAAAAAAGGCACAACTCAAGCATCCATATATCGAAAAAAAAGAAGGTGTGTGTGGAGGAGAACCCGTAATTGTTAGAACCAGAATTAGCGTTAGTTTGATCGTTGAATTGGAGAGGGCTGGACATTCAGTGGATGAGATGGTAACAATGTATCCCCACATTACACACGCTCAGATTTATGATGCCTTATCCTATTATTTTGACCATAAAAAAGAGATTGACAAGATTATCAATGAAAATAAAGAAGAGTATTGGAAAGAAAAGACGCAGAGTGAAAATTGGAGAAGATAAGGCTTTATATTGATGAAGACCTTTCGGACCGTATCGCTGTTGCGTTAAGGAGTAAAGGGTTCGATGTAATTAGCGCCCATGAAGTAAATATGAGAGGCGAGACAGAGATGTGTAACTTTGGAAAATGAAAAACTAAATTCTCAAACAAGCCTGTATATGTATGATGCTGGTAAGTTTTCACACTGATTTTGACCGTACCGAAAGAGGCAAAAAAACCCCTGCCGAAATAATTGAGTGGATTGGATAAGTAACGTCTGAGGGTATTTTTAGAAAAATAGCAACAAGCACATAACAAAAAGTTTATAGCATGAAAACTACATTAGCAAGTAACCGGTATTATTTGAAGCAGAGAGATTAATTAAAACATAACCAGGGAGTAAAAAATGAAACTATCTTTTGTTGATTTAAAAGCACAATATGATTCTATTAAAGATGCGATTGATCAAGCAATTCATAATGTTATTCAGGATTCTGCTTTTATTGGCGGAAAGTATTAAAAAAACTTTGAATATAATTTTGCAAATTATATTGGTACAAAGCACTGTATTGGTGTTGGTGATGGTACAGATGCCTTGTTTATTGCTCTAAAATGTTTAGGTGGTTGCTATCATAACATCGTGAACTGATTTTTAATGCTCAGAAATATCATAACATCGTGAACATAATCAGATAAAGGGCAGGCATGGTTAACGGAGTCATTACAAATTTCCTCCGGCAAGAGGCAGATTTGGATTTGAGATGAAAAAAGATGGAGAATTTGTTCAATATGGGATAGGCCCAACAGATCGTCCAGCAAAGGTTTCTGGCCATTGGAAGGCTGAAGGGAAAGACAAAATAATCGTATATTTAGAAAATAAAGACATCCCGTCATATACGATAAATATTATTTTATGTGCGGAGGATGTATTAACGGTAAAAAAGTAAATATCGTATAATTCTCCTGTTATCGCTTTTTTAAAGACTTCTGTGAAATAGCTTTTTTGCCTGATTTGTGTAGAAGGATGATATTCCAACGACGGCTTGCAGATTATAAAAAATTTTACAGAAGTCTTTCCATACATTAAGAAAGGAGATTCAAGGTATGCCATTCTACGTAATTAAAGGCACTTTTCATGTTTTAGGTTACTCTCCAGACGGAGATTCTATTCGATTCAAAGCCAATAACAAGAAAAATTGGACCAAATTATTCGGCCCCCCTGTTGATCTGAATGCACGGCAGCACGCCCAGTTGCGCCTTGAGGCAATTGATACTTTGGAAACTCACTATCGAAATACGCACCAACCAGTAGAACTAGCTACAAGGGCGTTAGATTTTTTATTGCACCAGCTTCATATCACCTGTGTTCAGTGGGATGTGCTACGGACGAGAATAACTGAGGCAAATGACGGTGTTGATGGATATATTATCAGTCGGAATGTGGAGACAAATAGACGTCCGGTAGCTTTTGTTTTTGCAGGATTACCACCTAAACCTGATGGCGCTAAAGTTTTCTTTGATAGAGATTGGATACGTCAAAGCATAAATTATCAATTGATTGAAGCTGGGCTGGCCTACCCGACATACTATAAGGGACTGTTTCCAGATCTCCGCTGTGAATTGACTGAAGCAGTTACACAGGCACGTCAGGCAGACAGAGAGATTTGGGCTAAGGATCGTACAAATACGGGTTTTGAAATAGACGGGCTGGAATCAATTTCAGAACAGCACGTTGTTTTTCCAAAACTGTTTCGCCGCCTAGCTGAATATTTAGAGACCGGCGGTACGGTTGAAGGTTTTGGGGAATTCCTCGAAAACAGAGCAGAGGGTGTTTTCATAATCTCAGCTACACACTTTACCCACTTTGATAACATAGTAGAAATTGAGGGAAATAGGGTGAAGATGACAAAGTTACCGGAAGACTTAGTGTTTGAGGGGTGAACCACGATAAAAGCTTCGTGCACAAGCGAATAAAAAAAAGGAAAAGTGTATCAATTTAGCTTTTTGAAAAACCCGTATATTTATGTAAAATCAATATGAAACGGAATACGTAGCGCGGGTGGTTTATCCCCCGCCCAATGCCGACCACAAGGGATCGGCGCTACATTTTTCAAAAAGCTAAATTGATACGGAAAAGATAAAACAAACGTCTGTTGTGGAAACAGTGTTTCGTATACTAATTTTTAAGGAGTTGTCTTATGTCAGACCATTTTGATTGTATCGTGTTGGGAGCGGGTATTGCCGGTGTTGCAGCCGCCAGAAAACTGAAAAATGCCGGAAAGAGCGTCCTATTGCTTGAGGCAGCAAACCGCGTTGGGGGGCGAATGAGTTCCAGGGAAGACTTTGTGCTCACCGACAACGGCGGTATTGCAAGAGAAGGATTCCCGGTAGAGGAAGGGGCGCACCTCATCCATGTTGATGATGATCCGTATAAAGAGTTTTGGGCAGGGATAGAAAGACTGAATTTCAGGTATGAAACATATTCCAAATTCAAGAACGTTCGGGTAGCCTTTCCGGGAGACCCAGATCCAAATTGGAATTTGCCCCAACCGGCTACGTTTGCACACACATACGACACGAATTTGTTTAAAATGGGGGTAAAAAATTCTGGACTCTTCGGAAAGATTAAAAATTTTGACACCGCCAATGGTGACCAATCGGCAAAAAAATTTGTCGAGTCATTAGGATATCAGGGAAAGGGGCACGACATGGCGCTCTATGCTATTTCATCCCATACACCAGGGATATTGGCATTAGATGGCTTGCCTGCAAAACTTTGTCCACCGAATCACTCGGGAGACCAATATTGTAAATCTGTTGAAGACAACATTAGCGTTGCAGGGCTAACCTTTGATAAAATTCCCGAACAGCTCCGTGAAGAGTTGTACGAATTCAAGATGATCGGACCCGACAAACAAAGATGCGGTTTCGACCAACTTCCGAAGGCTATACTGAAAGAGTTTGAACGTGAAGTCGCTGGAAAGAAAAAAGGGCAGATCCTTTATGAACACGAAGTTACCACGGTGGAAAAATCCGGAAAAGGGATAAAGATAAAAACAAGAAATGGGATGGAATTTACCGCAGATGCTGCGATTTGTACCTTTTCTGTTGGGATGCTCATGCATAAAGGATCGCATATTTTTGGACAGTTCTTTACCGAAGAGAAAAAGAAAGTATTTAGTATCATAAAACCCGGGCCAATTACCAAGTTTATCATGCAGTTCAGGGAATGTGTATGGGGATATGACCATATAACAAACGATAATAATATGGCACTTTTAGCCAATCCAAACGGACATAAACAAAAAGAAAATCCTCAGCCAAGGACATTCTTTACATCCTTTCCTTATTTGGAAGACGGCCCATACGTTCTTACCGCCTTAATGATGGGCATCGATTACTTAATCATAAAGAATATTACCGATAACAAGACGGCTGCTCAGTATATATTCAAACGGATAGAAGAAATATACAACATGAAAGGCAAATGGAACTGGAAGCAAAAACTGGTTTGGAAAAGCAATGATGAACCAAACGTTTACCGCAAGGACTGGGGGGCAGATAAATGGTCAAGGGGTGGAAATTCATATATCAGTTACAATGAAGGGATGGATATTGAAGAGATTAAAAATGTCCGTGAAACTCTGAAGAATCCCCTCGAAACACTTCCAGTTTTCTGGGCAGGAGAAGCTACCGCTCCGGCATACAATAATCAATATCAGCCCTTATCCGTTCACGGAGCTTATATCAGTGGAATAGAGGTTGGTAAAGATGTGATAGAATATTTAGAGAACCCGGGTGACAAATCTTCGTTTGAAAAATATTATAATGAAAAATACAAGAAAGTATCGTTAGAAAAAGTGATGATTGCCATGCCTCATCCAGTGAATATTGCTCTTAGGAATAAAGAGTTTAAAGTCATTGAGGAGTATGCAAATAAGCATACGAATGGGGACATCGATTTGGCCGTGGAGGATTTACTGGATTATGCTATCAGAGACCGTAGCTAATAATTGTCTTATATTATTAAATAAACGCCTTTGGGTAACGTTACCTGTTAGGTATCAGAACCCTTGATGTGAAAAGTGCAGGAAAGCCGTTTGAGGGAAAACCGTGCGGCTGAGTTCGCGACGAAGCCTCACGTACGGTTTGATGTGGCAGGGGATGGAAAGGTACTATGGTGAATCTAAACGGGCGCAAAGCTGAAAACGGCGGAAACAGCCAATGTAATGCCTCCGGTAACTCGCCATTCCTTGACCCTGCAGTATTCTTAAAAAACGTTAATAAAGAGGAATTACTGCTGAAGAAGTATTCGAGTTGTCTAAAGCTTTTCATGCTCGAATGATACGGAAATCAGGATTGTTCATCATCATTGTTGTTAGATATATGGTTGAGTTGGTGGAGACGAGGGGAATCGAACCCCCGACCTTCTCGTTGCGAACGAGACGCTCTCCCGGACTGAGCTACGTCCCCATCGTGTTATGAATATCGCTTGCCATAGAAGACAACGAAATCGCAGAGAATTTTAGAGAACAAATAAATTTGAGATTGTGATTTCAGATTTTAGGTTACATCGCAATCGTTCATCATACATCTGCCCCTGCTTTCTTCAGGCACTTCGTGCCGCCATGGTAAACGCCATATATTATAAATTCCATGTTCAAAATTGCAAAGTATTTCTTTTCGCGGAAAGTCAAACTGAATTGCCTTTCAGATTGACATATCACATAGCCTCTGTTAATCTAGAAAAACACACCTCACTCTATTAAGAGAACCTTACTGAAATCAGAGTGCTGTATTCACGGGAACAATTTATGTTTTCAGAAGCCAGCATTCAATAATTATTTCGTCACAGCAATTGTAGCTGTAAGACTTTGACATGATATACCTTTCTTTAGCGATAGGCCTTGTTCTGACCATTTTTCTTAGTTTTGCAACTTACGGACTATGGTTAAAGCATGTCAATGGTAAAATGATTCAGGGATTTCTTTTCGCCGGCACTATTGTACATGAACTCAGCCACGCTTTCATGTGTCTTATCACAGGCACGACTATTAAAGAACTGAATCTGTTTACCGCTGATAGTACGGGAATTAAACACGACAAACCCAAGATTCCCTTTCTCTTTGACTTTGCAATTGCCGCTGCGCCTCTCTTTGGGTGTGTCTTTTTTATCTTTTTTATATCGAAGATACTTGCCAATCCCATTCATGTTGATACGACCTTTCCCAAGGAAATCCATTTCACCGTGAAGGGGTTTTTTGATTTAATGCGACATTTGCTTGATACCGTGTGGGTTACCTTCAGTAGTTTTAGGAACCAATTCCGTATAAAAGATATACGCCACATCTTGTTTATCGTAACGCTCATTATCTTTACTGTTTCCCTGGCGCCTCACAAACAGGATATCAAACACCTTGTCCTTGGATTCACGATTATTTCAATCGTTCTCTTCTTTCTTGATAAAGCGGGTATCTCTTTATTACAATACAAGGGGTGGAAATATTTTATCCAGGAATTATGGCGCATGACGACCCTTACCATCTCAGTTCTTACTACCCTGCTTTTTGTAACTTTAATTATCATGGGTTTTATTAAGGCATACCGATTGACGTTTGGACACAAAGGCACCAGCAAATAATCATGTTGTAATCAATGTGAGCAGCTTTTTAGCCCCGATGGGCTACGTGTTTGTCGCAAAAAGCGCAAAAGGAATCTGCCGGATTTCATTCCCACATCCCACAAACAAGGATTTTACGGAGCCATTTTTGAAAGGCGCCTTTTCCGGAACAAAAGATACTGGTGATATAAAAATCCAGCGAGATGATTCGTTTCTTAAACCAGAAATTGAAGTTTTACAAGCATATTTTCACGGCAAACTGGTATCCTTTCATGGTTTTTCATTAGACTTGGATCAGGGTACCCCATTTCAAAAGAAAGTATGGAATAAACTGATGGAAATTCCCTACGGAACATGCCGGTCTTATAAGTGGGTTGCAAAAGAAATCGGACAACCTTTGGCTTCAAGGGCTGTGGGCATGGCAAATAACAAAAACCCTCTCCCGCCTGTTATCCCCTGCCATAGGGTTATTGGTTCCTATGGTTCATTGACCGGCTATGCCTTTGGAATCACGGTCAAAAAAGAACTGTTGGAAATGGAATCCCGTACGGTTCATGGTTATCATTTTAGCAGCGGCCGGTACCTGCAATTATGAATTGTCCATGAGTCATCGAACTGAAGGTGTGGCTCCTTATTTTTTGCAGAACTATCAGGATAGCGTTTCTCCGGCTTTTTTATCTGTTTTGATAGGTTTTTACCCCTAATTTGAGAAAAAGCAAAATTACATTGCAAATAGATTTCCTTTTATCTTAAAATCAGAAAATATATGTCCGTATGGTGCCTTCTTAAAAGCAAGGAGTAGTGAGAAAATGAATAAAAAGATTTTGGTATCAATTTTTTCAGTCTTCACCTGCATAGCGCTGTTTACTACCGGTGGGTCATTCGCAAACTCGCTGAAACTTGACGTGAAAGAGCATGTGCTGAAGAATGGTTTAAAATTGCTTATGCTGGAAAAACATGATGTGCCAATCGTATGCGTTCGCATTAATTATAAGGTGGGGTCTGTTGATGAACGTCCCGGCATTACCGGCGTTTCTCACCTCTTTGAACATATGATGTTTAAAGGCACAAAGATCTTTGGAACCAGAGCTTATGCTGCAGAAAAACCGTTGCTTGAGAAAGAAGAGGATCTGGTTATAAAACTATCAGATGAAAGAGGGAGGGGAGAGGCTGCGGATAAAAAGAAAATCGAATCGTTCGAAAAGGAGTTGGGGGAAGTAAGGAAAAAACTCCGGGATTTAGTGGTAAAAGACGAGGTATTTTCACTCTATTTACGGCATGGAGCTTCAGGGCTGAACGCAGCAACGAGCACCGATGGCACCTATTATTTCTGTGACCTTCCTGCAAACAAGCTGGAATTGTGGGCATTTATCGAAGCAGACCGTATGAAAAATCTTGTGCTCAGGGAATTCTACTCTGAACGGGACGTCGTCATGGAAGAGAGAAGACTCAGAACGGAGAATAGCCCAATGGGCCTGCTGGTTGAACAGCTTAATGCTGTAAGCTTCATTGCACATCCGTATCGCTGGCCTACCATTGGATGGCGATCTGATATACAGCATATTACGAAAGCTGAAACCGAAGAATATTTTAAGCGATATTATGCCCCCAACAACGCAGTGATTGTTATGGTAGGTGATTTTCGTCCGGATGAGGCAATCCCCTTAGTGGAAAAATATTTTGGCGATATTCCCGCTCAACCTGCGCCACCAATGGTAAAAACGGTAGAACCGGAACAGAAGGGGGAACGGAGGGTTGAAATTGAATTTGAGTCAAATCCTTATCTCGCTATTTCCTATCACATCCCTGCCATTGGTCATCCAGACCTGTATGCCCTCGATATCCTGGGTTCACTGCTCTCGGAAGGCCGAACCTCGAGATTATATAAATCCTTAATTGAAGATAAGCGCATCGCGGTCATGGCTCACGCTTACAATGGGATTGGTAAATATCCTGATACCTTCACTTTTATTGCCGTACCGCGGGCGCCTCATACCGTTGCAGAGATAGAGACTGCCTTTTATGAAGAAATCGAAAAACTCAAAAAGACACCGCCGACTGATTGGGAGGTGCAAAAGATTAAAAACCAATTAGAGGCGGATTTCATCCGCGGGCTTAATTCTGCATCGGGACTTGCTAATGAGATTGGACAGTTTGAGGTTCTTTCTGATTGGCGCTATATTAACACCTTCATGGATAAACTGGCGCAGGTAACCGCAGAGGACGTGATGCGGGTCGCGAATAAATATCTCAGCAAGAGCAACCGGACGGTTGCAACATTAGTGAAAAAAGAAAATAACCACAAAACGAAAGAAGCAAGGGGAACAGATGCTTCCGTAAAGCCGGCCATGACCTATTAAATGAGGCTTTATCTGCAGTTGTCAGGTGATACTTTAGAAGAGATGAAACGAGGGAGATAGAAACGTGAATAAAAAAAGGAATTTTACATTTTTAATTGCATGTATAGCATGCGTGTTTTCTCTGATTTATTTCACCAATCTTTACGCGCAGCCCCAGGGACATGAGCGAGTTGTAACTCCACCGGCGGAGAAGCTGGAGTCAGAAGGTGCAAAAATGGTATCGGGTTTAAAATTTAAACCGCTCGATTTTACCCCCCCAAAAGTGGAAAGGCTTACCCTGGAAAACGGAATGATTATATATCTGCTGGAAGACCATGATCTGCCGCTGTTTCACGTTACTGCCCGTATCAGAACCGGTGCAGTTTATGAACCACCGGAAAAGGCAGGGTTGGCAAGTTTGGCGGGATATGTAATGAGAAGCGGTGGCACGGTATCGATGCCGGCTGATAAAATGAACGAGGAACTCGAATTTATGGCTGCTTCTGTGGAAACCTCTATTGATCGTGAGTCAGGCAGCGCAAGCCTGTCTGTGCTCAAGAAAGATATTGACAAAGGCTTAAAAATCTTTGCCGATGTAATCAGGAATCCCGCATTTCCTGAAGATAAGATCAAGATGAGAAAGGACGAAGTCATTGAATCCATCCGGCGCGAAAACGACAATCCCTCGCAAATTGCGCACAGGGAATTCCGCAGGATTCTGTATGACAGCAAGCATCCCTACAGCAGAAAAGTTGATGGAACCCTTGAAACCATCGGGAAGATTAGCCGGGACGATGTCGTCTCGTTTCACAGAAAATATTTCCATCCGAATAATATCATTCTGGGCATATCGGGGGATTTCCAGAAGGATGAGATCATCAGAAAACTCAATGCCTTATTTACGGGATGGAATAAGGAAGACGTTCGTTTTCCGGAAGTCCCTAAGGTAGAAAACCGGTTCGAGAAGTCAGTTTATTATGTATACAAAGACATTAATCAGGCAAATGTAATGATGGGACACCTCGGCATTCAACGCAGGAGTCCTGATTATTTTCCTGTTATGGTTATGAATTTTATCCTGGGAGGGGGAAGTTTTACCGCCCGTATTCCTGGCAGAATTCGTTCAGATGAAGGGCTTGCCTACTCTGCACATAGCGCCTTTCAGACAGCGCGTGATCTGGGCATTTTCTTTGTTGCCTGCCAGACCAAGTTAGAGTCAACGAACCGCGCCATCTCAATTGCGCTGGAGGAATTAGAAAAAATTCGCCAGACACCCGTTAATCATGAGGAATTAGCCCAGGCGAAGGAAACTTTTATGAATCAGTTCATTTTTCGGTTTACGACGGGCGCCAGTATCGTCGCGCAGAAGATTGACATCGAATATGAAGGCTTGCCTTTAAATTATCTTGAAACGTATCTGGAAAATGTGCAGGCTGTTACTCAGGAGGATATTCAACGGGTCGCAAGGAAATATCTGCATCCTGACAAGATCAAGATCCTCGTGGTGGGGGACAGGGAAAAGTTTGACAAGCCTCTGGATAATTTTGGCAAGGTCAATGTAATCGAGTTACCATAAATACAGCATGGAAATAAAGACGGTTGTCATAGATATTCCCGATGGCGCCAATATCATCGTTGGACAAACTCATTTTATTAAAACGACTGAAGACTTGTACGAAGCTATGATCAATGCCGTACCAGGTATTACGTTTGGTATTGCTTTTTGTGAGGCCTCCGGTCCATGCCTTATCCGGGTGGAAGGAAATGATAACGCTCTTAAGGAGGTGGCGATTCGAAATGCCAGTGCAATTGCAGCGGGACATACCTTTGTTGTCCTTATGAAGGGGGCATTTCCGGTAAACGTGCTGAATGCCGTCAAGGCTTGCCCTGAAGTATGTTCTGTCTTTTGTGCAACTGCCAATCCTGTACAGGTCATCGTGGCAGAAACAGAGCAAGGCCGGGGAATACTGGGGGTTATAGATGGTTATCGTCCAATGGGGGTTGAGGGTGAAAAAGACGTCCAGAACCGCAAGCAGTTCCTCCGCAAAATCGGGTATAAATTATAGCAAAGGGTTCTCCCGGGCCGATAAAAACATCTGGAACCACCAGATTACCCGGATTTCACTCATGGTGCCTACGGCAGCACATGTACAGGATATCAATCCTTTTGATTCCTCTCTAAAACGATATTGTTTTGTTATTGACCCGCCTTGAATTGGCTCTTTTTGTCTTTGTCTTGTGCCTTTTTTGCCGCATCGGCCGATGCCCTCAGTAAAAAGTCGCTTCTTGAGAGCAATGAATATCTCATTGCCTGGGTACGCATAGGATTTGCCGGACCTTTTTTACTCTTGCTTTTACCCTTCATAGAAATACCCAGGATAGACATCCATTTCTTTGTTGCGATACTCATTTTGCTTCCGTTAGAGACCATTGCCCTTATATTGTATATGAAGGCAATCAAAATATCACCTTTATCCATCACGTTACCGTTCCTTGCGTTAAGCCCAATCTTTATGATCTTTACCTCAAACCTCATCTTGGGAGAAAGGTTGGATAAATTTGGAATGGCGGGCATTGTGCTTACAGCGGTAGGTGCTTACCTGCTGAATGTAAGAACCACGAGGAAAGGTATTTTAGAGCCTTTTAAAGCCATACGGCGGGAGCGCGGGTCGCTGTATATGATCATTGTGGCCTTTATCTATAGTATTACTTCAAACCTGGGGAAGATGGCGGTATTGCATTCCAGTCCGCTCTTTTTTGCCGCTACGTATCTCCCCATTCTTTCAGTACTATTCTTCCCTATTCTTGTATGGAAGAATCAAGGCAAAATGAAGCAGTTGTTTTCTCATGCTATCCTGTTTGGCCTGATCGGCTTTGCCATAGCCCTTGCAACCATTACCCACTTTCTCGCGGTAAATCTTGCTGAAGTTGCCTATGTTATTTCGGTTAAAAGGATGAGTCTCCTCTTTGGCATTATATACGGCGCTTTTTGGTTTAAAGAAACCAATGTTATGGAACGACTCATTGGTGGTTTTGTTATGATTCTTGGGGTAATTATCATTACCGTATTGTAACACATGAGCAAAATTGTTAAAGGTATTCCAACAGCAGTTTGGTTCTATTCAGGTAGAGTATCAGAATGACCACGTATCGCCATGGCGTCGAAAGACCTGTCTTGAGTCAGTTAAACAAATTTAAACCGGAAAAGAAGGTATTTGAATACAGTCTGGGGATTGAATGGTGTTAACCCGACCTTCGCAATTCGAGGGGTAGGCAGACCGCTAAGCCAGTAAATTCAAGGGGTCATGCAAAAAGGTCGGCACTACAGCCCGATCTGACCTGATGCATAAATCCTGGGTGGTGGTTGTTCAGGAAGCGATAACCCCAATTGTGCCAAAAGGAGCGAGACGTCCTTTTCTGGCTGGGTATAGCGGCTCATGACAATGTGACGGCCATCCGTTGTCGGTAAATGAACATCAATCATTTGCATGGTCGATAGTTTTTCCAAAATTGCTTCAGACGTCAGCCCTGCGGCTCGCCCCCGGGCAAGATTTCGCAATGTCGTGTGAAGACAAAAAGCCACAAAGGAAACAAAAATATGGGCTTCAATTCTCTTTTCCAATTGGTGCCAGATGGGACGGATGGAAAGCGATCCCTTCAAATCCTTAAATGCCTGTTCTATACGGGTCAAAAGCAGATACGATTCCCAGACGGTTTCAGGTGAAGCGGCCTGCATATTGGAACGAAGCAGATAGCGTCCCTCACG
>JAJTXE010000003.1:789740-851888 GCA_021463795.1 Candidatus Brocadia sp. | reverse complement strand
TCTCAAGATATGCAGAGCGTGTCCGCCAAATGGCAGTGCGGCCAACACCGAGAACCAACACAATATGTTTTTCGGGCACATTTTGGTCTAAAGCCGACAATATATGCGCGCGATTGACTTCTCTTGTCATGTGCTGCCCCTTGGAGCGAAATGACTTCAAGGTTGCTCGTTCTTCCTCGGTAAGTTGAATTTTTGTTTGTCTCATGAAGCACAGTATAATGTTTCGTAATTAATTTGTCAATATACTAGTATGCCGTACGATTCCCTCCATATAATCCCCTGGATTTAACCATACCAATACAGAACATACTGGCTGTGCTCCATTTGGCGCTGATGCATATTTGGTCCATTTCATGGTGTATATACTACTACCATTTTTCCGAATTCCTACCAATGCACTTTCCCCTGAACCCACACTGACAAACCCGGAAATAGTAACAAAGTACATCCCACGTTGTTTAGCCACAAACCTGTCATTTGTTAAGTCAAATTCTCCATTGCGGTCAAAATCCTCTCCCTCAAAATTAATTTTAGTATAGTTACTACCGCTTGGTATCGACTGTGGAGTTGTCTTGTATGCCCTTACCATCGTAGCTGGATAGGTATTCAATCAATACGCTTCGGCCCATCCATCATCATAAAACGAAACATATGATGAAGATACAGTACCTACAATCTCAGCATATAAAGATGACGAACTATCGTTATAATATACGATATCTAACCCATTTTTACTATCGCTCGTAACCTCTCCGGCTTTCGTTATGCCGACGGAGCATGGGGCATTCCCCATACCTTTGTTTCCCCAGGTTCCACCACGCACATCTCCTTTATGTCCGAATCCTAATGAATGTAATCTCTCATGATTTGGACCACTACCTCCCGGTGTTGCTGCTAAATAATACTTTAATCCCCACCAATGTTCAGAAAATGGCGCTGACAACCCGGCAGCGTTGCCCAATGTTTTGTATATCGCTATACTTCCTCTATTATACGGGCCTACCGGCCCATATACATCATAAGTACCACCCATTTCCACTGTAGTTGTACCCCAGCCATCGTATGTATGCTTTACCCCAAAATTTAAATAATCAAAACTATCTATAATAGATTGCGCAAAATCCGCTGCATATGTTGACATCGTATGAGTACCTGGCATGTCTGCCTCTGTAACAGTTTGTGTGCCTGTAGTACCAGTGTAATAAAATATTTTAAAATGATAGTCTGTGGGAGTTGGATAACTATAATCCATGTTCCAAAAATTATTATAATTCTTTTGATAAGTTATACTCTCACTATAATACGTCTACCCAGAACTCATATTCGGGAAACAGGAGAATAGTACACCCATAAACAAACACCAATACATAGACAGTGCATGCTTCATAATTCTTTCCCCCCCTCTGTAAGATTTCCCTATGTAACATTAAGTTGTTTTTATGCTTCTATAAGTACTTGTTTGCGGTTACACTCGTTTCTTGGTATGTTTTACATTACTACTTTCCCACTCTTATAATTATTGACTTTTTCAGATCATCTGCATTAAACGTAGCCCTTGCGTTACCCGTTTTATCTTTCGCAATAATGGCAAATTGAGCCTGACCATGTTCATCTGTTACTCCACTTGCTGGTGAAATCAAGATACGCCTGCTACCGGCTTTCCCCGTTGCTGCTATTGCTGTTTTACCTTCCAGAACGCCATTATCACCTTCTAACGTTACAGTTATTACACCGCTTTGCCCCCTCATAAGCCTTAGTACACGCGGAGATGACCTCATCTTTACACCTTCATATACAGGGGTTGGGATTACTGTCGGTATGGGAGTTAAAATTGCTGTTGGAATTGGGGTGGGTGTTCCGGCAGGTTGCAATTCGAAATTGAGCGTGCTTTCGACACAAGGTTGTACGTCAATATATTGCGTTAGAGGTTCATACCCATCTGATGATGCTATAAGGTCAAAGGTACCTCCAGCGGTACATGGAATCACACCATTGTCCCACACATAATAACCCAATTTGTTGGTATAGCTTGTTGACCCTTCATAGCTACGAACGGCGGCATTCACAATACCTTGTTTTGATACAGCGTCTATTACCCTGCCTGATACACCGCAAAGACAGTCAGGAATGGGAGTAACTAAACCCAGAGATTTTTCTTCTCCATTCGATGTCCCCGATTCGTTTTCTGCTACTATCCTGTAGTAATAATACGTTACTCCCGACTCATTTGGTGGTATACTTAAATATTTACACTTATTTCCACAAATGTGTCACTCGATCCACTTACAGCTTGTGTTCCCGATATGTCACTATATGAATCACTCATCGTACCGTACTGAAACCATACCGTAGTGGGTAACCCTTGAGCATTGACTGTACCTGCAATAGTCAGAATATACCTTGAGTAATCGAACATTGCTTCACCCGTTACCACCATCGGGGCCTGTGCACTTGCCTTTACACCAACCTTTGATATCACCTCCACTAAAGATTCATGAAGTGCTTCCTCTCCTACTGCCAATTTCTGTCCTAACACCGCACAAACCGCTAACAAACTATAGAGTAAAATGTTTTTCATATTCTATACTCCCCCTTTCGGTAAACGTAAATTTGTTTAGGTTTGTTTTCTTAAATCAATATGCCTCATACAAGGATTTATTAATTTTACTTGTATTTAAACAGATACACCGTATAATATTCAACTCATTGTCCTTTTATGAGATGAACAAGTTTACCGACGGGGCGTAGCGCAGTTTGGCTAGCGCGCCTGCCTTGGGAGCAGGAGGTCGGAGGTTCAAATCCTCTCGCCCCGACCATTTCAACTGACAGCATCACAACAGTTCATTCCCAAAAATCTGAATTATTTTCTGGCAGATAACAAACCGGATAAAACATCCTGGTAAAATCGATGTCTATTTCTTTGATTTTTTTGCTTTTCCCACCTTTTTTGGCACCGATTTTTTTACGGCCTTTTTTGCTTTTGGCAAAGGTGATGGACGGCAGAGCATTTCACGTTTTGAGGCAAGCCGGCCGCAAGAATCACAAATATATTTTAAATTAACAAGCTTGGGCGCGCAGACATGTCTGGGATCACTTGATATCGTTCCGCAAAATTTACAGGTTACAACTTTTTTTGCCGGAATTGGATTACAAAGATGTCCTTTTTCTTCCGTTACCAAATCACACGTTTTGCAGGTATAAAGATTTGCCATATATGCCCTCTCTTTCTATCCATTTTTTTTCTGATTATTTTTATAAATTAACAAGATATATTGTACCATTTCATCTTCATTTTGAAAGACTTTTCTGAGAAAACGAGTTGCCTCTTTAATGTTTCCTTCCTTTAAAAATACCAAACCAATATTGCCGTAAGCTGCATCGAGATGCTCGTCTAATGCTATTGCTATTTTGTATTCATCGATTGCCAAATCGTAATTTTCATTCCGGTAATAAACCGTCCCTAAATTATTATGCAGTTTGGCGTTGTTCGGATTACTGCTGATGAGGGTCTTGTACTCTGTTATGGCATGCTGATAATCACCCTTTTCCTTATACGTTAATGCAATGGCCGCACGGGCCTCATCGTGTAACGGATATTCAGTGAGTGCTTGACGATAGGTTGCAATCGCCTTGTCATATTCTCTGTACTCCAGAAATCTGTTGCCTCTGAGCAGAAGACGAATGTCGTGAGGGGTACTGGTTGCCCAACACCAGATAAGAGTGGAAGAGATTATGAGGCCTATGGGCAGAAAGCTTCTTTTTTGAATCGTTTCCGGCGCGGACATATACCTCTTTTCTAAGAGTTTTATCATGAAAATGCCAAAACACAATCCCCATGCAGCGCCGAGAAATGTCTGAAAACTTCCCAGCCATCTTTGAGTATAATACGCAACCGTTAATCCACAAGCAACCAGCAAAAGGTCGTAATACCAGAGATATCCCGATGCTCCAGGAATTAGCCATCTGAACCGACGAACTGTTGAAATTACATTTAAACCCCATCGATAGCGTAGCGTTCCATTTTGACATGCGTTTGTGCATGCAAAGCATCGAATGCAGTTTGTGCTTACTACTGCAGCATGTTGAGCAATTTCTTCGTGAACTTGAATTCCCATCGTGCAACTCCGCGTGCAACTCATACAACCCAGGCATTTACGAACCTTCCGAATGCGCCAAACGCTTACATTGTCAAAGAATGCAAGCATCGGTGCCCACGGGCATATGTACCGGCAAAATGCCCTCGATCCCATAAGATATATCAATAAGAAGGCATCAAATAAAAGAAACAATGCGATTATGAAGGGACTTCTGGGGAGATCCACGGTCATTACCTGCGTGTCTCCGAAACCTATACGGAACTGAGGATGACCGTAGATGAGCCAGAATTCATAGATAGCGGTTAGTGTCTTCAGAAGAAAGACATACTGGAGAATGGTGGCCCTTGAGTTGACGATCTGCGGAGAGAATCCGAGCTTATTAAGGATCTTTAAGGAAGCCTCCTGAAAGAAGGCAAAGTGGCATCCCCAACCGCAAAACAACCTTCCAAATATAGCTGTTATAAATATCGTGATAATAAAAAAAACTGCTGCGGAATTTAACAAGCCCATTCCAAAGAGACTAACGATACCGTTTAAGCTGAGCGTCCCGACTCTTTGATAGCCAAATTGATGCCAGAGGATGATATGGACTGCAATTACGATATTTGTGAAAAGCAGGACGATGAGTCTTTTTGTGTTGACGTTCATAGCGCAACAGTGCACCACCAAATCCACCAGAGAAGTGATTTGGGATGAGGTTTTCGAACGGAGATGGAAACAAAGGAGCGGTTATTCAGTCAGCATTAAGGTTATCTTTGAACTGTTCTGGTTTTTGATACCTATCTTGTACGTATAAAATCCGGTTCTGCCAAGCGTATCATCAATATAGGCGAAAAAGGTGCTTTCTCCCGGAATGGTAAACGCTGCATCTTCTTTTCCGCTTCTGAGACCGGAAAGCTCAAAGGTTACGGTAACATCCCTGTCTTTATCACTCGTATTCACAATAACAGTGCCTACATAAAACCTGCTGAATGTTGGAAATTCATAGGTAAGGAGAACGGGTTCTCTTGTAGGTTCATTTACGCTGGCAAAAGCGCCCAGGATAACCAGAGCGTCCGATTTCGAATTTTTTTTGGGAGCCACGTTTTTCAAAGCATATCCCTGAATGTTCCAACGGCTTCCTTCGCCCGTTTTGCAAAAGACCTCCGGTTGGAGCAAAAAAGACAGGATAACTGAAATGGTTAAAAAAAATGTTTTACAGGGAATGTGTTTTGTTTTCCAAATCCTTGCATGCATCTCTTATCTCCTTTGACTCGCGAGGAATTATTGTATGACGGTTTAACTGAATGTTGTTGTAAAGAATGAAAAATCGCGTTTTGCAATAGGAAAGGAATGGCTTTCCTTGCGCGTTTATTACCGCTGGCTATTTAAGTACCCCCAAGGGGATTTGAACCCCTGTCTCCAGGCTGAGAACCTGGCATCCTGGGCCACTAGACGATGGGGGCCCGATAAATACAAGGAAAAAGGCACTTACGGTGCCTGCATAAATTCGACATAAAAAATACTATATTTATTTTGTTATGTCAATAAAATTTACTCTGGGAATAGTGTTCATGTTTATCCAGTAGTAGCTATGAGTGAACGGAAATGACCTTACACCCAAGCCGCAGAACATGATTGCTAACGTATTCTTGAGAAAAGCGTTGCATTTCAACCGCTGATAAGTAAAAATTAATACTATCTGATAGCTTGCTCCTGGCTGTTCCAGGATATTTTCGTGTTTTTTTAACAGAGGACGATATATGGTGAAGATTGCCATAACAGGTTTAACGGGTTTTTTAGGACATTATGTGGCCAAAAAACTCTTTGCAAGGGATGTCGCGATCCAATCCCTGATACGGACTACCAGCAATATCTTGCACCTGAAAGATTTTGAAAAAAAGATAACCTTTATCAAGGGTGACATGACCGACAAAGAAGACCTGAAGAAATTTGTACACGGCGCAGACGTGGTCATTCATATGGCCTATGAAAGAAATGGGGTTTCTTTCCATGAATCTGCCAATAGAGACGTGAAACGATTTGTTGAGGCGAATCTCCTGGGAAGTGTGGAACTGCTCGATGCATCAAAGGCAGTTGGTGTCAAACAATTCATCTTTATCAGTTCATGTGCGGTATACGGGCATATCTTTCCCCATATGAAACTGGATGAATTACACCCCTTGGTGTCTGATTCCAATTATGGCGCCTATAAGGCATCGGTTGAGGCATTTTGTCACTCATATTTTCTTTCAAAGGCCTTTGCCGAGTATTTCGCATTTCAAGCGATACTCTTTGGCAGTATTGGACAAATGAATGCGAAGGACACTCTTAAGTTGTTTGAAAACAAGTTCAATTTGCCATTAACTTAACACGTATGGGGTTAGGGGGTGGATATCCCCCGATCAAAGCCTGTCTGCGTGCATCGCACAGGCAGGCCGACCACAAGGATTCGGCGCTACAATTTCCGCTAAAAATGTCAAAATATTTTTTTAACGAGTTAAGAGCCGGAGAACTACGGAATACGATTCAGCATATTGAGTGGTTTTTATTTTACCCGCTCTAATTTTGCATATGCTAACATGAGATGTTTTATTTCCCCAACATGAAAACTGACCTCGACGCACGCCTTTTCCTTACTGCCGGAAACCTCCAGCATCCTTCAGATACCAAAAAGGGGGGGTATGACCACTTCTCCATTCGAAAAGGTCACGGTGTTTTCTCTTGCCGGGGCACTTGGAGAACCCGCAGGAACTCTCTCTGAATCAAAGCTGACTGGTATTTCTTGAGCTACTCCGCTCCTTCTATCGTAAGGATAATATATCACTCTTGTCCAAATTAAGATTTTAAGCTGAGCCCTGATTTGGTATAAGAGAGGTTGTATGTAAAACTCATCAACCAAAGGAGGGCTCATAGATGAATAAATTTTGTAGCATATTTAGTCAGTTGTTGCAATTATTTCCTCGTACAGAGTTTTATCGAGCGGTAAAAGAGACCAATGCAGAATATCATGCCAGGGGTTTTCTTGCTGGGAGCAGTTTGTTTCTATGCTGTTTTGTCAATTGGGTCGAGCACATTCTTTAAGGGAAATTACGGGAGGTCTCAGGAGTTGTGAGGGTAAGTTGACCCATTTGGGAATTACTGCACCGAGTCGTTCCACGCTTGCGTACGCCAATAAACATCGTCCGTGGGAACTTTACCAAAAGGTTTTCTTGAACCTGTTGGATCCGTGCCGTAGTAAGTTTTCCGGAAAGAAAAAATTCAGATTTAAGAATAAGTTGGTCAGTCTGGATTCCTCTACCATTGACTTGTCGCTATCACTTTTTGACTGGGCAAAATTCCGGCGTACCAAAGGAGCAGTCAAATTGCACCTTATTCCGGATCACGACGGTTATCTTCCTTCCTTTGCGGTTATTACAGAAGGCAATGTTTCAGACGTGAAGGTGGCACATCAGCTACCCTATGAGCCTGGTACTATTGTGGGAGACGACAGAGGCTATAACGATTACAGCCTCTTTGGCAAGTGGACGGACCGGGGCGTCTATTTTGTCACCCGAATGAAGAATAACACCCTGTACGAGGTTGTCAAAGAACAGGAAACTCCGAAGAACGGCCATATTCTCAAAGATGAGTTTATTCGTCTTACGGGAACGAAAGCCGATGAAAAGTGTCCTCATCCTCTCCGGCGGATAGAGGTTTATAACCCTGAGAAAGACGAAATCATGGTATTTCTTACCAATACCATGAAATTAAGCGCCACGACTATTGCTGCCATATATAAAGATCGCTGGCAAATCGAGCTGTTTTTTAAGGCACTCAAACAGAATCTCAAAGAACAACAATCGCGTTCGTACGCAATTCCTTAACCGGACAACACTGGGTATCTGTGTAAAAAACGGGAATAAAAGTATGGCTCTTGTGACTTATAAGAATACTATAAAATCTTTTGACTTTCAGTGTTTTTTATGGACACAGTATCTGGGGGCATTTAATGACAGCGCTTACAAGATAACCCTCTCATTACTGGTGATAAACGTTTCGCCAGTGCCCGGTAGCGGAGGTGGCTGCCTCTCTCTGATAGGCGCGGTCTTCATCCTTCCTTTTGTTCTCTTTTCCGGCTATGCAGGCTATCTGGCCGACGTCTTCAATAAACGAAGCGTGCTTATCGTAACAAAGTCCCTCGAAATCGCAGCTATGTCTCTTGGATTGATAGCTACTTTGTCAGGGGGGGTGAATTTCATGATGGTGGTCTTGTTTCTTATGGCCTTGCAGTCTGCGCTATTTAGCCCTGCAAAATATGGAATTGTTCCGGAGATGTTTTCCGACAAGGACCTTTCCCGGGTAAATGGTCTTATGGAGATGACCACATTCATGGCGATCATCCTGGGGACAACGGTTGGTAGCATAATGTTTTCTGCCTGGAAAGACAATCTGGTCTACATCAATCTCATTTTGATACTGATCGCTGTCGCCGGAACGGCTACCAGTCTGAGAATACCAAAGGTTGCTTACTCAGGAAACAAAAAGCCGTTTCGATTGAATCCCTGGGCAGAGGTGATTGCCGGCATACGGTGTCTCTATGCTTATAAGATACTTTTTCTCACAGTTCTTGGTATTTCTTACTTCTGGTTTATGGGGGCAATGCTCCAAATGGTTATCATTCTCTTTGGTAAAGAAATTTTGGGATTGAGCGATTTATTGATTGGTTTTCTGGGGACATTTATGGCTGTTGGTATTGGAATTGGCAGTCTTGTTGCAGGCCGTCTGTCTGGTGATAAGGTAGAATTGGGATTGGTGCCATTGGGTTCCATAGGTATGGGGTTGTTCTCACTCTGTCTTTCCTTTTCCGGATCGTCTTATGTGCAAACGGCTATTGCCCTGTCCTTCCTTGGATTTTCCGGAGGGTTGTTTATCGTCCCCTTGAATGCCCTTCTCCAGCAGAAAAGTAATCAGGATGAAAAAGGCAGGTTGATCGCAACCAGCAATTTTTTGAGCACCATAGGAATACTTCTGGCGTCGGGAGTACTCTGGCTTTTACAGAAACACCTCCCTATTTCCGCTGACAGGATTATCCTGATCTTTGGATTTCTCACGATCGGAGCAACGGTGTATATTATGAAGAAATTACCTGACTTTATGATCCGGTTCTGCCTCTGGATGCTTACCCATACGATTTACAAGATTCGTATTGTGGGACAGGAGAATGTTCCATTTCATGGGCCGGCGCTCCTGGTCTGTAATCATATGAGTTTTGTTGACGCGCTGCTGGTAGGTTCATGCGTCCAACGATTTATCCGATTTATGATTTATAAACCTTATTATGATCATAGGGCATTTTATTGGCTCTTTCGGCTTATGAGAGTCATTCCATACTTAAACGGCGACCAAAAGGAGACGCTTGAATCGATATCTCGTGCCCGCGAGGAACTTCGTCAGGGCCACGTGGTCTGCATCTTTGCAGAGGGTACCACAAGCCATATCGGTAATCTTCCACCCTTTAACAGTGACTTTGGAAAAGTTGTTGAAGGAATGAATGTTCCGGTTATTCCTGTTCATCTCGATGGTATGTGGGAATCGGTCTTCAGCTTCAAGGGGGAGAAGTTCTTCCGGAAGTGGCCGGAAAAACTTCTCTGTCCTGTTACGGTTTCTTTTGGCCAACCCCTCCCACCTTTTGCCACGGCGCAAGAGGTTTGGCAGGCCGTTATGGAATAAGGCAGTAATGCCTTGGCATACCGACGAACTGCTCATGTGCTATAGATGCGGGGATTACCCTGAGTGGTAACATCTATTCTCTTTTGACGAGCAGTGGGGACAAACGACTTGTTTTGTTGCGTTTTTTTATCTTTTTCCTCCCTGCCTGCGCAATATGATGCTTGCATTCCCATAGGGTATGTGCTAAACTCCCTTTCATTTGTGGCTTTTTCTATGGATTGGCCACTCAACAACCTAATTGCCATCCTAAAGGTAGTAACAAATCATGATTTATCATATATCTGTTTTTTATTGGTAAAAAACTTTGGTACAGGCTCTTAACCTGGAATTTGTAAGAGAGCAATGGATATTGATGTCATAAAACAATTATTGGAAGATTATAAGACCGGGAAGGTGTCAATGCCTGATGTTCTGGGAAAGATCCGGGAACTACCTTATAAGGACATTGGTTTTGCCAAGGTGGACAGTCATCGCAAGATTCGCTGCGGTTTTCCGGAGGTCATCTTTTGCCTGGGCAAGACCCCTGAACAAGTAGTAAAGATTGCAGGGCATATTGTTGCGGGTGATAATGACATGCTTGCAACCCGCGCAACAAAGGAAATGTACCTGGCTGTTTCCGGAAAATTTCCGGAGGCCATGTATCACGAACAGGCAAGGACCATTACCATACGAAAGACCCGTCGAAAACCCCATAAAGGCTTGATATTAATCATAACAGCGGGTACCTCTGATATTCCTGTTGCCGAGGAGGCAAGGGTGACGGCGGAGATTATGGGCAATAATGTACGGGTGTTGTATGATGTGGGTGTTGCGGGTATACACCGGCTCATGAAAAATCATAACGAATTACTTAAGGCCAAGGTAATCATTGTTGTTGCAGGAATGGAAGGTGCACTGGCTAGCGTTGTGGGCGGCCTGGTGGATTGTCCTGTCATTGGCGTGCCAACGAGTATCGGTTATGGCGCTTGTTTTTATGGCGTTGCGCCTCTTTTGTCCATGCTGAATAGTTGCGCCTCCGGTGTTTCCGTTGTGAATATTGACAACGGCTTCGGAGCGGCTTATGTTGCCTCGCTCATCAATCGGAAGAAGAAGTGATTTCAGGTGTCAGGAAAAAACGATCACGGGCCTCCGGCCCGGACACTTAAACTTTTAGAATTAAAGAATACCTTCTTGTGTACGAAGTAAAAGCATTGCCCAAAATTTTTCCCCGGAAACCTGATACTCACAAAGGAGATTATGGAAGAATCCTTGTGCTGGCAGGTTCCTGTGGGATGACGGGCGCTGCGTGCCTTTGCAGCAGTGCAGCGCTGCGCGCCGGCGCAGGATTGGTAACCCTGGCTATCCCGGAGAGTTTACAGGGAATTGTGGCATCAAAACTGACCTGTGTTATGACGCATCCCCTTCCGGAAACCCATCTGAAGACCCTGTCTGACTTGGGACGCCAGGATATCCTGGACCTTTCGCAACGGTTTGACGTTGTCGCTGTTGGCCCGGGCCTCTCCCAATGCTTAGAAACAAAACGGTTGATCTTGTGGCTGTTGCAATCTTTGGATTGCCCCATTGTATTGGATGCAGATGGTATTAATGCGCTTGCCGACAATCCCGATGTATTACGTCAGATAAAAAAACAGATTATCCTTACGCCACATCCTGGTGAAATGGCACGACTTATGGGGGTATCCTCAACTCAGGAGATTCAATCGGAACGGCTGGAAATATCACAGATGTTTATAAGAGGAAGGGATAAGGTAACCCTTGTCCTGAAAGGACATCGGACCCTTGTAGTCAATGAAGAGAAATTCTATGTAAATAAGACGGGTAATCCTGGTATGGCTACCGCAGGGGTGGGAGACGTCCTGACTGGCATGATTGCAGCCTTTTTAGGACAAAAATATTCACCTTTTGACGCCGCTCAGCTGGGAGTATATTTACACGGTTTGGCCGGGGATCTTGCGGCACAGGAAACGGGTGAAATATCTCTGATCGCCTCAGATATTTTGGATAAATTGCCAAAAGCTCTTTTGGCTTACCAGAAAAATAATGATCGATGAAAAGAATATGCATGGTATTGGGAGGGGTAATACATAGAGATACCGGTACGTGCCATTGCGAGGGTGGTAACCCGAAGCAGTCTCCAAGGTTTGGATTGCTTCGCTGCATTCGCAGAAATAGGTTCCTTTTTGTTTTCACTCTCGGAATGCTTATGTGGACTTTTGTTTCCCTGCATGCGGGAGATTCTGTTAGTTATGTCCCTCACGGCACGGTTGAAGAGCGATTGAGAGAAGGGATTGAATATGCACATCAAGGGATAGATATCTGTATTCACAACTTTGCTGCTATAGACGTTGAAAAGGAATTAGTGGCCGCAAGGGATCGGGGCGTTCGGGTGCGTATCGTAATCCTGGAATACATCCCTGACAAGGAATGTGGTTTACTGGCAGAAGCCTTGATTGGACAAGGCTTTGATATCAGAGTACACAGAACTTCAACAAGCAAGAACCGGGTGCAGGACTTTATTTTACTAGACGACAGGGTGTTGATAACCGGGACATACAACTGGCTTGCCTACCGCAACAGGAAGATTGATAATGAAGTTCTGTTTCATTACGATCAGGATAGAATCCGCAGGGACAAGAATGTTTTTTACCGTTTGTTTGCGGAGGGTGAGCCTGTCCCCTTTGGCGAAAATCAAGGAAAAGTCGCTGCCATGAAAAATCCCTCTGCACCGGCACATTTTTCTGATAATCAGAGAGGTGGACAAAACATTCTGCATCAAGTCTTTCCGGGGGAAACAGGCGTTTCTGAGAGGCCTTTGGAAACCATTGTACCGGCACAAACAAAAGACTCACTTGATATTTCTTTTGAAGAACTGGACAATCAATTCGGTAGGCAAAGTACGTTATCGCGCGCGGAAAAAAAGAGCTTGTGGAAAAAATATAAGGGTAAATATGTTCGCTGGCAGGGAATTGTACTGTATAAGGGGATGGGGCGGGTAGACTGGAATCGTGTCGGGGTAAGCCGTCGGCCGGGTAAAAAGGCTGAGGTAGAGATCTTATTTGACTGGCGGTTGTTTGAAAAAGTATTAAATATAAGAACAGGAAGCACCATTATCTATAGCGGCAAATTGGTGTCACGTGCGGGTTTCGATGCTCCTTATCGTTTAGAAGACGGGGATATAGAATAGTATTGGAGAACAAACATATGAAGAAAATTGTGGCAATTGTGAGAGAGGATAGATTTGTAATGGTGAAGGACGCCTTATTAGATATCGGATATCCAGGCATGACAATAACCGAGGTCAAAGGGCATGGGCATCAAAAGGGCATTACCGAGCAGTGGCGTGGAAGGACGTACAGAACAGAACTTTTGAAAAAAATACAGCTGGAAATGGTGGTTGCAGACAGGGATGTTGACAAAATTGTGGAATGCATTATAAAAGAGGCAAAAACAGGGAATATTGGAGACGGCAAGATTTTTATTTCCACTGTTGAAAATGTTGTTCGTATTCGCACCGCGGAAAGGGGAGAAATGGCTATCTAGAGGTTTAGGGATTTTAAAATTGAGATTCTTCGGTTGTTTTACTTTCTCAGAATGATAGAGTAATGTGAAAATGTTATTCTAAGCACATTTACTTCGTTCAGTGTAAACTCCCCGAAGAATCTAATTCCATCTACGCAGGAAGGTTACCCACGACAATGAATCTTCAACTCAGAGACGGGTCAAGTATTGTAGTTATTGGTGGCGGTCCGGCGGGGAGTTTTTTTACCCATTTTGCCCTGGAACTTGCAAAGAAACATGGGCTCCGGATTCACATAACCATTCTTGATGGCAGAAACTTTATTCAAAAAGGTCCCGTTGGATGCAACATGTGCGCAGGAGTCCTGTCTGAAACCCTCCTTGATAAAATGGAGGGACAGAAGATCGTACTCCCAAAAATGCGGGTCCAGCAGGAAATTGACGGCTACTACTTCCAGACGCAGGAACGCGGCATTCAACTTCACCACCCAAAACCCGGACATAAACCAAGAATAATTACGGTCTTTCGCGGGAATGGTCCCCGATTTTCAACGGAAATAACCAATATTAGTTTTGACGATTTTTTACTGAAACAGGTTACTTCTCAGGGGGCAAAGCTTGTTGGGGCAGTTGTAGAAGAGATAGAGTTGCCGAAGGATTCGCAGGATTTTGTAAATATTGTCTATAAAGAGGCTGACGTCAGAAAAAAGATGTCTGCCGATCTCATCGTCGGCGCATTTGGGTTGAACACTGCGCTTGTTAAACGGATTGTGGGAAAAGAATTCGGCTATCGGGAACCAAAATCGGTGCGGACGTGCAATGCCGAAATCTACCTGAGAAGTTCCTTCATTCAGGAACGTTTTCACAACACTATTTACGCATTTGCCTTAGGTATTAAACCGATCAAATTTGCCGCTTTTATCCCAAAGGTGGACTATGTTACGATCTCTCTTATCGGCAAGGATGACATGACAAAGGCCCACCTGGTTGAATTCATGAGACATCCCAGGGTGCGCGAACTTCTTCCTGATGGGTGGTCGTTGCCCAAAGACCT
This sequence comes from Candidatus Brocadia sp., assembly GCA_021463795.1. GTDB lineage: Bacteria > Planctomycetota > Brocadiia > Brocadiales > Brocadiaceae > Brocadia. The sequence goes on along the minus strand of JAJTXE010000003.1, from coordinate 837,530 downwards.
CTGTATCTGTTTTCCCAAAATACCCGTTACCCATGCTGGCCATCCCTACACAAACAGGTTCGTGATCATTGGCGAAGCGAGTATCTCCCGTACCTACAAAAACGGCATTGAATCTGCATTTGATACGGCACAATTAGCCGCCCGCACCATCTTTGAACGGGGTATTTCTGAGGAACATTTTAAAAAGGGGTATTATCAACCTGCCTTAAGGCTTTTGGCGCAGGACAATTTTTTTGGCAATCTCTTGTTCCGCATCCATGAGCATATCACATCCAAAAAACACCTGGTAAACGTGCAGATTGAACTCTTGACGAACCAACCGAATGCATGGGAATCGATCCAGGTTAATAATGTCCTTTGGAATATGGTTACTGGCAATGCAAGCTATAAAGAGATTTTTTTCAAGGCTATTGACGTGCGTTTGCACCTTGCCATGTTCCCGCACATAGTACGTGCTGCAGTAAGACAGGGATATGATTATCTCCGGTATCCGATACTCTTCGGGCATACGAAAAAACAAAAATATCTTTCGGCGGGAGATATGGGTACCCTGAAAGATGGCCAGACCGTTGCAATCATTGGCGGAGGCCCTGCCGGTGCCAGTTGTGCGATCGCCCTGAAAAATCTTGCAAAAAAAAGCAATATCAATCTGGACGTCATGATTTACGAATACAAGGACTTTGAAGGGGGTATTGACCACAATGAATGCGCTGGCGTACTCTCGCAACCCATTGAACATATTATTGAAGACAATCTAGGCATCCCTTTCCCGTGGCACCTCGTGAAAAGGAATGTGCCTGGCTATTATCTTCATACCAGCGGCCATGTCACTAAACTCGATGGAGAGGGAGAAGTTTCATACGCGCTCCGGCGGGTACAGTTTGATGCCTATCTCTTGCAAAAGGCAGCAGAAGCCGGAGCCACAGTAATTCGCAGCAAGGTCACCGATGTTGAAATTGCAAAAAATCATGTTACGGTATACAGTGAAACAAAACACGTACGGGCCGATGCCGTTGTAGGGGCATTTGGGCTTGAAGAAGGTACCCAAAGGATATTTGAACGTGAGACACCCTATCAGTCTCCAAAATTTTTATTAACCTTACTCACGAAATTTCATCCGAAAGGCAAGCATCACAGTCTGGAAGTTATGGATGGGTATATTCATGCCTTTTTGCCTTCCATAAAAGGCATAGAGTTTGGCGCAATAACCCCGAAGGCAGATCATTATACCATCAACATTGCCGGGGCAAAAATTTCCACCAGATCGATGGATGAATTTTTATGCTTGCCGGATGTTCTGGAAATACTTCCCAAAAACTTCAGTAAATCGCAGGAGAAACTGGATTATCATCGCGGTTGTTTTCCCATAAAACCTGCCAGACATCTCTTTGGAGACAGATATGTCACCGTTGGCGATGCGGCAGGTCTTATTCGCCCTTTCAAAGGCAAAGGGATTAATTCTGCTTGCTTAATGGGCATCAGAGCGGCAGAGGTCATGATGAACGTGGGGATATCCAAAAAGGCATTTCGTACGTACCTGCAGGGCTTTCGTGAGGTTATAAAAGACCTTCCCTATGCGCATACCGTGAGGAGATTGGTGATCTGGGGTGCCTATTATGGTTTTCTTACACCGGTCATTCAGATTGCAAAAAACGACCCTGCATTGAAAAAGGCATTGTTCGACAGCGTGTCAGGAAAAAAGCCATACCGGGAGATTGTATTCGATACAATCAGCATATCAGTTATACGCAAAATATCCACGGCAATTATTTGCTGGCTGGTAAAACGCATGCTGTCATTTCTTGCGCTTCAATGAGTGATTTTTTTTCCTAATCGCATATTTATTTTTGTTGCTCTCCACAATGAGCTGTGTTAAAATTTTGTTCGTTTCAAAATGTGAAAGATTATAACAGATAATTCTATTCCATACAAAAAGGAGTTATCGCGTGGGAGAGATTCTCGGTAAACTCATTAGCCTTTATGAAATTGCATTGCTTATCAGAATCGTCCTTTCATGGGTACCGCATAATCCCTATAACCAGGCCGTACAGTTCCTTTATAAAATTACTGATCCTGTGTTAAATCCCGTACGCAAGCTCATTCCGCCTTTCAGAGGCATAGATTTTTCCCCCGTAATTGTGTTTATTGGCTTAGGTGTTGTTAAACGCATGGTAGGGGGGATGTTTTAACCCACAGCCGTTTCCAAATTACATGGTACCGATAACCATAACTCCACAGAATCACACCCAGGCTGTTTCTTCGCATTCTACCCCTTTGCAAATAACGTGGAAAAAACTCGTTGTCATGGACGTGGATGGAGTCCTGTTTAAAGGACAGTTTATCTTGCATGTTGCACGTTCTCTTGGAATACTGGTGTATATACGTACTGCATTACTCTGCCTCCTCTTTAACATGGATAAAATGTCAATCCATACGTTGATTACACGGGTATACGCCCGTTTTCAAGGCATTATGCTTGGGCAGGCTCAAAGGATCTATGAAAATATTCCCGTGATAGTGCATGCAAGGGAAACGATTGCAACCCTGAGAAATCATGGATATCTGGTGGTTTTCATCAGCAGTGGCGTACCGGATCCCTTTGTGAAAGACCTTGCGGCAAGACTATCTGCGAATCATGGATATGGTATAGGAATTGATACGAATGCTGATCGGTTGACCGGGGTGGTATTTGGGCCGCTTTTAAAACCCGGCGGGAAAAAAGACCTTATTGAAGAGGTGTTGGTAAAAAATAATCTCTCATGGCAAGATACCGTTGTCCTGGTGGATGATCGTAATAACATCGACATTATGGAAAAAGCAGGCATTAACATCGGTGTCAATGCACATTATGCCGTCCGGAAGCGGGCACAGTATCTAATTGACAGCGGAAACCTGTCAGAGATGCTGGACATCATGGATGTCGAAGACGCGGATTCTTATAAGACGTTGTTTGCTGGAATGCGCAAACAATTTGCTCATTCCTGGTATCAGGAAATCAGAAGGAAATTCTTACATGTTCTCATTGCCTTTGCTCCGGTGTTTGCACATTTTATCTACCATACGACGTTGATAACGCTATTTTCTATAGTGATTGTGTATCTTATTTCAGAGGGTTTGAGGATCAACGGATATTCGCTTCCCTTCTTTGGTGGTGTAACGAAGTCGAGTATCCGTAAACTGGAGGAACGTGGTATTGCTTACGGACCAATAACCCTGGTTCTGGGCGCATGTCTTTGCTTATTATGCTTCCCCTTGCACATTGCCAGCACCGTTATCTGGATTGTGGCCTTTGCTGATACTGCGGCTGCAATTGTTGGTATGAGTATGGGCAACCACAGAATTCCTTATAACATTAAAAAAAGTATTGAAGGTTCGCTTGCCGCCCTGACGGTTGCTTTTATATGCGGATGGATCTCTTTGCCTTTTTTCCCTGCTTTACTTACCGCATTCTTTTCCAGTATAATTGAGTCATTACCTTTGAGATCTCTGGACAACCTGCTCATGCCGCTGGGCGCCGGAATGATATTGCTGTGTCTGGGATATTTCTAATACTGCACCGTAGCAGTGAAAGACCATCTCTCTGTTCCTCATATCAAGGGAAGGAATTTTACTCGCCCCTTGTGCAAGCGGGTCGGGGGGGGTGAGAGGTATTTTCGCACTAATAGTATACTAAATCATGTTCGGCAAGTCCTTGGTCATCTCCTGGCTGTTCCTCTTATCGGGAGGTAGGAAGCGCAGGTGAAATTCTTTCGCCTTCAATTATGCGTATTCATGAAATTGATTGTGTCGGAAAGCGAAGCGGGATGGTAATAAATAATCACCTTGGAATTGGTATGCAATTGATTTTGCAACACGATTCAGATGGTCTCAATGCCAGCAAATGATACGGGAAAACGATGCATCATTCAAAAAACCTGAACTGGTGGCGCCGGCTGGTGACCTTGAAAAACTCAAAACGGCAATTGAATACGGTGCCGATGCAGTATATGTGGGTGGAGAGGGTTTCAACCTGCGAATGGGCGCTTCCACTCTGAGTTTACCGGAGATCAGAGAAGCCACAGGATGGATTCACAGCAGGGGGAAAAAAATTTACATTGCCCTGAACATCTTTGCCCGTAATTATCATATTTCCGGCATACGTTCTTATCTGAAAAGACTTGCAGAAATCCCAGTCGATGCCGTCATTGTATCTGATCCAGGAATTTTTTTAGCCGTAAAAGAGATTGCTCCCCATATTCCGGTTCATCTCAGCACACAGGCGAATACCACGAATGCAAAATCCGTTGAGTTCTGGCACCGGCAGGGTGTGAAGCGGGTTGTTCTTGCACGGGAACTGACCCTGGGGGAGATTCGGGAAATCACGAGCATTTCCCAGACAGAAACAGAAGTCTTTGTGCATGGCGCTATGTGTATGTCATATTCAGGCCGTTGTCTTTTGAGTGGCTTTATGGCCAACCGGCACGCCAATCTCGGAGATTGCTCCCATTCATGCCGATGGCGCTATATATTAAAAGAAGAAAAACGACCCAATGAATCCTATCCTATTGTGGAGGATGAAAGCGGCACCTTTATCCTGAGTTCCAAAGACCTTTGTATGATTCAATACATCCCGGAATTGTGCCATGCCGGCGTTACGGCATGGAAAATCGAAGGCCGTATGAAAAGTCCCTATTATGTTGCCGCTGTGACTAGGGTATACCGGGAGGCTTTGGACCGTTACTGTGCCGATCCCGATACCTATATGTATGATCCGCGATGGTTGGCTGAGCTTGAAAAGGTTAGTCACCGGGAATACGGAGTCGGCTTCTTTTTTGGAAATCAAGGATATCAGAGTCAGACAACGCATCCTGGGGATGAATATCTGAAGAAATACGATTATCTTGGTATGATTCATAGTGTTCTGCCCGATGATATGGCAGAGGTCGTAGTAAAGAACAGAATTTTGAGTAATACTTCCATAGAAATTATGGGAAGGCATCTGAGTGAAGATTTTGCCCAGGTACTGCTGGACATCAGGAATGAATTCAATGAATCTATTGAGGCCGCTCAGGTTGGACAAAGGGTACTGATCAAGATGTCACGCCCCGTCGGGAAATATTTTATGCTGAGGAGATACGGATGAAAAGTGTCGTGAAGCATATTGCGAAGAACGTCGGCGGTGTTTTCCTGATAATTATTGGATGTATGTTGATTTTTACCCCTGGTCCTGGATTACTCACCATCCTGGCAGGTTTGTATATCACCAGTTTTCCGGGAAAACCTGCCCTGGTTGCCAGGTTGAAGAAGACAAAATTTTACCAACGATATGTCATTAAAATAGAATCAAAAATAAAATCAAAATTTAAGGGAAAAAACAAATAAAAGCATGAATAAAAAGAAGCTGCTCTCACTTGCTCTTGCCATTTTTGTGACCGGCTGTGGCTCAATATCTCCTTTTAAGCGTGAAGAAGCTAGTCTTGAACCTAAAAAGGGATCGCAAGCTTCTGATGCGTTAAAGAATGAAGGTCTCTTTGTGTGTGCAGGGGATATTGATGTTACGTATAAAAAACTGGGTGAAGTCAGCCTGGGAGAGTACGGTTTTTCCGGGCACGATGTTTTGGCAATGAAAATCAGGGAAAAGGCCCGTGCGGTGGGTGCTCAGGCCGTGATCAATGTTCAATACGATACGGGGGCTTCGAAAACATGGCAAGGATATGGGGAATTGGGAGGGACTGATTATGGGGTAAGATATACATCGTGGTGTAAGGGAATGGCGATTCAGTTCCTGGAATCCCATAATTCCCTTGGCCTTTTGTTATGCAATCTCACTCCGGAGAATAAGGAATGGTTTGGTTATAAAAAAGCACAACAAGGGGTTATTGTTGTTCATGTTCAGCCTGGAAGCATTGCATCTGCTGCGGGTATTGCAACAGAAGACCTCCTTGTTGAATGGAATGGCGAAAAAATTGAGAACCGGAATTACCTGAAACAACTTATTGAAAGAACTGCCGGCAAAGAAGCCAGGCTGAGCTTGTTGCGTGCAAAAGAAATCAAGGTGACAACCTTATCCGTACCGGTAAAAGCGCATCAACAACTTGTTGCGCCGGTGCCGCAATCTTCCGCAACAGAAACAAGGCCTGTGCCCGTGGCAAAAGAATCCCCTCGTGACTCCCTGTATTCAAATACTCCTGAGGTGCATAACGAAAAAGGAGATCTTTATCTGCGCAAAGGGATGTACGATGATGCTGTCACGGAATATAAAAAGGCCATTGAAGCAGACCCAAATTGCGTCATTGCCTATTTTAACCTGAGCATTGCCTATGATAAAAAAGGCATGAAAAAAGAAGCCGACGAAGCATATGCAACATATAAGAGATTAAAACCAAAGCGGAAATAGAGAAAGGTGTTTAATAAAATTTATAAATATATGTCATACATCAGATGAAATATTGTGTACTGGTATTCGTACTTATCGTGTTCATACGTTCATTGCCTGCTGTGGAATTACTGAAAAACGGTGATTTTGAGACAGGGGACATCACGGGTTGGAGGTATTGGGAAACCTATCCCTGGGATGGTGATGGTGCCCCTGTAGAATTGCCGGTCCATCTGACGATTGCCCTCCCTGGTAATATTGGAATTCCTATGCCCCCCAGTACCAGCGGTTTCTTTGCCCTGACACAACAAGTTGGTTCTGGCGGAACTGCGCGGGGAGGGCTTTATCAGGAAGTCAAGGTAATTGTAAATACCCCTTATGTGTTAACTGGTTACATGTCATTTTATGGTGATGACATAGGGGATATAGCAATTATAGGAATCCTTGACAGCTCCTGGAATCCGGCACTTACCTATACTGCGTTGAACAGATATTATATCGGCGGCAATGCTATTTCACCATGGGTGGAATTTTCTTTGATAATTATTCCATCGAAAGAGGTAATTACCGTCTTTACCGAGACACGGCAGGATTGGTTGCATGGAAGAGTTGCCGGATGGTATGATAATCTCAGCCTGAAGCCAGTTCCGGAACCCACAAAGCTTTTTCTATCACACAATCCAATAAGGTAATATAATATGTAAAGGGAAGCATGAATAACGTTCTTTTTATGTCAACGCATAGTTTACAAGTCTCATCTACATTGCCTTTTATCCATACCTATCACCCTTCGCGGTAACTTCTCGCTCTTAGTGTGTTGAAAAATGAAAAATTTGTGGTAGTATCAAATTAAAAGTTATGAAGGTGTGTCATGACACACCTCTGTGACGACACACTTGTGTGACATGGCACACTTTTATTGATAGTATTAAATAAAATCATCGACTTTTATCTATTATATTCTGTCCTTGTTTGTAATTGAAAGTCATTCTATAATAAGATTTTACGGCATTGTTGACTATGGGTATGATTTTGTATTGCGATATAGGTATGGTATTCATTTTGCCATTTAATTATTTACACGATACAATAAACAGGGATAATTGAATGAATACTTCTTAAATTAACCTTCTTTGCCTATTACAACGATAGACAAGCGGGTAACTCTACGGTCTGAACGTCACATGCAAATGTTCTGTATGAACTTATGTGACAAAATGAAGCAATTTTCATTTACACGGAGGTGATGATCTATGAATGAAAGACCGAGGCCGTTTATTCGAATGGTAATAGCGTGTTTATTCTTTTTTATCGCAGTTACTATGAACATCCTGTTGCCCCGTTACTGGCACAATATTCCTGAGATTGTGAAGCATCTGCTTCTTGTCTTCAGCGCCATAATGTGTGTGCACATTATGGAATATGCATATCTGTGGTGGGAAATCTTTGGGCATATCAGAAATATTTTAAAAGAAACCCTTCAGGCCACTCACCAGCTGATCGATGACAACAGGAATTCTCTGGAGAAATCCCTGCAACATACCAACCGGCTCATCGGATCGGCAGCCCTCTGCGGTTTAACGAACATCTATTGCTCCCGTAAAGATGTAAAAGGTGATATCTACGATGCCATTGAAACGGCAGAAAAGCGGGTTTGGCTTTTCGGTATTACCTTATCTGAAAATGTCCATCTCGATGAATTGCTTTCCACGTTGAACGAAAAGATAACCAAGGGGCTCGATATCAAGATACTTCTCCTCGACGTATTTCAGGAAACTGCCGTTTTCCGTACGTTTTTTGAGAGCGCCGCTCATGAGGTTGAAAAGACAATCAATACAGACAGGACAAAAACACTGTCAACTGATGATCCTATCTTTCATCTGCGACTCTACAGCGACTTTGCCCATACTTTTGACAGGCTTCAGAACTATCCCGATATTGAACCTGCAGTCAGATTTTATACGCAAAATCCATCAGGCTGGCTTATGATTATTGATAATATGGCTTATTTTCAGCCATATACCTTTGGGCGAAGCGCAAGTCAGCGTTCATCGAATCTGTGCATCGGATCTCATATGCCGGTGTTTAAATATCAGATGCAGCAAAGCGGGAAACCTTTTGAAATACTCGAAGATCATTTCCAGAAGGTATGGCTGATGTCAGGTATGGATTTGTTTCATATGGAGTCTCGTATAGCAGACCGTAATCGGATTGTTAAAGACATCATCGATTCCCATGCTTCAAGGTTGAAATATCTTTTCGATGCGCTGCATGCGTCTAAATGTCATGCGCTCTATAGCAACGATCAACGCAAATTCCCCCGCCAGAGATGGGAATGGAAACAACCGTCGTTACATGTCTGTTTGCAGGATCGAAAAACGATAATAAAAGCCTCTGTTTGTGATTATTCCCGTGAAGGCGTTTCCTTGAAAGTAGAGGCTGCGGATCTTCTATGGGACAAGGGACAGATCGTTACGCTGCAAGGCGAATCTTCAATTGAACCACGTGTAGCAGATTTCATCGCAGATCATTTCCTGAACAATAAGCAATTCGTAATCAGGCGGATAACGAATGGGTCTCAACCGGTTATCGGATTACAAATAGCTCCGGAAGAAGGGGGACAGAATGAATCGAACCAAATCGACAGGATGATAATATCGTCTCCATCATGATCATGATAACATTGCGGATAGTATATTCGATATGGAAAATATACAAATAAATATGAATCACATTTGGGTTATGGCTGCGGCTTGCATGGTGTTTTTCATGCAGCTTGGCTTTACTTCCTATGAAGCGGGATTTGCACAATCCAAAAATGCCATTAGCGTTTGTATCAAAAATCTCATGGTTACCCTGGTAGCCTCCCTTGTGTTTTATACCGTGGGATTTGGATTAATGTTTGGCAAAAGCTATTACGGCTGGATAGGCACAGACCATTTCTTTGCCTTGGGAGTAATGTTACATCAGGACAATTTAGCGTATAGTTTTTTCTTTTTTCAATTAGTCTTTGCTGCTACTGCTGCTACCATCTTGACAGGGGCTATTGCCGAGCGGTCAAATTTTATTTCCAATGTTATCGCAGTCGTATTTGTAACCGGCATTATTTACCCGGTTTTTGGTCATTGGGCATGGGGGCATCTCTTTTGTCCGGAACAGTCAGGCTGGCTGGAAAAATTGGGGTTTATTGATTTTGCAGGTTCTACAATTGTGCATTCTGTTGGCGGATGGTTTGCCCTGGCAGGGGCTATCGTCGTGGGGCCAAGGCTTGGCAAATACAATCCGGACGGTACTTCTAATCAGATGGGTCTCCACAATATTCCGTTAGTTACCATAGGTACCTTTTTCCTTTGGTTTGGCTGGTTTGGATTTAATGGTGGCAGTTTGCTCAAGGCAAGCGCAGATATTGGGCTTGTTATTACCAACACCAATCTATCCCCAGCTGCAGCGGGGGTATCGGCGCTGATATTTAATTACGTAAGAGAGAAGAAGCTCAATGCCAGCAAGCTCTTTACGGCAATATTGGCTGGTTTAGTGGCTGTTACCGCAGGGTCAGATCTGGTTAACCCTGATGGTGCTGTTTATATTGGTCTTATTGCAGGTATTCTGTCAATCCTCGCCCAGGATTTCGTTGAAAAGGTGCTGAGGATAGACGATCCCGTTTCTGCAGTTGCGGTTCATGGGGTAGGTGGCGCTATCGGGACGCTTTGTGTTGCTCCTTTCGGTGATACAACCAAGTTTTTGGTGGAACATGGTAACCGCATGCATCAGCTTGGCGTTCAGGCGATTGGTGTCGGCGTAGCCTTTGCGTGGTCATTCGGTCTGGGCATGCTCTTTTTCTGGTGCTTAAAGAAGACCATAGGCATCCGGGTAAGCCCGGAGGAAGAGAAAAGGGGACTTAATGTTACCGAATACGAAGACGTTGCTTCATGGCTTGATTTTATGCGTATTACCAGACTTCAAGACCTGAATGTCTTACTGGAGAAAAGGGTTACAGAAAGGACGGACGAACTTCAGAAGGCGAATGTCGCACTTGAAAAAGCGAATAAACTCAAGTCGGAGTTTTTGGCAACCATGTCGCATGAACTGCGCACGCCGCTCAATGCCATTATTGGTTTTGCCGAGGTTTTACGGGACGAAGTAAGCGGTTCTCTTAGCACGGATCAAAAAGAATTTGTAAATGATATCCACAGTAGCGGGCAGCATCTTCTCGGCATGATTAACGGTATTCTGGACCTTTCAAAGATTGAGGCTGGTAAATTAGAACTTCAGTATGAAGAGTTTCCTATAGAAGAAACCATAAAAGGGGTGTTGAATACCATCGAAGGGGCTTTCCACAAAAAATGCATCCGGGTACGCGCTTATATCCAGAAGGATATGCCGCCGATAACGGCGGATAAGGAAAAATTTCAACAGATCATGCATAATTTGTTATCGAATGCTTTTAAATTCACACCCGAGAATGGCAGGGTTTCCATTAATGCAAAGCTTATCAATCAGCATGTCCAGATCGCAGTGGGTGACACAGGCATTGGCATCCGGCAAGAAGACATGGATAAATTATTTAAGGCGTTTCTTCAGGTGGATAGTTCATTTTCGCGGAAGTATGAGGGCACCGGACTTGGTTTGGTACTCACAAAACGTCTGGTAGAATTGCACGGTGGTAAGATTTGGGTAAAAAGTATCTTTGGAAAAGGAAGCACCTTCGTTTTTACGCTACCCCTGAAAAGTTGTGTGCCAGTGTAGTCATGCAAGTATCAAACAAACGTGGGGTAATGATGCAGCATGATAATTTAATGTATAGGAATTTCAATCCCCCTCATAATCTCATACATGTTACGTTAAGGAACAACAATCACTGGCAACCCCTTATGCGTACTGCATACGCTTGTCCCCCGCTGGCGGGGGTATAGGGGGGTGGAATGGCATGAGTGAAAATTCTGGTAGCCTTGCAATCTGAATATCCCCAATGCAGCGAGCCATCACCAGGTAGTTAAAATATATATTAAGGAATTTCAACTTTTTATTATTGCCTTACACACCTTTACCCCTCTCAAGTGGGGAATTTGAAAAGTCCCCTCCTGGGAGGGGATTCAGGGGTGGGTATTAACTTTGATAAAAAGCGTGCAGAGAAAGTCATTTTGTGTGGTTATTGGTAGACGATTAGGAGATCTCGTGCCACGACGCTCTCTTTTGCCTTCACCAGAACCTGCCCGATTACGCCGTCGTGTTCGGCATAAACCGTCGCCTCCATCTTCATGGCTTCCATAATGAGAAGCGGATCATTTTTACTCACTTTATCACCGGCTGCTACTTTCACACTGACAACCATGCCGGGCATAGGAGCCCCGACATGTTTCGCGTTTTCTTCTTCTGCCTGAAGACGTTTGGCTACTGAAGTAGCCACCTTGTGATTGGCAATCACTACATCCCGTGGCTGGCCGTTATATTCAAAGAAGACGGTGCAGTTTCCCTCCACGTTTACCGGGCTTATGGCGACCAGTTTAAAAATCAACGTCTTGCCTTCCTCGATTTCAATAGAGACCTCTTCGTTCATAGGCAGACCGTAAAAGAAGACGTCCGTGGGAATGACAGAGACATCGTCATATTTCTTCCGGTGCTCGGCATATTGAATGAAGACATCGGGATACATCAGATAAGACATGAGATCTTCTTTGGTAATTGCTCTTGAGATCCGCATTTCAACATTTTCCCTGGTTTCATCAAGATTCACCGGCAATAGATTGGCGCCTGGTCTCTCCGTTGAAACTGAAGCTCCGCGCAAAATTTTCTCCTGTACCTCACGCGGGAAACCGCCGGTCGGCTGACCAAGACGGCCTTCAAAAAATTCTACAACAGAGGTGGGGAAGGAAATATCTCTGGAATTGGTGATAATATCCCGTGCAGGGATGTTATTCGTCACCAGAAAGAGTGTCATATCTCCGACAACCTTCGAAGAGGGAGTAACTTTGACAATATCCCCAAAAAGCTTATTGACGTCTGCATAGACGTTGGTGATTTCATGCCAGCGGTGAGCCAAACCCATAGAATGTGCCTGCTGGAAAAGGTTGGTAAATTGTCCGCCGGGGATTTCGTGGTGATAAACTTCTGCCGTGCTAGATTTTTGAATGGATTCAAATATTTCATAATAATCTCTGACCACTTCCCAGTAAGCAGAGAGTGACCCGAGTGCCTTGAAATCCATATCCGTGTCTCGTTCATGAAAACGCATCATTTCCACGAGGGTATTCATATTGGGTTGAGATGTGAGCCCGGAAAAGGGTCCTATGGCAACATCAACAATATCCACGCCAGCCTCTGCAGCCTTGATGAGCGTAGCGATCTGGCCTCCCGATGTGTCATGGGTGTGGAGGTGTATGGGGATCTTCAATTCAGATTTCAGGGCGCTTACCAGTTCAAAGGCTGCATAAGGCTTCAGGAGTCCGGCCATGTCCTTGATTGCCAGGATGTGGGCTCCAAGTGCTTCCAGTTGTTTTGCCATTTTTACATAATAATCCAGTGTGTATTTGTTCCGCTTCGGATTGAGAATATCACCGGTGTAACAGATAGCCGCCTCACAGAGGGCATGGGTTTCCAGTACGGCATCCATTGCCACTTTCATATTTTCAACCCAGTTGAGTGAGTCGAAGACACGGAAGACATCTATGCCGCTTTCGGCAGACTGTTGAATGAATGCCCTGACGATGTTATCGGGGTAATTGGTGTAGCCTACTCCATTCGAGGCCCTGAGCAGCATCTGGAAAAGGATGTTGGGAGCCAGCTTGCGCATGTGGCGCAGGCGTTCCCAGGGACATTCCCAGAGAAATCTCATGGCGGTGTCAAACGTTGCCCCACCCCACATTTCCAGTGAGAAGAAATCAGCGTGATTTCTTGAGTAGGCCTCGGTTATTTTCAGCATATCCACGGTTCTCATGCGGGTAGCCAGGAGAGACTGATGTGCATCGCGGAAGGTAGTATCCGTAAGCAGGAGCCTTTTTTCCCTGAGGATGTGCTGTACAAATTTGGCAGTCCCCATTTCAAGAAGAAGATCACGGCTGCCTTTCGGTCTGTCTTTTTTACGGTCAACGGCGGGAACAGGAGCTTCACGGCGGCAAATCGTTTTAGGAGGTTCCTTAATAAGCGGGTGTCCGTTTACGAGAATATCTCCGATGAAACGCATAATGCGGAAGGCGCGGTCTCTGCGGCTTGCGAAGCGGAAGATATCATGATTTTCATCAATAAAACGTGTCGTGAATCTCCCGGTATGGAAATCCTTGCGGTTAATCAGATTAATGAGAAATGGAATATTGGTTTTCACGCCGCGAATCCTGAATTCCTGCAACGCCCTGTCCATACGGCGTATCGTTTCTTCGAAACAGGATCCATAAGCAGTAACTTTTACCAGCATAGAATCGTAGTAGGGCGTTACCAGGGCTCCGGAGAAGGCAGTGCCGGCGTCAAGCCGGATACCCATGCCTCCGGCAGAACGGTAATGCTGAATACGGCCGTAGTCTGGAATAAACTTGTTGGATGGGTCTTCGGTGGTGATCCGGCACTGAAAGGCAATGCCATGTGTCTGAATCGCTTCCTGGTTCGGTATAGAGATTTCAGGAGAATTGAGAGGAAATCCTTCACTGATAAGGATCTGTCTTTTCACCAGATCAAAGCCGGTAATAATTTCGGTGACGGTATGTTCAACCTGAATTCTGGGGTTAATTTCGATAAAATAAAATTGATTCGTTTCGGTGTCGAGAAGAAATTCAACGGTGCCTGCGTTATCATAATGAACTGATTTACAGATTTTAACGGCTGCATCACAGATGCGCTGTCTGACGTTTTCTTCAAGATTTTGCGCCGGTGCAATCTCAACAACTTTTTGGTGACGTCTCTGGAGCGAGCAATCACGTTCAAAGAGATGTACAATGTTATTGTATTTGTCACCAAGGATCTGCACCTCAATATGACGCGCTTTTTCAACATATTTTTCTATGAAACACTCATCAGAACCAAAGGCCGTCAGGGATTCACGTTGTGCTTCATGAAGGCGGCGGCTTAAATCTAATTCATTGCGAACCACGCGCATGCCGCGACCGCCACCGCCATGGGCAGCCTTGATAATAACCGGATAGCCCAAAGTATCGCAAAGAGCTTTGGCCTCATCAAGATCTTTTATGGGATGGTTACAGCCGGACAGTATGGGCACCTTTACTTTCTCAGCAATGATTTTGGCTGAGGTTTTGTTGCCGAGCATCTCAAGAATCTCCGGACGGGGGCCAACGAAAGTAATGCCTGCCTTTTCACAGGCACGGGCGAAGTTGGCATTCTCAGAAAGAAACCCGTATCCGGGGTGAATGGCATCCACTCCCTTGTCCATTGCCAGTTGAATGATGCCGTCGATATCCAAATATGCCTTTACCGGGTCTTTTCCCCTCCCGATCTGATAGGCTTCATCTGCCTTAAACCGATGAAGCGCAAATCGGTCTTCATGGGAATATATTGCAACCGTTGGTATGCCGACTTCATATGCTGCCCGGCAGACACGGATTGCTATTTCACTGCGGTTGGCAACAAGGAGTTTTTTAAATTTTTTGATTTCCATATTTTTCGTAAGAAACAATCTTCTCGAGAGTAAATCGTGGTCTTTGCGGTGGCTCTTCAGCAGGGTATCCTAACGGGAGCAGGGCAATAATTTCGACATGGTCCGGAATTTCAAGTATCTCTTTCACTCTGTTGTCATCGAACCATCTGACCCAGCACGTTCCCAACCCCAATTCCACAGCGTGAAGAACGATATGTTCAATGGCAATATCCGCATTTCCCGTAGCGGCAATAAGCAGATGCCATTTCATGTCGGCGCTTATTCCGCCCTTTTTTAATGAAGGGACAAAGACCTCGCGGGTTTTTGCAGGGAGTGCGCCGGCATCAATAAGTTCATCAATTCGTTCTGGGAATTCTCCAAATGCCTTTATGTCTGCGCAACAGGCAATAATGACAGGCGCTTGCCCGACATGCCGTTGATGATACGAGGCCAATTGTAGTTTTTTTCTTGTTTCGGCGTCTTTTACTACAATAAATCTCCAAGGTTGCGTGTTGGAACCTGACGGGGCAAGCCTTGCGCTCTCGAGGAGCTGTACTATCAACGCATCAGATACAGGGTCTGGTGTGAATCTTCTGATGCTTCGCCGTTTCTGAATAGCTTCTTTGACGTCCATATGGTGTATTATCACCCTCTTGCATCAACGCTGTGTAAGATGCTATGATTAGCCTTTTCCATTCTGCAGGAAAGCCGTTCTGATCTAAATTTGGTAAATTATTTCATAAATCAGTTGAAATTTCAAGGTTTTTATTACCAGAGGGGTGTCGTTTTATTTATACAAGCCTGCGACTTACCACAAAGAATAGGAATTTCAATCCCGGAAAAAATGAGTGCCGAAGATGCGTTGTGTATAGGTAGTCCGTATCATGGCACTCCATGAGATATATACTTTTTATGGTGGTGACGGTCTTCATGATGAGGAGGTGATAAACGAATGGCAAGAGTTTCCCGCGGGGTTTGTGTGAAAGGAATAATTATGCTAGCAGATGTATATGTTTTACTATCGTTTAATAGCTTTATTAACCTTAACATCATACAATAAAATTTATTTGATAACTGTATAATAAATATTATTATAGCCCTGAATTATCTAATGTATTATGGATGCTATAATAATTTGGGAATTTGTATTATGAACACAGAGCAAAAGATCAACGTTGGTATTAACAAACGATTGTTTTAACAATATTTTATTCTGGGCATAAGGAGTTATTTCCGGATTTCAGGTAATACAATGCAGCGATTTACCCTAACAAATAAAGATAATGTACCTATATTGCTGAATTTTATTGCGCAGAAACTACAGTTATCCAAAAAAAAGGCGAAACAACTCCTCGACCACCGGCGCGTCTTCGTGAACAATAAGCGGGTTTGGATTGCCTCATACCAGCTCAAAGAAAGAGATTCCATAGAGATCCACACAGAAGAGGTAAGATTATCATCATTTCAAAAAAACGCCATCCTGTTTCAGGATAAGCACTACCTTATTGTTGCAAAACCGGCTCATATCATAACAAACGGACAAGAAAGTCTCGAAGACGAGCTGAGGGTATATTTCCAGGATAACCATATTCACGCCTCTCATCGGCTGGATAAAGACACCTCAGGCGCAATCATCTTTGCAATGAACAGGGATGCCTTTGAACAGATGAAGACGATGTTTAAAAAAAACCTGATAAAAAAGGTCTACCGGGTTATCGTAAGGGGCGGTATAAGTAAAAAAACTTTTACCCTGGATACACCAATCCATGGACAAAAGGCCGTGACTCACGTAAAGCTCTTAAAGATCGGCAAGGGTGCCTCCTATCTGGAAGTGAGTACTGAGACCGGTAGGACGCATCAGATCAGAATACATCTTGCCTCATCAGGACATTCCGTTATCGGAGAAACGGAATATGATCGCAAACCGATAGAACACCCGACTATGAGACAAATCACCCGGCAGATGCTCCATGCGTATCAACTATCGTTTGAGCACCCCTATACCAGGAAAATGGTATTCGTAACGGCACCCCTCCCTGCTGACTTTAATCAGTGCCTTACACTTCTGGGCATCAGGGACTCGTTCCCATAAAATCTGAATAAATAACTGTGGCGGGAGTGGCGTTTACGGATCAGCCAGAAAAACATGTAATCCTTTATCACAAATTAAAATGCGGACAACAAAAATACCTTTCAAATTTCCGGCCTATCAATGGTAAGCTCTAATGTTGAGAAGGCAAATAAAACTATCTTGCATTGTTGAAGAGGCACGTGCACCTAACCATTTATCAGTATTCCCTTGATTTATAAGCCTCAAGGCTTATATACTGTATCTATAATCCCGAAGGCTTATAATTATGGGAGGCACCGGAGAATACAGGGGTATGAAAAATCGTGGGCTTTATGCGGTAATAACAGGTGATATTGTCGGGTCATCAAAACTCACAGCAAGTCAGCGGGGGCGTTTGTTGTCGGTACTAAAATCCTCGTTTCATGCTCTTAAAAATATCATGATTGATGGAATGCGGGCGCCATTTGAAATACACCGGGGGGATAGTTTCCAGGGGGTGTTATCCAAGCCTGAGGCTGCTCTCCGTGTAGCCATTGCTATTCGTACCTGCTTGCGCCATGGTTTTGAGACAAAACAGCGTCGTCATGCACTGGATGCACGGATTGCTGTGGGGATCGGGCAAATCGACTTTCTTCCTGCCGGCCGCGGATCAGAAGGAGATGGATCTGCATTTCGCCGCTCCGGGCAGACATTAGATGCGATGAAAGGTGACCAAAGACTCATCATAAGAACTCCATGGCAAGAGCTTGATGCAGAATTTGATACAGCATGTGCACTGCTCGATGCCCTGATCAACCGGTGGTCCAGCGAGCAGGCGCAGGCAATCCTTGGTCAAATCAGGGGTCTAACCCAGGAAAAGGCTGCCAGGGAATTCGGCGTTTCTCAGCCAGCAGTCCGTCAACGTTTAAAAAGCGCTGGCGGCTGGGCAATTGAAGCATTGTGCCGTCGGTATGAACAGGTAATCTGCGAAAAAAGAAGTCTGCGGGCTTATAATAAATGGTAATAAGTACAGGAGCTTATAATGCACAGTCCCTTGAACCAAAATGATGTTTCATTGCTCCTGCGCCTTATTGCAGCCCACGTGATTGCAGACTTTTTATTTCAGAGGGATACCCTGACAGGGCAGCAGTTCGGGAAGCAATGGCGGTCCTGCGGGCTTTATGTGCATGGAATCCTTGCCGGAGCGCTCGCATATGCTTTTGCGGGTTTCTGGAATGCGTTGTGGCTCCCGTTCGTTATTTTTATTTCACACGTTTTGCGTGACGCTTTGAAGCCTCAGGAAGAAGATGCCACACGATTTTTCGCTTTGGATCACCTGGGGCATGGTATTATTATCCTGGGTTGCTGGATATTACTGATACCTGGCACGCTATCAGACATTGTCTCGTTTTTGTTCACCTGCATATCAGACGTGCGGTTTTGGACCGTAATGCTAGCCTATATGCTGGTAATTTGGCCAGCCGGCATCCTGATCGGCAAGATTACCAAACCATGGCGTTGTGAAATAGCCAAAGAAACACCGTTCAAGGGACTTGAGAAGGCCGGACTATGGATTGGACGCCTGGAACGTGTGTTGATTCTGACATTTATTCTGCTTAATCACTTTGAAGCCATTGGTTTCCTGATCGCCGCAAAATCCATCCTGCGGTTTGGGGAAACCCGAACACCGAACGGACGGAAAGAATCAGAATACATATTAATCGGCACCATGATTAGCTTTGTGATAGCAATCCTTCTGGGGATCATGGGAAGGTGGGCACTGCAATACTCATTATTCTTGCATGATAACAATTCAGATGATATTGGCTATCGGGATTTATTCGAAATTTAAGTCTTGAGAGGAAGGTACTATGGTATTGAGCCTACTCCAAAGAACAGGGAGATTTGCGCATCTCTTTAAACCAGTGCAGCAGGAAGGCATTCTGAGAAGAATGCAAGAAACGATTGATTGGTATTGGGATGGAATGCAGAAAAAGGATTTCATGCCGGTCTGACCAGAATAAGCCAAAAAGGCATAATCTAAAGCTCGAAATTCGTGATTCGACCCTGTCAGGGTTTACAACCCTGACAGGGTTAACATTCTCATCTTTGATAAAACGTGCCTCTGCGTTTTCGCGCAGGGAAATGTCAAAATTATCTGTGGAAGATACTAAAGTTTTTGAATCAGAGGCTGTAATTTTTCTTTAAATTGTTCCAGGGCATGAGCACGATGACTCATCTTGTTTTTGATCAATGGGTTTAATTCAGCAAAGGTCTGACGGTGATCAGGCACATAAAAAATAGGATCATATCCAAATCCGTATTTTCCCTTAGGCTCTTCGGCAATAAATCCCTCGCAGCGACCTTCAACGACAAAAAACAGTCCATATGGGCCGGCAAGGGCAATGGCACAAACAAACCTGGCCGTGCGCCGCTCCTTGGGTACTCCCCTCAATTCAGACAATACTTTTTCTATATTTTTTTCATCAGTTGCATGAGCGCCCGTATACCTGCATGAATAGATGCCCGGCCGCCCGCTCAGTGCATCAATTTCCAGTCCTGAATCATCTGACATTGCCCAGGTGTTACATGCTTTTGCAGGAAGAATTGCTTTTTTTATCGCATTTTCCTGAAAGGTAGTTCCGTCTTCTTCTACCTGTGGTAAAAAGGGAAAATCATCAGGGCCTTTGAGCAAAATGCCGGGAACATCCTTAAGGATTTCCTTTATCTCCGCCCTCTTTTTTTCGTTTTGTGTAGCAATTACAATGGTTTTTGCATGTAGGGTATTTACGAATGAAGTCATCTCTCTTCTCCTGTTTGCAAAACGGCTTCTCTTTTCTGAATTAAAGTTCTGTAAATTGGTTCTGCTATTTGAATAAATTTTTTTATGATATTCCAACGGATGCCTAAATATTCACGGCACATATTTTTCTGAAAATAGACCATTGAAAAATGTCGTCATCAACGTATCATCTACATACTGAGCAGAGCCGGGTTCTTTCAAGGTGGAATGGATTCTTCAGTCTTCAGAGGCAAGAACAACCCTGGCATATGTCAAACTTCGGTTTCCAATACCTTCTTTTGGATTTCAGTTATTTCCCAAATGCCTTTTTTCGCCAACTTCAGCATCTCCGCCAGTTGTTCGTCATCAAAGGCATATTCTTCTCCGGTACCTTGTAATTCGATAAATTTGCCATCGCCTGTCATCACCACATTCATATCGACCTGAGCGGCGGCATCTTCTGCATAGCAGAGATCTAACAGTGCGGCATCATTAACAATCCCAACACTTACCGCTGCGACACTATTTATGACCGGATTTTCCTTAATCAAATCTTTGCTTTTCAGCCACCGGACAGCATCCATTAATGCTATATAACTCCCGGTAATAGCAGCAGTACGGGTACCTCCATCAGCCTGGATCACATCGCAGTCGATCCAGATCGTCCGTTCTTTCAGCAAAGCAAGGTCAATAATAGATCGTAAAGAACGGCCAATGAGTCTCTGTATTTCGTGGGTTCTCCCTCCCACTTTTCCTCTGGAAGATTCTCTCGGAGCTCTTACCGGTGTGGAACCTGGCAGGAGAGAATATTCTGCCGTAATCCAGCCTTCTCCGGTATTTTTTATATGTGGAGGAACACTTTCTTCTATCGAAGCCGTGCAGATAACTTTGGTGTTGCCGGTTTGCATAAGTACGGACCCCGGCGCATATTTCGTGTAATGCCTGGTGATGATTACCGGGCGCAATTCATCTGGTACGCGATTATCTACTCTCATAGTTTTATTTACGTAACAAAAGTTTCAAAAGCGCTTTTTCCACATGAAGCCTGTTTTCTGCCTGATCATAGACAATAGAATGTGGCCCGTCAATAATTTCATCCGTAATCTCTTCTCCACGGTGGGCGGGCAGGCAGTGCATTATTTTGACATTGTCCTTTGCCAATTTAACGATGTCGTTATTAATCTGAAAACCCTTGAATGCCTGTTGTCTCACCTCTTTTTCTGCTTCCTGTCCCATACTAACCCACGTATCAGTGTACAGCACATGCGCATTTTTTGCTACTTCTCTTGGATCATTACAGAGGTGTATCAAATCGCCGCTATCCGTCATCTGTTTGGCTTTGGTAATAAAATCCGGTGAAAGCTCATATCCCTTTGGTGATGCAACATATAAATGGATACCAAGTTTTGAGCAGATTTGCACCAAAGACCGCGCCACATTATTTCCATCTCCAATATAGGATATCTTTACATTTGTGTAAGTATCGAATTTTTCTTTGATCGTGTACAGGTCGGTAAGCGCCTGACATGGATGAAGATAGTCTGATAAGGCATTGATAACCGGCACGGTGGCATATCTGGCCAGTTCCTGAATGGTGTCCTGGCCGAAGGTACGGATAACGATTCCATCGACGTACCTCGACAGCACCTTGGCGCCGTCTTTTACCGCCTCCCTTTTACCGAGGTTGATATCGCTTTGTGGCAGGTAAATGGCATGACCGCCCAACTGTATCATTGCCACTTCAAAGGAAACTCGTGTGCGCATAGAACTCTTTTCGAAGATCATCCCCAGGATCTTTCCATTCAGATATTTCTCATCGTGACCCTTGTTGTGCCATTCCTTAAGTTCCCTGGTGACATGAAATATTTCCTCTATGTCTGATTGCAAAAGGTCCGCAATAGAGATTAAATCCTTGCATTTCATAGGTATTCTCTTATAGATTAGAGTTTAGAAAGGATAGCATTTATAATAGTAAGCCCCTCATCGATATGTTCTTTTTTAACGTTCAAAGGAGGCATAAACCGAATGACTTTCTCATGAGTACAATTGAGGAACAGTCCTGACTGAATACAACGTTTGATAAATTCGGCACCATTCACCGTAAGTTCAATCCCAATCATAAGGCCCACACCGCGCACCTCATGGATTATTTTGTGCGTCTTTTGTAATGCTTTTAACTGATCGATAGCATATTCCCCCATGTTGGTGACATGAGAAAGCAGTCTTTCTTTTTCAATTGTTTCAAACACCGCTGCCCCTGCTGCGCATGCCAAAGGATTTCCGCCAAACGTGGAGGCATGGCTGCCGGGAACAAGACTCTTTGCAATCTCTTTTTTGGCAGTCATTGCTCCAATGGCAACGCCGCCCCCGAGCGCCTTTGCAAGGGTCATAATATCCGGTTCAATACCATAGTGCTGATAAGCAAAATATTTTCCCGACCTTCCCATACCGCATTGTACTTCGTCGAGGATCATCAGCAATCCTTTCTCATCACATAGTTTTCTTATGCCCTGCATGAATTCTTTCGTGGCGATATTAATGCCACCCTCGCCCTGAATGGGCTCTAACAGAATTGCACACGTCTTATCGTCCACTGATTCTTTGAGTGCCTTCAAATTATTAAATGGGACATAAGAAAAGCCTTCAACGAGTGGTGTAAATCCCTTGTGATATTTTGGCTGGGCAGTCGCAGTAACTGTGGCAAGGGTTCTACCATGGAATGAGTCTAAAAAGGTAATGATCTTATACCTGCCTTTGTCGGTATTATGGATACGGGCAAGCTTGATCGCCGCTTCGTTAGCCTCAGCGCCACTGTTACAGAAGAAACACTGACCGCCAAAAGATTTTTCAGATATGTGTTTTGCCAGCAGTCCCTGTGGTTCTGTGTAATAGATATTTGGGGCATGCTGGAGTTTGGCTGCCTGGTTTTGAATAGCGGCAACAACATGAGGATGACAGTGCCCTAACAGGCTCACCGCCCACCCTGAAAAAAGGTCAAGGTAGCGCTTGCCTTCCGCGTCCCACACATCCACCCCACTCCCTTTTGCAAGTAAAATAGGATTTCGAATATAATTGGGGATGACGTAGCGGTCATAAATTTCTTGAATCTCTTTTGTATTCATGCCTTTCTTCCTTAAAAACGAAAAAGGGATTGAAAGAACCATTCAAATTCAATCCCTCCCCAGAATTATACAATATTCATTATGAGATACAACAATCTTTTATACGATAATCTGCGTTCCGACACCTTTATCGGTAAAAATTTCCAATAAAAGCGCATGCGGAATCATTCCATTGATAATATGAGCCTTCTTCACCCCTGCCTTCACTGCACTGATACAGGCTAGTGCCTTGGGGAGCATACCCTCACTAATTACCTTTTTATCGATGAGTGCGTGAACTTCATCTTCGTGTAACGTTGAAGCAAAAGATGTTTCATCTTTTGGCCGTGTCATGATACCATGAGTATTTGAAAGAAATACGAGCTTTTCTGCGCCAAGCGATTTTGCAATAAACGCTGCAACGTTGTCAGCATTAATATTATAGACGTCACCATTGGTGCCTTTCGCAATAGGCGGTACTATCGGGATGGTGCATGAGGTACATAAATTCGTGAACCAGTTCCTATCAATTTCCGTAACCTTGCCGACAAAACCAATATCTAATCTCTTTATGCCTCCCTGCTCCGTCTTCGTTTCAACATAGTATTTTTCTGCCTTTATTGGACAATCGCCATTTTCCCAAATACAAGCGGCACCGTTACCCAATTCTGAAATCTTCTTTACGATAGAGGCACTAATCTGATGTATCAGAACGTCTCTGGCTATCTCCAGGGTTTCACGATCGGTAATTCTGTGCCCTTCGATAAATTTGGGGCTCAAACCCCTTCTGGTCATCTCCTGGCTGATATGGGGGCCACCGCCATGTACCAGAATGGGAAAAATGCCAACTGTTTTCATAAAAACAATATCCTGGAGGACGTTGGTAAGCACGTCATCGCTCGACATTGCCCCTCCGCCAAACTTGATAACAACTATTTTATTTCTGAACGATCGTATATAAGGCAGGGCCTCGATGAGAATACCCGCCTTGCGTATGGCATCTTCCATGAGCTAAATACCTGTTCTCTTACTAAAAATAGACACTTATGAAAAGATTTGAGATTATAACAAAAGAGGTTGCTGTGTCAAGGGTAATCGTGGAGGTATTGTGATCATTACGCAAAGCGTCGTTTGTCACTTAGAATTCTTGTAACAATTTAGTTTTTTGAAAAAGTAGGGGTGAAGCATTTGCCCGATTGGGTATGGACGTGTTTGTGCCAATTACAGCAAATGCTTCGCCCCTACACGGTATGGTAAACATCGCTATTATTGGGATTTTCAAAAAATTAAATTGTTACGAATTCTTTAACATCAAGTTATGGATAGCGTGGATTATGGCGTTGTATGCCATGGGTGAAGACCAAATCATGTGTATGCCGAGTATGCGCATTAGTTCTTACAATGCAAGTCTGATCTGGGCAAAGGTTAGCTACCAGTCCAGCACCGCATCTCACGCATGGGGAGGTTGCGAGCCATGTAAAACTAAGAAAACGATGCACCTTGGCTTGCAGTAGATTGTGAATCAATAAAAAACCTTTGAGTCGCCAATAGCATTAAGGCAAATCAAGACAGAACCACCTTTGCAAGGCATTGGACTTATGAAACAACCAAGATTATCGGTAATGCGATTATCAAAGGATGAATTTGAAAAGATTGTGAATTTGGCAATTTGAAAATCATCACGCCTTAGCCCCCGGCACTGACGAATACGGAATATTTAACGTTGACTATATAACACAGATCTTGTAAATTCTTTTCCTAACATCCACCCTACGATAATAAGCGCAGACTTTTTAATGGCTTCCCGTTTTACCGCTTCAGTAATATCTGATAGTTTTGTGCTTATGATTTTCTGGTCGGGCCACGTTGCCTTATACACAACAGCTACCGGGCAATCCTGCCCATAGTGAGGTAACAAGGTTTTTGAGATTTCTTCTATTTTATCAATGCTTAAGAAGATGCATAACGTTGGTGTGGCAGTGGCCAGAACGCTCAGATGTTCCTTTTCTGGGATAGGGGTTTTTCCCTCCACGCGAGTGATAACAATGGTTTGTGTCACACCGGGCAGGGTTAATTCCTGTTGCAAAACCGCTGCAGCAGCAACAAATGAACTCACCCCGGGAATGATTTCATAGGTAATTCCAAGCTTATCAAGGGCATGCATCTGTTCCTGTATTGCTCCATAAATGGATGGATCTCCCGAGTGCACCCTGGCAACGTCCATGTTGTGTTCCATGGCTTCCTTGTATACAACAACCATGTCTTCCAGGCTCATTCTGGAAGAGTCGTAGACCTTTGCATCAGCCGGAAGTGACTTGAGCAACTCTGGATTCACGAGAGAGCCTGCATAAATACAATATCCGGACCGCTGGATGATCTTCAGTCCTTTGACGGTTATTAACTCAGGATCGCCCGGCCCGGCACCAATAAAATAAACCTTCATATGGTTTAGTTTCCATCTTTCCAGTGAATGGCATTAACCATGACCTTTTTCGATTCCTCACCCATAATCTTAAATTGACTATCTTTTATTAAATATGTCGAGGCTTCCTTACTGCTGGTTCTTATCGTAACCACCCATGTCCCCGCATCTCTACTGACGGACTCAATTTTGCCTTTCTTTATGCTGATACCGATATTGAGTACCGATTCCTCGTCACTTCCCGTTATTTGCCTGACGCTCTCAACGGTAAATACCGTCGGTAGTCCGGTTCTTAATCTGATTTCTGGCGCTTCATACTCATAAGACTGTCCGAATGCGGGAAGAGATAAACCGAGCAACACCCAAACCCACACAAAAACCCTGTTTTTCATAAATATACTATCCTCAAATTTCACTTTTGTAAAAATGTTCTGATGAATATCTGAAATAAAAAAAGTTATTGTACCTGTTAAATGTGAAGGTGGCAACCCCTTTTTCGTAATGTCGGCATTGGGTTTATCTTGTTGACACATCTCAAATTGTTATTTATAGTACGGTATATATTGGCGATAACACACTCTGCCCACATCTTTTGAGAGGTGAGCTTAAAGGGTGCTGCCGAAGGTCCAATGAATTACTAAAAACAATAAATATTTTGTGTGTCCCGGATTCATTACTTTGATATACTGGAATAACTATGTTGGTAAAGATCAAAGACTTTTCGATAGGGCGGGGGCATCCCCTGGTCTTCATTGCAGGTCCGTGTGTCATTGAGAGCCATGAAGGTTGTTTGAAATTGGCTGAAAAATTAAAGATGATTTTTCAGCCCAAAAAAATACCTTTTGTCTTTAAGGCGTCCTATGACAAGGCAAACCGGACGTCTGTCCATTCATACCGGGGGCCTGGAATAAAAGAGGGACTAAAAATTTTGGCAGATATTAAGAGACAGGTTGGTGTGCCCGTGCTTTCCGACGTCCATGGCGCGGAAGACGTCCCATTGGCAGCAGAAACGCTTGATATTCTACAAATTCCTGCATTTCTGTGCCGCCAAACTGATTTAATTGTGGCGGCTGCAAAGACCGGTAAACCGGTGAATGTGAAAAAAGGACAGTTTCTTGCCCCTTGGGATATGAAATCGGTTGTCGAAAAAATCCGGAGTACGGGAAACGAACAGATTCTGTTAACGGAGCGGGGAACAAGTTTTGGCTATAATAATCTGGTCAGTGATATGCGGTCGCTGGTTATTATGCGGGAATCGGGTTATCCGGTAATCTACGATGCCACACACAGCGTTCAGCTTCCAGGCGGGCAGGGAAACGTATCAGGAGGTGAAAGAAAGATGATTGTGCCGCTTGCCAGGGCTGCAGTTGCTGCTGGTTGTGATGGCCTGTTTCTTGAAGTGCACGAAGCCCCGGAGACGGCGCTTTCAGATGCAACGACCATGCTGCCTCTTCAGGATCTCTCGTGTCTCATTGAGCAGGTATTGGAGATTCACAAGGTTGTGTCGTGTAAATAGCACCCGATAATCATTATTCAGTGTCCGGGGCTGAGTATTTTCCAACGATGGTTTTACCAAAATACGATTAACATGAATCTTGTCAGGGTTAACGCGTGAATTCGTGTTTCAGCTTTTGTCTTTTCCGACTTGTTCAGGTTATGAATAATTTATTGTAAATAAGAAAAAAAATCGTATAATATGATTCTTTGCTTTTGAATATATACCTTTAGCCCGCGTAGCTCAATTGGCGGAGCACGTCATTCGTAATGATGAGGTTGTCGGTTCGACTCCGATCGCGGGCTTTTACATCCACAGAGACCTTGGTGCTAAATGTGATGTTGTAGGGAGACTTGCGGAACGTGTTCTGTATGGTCAGACGGGTATTATCAAACCCGTTATTTCTCCGGTTGTCTAGCCAGGTACGGCTACGGTACGCTCGTACATAAACGGTCAGGTCATAATTGGTTGCTAGCTGATAACCTGCAGATATTCTCATACATTAAACCTGAAATGCATAATGTCCCCGTCTTTTACAACATATTCTTTTCCCTCAAGTCTTAAAAACCCCTTCTCCCTGACTTTTTGTTCTGTACCTGTCGATATCAGGTCGTGATAATTGTAAGTCTCAGCGCAGATAAATCCACGTTCAAAGTCAGAATGGATCACACCGGCTGCCTGAGGAGCCTTCGTTCCTTGTTTGATGGTCCATGCCTTTACTTCTTTAGGTCCTGCTGTGAAGTAGGTGATTAAGCCTAACAAGTGGTACGTTTCTCGAATCAATCTTTCAAGCCCGGATTCTTCTATTCCCATCTCCTGATAGTAGTGCTTCCTCTCCGTTGGTTCCATCTGAGAAATTTCTGCTTCTATATCACCAGAAATAACAACACATTTGGAATGTTCCTTCTGGGCGTGATTGGCGACCTTGTCTATGTAAGGTTTGTCCCTTTCGTAATCAAAGACATTAATAACATATAATACAGGTTTTGCAGTCAATAAATGCAGGTCATCAGTGTGTTTTCTTTCATCATCAGTCTGGATAGCCAGTCTGGCAGGTATGCTGTTATTCAGAGCATCGCGGATTTTTTTTAACGCGGCAACAGAAGCAATAATATTTTTATCTCCTGTCTTCGTCAACTTTTCATTTTTCATTAAACGCTTTTCTACGGTTTCCAGATCTGCAAGAATCAGTTCTGTATTGATAATTTCAATATCCCTGACCGGATTTATTTCACCTTCTACGTGAATGATATCACTTTTCTCAAAACATCGCACCACATGTAAAACCGCATTAACACTTTTGATATGTCCTAAAAATTGATTTCCCAAGCCTTCCCCCTGGCTGGCACCCTTCACTAAGCCTGCGATATCAACAAACTCTACCGTGGTAGGAACAATTTTTTCAGTCGTAATCAGTTCTGCTATTTTATCAAGCCGTTGATCCGGAACTGCAACGACGCCCACATTGGGGTCAATGGTGCAAAAAGGATAGTTTGCAGAAACGGCCTTGGCTGAAGTTAATGCATTAAAGATAGTGGATTTTCCCACGTTTGGTAATCCAACGATACCACAATTTAAACCCATGTATAAATCCTTCTCCTGGTTAAGATAATAAAAAATAAACCTAAATCCCCATGATATGCATGGAAATTTAGGATTTATTTGCAATCAAACTCATTTATACTTAATAGAAATAATAACGAGTTCTATCGTAATTAGCAATAATTTCTCCAGAACGCTTCTGAAAAAACTTAGTGATCGTTAGCACTCAAATTGTATGG
The DNA here is from genome assembly GCA_021463795.1 of Candidatus Brocadia sp. Lineage (GTDB taxonomy): Bacteria > Planctomycetota > Brocadiia > Brocadiales > Brocadiaceae > Brocadia. The sequence continues at coordinate 808,966 of JAJTXE010000003.1, read as the reverse complement.
GGGAGCATCTTAGCCATAGAAATAATGCCCCTTTCAAGCTGGTCTCTTAAAACCATGAGGGAAAGTTCTTTTCGAGTCGCAAGTTTTTCAAGAAATTCTTTATCGGCATCATCCGTTCCAATGGTCATGATTTCTACTCCCTGCGTTCTGAGCTCATTTGCCGCTTCAATGGTGGCTTTTTTATCGTCTGGCATTCCGTCTGTAACTAAGCAAACTACTTTCTCACCGGCCGTATCGGCGAAACTCTCTCTTGCTATTTGGATGGCAGCTGCCATGTTTGTTGAGCCACAGGCTGACATGCTTTCTACTTTCGTAGTGAGATACGTAAGTTCATTCTGCAATTCAAGCAGGTGCTCAGCGTGAGATGCAAACTGAATGAGACCGACCGAGTATTCCTTCCTCAGAGCTTCTTTGGCAAAGCCGATAGCACCATTTTTCGCCTGTTCTAGTTTGTTGCCCTCCGTCATGCTTCCCGAACAATCTACAAGGAGATAGACATTTTTAGCAGACCGTCGTATTATTACTGGTTTTCCAGAGGCAGCTGCAAGTTTTTTTGCCCATGGTTTTTGCTGATATCTTTCGATGGCACTGTTTTTGTTCGTTGAATCAATGGAATCTTTCTTCTTATTCATGCATGGTATTCCTTATCAGAGGCTTCGAATTTGTTTTAAAAAATCATATGCCCAGTTAATCTCTTTAAAATGATCTTCTGCCAATTTTTTAATGCCCAGGGTTGTTTGTTCTGCATTGTCGGGATGATAGTTAAGCGCCAGGTCTCGGTATGCCTTTTTAATTTCTTCATCTGAGGCAGCAGGAGAAATTTCCATAAGACGATATGCCTTTTCTTCGTCAGTCTCTTTCTTGTAATCAGGAGTTCCCTCTTCCTGGTATTTTCTGGCTAGTTCTCTCAGTTGTTGAAGATCCTTCATGATTTCCTGCACGATATCATGGAAATCATCCCATTTTCTCTCTGATAAAAGGGATTTCATATTTTCGGAGGTTAATCCTTCGTAATCATATTCCATTTCTTTTATCAGTGGTATACTGCCGGTCCAGTTCACTTCAACAGCCACGACCATGTAAAGTTTCATTGCCGCACGGTAGTGATTGTTTGCTTGTTCTAAATACATTCTGTCTTCTTCGGCGTGTTTGATTTGTGCTGCAATCAAATTGTTCAGGTCGGTTGTATCAGAGAGCAGTTCGTTCTTGTGAGTGCAGACAAATTCTTGAATTGCTGTTTTGAAATCTGCAGGAAAAGAGATTTTTAATTGATAAGCGAGTGATTGAATCGAAGTTTCCAAAGAGCTTAATTCATGGATTCTTTCAAGCTGGGTATTAATCTGGTTTACAAGGTAACTTCCCCGGTCCCATATTGCATCCTTGAGGGTTTCTGCCGGTTTTGCCTTAATGATTGTTATAATAATAACGATGCCGGATATTATATATCCTATAATCATGTTGGCATCTGAAGAAAATCTCGTTAGATTATTGAAGGCGCCTTTTTTATAGGTGAAACTTAATATCACCCATATTGATGTTATACCCAGGATAATGCTAAAGAAGGTTGCCAGTTTTGCTTTTGCATACAACGCAATTTGTGATTCTTCTAGTTCCCAATGTAATTTGTGTCCTTCAAACTGGACAACGAGTATTCTTGACAAAGCCCCGTGGGAGTTCAAATAATGGACTCTTTGGGCACGAAAGAGATACAAGACTAAAAGCATCACACTGATAGCCACCGTACAGGCAGGCAAAGTTATAAGCGCCACCCGAAGTAATCCGAAAGCCAATAGCAAAAGAAGCAACAGGCTAATAATTATTGCTATAAAGCTAATGAATTCCTTCATGATGAATTTACCTTAAAATTCTTGTCCGTATCTATGCTGCAGGGCCATTGTCATAATGCAGCCGGGAAAAGCATGTTGTAATCAATTAGATTTGGTCTCTCTGTCAAAAGTCATTTGTTCAATAATTACGAGAGAAGCAGGCACATCATCAAAGCCAGACTTGGTGATGGTCGGCTGACTTGCAATAGCGTCAACGACGTGCATACCCTCCACGACTTTGCCAAAGACGCAATAACCCCAGCCATGAGAATCCTTCCCCTTGTGGTCGAGGAAGGGGTTATCCACGGTATTGATGAAGAATTGGGCTGTAGCAGAATGAGGGTCCATGGTACGCGCCATAGCTACGGTGCCGCGAAGATTTCCGAGTCCGTTATCAGCTTCGTTTGTGATGGGAGCTCTCGTAGGCTTTTGGTGCATTTTGGCAGTAAAACCGCCACCCTGGATCATAAAATCTCTGATTACCCGGTGAAAAATGGTGCCGTTATAAAATCCATTGCGTACATAGCCGAGAAAATTATCAACGGTTTTAGGAGACGATTTTTGATCGAGCTCAAGAACAATGGTGCCTTTGTTGGTTTCCAAACGAATGCGTGGATTGGACGAGTTTGCCCAAACCGATTGTGTAATACAAAACAGGGTAATGGCAAGCAAGCTAAGAATTTTCTTCAAGGGCAACTCCTCTAAAAATAAAGGGATGATATAAGAGATAAAGATGAATCAACGAGAAGCAGCATGAAAGATCTTTTTAACTATCGACAATTTTTGACAACGGATTAGACTTTATTGGGCTTGATACTAATAAATACCTGATAATTGCTGAATTAAATCCTTCAACGTAAGCCGGTATAGAAACTTATAACAAAAGAATCGATAACATCCATGCGATTAGACCTGGCCAAAAAAAGGAAAGGGTTTGCCTGTGGATTTAATTCAGAGATTTTTGGTAGCGGTGGAGGGAATTGAACCCCCGACGCGCGGCTTATGAGTCCGCTGCTCTACCAACTGAGCTACACCGCCACCTCATTCTGTTGCTTTTGCGATGGATATTTCAGAAATAAAACAGAAATCATTGTAAAATTATTTGCTGCTCGGATAGTGAAAAGAATACCACCTCTGATGAACATTTTCAAGGAATATTCCTGTTTTTAATGAAAAGTCATCAACCTGGTTCTGTAAAATGACGACAATAGATTCCTTGAAACAAAATTTATTATTTCACTTGACAATAATTTTTAACGATGATATTCTTATCGATATATGTTATCCAAACATAATTAGTTTCGGATAATGATAGGTTGTCCAGCCTGAAGTTAGCAAAAGCTGTACGCTAACCTTCCCTTTAATTTGTTCTGGAACTCACAACATCGTTAATAAATCGCATTAATTGTATAACACAGTTGCCTTGCTTTAAATTTCCACAATTTTTAACTATAAATCATAGATAATTTTTACGGTATATCTCCGCAATTTGTCTTGCCAATCAATTGCATGTCTGTATTATTTTCAGATGCTTCTGAGCAAATCATCGTTTTGATGGCGCGCAAGGTTTTACATCGCTAACAGAATGTCAGAGCGATTCTATATTATTGATGGTCATTCGCAGTGCTATCAGGCCTTTTATGCCATTACGGCAAGACTGACAACCCCTGCTGGAAAACCGGCAAATGCAGTGTATGGATTTACGCGGATGCTGCAGAAGTTACTCAGGGAGCATCGTCCCGAATATGCAGCGGTAGTATTTGATACAAGAGGTACTACCCATAGACACAGCAGTTATCGTGAGTACAAAGCAAACCGTAAACCGACGCCCGATGAATTGCAGGTACAAATTCCACTGATTTATAAAATTGTCAGGGCTTTTCATATTCCCGTTTATGCTGCTAAGGGTTATGAGGCAGACGATATAATCGGCACCCTCGTTAAATTACTTTCTGATAAACCGGTTGAAGTTGTCATAGTGACTACAGATAAGGATATGGAACAATTACTCAATCCCAGGGTAAAAATATTGCATGCAAAAAAGGGAAAGATGATTGACCCGGAGGTTCTTTTCAATGAAAAAGGCATACGGCCGGAACAAGTGGTGGAAATGTTGGCACTCTCCGGCGATGCTTCGGACAATATACCGGGGGTGCCCGGCATCGGCAATAAAACTGCTTTGGAACTTATTCAAAAATGGGGGTCGCTGGAATCTGTGCTTACCAATATAAATCTCATTTCTGGGAAAAAAAGGCAGGAAAATTTGCGATTATTTGCTGACCAGGCGAGGCTTTCCCAAAAACTATTGCTTCTGCATTGTGACATCCCTATCACCCTGAGTTTGAGTGCATGCAAGAGAAATTCCATCGAAACGACAGAACTAAAAAAACTGTTTAGGGCGTATGGGTTTCATACCCTTCTTACGGATAGAGTTGCAACGGCAAAGACCGAGGAAACACGGTATCAACTGGTAGACACCGGAGAAAAGTTTCATGAATTTCTTGCCCAATTGAATACCCAGAGGATAATTGCCATAGATTTAGAAACGACCAGCACGAATCCCCTTATGGCCAGGATCGTGGGGATTTCATTTTCCTGGAAGGAACGGGAAGCGCATTATATACCACTGATGGCACCGGAAGGAAAAGCACGGGTAAATCCAGACATCGTGCTTTCTCAACTCCGTCCCATTTTGGAAGATGAAAATATTAAAAAAATTGGGCAGAATATTAAATACGATGCCTTGGTACTCAGAAAGAATAACATTTTTTTACAGGGGATTGCATTTGACACGATGATTGCTTCCTATCTCCTGAACCCAGGGAAGAGGAATCACAACCTTGACGATATTGCCTTTGAGTATTTATCGTATAAGACCATAACCACATCAGAGGTGATTGGGTCGGGAAAGGAACAAATCACCATGGACAAGGCTGATGTTGAAAAGGTCTGCGAATATGCATGCCAGGATGCTGATATCTCGTTTCGTTTAGCTGGTGTTATGGAACCGCGTCTTAAAGAAAGTGCGTTATCGCAGCTCTTGCAGGAAGTAGAGGTACCATTAATTTATGTTTTGGCTGAAATGGAATGGAATGGGATTTGTCTAGACATTCATGTTTTAAAGGAGATGTCCGATATTTTAATTGTGAAATTGCAGCAGGTCGAAAAGGAAATTTATGCTTCAGCAGGACACAAGTTTAATATCAGTTCACCCCGGCAGTTGAGTGAGATTCTTTTTGGAAAACTTGAATTACCCCATCTTAGGCGCACCAAAACGGGATTGTCAACGGATGCAAATGTCCTGACCTCCCTTGCGTGGCAACATACCCTCCCTAAGTTAGTCCTCGAATACCGTCAGCTTATGAAATTAAAAAATACGTATATCGATGCCTTGCCAGAAATGGTAAACTCCGATACGGGCTGCATTCATACTTCGTTTAATCAGACCGTTACGGCAACGGGCCGGCTCAGTAGCAGTGAGCCAAACCTGCAAAATATTCCCATTCGCACAGAAATGGGGAGGCAGATTCGGCGTGCCTTCATCCCCCGTGGAAATGATGCTGTATTTATGTCGGCAGATTATTCACAGATAGAATTGCGCATCCTGGCGCATTTTTCCGGAGATGAGGCCCTCGTTGAGGCATTTCATCAGGACAAGGATATTCATGCTGCTGTTGCCGCAGCAATGTATAACGTTCCGATAGAAAACGTGGTTCCAGAAATGAGGCGTAATGCAAAGGCGGTTAACTTTGGAATAATTTACGGACTGAGTGAATTTGGGCTTTCCCGTGATACCGGGCTATCACTGGAAAAGGCACGGGAGTTTATTGACACCTATTTTGCTTTATACAAGGGGGTAAAAAGATTTCGGGACACGGTTATAGAAGAAGCAAGAACCTGTGGTTATGTAAAAACGCTGTTTCAGAGAAAACGGTTTATATCCGATCTTCGTTCTAAAGATAAAAAACTGAGAAACTTATCAGAACGTATTGCTGTTAATACCATTATTCAGGGTTCAGCAGCCGATTTAATCAAGGTTGCCATGAACAATATTTATGCAAAGTTAAAGAAATGCGACTTTGGGGCGAAGATGCTTCTTCAGATACATGATGAATTGCTTTTTGAGGTGCAGAAAAATACCCTGACACAGGCACGTTTTCTCGTACAAGAGGAAATGAGCCATGCTGTTGTCCTGAATGTTCCGATCAAGGTAAACATAAAGACCGGGATAAACTGGATGGAAACAGAGTGAACTCAAAACCAAAGATTATTGGCATAACTGGTGGGATATCAAGCGGAAAAAGCACCATTGCCCGCATGCTGGCTTCATTGGGTGCAGAAGTGATTGATGCCGATGTAATGTGCCATAAGCTCTTCCTTAAAAAAGATATAAAAGCGAAAATCACAGAAAGGTTTGGAAAGAGTATCCTGGACACCTATGACAAGATAGACCGTGCACGGCTGGCGGGGATCGTGTTTCAGGACAAGGCCAGCTTAGATGACCTCTGTAGTATCCTGCACCCCATTGTTATTGAACAGATACGATCGAAGATAGGTGAGATTGAAAACCGGGGACGTCGCAAGGCTATTGTTATTGATGCAGCATTATTAGAGGAGTCTGATCTTTCTTTCCTGTGTGATTTTGTTATTTTTGTAAATACCGGGAGAGATCACAGGGTGTGCCGTAGTAAAATCAGCCGCCACTGGCAGATTGATGAATTAGAACGAAGGGAACGTTTTCAAATGAGTTTAGAAGACAAGAAAAAGAAAGCAGATTATGTTGTTGACAATAATTTTACTGAAGAAAACACGTACAGGCAAATAAAAGAATTCTGGCAAATTTATCTGGAGAAAAGGTAATTCTCAATTATTTGAAGGAGGGAACAGTACATGGCGGCTGCAAATGGGAGAAAGGAACCTGTGATTGTAGATCAGGAAACAAATGAAAAATACGAAGAAATTAAACGCGGTGAGATGCATATTACCGAATTACAGAAAATGACCATTAAGGAACTGCAGGAAACCGCAAAAAGTGAAGGGATTAAAGAGTATACCGGACTGAAGAAACAAGACTTGATTTTTAAAATTCTGAAAGAGCGGGTTAATCAGAACGGTCTTATGTATGGGGAAGGGGTAGTTGAGGTGCTTCCGGAAGGATTTGGATTTTTGCGGTCACCGGATTACAATTATCTGCCTTGTCCCGATGACATCTATATCTCTCCTTCCCAGATTCGCCGATTCGGCATCAGGACAGGAGTCATTGTGTCCGGGCAGATCAGACCACCGAAGGATACAGAACGGTATTTTGCTTTGTTGCGGGTAGAGGCGATCAATTTTGAGAATCCAGAAATCATGGGGGAAAAGATAGTTTTCGATGATTTAACTCCATTACACCCCACGGAAAGAATATTTTTAGAAAAAAACCCGACAGAATTTGAAACAAGGATTATGGATCTGGTTACCCCTATCGGAAAGGGCCAAAGGGGGTTGATCGTTGCTCCCCCCAGAACGGGGAAAACCGTTTTATTACAAAAGATTGCAAATAGTATTACCAAGAATCATCCCGAAGTGTATTTGATTATCCTGCTCATTGATGAACGTCCGGAAGAGGTAACTGATATGGACAGATCCGTGGAAGCCGAAGTTATTGGTTCAACATTTGATGAGCCAGCAAGCCGTCATATTCAGGTCGCTGAAATGGTGATTGAAAAGGCAAAACGGATGGTGGAATATGGTAAGGACGTTGTCGTGCTCCTTGATTCTATTACGAGGTTGGCGAGGGCGTACAACACTGAGGTTCCTCATAGTGGAAAGATCCTCTCTGGTGGTGTGGATGCCAGTGCTCTGCAAAAACCGAAGAGGTTTTTCGGCGCAGCAAGAAATATTGAAGAAGGTGGAAGCCTTACGATTATTGCAACCGCATTAATCGATACCGGAAGCAGGATGGATGAGGTGATCTTTGAGGAGTTCAAAGGCACGGGGAATATGGAACTGCATCTGGACAGAAAATTGGCAGATCGCAGATTGTTTCCTGCTATAGACATTACCCGCTCTGGTACCCGGAAAGAAGAGTTGATTGTAAATGCGGAGGAAATTAAACGCATGTGGATGCTTCGAAAGGTGCTTAACGAAATGAACCCTGTCGAGGCCATGGAATTGCTGAAAAACAGATTGGCGAAAACAAAGACCAATGCCGAATTCCTCATGACGATGAATATTACGTAATTAATTTCTTTTATTTTGGAATATATAAAAACACCCTATGTCCCCTCTTTTTATTTATGACAAAGCTGAAAAAGTGCTGGTGTTGTTGCTTGCCGGTGGGCAGGGCGAACGTCTCTACCCACTGACAAAAGACAGGGCAAAACCAGCAGTTCCCTTTGGCGGCATCTATCGTATTATTGATTTTCCCTTAAGTAATTGCCTGAATTCTGGCCTGAAGAAGATTTCTGTCTTGACGCAATATAAATCTTACTCCCTGGACAGACATTTACGCATCGGGTGGAATATAGGTAATTATGAATTAGGTGAATTTATTGAAAGCATACCACCGCAAAAAAGAACAAGTGATTTGTGGTACCAGGGGACAGCCGACGCCGTACATCAAAATATTTACGTATTAGAAAGGGAAAGACCAGAAAAAGTGTTGATCCTGGCCGGTGACCATATTTATAAAATGGATTATCGTGAATTAATAACATACCATGAATCAAAGCAGGCAGACGTAACCATCCCCTGCATAGAGGTTCCCTTACATGAAGCGAGTCGTTTTGGAATTGTAACGATTGATAACGAGTTGCAAATTACGGATTTTGTGGAAAAACCAGCCCATCCAACGCCGATGCCAACAAATCCCCACGTGGCGCTGGTATCCATGGGAATATACCTGTTCAATACGGAGGTATTAATAAAACAGGTGATTGGAGACGCAAAACAAGATACCAGCCATGATTTTGGAAAGAACATTATTCCGTCAATGATCAATAATAGCCGCTTGTTTGCATATATATTTAATGATAAAAATAATAAAGCGGTGAAGTATTGGAGAGACATAGGGACGCTTGATGCATACTGGGATGCGAATATGGATCTTGTGCAGGTAGAACCTATTTTTAACCTGTACGACACCTCCTGGCCAATTCGCACGTATTATGAACAATACCCTCCCGCAAAAACCGTGTTTTCAGAACAATTCCCCGGGGGAAGATGCGGTATGGTTCTGAGTTCTCTGGTTTCCAACGGATGTATTATCAGCGGGGCGCGCGTGGAAAAGTCCGTTATATCACCAAACGTGAGAATCGAAGATCATTCTGAAGTTTATGATTCAATCATCATGGAGGGGGTTCGGATCGGTAAAAATGTCAAAATTCGAAATACCATTATTGATAAAGCGGTCATTGTCCCTGATGGGAGGCAGATCGGGTACAATCCTGAAGAAGATGCCAGGCAGTTTACCGTAACAGAAAGAGGCATTGTTGTAGTCCCCAAGGAGTTACCGTTGCTTTGATTATTACGATGAGAACCTATGGCAGCGTTTGTCTCTCCGCCGAAGATATCATATTTTCTCTATTATCTCACCTCTTCACATTAAGTATCACAACCCAGTTTTTTTTTGGTCTTGCCACTTCCAGAAAATTTGTTTTTTGTATTTTTCTTTTTAAATTATGTTTTTATAATACACGAGCCTTATTTTTCCGAAATTAACACTTATCTGGAGGAGTATGCTCGAGCTCACCGAAAATAATCTGAATAAAAACATTATTAAGCTAAGCATTCCGTTAATCATCGAAAACATTTTGCATATGACGGTTTTTATTTCAGACACTATTATGGTGGTATGTCTGGGAACCGCTGCCATAGCTGCTGTTGGACTGTCAAGCACCATTTTTTTTATTATCTCCATCGTCTTCTCTTCCCTTAATATTGGTTCTGCAAGTATTATCGCAAGGCATGTCGGGGCAAAAGAAATTGGCTCAGCGCAGTTGATAGCAGCGCAGTCTATTGCCCTGTCTTTTTTCCTGGGCGTCTTCGTCTCCCCATTTTTTGTTCTTTTCGCAAGAAAGCTGCTGGTTTTCATGAGTGCAGAGCCTGTCGTTGTGGATCTTGGAGTCGGGTATCTGCAGATTGTCTGCTGTTTTCTGGTGTTTCGGCTCATTATGCTCGCATGCAGCGGAATACTGCGTGGAGCAGGCGATACCAAGACATCAATGAAGGTAACGCTGGTCGTTAATATCTTGAATATTCTGTTTAATTGGTTATTAATCTTTGGAATAGGACCATTTCCGAAATTAGGTGTTTTTGGAGTAGGGTGTGCTACGGTAATTGCCTATATGGTTGGTACTGGTTTACTTCTGGCAAAACTCTTTACGAAAGGGTCTGTTATGATGATCTCCCTGAAACAGATAACCCGATTACATCTCGAATCGTTTAAGAGAATTATCCGCATCTCTATCCCGGCTGCTATCGATACCTTTTTAACCCAGATGGGATTTTTGTTTTTCACCAAAGTTGTTGCAATTCTCGGCACTGTGCCCCTGGCTGCACACGAGATTGCCCTTCGTATCGAATCGGTTTCATTCATGCCGGGGTTTGCTCTTGCTGTGTCAACGGCTACTTTGGTGGGACAGAGCCTTGGAGCGAAGAATATTAACCTGGCATTGCTCAGTATGAAACGTTGTTGTTATTTTGCCTTAGGTTTGATGGGATTTTTTGCCTTGATCTTTCTTTTCTTTCCTCTGCAAATAACCGGGTTATTTCAACCCGAAGATAAAGTGCATTCTTTGGCTGCCTTTTGCCTCATGATTTCTGCTATTGAACAGCCTGCGTTAGCTGTCTATATGGTCTATGCCGGCGGACTTCGTGGCGCAGGCGATACCGTGAGTCCCATGATTGTGGCAATTGCCGGCACGTTATGTCTCCATGTCCCCCTGGCGTATCTCTTTGGTATTACGCTCCAATGGGGGCTGGCAGGCGTATGGTTTGGTGCAGTAATTGACTGGATTATCCGCGCCATTGCTATGTACCTTCTGTATAAAAGAGGAAGATGGAGGCGTGTTATGGTATAGAAGTGCCTCATCGCTACGGTGTGGCATTGTGTAATGAAACATCTGTGAGCCTCTGGTTCGCAAGGGATAATAAAACTATTCCCCTGAGCCAAAGACCAGGGGTCACGCCAAGATCAGATTCCTCACGGAGTTTACAATGATCGGAATGAATGTGCTCTGGATGACATAAAGCAAGGGTCTTAGAATGACGGTGAATTATTGTTTTTAGGTGAAACAGGAGGAGTAACCTTTTATCGTTTACTCATGATAGGGGTCATTCTGTGTGACGATAATTCGTAGTCGTTTAAGAGGTCGTAGAATAGATCCGGCTTTTTTTCTTTTAACTCAATCATATAATCAAGAAATTTCTGGGTACCATCCCCTAAAACCTTTTTTGCTTTTTCCATTAAAAACGGATGTTCCTGTGCTTCGTAGATGAATGGCTTATCAGGATTCGCTTGCCGAAACAATTTAACATCCTGAATGAAATGCAAAATATAAATCATGTCCTGAAAAAGACTGTCTATCCCATACGTGCTTGCACGATCCATAAAGTCGCGAAATACATGGTAGGCTGAAACATACTCTCCAATCACCAATTCCATTGCGTCCAGAGAAAAATATTCCAGGTGATCAGCACCGCTGCGCATCTGCTTTAATTCTTCTAAACTTGCATTTTTGATTTTCGACATGGTTATTACCGGAAATTTTAATGAGCTAAAATTGGTAATAAAAAGGCCGCGCATCTCTGACCGATACAGGTAACTCTTTATGTACATCAATTTATTGAATTTTTCTGCCTTCTCTTTCCTCTCTAAAAGCCTTTCTATTAATAGGGCGCCTAGCAATACTTCAAGCGGAATTGCAGCAACATGCAACATAAATTCGATATGCGTCGTATAGAACACATACAAAAAGAAGGATGATGCGGTTGACAAAGAAAGGTAGAGCCATGCCTTTTTGGTAAATTTCGCCAGGGACAACGTAAATTTCCATGAAACGCCCTCCAGCCGTCTGGACTGACGAACAGCGGTTTTTTTGTAAACACTCAACAAGCTTGTTTGTGTGGCAATGATTGACCTGAGTCTCTCGGTTTCGTCAAGCACGGTCTTCTCGTTTATGTAGATCTTTTGTGATACAAACGGCAATACCGCCATCCTCGCATTCAGGGCAAGATATTTGAACATCTCCGCGGTATTTCCTGGTACCCGTGTTTTTGAAAAGATAACCACCGTAAATAAATTACCCGTCGGCAACATACTGCCAAAACCCAAGGCCGATTTAATTCCAAACGGGATCACGAATTCATTCTGAGCCGGAATGTGGGGGCTTCCCAGGGCATCGGGCACGTGAAATACATTAAATATCTTACTTTCCAGTTCAATTTCTGGTGTAGGGTGAGGATTGAGTACATTGTTCATATCGATCCCTAACTGGTAAACTAATTGCGCAATCATGGGATGTTGTTCAGCCGTTTGCTTGTCTACAAGGGGGATGACACGGTGTCCTTTGGAAAATTCCCTCACATTCCACTCAGGCTTCTGTCCCGTGGTTGCCAGGAGGACTAAGCAACACGTAGACTTAGCCAAAGAACGCTCTCCCGCGATATTGTTCGCTAACTGACGTAATGTTTCTTCAAGACTTTCATAAGGATACGTCATGAAAAAACGTACCAGCGCAGAGGATTTTTCTCCGGTTCGTTTGTCAATAAGGTGTTCGTAAAAATAACGAACTATCGAATCCGCCAGATCTTCTAGGTTTTTCGCTTTATACCCAAGATGCTCCAGCGCGTCTCCGCACTGGGTCATGTCCTGGATGGTAAAATTTGTCAGGTCGTACATTGCGTTGCTTTTCAGGGGTATTTATACGTGTTTTACCGGATAGTTGCTAATTTTTTTCAAATAAGGTTATAAACTATTATGATAAAAATTTCCAGTGAAGATTTATCTTCGCGGAACCCCTAAAATTCATTGCGTTGTAATAATGTTTCATTTGAAAAAGTAGGAGCGAGGCATTTGTTATAATTGTCATGAAAGCATGCATACCAAAACGGACAAATGCTTTGCCTCTGTCCTGTACGACATATCTCGCAAATATTGAAAAATATTTAAAAAATAAGTTACTAATTTTTTGTTGAGTGCAGCAGAATCGCAGAAGAAAAAAGAAATACTTGCAATTATATTCATGATTGTTTTATCATCGAACGGAACAGATATCATTGAAAATTGAAAGAGAGAATTATGAACTTGCGAAAAATGGTACCGGCAGCGCTGCTTGCCTGTATATGTATTTCAGGCTGTAATATACTGCAACAGGAGACGGAAGATGAGTCCACACTCCTATCTCCTCTTGTTACCAGAGACATACAGGAAGGAATAGAAGTACATGTCGATGAGCAAAGTCGTCTTGGTGAGGGGTATTTCAGACTTTCTTTTGAAGGAAAAGAACTCAAACTGAAGCTAGTGCGTGTTCATACAGAGTATTTGGCTACGCTGGAGCCAGGCGTCCATTTTGCATGCGTTGATCTGGCTTGTCCTGATGGAAATGTTTATGACGTGGATTTCTTTCTTTATGGCAATCCGGGCGAAATGGTTGTGACAGAAACGACCGTTCACAAGATTAATGGAAAGCCTTTGTATGTATGGAAACAGCGAAAGGATGAAACGTGGCACCGCGTAGAAGTGGACGCTGCTGCACCGGAATTACTGGGGGTAATAACCGGCAGGGATGAGTTTGAGTTCCTCTACCGTACGATTTTACCAGAGATCGGGGATCTCGCCTCTCTGTGGCTGCCTTTACCGACATCCGATGCATTTCAGACCATTAACGTCATGACAATAACGGCCCCGGTACGGTATGAAATACTGCGTGAGTCTGAATATGGCAATCGCATTCTTTTTATGAAACTTGGCCCAGAGCACAGCGGTCGGTATGTTACCATGCGGTTTCAGGTGCAGCGTCTTGAAAAAGGAGTTTATGATGCAGAATCATCCGATGTGAAAAAATATCTTCAGCCGGAATCCCTTGTTCCGAACGAACAAACGTTTTGGAAACTGGCCAATTCAATCATCGCAGGCAAGACAGGAGATCTTGTCCGTGCAAGGGCGTTTTACGACTATATAATCGACAATTTTCGATATGCTAAGTACGGTCAAGGCTGGGGCCATGGCGATGCCGTATATGCCTGCAATACACGCAGCGGCAACTGTTCCGATTTCCATGCCTTCTTCATCGCCTTGTGCCGGGCGGTTGGTATTCCGGCGCGTTTTGCTGTCGGGGCGGCAATTGCATCTGAGCGTGATGAAGGTGGCATTGACGGCTATCATTGCTGGGTTGAATTTTACACCGAAGGCAAGTGGTGGCCAGTTGACATAAGTGAGGCTAACAAGTGCAGCGTCTTAGCGGGATATTTCTTTGGACATCATCCTGCAAACCGTATCGAATTTAGCCGAGGGCGCGATCTCAAACCAGACCCCCGGCCAGTGTCAGGATCGATAAACATTCTGGCATATCCGGTGCTTGAAATTGGCGGGAAGCCGGCACACGCAAAGGTTGTGTTCGCATTTCGCCGTAATTCTCCTCTAAAATTGTGATCCGGGCTTTTAGTAACATATTCGTTGTCTGTAAAATTCTAATAATTATCTTCGGACCTTTTCCGCTTTGTTTCCGGGTGTCTCAGGCTCAGTAGAGGATCGATGGCAGGAACGCCCCTGCGGGCTCATGATAGAGCCCAACACTCATAAGCGTCATCGGCTGGACTACGCGCAGGCCGTGCTCCAAACACCAGCGGAGCAGATTGCCATTGCGGGTGGGCAGGAGAAATCCGGGGCCCGGGAACGCTGCCGCCGCCCCGATGAGCGCCTTCATCTCTTCGTTCGTCTCTCCCACGGCATGGCCAAAGAACGCGACCGCGGTAGTATAGCCAGTAATACGGCTTTCATGCTCGACTACGGCAACAGTTCCCTGCTTGAGCGCATCAAGCAGCTCGCCACTACGGTCGTGACCATGAACGCTCAAACACACCTGATTGCAGGCTTCCAGATCGCGCGTAGTGGCCGGGCGTACGGTGTACCCGGGAATCTGCACGGACAAGGGTGACCCCTGCATAGTCGACAGTGGCTCGCGGGCCGTGAATCCTAGCTTGGAGTAGAGGGAAAGCGACCGGTTATGATAGGCTGCCTGAACGAGCCGGCACCCAGAGAAGCGTTTCCGGGTAATCCGCTCCAGGACGTGGTGCATCAGTTCGCGTCCAATCCCGCGGTCCTGTACGGCCGGATCCACGGTGATCGGGCCGATGCCGGCGATAATCGAACGCTCATCGGCAAAGTTACTGCCAACAACCCGGCCATCGAGTTCTGCGACCACTCCATACATGTTGGGGTGTGACAGGAACTCCGACAACAGTGTGGTAGTAATCTCAGGAGCGGGAAAGTCGGGTGGAAAGTTATGCTGATCAGCGATTGCCTTAAACGCCGTGTAGCAGATCGGGCCGCAGGTTATGGCGTCATCGATAGTTCCCTGTCGTAGTCGGACACTCATTTGAACTTTCTCAAGATACTGCTCGTTTTAAGGTACAGAAATAGCAATTACCCCCCCCCATAATCCCCAAGTTTACGGGGGAAAACAGGGGGGAAAGTCGCCGAAGGCCTAATTTAAATGTATAGGAATTTCGTAACAATTTAGTTTTTTTTAAAAACTTAATAAAATCTAGGATTCCTGGCTTTATAGAGTTAGGATGCTTTTTGTATTAAAACACACCCCTTAAATCCCCTCTTGATAGAGGGGCCGGGGGGGGGTGTTACAAGGCAGCCAACCTTTTACCACACACACATTACATGATGTGTGTGGTAAATTTTTTTTTAAAAAGCTAAATTGTTACGGAATTTCAAAGTTTGTATTGTGGCAACCAAACAACCCCCTGAACCCTCCTTTATTAAGGGGGACTTGAAGAAATTCCTCTTAGGAAAGGGGGGCAGGGTGTGTGTGTTTTTTTGCTGACATCGCCATGCATCTGAAAGTCGCAGCCAAAGGCAGTCCAATTGAATACCAGCTATTGTGTGCGACACCTAACGACCAAACATATCTACCAGGGTCGCCTGCAACGTCATCATACCGCGCAAAATCAGGAGTTGTTCGCAGTCAGGTGCAATGTTTGGATTGGCTTTCAGCGGTTTGTTTTTCTCAATGCCGACCCCTTATGTGCTGCGATATGGTCAGTCTTGTCGCTTTTGATCTCATATTGCGGATCATCTTTACTGGCGTGGTGCGTGTACCCTTTGTAGTCGAAATCCTCCGTATGCACCTTGATGATCGTGCCGCTGACGTACCCGGCCTCCGAGTTCCAGGTGACGTGGTCACCGATTTTAAATTTTCGTGGTATAATGGTCGCCTCCCGTTTCCGATTATCTCTTACGACTCAGATTGTTATGTTGTATTTCCAGCGTACGGTGTTACGTCGGTTCATTTGCCTGGCGATAGGATAGTTTTGCCATTCTTTAACTGTGCCGCGGACGTGTAAGGGCGGATCTCAGTTTTTTTTCGCTGACGATAGCCTGACACAGGTATTCCAGGTGTCAACCACATGCCGTCCAACCTGTTTCCTAACTTCCAGCAGTATTTCTAAAATCATCATGACTATCGCCTGCTGCTTGGCATGTTATTCAGTCTAACATGCAGCATAACCGTTGTCCAACGGAGCGTATCACAGTTGTGTGCCGAGTATGACGCTGATGATAGGCAAGAAATCTCTGTGCTCAAAATCAACGCCCTGTCTCTCCGGTTTTTGGGTCGATCACCAGTCTGATCTTTTGACCTTCCTTATGAAGATCGACTTTCCAGAATCCATCATCGAAATCAACTTCTGTTATGATCCCCGGGTTTCTGGCTTCCACGGACAGAATAATTGTTGAGAGGGCTAAGGCATTCGCCGGCGGTATTGCATCAGAATCCGTCTTCAGCCGACGAACCTCTGCGCCAGACTTTGGATCAATGTAGAGCTTCTGGCAAACAGCGGCAGCGCAAACCTTCAGCTCCCACAGGCCGTCATCAAACTCGGCATCAGTGATGCTCCCCAGTTTTTGTTCTTCCACCATTTTGAGGATTAACGAGAGTGGCTTGCTGCCAAGTGGTGGCACTTCATCGGCCAGAGCTGCAGCCAGCGGGGAGAGCAACAGGCCAAACATCAATAGATAAAAAAATAATATGCTATTCTTGCTTTTCATAAGACCTCTCCTTTCAGGAAATGATTGCCTAACAATGATTATACAGCCTGTATAAAACGGTAAAGACAAGCTGCTCTGATATATGTAAGAAGTTGCCGTTCTTATTGTCACGTAGTGTAGCTTGCTTCACATTAAGTATATCCATCTTTTCGCTAAGGTGCTCATTCCAGGTTATACAGGCGGTATAACCTGGATTACCACCAATCGACTGGACTCCGGACATCATGACAGCCTTGGTTCAAGACATTGTTGTAGATCATTGTTGTGCCGACGTCCTTGACGAAGACATCTGGAATTATTATTTGTTGTCTACCGGTGTTAAACTCCTTTTTATGGATGATGATAAAAACGAAGGCTCTTATAACTTACCACAAGCGTAATGTAGAATGCAAATTATTAATGGAGTTCAATGCACAAGACGGTTAACCCGCCACGACGAATTTGTCTGATTATATTCGTTCATAGCGATTGCGGGCGGACATATGCTGAATAGGTGCAATCATTCGCGCTCCTTTACAATCCTGCCATGGAGAGGCTGGATCGGTCTTGCATCCATTTTGAAGATCGAAACAAATTTATCTACCTCTGCCTTCGTTACCTCAATGGGCGTCTTTAAAATAATCCAATCCACATTTTCACTACAAGGCGGGGTGGTAAGTGAGCCAGCATAGGTATAATATGCCCCGGTGTTATTCGGGAGGAGTTGACTCGCGCATATCTTTACCTTAGATACAATATGTTCCTTATCTATGTCTTTTGGGAAATTGCGCCATAAAGTATTTATGAAGGTATTTTCGTGTCCCTTCTTAATGAGTACAGCGATAACAGCTAATTCTCCATGCTCATCTCTATGAACTAAATGCGCCTCCATATCGTAATGTTTTCCGTGTATTACATGTTCACTCGGTGTATGGAAGTGAAGTTGCAGGAGCTCATATTTCTTGTGATCAATTGATATTGAACTCCCTTTTTCATAGTTGACCTGAATGGTATGACCATTATTTATTATTCTTAAAGGAGTTGGGTGGTAATGAAAGATTATCTTGCTGAGTTTGACCTTTTCAGTTGTGGAAATATCGATGGGTGATTGCTTTTCTCCGATTTTGCACTTGCAAATTGTGTCCCAATGATCAGGACCAATTTTTCCTTCGTAACCCCAATGTGCAGGAGGAAGATGTTCGCCAACACCGGCAAATGCACTTGCTGTTATAAAGAAGAAGAAAAATGCAAAAGCAACTGGTTTAAACACCGTATTAAAATATTCCATAGTTTACTCCTCCTTAATGTATGAACATAATTAAACCTAAAGAATGAAGCAATGCCTTATGTACAAACCACAGCCTTTCATGCTCCTGCCTTTACGCACGTTCACATCCGTCGGATATATTTCTATGTAAACGAACATTTACAAAATCTAGTATACATTATGAGATGTTATAATGTCAATAGATATGTATACGATAGTTCACTAATAAACAGCATAATATATAATTGAGATAGGAAAGAATATTTAAGGAAAACAAGGGTGCTCAATGTTATGCATGAGCTGATAGAAATAGATGGTAGAGGTATGAGCTACAAAGTCGATAGCAACCTGAGGAAATCCCCATTAGGAAAGGGGGGGCAGGGGGTTGTGTATTTTTGCTGACATCGCCATGCATTTGAAAGCCGCAGCCAAAGGCAGCCCAATTGAATACCAGCTATTGTGTGCGACACCTAACTACCAAACATATTTACCAGTGTCGTCTGCAACGTCATCATACCGCACGAAATCAGGAGTTGTTCGCAGTCAGGTGCAGCGTTTGGATTGGCTTCCAGCGGTTTGTTTTTCTCAATGCCGGACACTTATGTGCTGCGATATGGTCAGTCTTATCGCACTTGATCTCATATTGCGGATCATCTTTGCTGGCGTGGTGCGTGTATCCTTTACAGTCGAAATCCTCCGTATGCACCTTGATGATCGTGCCTCTGACGTACCCGGCCGCCGAGTTCCAGGTGACGTGGTCACCGATCGTAAATATTCGTGGTATAATGGTCGCCTCCCGTTTTCGATTATCTCTTACGACTCAGATTGTTATGTTGTGATTCCAGCGTACGGTGTTACATCGATTCGTTTTTCTGGCGATAGGACAGTT
>JAJTXE010000003.1:747048-789719 GCA_021463795.1 Candidatus Brocadia sp. | reverse complement strand
TGGAGTATTTCCGTGATATATCTGTCCGTACCCCGTAAGGTTTCGTTCGAGGTTATCATATTGATACCGATGTGCAGTCTATTCTTCAATGTTGATCCTGTTCATCGTCATAAGAAAGGTGTTGGCAATTCTGTGGTTCAAAACCTATGGAATGCGGGCAAAGATCGCGGCGGCAATGAGCAACCCAGTGCATAAATCTCCCTGAATACGCGACAAAATAATTTCATTTTATAATACTTTATCACTTATTCGTCAGTGCTATTTCCCATTCCATACGTATAGTTGGGTGTCCTACGAAATAATATCCAGTTAGGAGATGGTGCATCCCAGGTAGTATACACATCAGTTAACAATGAATTTCCACTACCACTATCATTTGTCCAGTATGTTTGAGCGTTTGCATATCCCAATTCTTTTATATATTTCTTCTGGTAATAAATTCTGCCACTTAACCAATTGGTTACTAACCAGCCTGTAGAATTATTGTCCTGCACCCAATATGTAGACCAATTTGCTCCACTGGTTGGTCGAGTGGTAGCAGAACTTGTATGGTCTTTTTTACAGCGATACTTTAATCCATCCGTACCAAATACCCATGATACGTCATCGTACTCTATAATTGGCCCCCATGTACCACCAAGATATGGCTTATTTCTGCGATAATCATGGATGTAAATGTTATCCCACCGACTTAAGTTGAAATTCCATAAATATACTGCATTACGTCGTGTCTGTGGCTCTCCGCTCTGCGCAAGCAACGATTCGTTTGCGTAATATATAGCTTTTCTAGTGACCCCCCCTGGATCGCTAAAGGTTGTTATATACGGTGCCCAAAAAGAATCACTCAATGATTTAGTCCATTGCCAACGATTATATGGATCGCTTTGGTTTGGCCCTGGTGAGTCTTCTTGATAATTTGTATATTCTATCCATCTCGTTCCACTCCCATTATAGGTTATCTGCGTCCAATAGGTTGAATTCGGTGGTTGGTTTCCGCTTGAAGCAGTATGTGAAAGTATGCATCTATAAGTTTGTGTACCACTGCCAGGATTAAAATTAGCCTCACTCCCAATAGTAACCGCCCAATCATAAACTTTTGCACCTCCCATTCCTCCAGTACCATAATGAGTACCAAGGAATTCTAACCCGCCATCCGAAGTTTTTAGTCTTCCAAGAGCGGTAGTATATACCCAACTATTAGGAAGACCTTCGCCTGCCTGATCTATAAACACTGAATTGTTGGGGTGTACAAACATATATGTATATAACACCACTCTATTATAACCAGGGAATGCAGGGGCTTTATAAGCAACACCTGACGCCCATGGATATATGCTACTGTTATATGGTTTCGGCCGCCAATATGTTACATTTGGTGGTCTATTGCTTGGAGAGGATGTGTTATCTAATATGCATTGATATGTCTTTCCTGCATCATTAACTTCGCTTCCACCCTTAAACCATGCACCATCTCCATTCCCCATGGGCACCGGAAATTCAACGCCCTTTTTTATTTTCTCTTCCGCCTTTTCGTCACGCTTAGTTTTTTCTTGCTCTTTTAGCTCTTTTTTCTCTTCCTCTGTCATGAATTTAAACGCTTCATCCATCATTTTATATACAGGTTCGTCTCTACCACTCTCGGGGTTATATAATACCCCAGTGTATTCCCCACATACTCCAACCGTATTTGCCAAAATAATGTAACTAAATACCATCGCGAACAATAACCAATCACGCTTAAACATTAACTGCCCGCCTTACAAAAATGCCTGCAAATAAAAAAGAAGGTATATAAAGTTATCAAAGAACACTGTTATTGCGATTTAATTAAATCTTCCTATCTTTTCAGAATCCCTTACTGCTCCCTGAGGCACACAAATTTCCCGTTAATAAATACAAGTTTCTTTAATATCACGGGAAAGACCTTCTTCCAATCATTCTCTTCCGTGTTTTGTAGTATGCCTTGATTGCTATTTTCTAACTTTCACAATTACTAATTCTTTCAAACTATTTGCCTTAAACGTTACTTTTGAATTCCCCGTTTTATTCTTTGCGGCAACCGTAAATACAGCCTGACCATTGGTATCTGTATATGCACTTAATGGTGATACAGATATACACTTTTTTCCTAACTTAATCTTAGCCGTCACCATTTCACTTACAATTGGTGAACCATCAACGCATGTAACCGTTACCGTTACATCACCGCTTTCTTCTCTCTTGAGTTTCAGCGTCTTTGGAGATGTATCGATGGACTCAATCTCGCATTCAGGGGTAGGCGTTACTGTAGGTATCGCTGCTAACGTAGTAAAGGACTTTTCACTTCCATATGCGTTATCGGTGGTAAATTCAGGATCGCTATCATACGCAGCTATTCTATAGTAATAAGTTGTTGCTGCCGATAGCTCGCTTATATTACTGCTTACTGTGTCTGTCCCCAGCCCATCCCAACTTGCTAGTGTCATTCCGTCATACATGTCACTGGTTGTACCATATTCAAACCATGCCGATGGAGCCCGCCCTGAGACCTCCCCGTTTAGAGTTGCAGAGCTTGATGTTACGTCCGTAGCTTCACCTGTTTCCACTTTGGGGGGTGGCAAATTCTGTGCTAGTACCGGTATGGATAAAAATGGCAAGTTGGAACATAAACCGAAAATGGTATAAATAGTTAAAAAACAACATTTCATGCCAAAAGATATGTTTTTCATCTTTTACCTTCCTTCCCTATGAAAAATCTATTTTCTTAACTATAGCATAAAAAGACCAGTGTCAACTACTTTAATATTTTTATTGGTTATTGACTTCCCTAAACAAAACTTTGTAAGCTTCGTCTAATGAGATTAATAATACAACATATAAGTATTTTTCGTGGTGAAATATAGCAGTAAAGAGGTCGCTTGCCAAACAAAGAGGACACCGATGAGTCACACCTTGACAGGCTGTCCGAGAATGTGGCCAGTAAATAAGAATAAAAGACAAAGGAAATTGTGTGTAAATTAAATGAGATCGATAAACAAGTCAGGAAAAGGTTAAAAAGTTTCCATCCAAGGTGTAATTTTGTATTTCAGGAATCAGAGAAAGTACGTAAAGCAGCCCAAGGAGAGCTTGTTTTCCTAGTTTACCTTATACCGTGGCGAGCCTTATTCCCATTTTCAGCATCTTTTTTAAATTCCATCCAATACACATCAGTTTAAACTCCGCACAGACTTTTTTCAGTCCTCGTAAGAGAAAGTTGCGATACCCCACATTAAATTTCAAATGCCCAAAAACGGGTTCGATGATAGACTGACGCATAAAATATTTTCGCCTCCCCTCATCCGATATCAGCTTTTCTCTCATCTTTTGTAAAAGAGGCTCACGAATATCTATTAATAATTCTCTCACCTTTGCCTTTGTGCATAGCGATCGCTTCTGGCATGCTCCACACTCCGTCCCCCGGTAAACTTTATGATTCCACTGACGGCTCTCCGTCTTCTTTGTTCTGGTCTTCCAGTACATTAACCGCTCCCCTTCCGGACATACATAACTATCACTTGCTGTTTCGTAGGTAAAATTGGTGTAATGATATCGGTTCTCTTCTTTTTGATATTCTCCGGTTATTCGGCTCTGTTACTGCTTCCCCTGCTACGATAATCCCTGATTCGGTTACCGCCGCCTGGCAGTTGTATCCAGGACGAATGTCTTTACTTCCCCCAGATTTCATGTGATTGGCACCCCGGTCGGTGAGATTGATCTTCTCTTTTCCTTCCTCCTTCATTACCTCCAGCGCCTCTTCTATTTTCCTCTTCAGGTACGTACGCTCGGATAACTTCTTCCGTAATGCCTCTTGTTCCGGATCAATTCTGCAGGTCTCGTCTTCCTCGTTGTCAGTGGTTTCCGCTTCCTTTAATGCTGTCGCTATCTCCTCCTCTATCTCTGAGAGCCATTTCCCAAACCCTTCGCGGTCTTTCGGCCGTTTTGCTGAGGCATTGCCCTTGATCTTTGTCCCATCCAGGTATATCTTTCCTACGCTGGTATACCCCAACGTACTGAATATCCTCACGATATCCACAAAATACTTCTCTATCGCTTTGAGATTATTCTTCCGAAAATCGTTTATTGTCCGATGATCCAGTGTGTAACATTGCATCAGATAACTATAAACGTGATCACTCAGACATCTCTCCTCTAACTTTCTACTACTCCGTACTCCGGTTGCATACCTATAAAACAGCACACTCAAGAGTAACTTCGGATGATAGGTGCGTTGGCCTAAAAAAGAATATTTCGCCTCTATCGCTTCTGTATCTAACGAGAATACTACCTCTTTGACTGCTCTGCACAGATGGTCTTTCGGTATTACCGTTTCGACATAATCTAAAAACGCTTCAGGGGTAAATCCTATCAGGGGTTTCTGTAACACGATCGGCAATCCCACAGATTGAATCTGCTGCAGCGGACGAAATACGCCATCAAATGACCCGGATTGCGGCCGGGAAGAAGTCCCGCACGGTGCTTACTTCCGGTGACTTGCAACCTGTTTTAGACAGCGGCGGTGGCGGCCACTCTGTTTTTGCAAAGGCATTATTGAATGTTCTTCTGGAGAATGATGCTATTCTCGAAGGGATGCGATTACATAAGGAGGTTTCTGCCCACCTCACTGATGCCGCTCGTGCTGTGTATCTGGAGCAGGTTCCGCAGTATGCCCCACTCAAGTATTCAGGGCATGAAATGGGTGAATTTTTCCTGGTTCCCGTCAAAGAGATGTAGAGACTTTCACAGATGAGCAGGAAGGGACCAATTTAGCTTTTTGAAAAATGTAGCGCCGATCCCTTGTGGTCGGCATTGGGCGGGGGATAAACCACCCGCGCTACGTATTCCGTTTGTATTGATTACACATAAAGGTACGGGTTTTTCAAAAAGCTAAATTTGGTACGCAAGAAGTAATTATACAAAAGGAAAAGACGATGTTAGGAAAAAGTGTCGGCGATTTTGAGATAAAGGAAGAAATTGGCAAAGGCGGTATGGGTAGGGTTTACAGGGCCATCCAGAAATCCCTTAACAGAGAAGTGGCTATAAAGGTATTGTCTGCTGCATTGAGCAACAATGAAGAATTCATAGAGAGATTTGACCTTGAAGCCAAGTCCGTTGCCAAATTGATCCAAACCAACATTATCCAGATGTACAGCAAAGGGGTGACGGAGGATGGTATCCACTATTTTGCCATGGAATATGTCCACGGTGAAGACCTATCTTCAAAAATAAGACGTGGGGATACCTTTTCAGAAAAAGTGGCTATTGACATTATCGTCCAGGCCTGCCGTGGATTGGAAGAGGCCCAAAAATTTGGAATCATTCACAGAGATATAAAACCCAGCAATATCCTGATTACCAATGACGGAGTAGTAAAGATCGCCGATTTTGGTCTGGCGAAGAGTCTGGAAGCAACCATGAAATTAACGAAAACAGATGTATTTATGGGAACGGTTAATTATACTTCCCCTGAACAGGGATTGGGGAAGCCCCTCGATCACCGAACCGACATCTATTCCCTTGGGATTGTCTTTTATCAGATCTTAACAAACAAGCTTCCTTTTGATGCTGAATCGGCCGCTACTGTTATTTATAAACACATCCATGAAGAACCTGAAAAGCCACGAAAGATTAACCCTAATATCTCTCCAGGGGCTGAGGCCGTTATCCTGAAGGCAATAGCCAAAAAGCCTGAAGACCGGTACCAGAATATGACAGAATTCAGGCGGGCGCTTGAGTCCTTATTAGATACGAAACCAGGGGAACTGACAAAAAAGAAACAGAGTTTTTCTTACGTCAAAATTGCCGTTCCCGTATTATTAGTAATAGCCGGAATTGTGCTATACTTTTTGCTCACTGCGCCTACCGAAAGTCAGCAAGTAGCCAAACTTGCTGAGGAAGCAGAGGCATTTGGCAAAAAACATGATTATAAAAAGAGTCTGGAAAAACTGAAAAGGGCTTATCATCTATGCACATCAGAAGATATCGCTGATAAGATCATTGAACAATATTTTCAATATTCATTAGGTTCCATAGCCTGGTCAATATCATCAGAGAGCGATCTTCTGAAAGACAAAACCGTATCGGTAATTCCCTTCGCTAAATTAAATGGTGAAAAAAGCGAACAGGGAAAAATTGTTGCATCCGAGCTTATCAAGCAACTGAAAATATTTGGTGCGTTAAACGTATATGAGAAGGAATTCCTGCCAGAGGTGATAAGAGATATACAAGTTGTTAAAAATGGGGTTATGAGCGATGATGCGCGGGAAACATTAAAAAATCTGGTTGATACTGAAAGTGTTGTCGTTGGCTGGATCGGTTATGCTGAAAATACCTTCAAAATAATCACAAGCATGTTCCATATTGAAAGTGGTAAAATAGTAAAAACTGAAACCGTTGATATGCTTGGCTGGAACATTAATGATACCGTAAAAAATGCAGAATTGCATGTCAACGTCCGGATGAACAATAAAACGTACACGATCGGCGATCCGGCAACAATTTTTTTAAAAGCAAACAGAGATTGTTATATTACCCTGTTTAATGTAAGGAGCAACGGTGAGATCTGGGAATTATTCCCTAACCGGTATCAACCGGATAATTTTGTTAAGGCAAATAGAGAATACAATATACCGGGAACAGATGACCAATTTGTGTTTAGGGTCTGTGAACCTCCCGGAAAGGAATATATAAAGGTGGTGGCAAGTACTGTTCCTTTATCACCGGGAGAGATACAGAAGCAAATCTCAAACGACACCTCATTCTTTGTGGCAAAAGCCGAAAATATAGTTCAAAATGACGATTACGTATTCCGATCTGTATCACCAGCAGAAATGAGAGGGATTCATGAAATCCTTAAGAAGCGGGCTATAGAGGTCGTTTCAACTCAGAAAAGCAAGAAACTTAGTTATGGGGAATCTGATGCAGGATTTGATTATGCAGTAAGCAGCTGGGCATTTGAAACAATAAAATTACGGGACTAAGTTTGTAGGTTCCCAAGGGTAAAGAAGCTTCACTCTGTTAGTTCACATAAAGCCACGGTGATATTATCGTTCCCCCCGGCTGAATTGGCCAAATTGATAAGCTGTTCGGCTTTTTCAAAAAGGGTACCACGAGAAGAAAGGACACTTTCAATCGCAGGGTCATCTACCATACCGGTAAGGCCATCAGAACACAACAAAAAAAGATCCCCACAAACCCCCTTTCCTCTAATCAGGTCAAGTTCCAGTTTTTCATGAACTCCCACTGCCCTGAGGATGACATTGCGATGCAAGCGATTTTTTGCGTCAGCCTTGCTGAGGAGTCCTTTATCTATCTGATCCTGAACAAGAGAGTGGTCCCGGGTTATTTTTCTCAAATGCCCCCGTCTCAATAAGTAGGTGCTGCTGTCTCCCACATGACCAAGTACAAAATGATTGTTATAAAAGGCAATCAATTCTGCAGTGCATCCCATTCCATAGTATTCTGGTTTATTGCTTGCCTGGTTCAGAATCTGCTCGTTGGCAAAACGGAAGGTCTGTTGTACCAGTTCAAGAATTTCTTGTTCTGATTGTCTGCCGGACTTCGAAAAAATTTCAAAGGCTGTTTTTGTAAAGATCTGGCTTGCGACTTCTCCGGCAGCGGCCCCGCCCATACCGTCCGCAACAGTGAAAAATCCAAAATCAGGTTCTATAAGATAAGCATCCTCGTTGTGGGTGCGTTTTAGGCCGATATCTGACTTAGCACAACAAACTATTTTATTGGTAGCTGTTTTTAAAATCATATAAATACTATTTTTCTGGTCATATAAAAGCCAGATTTGTTCTTTATCAAACAAACCATGGAAAACGTACTCACCATATTCGGCATTTTGAAACGATATTTTAGATGATTTCCTCTGTTGGTTTGAGAACTGACTGAATCAAAAATTATCACATTTTTACAAATAAAACAATCTATTTTTGTACTTTTTGATAAAAATTTATCTTGCTTATATCAAAAGAATAAGACATAATTTTTACAATGAAGCGCCGTCCTGACATCGTTGTCCAGCTTGTTCACATCCTGGGTCCTATGAAGGGAAATATCCAGGAATTCCAGCAAGAGTTGATTACTATTGGCCGCAATCCGTCCTGCCATCTTCGCTTTCCTGCAGACCTGGTTATTGTCTCACGGAATCATGCCGAAATCATTCGGGAAGGGAATCAGTTCAAACTGATCAATAATAGTCCGAATTTTACTTACATCAACGGAAAACAGATTGAAACCGAACAGGATGCGTATCTCAAAAGCGGAGATATCCTGGAATTTGCCAGAGGTGGGCCAAAGGTGAGTTTCCTTACCGAAATGAGGGAGCCACGTGCAGAGACCAGGAATGAAACTGCAACCTCTGATGCCGTTCAAAGCTTTGACGATAAGCAGGAAGAAATCGCAGTTCAAAAGACAAAGGTATCGCTGACCATCCAGTACGGGCCCACCCTTCGTTCATTCAAAGAGCTCCCTGTTATCCTGGGAAAAAATCCAAAGTGTGGATTCGTGATTGACCAACCCTTCATTTCTGATCAGCAGGCACAGATTTTCTTCAGCCAGAACCAGTACTGGATAAAGGACCTTACCGGAAGGGGGTCGGTTCAGATAAACAAAGTGCCCATTGATTTCCAGGCTTCTCTGAAACCAAATGATGAGATTGCCATAAGCAATCAGGGTCCGGTTTTCCGGTTTCTCGGCGAAGGCCGGCTTGTAGAAGTTATATAACCGCTTGTTGAGAACGGTGCTCCGGTTCCTGGTAATATTGCCTTCAATCTATTCAAAGCCATTACTACAGGGAATGTTATACTACATGCCTATATATTTTGCATAAAGCCCCTTTGCAATAGCAACATCATTAGTACCTGAGATGATTGAACGTCCATCGGGAAATACGGTTAACTCGCACTTGCCGGTTTTCAATCGTAGTAAAAAACTGTTATAGGATACTTTTCCTATCTTTTCCAACCGTGCAGCGAGTTTCACCAGGTCTAATGCTGATCCGACAGGAGGTAAGATTTGTATGGCGTTTCTGCCACACAGGGTGGTTGTCATTGCGCAGGCATTTTTGGTTAAGAATTCATAATGATGCTGACTGCATGTTATGCAATTTATCTTACCCTTGACATCTTCTGCAAATAACGTTTTTATTTCATTACGCCATAGGTCAATTTTTAATAGTACCTTGCTCACTGCATCGTAATTGTTCGTAAGAATCTTGATTGCCTCTGCCACCTGAACAGAGGCAATCAGGCTGGCGATTGGAGCAATAATTCCTTCGGTATCACAGGTGCCTACAGTGCCAAATGGCGGAACATTTTCAAGCATGCAACGGAAGCACGGGGTTTTTGACGGGATAATATTCATTGTTATACCCGTACTTCCTATACAGGCACCATAAATCCACGGTATCTTATTTTTCACGCAATAATCATTGATGAGGAATCGCGTCTCAAAGTTATCGGTTCCGTCAACGACAAGATGTGCATCATGCAGGAGGGTCTCGATATTCGTGGGATTCAGATCAGCTACAAAAGATTCGACCTGGATGAGGGAGTTGGTTTTTTGAAGTTTTTTTTGTGCGGCTATTGCCTTTGGAAGGTTTTGTTTAATATCATCTTCGTCGAATAAGGATTGACGCTGAAGATTGCTTTCTTCAATGTAATCGCGGTCTATAATTTTTAAACATTTTATACCGCTCCGGACGAGAAGATTTGCTGAAGTGCATCCTAACGCACCGCAGCCTGCCAGCACAACGGTCTTCTCCATCATTGTTTTTTGGCCTTCTTTACCTATGCCGTAAAACAATACCTGCCGTGCATAACGACCATTCATGCTAACTTTTTATAGTGAAATTACTCAGGCAAGAAGTGTCTCCCGTGGCAAGTGCCTTTTCCCGTTTATATTCGATTCGGGAATTTATTCCTTCACCAAACCCGGCAATCCATTCATTTACAATATTGCACATCGTTAAGAAATCTGCCCCTGCGCCTTGCCAATAAGGTTCGTGAACGCAGCTTTCATGATCCCATGAAGTACTTTTTTCAGATTCTGCCACCACCTGTGCGCCCCGGTCGCAAGGCATCCCGTCACAGAGGTAATCTCCCATCACCTCAAATGCCTTTGAAGTATTATTGCAATCTGATGGTGTTAACCCTCTGTTCTTGGTGGATTCTTTTCCACAACTTATACCATGATTATGGGCTGCTTCAGCTGCTATCTTTGCAGCATCGTTGAATTTTGCGCAAAACGCTGCAACCGTTGCCGCTTCTCGCGTTTCGATCTCAATAATGAGGCTCTGTATACCCTGATGAATGGGTTTGTTGGCTAATAATTCTTCAAGGGGTTTATTTTCGGTTGATTTTGGGTATTTTTTATATACCTGTTCAAGGATTTTGTCCGCCTCTGCACCATACTTCGATTTAAATGCGGAAATAATGGCAGATTCCCTCCCCTCCGTAGTTTTAATTTTGCCATACATCCAATGATGGATTGGCCCTAATACTAGACTCATTCAAAAGCTCCTCAGGGTGAAGTTTCACAAAATTACACAAGTTTTTGGCAACTATTTTCACAACTCCCGCTAACCCATTTTTTGTAAATTTTTAACAACCCTCAATCCCCTCCTTTATAAGGACGGGGTTGAGGGTTGGTTCATTTTGGTTTCGGCTGTGCCTCGGTAGAGATTATGCCAGTTCTACGGATTTTACTTCAGGAATTTCTTCTCTGAGTCGTTCCTCTACACCATATTTTAGCGTCATAAGTGCGCTTGGGCACGTGCCACACGCACCCCTTAAACGAACCTTTACAACGCCGTCTTGCACATCTACGAGTTCTATATCACCGCCATCCGCTTGTAATGCAGGTCTAATATTTTTCAGCGCTTCTTCTATCTTTTCTTTCATGAAAGTCCTCCTGGGTTTAAGGGTTAGTTGTTTTCTTTTCAATGACGTCATTCAACTCTTTAATAATAACTTCCGGATCAATATTATGCATGGTGGCGCCGAACGCAATATCTTCGGTTTTTGAACCTGGACAGGTAAAACAACCAGCTCCAAAATACTTTTTCACAACGGCTTCTGTTTCCGGATATTGTTTAATTACCTCCCCAATGCTCGTCTTTTTTGTTATCTTTTTTAAGGCTTCTGTCATATATTTAAATTCCTCATAAAAAATCTTACAGGACAGGGCAACGAATTTCAGAGAACATACCGCTCGTCCTGATTAATAAACAATTGTAATTATACCAAGTATTTCATGCCAATAATGAATCTCAATTGATACACAAATTAAGGTTAGCTAACGATGGAGTTTTTGTCAACCAAAAAACAAGATAAGCGTTTAAAAACGGAGACGGACGTCTGAAAATTTTCATTGATTAATGACTCTTTATCTTTTACACTTATTTGCCTATGGACATTTTTTCCCATATTCCTTTTATCATTGTCATACTCTTATATTTTATCTCCTCCGTGTGGTCAATAGGCCACATTATAAAACCTGTCTTTTTTAATAAGAAGGTGGGGAAGTGGTCAATGATGATGGGCTTTCTTATCCACAGTGGTTTTTTAATATTTCTGGGTCTTGAGTCCGGAAACATCCCGATAACAAATGTCTATGAATCTTTCATATCATTAATTTGGTGTATTTTATTTGTTTATATTAATCTGGATTATCTGTACAAACTGCCAGCGTTAGATACGTTTTTGGTCCCTGTCGTTACGGCGCTTTCTCTCTGGGCGCTTACGTTTGATGGCGGAGATCTGTTCATTACGGTAAGTCTTCAGAGTTTCTGGCTCATAGCGCATATCATACCTATATTCATTGGCTATGCATCTTTTACGATATCATTTAGCCTGAGCATTATGTATTTAACTCAGCAGCGACAATTAAAGCATAAACTGTTTGGCCCGCTTTTTACGAGGCTGCCGTCGCTTGAGGGAATTGACCGGCTTATGTGGAAAACCATTTCTTTTGGTTTTCCTCTCCTCACGCTTGGGCTGGTATTTGGCACATTCTGGGTCAAAACGCAAAACATTTTGGGTGAGCAGTGGTATCTGGATTATAAGGTTGTTCTGGGTTTGGCTACCTGGCTCATCTATGCAGCGCTCCTGCACATGAGACTTGTTTCTTCATTCCATGGCACGAAGATCGCTTGTCTGACGATAGCAGGTTTTTGTCTGGTGCTTTTCACTTTTATTGGAACCTTTTTTATGGGCTCCAAACACGCCTTTCAAAAGGTGAGCGAGCATACCCATGAAAAGTTTGAATAAACGTGAATACGATTATCATACAATATTTCAAAAAAGTTAGCATGTGCCGCAACCTATCGGGTGCGTTATTTCATGAATTTACGCAAGAGAAAGCATGAGGTTGCTCTCCGTGGAAATATCCATGTTTTCACGGGACGATATACCCGGTTCCATTACATAAGGATTCACCATGAGTATTCTGGTCGTTGGACTCAATCATAAATCGGCTCCGGTAGCGGTGAGGGAAAAATTAGCTTTTAATGCTAATAATATCCCCACGGCATTATCATTATTCCTCCACCGGTATCAGACGGCAGAAACCGTTATTTTGTCAACCTGTAACCGCGTTGAGATGTATGCATCAACGATGGACGGCGCAGTAAAAACAGGAGATATCCTTTCCTTCTTTGCCGATTTTCATAAGATTGCATTAGACGAGTTTTCCCCGTATATGTATCACTACACGGATGATCGGGCCGTGAACCATCTTTTTTTTGTCACAGCCAGCCTCGATTCCATGGTACTTGGTGAATCACAAATCCTTTCGCAAGTAAAAGAGGCTTACACAACGGCATCCATGGGAGAGGCTACGGGAAAGGTTATGAACCAGTTATTTCAGCAGTCGCTCAATGTTGCAAAAATTGTGCATACCAGAACGGCCATCGGGAAAAAAAAGGTTTCGATAAGCTCGGTAGCGGTAGAATTTGCTGAAAAGATATTCCAGGATTTCACCGGCAAGATGGTCCTTGTGGTAGGCGCCGGGGAGATGTGCGAGCTTTTATTGAAGCATCTCTATGAAGAAGGTGCACGCACGATCGTCGTTGCAAACCGCACCTTTGAACGTGCACAAGAGATTGCCAACGCCTTTCAGGGACAGGCGATTAAATATGAATTGCTGGGTGAATATCTTGCAAAAGCTGATATTATTATCAGCTCAACCTCCGCTCCTCACTATGTAATCCATGCGGATCAGGTAAAAGATGCGATCCGGCTTCGAAGGGGTAATCCCATGTTCCTTTTAGATATTGCTGTTCCCCGTGATATCGAACCTGAAATTGCCAACATTGACAATGTCTATCTCTATAATATTGATGACCTGCAGTCCGTGGTAAGCCAGAATATTGACGAAAGAACCAGAGAAGTGGAAAAATGCCGCTCTATTATCGAAGAGGAGGTTGAGCACTTCATGGCAAGGCTTGAGGAAATGAAGATAGAGCCTGCAATAACGCTGCTGCGTAATCATTTTCACACTATTGGGCGGGAAGAGCTTGGCCGCTTGAAAACAAAACTCAAAAGCATTGATGATGGCGACTGGGAACAGGTTGTCTACACCGTGGAACGCACCATAAACAAGCTGCTCCATCACCCGGCAAAAGTCGCTAAACAGGAAGCAAAAAATGGTGGTGGATACCGGTACGTGGAAATTATCAGAAAATTATTTGGTATATTTCATCATACTGATCGTACCTAAAACATTTGCTGCCCGAAAGTCATATTTCTTAAACTTACCCGCTTCTCCTCCGGATCATAACATTACGTTTTACACTTCCTCTGTGGCTTTCTCTTCGCAAATTCTGTTGCCCCCCAGTTTTTTTGCTTTATACATCGCCTTATCCGCATGAATCAGCAGTGGCTTTACACCACAATTACTATATTGACCGATACCGGCGATACCAATACTGATCGTCTTTTGCACCGATTCGTCCTTTTGCGGGATAGGGAGTTTAATATTCCTGAAACCCGTCAGGATGCGATTCGCAACAATACGTGCCCTGTAGTTTGAAGTTTCTGGTAATATTATGGTAAACTCCTCACCTCCATAACG
This sequence comes from Candidatus Brocadia sp., assembly GCA_021463795.1. GTDB lineage: Bacteria > Planctomycetota > Brocadiia > Brocadiales > Brocadiaceae > Brocadia. Next base: position 775,625 of record JAJTXE010000003.1, on the reverse strand, counting down.
GCACGGCACATCAATCCCCTTTCGTATCCGTTCTTGTATTAAGCCCCCCAGCCGTTGCAACACCTTGTCACCCATGACGTGGCCGTAGATATCGTTAAAGTGTTTGAATTTATCGATATCAATAAAAAGGAGGCTTAAATTGTGGTGAAGACGCCTTGCCCTCAGCACCTCTTTTTCCAAAATATCATCAAAATATCTTCTGTTGTACAAACCGGTAAGTTTGTCGGTAATAGACAATTTTTCAAGTTCATCCTGAAGCTCTTTCCTTCCGGTAATATCCCTCAGGATTTCCATCTTATATATTTCCCTGCTCCCATCTGCAAATGGCACAATAAGTGAATCGTATACCTTTCCCTTAATTTCCCTTTCTAACTGTACCGTCTGCCCTTTCATGACCATTTCCATAGCGTTTTGTTGGCAGATACTTTCCTTATGACATATTGCCTCATAACAAAATTTCCCCAACGATACTCCGCATTCATCTGACGCAGCTTTATTCATATACAAAATCCTGTTGTCTTTATCCATGATAAAAATCATATCTTTCGTGTTTGAAAGGATAGCACTGAACAAATCCCTTTGTTTGTTAACATTCGTGTGTGATTGTGGAAATATATGATAGGGTTTGTTTAATCCCTTGGCACGAAAAAAGCTTTCCGCTTCCTGTTGAATGGCTTTTCCCTGGATTCGTGGCACATTACCCTTCGCGTGTTCTTTCTGCTGCACTTGGTGACCTTTCAGATATCGGCATTTCTATCGTGTCATCAATTTAATCTTTTGGTTACATGACATACTATCTATTTTTTGACAACAGAAATTTGTTCTGTGCTGCTCCTTTTCAGGTTTCCATAATGAATAGTTTGTTTGAAATATCATAAATATGTTTAATACTGTGGTAGACGGGACTCACATTAGTGAGCCTGGCAGCACAGGAACAGATTGGAGAATACATTATTCAATAAAACTGTTTTCCCTGTAGTGTGATGAGTTAAAAGTAACGGATGCAAAGGTGGTACGTAGTAAGCAAAGGATGCTATAAAGAAAAGCAGACGCAGAGAAAGCCCGAAAAAAGATTTTACAAGGAAGGGAGAAAAAAGGCAGAAAGGTACAACCGGAAACCCTTGAATCGGCTGGTTACATTTTTGTTTTCACTACATTGCCAGAAAAGTCAGTACCACCAGCTAAGCTGGTGGTACTGACTGCTGAACCATACCGTTGAACTCTCCGGTGTAAAGACAGATTCAAACCTGTCTCTACGGTGTATCTTTGCTAAAAAACGTTTTGGCTCAATCGAGGACGATATTAGCAATGCAACCTTTTAAGCGAGCAATTAAGGGAAATAGCGTCCACCACCATTGAAGATCCCTGTGGGATTAGTAGGTGGACCACTCCTATATCCACCCCATACAATCATCTCCATACCTGTCCATACCGCTGTATGGGAACTTCGGGAAAGAGGGGCGCCCGTTGTGTTTGTAGCAGACCACGTATCTGTCGTTAGATTGTAGCGTCCTCCATCATTAAGGGGGGTGATGGGCTTGGTGTCATTTCCATCACTAGAGGAGGATCCACCCCATACAATCATCTCTGTACCTGTCCATACCGCTGTATGCAAAGCTCGGCTAATAGGGGCGCCCGTTATGTTTGTAGCAGACCACGTTTTTTTTGCTGGGTCGTAGCGTCCTCCAGTATTGGTGGGGGGAAACTGACCCGAAATCCTATTTAATCCACCCCATACAATCATCTCCGTACCTGTCCATACCGCTGTATGCCGCTGCCGGGCACTAGGGGCGTCCTTTATTTCTGTAGGAGACCACGTATTTGTCCCTGGAATGTAGCGTCCTCCAGTATTGACGAGAGCACCGGCACTGTTTCCACCCCATACAATCATCTCCGTACCTGTCCATACCGCTGTATGCAGAAATCGGCGACCAGGGGCACGCTCCCTTTCAGCCGTTGCTGACCAAGTGTCGCTAAGAGGGGCAATGGCTGTCAGGGTAATTTCAGGCAAGTTATAGGCATAGTCTTCTCCTTCTATTTCTGTTGTAAACCGTTCCTTTTCCTTTGACCACCACGTATCAAACCCTACCTTTTGCCACTCTACCACTGCTATCATCACCCGTTCTGATCCCTTCTCCAATACTCCTACTGCATAAAATCTCTCATCATCCTCCTGTAACTTACTTAACTGCCCCAGCGGCAATTTCATCGCGTCCTGTCCCTTCACCCCAAACTCACCAGCAAGCTGTCCTATCTCCTCTGCCCATTCCTCTTCAGAAAGTTCCAGCACATCTTTCTTCTCCATCTCTTTATCCTCATGAGACTTCCCTTTCCTCAATTCCACTTCCTGGTACACTCCATTCATCCCCTTCATATCCTTATCATGGAGTCTCAGCTCCCTCATCACCCGTTTCTTTAATTTCCCATGAAACCGTTCATCAAAGCCATACCATTCCTGGATCTGCCTCTCTACGAGTAAGGGTCTGGCCAGGCATTCCGCTATCAGATGGGGGTCATTACCCAGCGCCTGACAGAGTTCTCGCAGCATATCAGGATTCCTCGTAGTTTCAGCCATACGCTGAAGCTCCGCCTGGAGTTGATACCCCCTGACGGGACGCTTCCAGATTACTTCCAGAGCCCTGGACATCTTTACGGTCTCCTCTACTTTCTTTCTCAATTCTTCTTCTGACATAACCTCTTTAAGCTGAGGTTTTGGAGATGGATTTTCCTTTGGCCATAGGATATGTCTCCAGTAGACCTCTTCAATAGCCCGCTGACATGCCACCCTCTCTTCAATACTTAGTCCCCATACCTTTGCCCATCCCGCTTGTCCAATAAAGAACAGAACCCCCAAAAGACTTATTATCCACCACTTCTTCATCTTATTTCCTCCATTCTAAAAAAAATTAAATAGGCATTTAAAAACAAAAAAGTCTCACTGCAAAGATATTTATTCAACCATCTTCGGCAGTAAGGCTATCTTAATTTTCGCCTAGGTGTCTTTTACTACTTCCCTATAAGTTCAAAGACCCTTTACTTTGAGTCCCACAATTACTTGTGGTTTGCCTTTATCGGAATGGGTTTGTTTTTTACAAAGATTTCATATAAAAAATTTCCTGAAAAAACGAGATTCAAAATAAAGGCCCTTCGTTTTGCACAGTAACCTCTTACTATCTGGATATAATACGTTTGTGTGATGGATGATGCAAGAGAACAAAGGTAGAAATTTTTGGTATCTTTAGTATACCCTATCAGATAGACTTTGGTTACCTGAAATAGAGCGGCCAATGCTTCATGGCGTAGAGGGCGAGTTGTAGCCTATCAGTGACCCCGACCTTTCTATAGATATTGCCCAGATGCTTTTTTACGGCCTGTTCACTGATTTTGAGATGTTTCATGATTTCCTTGTTGCTATATCCATTGCAAATTGATTTAACGATCTCCGTATCTTTCACAGTCAAGGGGGTGTCTGATTCCATGAGACCATTTTTCATACCAGTGATAATGTCCTTTAGTTTCTTATGGGTGAACCAAAGTTCTCCTGAAATAGCACATTGTATTGCCTTCTTTAACTGTGAGGCGTCGGTTTTAAGAGGCAGGATACCAACAAGCCCTTTTGAGATATATTCGAATAGACGTTGATCTTGTATCCTGGGGAGGCAACCTGTCAACAAGAGAATGACATCAATCTTGTGTTTAAAGAGCGTTTCAATAGACATCCCGGAAAGGGTATGAAAATCAACAATGAGCAAGTCCGTTTTGGCCGTAACCTCTTTTTCAGAATCAACGGTAACAACACGATAACCCATATCACGTGCCTCGCCTGCCAGTAATTGCTGAATGCCTTCTGCAAAGAGATAGTTACAGCAACAGATCGATATTCTTAATGGCATCGTTTTTTACCTCAAACGAATCTGCCGGTACTAATAAATCAAAAAGCCTTACTGCAAAGATATTATTGTAAAAATCTTCGGCAGTAAGGCTGTCTTATTTTCGTCTAGCGTGAGTTTATTACAAAAATTGAAATAAAGGAGGGGTGGTAAGCCGCAACCCGTGATGGGGCAAAGGGTTGTGGTTATTTTTGTTTGATAAGTTTTGTATACACTGAATAATATGAGAATTTTATTGAATGTTATTTAGTAATGATGTATAGTGAGTGGCATGTATATCTAGGATGTATACACTAATCATTAACCGTGCATGGCTACCATTCAATCAAAAAACTCCAGAGGTTATAAGTATTGGTATATTGTTGAATCAAGGCGGGTAAATGGCAAGCCGAGGCCAATTGTCTTGGCCTATCTTGGCAAAGCCGACGATTTATTAAAGCGACTGCAAGGACTTGCCGAGGGATTACGGCTCAAATCGTATTCCCACGGAGCGGTAGCAGCATTACTCAGCGTAATACATACGCTGGATGCCCCTGCAGTAATCAATCACCACATAAAATCACCACGACCGTATAGAGCCGAAAAACCTGTCCGAAACAACCTGACAGCCGGAAGTACTCTTTTGTTGGGCGCTATGGGAAGAGTCTGCATGCCTACCAGCAAAAGGGGGTGGTGGAATTGGGCAAAGACGACTACGGTTGAATATTTACTCAGGCACAGCTTGAGCAAAATAGATAGCCAGCATTTTTGGGATTTGATGGATGCGCTTCCCGTAGAATCCATTGCAAAAATAGAGCGCGAATTAATTGAAAGAACGTTTAAAATATACGATCTTCAAAGCGACACCTTATTTTTTGATACGACAAATTTCTTCACTTACATTGATACAACCAATCTGAGATGCACGATTGCTCAGCGAGGAAAAAACAAACAAAAGCGATACGATTTGAGACAAATTGGGTTGGCGATGGTGGTCACACGCAAAGATATGATACCGTTATTTCACCTTACCTATCGGGGGAACATGGCGGATGCAACGGTTTTCAGTACCGTTATAGAAACGATAAAAGACCGGATGAATGGGTTGGGTTTGGAGAGTGAAAAGCACACCGTTGTTTTTGATCGTGGAAATAATTCCAGAAATAATATGGCTATTGTGGAGAGATTATCATTGCATTATGTTGGGGCGCTTACACCGTACCATCACAAGCAGTTGGTTGATGAGGCTGTGGACAATTTCAAGGAACACGATGTTGATGGTAGCAAGATGCAGGTTTACCGGAATAAACGGGTTATTTGGCAACAAGAAAGAACGGTAATTGTATTTATTTCTGAGAAATTAAAGGCTGGGCAAATAAGGGGAATATATCAATCCCTGGAAAAGGCAGAAAAACAGTTAAGACACTTGCAGCAGAAGCTGTGCAGTCCAAAGGCGAAGATGCAGGACAATGAACACCTGGAGAATACGATAAGAACATTAGTGAAAGGGCAATTTATAAAGAATCTTATTGATTGGTCGTTGCAAGAGGTATCTGAAGGTAAGTTTCACTTGGAATTTTCTATCAATCAGAAAAAGCTCGAAGAAATCGAAGGGGAACTGGGATTAAGAATTCTTATGACAGACCGTCACGATTGGGACACGGGTGACATTATAAAAGCCTACTATGGGCAGTCGAAGATTGAACACGCCTTTCGAAATCTAAAGAACCCCTATCACCTTGCTTTAAAACCTCAATTTCATTGGACGGATCAGAAAATCAAGGTGCATTTTTTTATTTGTGTCCTCGGATATCTTTTCGCCTCAATTGTATGGCATCAGGCAAAAGTACTTGCACAATTTAAAGGAACTTTAGATACCCTGTTAGACACCCTGAACAATATAAGGCTTGCCACTATGCTGGAAGAACCACAAACCAGAGGAAGAGTCAAGGCAACCTATAAACTGGAAGAAATGTCCGACGAAGAAACCCTGATAATGAATGCGTTAGGAATTAAGGATCTCCACAAAAATCGCCCGAAATTTCAGGGTATTAGTGTATACAATCCATTCCCTCTCTAACACATTGACTGCATTAACGTTATAATGCTTTTGGCCTTCGGCCATAATAAACTCACGCTAGGTGTCTTTTACTACTTCCCTATAAGTTTAAGACCCTTTGCTTTGCGTCCCCTAATCGCTTAGGGTTTGCCTTTATCGGAATATTTTGATTTTGCGTGACTACTTATTTAGTTGTCAATTTTTATAACATCATGGATAATTTCTGTCAATCAAAAAATAACAGAATGCGCTCAAAATGGCTATCGTAGTGTAATGGAATTTTGTATCCATGATTTTTCTTTGACTCGGCTCTCTGATGGCCCTTTTTGCCCCATTTCTTACCTCTCTGCATATTTTCCTCTTCCGTTACCAACCTTCTTCTGCCTCATGATTTCCTCGGAATCTTTTATACGGACTTTGACGTTACCGCGGGGTAAAATAAATTAAATTTGACATACACAAATAATTCCTTTACATTAAATACTAGCAAAACTGTAATATATCAGAATGCAAAACAATTCCGTACGTTAAAGATATGGCTGATAACAGGGAACAAGAAGAGATAAAAATACGTAACATGCTTAACAATTATACGGCTAATAGCCATTACAGGCTGCTTTATTACCGTGGTCATGGTTTAGCAACTGTATGAGTGCATCGGGGAACCTTTTTATCAGCAACCGCAATTTAATGTGGAGGCCTCGTTTTGCTCCGGTAACCCTGGTAATCGTCAATACCCTGTCAAACCTGTTTCTCTTTTTGGTTCAAATGCCAATTCTCGCCGGTGTCATGTTCTTCTATGGCAGGGACATGACATTCTCTCTGCTGTTTGTTCCCCTCCTGATACTCATTCAGGGCGTCTTGTTAGTCGGGTTAGGAATGATCTTAGCTACCTTGAACGTCTTCTATCGGGATGTACAACACATTGTGAGCGTAGCGCTTATGCTCCTGTTCTATCTGACCCCTGTTTTTTATTGGTCTGAAGATGTCGGCGAAAACTATCGTATTCTCTACCTGTTAAACCCAATTGCGGTTCTGATCCAAAGCTACCGGGCAGTATTCTTTTACGGTACTGTTCCGGAGTGGCACTCATTATTGCTTTTGAGTGGTGCAAGTGTGGCCATATGTGGTCTTGGTTATCTTATTTACAGCCGTCAGTTACACAAAGTTATTGACACCATTTAATCTCGTGCTGGATCAAAACGTGTCTCAAAGAGAGAGGTTGGTATGCCTGCGGTTTTAGAAGTGGAGGCTGTCTCAAAACGATTTCGGATTCATCATAATCGCCCTGTTACCATGAAAGAATCCATCGTGCGGCGATTCACTGGCCGTCACGATACGGGTAGCGTCCTTTGGGCGTTACATGAGGTAACCTTTTCAGTAGAAAAAGGCTGTACCCTGGGCGTAATTGGCCATAATGGTGCGGGCAAAAGCACCCTGTTACGCTTACTGTGCGGGCTGGGAAGGCCTACCTCCGGACGTATTCGCTGCAGAGGCATAATCAGTGGTTTGCTCGAGCTGGGAAGTGGGTTCCATCCCGACATGACCGGGCGTGAGAATCTTATGACCGGGGGCATTTTGAGCGGACTTACCAGACGTCAGGTTTTATCAAAGCAACAGGAGATCATTGACTTTGCCGAACTGGAAGAATTCATTGACCAACCGGTTCGTACCTACTCGAATGGCATGTATTTACGGCTTGCCTTTGCAGCGGCCATCCATTTCGATCCGGACGTCCTGGTTATTGATGAAGTATTGGCGGTTGGCGATTCCCGTTTCCGGCAGAAGTGTCTCGAACGCCTGGCTGCTTTTCGTGTATCTGGCAACACCCTGATCCTGACATCACATGATACTGCTCAGATTAGCAGTTTATGCAATGAGGTACTGGTGCTTGAAGAAGGACGGGTGGCAATGCAGGGGAATCCGGAAGAGGCAATTCAATGCTATGATGATCTTATGCGTCAACGTACAGAAAAACGGGCTGCACAACTCTCCGGAGGAATTGTTCAAACCAGTTTTACGCCTGGACACGGAAGCCGTACCGGTACACAGGAAGCATCAGTCTGTACTGTCAATCTGTATGATAAATATGGCCGAATTACCAACACTCTCTGTGGCGGCGATAGCCTGACGGTCGAGCTTGAATACCGCCTTGCCAAACCTTTACCTGACATGGCCTCTACGTTAGCTCTTTACAGCGAGACAAATGTCAAATGTTTTGAAACCTATGTCGCTTCGGTCAGCGCAGTCTGTGGACATTTGGCTAACCACGGTAGCTTTTGCTGTCATTTGCCGGAGTTGCCACTACTCGCCGGTCGTTATTATATTAATGTTGGTCTTTATCCTGTTGATTGGAGCTATGTTTACGATTTTCATTGGGAGATGCATGCTTTGCAGGTGGTAAACGAGGATGAGACCCCTTCTGAGGTTTCAGGGGTGGTTTTCGTACGTCCTGTTTGGTCTTCTAAAATGACGCCAGATTTATGAAAAAGGAATCATGTCCCGCAAGGATGATTCGATGAAGAGTAAAAGTCGCAGTCACATGGTTATTGTAGAAGCCTACGAGGGTTTTGTCGAGTATCTCTCTGACGAACCAGAGGAACGCGAATCCATGCAGGGACTTGGTCTTCCGGTTGAAGAAATTGCAGAATGTCTTGATTGCCGAATCACTATTCTTGGATGGGATCAGTGGTATCGGTTTGAGCAAAGAGAGACCTTGGTACCAACACCTGCTACACGGCCCGTGTTGCAACCCGATTTTAGCAATCCGCCGTCGGCGTTTACATCACCAAGGTTACAACGAATTCCAATCCCCGCAAGAGATCCTGATTACGGTCTCTTATTTAACGAAAAGGGTTTGAGTCCGCGATCTTACGGGCTTATTAATGACAGCGGTTTGTTATTTTTTGCTTCCTATTGTCTGAACAAGGAACTCCGGTCATTTTATAAAAAAGACCCCTTTCATATTGCCATCATGCCCATGTGGGGCGGTGTCGGGTATGTTGCACAGATGGCAAGGGCAACCCAGGTTCCCGATACTGTAAACGTTCCTTTTGTGGCTGTGGTTACGGATAAATCTATCAACCGCCAGTTAGCCAATCAGGAGGGAGTTTGGACCAGGCATGCGATCATACGCCGTCAGATGGAAGACGTCTCGCTTGCCTTAGCAGATATGTCTCTGGTTTTCGGACCGAGGGGGAAGGAGATTGCTGATGCAGGCAGGTTGCCCGGTGCTTCTGCTCCGGTTTGTGTGCCCCGTCGTATCGGAAAGTCCCTACTTGATAAAATTGCTCGTATACCGGAAACGCCCGCTGGTATTCAAATGCCTCTGCAATTCTTCCTCTACGAGCCTCAACAGGCATCATCAGGTGTGCTGACTGCCCTGGATGCCGTTACTCTTTTAGCAGGTCAGGGAACCTATTTAAAACGGACGATGATCAGCGCCGGTACGCCGATGACCTTTGCTCCTATGAAACCGCGGGAGTTTTCTGAATACTGGTCGTCTCGTGGAGCCGTACGTGAACTTATCCGGGAACACCAATGGGAATGGCGGAAGGATTATCCACGGCTTGAACAGGTTTTTCCTGTTCGTCTTTACCCCAGTTTCTTTGATCATCTCCCAAATATCTGGGCGGAGCTCGCCCGTGGCTCCCTGGTACTTCTCTCTCCGGCAGCCGCAGAAGGGTTAGCGCCGGGAGAAATTCTTCCCCGGGAGGTTTTGATTGAGGGAGACCCATCACCAGAGAACGTGGCAGATTGTCTGAAAAAAATTGCGGGAACAGATATTAAAAAATTGGATCAAATCAGACGGGAATTGTGTTTGCGGGTTTCAGAGGCACACCGGAAAAATCGACGAAACTCCCTTGTCGGGGAAGTCAAGGAAGCCCTTGAACAGATGCTTTACTTCCGTCCCAAACCGCAAGACCTGTCACGGATTGCCCTGCTATTTCTCGACCGCCGTATGCCCCTTCGGACGCTTGTGCAGAAGGACGAGCCACCTTCGCTGTCAGCGTTACGGCCTGGTGCAAAAAAAGGGACGCTCTCCGTTGTCGTAACGTGCTATGAAATGGGTGTCATGATCAAGGAATCTGTGGAAAGTGTTTGGGCCTCAGAGCGTCAGCCTGACGAGGTGTTGCTTATCGATGATGGTTCATACGGGGATGAAACCCTTGGGAGAATCAAGGAACTTGAACAATGTGCATTAGAAAAGGGACTTGCTTTAAAAATTATTCGACAACGAAACCAGGGGTTGGCTTCGGCCAGAAATACTGGCCTAAAGGCAGCAAACGGAGAGTTCATCTCCTTCCTCGATGGTGACGATATCATAGAGCCGCAATTTTATCAGATTGCCCTGAAAATTCTGGAAGGACATCCGCGTTTAGGTGGAGTTGCTGCATGGGCATGTATCTTTGGTGCGAACATTGCTGATGGCTTTTGGAATGCCCCACAACCAGAATTTCCTTTCCTGTTCATTGAGAATAGCATAATCGTCCCCTGTGTAACACGTACGGAACTCTTAAGAAGTCTTGGTGGTTATGACGCACGCCAACGATATAACTATGAAGACTGGGAATTAGGCATTCGAATGCTCGCATCTGGCTGGCCGATTGTAACCGTTCCTATGCATCTTTTAAAGTACCGCGTCCGCAGTGATTCACTCTACCGAAGTATGACCGATGTACAGAATCAGGTCATGCGGGAACTGTTATTCAATACCCATCGGGAAACCGTTTCTAAATTTGCCGTTGAAATTGCCATGCAACTAGAGAATCAATGGAAGACTATTGCTTATTCCAATGCAATTTCACCGCTGCCTGATCAACACCACAATAGAGACGCTTCTTTTCATAAGATGCTTTTAAAAACAACCAAGAGGCTTCTTGGGCGGTGTCAATAAATAAAGGTATCAAGTCTATATATGGCTACGTTTTATTACAACAGATGTAACCATTATTTATTGACACTGCATTACACGGTTATCCAGTACCGGAAATGATACAGATCTCGTATGAAACACTTGATTATCTGCCGTGAATATCCTCCCGCCCCAGGCGGAGGCATAGGAACATATGTAGCCCACATCACCCGGCTGCTTGCCGAAAGTGGAGAGACCGTCCATGTAATTGGTCAGCTTTGGGAAGGAGCTGAAAAGAAAGTTGAGGAAAAATATCATGGAAGGCTGATTATTCATCGTATCCATTTTAAAGATTGGCCAGCATTCATAAGCAGAAAATCCGGTCCCACTACTAAGTCCAAAGAGGAACGGGGTCTTTTGGAATCGAGTTTTCCACCTCAATATTTTTCCTGGGCGGCTTGTCACCTTGCAGAAAGACTTATCGAGGAGGAAGAAATCGACGTAATTGAAGCCCAGGAATATGAAGCACCGCTGTATTACCTCCAGCTTAGACGCGCCCTTGGGTTTGGACCAAAAAGATGCCCTCCCTGCATCGTTCACCTTCATTCCCCAACCGAGTTTATAGCACAACACAATGATTGGGATGTTTGTGTACCAGATACACTGACGGCAAAACGACTCGAGGATTATAGTATTACTACAGCCGATGCGCTACTTTGTCCTAGCAGATATCTTGCACGCCAGGTAGAAGCGCATTATGGATTAAAAGAAGGTATTGTCTCTGTTATTCCGTATCCAATAGGTGATACTCCTATCCTCGAAAGAGACAAACGTACATGGGAACAGGGATCAATCTGTTATATAGGACGACTTGAAAGACGAAAGGGAATAATAGAATGGATTGACGCTGCAGTTGCCGTTGCAAGCAATTATCCGTTGGCACATTTTGAATTCGTAGGCGCTAATATTCTTGGCACCGAAGAAATGAGCGGCGAGGAATTTGTAAAACGCCGCATTCCTGACGATTTAATGCTAAGGTTTCACTTCCGTGGACAACAGAACCGTTCGTCCCTTTTGCAGTTCCTTGCAGGGGCACGTATAGCAGTTGTTCCATCACGTTGGGAAAATCTTCCCAATACCTGCATTGAGGCAATGAGCTCTGGTCTTCCTGTTCTTACAACAGCCGAGGGTGGGATGCCAGAGATGGTCATGGACAATCGAACCGGTTGGATCGCTGCCAATGCGAGTGTCGATGAACTAATCAAGGCTCTGTGGCGCGCACTTGATACACCACCGGTGAAAATTGCCGAAATGGGTCGTTGTGCATCATCGGATATCAAACGAATATGCGATAACAGGAAAATTGTAGAAAGTCATTTAGATTTCCGTAGTCAGGTTGTTAACAAAGGGGCAAAGCACTCGGTACACTTCCCATTGAATTTACCATGGAACAGAAGGTCACTTTCAAACGGCTTAACACGCCACACATCACAAAGCAAAGGCAAGACAGGAATTGCCTTTGTGGTTACTTGTTACAACACCGGGCAATTTCTTGAGGCTTGCTTGCGGAGTATCGAACAACAGACGAAGCAACCAGCTATCGTGATTATCGTAGATGACAAATCAACGGAAGGACAGACAATAAAAGTTCTCCGTAAAGTACAGCAGGATGGATGGCAGGTTATTCATAAAAAAAATGGAGACCTCATATCCGCTAAGAATACAGGAATGAATACTATCCTTTGTTCTCAACCAGATATCCTCGGTTTTGTTTTTCTCAAGGCAGAGGATCGGTTGAACCCCGGTTTTGTTGCTGCATGTGAATCGGTCCTCCTGCAATGTCCTGAAGTTGGTCTTGTTTCCTGCTGGACTCAACATTATGGAACTGATGACAAAATCTGGATCAAGCCCTGTCCAGGCTTTCCTTATCAATGGCTGACAAACGAGGCTGCTCCTTTCAGCGTTGTACGGGCCGATGCATTCTCTGAGGTCGGTTACTTTCGATCAGGGCTGAGTGAAGGATATGATGTTTGGGACCTTTTTAATGCCGTTATGGTTGCAGGATGGGTTGCTGTGACCATACCGGCGATACTGGGCAAGCAACGGGTCTGGAATAATCGGTTGTCATATATCACAAAATCGCGGTTCTATGGAAAGATGCAAAGGAACCTTCTTGAAAGATTTCCGGAGATCATCACAAGAGATGCTAGGGACATCGTTTTCCTTTCACAGCCTAATTTTGAATACTCACTATGGGAAGAGGTTTTTATAATCCGGAAACATCTCAAGGTATCACAAAAAGTACTCCACTTCCCTGTCGGAAATGGCTTATGGATACTGAAAAGGATAAAGAACAAAATACTTTGGTACGCACCTGGCTGGATGGCCAGATTGATTTCCCGTGTAACTAATTGATGTAAAATTTATATTTATGAATATCCTCATATCGGCCATCATATGCACGCATAATCGCGCTCGGTACCTAATCAAAGCAATTCAAAGTCTGATAGAACAGCGCATACCCAAAGAAGACTATGAGATCATAATAGTAGATAACTGTTCAACGGATTTCACGAAGGAAGTGGTGGAACAATATTCTTACAGGGTTAATATAAAATATTTTTACGAATCAGCGTTGGGGCTTTCATTTGCGCGGAATACCGGCTGGCGCAATGCAAAAGGAAAATACATTGCTTACCTTGATGATGATGCCATAGCTTGCCCAGGCTGGCTCAGCAAAATTTTAGAAGTGTTTGAAACAGTAAGGCCTAGACCTGGGTGTACAGGAGGAAAGGTAATGCCAATTTGGGAGTCATCCAGACCAAAATGGCTGTCGGACTGGCTTTTACACGGTCTTACTATTATCGATTGGTCAGATACCCCTCATGTCTTGCCTAATCTTTCCGAAGAATGGCTTGTTGGAGCCAATATTGCTTTTCCGGCAGATATTCTCAAAAGGGTCAATGGATTTACTCCAAGCCTTGATCGGGTGGGGAATAATCTCCTGTCAAGTGGCGACGTATTTCTCGAAAAGCAAATTGTTAAAATGGGATACTCGTGCTTTTATCATCCGGACATTGCTATCGGACATCACATATTCGCATCGCGACTTAATCAGAAATGGTTCATTCGCAGATATTACTGGCAGGGTGTGTCTGATGCAGTGATGCAGATACTCCAGGAAAGACCCTCAACAGTGCAAAGATTTCGTTATGTCATATCAAAGGTAAAAATCTTTATAAAATCTCCCAAAAAGATACAACGTCTCATATTGGCTACAGATGATCCGGAACAGTTTACACAAAAGTGTTTTGATTTGATAGCATTGGGACATATATACGGCTTGTTAAGAATTGCCAAACTATGAGTTTAAACATTCAAATAATCAGAACCCGCCGTCCTCATTGGGGTAAATTCTCTGGTATAAATCAGTTTTTGAAATATATCGATCATAACAAATACCATATGAATATTTATGTTGCCTCAGACAATGATGCTGACTTTCCTATAAAAAATATCATAGTGCAAAGATGGTTACGCAGTATAGTTCAACGGAATGGCATGCAATATTACAAACTGAGCGATTTCACTGCTGAAATTAAAATATTTCGTAAATGCCTATGGAATAAAATTGACGTAATACATTTTATGGATGGTGAACACTCAGCTCAGTATTTGCCGTGGTTATGTAAACTTCCACGGAAAGTTCGACCGAAAATTATCGCCACGTATCATCAACCTCCGGAATTATTAGATTCGCTTATTATGAAGGATGTTATTCTAAGACTTGACTGTATTACCTTAGTATCACCGGAGCAGGTATCATATTTTAAAAAATTCATAGCACCTGAGAAGATACATCTAATCTTACACGGTATAGACACTAACTTCTTTAAACCAGGATCTATTTCTAAAGAAAAAGATAAGTTTAAATGTATTACGGTAGGCCACTGGCTGCGTGATTTTAAGGCAATACGAGAAGTAGCAGAGAAATTGACATCGTATAAAAATATTGAATTTCATATCGTAACCTCTGATTTAACAGGGCCTAAAGTTACCGGATTGGAAGGTTTTACAAATATTGTGCTTTACAGGAATACTATTGATGATACGAGATTATTAGAACTCTATCAGAAATCAGATATACTCTTTCTGCCATTATTGCAGTCTACCGCGAATAATGCACTCCTTGAAGGTATTGCCTGTGGATTGCCTGTAATATCCACGTATTTGCCGTCAGTGAAGGCATACCTGCCGGGCAGGGAAGCAATTTTAATAAAAGACAATGAACCGGAAAAACTAGTAGAAGCAATATTACATTTAGCTCATAGTCCTGAAGATTGTAGGGACTTGTCGTTTGAAGCGCGTAAAAGGGCGGAGGAGCTTGATTGGCGGAATGTTACCCCACAATACGAGGGAGTTTATTCTAAGTAACAAGCGTTTATTTCGGTATAGAGGAAACGTAACTTTCGGATAAGAAGCGGATAAAATGTCAAAAAACGAGCAGTTGTTTTGTTCCAAGCCATTTACATGGTTTGAGATAACCCAGGTAAATGGAATTGGAGAAGTATATATGTGTTGCCCATCGTGGTTAGAGACGCCCATAGGAAACCTTAGATTCCAATCTGTCATGGAGATATGGAATGGTAAAAAAGCACAGGAAATCAGACATTCGATTCTAGATGGCTCCTTTAACTATTG
Source organism: Candidatus Brocadia sp. (assembly GCA_021463795.1). Lineage (GTDB taxonomy): Bacteria > Planctomycetota > Brocadiia > Brocadiales > Brocadiaceae > Brocadia. Next base: position 760,141 of record JAJTXE010000003.1, on the reverse strand, counting down.
CAACCGTTCCAGATGCCCTTTTTTAAATACCATGTCGGGGCCGGTTAAGAAGGTTGAAGATGTTACCGATGAAGATTCTAAATTAATAATCAATAAAGAACTTACTATCTTGTCATTTGGACCAAAAGAAATTAATTGCTGCTATGATAAATCTTGCAATTTGTCCTGTCCATCATGCCGTACAGAGGTGATTATCGAAAGGAAAAACAGGAAGCAAATACTGGGAGTACAAAACAAAATTTGTAAAGAGGCACTTAAGGATGCTCAACTTTTATATATCACGGGTTCAGGAGATCCTTTCGGCAGCCCTTTTTTTAGAAAATGGCTACAAACCATGAAGAAACGGGATATACCCCGGCTTACGAGGTTACATATCCATACAAATGCGCTATTATGGACACCAAAAATGTGGAAAACGATACCAGATGAAATTCAACAAATTGTGAAAACTGCTGAAATATCAATTGACGCAGCGAGCTCAGAAACATACTCTATGAACCGACGTGGTGGATGTTTTGAAAGACTATTAGAAAACCTTGAATTTATCAGCACATTACAGGAAAGTATTCCTATGGACTGGGTTGGTATAAGCATGGTAGTTCAGGAAAATAATTTTAGAGAAATGCCTGATTTTGTACGACTAGGAAAACGCTTTAATTTTGGCGTGTATTTCAGCAAGTTAGTGGACTGGGGTACCTATTCAGCAGGGGAATTTTACCGCAGGGCAGTTCATCTTCCTCACCATCCAAGACAGTCAGAGCTTATTGACTTACTGAAGGACGATATTTTTAATGATCCAATTGTCTGCTTGGGAAATTTAACTGAAATGGTACGCGACGAAAACTGTGAGCAATGATAGACGGGAAGATTGTTTTTCGTAAATAAGCGGTTGAATAGACTTGAAAAGTGCACATCAGAACATCTTTAGAACGGATAGTATCTATGAATATATCTATTATTATACCAGCCCATAATGCAGCAGGCACACTAGGTGAGACGCTTGAGTCTATCCTCAAACAGACCTTCCAGAATTGGGAGGCAATTGTTGTAGACAACGGTTCAAATGATGGAACGCAAGCGGTTGCTTCAGCGTTTGCTGAAAAAGATCATAGGATACGGGTGGTAAGTGAACCGCAGAAGGGTGTAAGCATGGCACGCAACACGGGTATCAAAGCAGCACGGTTCGACTGGCTGCTTTTTCTTGACGCCGACGATTGGATAGTGTCGCGGCATCTGGAACGGATGACGAATGTACTTGCAGAAAATCCTAATCTTGATGGCGTACATTGTGGCTGGATTAATATTGCTCCTGATGGAAGTCAATTCTGTGACGGCTTCTGCAAGGAGGAAGGAGACCTGTTTCATTCATTTGTAAGCACCTGCCTCTTTGCGATTCATGCCTGTATTATCCGTCGATCGGTCGTTATGTCAGTTGGGGGCTTTGATACGTCACTCGTTACCTGTGAGGACTGGGATCTCTGGCAACGAATAGCCCGCACAGGTGTGAGTTTTGGTGCAGTTCACGAAGCGCTTTCATTCTATCGTATGCGACAAGGTTCCGCTTCGAGGAATGGCTTTAAGCTATTTGTAGACGGTCTTCTCGTAATCGAGCGAGGACATTCGTCTGATCCACGTGTACCGAATCCGCGTCCAGAAAACGCAAATGGTCTGCCGGTAACACAGCTTCCAACTGCTAGGTTCAATTTTATGTGCTGGTGTGCTGGTCTCTTTATTGGAACCGGTATGGATGCCAGGCCATTGCTCAATACCATTGACAATATTCAAGACGCAAGCATTGATCCGGAAACCATTGCTAATAATATCTTCAATTCCGCGTTAATCCATGCGTGTCAAACAAAAAATGCTTCCAGTTGGTTCTGGCCTAGCATTGAGCCATCCGTTAAAGAATTTTTATTCGCTCTCGAGAAACAGTCACAGATAATTGGGCTGGCTCATCGTACAATGTCTAAGATATATGCACTACAACACGCGCCTTTTAATAATACTTCTCCATCGTACGCGATACACGTTGAAATCACAAAACCTATTCATGATATAATGACGCCGGAAAATATAGAGCGGGTCAATTGCAATATCGAACTCGAGGGCACATTTCTTGGAAACATAGTGTTGCCTGTTTATGATAAAGTGCTTCCACGGTATTTATTGACAGATGCCATTGCGGAAAGATTTGCATGGCAAATCCTGGGCAGACACCTCGAACATTCGGTATATCCGGGTTTAAATATCGTACGGGAAAAAAATGGTTTTTCGATTTGGAGAAAGAACCGGCGTCTGACAAAAACGATTACCAATGAGAATGCGCAATCGATTAAACAAAAAATGCACGACGAAATTGGCTGGATAGTGTTCTTGCAGGAAATTTGTGGGTGTCATAACTGGACTTTTCAAAGTTTCTATGCTCCTGATTGGAAGGTATTCTTAAAAGCAACTGGCTGGAAAGTGTTTTTGCAGGAATTTATGAAGTGCAAGATTATGGCCATAATGGGTTTTCTTACTAAGGCGAAAAACAGAAAATATATCGTAGATGATGGTGGTTTTACTTTCGATATTAGTGATGAATTTACGGACATAAAGGTTTTAAGTGAAAAGTTCGATGTACTGATAACAGTAGGCGGAGTACCGATCGGTGTGGTAACTATACCGGTTCATCGCAATGTTGTGCGCGCTCTTGAACTACGTTATGCTATTGTAAAAGCGAGTGGTTATGAATTGTGTCGTGCTGCCGTTCGTGAAGGGTTGCTTGGCAAATCATTAACAGATAAACCATTATCACTTCGGGACCGTCTGAAAGCTGCAAAGGTATCTTTACTCCAAGGTAATAAAGATACCACATTTTCAAAAACACATACAGAGTTCAAATTTACTCCGGAAATAGATCGTATTCTCAATTACATGTTATGTCCAAAAGATGCATGCATAATACTTGGACGTCGCCTTCATAAAGAGTTAGGAACCAGCGCTTCACGGCGTGCAATGTTTCCTCCTTCCCTTTCAAGTGAGCTTATAAATGCCGCTCGGGTTACTGGTGAGCCTGTACTTATATCCCTATCTCAGGACGAACAGCCAAAGCATCTAATGTATATGCCAGAAGTGGTTTGTCATCCATTGCAGGAAAAACAGTCGTCTACCACGGCAGTAAGTAATAATACAACAACGCAAGAAGGCAAATTAGTATCAAGTGGTCAGACATACTTTAATAATTATTTTACAGAAAAAGAGGATCCCTGGAATTATACCAGCGCCTATGAACAGAAGAAATACGAGCAAACACTGGCGATGCTTCCGCGCCTTCGGATTAGAAATGCTTTAGAGATTGCCTGTGCTGAAGGTCATTTTACGATGCAACTTGCACCTCATGTCGATAGCCTTATTGCTGCAGATATTTCACAGATAGCAGTTGACCGTGCTGCAAAGCGTTGCAGGAATATAAAAAATATCCGCTTTCAGCAGCTTGATATGGTGTGTGACCCACTCCCAGGAACCTATGAGTTAATTGTTTGCAGTGAGGTGCTTTATTATGTTGGTGAATATGATACCCTGAAGATTGTTGCGCACAAACTTGTAGATGCCCTTCAGCCTAAAGGATATCTCTTAATGGCACATGCAAATACCCTTGTCGATGATCCCGATCATACAGGTTTTGACTGGGAAGTGCCCTTTGGAATTGAGACCATCAATAAAACTTTCATAGGAATCCGTAGTATTCGGCTTGTTAAGGAAATCAGGACGCCACTCTACCGTATTCAGCTTTTCCAGAAACGTGCTCGTATGAGCAGGCCATTTTGTTACAATGCACCTGAAATTATTAATTTAAAGTATCAACCAACACCAATTGAGCCAAATGTTGCAGCGTATGTGAGGTGGCGCAGTGGTGGCCATCCACAGAGCAGCATCGACAAGAACGCAGTTACCCGCCGGCTGCCGATTCTTATGTACCACCGTGTAGCCCCGACTGGCGCAGCATCAACCGCCCGATATCGCATAACTCCTGAACAATTTGAAGAACAGCTTCGTTACTTGCGGAATGAAGGATATTATAGTATTCATCTTGAGGACTGGTTTTATGCAATGAAAAGAAAAATGCCGTTGCCTGGGAAAGCGGTGATACTTACATTTGACGATGGTTATCTTGATTTTAAGACATACGCTTGGCAACTTTTGAAACAATATGGTTTTCTGGCCACTGTTTTTCTTGTGACGGATAATATTGGAAATTCGAATAGCTGGGATAGTGCATATGGAGAGGAACTGCCACTGCTTGGATGGGAAGATATCCGACAACTTCAGAGTGAAGGAGTCGAATTTGGTTCTCATACAGCAAGTCACCCCTATCTTACGTCGCTTTCACCGGAGGAAATTGTCCGTGAAGGGGTGCTCTCCAGGGCTGCACTCAGTGGTGAACTTGGAAAAACAGTGAAGACCTTTGCATATCCTTATGGTGATGTTGATGAATTTGTTCAGCGCCTTATCGGGGCATGTGGTTATACTTTTGGATTATCTTGCAATCATGATCTGTGCGGTTTCCACGATCCTCTTCTAGCCCTGCCACGGATTGAAGTGCTCAACTCCGATGATCTCCAGAATTTCGTTGTAAAGCTTGGGACCAGTCCGGCACACATTCATAGTTAGTTGTACTTGATTTTCTCAATGAAATGACATCAAGCCATAATCTATGAATAACGCCCCTTGTTGTCGGTGTGGTAAGGATGATCGCTTGAGATTAACTTTGCCATGGAATTTCACCCCGATCAAAGTACACCAGTGTTTAATTTACGATTATACTCAAGATGTTCATAAAAGGTGGATTTTACATTGTTAACAGGGTGGCGCGGACAAACTCCGTTTGTCCGCGTTGGATTTGCATGACATTGTTTACGAAGTATTCATTTTGCCATGTGGAGAGACAATACAAGGCAGAACGTGCAAGCACAAGGAAGTAAGCCGTGATGCAAAAACATGGACAAGCATAGCTTGTCCATGCCACCCCGTTAGATTATGACGATCCGGTATCGTAACAATTTAGTTTTTTGAAAATCCCCATAATAGCGATGTTTACCATACCGTGTAGGGGCGAAGCATTTGCTGTAATTGGCACAAACACGTCCATGCCCAAGCGGGCAAATGCTTCGCCCCTACTTTTTCAAAAAACTAAATTGTTACCCGGTATCAAGTTTGTAAATCACAAATTGTGAGCCTCTTGAGTATCGTCAGCCCTACTGTTATCACAAATAAGTTGTCACACATATAATAAAACTACCACATTTGTCGCGATTTTTTTATCACAGTTCCTGCCTGTTTTTAAATAAGTCATGTATTTAAACAATTGCTTTATGCCGTCGTGGTAAAAATGTCGCATATTTGTGCATTCATAGAATAAGAACCTGGGAAAATCGTAACAATTTAGTTTTTTGAAAACCCCAATAATAGCGATGTTTATCATACCGTGTAGTGGCGAAGCATTTGCTGTAATTGGCACAAACATGTCCATACCCAAGCGGGCAAATGCTTCGCCCCTACTTTTTCAAAAAACTAAATTGTTACGGAAAATCAAGGGTTTTAAAGGCAGTTTTTTCTTTGGCATCTTCCTTGCTTCAGTTCTAATAGAAAAATAATAAAAGATACGGTTTTCTTCCGCCTTTTTTCTTTGCAAAGGTGAGATTGAGGGGGTATCTGTTTTTCTTCAGCAGCGTCGTGCTACGAAGTTAAGCAAGAATAAGATCTACACCTCCTTGAAGCAGGGATGCCATGGACATTAAATTAGATACTTCGACTGCAAAAGGCAATCCAATTGTACCTTCTAACCCATTTCCACCTGATCAGCCATTGGTATCGGTCATTATCCCCGCCTACAATGCAGAAGCTTATATTTTGCATACCTTGCATTCCGTGCTTTCTCAAAGTTACAAAAATATTGAGGTTATCGTAGTTGATGATGGTTCACACGATAGCACTGCACAAATTGTGGAATCAATTATGCAACGAGATAACCGTGTTACGCTTCTATACCAGGCAAATTCCGGGGTCGCAGCTGCACGCAACCTGGCGATTAAAAAATCCCGGGGTGAGTATATAGCGCCTGTTGATGCCGATGATATCTGGTATCCTCAAAAAATCGAGAAGCAGGTAGATTGCATGCTCCATGCAGATCAAGGCACCGGATTGGTATATGTCTGGTCGATGTGTATCGATGAAGGAGGTTTGCTGACGGGTGGATACAGCGCTTTCGATATCGAGGGCGATGTTTTCCAGTCGTTGATAATGTGCAATTTTATTGGCAATGCCAGTGCGCCGTTGATTCGCCGTGAGTGTTTTGAAAAGGTTGGTGGATATTGCACCCTACTTTTCGAACAAAATGCTCAGGGTTGTGAAGACCGCGACCTCTATCTTCGCATCGCCAAATTTTATAAGTTTCGTGTAGTTAAAGAGTTCCTCGTAGGGTATCGCATGGTTGATGTGAGCATGTCTCATAATTATAGAACTATGGAAAAATCACAATCCATAGTAATGGAGAGGGTAAAACAGAGTCTTCCTGATCTTCCGTCGTTTCTCTTTCGCTGGTCATGGAGTCATTATTGTCTGTACCTCAGCCATCAGAGCCAAAAAGTCGCACATTATGGGGTCAGCATGCTTTACCTGTGCAAAGCGGCACGGATGTCTCCTGTCTTCCTTTTCTACCCGGATTTCTATATAAGTATGCGCAACTGTGTTTTGCCTATGCTAAAACAGGCGGTCATTTCGGTCATGCGACTGGTACATTGCGCTTCAGCATGGGACGGGAAGAAGGAACAACCCGGCCAGGGAACGTTAACACTTTCTGATGTTATGCAAAAGAGTAACTGTCCGCGCTCCGGCTTGTCTAAATTGCATTACTTTCGGTTGCAATTCATTCAAGCCGCTGTGACTGCCAGGCAACAACAGAAACCACAGATTTCACAGATTGCACAGAAAAAACTTACAAAAAAAAGAAGTTTTTACAGGGTAATACTATAAGGCAATAAGCCGCAACCATGTCATCCCTGATAAAGCATGTTATATTGGAGAAAGTAGTTGGGCTTTAAACAAAAGAACTATATTTTTTCCTGAATTGAACGGGAAAAGTACGTTAATAAAATTCATTTCAAAGAAAGAAGTATAGCCGTGAAAGATATTAAGCCAGAGAAGGAAAAGAAAATCAATAAGAAAAGCCTGATAGTAGCGTTAGATGTGGCAAAAAAAGTATGTACTCTATCTACGGGATTCTGAAGAAAGGGAAGGGATGCCAGAGATTATCGTCTCCCCAGATAAAGGCAACAATGCCAACCTTCAAATAAAGCGTAGATAGCTTACCCGCCGTGATGTGAGGAGTCTGTTCCGAGGGCTGCCGAAGGAGCGGAGTTACGAGATACCAGCGACCTCTTGGGGTGTATGAGTATCTCATTGCATAGCTAAAGAAATATCGTGTGTCAGTGTCATTACTCTTTCTGCCTCTGCCATTGTTAATGTCCCCGTCCCGCAACTGGGGGTAATGATAGACCTTTCTTTAATTAATGTTCTCGAAAATCCTTTATCAACGAGAAATTGGATGCCTTCTTGCAATTTCTTTAGTAAGTCGTTGAGTGTGGCGGTGTTTATCTTTGGAGAAGTTGGGACAATACCCCAGGCCAGATAGCCGCCTCTGTCTAGAAATGCCTGTATTTCTCGCCAATACATCAGGTATTTATCCATAAATTCATAGGCGTCAAAGCTGATGATGTCTACCTTTGAATCCATAAGCATAGCCCAGTCCGTATTGCCGCAACAATGGGTGCCGGTGAGTCCACCATGGGACTGAACAGTTTCGTAGACCTCGTTCAGTGCGCTGATCGCCCTTTCCCGGCTGATATTCATGAATGCCGAACCAAAGCTGGTAAGGTACGGTTCATCCGCGAAGATAATGACCGGCAAACCATACCGTGATAATTTTTTGAACTGCCAATATGCCTTCATAGACATCAACTTGATGATTACATCAAAGAATTCCTCGCTGTACAGAGCTGTAATACCCGTGGAAAGCTTTAAAGAGCCAGCCAGGGTGATGGGGCCAACGACTTGCCCTTTGAGTGCACGCAAAGATCTTTGGGTTGATTTATTGAGTCGGTCAATCATTGCGTAAAATCCCGCTGAGCACACAGGGTTTATCTGAAACAGGTCAGGATCATTTTTTAAATAGGCCTCATAAAAACCTGACAAGGCGCCGGATGTATCACCTGATGCATCGATGCTTACGGTTTTTCCGTCCGCATGAATTACAAGACAGGGAAGTCCTTCGGTGTACTGAATGCACATCTCTTCTTTCGCGCTGATTTTGGGTAATTGAGGCCAGCAGGGCATTTCGGGAAGTGACCTGAACATGAGTTCACAGGCCGTCTCGGCGTTGGTATGAGGAAGACTCCCAATGGCAGTGGCTGAGAAATTGCCTTTAAATCTGGTTGACATAAATGGCTGCTTTCTTTCTAAAAATTTTTTATGATGAAATTATTATTACAAAACAGTCTGCTAGTCCGAATCGTTCAATTTTACAAAATTATCAATGATCGGTCATGGTGCTTAGCCTCCCGATACTGCACGGTTTCTTCCGCCTTCTTTTGCCTTATAAAGCCTGATATCAGCCGTTTTTACAATGACCTTCCAGGATGACCTATCCCCTCCCTCTTCACTGAAACTACTGACCCCTGCACTGATGGTAATGGCCTGATAAGAGCTCTTGCAATGCCGGAAATTCGCACCCCTGACCTTTTCAATCATCTTTGCTGCCACAATTCTGGCACCGTCAGCGCCGATCTGTGGCAGGAGAACAAGGAATTCCTCTCCACCATACCGGTATAATCTGTCCGCCCCGCGGATATTGGCCTTCAAAACCCGAGTCACCCCTTTCAGCGCTTCATCACCGGCAGGGTGTCCGTAATGGTCATTATACGACTTGAAATAATCCAGATCGATAAGAATTACGGAATACGGGTATGTATAACGGAGCGCAGCGGCATGGGTATGCTGAAGATCAACCTCCATAGCCCTGCGGTTCCCGATCCCCAACAGCGGATCCTCCATTGACAGGGCCTTAAGTTTCTCGTTTGCCCTCATTAACGCTTCCGTTCGTTCGCTTATGGATTTTTCAATGATCTCCCTCTGCCTTTCGAAAACCTGGAAATAGACCTTCACCAAGTCGGATTGTGTCGCCATGCCCGTTAGCCTCCCCGCAGCATCCACCACCGGAAGATGCCTTATCCCCCGGGTCTTTGAAATTACCAGCGCATCAAAGAGTCTGTCCTTTTCTTTTACGGTGACTACGGGAGATGTCATTGCTTCAGACACCTTCATTGATAAAACGCCTTTATCCTTGCCCACGTTGGCCAATATCCTGACCACGTCTCTTTCCGTTATGATACCAACCGTTTCATCTGCTTCGGCAACAACAACACACGAGCAGTTGTTGTCCCGCATCATTGCAAGGACATCCGCCAGGAGGGCATCCGGGGAAACCGAACGAGCCCCCCTTGTCATTATGGTTTCAATAAGCATCTCATTCATACGTTACCCATACCTTCGTTACCAAACCAATTTTTATTGGTATCCAGCACATAATATAGTTTGGTATATTAGAGTATGAATAAGCGGAGGTCAAGAAGTATTGGCAGAAGGTATGATTTGTAAAAAGATATTCTTTCACTTATAATAACGGTCTATGAAAAATGACGTTTCTTCAGGAAACACCTATATCAGACTCCTCGGTTATCTGAAACCGTATTGGTATAAATCGGCAATTATTCTCATCCTTTCGGCAGTAAGCGCTTATATTGCTGTGTTGCCAACCCAGATACTGGGCATTGCCGTGGATGAAATCAGGATAGCCGACACCTTTATCAAGACGCCGCACAACGCTTCATCCGAGGAAAATGCATCCGGCAAGACCGGCCTTGCCGGGCAAAAGAGTCCTATCCCGCTTTCCAAACCCCTCGTCCAGGCCTCCCACTATGTTCATAAACACTGGTTTGAAGGCCATAATGCCACGATCATTACCCTCGTCTTTCTTGCTATCAGTTTCATTGTTATGCACGTCTTTCACAGTGGCATTACGCTAACCCATGGATTCCTTACCTCTGAACTCGGACAAAGGCTCATTTACGATATGCGGAATCAGCTCTATGGCCATATTCAGCGATTCCCTTTACAATATTTTGAAAATACCAAGACCGGTGACATCATGAGTCGTCTCATGAATGACGTGAATTCACTGGAACAAGCAATTGTGGGGCCAGTCATCAGTTTTATTACGGACATGTTCAAATTTGGATGGATACTCTATTTTTGTTTAAAACTTGACTGGCAACTCACCAGTATTGCCCTGGTTGTCTGTCCCTTTATCTCGCTGTGCACCTATAATTTTGGGAAAAGGATCAGAAAGGTCTTTCGCTCCCTCAGGGAGCAAACGGCCGAACTCAACTCCCTGATTCAGGATAATATCTCAGGTATCCGCGTCATTGCCGGATTTGCAAAAGAGGCCGAAGAAATGGAACGGTTCCGGGTGAGAAATCACGAAAACTACCATCTCTATGTGCGTATCTTAAAACTCGTTTCTGCCCTGCGACCCCTGGTAGACCTGATCACCGAAACGGGCGCCGTCGTCGTCATCTGTTTGGGCGGATACAAGGTACTTCAGGGACAACTCTCCGCAGGCACGTTTGTCATTTTCTTTCCCTACCTCCAGATGATGTACAGCCCGATTACCGGCCTGACCCGTTTTTACAACCAGGTGCAACGCGCCATTGCATCCACCGAGCGTATCTTCGAGATCCTGGACACTCCGTGCGATTTGAAAGACGCCCCCTCTGCTATTGATTTGCCGCTCGTTCGGGGTATTGTTGAATTCAGGCGCGTTCACTTCACCTATAGCCAGGATATTGAAGTCCTGACAGACATTAATCTCATTGCGCGTCCAGGCCAAATGATTGCATTTGTCGGTCCCAGCGGGAGCGGTAAGACCACCCTGACAAAACTCATTCCCAGATTTTACGATCCCACTAAGGGTGATATCCTCATTGACGGTTATAATATCCGGGATGTCAAACTCCACTCCCTGCGCAAACAAATGGCCATGGTGCTTCAGGAACCTTTTCTGTTTAATGACACTGTAAAGGCAAACATTGCTTACGCCCGGTCTGATGCAGGGGACAATGAAATTGAGGCGGCTGCCCGCGCTGCCAATGCGCATGATTTTATTTGCGAGCTGCCGAAGCAATACGATTCCCTGATTGGTGAACGCGGGGTAAAGCTTTCCGGGGGGCAGAAACAACGAATTGCCATCGCCCGTGCCATCCTCGCCAATCCCCGTATCCTTATCCTTGACGAGGCCACAGCATCGGTAGACACGGAGACCGAGCAACTCATTCAGAATGCCATTTACCGTCTCATAAAAAACCGGACAACGTTCGTCATTGCTCACCGGTTATCGACCATATTACATGCCGATATGATCGTGGTGCTGGAGAAGGGGCGGATCGTTGAAACAGGACTCCATCATGAACTCCTTTCCCACGGAGGGCTCTACAAAAAACTCTTTGAGATGCAGTTCAGTACCCAGGAAAAGATAAAACTCGATGAGGCTGAAGCAGGGATAGAAAAAGCAGAGGCCACCATAATACAAGAACCCGCTATCGACTTGAACGTGGCACCTCAGCACCCGAAGTGGTCATAAAACTTACAGATTTATTGGTCCCTGCAGCACTGACCGCAGCTTTTACCGCTTTTTGTGACTATTCAGCAAAACTGACAGAGAATATTTTTTTAGAGATGTAGAAGTGTATGGCAATACGCCCTTCAGCAGGGAAAACAGACAGACGGGAAAATCCCGAAGGGATGACATGTTTATAGAAAAAAACGCACCACCATATTCAACCCCGTAAGGGGTGAAATATTGCGGAAACAATCCCGTCTGCCGTGTTGCCTTACAGCACAGGCAGGGATACCATGTCACCCCTACGGGGTTAAAATAATTGCATAACGATATGCTATAATAATGACATCCCTTCGGGATTATCTGATCAATATTTTGTTCACTCGTAGTGTTTGTGATCAAAGTACGCTGAATAATTACGTTTCTTTAATCCAATGAACATACGCTACTTCAGTTTTCATGCTATAGTGCTTTACCCAAATTGCATTACACACCTGATCCAGTAATTTTGGTTTTGGTAGAGGAGTTCCTTTTCGTTATAGAAAAAATAAAAAGTATTCCACTATTTTGGTAATGTAAGGTATACTCCCGGCAAGGGGCAATTTCAGCCTTGATTTATTCCCTAGGGAAGTGTATTTTTACCATACAAGGGGGAGAAGTACGCCCTTTTTGAGCAAATACCTTGAAAGAATACCTGAATTTTCAAAATATCACAGGAAAAACATGATGTTTCCTACAGCATTATTGACAAATATCAACTACACAAGCAACAAAAACAGTATTTTACCTGGAAGTTGTATGATTGAATCCCCATAGTGTTGGGGGCAGCGGCTTCGTTCAACGGTATTTTATCCGTAATTGAGCTTGCGAAGAAGCAATGATAAGAATATTTCTCTTTTCGCAAATGCAGACAAAGCTAGTGCGTTTTTTTTCATTCCGCTCAACTACGGATAAAATACTTAATGTTCTGCGGTGTGGGAGGGACGGTTCTATGTTCTGTTCTAAATGCGGTGTACACATTGCCGACGATGCGCGGTTTTTGTGCCTCATGCGGGGCATCGGTCGCCCCTTCCATGCAGCCTGCCGGCGGTTCGACTAACATCCCAACGCTTCACGCAAGCAGCCCGGCTGGGTTTTGGTAATCTTCTGCTTCTACCTCTTCTCTGCTGGGTTCACTCTTCTATCGTTTTTCCTCATCTTTACGGGACGCATAGGCGTAAGCGAGGCCCAACGAGTTTACTTCGCCAATCTGTCGGCATTGGACTTCCTCATCACCGTCTGCATGTCCGCATTGGCCCTCGTAGCGGCTACGTCGTTGTTTTTCTGCGCCGCGTCGCTGTTTCGCTCTTCGCTATCACCCTCGCGTGCAACGTAGGGTAC
>JAJTXE010000003.1:699387-747027 GCA_021463795.1 Candidatus Brocadia sp. | reverse complement strand
TACGTCCTTGTTTATTGCCTGTTTTCCCATATCGAGAAAGTATTCGTGCAATAGTAGGTATCGATGGAATATCCCGTATCTTCTTCTGTTCGAGTTCCCAGTGGATAACTTCCGCTCCTATCCCAGAAAAAGCAGAACGGCGTGTCTTGTGAGTCTCCAGTTCTTCCCGAAGAGAAAGTATTTTCTTTATCAATCGCCCAGATATTTTTCTCCAAATTCGTCTCGGTGCACGACTGCGATCTTTGAGACCTTTATTCCCGTATTCTTTGTATCTTCTAAGCCATTTATGCAGCCATCCACGACTCCTTTGTACCAACTGAAGTATCTTATTGAATCCGTGCCCCTTTTTATACAACCGAATCGCTTGGTGCCGTTTCTCATATTCTCTATGATTCTCCATCGTCTCCTCCTCCAAAAATGTTTTTGGAGAAAGTTTAGACGATCTTCTACAAAGTTCACGATGTTATGATATAAACCCATTAGTTCAATAGCGGCACAGGTTTGGCCATTGTGTGCCCCATTACAAACACAGATCGTGGCTTCCCCTTCCACGTGCCCATTCCAAAGTCAAGCAAGCTGATTGGTTTCGTCATGGTTGAACAGGTGAAATCTGTTTCCATGCTCGTCTTGTTAAACGAATCGAATCCTGAAACGACGAGCTATTGTTTGAAGTCTTGTCTATATTAGACGCCTGTATTTATTAACTATGTAGTAACAATTTAGTTTTTTGAAAAATTTCAACAATGACAACGGTATGCCGTCGTTATGTAGGGGCAGGTTTGAAACCCGCCCCTACCGTAATGTTGATGATACATGGATATTGTTTTTCAAAATACTAAATTGTTACACTATGTAAAAATAATTGAGTGGTCTGACGAGGATCAATGTTATGTTGGCAGTTGTACTGGCCTGTTTTATGGAGATTGTCATGGCAACGATGAAAGAAAGGTATTCGCAGAAATCTGTAAAATAGTTGAAGAAACAATTGAGCTTTACAAAAAAGATGGGAAATCGCGAAAAAATGCATTCTCGGGCCGTCTGTTATGGTGTGCTTTTTGCCTTATTTTCATTGACAAAACAGATTTGAAAAAATAGAGTAACTTGGGTGTTAAAAGATATCTCAAGGAAAAGAATTGAATCTGTAAGACGGCATTGAATGTGGCAATCTACCTTGGATAAAGATAAGTTTTTTAAGGATATTTTTGTTAAAGATTGAGGCTGTTTTTAGCCCAAGAGTTTGTTAGTGTTGTGACTTGATAAACTCTTGGAAAACTTAAGACACCAGCATTTTATCTGTTTATTTGAAGTCACAATAAAACTAAAACATTTTTTCTATGATAACAGCGGTCCGTGTGGAAAAAATACTGTTACTCCTTGAAAAGGCATACCCGGATGCACGGCTTGTGCTCCATTATCAGAATCCCATGGAGTTACTCGTTGCCACCATCCTTGCTGCACAGTGTACCGATGAGCGGGTCAATAAAGTAACGGAAACACTCTTCAAAAAATACACGTCAGCAAGGGATTACGCAAGCGCAGAACAAGGGGTCTTTGAGCAAGAGATCCACTCCACGGGTTTTTACAGAAACAAGACAAAAAACATCATCGCATGCGCGAAAGGACTTCAAGGTTGCTCGTTCTTCCTCGGTAAGTTGAATTTTTGTTTGTCTCATGAAGCACAGTATAATGTTTCGTAATTAATTTGTCAATATACTAGTCGGCGTTCACGGCTGTATCACATTTACATGGATGCTACCGTTAAAGATGACATCAACCGCAAGACAGAAGATGATTGTAACGGACATTATTTAAACAAGGACTACCCATAAAAAGATGCCCTATAAGGCATACAATCAAATGAATATTATTGAATGGAGGAGTTATGATTTCAACGTATAAGGAACAAATTATAAAGGAATTAGGAAAAGTTTCCGAAGAACAAATGCAGAAACTTTACAAAGTTATTCATCAGATAATGACCGAATTTATATCCGGCACAAAGAAGCCTGTAAAGCGCGGCTCTTTGAAAGGACTGTAGAAAGGAAGCCGCATCGAAAACTCATTGCTCTCTGAGACCAGGAAAACCCTCTTTCCTTATTGAATCCCTTGAGGTGCATATGGATTTTATAACCGCTCATTTATTCATACCGGAGGGCTTCAATGGGGTTCAGCCTCGATGCCTTTCTTGCCGGATAATAGCCAAAGAAGATACCCACCATATTGGAAAAGAAAAAGGCGATAGCAATGGACGGAGGAGATACTAACGACGGCCACCCGCCATAGTAAGAGACTAATTTTGACGTAAAGATGCCGGCAATTATTCCCATCACCCCGCCGAGAGAGCTCAGTACCGTAGATTCGATCAGAAACTGGAAGAGGATGTCCTTTTCCTTTGCGCCGACTGCCATCCTGATACCAATCTCTCTCGTCCTTTCAGTCGTGGAAACCAGCATAATATTCATAATGCCAATTCCGCCTACAAACAGGGATACCAATGCAATACTACCAAGGAGAACACTCATCGTATGGCTTGTTTCCATTACCGTAGAAGCAAATTCTACCTGGCTGATAACCGTAAAATCGTTCTCTTCATTTGGTCTCAGCCGGTGACGTTGCCTTAAGAGAGAAGTAATTTGATCGATTGCCTCAAATCGTGACTCTGCGGTAGTCGATGAAGCAAGGACATAGCTAATGTATGTAACACCCATAATCTTTCTCTGTACGGTCGTGTATGGCATGAGAACCATATCATCCTGGTCCTGCCCTGTAGGAGATTGTCCTTTAGCGCTGAGTACGCCAACTACCTTAAATGGTATATTGTTTACACGAACCCATCTGTCAATAGGATCTAACGCTCCAAAAAGGTTGATTACAACAGTCTGCCCCAGAACACAAACTTTTGCCATGGTATTTACGTCCTGTTGAGTGATAAATCTCCCGTCTTTTAACGTCCAGCTCCGTATAATCTGATAGTCAGGCCCTACCCCCGACACCCCGGTTGTCCAGTTCATATTTCCGTAAACAACCTGCGTAGTTGTCCTGATACCGGGTGAAACATAACTAACGGCGGCGCTTTCCTCTACCATAGCAAAGGCATCCTCCGCAGTTAGGGTAATGGTTCCTGTGGTACCTCTGGCAGCGGCATGGGTGGTACTGATGGGAATAATAATGAGGACGTTTGTACCCAAACTCTCCAGTTGTTTTTCGACAAAGGCTTTGGCGCCCTGTCCGATGCTTACCATGACAATGACGGCACCAACGCCAATAATGATGCCAAGAACGGTCAGGGAAGACCGTAACTTATTCCTCTGGATTGCACGGAAGGCTATTTTAAAGAGTACCGTCATTGCTTACAAAAGGGGTTAACAGTTCGTTCGTTACCATTCATTACACTGAATAGATTAACCAGGAAAAGACGGATCAGACAGAACAGACGATTGAGAAGGACAATCGCTTAATACCTTGCCATCCTTCAGGACAATGATCCTGCGGGCATACAGCGCAATGTCGGTTTCATGAGTGACCAGCACGATGGTAATACCCAAATTCTGATTAAGATCACGGAGGATATTCATGACATCTTTACTAGTGGCGCTGTCAAGGTTTCCCGTTGGTTCATCGGCAAGGAGTAAGGTGGGCTCATTGACAATAGCCCGCGCTATGGCAACGCGCTGCTGCTGTCCGCCGGATAACTGATTGGGATAATGCCGGTCAAATCCTCCAAGGCCCAGGCTATGCATGATCCGGTGAATCTTGTCAAGGTCAACCTTTGATGTCTTTTTTCGATAAATGAGCGGAAGTTCGATATTCTCGGCCACCGTAGTCCGGCTGAGAAGGTTAAAGCTCTGAAAGATAAATCCCAATTTTTTGTTCCTGATTTCCGCTAATTCGTTTTTTGAAAACCGTGAAACTTCAATGCCATCCAGATAATAGCTTCCCTGTGTCGGACTATCGAGGCATCCGAGGATATGCATCATGGTGGACTTGCCGGATCCGGAAGCGCCCATCACAGCCACAAATTCACCTTTTTTAATTGCCAGAGACACCCCCTGTAATGCAGAGACCTTAACAGCTCCCATCGTATAGATCCTGCATACGTCTTTCAATACTACAATATCATACATAGGTTAATAACGGGATCTCCCCCAGGGAACTTTTTGCTGACCTTTTCCGGCCGTAACAGAAGCAGTCTCACCAATTACAACCTCCTGGCCTTCTTTCAGGTCGCCTTCCGAAATTTCCGTAAAACTATCATTTCCTCTGCCTAATTTTATTTCCAGTCGTCTCAATTTCCCGTTCTCAAGCACCCAGATATGCGAACGGGTTTTCGCAGAGGATTTCCGGTCAATCAGCGCCTTTTTATCCGTTTCACTTTTAAATACCTCAGACGGTGTATACCGCAGGGCGGCATTGGGAACCCGCAAAACGTCTTCCACCCTGTCAACTAAAATGGAAGCATTCGCCGTCATGCCCGGTTTCAGTTTCAGGGAGGAGTTATCAACATTAATAATCGTATCGTAGGTCACCACATTTTGAAAAAGAATGGGCGCCATGCGAATTTCGGAGACCTTACCTTCAAAGACGTCTTCGGGAAAGGCATCTACGGTAAATTTTGCATCCTGTCCTACCTTCACCATGCCAATATCGGCTTCATCAACATTGGTATTCACCTGCATGTGGACGAGGTCCTCTGCAATATTAAAGAGAGTGGGGGTTTGAAAGCTGGAGACTACCGTTTGTCCCACGTCTACATTTCTTGAGATCACAATACCGTTTAAGGGAGAAAGAATTACCGTGTGTTTCAGGTCTGTTTTTGCAATATCTAAGGCAGCTTTGGCCTGCAACACCTGAGCCTCTGCCAGTTTTGTATCTGCCAATCCTGCTTCATAAGCCGTCCGGACTGAATCCAGTTCCTCTATAGAAACGACTTTTTTTGCATATAATTTCTTTGAACGATGATAGTTTCTCCGGTTATTTTTAGAAGTTACCTTTGCCTTTTCAAGGGAAGAGACGGCGATGGCAAGGGCGGCCTCTGCTCTTTTCACCTGATGTTCAAAAGGGATGGGATCAATTTGAGCAACGATCTGTCCCGTCCTGACTTCAGAATTATAATCAGCATATAATTTCGAAATAAGGCCGGTCACCTGACTGCCAATAATTACGGTTCTTACCGGGTTTATGGTACCGGTTGCCGTAACATATTTCGCGATGGTACCCCGATCGATCTTTTCTGTTTTATACTGCGTCGGTTCTGTATTGCCAAAAAAATAGATTGATACGACAATAATGGCGATGAGACATGGAACACCAGGAATAAGATATTTGTTCATAATGTGACTAAAGATAATAAAATTTGAGGGTTATAGCAATGACAATTTTAAAAGACCTCCATTTCAGGAAATGACCTTGACAGGCTGCGATCCGGCTATATAATTCCAATTAATATGAACAAGATACTGTCATACCGGAAAACTGCCGATGCTTAAAAAAGCGCATACAAGGGGCTGCTCCCTATAACGCTATGTCCGATCGATTAAGGCGACTGTTTCTTTCCGGTTTGGCCGTCTCGGTTCTGTCTGTCACCGGATGCTCCACGTCAAGCGTTTTCACTTCTTACACCGCCACGATGAGTCCACTGATTGACGGGCTCAAGGCCCGTAAGTTCGACTATGCGCTCAAAGCGCTCAATAAATACCGGAATAGCAATGATAAAATTCTTTATCTCCTGGAGCGCGGTCGTATTGCACAGATAAAGGATGACCTCGAGGTAAGCATGATGGATTATGCGGCAACCATAGAGGCCGTTCGGGACAGGGAAGAAAAGGCCATCATAGGTGTTTCGGATGTTGGAGCGCAGACTTCCACGTTCTTTACCAATGACAATACGATTCTTTATAAGGGAGACGGATATGAAAAGGTGTTTCTCTATCAATTTCAGGCATTCAATTATCTTGCAAAAAAGGATATCGAAGGTGCGGGCGTTGAGGTCAGACGCGCCAATCTCGAACAGCATTTAGCGCTGGAAATGCATGAAAAAGAAGTGAGAAAGGCAGAAGAAAAAGCCAGACAAAAGAGTATTGAGACAGAACAGGCCTATGCCAATCTGAATGCTGCGTATCGTACTATGGATGATATTGCCGGCAAGGTAAAGAACTCTTTCCAAAATGCCTACACCTTTTACCTGTCCGGCATCGTCTATGAATTGCTCAATCAACCCAACGACGCATACATTGACTATAAAAAAGCCATTGAGATCTTCCCTGACAATACGTACCTGCAACGGGATGTCATACGTATGGCTAAAGAACTCGGAATGAACCAGGAATTGAACGAATACACCTCCAGATATGCTGCGATCCGGGCTGAGGTTGAAAATGGCGGCGGGGATACCAATACGGGCGAATTGATCGTTCTCTTTGAAAATGGTTTTGTCCCTCAAAAAAGAGAGATCAAAGTACCTATCCCTACGCCAAATGGATTTTTGGCGGTCGCATTTCCTGTGTATACGGCAAAATTGCCTGACGTAGAGCCGCTTGCCCTGTCTGAACCCGACAGGAAAGACGCTTTGGATGAGACGGAACCTCTGTGCTACGTGCAGGCGCTGGCGGTAAAATCCCTGAAGGAAAAAGTGCCCGGCATGGTCGTCAGACACTTGCTCAGGTCTGCGGCTAAGACCGCATTTCAGTACCAAGCAAAAGATTCCGCTGGAATTGCAGGAACCATTCTTTCTTCGCTCTATAATGTTATTTCCGAAAGGGCTGATCTGAGAAGCTGGTTAACGCTGCCGCGTGATGTACAGATCATGCGCAATCATCTTTCAGCAGGGATACACCATTTACATTTGGAGCATAAGGCCTCAGGCGCATTCTCGGATGTCGATGTCTCCGTGAATCAGAATGGAAAAACAATACTCAGGGTTATACGGACAGGTTCGGTATTGTATACTACAGCAATAACTTTTTAAAGAAAGGCGAGGTGGGAGTGTCATGTCTGATCGTACTATAAGAAAAACGATGGACGTCAGATCAAGCCGTCTTTGGATTGCAGTTGGCTTAATGACGGTAACGCTTGCCGGCTGTTCCACTGCGGGTATCGAAGGGTCGGCTTCCGCAGTCTCCGGACAGGGAGATCAAACGGTTGCCAAAAACCAGATAACCAGAAACAACGATCTTAAACTGGGGAATCT
Source organism: Candidatus Brocadia sp. (assembly GCA_021463795.1). Lineage (GTDB taxonomy): Bacteria > Planctomycetota > Brocadiia > Brocadiales > Brocadiaceae > Brocadia. The sequence continues at coordinate 739,841 of JAJTXE010000003.1, read as the reverse complement.
CCACATTACCGATCTGAAGGCGGATTTTACGGGATCCTTGCTCAGGGCGCATATTTCCTTGCTCAGTAAAGACAATGATACCCTGCATTTCCAGTACCGGTTTTCATGGTTCGACGAAAACGGCCGTGAGATCGATTCTGACACAGACGCATGGACACCTCTTATCATATATGGCAATGAGTCCAGGGCTTTGCAAGCGATTGCTCCTGCGCCGGACGCTAAAGAATTTAAGATAAAGATCCGGAAGTTGTCCACTGACTAGCGTATCGTTTCGTTCAATGTTTGCTGCGCGCAGTGCAGGGGAGAAGCATTTGCCATAATTGGCATACATCTATTCATACTCAAACTGACAAATGCTTCTCCCCTACTTTTTCAAAAAACTAAATTGTTACTAATATTTTCATGAAACAACATGCTTGATACACACGTGATGCCCTTTCGATTCTCAAGTAGTATGAATAATAAATTTTATCATAAGGAGGATACAGATAATGTACGGTTTTAAGAAACTGATATGGAGTTTATGCATTGCAATGGGTGCCGGATGCGCTACGAACGTAAAGTATGAAGATGCCACGAAGGTTGAAACAACCACCGCAGATTTTGGTTCGACTGATTTACAGCAGATTGCCAACAAAATGGTTGATTCCCTCCTTTCTTTTCCTCCGATGATCCAAGCAACAAACGAACGGAGCCCGGTTATTTTTGTGGATACCATCAAAAATAAGACGCTGGAACATATCGACACAGAGTCAATTACGGATTCAATCAGGACGAAGATTTTACGTTCAGGCAAGTTTCGTTTTGTTGACATGACAAAGGTAAATGCTGTGAAGAAACAGTTTGAGTTTCAGAACGAAAGCGGTACGGTGGATCGGGCCACAGCAGCGGCCTTTGGCCGACACATCGGAGCTGAATATATGCTGTACGGCAATTTTGCAAGTATTGTTAAGAAAACTGATACCGTGAAAGACGTTTATTACAAGTTTACCCTCAACCTCATGGAACTGGAAACCGGAATTATCGAATGGGCGGACGAAAAAGAAATACGGAAAATAGCAAAACGCAGTTGGTTTGGTTGGTAGAAAGGGGCAAAAAGGGAGGTTCATCTATTTTCAGGCCAGATCGATCATAAGGCCGTCAAAAGCAAATTCCACGCCGACTGGAAGTTTTTTGTTGTCTTCTTCGTGCTCGATATCGTGGCACATGTGGGTAAAGTATGCCTTCTTTGGTTTCAGTTGTTTGACAATGCTGAGCGCCTGGTCGATACTAAAATGTTTTATATGCGGCGTATAGCGAAGCGCACCTAAGACAAGCACCTCCAGGTCTTTTAATTTTTCCAATGACCCATCAGGAATCTCACTGGCATCGGTAATATATGCAAATTTGTCAAACCGGTAACCCGTTACTTCTCCGTCACCATGGACAGCCTTAACCGGCACAATAGGAAATCCTTCTATGGTCAAATCGCCGTCAATGGTCCTCAATGAAAAACGGGGTTTACAACCACCAGGTTCAGGATGATTATTGAAGACATAGGAAAACGTGTTCCGTATGGTATCAAGGGTTTTCGGAGTGCCATAAATGGGGATATCCATGCGCTGAATGATATTGAATCGCCTCAGGTCATCAAGGCCAAAAATGTGGTCTGCGTGGGGATGGGTAATGAGCACGGCGTCCAGTTTCGTAACCTTATTTTTAATGCACTGGAGCCTTAGTTCCGGTGTGGCATCAATAAGAACATTGCACCCGTTCGCACTCACAAGAACGGATGTGCGCATCCGTTTGTTTTTAGGATTTTCAGAGGTACAGACCTTGCAATTACAGGCGATCATGGGAATACCGTGTGAAGTGCCGGTTCCCAGAAAGGTTACCTTCATAAACTCTTGAACTCCTTGGCGAATGAGATTGTCTCCTGCCGGGCCACGCTCCAAAAAGAAGCGGTTCCGGCAGTTTTTCTCCTGTACTCTATGAACCAAACTCTGGTATTATTATAGGGAAGTTTTTGTCATGATTGCAAGGAATCTTTCAAGTATTGGTGAGTCACGATGCAGCACAAATTTATTTTCCTCTGGGTGATCATTCTCTTTTTTACCCTCTCTTATGATGCAACCGCCGTATTCTACAGCCTGTCCGATGAACAGATCAGACAAGCTATCGCGTATGGCGAAAAGAACCGCGATTTAGACTACATTGCTTTTTTGGATGAATGGGTAGTGGTATCACAAGAGGGATACGAATGGGCTGCCTTAAACACGAAATTCAGCATCCTGGCGTACAAATCAAAACAGGCATCCCTGGCTGCCAGGAAATTAACGGAAGCTGAAATATATCAATCCATGTCTGAAGCCGAGGATCTTTTGTCCTTTCATGTGGTGATGTACGGCAATTCTCCTGATTTTTCTCAGGATTATCACGCGGTACTATTATACAAAAACAAACCCATCCAGCCAGTCAATGAACAAAATGACACCCATGCCAGACCGACCAATCTTGGAATCAGATTGCCGGCAAGCTATCGTGCCACCTGCCAGTATGACTTCCCGAATTATTATGTGGAGCCCGATGAAGAGCTCTGTCTGGTAATCCTGAGTCCCCTGAACAAGGAACGGAGATTTGTCTTCCATCTTAAGGAAATGCGATGAAGGTTGGATTTTTGCAAACGTCCCCCCTCTTTGGAAAAAAGGATGAGAATTATTGATAAGGCCACGACAACGATACAATCGCTGAAAACCGATCTTTTAGTCTTGACTGAATTATACAATACGGGGTATCAGTTTACCTCAAGGAAAGAGGCGTGTATATCGTTGCCGGGCTGGCTGAACAGGAAAATGGGCATTGTTATAACTCGTCCGTCCTGGTAGGGCCGCATGGGTTTCTTGGCTGTTACAGGAAATTGCATCTCTTTTATCATGAGAAACAGTGGTTTGAGCCGGGAAACAGGGAGTTGACGGTGTATGGTATTGGAGAAGCAAAAGTTGGAGTCATGATCTGTTTTGATTGGTTTTTTCCTAGAGATACTCTATCGTGCCTCTCCGAATCAGAACGAGGCGATGGTGATTGAAATTGATCCCTCCATTGCCCGTGAAAAGAACATAACCCCGATGAATCATCTCTTCAACGACCGGCGGTTCCAAATGATTTCCCCCCCCTGACACCGGTTGAAGAAGAATTTAAGAAGATCTTATAGATCGTACCTGCAAATACCTTCATTCTGAAAAGCGGCTTTTCTCCCGTTGATATCGCTGGTGTATAGCACCTGAATAATCATTGACATTGGTAGTTGGGAAGGTAAAATAAAATACTATATCATAAAATCAAGAGATGAAGGAGCTTCAGTATGCAAAAAAATAAGGGCATTACCATTCAACGGCATATTGTTGAACAGGAGAGGTTATTCCCGCAGGCAACCGGAGATTTTACCGGACTCTTATGGGATTTATCAATAGCTGCAAAGATCATTTCACGGGAGGTAAACAAGGCAGGCCTGGCGGAAATATTAGGACTCACGGGCGAAGTAAACATCCACGGTGAAGCGGTAAAAAAGCTGGACGTTTATGCCAATGAAAGAATATGTAAATCGATGAACCACAGCGGTCACCTCTGTATTATGGCATCCGAGGAAAATGAAGACGTTATTACCATTCCTGATGAGTTTCCCAAAGGTAAGTACGTCCTGATGTTTGACCCGCTGGACGGCTCGTCGAATATCGATGCAAATGTCAGTGTAGGAACAATCTTTTCCATTTACCGGAGAAAGACAACCGGAAAAGAGGCAACGGTTGAAGATTGCCTGAGAAAGGGGACGGAGCAAGTTGCAGCGGGGTACATTGTGTATGGTTCAAGCACCATGATGGTATATACAACGGGACAAGGGGTATATGGTTTCACGTTAGACCCCAGTATCGGAGAGTTTTTGCTCTCTCATGAAGATTTAAAAATTCCTGCGAAAGGCAAGACCTACAGTATTAACGAGGGGAACACCCATACATGGGACGAGGGTACACGGCGATATATCGGGTATCTCAAAGAAAGCGATTCGTCAACAGGCCGGCCTTACTCGCTGAGATATATTGGGTCGTTAGTGGCAGATTTCCACAGAAACCTCCTCTACGGTGGGATCTTCCTGTATCCGGCGGATTATAAAGACCCCAAAAAACCGAAACCAAAGTTACGATTACTGTACGAGGCAAATCCCCTTGCTTTTATTGTGGAACAGGCTGGCGGTATGGCAACCACCGGGAAGGATCGCATTTTAGAGATACAGGCATCAGAATTACACCAGAAAGTGCCGCTTATTATCGGAAGCAAAGATGATGTGTTGGCTTATGAAAAATTTTTCTTACAAAAACAACAAATTTAAGAGGCAAGCAGCAGATGCTTTATAAGACAAAAGATGATTTTTTCAATGATCTGAAAGGTGTTATTGATATTCAGAAAAATGGCGTTTTAACGATACTTGATAAGGATTCGTTCCGTAATAAAAAAATTGACACCCTTGTTTACAATGCAGTTTTCAATAAGGATGGAACTGTGAAGGATGCCGCACGGTCACTGATCCGTAACGCCGGCAATAAGCTTGGTGCTGTTTCTTCGTCAATCCAATCTCTTTACAAGGCTATGGGCAAAAAAGAATACAAGGGATTTACCGTGCCCGCTATCAATATCCGGGGTTTAACGTACGATGTATCACGCTCCATCTTCAGGGCTGCTAAAAAGAACCACGTTGGCGCCTTTATCTTTGAAATTGCACGGTCAGAGATAGGGTATACAGACCAGAGACCTGCGGAGTATGCAGCGGTGATCCTTGCCGCCGCCATCAGAGAAGGGTTTGAATGCCCCGTATTTATTCAGGGGGATCATTTTCAGATTAATGCAAAGAAATATGAAAAAGACAAAGACGCGGAGATAAACACCGTGAAAAAACTCATCAAAGAAGCCGTGGACGCCGGCTTTTACAATATCGATATTGACACCTCTACCCTTGTGGATTTAAACAAGCCAGACCTGACTGAACAGCAGCGTCTCAATTTTGAGTTTGCTGCTGAATTGACTGCGTACATCAGGACGTTAGAACCAAAGGGGATTACCGTATCCGTTGGCGGTGAAATCGGAGAGGTGGGGAAAAAGAATAGTACCGTTGGAGAGTTAAGGGCATTCATGGATGGCTATAATACTTCGCTGGCTATGCAAGGCAAGGGTTTGAAAGGCATCAGTAAGCTGAGTGTCCAAACGGGCACGAGCCACGGTGGTGTGCCTTTACCAGACGGAACCATTGCCAAAGTAAAGCTGGATTTTGAAACCTTGAGAAATTTATCACGAGCTGCACGGGACGAATATGGCCTGAGTGGGGCCGTGCAGCACGGTGCTTCTACCCTTCCTCCTGATGCGTTCGATAAGTTCCCGGAGACCGGCACTGCTGAAGTTCATCTTGCCACAGAATTCCAGAATATGATATATGAAAGCAAGGTATTTCCACAAGATTTCAAGAAAGAAATTTATGATTTTTTAAAGAACCATCCCGATATAAAGAAAGAATGGAAAGAGGGCGACACCGAGGATCAATTTATTTACAAAGTCCGGAAAAATGGTTTTGGGCCATTTAAGGAAAGGTTCTGGAATCTTCCTGCTGATGTAAAGCAGAAGATAGGCGAAGAACTTGAGGCTAAATTTGATTTCCTTTTCAAGAAATTAAATGTTGTCCATTCAAAAGAAATTATCCATAAAACTGTCAAACCCGTTGAGGTTATACTCCCCAACTAATCCTCAAAACGGAAAAGAATTCCCTATGGGGAAAAAAAAGGAGGCGCTTGTGATCGATAAGATGAAATATTATAGCATTTTTAACGGCACGCTACTCTTAATGCTGTGCATTATGGCAGTCTTCCCCGTATGTCAGATCTTTGCGGAGGGACAAGGGTTGCCTGCGTCTTTCGTAGCAAAGCTGCACGCAGAGGACAATCCGGGCTGGAAGGTGGTATGGGACAGAAAAACCGGAGTGATAAAACGCCTCTGTAACGCAAAAAGCAAGCCTTTTACCGGAAAACCACAGGATGCGGCAAAGGAGTTTTTATCATCATACCATGGTCTCTTTGGGTTGCCTCCCGATCTGAACAATGTACAGATAAGGGAGAGCTCAAAGACACCTTTAGGAGAACGGGTCATCTTCAGGCAATACCACAACGGGATACCCGTGGTGGGAGCCGAGGTTACCATCCATGTATCAGAAAAAAACTGTGTCTTTTATGCAGAAAATCGTTGTATTCCCCTCATTGAGACGGACACGCATCCGCTCATCGAAAAAGACGCAGCGGTACAAACAGCGGAAAATGCATTATCGGTTGATGCATCCATGATTGAAAAGGTATCGGCAGAACTGGTAATCTTACCCAGAGGAAGTGAACAAAATTTGGCATGGAGGATGGTTGTTTCGAAAAAGGGACTCATCGATAAGACATGGCTGGTGTATGTTGATGCAAAGAATGGATGGGTGATTTACAAGAAAAAACTCCAGATTTCTGCCACAGGAACGGGAGATGTTTACCGGGAGAATCCTCTTACCACCCCTGAATTAACCACGATGACTTTAAACAACCTGACAAGTAGTTCTTCTTTGCTGGGAGGAACTTTTGGAAAACCTTATAATGCCGAATGTTTCGAGGTTGTGGACGACACTTCAGACCTTTCCGGATTTTCTACCGCATCTTCCGCTTCCAGGGATTATCGTTATACGAACAACGATATCCGGCTGGAAGAGGTGATGGCATATTATCATCAGACCAATATGCACGACGTGTTAAAATCGGCTTTCGGCTTCGGTAATCTGGACAACCAGATTCCCATGTTTGTGAATGTCCAGGATACAAATATGTCATTTATCGGTTTGGATAATGCGTTTTATACACGAGACGGGAACTTTCCGTCGACAGGTTTCTTGGCGTTTGGCTGTGGAAATATCCTCAATAATCTTGGCTTGGATGCTGATGTGATTACCCATGAGTATGGACATGCCGTTCTGGATCACATCCAGCCAGAATTACTTGAGAATATTGAACATAATTACGGTGGGGCAATTCATGAATCTGTGGCAGATATTATGGCCTCTTATTTTAATGGCAACGGAATCATTGGAGAGTGGGGACTGACCACAAAAGATGGCACACAGAGCTTTTCCCGGAATATGGACAACACACGAACCTACCCTGATGACGTATATGAGCCTTTTTTGGGCGTATCGGAAGTCCACTATACCGGAGAGATACTCAACGGAATTTATTGGGACATAAAGGAAACTGCGGGAGCAGATACTGCATTCGGGATATTCTTTTCCGCCCTCCACTTGCTTGCCGGTGATGCTACATTTTTTGATATGAGGGATGCCTGTCTGACTGCGGATGATAATTTAAACAACGGGGTAAATAGTGCGATCATAGAATCGGCATTTGCCGACCACGGTATTGAAGGTAATGACCCGGAGAATACGGATGCAACCCTGAAATTAAAGAATCTGGTTTTTTATAAGCTAGATCCATATAGCGGGAATCTCATACAACAGAAGACATTTCAAAGGGGGGATTATATCGTAGTTGCAATAAAGGCAAATATTGCAAAACTGACTCCAGCCTATAATATTATTCCTGAAGGCTTATTCCTTTCCGGGAAAGGTTCAGATACCTTTGGTGGCTTTTTATTATTTCAGGAGGCATTGGACGGTATACAGGAGTATCAAATGGCACTGATTACATCAAATATTGCACAAGGGAAGATACAGGTAAAGATAAAGGTACGATTAGGTGGCACCGGAAAAGTGAAAACGAAAACGGGAACATTTAAGATCAAGTAAACGATCGTACAGAAATCTATAGTAAAAGCAAAAAGTTGCCATGCAAGCACATTCTCTTTGTTTGGTGTAAATTCCCCGAAACAATCCAAACCGTACAGATTGCTTCGGGCTATCGCCCTTGCAATGACAGGTACATGGATACTGATGTACAGCATTTACTTTAGTATATTGCTAAAAAACTAACCTCAACCTCTCTAACCAAAAACAGTACCACACGCGGCAATTCCGACATCTATCGTTTCATGAGCGCCACCAGCATAATCCGCCATGCAAGGTAATTCATCGCATACCCGGTGGTTGTATGTCCATTGTCGTCAGCATGAACCATTCTGCCGCCTGCAAAATACTTGTATTGCAGAACAGGCGGTCTGAATTGCGTAATCAATTCGTGATTTGTCCTTCGGCTCCCATGGATCAAAAAAAGATTTTTTGCCAATGATATCGGTTATATAGAAAAGGGCGATCGCCTTTCTTTTGATATAATTGGCTGCACTAAAAAGAGCCGAGCATTCCATGTCGACCACATCAATACTTCTTTTATCAAAAAATTCTCTGTAGGATTCCTCACACTTCAGTGAACCGATGCTCATCCCGGTAACAGGCTGAATATTGTATCCCGGCTCAGTATTCAAACAAGATTGAAATAATTCCTGGTCTGGATAGTGAACGGTAATCTTATCCGTTTGTTTTAAGAGTACGTCTGTAAAACTTTCGAAGGCGATACATTTGGCGGGACTAACGAGACCACCAATCGTCAACCGATCAGTCTCCCGCACCAGCCCGCATGCGCCAAAATAGATCATCTCCTGGCAAGCCGTTTCTTGAAGATACAAAACGGCGTCACCGACAAACAAGGTGCCAATACCTGCCTTAATAAAGGTAAAGGTATCGGTATTTGCCGTTGCAAAGAGTTTGCCTTTTTTTAAGGATGCTATTCCCAGCTCCCTGAGAAGTCCTGGCACAAGGAAAGGCACTATTACGCAGGTTTTTTGAGCTGAAGAAGGTTCAATACCAAATAAGGTTTTGAAGTTTGACATAGATTTTACTATAAATACACGGCAAAGATGCAATGGACGCAAAGGATATATAAAGCAACATTTAGCCATAATTCACAAACTAATTTTATAAATCATTATACTCCTTGACAATAAAAATCGGTTAAGATATAAAGTGGATAACTTAAGCCTTTCGCCCCTTTGGTGCTTATTGTTTTTGTTATTCAAGGTCAGGGGACCTCACTCCCTGCTATATGCTAACGGCCTTTCAGGCCTCAGTTTTGAACGTTGGAATGTGAAAGAAATTCCGAAGGGATGATATGATTATAGGAAAAAGACCGTAATACATCATCTAACCCCGAAGGGGTGAAATACAACGGCAATGATGAGCATATATCACCCCTTTGGGGTTAGAAAACAATCGCGTAATAATATGCTATAATAATACCCTCCCTTCGGGATTTAAAGCCATTGGTTAATTGATAATTAATGATTGATGATTTTACATTTTTACCTTAATTCTTTGTAGCTCGGTGTGAGTAGGGGCGAAGCATTTGCCAAATTGAGCATAAACACACGCATGCCAGTTATGGCAAATGCTTCGACAAAAAAAGCCCAACAAAAGAGGGGCACCATCTCCCTGCCATTGTCCCATTTGTCTAACCGTTGTACACATGAGCCGGTCTACGGTTAAACAAAATATATTATACTGAGTCTTAGTCTCACGAGTATATACTAAAAAAAATCATTGTCAATGGAAATATTAAAAATCCGTACCAATTTAGGTTTTAAAAATGTCGTGCTGGCCCCTTGTGGTTGGCTCCATTCGTTAGCAATATTGGCGGGGAATAAGCCACCAGAGCTACGTATTCCGTTTCTTGTAGGTCACCGATAAACAGAATGATTTTTTAATAAACTACTTTTTTACAAAATTCCTATTTTAGGAATTTTAAACAGTCGTTGAAAATCTCCTGCTGTTTAGTATTGACATTCCTACAAATAATTTCTACAATTAGTTAAAGGCCTAGCAAAGAGGTGTTAAAACCTCCTTGACCTGGTCCCAGGGGGTTAATAACTGTACTTTAGCCGGTCGGTTATTAATCCCTTTTTAAAATCCCCTCCGATTCATTCTTCGTCATCCCCTTTGCTTTCAGGCATACGGCAATTTAATACAAGCTCCCTCAGAAGAAAACTATTGCGAGAAGCTGAAGAATCATTCATAAAGAGGCAAGACATTTAATTTCAAAAACCTTTATGCTGTTTTTCAATACGCAAAGAAGAAATATTTAGCCATTGAATCCATGCCCCGTCCGCTTTACAATCAGCACGGACAGGTAACCCCGTCCGCTCCCCTTCAGCGATACCATATCACATGTGAGATAGGCATTCCTTTGTCCAATGTACGATGCAAACAGGGCATTTTCTGTAAGCTTCATCTCCTCGAGTAATTGAATCACCTCATCCAGCTTCTTGGCTACCTTCATCATCACAACCGTATCAAAGGTTTCCAGGAGAGGGCGCAAGGCTCCAATATCCTTTGGTACCGGAATTACTGCCAATCGCTCGTCGCCCGTCAATAACGGATAATTTGCCATGCATGCCGCCGCATTATACGAGGTGATCCCTGGAATGGTATGAATGATGTGTGCAGGCAGCATCGTGTGCAGATGACGCAACAAATAAATATAGGTGCTGAAAGTCAGGGGATCGCCTAAGGTGAGATACGCCACATTATTTCCGTTTTTAACCGCGGCGCAAACTTCTTCAGCGGCCGCAAGCCATGCGTCGCTGAGTATGGCTTTGTCTTTCGTCATAGGGTAAACCTGCTCGATTACCCTCTTTTCTTTTACATAATCCTTAACGATTTCCAATGCCAGGCTCTCTTCTTTGGTATCAGACTTTGGAACAAAGATACAATCTGCCCCTTGCATGGTATGGATCGCCTTTATTGTAAGAAGCTCAGGGTCACCAGGGCCCAGGCCAATGCCGTAAAAGTTACCTAACTTCATGGTTCGTATTTTTTATGATCACTACAGCAGAACCGCCTGTATTCATGTTTGTTGCCGAGGCTAAATCTGTCTCCAGAACAGATTCTTCCGGCAGGGAAAGATTTTTGCATATAAACATCTGCCGCTTTTGTATGCCATGTTTCAGTAAATGGCGCGCAATTACGGCGGGTGTATTTTTATGATCGGTCAAGATAGCGACCTTGTTATATTCCCGGACCTTTTTAACGAGGCGCTCATATTCGTTATTTCTTCCGTGCAAACTGATGAAACAGGCATCATCCCAGCTTTCCCCCGCGGCCGCAAAGGCAAGCTGTATACTGCTAATGCCAGGAATGATGGTGCAATGTTCACGCCCCATTTTCCTGACAATCATCCGTGTGTAACTGAAGAAACACGGATCGCCACTCACAAGCACCACCACCTGTTTTGAGCGGCTCCATTCGGCAATCTTTTGTGTCAGGATGCTGTAATTCTTCTCCAGAACGACCTTCTCTGCATCAACGCCAGGAAACAGCTTCAATAAGCGCCGGCTTCCCACAAGGATTTCTGCCTTTTTTATATGATACATGGCCTTGGGCGACAGGTAAGCCTTTAACCCCGGCCCGCAGCCTACGACAATGACTTTGTTTTTACGTGATTCAGCCATAACTGAGCGCTATCCGAAATACCTACCACCGAGCCCTTCATATCAAATAAAATCACACCAATCTTCACAGGGACTGGCTGCAGTTTGTCCTTGTAAAATTCCAGCACCTTATCCTCAATCCTCTCTGCGATTCCATCCATTATAGACAGATTTCCGTGCTTATGCAACAACTCAACTATTCCCTCCACGGTGGCAGCCTCTTTTGCACCATGAAGCATAACACTTGATCGGAGAGGGTTCTCTATAGGAATATTATCGTGTAAAGAAGTTTTATTTTCATCGTGTTCCTTCATTGGTATCGGGTAACGGGTGTCGGGGGGCTGGTTTCTAGCTTCAGGTTTCTGACTTCTGGCCCCTAACCCCTGCCCCCTGTTCTGCATGTGTTGCTCTATGATACTGATCAGAATATCATTTGCAGGCTGAGAGACGGAGCTGTGGGTATGAAAATCACCACGCAGCAATTTGACCAACTTACCCGGATGCCCTGCAAGAATGACTTTCTTAAAATGTCTTTCCCGTGCTGCATCCAGCATAAAGCCCACAAAGTTGCTGATCTGAATAATCTGGTCTTTTGGAATATGCACCAGATTCAATAGAGAGCGTTCACCCAAGTTCCCCGGCACAAGTACGACGGTTTCGTATCCAATTCCTCTGGCAATATCGAGTCCACATAAAAGAGAGGTCTTGAAGGCATCCTCTGACATGGGACGCACAATCCCTGTGGTACCAATAATAGATATGCCTCCCAGAATGCCAAGTTTGGAATTGAACGTTTTTTCACTTAAAACCCTTCCCTTAGGTACCGAAATGATGACTCTTGCTCCATTCCTTTTACCGATTACTTCTCTCACTGCATGCTCAATCATACGTTTCGGAACAGGGTTAATTGCTGCATGACCTACGGGCACCTGTAGTCCTGGTTTTGTTACCCGGCCTACGCCTTCACCGCCATCGATCTCAATGGCTTCCCCATAAATCCGTTCAACGCGTGCATGTACCATGCATCCGTTCGTCACATCCGGATCGTCTCCTGCATCTTTTTGTACTGCACAACTTGCCGCATTGTCTGATAGTTGTTTATCATGAATAGTAAGCCTGAGCCTTATGCCAGCGGGGGTATCAATTTCTATCTCATCGGGAACGCTCCCGTGAAACAATCCGATTGCAGCAGCCTTAGCCGCGGCAGTTGCACAACTTCCGGTTGTATAACCAAATCTCATATGCTGTCCCAAAAAGTACTTATAGTATAGAGCTATCTTCAATATTTCAACACCATTTTTCCTATTTGATCCTCCCCATTTTAAATTGACAAGAGATGTGGCATAACATAAGATGCCGCGCTTATGAAATAACGATAAAAATGAATATTAGACGTTTAATGTTGACAAATCCAATGGTATGATATATTGTAATACCAGAGGTATATCATGAAAAAAGCAAAAATTGCCATTACCATAGACGAACAATTTGTTGAAGACATAGATAGGCTCGTTAACGAGCATGTTTTTCAAAATCGTAGCCAAGCTATACAGGAAGCGGTGGAGGATAAACTGAAACGTCTGAAACGCACTCGTTTAGCAAAAGAATGTACCAAGCTCGATACAACCTTTGAAAAAACAATGGCGGAGGAAGGGTTAACTGAGGATGTGAACCAATGGCCCGAATACTAAGAGGTGATATCAGGTGGGCAGATTTAAATCCTATACGGGGCCGTGAGCAGGCTGGCTTACGGCCTGTTTTGATTTTGAGTCATGAAATTTTTAATGAACGTTCGGGAACCGTTATTGCTGTGGCGATAACTAGTCAGCCTCAATGTGCAGGGTTCCCGCTCACCCTTGAATTAAAAACAGCAGATTTACCTAAACGGTCGTGGGTTAAAATAAGTCAGATTCGGACCCTTTCCGTGGAAAGAATTGGAAAAATGATTACCAAAGCGGATACAGAAGAGTTAGAACAAGTCGTCGAAGGACTAAATGAAATAATAGGGGCATAACAAATCGATCCCGCAAACGGAAAATAACTGCCGCTGAGCAACGCAGAATGAAAACATCTCCTCGCACACACTGACCCGCGTTTCAGGAATAATCCGTCCTGAGACAGACAGCCTCCGGTAGCAGTTCGAACATTATGTCGTAAAATGGCTGTAAAATGTAAGGTCTTGCATATGATGCTATAGAATACTTTTCAAATAATCCTTTCTGTACCGTTAAATTAGGACATAAAAGAATTTTCCGCATCTCATTGGAGAAAGACTATTACGCCGTGTATTTCCTTTGCCCAATTTTCCTCTGCCTTCGTTGCCCAGTATGTTCATATCGATTAAGAGAGGCTCTGGATAACTAAAAGGAGTCTGTATGGAGCACAAATTTATATTTTATCCAGAAAAATATTTTGTAATAATTCGCACCCATGGTTATGCCACATTAGATGGATTTAAAGCCTTTGTCACAGACCTTCTTCAAGATACAAATTGGGTAAGGGGGATGTCCATCCTCGTCGATCACCGGGACGTGGACTTTAGTGGGATATCAAAAGTCGATGTGGATAAGTATCAAAATTTTATTATAGAGTATGCAGATATCATAGGACCAGCGCGAATTGCCGCAGTTATGTCGGGGGTATTGGGTTATGGTTTGGGAAGGATGTGGGAAATCCCTCTGAGATGTGAGGTCGCTTTTGAACACCACGTATTTTACTCAATACATGACGCCGTAACCTGGTTAGGCATAGAGATTGGTTAGTCTTAAATAGATTGCTTCGTCACATGCGTTCCTCGCAATGATATACTGTTCTATCCGTCATTGCGAGCACATTCAAGGAGTTCACACTGAGCAAAGCGAATGTATAGTAAGTAACCTTGTTAAGTGGTCTGCATCAGTCGTCTCTATGATAGTTCCTGCTGAGTAGCGGGAAGGTGCGGGTGATTATCACATCTTATAAATTAAATCATTGAGGTTGTACGATTATTTAACTTTTAAGGACACTTTTAAACCTTCCACTGCTTCCTCGTCAGCCATCTCTCTGTTTTCTGTTTCCTTCTCTTAAGTATTTTGCTATACTCTTGCCATGATTATTTTCATTTGAAATGTCCCTCTCTCTGGATAGTGGTTTTTATGCAAATCCCATTTTTATCGGTAAATTCAGGCATTTCAACCAACAGCACCTCTCCTTGAAAAAAATCGTGCATGGACAATAACTAGGCAATGCCATCTCTGTAATGCGTTACCAGTTCACCGAACATTTTGGAGGCGAAGAATGACAGAATCTGATGAGCAAGATGAAAGGATTAGCTTAATCTTTGGTGGTAAGATTCCAAGCGTCGGCGAAGAATCTTTATCGCTCTATCTGGCTTACCTGAAGGAACACCTTGAATTGCCCTGTGAGCTAACCGGCATTGAAGATTTTGAGTGGGAAGAATATTATGTGCTTGGTCCTGGAGATCGGAAGGAGTATGAGGGGCGAAAAAAGACCATGCCCTCCTATTCAGACAAGTACCAACTGATATCGTTAGCAGACGAAGTAGATGATTGGATGGGTATTTTAGTCCAGGTAAAGCGAGTTTCAGATAAAAAGAAGTTCACATTGCCATTATCGGATATGGAAGCAACCGAGGAGGGGTCGAAGAACTATCAGTTGCTGGATGATTATTCCGTCTGGTTTGTTAACAACAGGTAGCAGGGCAGGTATTGGTGATTATGTTGCGTGGCGCTGCTGAATTGAAGTGCTGGACGTCAATAAAAACACCGGGAAAGGGAGAGGTGAACAGGAAGCATTTTCTCCATAGTATAGTGTCTCTCAAAATATATTTTTACATTTTCGGCAAAAAACGTAGCGCCGATCCCTTGTGGTCGGCCTTTGGCGGGGGATAAACCACCCGCGCTACGCTTTCCGACTCGTTCGAGTTAGTCATCATGTTGCGCTAGCAACACCCTGAAACGATGAAAATGGGCTTTCTGGCTATATAGTATTGATTTATTTACACTTACACTTTTTTATTGCACCTTATTTTCGAGTCAGGTTTAAACTTCTCAAGACCGCACTGCGTTTTTGATTCAATAGTATGAATAATTTCTTATGGGCGATCGGGTTTTTAACGATTATTCCGATTGACAGGGAGAATCGGTTAAAACCGCAAGGGAAAATTCCTGTGGCATGCTGGTTTCCCGTGGTGGGTTTTTGCATAGGGATTTTCCTGTCTCTTCTGTACCTGCCACTCTCTGTCTTTTTCCCCCCGTTGGTTGACACCGCCCTGATTATCTTTTTATCAATTGCGGTTACCGGAGCAATGCATCTCGACGGACTTGCCGATACCTGTGATGGCATTTGGGGTGGATGGAATAGGGAAAAACGACTCGAAATCATGAAGGATAGCCGTATCGGGAGTTTTGGAGCTATGGGACTCATTTGTTTGCTTGGACTTAAATATGTTAGTTTGCTCAGTGTGGGTGAAATCGTTCCGGTACATTGTGCACCTTATGGTACCGGCAGAGATTATATTCCCAGTTTTGTCCCGCCGGATGTGGTAAACAAAGGTGTTGCATTACTTTTGATGCCTGTTGCCGGAAGGTGGGCGCAGGTCTGTGCCGCAGGGTTATCAACGTATGCCCGGAGCGAATCGGGGACTGGAAGTATTATTGCGGGAGGCACGACGCCAAAACAAGTGTTCTCTGCAGCACTGTTCCCTGTATTCTTATTTTGGTTTTTTTATCATCTGTATGGATTTGTAATATTTGCAATAATAACTATTTTCACCTTGGGCTGGATTTGGTATATTAAAAAGAAGATCGGCGGGATGACGGGAGATACCCTGGGCGCTACCAATGAGATTGCGGAACTGGTGTTCTTGCTAAACCTTTTATTTTTCATAAATGATTAGTTTCTTCTGTTAAAAAAAGAGATGCAGTGTCGGTGCGAAGCATTTGCTATCGTTGATATACGTGCGTTCATACACAAGCCAGCACGTGCTTCTCCCCTACTTTTCCTATAAACTACATTATTACAAAAGATCTTATAATACGATATATTCAATTTTAATGTCCTGATGCTTTTAAAAACGAACGCATTAATTCATTCGGGGAGGTAATTAAATAGATTCTATGCCAACCAACGGACTGGATGCAAAAACTTTTTTTGAACGTGAAGGCGGTATTACGTATAACGATTTTATCCTGCTTCCGGGGTATATCGATTTTTCGCTGGAGGAGATCAGTCTGGAGACTTACCTCACCCGCAATATCAAGATCAAGAGACCCCTTGTCAGCTCGCCCATGGACACGGTAACCGAATCCAGGATGGCAATCAGCATGGCCATGTTGGGAGGGGTTGGCATCGTTCACTATAATAATAGTATCGAGGGACAGGCAAAGGAAGTGCGCCGGGTGAAGAGATATGAAAATGGATTTATTACAGAACCTGTTGTTCTTGGCCCAAATAATACGATACATGATGTCGATGTCCTCAAAGAAACGTATGGTTTCTCTGGTATCCCCATTACCGAGGACGGTACCCTAAACTCGAGACTCATTGGTATTGTCACAAAGCGAGATACCGATTTTGAGGCAGATCGAACCAGAAAGGTAAAGGACGTAATGACCACGCAGATGGTTACTGCACCTGCCGGTATCTCCCTTGCCGAAGGGAACAGAATCCTGAAAGAGAGCAAGAAAGGGAAACTTCCCCTTGTAGACAAACAGGGTCGCCTGGTGTCCCTGATGAGCCGCACCGACTTACTGAAGAATGCCGACTTCCCCTTTGCTTCAAAAAGCAAGGACAAACAACTTATCGTCGGGGCAGCCCTTTCTACTCGTGAAGAAGATAAGGAACGACTGGACGAACTGGTGAAGGCTGGTGTCGATGTCATTGTCATTGACTCGTCCCAGGGTAATTCCATTTTTCAGATCAATACGATCCGTCATATTAAAAAGAAATACCCTCACCTTGATGTGGTGGGTGGAAATGTCGTCACTGCCGGGCAGTGCAAACCGTTGATTGACGCTGGCGCTGATGCCCTTCGCATTGGCATGGGCAGTGGCTCGATCTGCATAACCCAGGACACCCTTGCGGTTGGAAGGGCGCAGGGTTCTGCAGTTTATCACACGGCAAAATTTTCCAGAGAATACGCCAATATTCCCGTCATCGCCGATGGCGGCATAGCCCACATTGGACACATTGTAAAGGCGCTATCGCTGGGTGCAAGCACCGTCATGATGGGCGGTTTGCTTGCCGGTACCAGTGAGTCGCCGGGTGAATATTTTTATGAGGGTGGGGTACGTGTGAAAAAGTACCGGGGAATGGCATCTCATGAGGCAATGGAAAAGGGAGGCGGGAAACGGTACCTTTCATCGGAAGACCGCATTAAAGTAGCACAGGGCGTTACCGGTACCGTTGTAGATAAGGGCTCTGTGATTAATCTTGTTCCTTATCTGATGCAAAGCTTGCTGCATTCATTGCAGGAACTTGGATACAGGAGCATCCAGGGGCTTCGTAACGGCATCTACGACGGCACCCTTCGGTTCGAAAAACGATCTCAATCTGCCCAGGTGGAAGGAAGCGTCCACAACCTCTACTCATTCAAGGAACCACATCTGGGTATATTACGAATGGGGAGATAAATTTCAAGCGGCCGGCAATCAGCATTTTCAGTTGTCCTTCATCCATGATCATGAAACACCATGCCATACAGATCGTTAAAACCCTGCAAGGGCGCGGCTATAAAGCCTATTTTGCAGGAGGCTGTGTACGCGATATGATTATGGGAAAGGAATCTGCCGACTACGACATCGCTACCAACGCCTTACCGCAGGACATCGTAAAGCTCTTTGAAAAAACCATTCCGGTTGGTGTACAGTTCGGCGTGGTCATTGTTGTCCAAAATAATCATACCTTCGAGGTGGCCACCTTCCGCACAGAAAGCTCTTACAGCGATGGACGTCATCCTGATTCTGTAGCCTTTTGTACCCCTGAAGCCGATGTAAAACGAAGAGACTTCACCATCAATGGTCTGCTCTATGACCCTATTAAAAATGAGATACTCGATTATGTCGGAGGACGGGAAGATATTTCTCAGGGAATTATCCGGACGATCGGAAATCCCATCGAACGATTCACCGAAGACAGGCTGCGCTTGATACGGGCTGTCCGTTTTGCATGTCGCTTTCATTTCCCCATCCATACCGATACGAGACAGGCTATTATTCAGCTTGCGCCACAAATTCATGTGGTAAGCTCAGAACGCATACGGGAAGAACTGGAAAAGATACTCACCGGCCCCAATCCCCATATCGGCATTCAGCTACTGGATGAACTCCATCTCTTGCAAGAGATACTACCGGAGGTATCTGATATGAAGGGCGTGCGACAACCTGAAAACTTTCACCCCGAGGGAGACGTCTTTGTGCACACCCTCTTATGCCTGTCTAAGCTTGTTCCTGTTACTGAACAGAGGAAGGGAAAACCGTCCTTTACCCTGGCCATGGGAGTACTCTTACACGATATCGGTAAGACCGGTACCTTCGTGGAATTGGATCGGATTCGGTTTAATTTGCATGAAAAAGTCGGGGCTGACATGGCTGCGAAGATTTGTGACCGGTTGAAGACATCCGGCGCTGAAAAAGAGCGGATTGTCTGGCTTGTCCTGAAGCACCTTTATTTTAAGGATGCCCAAAAGATGCGACAGAACAAACTTAAACGGCTGTTTGCAAACGAAGGGTATCCGGAATTGGCAGAGTTATGCAGGATCGACGCCCTTGCAAGCAGCGGCGATCTGTCTGATTATCACTTCTGCCAGGATATGTTCAGTAAGCTGAGTCACGAAGAGGTCAAGCCAAAACCGTTGATCACAGGTCACGACCTCATTGCCCTGGGATTAAAACCGGGTCCTTTGTTTAAAGATATTTTAACGAAGATTGAGGATGAGCAACTCGATGGCAACATTGCAACAAAGGAGGCAGCCATCAAAGAGGCAAAGAGCCTTATCTCGAAAATGAATTCAGTTCTTCAATAACTCTTTAGAAAACATGTCACTTATAATGGGGAGGAATTAAAAAATGAACAGAACCTGCCTGAAGAGAACGAAACCTTTCTTTATTGTCATGTCCTTGATCAAGTTATTTATCATTTCTTCTTTTCTACAATATTCCTATGCCCAGGAATCAAGAGACAAGAATCCCCAAAATGAATTTATTCAGTATGCCGTGGAGAACCATCCATCCGTCTCACCTTACGAAAGAAGCGTTGTTCTCCCATTTCCAAAGGATGTTGCCGATCCTGAGCAATCACTACAAACTACGGAAACACCCATAGCCAGAACAGCCGCCACACCACGACAGATATTCGGTAACATGAGATTTCGCCACGAAATGGCTGATCTTTTGGGGGAAAAGGTAGGGCCGGATGATTCAGGGGACGTTTACCATGCAGGAGGCCTTTCGAGCTATTACACCGGCCCAAAGGAACTTTTTCCGGGAAAGGGAAAATTCGGAGAACTTTACCGGTTTTTACCCATGATACGGTGGTATGATCCTGCGTATTATTATAATGCCGGAAGCTTTCATCCGGGAAGCACCGTGAACGGAGAGTTTACCAATGAGCAATGCGTTACCTGTCACAACATTGAAAATCCAGGCATTGTGGCCCAATGGAAACAAAGTAAACATGGAACACCTCCCGAAGGGAAGGAGATCGTTGGCTGTGACCGGTGTCACGGAAAAAATCACGAAAAGCTCATCATGCCCACCTATACCCTTTGTGGTGAATGTCACGAAAAGCAGCTCAAAGGACATCGTGACGGTGGCCGGGGGTCTCACGCACATGCGTATCATCTGGAACTGATAGATCAGGGATGTCAGATGGAAAAGCCTGCAGAAGAAACGGCTGCTTGTCTTGCCTGTCACGCCATTGCAGAAAACCGGTGCGATGGCTGTCATACACGCCACCGCTTTTCTGCGGCAGAGGCGAGAAAGCCCACCAGTTGCGGTGTTTGTCATTCCGGGCCTGAGCAATATGAGTATGAAATGTATATGCAGTCATATCACGGCATGGTGTATCAGGGTGAAGGGCAAAACTGGGACTGGACAAGGCCGATGAATGCCAAAAATTACGTCGTTCCTACCTGTTCATACTGCCATATGCCAGAAGGAAATCACAATATCATGCGTATGTCTACGGTCTATACCTATATGGGCACATCATTAGCAGACCGGGGGGCATATCGCTATAAAGCGACACGGGATGCCTGGATTAACACGTGCAAGGGCTGTCATTCACCGCGGTTTGCCAGAGATCATTTACAGGCCATGGATGAGGCGGTAAAACTGAGTTTTACCAAATACCGTGAGGCGATGGTTATTGTAACGGCCTTGTATACCGATAATCTTCTCGATCCCATGCCCAGCGATTTGGCCCCCGATTCAAGAGGACATCATGTCTTTAGCCTGATGCCAGGCAGGGGAGAGATACGAAAATACAATGTCTCAAATATCGAACGATTGACCTACGAGATGCTTGTAGACATTGTTGGCGCTATTTACAAGGCAAAGGCGCATAATGCCTATTACAGCCCGGTCTACGGGTACTGGGAATGGGCACAGGACCGCTGGTTGGTGCAGATTAAGGATGAGGCAAGCAAATTGAAACGCTTTGCTGAGATCGAGGAGAAATTGGGCATCAAACACACCGCCTATCCATTCTGGAGACATGGAGAGTACACGGATATGCTGCTGGGGTGGAAGAGGAAAGAATGGGGGAAATGATACCATGCAACGGACCGTATTCCTGTCCGCTTTTATTTTCATCATGATGGTATATGAAATCGGGACGCCACATTCGCTTTTCTCAGAGGAAGCCACTCTTGAGGAGTACTCAGTCAGCCATGGCGGAACAGCAGAGACAACGCTCCCCGGCTTTTCTGCAAGACTGTCTGACAAACATTTTGGAAACGGCACAGCGCAGGCATCCATCACCTTTAAAATACGAGACGATGCAGGCGCCCTTTTCCTAAGAGTATGGCGGAAAGTTAGCCAGGGAGAAATCACCTTTGCCCTGCTGGTATTCCATATTGAAATCCGTGGTTATGATTATTCTGACGCCCTCGTTTATTCCCGGGCCATTAACGGATTTACCTTTGGTGACAGCAAATCAGGAAACTGGACAAAACAACTGAAAGCCCTTCCTGCAAACATCAGGCACATTACAATCACCTTTTTTGGGAATTATGAATAGGCAGTTTTATCTCAAACAAGATTTCTGGATATGAGAAGAACTTGTTGCCGTGGAAGACATGCCAGCAGGTGTATGCCTCCGATACGGTGATAAAGGTTTTTGATTTCAGGACGGTTGAGAAAACGCAAGGCGGTCTTTTTTTAATGCCCGCTTTCCTTGCCTGGAAAGATCTCTGCCTGTGCGACACATTTTTTCCTGCGGTCTCATTGGTCGTCCGGTTGTGACAACCGGACGATTTACGAGAGATTTTTAAACCTGGTTCGGACTTCATTCATTTCCCCACAAGTCATCTTGCCTTCAGGGCATGCACCGTTAACACAGCCAGGTCCTGCATCTTTGAAGATGTAAGGAGAAACTTGTTTTACCTGGCGGAGCATTTCAGTTGCCAGTTCCCGTATTTCCCATTGTGCACGGTTACAGCACCGTACCTGAATGAAGTGCAGAAGTTCACGGGCATTCATGGTGATGATAATTTTTGTTTCGGCAGCATTGGGCAAGAGAAAACGGGCATCCTCAAAAGCACGCTCCCCCTCATTCCCGAGTGCCTCTGTCAGTTCATCATACCATTGCTGAATAATATTCATTTTTTCAACAAACCACGTTTTTTTGCCTATCTTATCGATACCGGGGGGCACAACAAAATGAAATCCGCCGGTTTTTCCGCTCTGCTGCCCGACGTATCGCTGACTCTGCTGGGAATAAGAGGCTAAACGATGCCGTACGATTTGATGAGAACAGGAACGGGAGATGCCTTCTACGCCAAAGGTAAAGGTGGCATGTTCAAGCGGCGAGTGATGTCGCATGTCCGTTAACTTACCGATGAAATTCGCCTGATTTTTGCTTTCGATTTGCTTTTTCAAATCATCAATAGATGCAGGACTGTAGCAGAGTTTGGCTGCCTGGGCTATTACTTCTTCCGGATCTGGTGTCGATCGCAGTAATACAACGTGTAATTTAGATTCTGGCATACGATGTCCTTTTCGGGAATCTCAACGTAGAGGCACGGAGCACCGTACCCCTACGGGCTAAAATTCAATACCCTTTTGGGCCTTTATTCCCCTTTGATAATGATGTTTGATCTCCCGCATTTCAGTGACCATGTCAGCCATTTCCATGATCTTTTCATGGGCATTGCGTCCGGTAAGGATTACCGTAAGCCTTTTGGGCCGTTCTCTTAAAACGGTAACTACTTCCTCAACCGATACGAGTCCGTGGTAGATCATATTGTTGATTTCATCAAGGATGATGATATTATAGAGATCAGAAAAGATTTCCTGTTTTGCATAATGCCAGGATATCCTGGCATTTTCCCTGGTTGATTCGGTATGTTCTTCTTTCCGTGTCCTGATAAATCCCTGTCCCAAAGGAATGATCGTAAAATCAGGCTCAAGTCGTTTTACTGCAGCGCATTCTCCGGTAGGCCATGGCCCCTTGAAAAACTGGAGCATAAGCACCTTCATACCATGTCCGGCGGCCCGAAGGCCAAGTCCGAGGGCAGCGGTGGTCTTGCCTTTTCCTTCCCCTGTGTTTACCAGAATGAGTCCGTCACTCATAGCGTTTTCCTTGATGAATTGAATCGCATGGGATTTTAATAAAAGATTATATGAATCAGGAATGAAAGTCAAGGATATTGGTCATCGATGATGTGTTGCAGTGTCTAAAATTGGTTGACAATTCATAGTGGAGTACGTAATATGACAGTATTCTCTGGAAACGATGAAAGATTTTTTTGTTCTGAAGAGGGAGAACGTGTTTTAACGAAAGGGGTTGTTTATGTCGGAGATCAAGGAAAGCGATCTGCCCGGAATCGGGAAAAAATTTACCCTGGAATTAGACTCAGGTGTTAAATTGGTGGTTGTCATTCATTCTACAGGTGAGAGAGAGGTATTTAAATTTACGCAAGACAACGATGAGCCGACATCTGTTACCACCCTTGCCGATGAAGAGGCACGCCAGCTTGGCGCTATTCTCTCCGGAACTTTTTTCCAGCCGGTTGTGGAGGAAGAGCATAAATTGGCAATGAAGAATGCGAAGATGGAATGGATAAAGATTGCGCCCGATTCAATATTAGCAAATAAAAAGATCGATGCGTTAGATATCAGAAAAAAGACAGGGGTGTCCATTACCACGATTATCAGGGGTGAAGCCGTGATACCAAATCCCCCTTCGAGTGAAATTATTACTCCTCAGGATACACTTATTATCATAGGAAACAATGAACAGGTAAATAATTTTATATCCACCTTTGAAATCAAACATCGCTTAAAAAATGATCGTCAATGAAAGCGTACTGACACTCGGCATATCCCTCATCGCCTTATTTTTCGCCGGTTTTTTAGCTACCAAGGTCAACCAATCGCTTACCGCGGTATTCATTGTGGTAGGCATGATCCTTCAAAATTTTTTCCCCGTCACAATTATTACTGAATTTATAGCCACCCTGGGCATCATCTTTATGCTCTTTATGTTTGGACTCGAGTTTTCCGTTGGCAGCCTGGTGAATAACCAACGAAAAATATTTTCGAATGGAATCTATGACCTCCTTTTTAACTTTCCGCCTGGCTTGCTTCTTGGCTGGATATTAGGGTATGACCTTATCCATACCCTTTTATTTGCCGGGATTATTTATGTGACCAGTTCTGTGATTGTCGCCAAATCGATCATTGACTTGAAACGTTCAGCAAATCCGGAAACCGAATATGTTCTCAATGTCCTGATTTTTGAAGATATGTTCATCGCAGCGTTTCTTGCCTGCATTGTTGGTGTCGTGAATTACGGACACATAGACACAAGGGGAACGTTCCTGGTGCTACTCAAGACCTCCGCATTTTTTTTGTTCTTTGTCATGCTTTCCAGAACGGGGAAAAAATTTATCGACAAGATTGTTGATATTGAACATACGGAATTATTTGTCATCCTCATCCTTTCGATTATTGTGCTTTCTGCAGGCGCTGCATCCCACATAGGGCTTTCTGAGGCAATTGGGGCATTTCTTGCAGGATTGCTGTTATCGGAGACAAAGCAAAGGCATCGAATTTCAGAAGCGATAAAACCCTTCCAGCAATTCTCCACAGCGATTTTTTTTGTCGCGTTTGGAATGTCCATTGATTATAAACATTTTGGGAACATGATTCCCATTGGAATATTTATCTTTATCGTTTCTGCCTTCAGTAAGGTTTTTGGCGGGTATTTTATTGGAAAAAAATATGCACTAAGCAAAAGGGCTAGTTTAAGACTTGGGTTTAGTCTTATTCCCCGGGGTGAGTTTTCCATCATCATGGCCGGGGCGATAGCAATAAACCCCTCCTTGCCTTATCCGCTAAAATCACTTACCGGCGTCTATGTATTATTGAGTGCCGTGTTTGGCAGTATCCTGATGAAGGAAGCAGACTGGTTTATCAAGAGATTTATTGAAAAGAGACCGTGAGGTGAAGGAGTTCGATAATACTACGTTATTACGGTAATCACCGTGATCAGGCTGCCATAGGCAGCAACTTTAAGCCCCCCTTATTGGTAGGATAAGCACAAGCACCCTTGTTTGTCATCATAATGTCAGGCGATGACCCATGCCCTATGGGCAGGGGATGTATTAAGGAAAGCTTACACACCTCTTTATCGTTCAACTGAGCTTACGACGAAGTTCTCTCTTTTTAGAGAGGAATCGAAAGGTTTGAAATTCCTTAACGTTAATTAGGCCTTTTGCTTTTTCTGACTTGTCCGGTTTAGGGAGTTGTTACAGGATTTTTTCACCATCTTCCGGCGGAGGGACAGAAAGAGTTCTCTTGTCATAAGCCATTTATCTTCAAGCGCCCACAGATGAAAAGGGAGCACACACCCGCATCGGAGGCAGTCTGCCTGCGGCCCCATCATGCATGGCTTTTTAACCTGACCCTGTGGATCAAAACAGAAGGATACCTTTTTAAAAATACAATTCCTGGTAATCTCTTTACACTTATCGGACTTCATGAGTTTCAGGACGAGGGCAGGCACGCCGATAAAATCACCGTATTTTTCCTCTTTGAGTCTTATCAGGGTATCTAATATTTCGTCACGCAATTGCCATCCTGGCCAAAGATCATCGTTCTTCAATCCCTTTATGGGGGTATGTATTTGAAATAAACATCCACGGATGCCACGGTCTTTCCATTCTTCAAGAAAGTACTCGATGTCCTGGTAATTCATCTTGTTAATTACCATCGACACATGAATCTTTAATTCCGGCCTGCTTACGTGCTTTAGTATCTTATCATAACAACCCCGCCCCCGTATGGCATCGTGCGTTTCTTTCCTGCCGTCGACCGATATATAAAAATTCACATCAGGCCAGTTGGGTAGCTCAATGGTGCCATTGGTAGCTACCAGATTTGATTTGAAATATTTCATCCCCCGTTCGATAAGATCCTTTCTCAGGAGCGGTTCGCCGCCAACCCAAGAGCATTGATAGAATGGAAAATCCGTTTCTTTTAAACCCTCAAGTTTTTCTATCCATTCGTCATCGGTAAGCTCAGGCTTTTCTTCATAGTCATGCGCATAGAAGTAGCAATGTTTACAACGCAGGTTACAACGGTTGGTAATATCAATCGAACCGATTGCTCCTTTCGGCTTCCCAAAGAGGTCAAAGATCGCCAGATCGTACAACTTAAAGAAAAGTTTTGTCCTTTGTTTGCCGATTCTTTGGGAGGAATAATCAAATACTTTATCTCTGAACGTCCGTTTTGGACCTGTTTGGTTATTTTTCAGGGTCTTCATCATTTTACATCAGAAAAATCAATTTTAAATTTTTTCTCGTCATTTCTCGCCTTGACCACGATCGTTGTGTTTGCCTTTGGATTGATTTTATCATAGGAAAAGACACCCACAATCCCTTGCCTTTTATCTTTGTACTTCATACCAAGCTCAGTCTTTTGTGGCAGAATCGTATTCGTCCCTTGTACGAGCAAGACATGGACATCCTCAGGCGCTTGAGCGCTATCTTCGGGAACACTCACAACCACATTGAACGTCTTTGACGCTGCAAGCTCTTTTAAATCCTGTGGTGTGAGGGTCTCATTTTTCAGGGCTCTCATGGCAGCGCTCACGGCAATTCTCATATAGGTACTCATAATCAAACCGCCATCTCCGCCGGGATATTCACCAAAGCAGGCAGATTTTCCTACAGGGCTCCCGAAAATCTCCTTCCCTCTGTATTTCGCACCATACTCATGTGCCTCTTTTATTTGTTCTTGCGTTAGTTGTATATCAAATGCGCCACACATTGCCGGTATACCCAAAACGGCAAAACCGAGTGCGGGCAGACACCATTTCATAAATTGCATAAATACCTCCGGCTCATAAATTGATTCGTTTCACTGCTACAGATGTGTGAGAATGAGGCGTTTAATCTTCAAACATTTTCAGGGTTTTCCCTGTTATGAGGCTGATTTTTTTTCCGAGATTTTTCATTTCCCTGATGCCACCGCGATGAGAAGATTCGCCAATTTCATCGACTAACAGCTTATCTCCGTTTGCTAAATGCAACAACACGAGATATCGTGCATAATCGTTTGGTATCGATTCTTTGATGGCCTTTGCAACTTCTACGCTTTTTATCTTTGAAAAAGGGAAACTGTCCTCATCATCAAAAAAAAGCGTCCTGCGCACCTTTGTCGTTACTTGTTCCGCCTTTCCATCAATGATAATTGTCTTGAAAAAGGAACTCAATACAAGCTTATTAGTCATCTGCTTCTTCGGTGCCATTGATTTCGTATATCTCCTTTCTCAATCCCTGGGGACACAATTGAATAAATTACTTATTTTTGTCAAGTGTCACGGGAAATATATCACATACGATTGAGATAGTCAAAATTATTATTTTCTGCGGATTTATTCCATCTGCTTGCATTAAAAGACCTTAAAAATAATGAATATGCTTTAAAGATAATATACTAAGGATAAAAAATCAACTGAAATGTCATGGTAAGTTTTAAGAAAAAAAGCTTCCCATCCTTTTGCGATGAATGGGAAGCTTTTCATTTACAAAACATAAATTCCCGTCGGCGAGGCGGGAATTAATTATGAAAGATAATCAGGCTTTAATATCTATTTTTGCCTTCTGTCTGATCTGTGATATCAGTACCTGCGCCTTTTCCTGCAAAAGATCCTGTTTCACGGTTTGTTTTATATCGTCGAATTTAACAGCAGTTCCTGGCTTTATTTCTGTCACCTTAATGATATGGTAGCCAAAGTTTGTCTTAACGGGTTCGCTTAGCTGTCCTACCTTCAGCGCAAACGCTGCAGCCGCAAAAGGCTCAACCATTTGCCCCTTTCTCGGAAAGAAACCAAGGTCCCCACCCTTTTCTTTCGAGGGACAATCAGAATATTGTTTTGCGAGTTCAGCAAAATCTTTCCCTGCAGTAGCCTCTGCTTTTATCTTTTTGGTTTTGTCCAAGGCATTATTCAACTCAGCATCGGTCGTCATCTTCCGGGTATCTAACAGGATATGACTTGCTCTTACTTCTGTGCCATCGTAAGCAGCCTTATTCTGTTCGTAATATGCCTTGAGTTTTTTATCATCAAGGTCTTTGCCAAGATATTTTTCCAGGCAAAGCGATATGGTGATGTCCCTCTTCAGATCGTCAAGAGAGCTTCCATGTGATTCTAGTACCTGCTCCAGGGTTTTGCCTGCCAGACCCGGGTTTGATTTAATATCTTCCCGCACCTTGTTTATCTCTGTTTCTATATCAGTCTTACTGGGCTCGATCTTGTTTTCCCGGATAAATTGCGTAAGCAGTTTTTGGGTAATTAAACCATCCAGTATCTGTTTGGTAACTGCAGGAATCTGTTCTTCCGGTATCTGACTTCCAAACCTGCTGATGACTTGAGTAACATCCTTTTGAATAATGTTCTCACCATTAACCGTTGCCAAAACCTTATTGGGATCTTGTTCTTTTTTGACAGGAGCTGCCTTTTTTGGTTTAGATTCCTTAACCTCAGCCTTTGCTTCTCCCTTTGGTGTCTCGGCCTTTGCCTCAGTCTTTGGCGCCGGATTCACTTCTTTCGCTGGTGCTGATGTTTTCTTTGTATCCGTTTCCGCCGCAAAGGCACTTACCTGAATGCATAGTATTCCACCCAATACAATTCCTAACGGTTTAATACATCCTTTCAACATTGACATCTCCTATACGTAAAAAAATTAAAAAATAATAACGCTTCATTATAATTTATTCTAACTCATAATGTCAAATTACTTCTTTTTTTATCGTAGAAAGCCTGAAGGTCATGAGAATGGGCATGCATTGTCAGGAGGTTTTTTTAAGATAGAGAAGGATATCCATAAATCCCCGCCTAATCATCATTACCGCAATAGCTGCAAGTAACAGGGATGCAATCTTGGCAAATGCCTTGGACCCGCCTTCACCCATAAGACGGTAGATAAAATCCGATTTCAGAAGCACAAGCCACACGAAGACAAGATTCGCAACGAGAGCGGTTATCGTAGGAATATAACCATAGGTATCCACCGTCATAATAATTGTAGTCAAAACTGCGGGACCTACCAGAAGGGGAATACCCAGGGGAACAACCCCCATGGTTGCCGTGATTGATCTCTTGTCTTTTTCTGCGAAAAGCAGATCTTTGATGGCGAATACCAGCAACAAGAGTCCCCCGGCCAGTTTAAAATCGTATATTTCAATCCCCAATACGGAAAAAACAAACTTGCCGATAACGAGGAAGCCAATGCTAACCGAAAGGGCGGTAATTACAGACTGCTGAACGATCTTTCTCTTCTGTGGTCTGTCGATGCCTTCAATCAGCGACATGAAAATCGGGAGTATTCCGACAACGTCAATTGCAATAAAAAGAGGGATAAAGGCAAGGAGAAAGTTGTGCCAATGTTCAATGTGCAGAAAGGTTAATTCTTTCATACTGATTCAGGTTAGAATGATAAGAGCTCGGTAATCTTGTGTTTATTAAGTTTATTATAGAGACTGGCACGGGAAATCTTGAGTATCTTCATGGCTTTTTCCTTATCTGCATGGGTCAATTCCAGTGTATTGATAATGATCTGGCGTTCAACCTGGTCCATTAACGTCTGGAGCGATTTTCCGGACAAATCCTGAATGGATCCAATTTTTTCCTGATATAAAGGAACATCTACCGGTTCAATCATATTTCCCTTACAAAGAATGACGGCACGCTCGATGACATTCTCAAGTTCACGGATATTCCCCGGCCAGGTATACGGCATAAGCTTGTTTAACGCCTCACGTGATATCCCTTCCACCCTTTTCCGGTTTTTTTTGTTATGGAGGGAAAGGAAGTGCGATACAAGCATTGGGATATCGTCTATCCGCTCCCTCAACGGTGGCAACAAAATCCGGATAACATTCAGTCGGTAAAAGAGATCTCTGCGAAACAGACCTTTTTCAACACGATCCTCAAGGTCTGCGTTGGTTGCGGTAATGGTGCGCACATTTATTTTTATTGGGTCATCGCTTCCCACAGCTTCAAATTCATTGTCCTGCAGTACACGAAGCAACTTTGCCTGAACGGACAGAGAAATATTGCCGATTTCGTCGAGAAAGATGGTGCCACGGTCGGCAGTTCTGAACCGGCCTGTTCTGTCTTTTGTGGCGCCGGTAAATGCCCCCTTTTCATGCCCAAACAGTTCGCTTTCCAGGAGCGTCTCAGCGAGCGATGCACAGTCTACCTTTACAAAAGGATAGTCTTTGCGCCTGCTGTTATAATGGATTGCCCTTGCCACCAGTTCCTTGCCGGTGCCCGTTTCTCCCTGAATCAGGATCGTAGCCTCCGTGTTCGATACATTGGATATAATTTCATATATCTTTTTCATCTTTGGGCTCTCACCAATAATGTTGCCAAAGGTATATTTTTCGCTGAGTTCCGAACGCAACCGGTCAACCTCTCCTTCCAGACGCTGGAGTTGCAGAATTTTTTCAATCACAATGATAAGCTCGTCACGCTTGAACGGCTTCGTGAGGTAATCAGCGGCTCCCAGTTTCATAGCCTCCACGGCATTGGTGACCGTACCATAACTGGTCATGACAATGACGTCTATCTTTGGATTTTGCTGTTTGGCCTTTTTCAAGACTTCTATTCCGTCTATGTCCGGCATAACCAGATCGGTAAGGATAATGGTGTATGTACCCTGTATGGTTATTTTTTCAATAGCCTCTTTCCCGTTTGTGACAACGTCAGCGGTGTATCCCTTGCTTTTTAAAAGCTCCCTGCACATCTCAGCCATCGCCATATCATCATCTACAATCAGTATTTTCTTCAAATATTCCGATTCCCTGCTCAGGATGCTTCTGATGCCGGTAAAGATATTACGAATTTCGTGCCGCTGCCGTTTCGGTTTTCAAAGGTTATTTTACCACCATGAGCAGTAATAATATTTTTACAGATCGATAGCCCCAGCCCTGTCCCCTTGCCCGGATCTTTGGTAGTAAAGAACGGCGAAAAAATGTACTTCCGATTTTCGTATGGTATGCCGGCTCCAGTGTCTTCGAAGATAAGCTCAATGGATTTCGCCTCACGATTCATCCTGGTTTCAATAAAGACATTTCCGCCCTGCGGCATGGCATCGACTGCATTATTTACAAGGTTTAAGATTACCTGCTGAATCTGATTTCCGTCAACAAACAAAAGCGGTAACTGGTTATCAAAGAGGGTATTGACTTTTATTTTGTGGATAATGAGGCGATGCTCAACAAGAGAAAGGGTACTGTTAATCAGATGGTGCATATTGCATACTTTTTTTTCACCGTTGGATTTCCTTGAAAAATCCAATAAACTGCGCGTCGCTTTTTGGCACTTTATTACCTGTTCAGAAATGGTTTTCACACGACTTAACAAGTGATCATCACCGATTTCCTCTGACAGCAATTCACAATAACCGGAAATCGTGGCGAGGGGAGTATCCAGCTCATGGGCAAGGCTCGAGGCAAGAAGTCCGATGGAAGCCATTTTTTCCGCCTGCAGGAGTTGATTTTGCACCGACTTCAGTTCTTCGTAGGCGTGCCGGAGTTCACGTATCCGCTTGCCTAATTCAAGCCGTTGTTGTTCACGCTCCTCTTCGAGTAATTTCCTCTCAGTAATATCCCGAAATATTTCAACCGTATATTCAACCATCCCTTCTTTTTCCATGATAGGGAATACAAAATGTTCCATGAAGCGTTTTTTTCCATCATTGCCAATTTCCCATTTAATTATTTGCTGTGGTTTGCCCGTCTCAAAGGCCTTGCGTGTTACACAATTTTCACAGGGAGCGCTTTTCCCCCAGAGCTGTGCGTAACATGTATTTCCCAGCAACGATCGCCAATTTTTTCCGGCTCTCTTACTTGCAGCTTCATTAACAAAGATAATCCGAAAGTTCCTGTCTACAATGTTAATACAATCATGAATGCCATCCAGGGCTGTTTGAAGAAACCGTTCTGATACATCCATGGTATCCCCCCCCCAGAGGATTAGATTTATCATAATAATTTAGTTTTTGGAAAATCCAATGAATGGTAACGTTTAACGTGCAGTGCAGGGGTGAAGCATTTGCAGGCCTGTGTATGAACGCATGCATACCAACAATTGCAAATGCTTCGCCCTCACTTTTTCAAAAAACTAAATTGTTACGACTTATCCTGTTATGCAAACAGAAACTATTGTATTAACAACTATAGCATAAGTCTTAATATTACCGCAATATATAATTTATTGCCGTATTTTTTCCCTTGCCATTGACCCGTATATTCGGTAACCTTTTTATCAAAGTCTTTTAATCCTCCACAATATTCAAATCATCATGTTGGCGACCTCGGAAAAGAGGGGTTTGGTTAGAGCAAAGCATTTCATTATCAATCGTTATGGTAAAAAACAGCCTTTGGAAGCGTATCCTTTTCGGTTATCTTACCATCGTAGTATTTATGATGGTAATGAGTGTTTATCTGCTCTTTCGTCTTAACTATCTCAATAAAGTTACCGACTCCATTATGCGGGCAGATATTCCTTTTATTGAACATGGAGAAAAACTGGTGGATTGTCTTCTTGAACAGGTTCGAAATGAAAAAAAATACCTCGTTACGGGCGACAACGCCTTTTTGGATCTCTTTGATCAGAAAAAGAGGGAATTTCTGGAGCGGCTGAAATATCTTGAGGAATCGTTAGCAGGCAGGGAAAAGGGCAAGGAAATACAGCACACAAAGGAACTGTATAATAAATATCTTTCTCTGGTTTCAAAAGAGATTATTTTCGTAGGCCGGGAGGAGGTTATCCCGCCAGATATCCGGTATGAAGAAGAAAAGAAGAAGACGTTTGACCAGATTACGGAATCGATTCATAAACTCATCCTTGTCACCCAGACGGAATTAATTAAAAAGATCGGCCTGTTTCAAAGAATTGGATACAAAGCGACACAGATGTCTCTCATTATCATCCTGTTTGCCGTTCTGATTGGATTGATTTTCGCCTATTTTTTTACCCGAAGCATATGCCTTCCTGTAAAAATTCTCAAGGACGCGACGGAGCGTATTGCGCAAGGGGATTTGGATCATCGGATTGAAGTAACATCCAGCGATGAAATTGGTGCGCTGGGAATAGCGTTTAATCTCATGTGCACCAAGCTGAAAGAAATGGATCAGATGAAGACTGATTTTGTGTCTCATGTTTCTCACAACCTGAAAACTCCTTTAACCGCCATCCGTGAAGCGAACGATCTCCTGTTGAAAAAAATCGCCGGCCCGGTATCTGAAGCGCAAATAAAACTTCTGAACATTACCAAAGAAGAAACCCTCAGGCTTACAATGATGATTAATGACCTGCTGGACATCTCGCGGATAGAAGCAGGATTAATGCGATACAATTTTCAGTATCATTCCATTCAGGATATTATCCGGAAGAGTACTCATGAGATACGGTTTTTGGCAGAGCGGAAACATATTCATATCCATTGGGGAAAAGGAGGAGAGATACCGAAAATCTTACTTGATCATGAAAAGATTGCACAGGTTATGGATAACCTGCTCAGCAATGCCATTAAATTTACTTCATCAGGGGGAAGGATCGCCATAACGGTGAATGAAGCGGACTCCAAAACCGTCCCCCAATTTTTTGCGGAATGCCACAACCGGTTGAATACTGTCCGTTCTTTCGTTCAGGTAAGTATATCAGACACGGGGATTGGAATACCGGACGAATGTCATAAAACGATCTTCGACAAGTTTCAGCAGGTGAGTAATAAAGGAAAAGGCGGTATGAAAGGAACGGGATTAGGGCTCTCTATCGTAAAACACATTATCCTTGATCATGGAGGTGATATTTGGGTAGAAAGCATGAGAGGGGAAGGAAGCACCTTCCATTTTACCCTTCCTCTCAGATATGATTACGCCTTACCTTCTTAAGAGAATATGCCCTCGATTATCATGAATAAAAATAATTGAAAAGAGAATAAAACAATGAATCTGCTACCGATAAAACGCTATTTTTCCCCCTGCCTGTGTGTTTCCCTGCTTATGTATCATACGGGTTGTGTTTGTTCCGCTCATAAAGAGTTAAATAAAAAAAGTGCAGAAACAAAAAACATCCAGCCAGACCTTTATCTTCAGGAAAAAACGATCTCTGAGCTTTTAGATCGTCTTTCTCAGAAGGACCAGGAGATTGGCAGGCTTACTGATGAGCTGCATAACGCCAGGGTGATTATTAAGGATCTGAAAAGTGACATAGAGAAACTCAGGGAAATTGATGTGCAGGTAGAAGAGAAGAAAAAAGAAGTTGATAGTAGTATGGCAGAAACAATTACCGTGAATACACAGAAGGGAACCCCTAAGACTGAACCGACAGCTCCCGGGGAGAGCAATGGTGAATGATTGTGAGGCGCTTAATTCGTGTCAGGTGAGAAGATCCTCGTTATAGACGACGATACAAATATCCTGGAAGTTATCCAGATGCGTTTGAAATCGTGGGGATATTATGTCGCGGTTGCAAAAGATGGCCGGGAAGCTGTGACGGCGTTATCAACGACTTCCTTCCATCTTGCTATTATTGATTTACGATTGTCTGAAGAAGATGGCATAGAACTGATGGAGGAAATTATCCGCTGTCATCCCGATCTTCCCATGATCATTTTGACCGCTCATGGGAGTATCGAGAGCGCTGTTGAAGCCATGAGAAAAGGGGCTTACAGCTATATTACCAAACCATTCAATAATGAAGACCTTTTATTCCACATAGAAAATGCCCTGGAAAAGCAGTATGTGACCAGAGAAATCCAGCATCTCAGGAGACAGCTTGATGAGAGAAATGATTTTCAGCAAATTATTGCCAAGGACAGGGAGATGCGAAAAATTCTCGAACAGGTCTCCAGGGTTGCTAAAACCGAGTGTAACGTTACTATTTACGGCGAGAGCGGCACCGGCAAGGAACTCATTGCACGGGTTATTCATTTCAATAGTAATCGGTCGAAAGGACCTTTTCTTGTTGCAAATTTCAGCGTGATCCCGCCCGATCTGCAGGAAGAGGAACTCTTTCGCTGCGCACGGGGTATCCGTGCCAATGCAAAAGTAAGGGAGGAAGGACTTTTTTTGCAGGCAGATCAAGGGACCATTTTTTTGGATGAGATTGGAAATACCTCACCGTCTTTGCAGACAAAACTTCTCAGGGTATTGCAAGAAGGGGTGATAAGGCCAGTTGTCAGTGCAAAAAGTGTTAAGATCGATGTGCGGGTTATTCTTGCCTCAACGATCAACCTGGAAAAGGCAGTGAATCAAGGAACGTTTCGAAAGGACCTATTCTATAAAATCCATGTTGCGCCCATGTATGTGCCTCCTTTGCGCGAACGGCGGGACGATATTCCTTTGTTGGCCACGTACTTTCTGAAAAGATTCAGTGCCGTACTCAAAAAGGATATTACAGGATTTACACCAGCAGCCATTCAAAGAATGATCCTTTATGATTGGCCCGGCAATGTCGGCGAGTTGCAAAACAAGATTGAACATGCTGTAATTATAGCTAACAAAAATGTTATCGCAACGGAGGATATCTTTGCCGGTGCCAGTACGCTGAAAAACACCTTTAATTCTTATAAAGATGCCAAGGAACGGTTTGAGCGGGAGTACCTTGAAAATCTCCTGAAAATAAGCAAAGGGAACGTTTCAACTGCAGCGAAAATGGCGAATCGCTATCGGGCGGATATCTACAAATTGATCAAAAAATACCATATCGACCCGGAAAATTATAAAAGCAATCTCTCCTCAGCACGGGATGTTCCTAACGATAACGATTATTTCAGGAGAAGATAGCTTTATGTGATGAATAGGTAATGCTATTAATAAAGTTACATCGGTGCATCTTACCGCCCAGCGTCCGAGAACACCCTGGGACAGCAAAAAACGTGGTAGCAGAGACTTTTTTCAACAGGAGTTACATAGATTTTTCTGCCAATCAGACCGGTCATGGCACGGGTGTACTTATGTTACGTTATGGAAATGCAATCAGCTGGAACCTAAGCTTTTATAACCGTACGCAAAATAAACCCGTGATAAATATTGAAGCATTTTATGATAATGTTGATAGTTTTTTTCTCTTGCAAAGAGGTATAATAATATTATAAAATATTTGGGTTGTATCAATTTATTTTGATAGCCTTATTATTATTATTTGCGCCAGTAGCTCAGCTGGATAGAGCATCGGATTTCTAATCCGGCGGTCGAGGGTTCAAATCCTTCCTGGCGCGCCATACAGAATAACCTATCTATTCGTACATTCCCATGTTGTGGTGAGCGTAGCTCAGTTGGATAGAGCATTAGACTGTGGCTCTAAGGGTCGCGGGTTCGAATCCCGTCGCTCACCCCAAATAACTCCTTGCAGGCTAAAGACTTAGCGTTTTTTCCTGCACAAAAAACTCCGTCAGCAAGCTGCCACGAAAACACCTTTCATGATATTTTCGTTGCGGCAAAGGTTTATTTTGATGCCTTCGTCAAAATGCTCCCGGGTGGATTCGCATTTCCGGGAAGAAAAAAGCATCCGCCCACCGATCCCTTCAATGCCCTCCTTTCTCTCAGCTATACCATGATTTTCAATGAAATATCGTCGCTCCTCGTCGGACTGGGTTTTGATCCCTACCTTGCTTACTATCATAGTATCGCCTACGGGCGGGCATCCCTTGCCTCTGATCTCATCGAGGAATTCCGGTCCCCGGTAGCCGGCCGGCTTACCCTCAACCTTGTGAACAACCGGGTTTTTGGCAAAGAAGACTTTTACTCAAACCCCAAAGAGAGGGTATATCTCAGGCGTGAGGCATTGAAACGCTATTTTGTGGAATACGAGAGGATGCTCAACCGTGAGTTTGTCCTGCAAGAAAACGGGGAAAATACCACATTTCGAAAGTGCTTTCGTTACCAGGCAGAAAAACTAGCTGCCGAGTATTCAAAATAATGAACAATATATTCCTTTTCGGCAGGAGGTATGATATGCTGTATGTCGTATCTTACGATATCCCTGGCACCGGAAGGAGAACAAAACTGGCAAAGGCGTTTAAGGACTTTGGGTATAGGGTGCACTATGGCGTCTTTGAGTGTATACTGGACAGTAGTCTCCTGAACAAGATGGTGACCAGAATATTACTATAGAGGAATTCAGGGAGCTTTTATGAGAGGTCTTTTTGAAATTTAGCGAATTGGTAAGGTTATTAGAGGAAAATGGATTTAGGATTGTGCAAGAAAAGCGACTTCCTGTTCCTCAAAAAAACCCGAATCCTACGATTATTGTTCAAAGTGAGCAAAAATTCGCGGGTGTTTAAACCTCGGAGGTAGAATGAGGCGTTAGGGTTCATACCTCAACCCAACCTACTTAACTGGTCTGCTTGGTTGTTGGTCACAAGGTCAGACGTAGAAGTAGAATAAATTATGCCTAAACTAGCGGAAGTGATTACAAAATCGGATATTGAAAAACCAAGAAGTCCTCGCGGCTTACGGAAGTTTGTATGTTGTCGCAGAGAAAAAGTAAAAGCAGTAACATCTGAACGTCATGCCGCAATACAAAAGAAAGGTATTTACAAAGAATTCTTTGATGAAATCATCCCTCTTAGTATTTTCGCACTTAAAATATACCCAAATACATACAAGATAAAACCCATACTTGGTAATCAAGCTTATGATGCGATTGTTACAGATACTCACGGTAAATTCATTGAATATATCGAACTGACGTTTCCCCATGATGGACAACGAGATGCAAAGGATGCTAAACTCATAGTCTCGCGAGGTTATGGAAAATGTCATGTATATTCACCAGGGGAAGATATTGAACGCCTTTGTCAATTCATTCAAAAAACTTGCTCGGAAAAGGCTAAAAAGAACTATTCCAACTGTACACTTGTTATAGTAATAGCTTTCTTGCCGCCTTCTAAACAAGACCATCGTCTTTATTCACAAAAAATAAATCAAGTAGAAACTCTGGTTCAGTCTATTTCATTCAAAGCTAAAAGAGTTTTTTTACTTCTTTTAGAGCAGTACAAAATATTAAAGGTTCATGGCTAACAGTTCAGTAAATACAAAAGCAGTATGGTAGGGGCGGGTTAAGTTATGTAGGTTGGGTGGAGCGAAGCGCACCCAACAAAAAATAAATGTCAATAAAACCCGGCGTTGATGAGAAGCTTCATTTGACCCATCCTGCTTGAATGCAAGGTTTTAAAATAGCCACAAAGTCACGAACATAAAGTCCACATGGATGGTTCAATATTGCAGATTGGACCAGATATTTTATCGGTACTCCAGGGTTTGAACTTTTGTTGTGAAACAGAATCATACCAAATGATTCTGTTCAATCGAGGACGATTGAACCGGCGAAAATTGTCAAAATATCACAAACTTTTTTGTGTCTTGGTATATTGCTTGTGTAAGAAAGTGGCCTAGTATTCAATCATGCAAGTCTCCATCTTACAGATTATTTTCAGCTGGCGGATGCTGGTTACGTTCTTTCTGGGAATGAGCTCCGGCATTCCTCTCCTCGTCACAGGTTCCACACTCCAGGCATGGATGACCGATGAAAAGATTGATCTTGCCGTAATTGGCTTGTTTTCCCTTGTGGGTCTTCCTTATACCGTGAAGTTCTTCTGGGCGCCTGTTATGGACCGCTATGTGCCGCCATTGTTTGGCCGGAGACGTGGTTGGATTCTGATTTCCCAGATGCTTCTCATGCTGGCCATTGGCTCATTTTCTTTGGTAAGACCAGCGGAATCTCCCTGGACAGTAGCTTTTCTCGCCGTGCTCGTGTCCTTTTTCAGTGCAAGCCAGGACATCGTAGTCGATGCCTACCGGAGAGAGCTTTTACATGATGAGGAACTAGGATTAGGTTCTGCTCTGGCTGTCAACGGTTATCGGATCGGCATGCTCATCTCCGGGGCGTTTGCCCTCATTTTAGCCGACCATATTTCCTGGAATATCGTTTATCTGCTCTTGGCGGCTTCACTCTTCGTAGGTATTATTACCACATGCCTGGCGCCGTACCCGGCAGGACAGATAATTTCCCCAAAATCCCTTCGGGAGGCGGTTATAGAACCCTTTGCCGATTATTTCAAACGGCTTGGGGCATTTGAAATCCTGGCCTTTATCCTCCTCTATAAAATAGGCGACGTCATGGCAAGCAGCATGACAACACCGTTCATTTTAAAGATAGGATTCACCAAGACGGAATTGGCGGCTGTGGTAAAGACTTTTGGCATATTTGCCACGATTGCGGGAGGTCTTGTTGGCGGTATCGTCTTAATAAAACTCGGGCTTTTCAAAGGTCTTTTGATCTTTGGAATCCTTCAGGCAGTTTCAACCCTTTCTTTTTCTGCGCTTGCATCTCTGGGCGCCTATAGCTCCGTGTTAGCGGCTACGGTTGCCTTTGAAAATTTAACGAGCGGAATGGGCGCCTCCGCCTTTACGGCTTTTATGGCAAGCCTCTGCAATAAAAGATTCACTGCTACACAATATGCACTGTTGAGCAGCCTCATGGGTATGCCGCGGGTGTTTGTCTCTGCCCCTACAGGTTTTCTGGCTGAGCGGGTAGGTTGGGTTGCATTTTTTATCTATTGCACTTTGGCTGCAATTCCCGGAATTATCTTTCTTTCTCGTTACCGGGTGTGGCAA
The DNA here is from genome assembly GCA_021463795.1 of Candidatus Brocadia sp. GTDB lineage: Bacteria > Planctomycetota > Brocadiia > Brocadiales > Brocadiaceae > Brocadia. The sequence continues at coordinate 700,011 of JAJTXE010000003.1, read as the reverse complement.
GAGGGGCTGGGTTCTTTGCCTGTTTCACGGAAAGACAGTGAATTCTTCGTTGATTCTTGACTTGCTATCATCATGAGTTGGTATTACAATGTTTAGGTTCTTCGGTTGTTTTACATCCTTCGCTTTACTCAGGACAGGTCCTCGGGATGACAGAAAAATGCGAAATGTCATTCTGCGCTGGGCAAAGAATCTATGTATGTACAGGAATTTCAAATTGAAGATTGATTCGCTTCGTTCGCAATGACACACTGTTCTATTTGTTATTACGAGGAACGCATGTGACAAAGCAATCAAATTTGACAGTATTTAACTTAACAAGGAGGACGTTATTATGAAACAAAGGATTTCCGGTATTATTTCATTCGGCTTGGTTCTTCTCCCGCTTCTTAGTCCGAATACCTGGGCACAGGGGAAACAGGTCTCGATTACCATTTATCAGAATAATTACGGCCTTGTTCGCGACGTCCGTGAGATGGAGTTAAAGGCTGGCGTGCAGGAGATCCGTTTCATGGACGTTGCGTCGCGGATTGACCCCACCTCGGTTCATTTTAAATCACTGACCGCGCCGGATCAGACCGCCATTCTTGAGCAGAATTATGAATATGACCTGGTAAGTGCAGAAAA
>JAJTXE010000003.1:671846-699366 GCA_021463795.1 Candidatus Brocadia sp. | reverse complement strand
GAAATTGCGAAAAAGGAAGGTGTTTCTATCAACCAGTTTATCTCCTCGGCGGTGTCGGAAAAAATTTCTGCGTTGATGACGGAAGGCTATTTGGAAAATAGAGCGAAAAAGGGGGATTTGAGGAAAATATTAGCTAAAGTTCCGAAACGTAAGCCAATTCCTGAAGACGAGCTATAAATTTTGACTAACACATCATTACAGCGGACAGCTTACAACCGCCGCTAAACGTGACACGGACAAGTCATTCGTTCTGACAACCCCTTAAGGACAGCCTCCCCGCCGTCACGAATCAGGCAAACGACGGCGTTCAATTATTGCACGCCGTCTGCGGCTGCCTCTCAATTTCGTCATTAGTTGCCTTCATAATGAAGAATTATTAACCTCAGTTATGGAACTTATTAAAAGACAGAAATGCTTGCGATGGTTTAAAAGGTTCCCTTTGGTTATCCTTGACGTTTTTCCGTCGCATAAAATGTCCAATCAAAGCCAAAAACAGAATAAAACCTATAGTAAACGCATAAAGAAAGTGCCATTGCGAGGGCGCTAGCCCGAAGCAATCTCAATAGGGGGATTGCTTTGCTGTCGCTCGCAATGACCAGCATACGTTTACTATAAATCCTGCAATCAAGGCGAAGCTTCGGTGCGGGATGCCAGAAACGGCAGAATTCCCCGGGGATTTCACAGTATTTTGAGCATAAAGCACCCGAAAGGAGGGTGATGGCCCTGATTAGGCTTTAATTGCCGGCAAAACGAAATGTCGTGGCAAAGCCGCTTCGTCCGTCATAATTCCACTCCTGGTTGCCTTCCCGGAACCGGTGTGTAACGGCCTTTCCCATATCCAATGTCATATCAAATTCCTTTGCCCAGATCGCAAAATTCTTGTTCACAATTTGGGTCGGTTTGTCAGGATTCCCTGCGCCATGAAGCAACTCAACGTCTAAAGTCAAGCTATCTGCCACCACTGCCTTCTTATGCCATGGGGAAGACTCTGTATGAATTGGTACATATCTTACGGTAATCCTCTCAGCCGGTACTTTTGCAAAGCTAAATACATGGTTCTGAAAAATATCCAGTAATGCGTTTTTCTGAACGGCTGCGGCCTTTTCATCTATATAAAAGACTATCCAATTCTTGTCAGACCGTGCTGTTAAGTCTGTTATGCCAATGACGGTTTGGCCTGCGAGTGAATATTGCCCATAGCTCCCTTTTTGAATATGAAAGACACCACTAATCCTGCACGTCTTGTTATGGGTGGGTTCACTACCAAAGAGGCACGGACAGCCAGGGTTGCAGGTACAACCCTCAAAATATTCACCTTCGATTGACCAGACAGGTCCAGCGAAAATAGCGCCGGAAACACCACATAGTATCATCAATGCGACAAACACGGCTAACAGATATTTGCTCCTTCTCATAATTCATTTCCTCCCATAAAAAATAAGATCGTACGTTGTGTAGTAAAATTTTGGTAGAGTAGAAAAAGCCCTCCAATTATGGTAAAAATAGTTTTAACAAAAAACGAAACCATAAGGAAAAGGAGGGCGATATGGGAGTTACCCCATGTACAGATAGTATCACAATCGAATTTGGATGTCAATTTTGAGTGGATAGAAGGGAGAGCAGTGTAGCAGTGATTCTCATAGCATTTGGTAAATTAATGCCAGAGATGTTGAGAGATTTTATTCAGCAGGTAGCTCTCGGTTTTGGCGAGAGAGCAATGGGGCAATGGAGGAAGCCCTTCTTCTGTGACAGATGTGGTAATGATAAGGAGTTTATCTGGAAGACGAGGTATGGAAAAGAGACGAGGATTCTGACGGTATTTCAATGGGTGAGATTGCAGCAATTACCGGTGTAGTGTGAAGGATGCGGGCATAAGTTCAACATAACCCGTAAACTTCTGGGAATAGAGCCGATGAAGCGATACCGGCAGAGACATACCTGAAGCTTGGGCTGGCAGGATCGTTGACAACGTATTGCGGTAGCAAAGAAGATAGTGAGCATGTTTGGGTGGACAGGAGACAAGATAACGATAGGGAAGTCGGTACAAAAGACGGCGCGAGAAATGGGATTCAAAGTGGACGGAAAGGAACTTCCACATGGGGAAGCAGACGGGACAGGTATCGGGATCAAGGGGATAGCAAAACGAGGGAAGAAACTCAAGGTATTCGTGTAATGGAAGAGGGGAGGAGGAGTGAGGGTAGCAGGAATAGATGTGGGGAATTATAACGGTGGTTGGAAGAAGCTGTTTGAGAATAGTATTGAGACGTTGAAGGGATTTCGGAGATTTCTTTTGATCACCAGCGGCGATACTTCAATTTTGGAAGGTTTGAAAGGCAAGGTGAGGGTACTCATCCAGCGCTGTTTGCCGTGGATGCCAAAAGGTGACACACCCGCATGGAAAGCGCCAGTTCACCGGCATAGCGTGGTCAGGAATGCGCAATGCCTTGTTCGTCAAACAAGAGGCGCGCCTGTTCCAGGGCAATAGCGACACGGTACAATGCCTCTGACTTCTTGTACTGTCCCATGTCCGCCTTGGCTGCGACCAGGTACGCCGTACCTCGCGCATCGGCAAGGTTGAGTTTCCTCGCCCGTTGCAAATCGCCTGACGCTGCCGCCATATCGGCATCCTGCGGATACGCCGAACGCACAATTTTCAAAACCTCCCTTGCCTCCGGGAGATGATTGGCATATATAAGCCGTTGCGCTCAGGCAAAGTTTCTCGATGCAAGGTCGCCGGCTGCCCGGCCAAAATCACTGACAAGCGCATACGCCACTCCACGTGCCAGCAGCAGCCGTCCATCGCCCGGTGCACAGGCAACAACAGCCTGAGATAATGGTGTAATCGCGTCGCTCCACTTCTCCTCACGCATCGCAACCAGACCACGCCAATAATCATCCCGGACCTTGGCGTCTCCCTTGGGCTCAGGAGGGGTCGCCCATAGTGATGAACATGTTATTAATACGGTAATGGAAGCAAAAAGGGGCCGCAGATGTTTTGTTATCTCCAAATCCTCCGGTTTAATGAAAGGTGAAGAAAAAACAATATGCTGTTTCTACGGGGGGGGTGAACGGAAATCATTCTTTAAAATCTGAACACAGCCCCAACTCTTGCCCTAGTTGTTCGATTATGGCGCTGTATTTCTCGTGAACACCGGTCTCAATGTCCTCTTTTTCCAGGACCTCGAATTTCTTTACGAACATCTCCTGTTCATCGGGAGTCAATACCTTATTAATCCAGGGAAAGAGGAGTTTTTCCTCCATCTCGATGTGTTTTTCCATATTCCTGATATATGAATGGGCGATTTTAACAACCTTCTTTTTTGCCTTTTTCCCGTGATCGAAATAATTGAGCGCTGCCGTCAGGTTTCTTATTTCATCACGCGCCGAGACATGTTCCATAAGGAGTCGTCCCAGGAAATCCCTTTTTTCACCATTATTCTTTACTTTGAGTGCAGGGAAGAGTATCTTGTCTTCCCTCTCCTGATGGTGTTTATCAGAAAATTCAGAGATGACCTTTACCAATTCTTTAAAATGTTCTTTCGAAACGGGTTTTTGATGCTCCAGGCAATCGGTGGCTTTCCCCATAAGGTACAGCATCCTTTTTACTACGTCAAAGTCATTATGGAGAATGTCCGTAACCAACGGTTTGGTGTTTTCAATGTGCGTATGCTCCTGATAAATACGGTGTTTTGAAGAAGCACAGGAGGCGATACCAGCACAGATAATAACAACAAGAATGATAAAAACCCTCTTCATGCTTAATCAGCAAAGAAGGTCACAAATTCAGGTTCCACAATGCTATTCAGGATATCACATCTGGAGATGACTCCCACCAGCGTATCGTTTCTCACAACAGGAACCCGGATAATGTTGTGCTTGGTCATAAGGTCTATAATCTGCTCAGTTGAGGTGTCTTCATTTACACAAATGGGATTTTTTGACATAATATCACCAGCCCTTACTTGTTCCAGTGCCTTTCCGCTTCGAATGGCCTTAAGAAGGTCGAACTCGCTTACGACTCCAAGAACCTTTCCCTTGTCATCGACCACGGGCAATCCGCTGTACATTCCGGACAATAATTTTACCGCCAGGTCTCTGCCGATAGTGTTCTGCTTTGCCGCAGTAACAATCTTGTTCATGACATCTTTGGCTTTCATACCCATACCACAACCTCCTTTAAAAATATTGATGCAACAGTTCAAAATCACTGTTCTCACGGACGATACCAATAAATAATTATACGACTGATCCGTTGTTTGTCAAACAAGAAGAAATGAGAAAAGCCTTGATAACGTATCGTCAAACTGATACTATTGCATCTTTAGCCGTGAAGGTGGATTCGGCGTAAAACCAAGCATCTTATTCTCTTCTCTTTATCACCTGAAAGGGGATTGGTATTTGAAACCTGTCATTGTATCTACAACCATATTGGCCGTTCGAAAGGATGGGCATGTTGCTATTGGCGGCGATGGACAAGTCACCATGAATGCCACGGTAGTAAAGCAGGAGGCAAAAAAGATCCGAAGACTTTATCATGATAAGGTTGTTGTAGGTTTTGCCGGCTCATCAGCGGACGCGTTTGCCCTTATGGAAAGGTTTGACGCTAAACTTGAACAGTATCAGGGAAATGTTCTGCGCAGTGCGCATGAACTGGCCAAGGAATGGCGAACAGACAAGGTGCTCAGAAGGCTGGAGTCCCTGTTGGTAGTCGTGGACAAACAATATTCGTTTTTGATCTCGGGTGGCGGAGATGTGATTGAGCCGGATGACGGCATTATCGGTATCGGTTCTGGTGGTGCGTATGCCATTGCGGCAGCAAGGGCATTGATGAAACACACATCTCTGCCAGCAAAGGAAATCGTTGAAGCCGCGCTTGCTATAGCAGCAGACATCTGTGTGTATACCAACAAGAATATCAAGGTTGAGGAGGTCAAGTAGTGAATGAGTTAACGCCACGGAATATGGTAGAAGCGCTTGACAAATACATTATTGGTCAAAAAAATGCAAAACGTGCAGTGTCTATTGCTATCCGCAACCGTTGGCGCAGACATCAACTTTCGGATGAGTTGCGGGAAGAGGTCTTACCGAAGAATATTATCATGATTGGCCCTACCGGCGTTGGAAAGACAGAGATTGCAAGGCGCATGGCGGCACTCGTCAAGGCGCCCTTTCTTAAGGTAGAGGCGTCAAAATATACGGAAGTGGGTTATCACGGCCGCGATGTGGAATCTATGGTGCGCGACATTACCGAGATCGGCGTAAATATGGTTAAGGCAGAAATGATTCAGTCTGTCCAGGAAAAGGCTGAGAAGATGGCCGAGGAGAGACTTCTGGATTTACTGCTACCGCCGGTGTCAAAGAGCGCTGATCCGTCCAATACTGAAGCAGAAGAACAACGGCTAAATACACGGGAAAAGTTCCGCAAAAAACTTCATGACGGAGAGCTTTCAAACCGTATTGTAGAACTCACCGTTCATGAAAAACCGTATGTGCTTCAGGGTTTTGTCGCAGGGGTTGAGGAAATGGGTATGGATTTCCAAAACATGCTGGAGCGGATGGTCCCCCCCCGTGCTCAGATACGAAAAGTTCCCGTAGCTGAGGCAAAAAGGATCTTGACCCATGAAGAAGCAGAAAAACTTATTGACCGGGAAAAAGTTATCCAGGAAGCGATCCGGAGGACGGAACAGTTTGGAATTATCTTCGTGGACGAGATTGATAAGATTGCCGGCCGCGAATCTGCTCACGGGCCCGATGTCTCCCGCCAGGGAGTACAAAGAGACTTATTGCCGATTGTGGATGGCACCACGGTTAATACACGGTACGGAGTCGTAAAGACCGACCGGATTCTTTTTGTCGCCGCGGGTGCGTTCCACGTCTCCAAGCCGTCGGATTTAATCCCTGAGTTACAGGGCAGATTTCCCATTCGAGTAGAATTAGAGGACCTGGGAAAGGAGGAATTTTTACGAATCCTGACCGAACCCAAAAATGCCCTGATTAAGCAATATAAGGCACTCCTGGAAACCGAAGGAATTAAGATGCGGTTTGAAAATGATGCCATTGAGGCTATAGCAGAAATTGCCGTACAAGTTAACAAGCGAACCCAGAATATTGGTGCGCGACGGTTGCATACCGTAATGGAAAAACTCGTGGAAGATGTTTCTTTTGATGCATCTGATATGGGAGGCGCAGAAGTGATTATTAATGCAAAGTATGTTCAGGATAAATTACAGGCTATAGCAAAAGATGAGGATCTGAGCCGCTATATTCTTTAGGCAACAAGAGAAAGACCGGAAAGCTAACGTTTTTCTGGTAAAGATTCCTCCCATCCCAATTACAAGTCTGATTTCTTTGAGTAATACCATCTTCAAATAAGGCCAGACTCATTTCTTATATGTCCGTTCAAAAACTTTTCTCAGATAAAACACTGCCGAAGCGTTGCATATGAAACCCGTGATTGGTATCAATTGCGATTACAAAGAGGAAGGAAGATACCCTTACTCTTTCACCTACAGGAATTATATCGAGGCAATTATTGCAGGGGGCGGTATTCCCTTGTTATTGCCTATCATAAAAGACAAAAATGACGTGGAGCAGTTTTTGCAAAGAATCGATGGCTTGGTCCTTACGGGGGGCGATGATGTTCCACCTCAACGGTACGGAAAAGAACGGCACAACAAGACGCTCTGTGTTCATCCCGACAAGGATATTTCCGATAATCTTCTGGTGAATAGCGCTATTCACATGAAAAAACCTATTCTGGCAATTTGCTATGGCACCCAGCTGGTAAATGTTATTTGTGGTGGTTCTCTTATTCAGGATATCCCGACAAGTGATATGTCCTGTATTGCCCATAAAGATTTTGGAAACAAGCAATGCCTCCATCCGGTAAAGATAGAGAAAATGTCCCATCTGCATGAGATTGTCGGAGTAGAACATCTTCAAGCCAATAGTTTTCATCATCAGGCGATAGATACCCTGGGAAAAGGACTGATAGCTACGGCCCATACTGAGGATGGTATTGTCGAAGCGATAGAACTTAAGGATTATCCGTTTATTGTGGGTGTCCAATGGCATCCTGAACGTATGACACCGGATCCTTGTCACGCATCATTATTTAGCTCCCTTGTTATCGCATCCAAATAATATTACGGGCGTGAATATTTAACCTTGTGAAAAAGAATTTTCGCAGAGTTATGATTTGGTCTTGTATCGTGCGGCATCTTTCCATCACGGTAGGCAGAAATCAAATTTTATGCTACAGGCAACTTGCAATCTCTGCAGATACCATGGAAAAATATCTGAAACCCTGAGACGGTATAGTCCTTTTTAACAGGTTCAGGCAACGTGACATGAGACGAAAAATCCTCGAACACATCAAGTATCTTTTTACAAGAAGAGCAGATTACATGGTGGTGCAAATTCGTATTTGGATCATAATGTTTGCGGTCGTCATCAATGACAAATTCCCTGACCTCTCCTAATTCTCTCAAAGTTTCCAAGGTTTTGTAAATGGTGGTAAACGAGACGCTGGGATATATTCTTTTTACTCGTTTGTAAACATTTTCCGCAGAGGGATGAGAGGTATTGTTTTCCAAAACCCTGAAGATCATTAACCTTTGGGGGGTAATCTTCATGCCTTGGCTTCTCAGTTTTTTGGTAAGTTTTTCAATAGTTTCCATAATAAAGTGAATACGGTAATAAATAAAAACGATTGTTAATTAAATAAAAATAATATTTAATTCTTGATAATATGTCAACAAAAAAGTATAAATGATTGTTTAGGTTTCTCAGGAAACAAAGATCTGATTGCTTCTTATTCAATCTTGTCATGAGTTTAAAGAGGATGTTTGGCTTTGTTAAGATCTTTTTAATATAGTAGTTGTGATATATTTTAAAAATATATTTTTTGTGCAAACATTTTATGATAGTTTTTTGTTATTATGTTCCGAAATTATCATTTTTCATAATTTTAATCCATAAGCAGGAAAATGCAACATGAATGTATTTGAATATAAAATTGATCACTTAACTGATGAGTCCTATGAAAATTATACTGTCGAAGATGAATTGAACGAAGGAGAATCACTTAAGGAGCAGATAAAATACAAAGACTACGACCCGGTTCGGCTTTATTTAAAGGAGATGGCAAATTTACCCCTGCTGTCTCGCGAAGAAGAATTATACCTTGCAAAGAAAATAAAAATAATGAGCCGGCTGCTTCACAGGAGGGTGCTGGGGTTTGACTATAGCCTGGGAAGGTATGTGCGTATTCTTGAGCAATTGGACAGCGAATCAGACCTTGTCCAATTTCTTGAGACATCGGCGACAAAAGATCAAAGCAAAAATGAAATGGTTGAACAAATCCATGGTGCAGCAGAAAAAATTAAAGACATTATGGAAAGAAATCAGCGGGATTATGGAAAGATACAGAAACAATCCGTTTCCAAAGATATGAAGGCCAAAATCCTGAAAAAGATAGCGATGAGGAAGAGAAGCGCGGTTAGGGTGTTAGAGGCAGTGCACATTCGCGCAGAAACCATACTGCCTGTGATGCGGGACTTATTGGATATTTTAGAGAAGGTTGTTGCATGCAAAGAGAATCCCAGGGGATCGTTTTCAAAAAAAGGAATCATCAGTAAGTCTTCCTGCAACGCTTACGACATAAAACTCTTGTCTACAAAAGCCGTTCGTGAAACGGAAAAAGCTATTTTCACAATCAGATCAATTAATAATGAGTATGAATCTGCCAGAAACCGATTCTCTGAAGGCAATTTGAGATTAGTGGTGAGTATTGCAAAAAGGTACAGAAAACGTGGTCTGGTCTTCCATGACCTTATTCAGGAAGGGAATACCGGTCTCATGCGGGCTGTTGATAAATATGACTATCGCATGGGTTTCAAATTCAGCACGTATGCTACCTGGTGGATAAAACAGGCAATTATCAGGGCGATCGACGATAAGGCAAGGACGGTGCGTATTCCAGTTCATATGACAGATGTAATCAATAAAACCAACATGGCATTAAAAGCATCTCAGGGTGACCTTGAAAGAAAACCGAAGATTGAAGCCATCGCAAAAGAAGCAAAAATCCCCATTTCTGAGGTATACCGGGTATTTCGGATTGCATCTCAGCCAATATCGTTAGAGAGCCCGATTGGCGAAGGCGGCGAGACGATGTTTGAGGATTTTATCCAGGACAAAAAGACGGATTCACCCGTTACGAATGCCCATCAAACACTGCTTAAGGAGCAGTTGGAAAAGGTGCTTGATACCCTCAGCTACAGAGAGCGTGAGGTCATTAAACTGCGTTTTGGAATTGGTGACGGGTATACGCATACCCTGGAAGAAATTGGAGAACGGTTTAATATCACCAGGGAGCGAATACGACAAATTGAAAGTGTCGCCATTCGCAAGCTCCAGCACCCTTTACGGAGCAGAAAATTAGAGGGATTTATTGAAGGTATAATGGCAAATTAAGCAAGCAGAGAAATCATACGAAGGGGCATCACAATTTTCATAATGCCCCTTTTGTCACTCATGATAGTACTGATATCAAACTTTTTCATGTTTCCTTCTTCGTCTTTTCAAAAGATATTTTTTTCTGTTTAGCCTGTGCTTCTTCTTTCCAGCAAAACCATTTGCCATATCAATCTCCTAGTATATTACGTTATTTATAAACAATGGAAAAATAAAATTTTATCAATAACAGGCATAAAATGCAACAAAATATTCTAATGGAACAGCTGAGAACCGTAGATCATGCAAGGCAATGAATATTTAATGGAAAGTGAAGAAGAGGTACTCCGCTTGGATATAAAGACGGATACCAAGGTCGTTGAAAATCATGCCCTTTGGGCAGGTATAAAGCCAGGTATGCGTGTTGCGGATATTTGCTGTGGGTCAGGGAAAACGACTTCTGCGTTGTACAAATTAATTCAACCAGGTGGTACCGCAGTTGGCGTGGATGGATCAAAAACCAGGATTGAATATGCTAAGGGGCACTATAAGGTCGAGGGACTCGAATTTCAATGCAAAGACATACGAGAACCTCTTGATAATCTGGGGATGTATGACTTTGTTTGGGTTAGATTTCTTTTGGAATATTATCTTGCCGATAGTTTCAATATCGTTAAGAATATTTCCAGAATAGTAAAACCCGGCGGTATCTTATGCCTGATTGATCTGGACCATAATTGTTTAAACCATTTTGCTCTTTCCCCGAGACTGGAAAGAACCATCTTCGCGATAATAAAGTATTTAGAGAAAAACGCAAACTTTGACCCTTACGCGGGAAGAAAACTCTACTCCCATCTTTATACCCTTGGGTATCATGATATAAACATAGACGTTGCTGCACACCATTTGATATTTGGTAAATTAAAAGATGTTGATGCATTCAACTGGATCAAGAAGATTGAAGTTATTTCCAAAAAGATACCACATTTATTTGAAGAATATCAGGGAGGGTATGAAGCGTTCTTGAATGAATTTAATAGCTATTTTAACGATCCGTGTAGATTTACTTACACGCCGGTAATTCTCTGCCGGGGAAGAAAACCCGCTCTTTGATTCAAACCTGTAAAACCAACGGAGGACGAGCCCAGTTATGTTTTTTCCTGTAATACCGAATAAACGCTTCAACAACTCTTTTGTCAAACCGCGCGACGCTTTCATCTTCCAGTAATTGAAATGCTGTATCCAACGGCATTGGATCCCGGTAGTGACGTTTTGCAGTAATTGCCTCAAAAAAATCAGCAACACCAATTATCCTGGCACCTATGGGAATGTCTTCTCCCTTGAGCCCTTTTGGGTAACCGCTTCCATCAATTCTCTCGTGGTGAGACCCGGCAATATTAGGAACTTCCTTGTAAATACCTTCAAAGTGTATCTGCTCTAATATTTTTTTTGTTTTCTCTGCGTGTGTTTCAATCTCTGTTCGTTCATCGGGGTCTAGTTTGCCTTTCTTTTTTAAGATAGCGTCTTCGATACCTATCTTACCATAATCGTGCAGTAAGGCTGCAACCCGGATCACCTCGCAGTAATCTTTTGAAATACCAAGTTCATTACAAATTCCTAAAGCATATTCCGTTACCTTCTCGGAATGACCTGCGGTCAAAGTATCGCGTGCATCGATACTGGCCGCTAAAACCTGCATTATGGATTTGAATTGACGTTCCCTTGCCTCAATAAGCATGCTATTGTGAATACTTATCCCAATCCCAGGTGCAATACCCATTAATAAATTAGCATCACTCTGAATTAATGGTCTTTTTGTCTTTATATTATCCACTGCAAGAACTCCCAGGGACTCCTTTTCATGAACTATGGGACAACAAATAAAGGATTTTACTCCCATTTTTTTTGCAAATTCCAAGCTGCGCGGTGTAAGACTATCTTTTATTTCACCAATATCAGTTACGACGAACGACTGCTGTTCACGAAAGGATATAATGAATACTCCTTTTGACTTTGGATTATCCAGATGAAAACTCGTATTCCTTAAGAGATCCAATTGTTCATCGGTATAGCCGAACCCTGCACGGAATTGCAGGCTGGTTTTGTCCTGATTTGCCAATAGGATCATACCACGATCATAATCAAGCCTTTTTTTCAAAACCTGGACAACATTCAATAGAATACCATCAACATCCATCTGTTTGCTAATTGCAAGCCCTATCTCATTTAACATAAGGGCATTATTGTAATTCATATTGATTTGTTCCAACAGTTTATCCGGTGAATCCCTGAGGTTATCTATCGCAGTACTGAGTTCCTTTTTTTCCATGAATTTTGAGTACAAGGTTAGTGATAAAATAATAAATATTGTGATGGGCAAAATTGCAGTTGCTGTAACCTTTGGAAATATAAAAAAAGAACACATGCAGCTTGGAGAAAGGAGCAAGGTTGTATAGTTCCTTATTTTTTCCCAAAACGCGAAACGTGACTCTTCCCATGAGACTATATATCGGCAAACGCTTCCGCCTTCAAAGATACACTCAGGGTGTTCTATTTTTGGCATCCTGCAGTTAAACATTGCACTAACACATTCAAAATAACCTATTCTGTTTTTACATTGAAATGGTTTTTCGCATATCCCATCTATGGGTGTAACTACAATTTCAACTTTATTGGCATCTAATCTCTTTGATTCATAGGTTGCTGATTTAGTGAAATTAGCCGCTGCCTTCCCTATTATCTCATATGCCTTGGCAGGGCCAATATGACTAAGAACAATCTGTCTAAATACCCCTATAGCGTCCGGTGATGCTCCAAACCTGCCAGCCTCCCTAGCAATGTCCTTATTCCCGGTTAAATATACCAATCTCTCATAAAACGAGTCTATCTGTTCCTGGGTAAACCAATGTCCTTCATCGGAAACCTGATAAGACTCCATCCCCGAATAGCTTAATAATTCATCAACATTGATGTAATTATACCTTCTTTTAATGAGCTTTACATAAGTATCTATTATCCGGCTGTTATAGAGAGGTTTATTGTCTAGGTTAGATTTTTTCATGATCCACCTTGGGAAAAGACAACACCTTATTTTCTTGTTTATTGCGATTAATTAAAATATCAACGTATTTAAAATAAGGATCAAGATAACAAAAATTTAAAACCCATAAATTGTATATTTTGTTATAAGGTATGGATTGATCTATAGCATAACTTACCGGATAGAGCAGTGCAGGGATTTCGTCTTGTTCATAATATTCTGATAACATGCATAAGCTGGAGAGGAGAGTCTCGTAAGGGAAATCATCAGGGTCGAGGACAATAACATGAATGCAATTGGTCAGATCAGACATATTCAAACCAAAATCTGACGTATTTAACATAATAAACGCTTTAAGGACACCATCTTTTTTAAGCGAGAAAAGGCGTCTCTCCCTCTTAAAACCAAGTTTATGATATTCTTCCGTGAGATCATTGTTGTCAATCATATCCGGCTTCAAATCGAGGGCATCAAGCATAAGGCCTTTGGATTTGCACTCATAAAAACCTTCTAATTCTGAGAGATCTTCAGGTAGAGCCTCAGCAAGTGTCCATGGTTCTGTTATTCCCGTCCTGTTTAAATTTTTTCGATAATGAAAGTAGGCAAAAGGATCAATGGAAGCACCCTTGCGGTCATCTATATACTCAGTAACACCACCAAACACACGCTGGGGAAATTTATTATCGGGTCGGAAGTAGCAGCAAGCATAATTCATATGCGCTGAATATAAACTATGAAAATCATTTATATAACGCCCAAGCTGATTTAAAACAATCAACCCGGCTTTATTACCTCCCGATCGGCTGGCAGCATGATGATGAATTAACCACGCATTTTCATAAAAACGGATCATTGATAAATGTCCTTGAACTTCACCTTTGTCTTGATATACAAAGTGTCTGGCTATGCTGGAATTCTGCATATAGATGCGCCTATAAATCTCTTTAAACTGTAACTTGTTAGCGTGGATATGGGTGTATTTTTCTGGATATATAAAGCCCGCCTTAAAAAAGAATTTCCACAAGGCATCTAAATCCACCATGTTGGAAACGTATGATTTTTTGTCCGTCACTTTGTGCAGAAGGCTTGCAAGTTTGCTCTGATCCTCCATGTCCATTTCTAAAAATGTGATCCCGCATTTTACATGTGATTTATCATCTTCGTTTTTACAGTCGTTCCTGTAAACAACCTGCGCCTTGCATTTAATCGTGAAATTATGTGCAAATTCGATGATTAATTCCGGTATAATCAACCCTGTCAAAAGCACGGAATCTTCCTGATACTCCTCGACAGAAATCCCTGAGCCGGATATATCCTCGACCTCCAGATTGATCATTTTTCGGGTAATCGGGTGGTTAAAAATAATATTTGGCAGTGGGTTCAATGTATGCCGCGGACTTCTGAATTCTTTGGACTTGAATCTTTGCATCTGATTGTTATCTGGCCTTAAGACAAAACTCCTTGTTTTTTGGCCATGAGTCTGCCTGATTATATTACATTTTCCTGAATAGAAGACATCTTGATCTTTTTTCAATACAATCTGAACCATAGTACTCGGATTGATTAACCAGAATGACTGAGGCGGCACGGCTGTTATTTTTGCACAGAATGAGACCGCACTAAAGTCCTGAAGAAATCCATAAAATACCGCGCCATTTTGAATAAAATCAACTTGTATTCCTTCGCAGGAATTCCTTTTTATCTTTCGATAATTGAATTCATGACATACTTCCGGGAGTCTGAAACATATTCCTGATTCGCTTATCTCTTCAACGCCAGCTTTAACGAAAATAAGTTTTTGTCCGTCTCTAATGACAAGATCGAGATATTTATATGAATTCAATTTCTGCCTGAGCACAGATGGTTCAACCCATAAACAATCTAAATGATTTTCAATGCATGGTTGTGGTTTAGCTTGAAGGGATATGATATGATCATATTTTCCGTGTCTGAAATTTACATAAACCACCCCATCGTGGAAATTAATGTAGTTCAGGGCATTTATTAGATTTTTTTTGCTGACCCTAATCCCCTCTTTTTGTTGGCTGTCCGGATTTGTATGTTTGAATTCTTGAATAATTTTTCGGAGGCTATCCAATATTTATCTCCCGGTGCGTTTTTCAACAATAATCAATCAGAAATTATAGCCAACGCTAATACCAACCATATGTAAATCCGTTTCATACTTGCCATTTGCGCTGGTGGCAGCATTCAATAACCCATCAGAAGAATTGTCATCTACAGAGTTACCCTTACTCCTGCCTTCTAATAATTGGTAAGCGTATGCCAGATCGATTTTAAAATTCTTGATCTTTAGAGATGTGCCAAAAGTAAAAAGGTGTGTATTGGCATCCGGAACAATAGGGTCAAAGGTCTTGTCAGGTACCGGATTTCCTCCATATAAATAACCCCCAAGTAGTGCAATCCAGTCATTTAGTTGATATTTAGCCCCAAAATTTGTAGAATAGGTATTTTGCCAATCCTTTTCTGTAATGGATTCATTACTGCCTGCAATCGGACGATCAAAGTCTACTTTTAATTCGTCAAAAGAAGACCAGCCCTCCCATCTTAAAGTGGCTTCTAATGTCAGACGATCAAAACCTTTATAACAGACACCAACGTGGGCCTGTTGTGGCAGGGTAATGTCCGTTGTGCCATCGGTATCCGGAAATAATGCCCTGAGCGGTGAAGGAGTAACAGATGGAAGATCAAAATCGGAGTCACCTTCAATGTCTACCTTAATTTCACTTCGGTACGAAGCCCCTAACGAAATATCTTTAGTTATATCATACACAATACCAAAGTTGTAGCCGACGCCATTTCCATATCCATCAAATTCCTGGTTAGCGTCAGGTAATCCAAAACCTGATAAATTTATCTTCTTTTCCAATGTTGTATCAAGAAAAAGCACATCCACCCCCGTTGCAATTGAGACATTGGGCAGGATTTGGTATGAAACAACGGGATTAATATTAAAAGTTTTCATTTCTGATTTAGTTCCTATATACCTTCCCTCCCAGCCATCATCCCAGGTAGTTGCTAAACCAAATGGGCTAAAAATTCCCAGCCCGGCACTTACCTTCTCATTGAATTTGTGAGTAATGTAAACGGTTGATGGATAAAACATACTATCCTCTGTTTCATCATTCCCTCCGGTGATATCACTATCAAATTCACGTGAAGGGAAAATTAAGGTTGTTCCCGATTCAATGTGTGTCCCTTCAAGTTTATTGATTAATGCAGGGTTAAAAAAAACCGCTGATGGACTATCCGTGTGTGCAATTACAGAATCTGCCTGTCCCAAAGCAGATGCCCCCTGAGTATATATAGCAAAACCAGAACTATAAGCATGCTGCGTAGTACATAAGACAAAAAACAGACACATAAAAGCCGCTAATTCTTTCCATACTCTTTTTTGGCACATGGTAAAATCCTCCTTTAATATATCGTCAAACATTACGTATGATTTAGCATAAGATTAATTCATAGTTTTTCTTAGACTTTACAAAATTCATTTTCCGTTAATAAATTTGCGCCAGCATCTTTAATGTCTCCTGATAAGGGTAATCAAAAAGTTTGAATATAATTGATCGCGTTACACGGGGGTTGATCGTGGCATGGCTAACAACATAAGTACTGTGTAAAAGCAAACTAACGCAACAATCTTTTCTGGAAATACTGTGACGTTCCAGCAAAAAGGAATCTTAGATGAGAGGTAATTCTTTAGCTTGATTTTGCATTGTCCAATGCCAGGATACATCTTGAAATAGGCACAAAATATACCAAATACCAGGAAGTCTCTTATTGGAAAAAAATTTTTTTTAATCTGCCCTGTGAAGGATTAGTACAGGCTATAGATGTTGTACATTCTCAACAATCAATACCATCGGTTGCATAAGATTCTAAGTATATAGATAGGAGAGGCTTAGTCTTTGAATTTTTTATTCGAGAAACTTTAGTTGTACTGCGATGATAATTTTGATTTTAATACGTAATTTAGGACATATTTGAAGAATTTTTGTGCAATGAAAGACAAAAATCGACAAAATGGTTTGAGGCAGGCAACATCGTGTTATACATGTTTTTTTAGCAATCAATGTTTTACGGGGAATTCGTTTTACTTACAGGGGAGTGTTTTTGGCAACCTCAAGAAGTTCAGGTTTGCTGTGCTTTATAGACATCTCTTTCGTACTGGGATTCGCATTTCGATCCCGTAGTGACAGGGTTATCAGGGTTCGTGATCCATTCACTCCATGAGCCCGCATACAAACAGGCATTTCCCAAACCTGCATGTTTGAGGGCAAGCAGGTTATGTGCTGCGGTAACCCCGGAACCACAATAGAAAACTGCACGCTCGGGCGGCATGTCGCCGAGTGCCAGACGAAAGCGGGTCTTTAAGTCTTTCCGGGAGAGAAAGAGACTATCGGCATCTAAATTACCGGCAAAAGGCACTGATAATGCACCGGGAATATGACCGGCCACGGGATCTACGGTTTCGTTTTCACCTCGATAGCGGTCGGCGCTGCGCGAGTCAATTAATCGGAAATTCTGATCATGCAATATCTTCACGACGTCTTCAGAGCTCAACACGAAATCGTTTTGGATTCGGGAGATAAAATATCTTTGAGCTCGTGTTTTGACGCTGCTTGTTACCGGGCAGTTATGTTTCAGCCACGTGGACCATCCGCCATTCAGGACGGCAACGGCATGATGACCAGCCCATCGTAACATCCACCAAAGCCTGGCTGCAGCCATTGCGCCCCCCTTGTTGTCGTAGGCTACCACTTGAACATTATCATCTATTCCCCAATTCGACAGTGTCTGGGCAAATGTTTTTGGTCCCGGCAACGGATGGCGTCCCGTCTTGCCAGGAACAGCCCTGCCGGATAAGTCTTCGTTCAGGTGAGCATAGACAGCGCCGGGGATGTGGGCTTGAAGGTAATCCCTGTGACCGCGTTCGGCATCATCCAAGGAAAAACGGCAATCAATGATCGCCCAATCTGGATTGGTAATATGTCTAAAAAGTTCTGAAACAGATATCAGGGTTGTGTAGGCCATAAAGATATTTCGTAACAATTTAGTTTTTTGAAAATCCCAACAATAGCGATGTCTACCATGCCGTGTAGGGGCGAAGCATTTGCTGTGATTGTCACAAACACGTCCATACCCAAGCGGGCAAATGCTTCGCCCCTACTTTTTCAAAAAACTAAATTGTTACGATATTTCATGTTGATGTTTTTTATTCGCCTCATTTCATATCTAATTCTATTGTAACCGTTGCACCTGCTTTCACCTCAACTTGCTTGTCTTCCGCCTTAAATCTTTCATTCCATAGTTTTATTACATACTTCCCCTCGGGTGCATTCGTGATAGAAAAATTCCCTTTGTTATCAACCCTTGCAAAGAACGGATTCTGAAGGACCAGGACGTAAGCCAGCATGTCGACATGCACATTACACCGGATGGAAGCGACGCCTAATTTGTTAAAGGTAAACGACCTCGTTTCGCCTTTTAGCCATGTCCCTAAGTTGAAATTATCAGCAACGGCATCCAGAGAATAAACATTATGCTGAACCATATCGCTGTTAAGAAAATCGACGGTAGTCCCTTGTAATATCGGGAGAACATGGGGGATAAAGGCCATATTTTTCTGGTCTATAACAGCGCGTTCCTTCTGTGGTTCAAAGGTACCAAGCACATGCTCGATGTAGACAATGGTATCCTTAAGATATTTAGCCTTTTTGGCCTTGACTGTCCCGCTGATCGAAGCCAAATTTTTTTCTTCTGCAAACGAATGAAAAGTAAAACATGATATTATAGAACATATCACAATAGAAAGAACGATCGATGTCTTCATCAGCAACCGCATATTTCTCATGAAAATCTGCAGAGACAAAGACGTTGATCGTTTGACCGTACCACCAGCAAATTCCCGGCAGTGCACTAAACCATCAGAACGAAGTCCATGCCATCTCTGAAAATTGAATTTCAAGAACATAAGCGAAAAGCCTCCTCTCCAAAAAAGATTATTTTTTAAATATCAATTCCAAAAAAAATAACAAAAAATACCCCAGCAATAAGGCAAACCAACCAAAGGCCATGATGAATTCCATGGTGGTAGAAAAAGACATGGAAAAATTCTCAGCGATCATGCTGTAAATATCTTCCAGAGCGTCAAGCGTTTTATTAATATTTGCCTTCCATTTTTCCAGGTGGAGTTTTTTGGTTATCAGATCAAACAAACGGGCAGAATACCAATCTCCAATAAGGTTAATATTACGTTCGGTAGCTGCAAATTCCAAAATGGATTCCATCCGTATCTGGATAATTTCACGCAAAGAACGCCTGATCTCTCTGGATTTGAGCCATGGAATTCTTCTTGCTGTAGTCTTTTGCAAAAGCCGTGCGGCCTTTTCTAATCGGTCTTCTAACTCGTGCTCTAAAAGCCTTAATTTCAACAATTGGAGGTTGGCAATCTCGAAGAGTTCGATGTTGCTGGCAAAATCACCACGCGGGTCGAACACAAAAGCTCCATCCCATTCCACAATGGTTAAATCATCCTGCGAATATTTAATATGGTATTTGAGGGTGGCGCTGATCTCCTCTTCGTCTAGAGGTATGCGTTCTGTCTTAAGGAGCCCTGCGATACTTCCTTTACATGCTGAAATAACATCCTCAGGATCTCCCTCATAGTCGGATACGCAGTATACGCTGTATTCCTCATCAAAGTAAGGGTCACAATGATATTCCCATAAGATTGTCCTGCATTCTACAAAGAGGCTTCTTTTGGCATCAAAAACACGCCCATCCAGAATGTTTTCCAAATCAAGAGATGCCTCTACAATGATAACCCCCGGCGGGTAAAACTTGACCAAGAAATCGACCTCTCTGGATTCAATCGTTTTCTTTTCAACCTTGACGATCTTCTGTGTGGGAATCACGTCGGGATATGACGGGGAACTCTTTCTCTTTTTGACACCAACAATTTCTGTCGTATCAACATTGAGTTCCGTAATTCCTACCAGAAAGGAGACCAAAGTTCCTTTGACCGCAGAATTGGCAAGCATAGGTCGTCCCCCAATCTCACAATACCTTAATTTTAAATTGCGGAATGCAGATTTCGAACAGGTTATTATTTAATCCGCAATCTGTAATCAGAAATGAGACCGCCTGTAAACAGTACCACATATCAGTTTCTAAAACAGTGAATAGTGTCTTTCTAAAATCCCGGTCCATAGTTGGGGCGTTCGGCCGAGATGCCTTTTGACGATCGTCATGCATCTTTCTTCCGCCGTTTTTTCCGGAAGGTGAGAACGGATTTTTACATGCACCAGTTGTGGTTCTGTGATGGGCATCCCTATCTGGCTCACCAGATAGCATTCTGCCTCAGAGATGTCTGGCTCTTTCGTTATCTCAGCGGATATCTCACCAGCAACCAAGTTATATAATTTGCCGGTATGGGTAATAGGATTTTTTCCTGCGGTTGCTTCAAGGGTCATAGGCCGGTAGGGGGTTATCAAACCGTTAGTCCTGTTTCCCCTCCCTACCTGACCATCGTCACCACACTCGGCGCTGGTTCCCGTCGCTGTTAAATAGACAATGCCCTTTTCGTAATTATCCGCAGCATTAAGTGAAATGGAAACTTCACAGCTTGTCAATTTTTTCACAAAAACCCGAATATATTCAAGGAGTTTTACTTTTAGTTGAAAATACTCGTCTTTTGAAGCAATAAATTTTGAAATAAAGGCCATCGCAATCGTAAGGCTAATACGGTTTTTAACCCGTATGCCCATAATTTTAATATCCTCTCCAATCATGGGATAGTCTCGTTTTACTTCTGCCGAATTTAAAAATTGTTCGGTTTGATAGACGAGGGACTCTGTTTCCGTCAAAGGCGAAAAACCAATGCCAATCAATGTATCGTTTGCCAGTGGAATCAAGCTATCAAAGGTCGCCCGCAGTTCTGCGCTGCCAGTTCTTATTTTTGTTTCAACGACAACATTTTTTTCTGGTTTCAGGAATCTTAATCGTTCATGTAACCATCGGTTCGTTGTTTCTCTGGCAATTTCTTCCAATGGCACCTTTTCATTGCCTACCCTTTCCACTGCCCGGCCAACAATAATCAGCTGAATAGGGGTTATCACCTCGCCCCCGCCAAAATACGTCTCAGAACGGCCACCCACAAGAAGGCATTTATCGATATTGTGATGAAGTATCCTGCCAAATTTTTTGAGATAATATTGAGAAAAAGCAATACTCAACTCTTCAGCCGCACGGTCACACAAGGTATCCGGATGCCCTATCCCTTTGCGCTCAACAATCTCGATCATCGATTGGCGAACAGATGAGCCATCTGTTTTTTCTATAAGTACTTCCATGATCAAGCTGCTATGTATGTAAAAATGGGCATGCTAACTTTCCACAAGATAACAAAAATTGAACGGCAACCATATTTCTTAATTTCTTCGGCGGTAAGGACGCCTACCGAAGAAGGGGTTAAGATTGTTTTCTGGTCATACTGCGAAGCGCCGAAGGCTTTGTTCTGGATACCGCCGCGAAGCAATTCAATTCTTTGAGACTTCTGCGTGAGGTATTTACGGTTTCACTAGTTCGCGCTCAGGGTATCTAACGCATAAAACCGGACATGGGGCTATTCTGACGACCTTTTCTGCCGTACTCCCCAAAAGCGCATGAGAAAGCCCCGTCCGGCCATGGGTAGCAATGGTAATCAGGTCAACATCATATTTCTTTGCAGCTTTCATGATTTCCAGAAAGGGCACCCCCCGTACAATAATATTTTCAACTTTTATCTTTTCCATAAATCGCTTGGGTACCAAGCGATAAATATTCTTCTTTGCATCCCGTTCCATATCAGTGTAGAGCTTTGATACCGGGAAGGCCACTCCGCCTATTCCAACAGGAACGCTTAGCTTAGGAATTACGTGCAAAATGTACAGTTTGGCGCCACGCTCTGTGGCAAAATCAAGGGCGTATTTTAAAGCATATTTTGAGCAAACAGAAAAATCCGTGGGAAACAGAATTCTTTCGATTTTCATCATAGCATGGACTCCTTAGTAAAATTTGACCATTATAGTATTACCGCCGCCACTCCACACGCATAAACTTTGCATTTTCATGTTTTTTATATTCCACTTCACCACTGTAAGCTTTGAACAAGATCGATCCGATACGCTGCGCCAGTTTCGCAGAGGTAGTATGCACCTCGATCTCGCCTCCCTTTTCATGAATCTTCATAATCCTTTTTAAAGGGTTATACTTCTTTGACCGGGCGTCTTCGTTATGAATAAGATTCATGATCTCATCCTTGTGTTGTTTCAAAAAGTCACCTTTTAGCTTCACAACACCGTTCGGAACATTTTCCTTCGTCTTCTTGCATGCAGGGCAAATTACCCAGTTTACATTTTTTAAGCCTTTTTTTTCTTTGTACATTTTGGCATCAAGGAACCACTTCTTGTTGTGATATACCGATGTGCAATCTTTACAAATAGCAACCCCTACAAGTCCTTTGCCTTTCGGTGGCAAATACGGATCATTTTCTGAATAGACCTTATCTCTGGTATGCTTTCCAACTTCTCTTGGCACTTTCATACTATATGATTCCTCCTCTCATTCAAAATTGGTTAAACTTTCCGCAGGCATTGGACAATGTATTCCAAGTCTTCTCACCTGTCGGGAGGTCTTCACTGTTCTAAAGGCACAATTACTGAAGCCCGTTTTTTGATTTCTCAGATTTACGAACTCTGTTCTATTTACTGGAAAATATGATACCCGATATCGGAAAAGATGTTATCCTTGCCCTCGATATCAGAGAGCCACGCAGCGTCAATTTTATCTGACCGGATATCATCGTAAAGTTTCGTAAAACGGAAGAGGTGTTCTTTGGTCCTTTTTGTGGCGTATTCTACCATGTCACCGGTCTTCATAATAAATGCCCAATCGCTGCTTTGCGCCAGCAAGAGTTCCCGTGCAGCCTGGTTGAGCGCCCGGTTCTGCAAAGAATTTTCACCCCGCTGCGGATAGGTCTTCGCTAGTTCAACCATCCGTTCTGCTGCTTTATGCAGATGACGGTAAACCCAGTCGTTGCTTTCGTTCAGCCAGTACTCGTGATAACCCTTGTATCCCCAACTCGAAAGCGATGGTGTGGAGACCTGGTTAACCGGGTATTTTTCAAGATATTCCAAGGGGGTAATCAGTGAGATTGCCTTGTGATCAGAGGCCATCTTCCGAAACAAAAAATCGATCCAGCGAGGTCCCTCAAACCACCAATGACCAAAAAGTTCAGCGTCGTAAGGTGCAACAACAATGGGTTTCCGATCCATTACCGCCGACAGGTGTTCAATCTGCTTCTCCCGGTTAAACAAAAAATTTCCTGCATGCTCGGCAGCCTTATCTAATGCCTTTTCAGGACAATAAGGCTCTTTTTGGTCAGTCTTGCCGGTAATCCGATAATATTTAATGCCAATGTTGCTCCGCTTGCCATCGCCATGGAGATACGGGCTTACATAATCATAGTCGAGATCATAGCCCACGTCACGATAAAACTCGCGATAGAAAAAATCCCCCGGATACCCTTCGCTAACACTCCACACCTGCTTGGAAGATTCCCTGTCCCTGCCGAAAGCAGCTATTCCTGAAGGACTCACAATGGGGGCATAAACACCATATTTCGGCCTTGGGGAAGCAAAGAGAATTCCGTGGGTTTCCGTAATAAGAAAGCGTATGCCTGTTTCCTGAAGAATCTTATCGAGTTCCGGTTCATAGGCACACTCAGGCAGCCAGATTCCGCAGGGTTGACGGCCAAAATGTTTCTCATAATGCTTTACTGCAACGTGAATCTGGGCTCGCATGGCATTCACATTATGATTCATAAGGGGAAAATAGCCATGGGTTGCCCCGCAGGTGATTATTTCAACATTCCCTGCCTCCTGAAATTTTTTAAAGGCCGTAACAAGATTCCGCCGGTATTTTTCCGCAAATATATATCGTGCATTGGCAAAATACCCGTGATACATCAGTGCAAGCCGATTGAATTCAGGTTGATGTCTCGTTCTCTCAATCTCTTTTTCTGCAAATTCAATCCGTTTTTCAATATAACGGATATAACGAGATTGTAAAAGTGGGTCCGTCAACATCGAGACCAGCGGTGGCGATATAGACATCGTTACGCGAAAGTCAACGCCGTCTTCGATCAGTTTGTTGAAGACATCAATAAGCGGAATGTATGTCTCCGTAATTGCTTCAAAGAGCCAGTCTTCCTCAAAAAATTCGGTGTGTTCCGGATGGCGGACAAATGGCAGATGTGCATGCAAAATGAACGACAAATAGCCCTTTTCCATACCTTATCTTTTAAGCCGGCGGTGAAACACGCGAAGTCTCAAACGAGGAAACGCCCTCTTTTATTATTTCCTGCCAACCCTTATGCGCCTTTTCTCTTACAGATTCACTGCTGCCAAATCCCTCCGTGACGGGTGTTTCCTCATACAGCGCATCAATGCACATCCACGCTTCATCAACGACCCCCGATACTCCAGCAGGGGGTGTTTTCACCAGATTCGACCGTGTAATAAGACGAAACGTCCCGTTCGGAGTAAGAAATCCGATATCCGCACAAAATGACCTGTTGGGTTTCCCTGTATGAACATACCAGCTCTGCGCCCCACCCGTTATTTCAATATCAAAGTAATTATGGGCATTATTTCCGTTAAAGATTACATCGGTGACATCATAAACCCGTAATACCGTTTTTGCACTATGCGCCATGCTGCCGAGCGCATTGAGAATATTGCCCAAAACATCTTTCCTGAGTTCCCAGTAGGCAAACAGGCATTCCGGATCCCGTACCATCAGCACCATGCGATTATCTCCATAATCCTCTGGAAGTTCCGGAATTACTGGAGCATACACCACACCTTCCCTTTTCCCCTGCGGTTGTGGTTCTTCCGCTCTGACACGCGATCCCTCCGGAGCTACCGGCCAGGTATCCTCGCCGGTATCTCCCCATTCCCGTTCTTCACCCCTCTCAGGAGAAGATATATTCGTCACACCAAAAAACCTGTCCCAAATCAGACAAAAAAAGCCTTTTATCTTTTTCCAGAGTATCTCACAAAATGCCTTGATGATCTCAAGGACCAGGAGAAATATTTCTTTGAGAATTTCTTTGTCCATACCTTCAACCCTGATAATTGCGAAGGACTACCTCTTTTTAAACAATTGAAAAACAAAGACTTGAAAAAACAGCTCCTGATTATACCTCAATTAAATATCTATGGTCAATAAAATTCATGATAAGAATGGATACCGAAAGACACCTTGCTAATGAGAAACTAATCTCTTGACAAACTCCTGTCGTTTGGTAATAATCGCAACGATATACGGTATCAATACATCATCGATACTTTAGAAAATAAGGCTCTTATTTTCATGCCATTTCTAATAACAGTCAACCGGAGGCCTTGCAGTTATGATTAAACGAATACTCGTTCCTACTGATGGTTCAGACAATAGTCTCGCCGCTGCCGATTACGCAGTAGCCATAGCAGGGCTTTTTAAAGCCAGTATCAAAGGTCTGTTCGTTAAAGACGTCAAGGTATTAACCGGTCCCTTAATCCATGATATTGGGACAAGCATTGGCGGAATGGTCCCCTATGGCACCTTTAACCAAACAATCAGAGAGATGCTGGAATCGCAAGCCGATGCGGCGTTATCCCTGGTAGAAGGGAAATGCAGGCAGGCAGGAGTACTCTTTGACCAGGAGATACGCGAAGGAGTTGTAAGCCATGAAATCGTTAAATCCTCAGATGACTGTGACCTTATCTCTATGGGGAAGATGGGGATTCATGCAGCATGGCGCGATGTTTTTTTAGGTACAAATGTTGAGTTTGTGGTACGGCAAACCCACAAACCGGTACTCATTAGCCCGTCAGAATACAAACCTTTTACCAGGATGTTGATTGCCTACGATGGAAGCATGTTTGCGGATAAGGCTCTGAAGAGTGGCGCTGAAATAGCAGTGGCTATGAAGTTACCGGTAACGGTGGTTTGTGTGGCAGACACAAAAGACGCAGCTTTGGAACCATTATCAAAGGCAAAGACTTTTCTTGAAAGTTACCAACTTACCGTCAACACCGTTGCAAAAGAAGGAGCCGACCATGCAAAAGGCATACTGGAACTCTGTAATGATGAAGATGAAAAATACGATATCCTGGTCATGGGTGCCTATGGCCACTCAAAAATTCGGGAAATGATCCTCGGGAGCACCACGGTAAGAGTTATGAGGTCAACACACTGTCCAATCTTGTTGTATCGTTAGCAATTCCCTATCGTTAAAAGTACTTGCCTTTATCTGACATTAAATAGTTCAAGTGCTTTCGTGTAATACTCGACGACCTTCTTTGAGCTGCATGACGTGCCCCCCCCCCAGTACCGAACCGAGACAAAGGGCATTATTCCGCTAGCATCTTTGTTGTTTCTCGATACGTCTCGTATTGTTATCTTTTCACCTTCACGGTTACTGCAGTCTTTAAGCCACTGGGCGTCTCAAATTTGACCTTTGCGTTACCGGTCTCCTTTGTAGCTTTAATCGTAAATATAGCCTCACCACCAGCATCGGTATTTTGACTTAACGGTGTAACCGATATGCGCTTCTTACCAAACTTAATCTTAGCAGTTACCATTTCACTCACAACTGAGCAACTGTCGATGCCCGTCACCGTTACCGTTACGTTACGAAGCTCCTCTCTCTTGAGTTTCAGTATTTTCGGAGATGCCTCTATAGATTCAGCTTCACATACAGGCATAGGTGTTACTGTGGGTATGGGTGTAGCCTCTAACGTAATAAAAGATTTCTCATTTCCATACGTGTATCCACCCGGAGGCTTCTCATATACAACTAATCTATAATAATAAGTTGTTGCAGCCAATAGTCCGCTTATGTTTGCACTTATATCCTCCTTTTTATCAGTGATAGTACCACGTACGTCATATACAGCGCTATCATATGTCCCCGTGATAGTGCCATATTCGAAAAACTTTGTCGAAATTAATAAATAGGTTGTCCCATTCAGGGTTACCGAGCTGGATGTCACGTTTGTTGCTTCACCCGTTATAACACTTGGCGGTGTTGGTGTTGTCAATGGTGTGCCCGTAACTAGCGGTATTTCCTCCGCACATGTTAACCGTGAACATAAACTGAAGATACCACAAGCAATTAAAAAACAATAGACAATACTCACAGATATATTGCTCATAATTCTACTGCCTCTCTTAAATTTTCAAAATTCCTTGCAAGCCTCAAGAAGCTTTGTAAATAGCTTAAAAAACGTAACTATTCAGCGAAAATATATTAGAATTTACTTGACACTCGATGCAAGAAAAGCAGGCATTCTCTTGGTTAGAGGTATATATTGCTGTAGATACAGCAGCGGTAGCCGATAGGCGGTGTTTGTGCGGAGACGTGTGGGGTCTGTTCAGCAACGGAAATAGATGCCTTTGGGGTGCACGCCAGGGCGAAAGAAATGGGTGAAAAAACCTGTGGTATAATAGCCGCAGTAGATGGTTTCAGGCTATTGATACAGGAGACATCCATTGACGATAGAGAATATAGACATAGATGCGACACTCAAGAAGGTAGAGAAGCTGCTTTCAGAGGAGAAAGGGCTGTCACCGGCGATGAGGTCAATGGTAGAGTTGTTGGTGTTAGTGATAACTCTACTGATGGGACGTCTGAACCGGAACAGTCGCAACAGCAGCAAGCCGCCCTCAAGCGATCCGAATCGCAAGAGAGAAAGCAAGGCGAAGGGGGAGAGGAAGGCAGGGGGGCAAGGGGGTCATGAAGGGATAACGCTGAAAAAGGTAGGCAATCCTGATAAGGTGGAAGTGCTCAAAGTAGACCGGAGGAAGTATCCGCGCAGCCGATATAAGGTAGTAGGTTACGAAGCGCGCCAGGTGTTTGATATAAAGATTGCAAGGGTGGTGACAGAGTATCGGGCAGAGATCGTAGAGGGC
>JAJTXE010000003.1:656474-671825 GCA_021463795.1 Candidatus Brocadia sp. | reverse complement strand
AATACCTCCTCTGCACACCCGGTGGTATTACGTATTTTCTTATCTGGTCGCTAAAACTAAAACGAAAATCATTGGAAAATCGAAATTCAACAGCCCCTTTTAATGAATGATTGTCATAATCCCTTTCCCCAAAGCGCTCATAATCATAAATTTCAGCATTGTAATCTGCGTAAGCCCGTGCATGTTCAAAAATAGGTGACTCAACACCGAGATCAATCTTATGAAGGGTATAGAAATCCGACTTCTCATCTTCAGGCAAATTGAATATATTATCGTCAAACGCTTCACTTATCTGGTAAGACGGCTTGAACCCAACGCTGCCTATATGCAGGTCATGATACAGCAGCGATATTTCTTCCATGATATTAACCTCTGGCGTATCCGATAATTCAACGGTTTCTGAATTGGGGTATATTTCTTCGGACAATACAGAAGTGGATGGTAAAGAGAGAAAGAGGATGAGAAGGACGGTCGCATTAATTAAACGTAGTAGTCGAAAATAGTTATTTGTCATCTATTCTGCCAAAACTTTAATTTTTTAACTATAGTAAACGTATTAAATAAGTTGACAGGTGCTGGTCATTGCGAGCAACAGCAAAGCCGAAGTTGCGAGCTCAGGCGAAGCAAACCCATGAGATTCCTCGCTTTGCTCGGAATGACAGTCATAGCAGGGATTGCTTCGGGCTAACGCCCTCGCAATGACAACCTTCTTTATGCGTTTACTATATTATACCTGTCATTTTTATTCACCAGATGATTTTAACCTTATATTTTGAAATCAGGGAATCTGAAGTTAAGATAGGTAGCTTTTCTAACTGTGCCTGGGCGATAATTATACGATCAAAAGGATCTCTATGGTGATGAGGAAGATTAAAAACATGGAGCGCGTGACTTATTTGTACCGGTAATCCCTGAATCATATTCAACGCCATTTGCTCTACTATAAAAACATGCGGTTTGTCAGGTAGTGTTATCCTGCCGATATTGGCTTTAATTGCAATTTCCCAACAACTGGCAGCACTGAAAAATAATTCATTCGAACTATTACTCATTATGTCACGGACGCGCGATGACATGTGCGTGTCGTCGATAATCCACCAGAGAAATGTATGAGTATCTAATAAGACCCTCATTGCTCAAAATCACTTATTATCGTATCTGGCAAAGGTTCAAAAAAACTATCTTCTATCATGACACGCCCTTTAGCGCTTCCTGGCTTTCGTTTCTTACCTTCTCCTTTTATCGGAACAATCCTGGCTATAGGCTTTCCAGCTTTTGCAATAACAACATCTTCGCCGCTGCTTACACGATTTAAAATTTGAGAAAAATGGGTCTTTGCCTCATGAATATTTATTTTTATCATAGGTACGATTATATTAGACTAAGTGAATGACTAAGTCAACTAGTTTTCAGGCTAATCCGTTACAACGCATGACTGTAACCTATGGCATACGATTTTTTTCAATACTTATAATTTACTCGCTAAGAATACTTAATAATTTTTCAATGAATGTCTTGGCTACCACAATCGCCCTTTCTGTATCGTCATGGGATGGCTCGCCATAGGGTAAAAGCCCTTCCTCGGTTGGATTTCTTCCTTTAGAGATACTATTCAAGAAGACTGCGTCGTCTATTGCAAAACTGATTTTCCATCCCTTCTTTGTTACTTCATTCAATAGTTCCACGATATCATGGACTCTTCCAGGTTTTTCACCTTTTTCTAAAATCAATGCTTTAAGTCCTTTTTCAACTGATTGCTGACTATGATAGCATGCCCCGCGATATTTACCATGATCGTAAAGTATTGTCACCGAATCAAGCTCATCCTTTGCTTCTTTTATCCAACTGCTTGTAGCCTTTCTCATATAAAGCAACCTCCCTTTTTCCATAATTTCTTCTATAAAAGGACTGCCAATGGAATATAAAAATCGTATCTCTTTGGGAGTATAGACAATAATATCCGGGGGTACCGTTCTATCCGAGAGCAAACTTTCTACCTCCAGTAATCTCTCAATCAAGCGGCTGTCGGTATCTTTAACAATCAATAAATCTATATCGCTGTCTTTTTTTCTGTTTTCTGTATTATATGAGCCGTAAAGAATTATCTTTTCAGGTTTATAATATTCAACAATCCGGTTCACAACATCATTTACGGTTTTTAGCATGTTAATACATCCATGAGTATAATAATTATTTGCTTAATTTCGTGCCATCTCAATTTAGCTCTTTGAAAAATCCGTACATTTATAAATAATTCATATGAAACGGGAAACGTAGCGCGGGTGGTTTATCCCCCGCCAATATTGCTGCTCGCTCCCAAACTCCTGCTTGGGAGTGTAATGGACGAGAAACTCAGTTTCTCTGCAATGGTGTTCCCAAACAGGACTTTGGGAACAAGCAGTATCTTTTATTTAAAGGCAAATTTTCAAACAGCTAAAATGTTACAATTTTTCAAGAATCGATACCGACGGTGATGAATAGGTTTTGGCTGTGAACATTTATCTCTCCGCGATTCCGTTAAACCAAAATTCATAATTTTGATGATAAGGGTATGATTTTAACAATATTTCCGACGCTCTTAAATTCAGGGTCATCAGTTATAACAGGCAGATTCATATCTTTTGCAAGTTCGATGCAGAAGGCATCGGCGTATGACACGGGATATTGCGCCTTGATTACTGAGGCTGCCTCGGCCCGCTTGTCATTCACAGAAACAACGTGCAGGGGAAATAGTCCTCGTTTGAGATCTTCCCTGAATCCTGTGGCGATTGGTCCACCGAGATATTTATAGAGTCTATAAAATACCTCGCCTTCGTTCATTTTGCTTATATACAGTTTTATTCGGTTTTTTTCGGCATCTTCAAGATATTTAGTTATTGCCTCCTTTTCTGATCTTCTTTTTTTATCAAAAAGACAAAGCAGGACATAACTGTCAAGGACAAACATCTTCATCGTTTTTTTCCTTTTTCTTGTCCTTAAGATGTGCTGCCACGATCCCATCGCCTATTCCGGCATAATCCTGCCACTTCCTGGCTTTAAATCTCCTGATCGGCCTTAAGACAACGGCCTCTCCGACAACTTCAATCTCCAGCTCATCCCCTTTGCCGATATGAATTGTTTCCCGTATCTTTTTTGGAATAACAACCTGCCCTCTATCGCTTACCAATGTCTTCATTGTCTTACCTCAATATTAATATATGATTTAATAATATATTCTTATTTTATCATATACGTCTTACAATTAATTGTCAAACAGATATTACCTTTCCCTATAGTATTACCGTATAAAAACTTCTTTTTTTGTAAGTTTTTCTTTGTGTCCTTTGTGTAAGACTTTGTGGTGGGCATTGCTATCGGTGCAGGGACTGACGTCGCGAAGGAAACAGGGGATATTGTCTTAATAAAAAACGATATAATGGACGTCATAAGAGCGATTCAATTGGGCAAAAGAACGCTGTCCAAGGTCAGACAGAATTTATTCTGGGCTTTTTTTTACAACGTGATTGGGATTCCCATTGCGGCGGGCGTCCTGTACCCAATTTTCGGCATTAGTCTGAAACCGGAATATGCCGGACTAGCGATGGCCTTCTCCTCTGTATCGGTGGTAACCAATTCCTTATTACTTAAAGCGCGTCGCATGTAATACGTGTCATTAATACTTCCCTGTCAATGGAAACATTTGACATTCATTGTCAACCTGTTTATACTCTCTGTCACACCTGTAAATATCTTCAATATCAGAGGTTATTGGTTAAAATTTTCATTCGCTAAGGAGCCGATATGCATTACCTGTTAACTCTTATGGAAAGTGTTGATAACCCCATCGGAAAACTCCTCATCGCATCCGTACTCGGTGGAATTATTGGGTGGGAACGGGAACGGCGGGGACGTCCTGCCGGATTGCGGACACACATCCTGGTCTGCGTCGGGGTAACCCTAATGATGGTGGTATCTGAGCATATCTTTGAAAAGTACAAAACATTTGCTGCCAATCCTATCCTTCGGATTGACCCTGCAAGGATCGCTGCCCAGGTGGTAACGGGTATCGGATTCCTGGGTGCGGGCACCATTATAAGGTTTAAAACAACGGTACGGGGTTTAACAACTGCCGCATCCTTATGGGTTGTAGCGGGTATTGGTTTGGCAGTTGGAAGCAGTTGTTATACTCCTGCAATGCTTACTACCCTTATAACCCTTTTCGCACTATTCCTGGGTCCTCTCTTTGAACGTGAGATTAGTCGTGATACCTATAGAACCCTGAAGGTGTCTGTTTCCGGTACAGAACCTTATTTTGCATCCATTACAGAGATACTAAAAAACAACTCCATAGAACTCCAGCATTACGAGTTTGAGCGAGACCTTGCGAAGAATGAAGTTCAGTACAATATTAGTGTCCGGTATAAGGACGAGGCGCTAGTCCCAAAGGTTTGCGACGACATTACAAAGTCGATCAAAGAGATCAGCAAGCTTGGTTGGGAATAAACCTTTTTCTCATTATCTAACTACCGACCAAATAAACATTTGACAATACATAACCGATTTGATATATTCCCCCTGAAAGTACGAAATAATTAGCAATTTTTCAAGGGACGTAGTTTCATTAGGCCTTCGGCGACTTTCTCCCCTGTTCCCCCCCCCGTAAACTGGGGGGGAATTATTGGGAAGGTGATTGAAATTTCTATACTTCGAGATACTCAAAATTTCCGAATGTCAAATAAGTCCCTTATAAATATAACACACCATCGATAACCGTTTTCATGGGAGATTTGATAATGATAAAGAATCTAGTATCGCCATTCAGGACATTAGCGTTCATGGCAGTATTAGCTTCTGGAGGTATATACGGATGTTCCAAGGTTGACATGCCTGATGAAGTTATCACCGCATATCGTAAGGCTATCCAGATTAACCCGGGAATGGCGGTGGCCCATTATGACCTGGGCATAGCTTACAATGATCGTACCATGGTTGATGAGGCGATTGCAGAGCTAAAAAAAGCCATAGAAATTGATCCAAACTATAAGGACGCCCTTCTTCAACTGGGCTTGCTGTGCATGGAAAAGGGTCTTTGGGAAGATGCAGTTGCTGCCCTCGAGTCGGTGGTCCGATTGGATCCCGCGAACGAATTGGCGATTGGCAAGCTGGCCGATGTCTATAAATCCAGAATGATGTTTAGTGAGGCCGTCCATGAATATAAACGGATGTTGGAGGCTAATCCCAAAGACGTTGTATCCCTGTATCTTTTAGGCACTGTTTATGCCGAAAAAAAAGAACCAGAAGAAGCAATGAAGGCCTTCAAAAAGGCCATTGAGCTCAATCCGAATTATACTGATGCACATTTTGGTTTAGGGCAGATATTTTTAGATAGGAAACAATATGACGACGCGGTGCTGGCATTGAAAAAGGCTACTGATATCAACCCAAACCACGCCCCCGCGCATTATTATCTCGGTTTGACCTACTATGCTCAACGCGACAATATCAAGGCAGCGGAGGCCTTCCGTCGGTCAATAGAACTTGATGCCAAAAATCCACAGGTGCATTATCATCTGGGGATTGTGTATGCGGACGAGAGGCTCTTTGACAAGGCAATAGAAGAATTTCGCACGGTAGTAAAGCTTGATGCTGGCAATGCTGAGGCGCATTACCGGCTTGGAAAGGCTTATGCAGACAAACGGGTGCTGGTAAATGCGATTGCCACGGTTCGCAAAGCGGCGGCAGCTCATTATAACATACAGAATCCTTATTCTGACAAGAGGGCGCTGGACGAGGCAATTGCCGCATTACAAAAGGCAATTGAAGTAAATCCTTACAATCCATCGGTATATTTTGACCTTGGGAGCGCCTATTCCCAAAGCAGGATTCTGGATGAGGCGGCAGCGGCTCTTGAAGAGACCGTCAGAATTGATCCGAATTTTGCCAGGGCACATTATGGCTTAAGTGTTATTTATGATCGAAAAGGGATGAAAGAAGAGGCACATCGGGAGTTTTCATCATATAAACAATTAACGGGCGAATGCAGGAATTAAATTTCCTGAAGGTATATCTCCTCCCAAAGGTTGTAATCTTCAGACAAATGAAGTATTCAAGGGCGTCATTAAAAAGAGGGTTGAATCCCTCTTTTTTTATTTCAATGTTAGGCCTGAAAGGGTGAAAGAATTACTGCTCAATTATTTCCAAATATAATTTGTATTCAACACCGCATTTCCGGCATTGGAAATCAATAAAATCCTTTTTTCTTTGTGTCGTACATCTTTGTGGCTACAAGTAGGTGAAGGACTAATTCATGAGGGGAGAGACCGCCAAGCCCTATGCGGGACAAGATATATGCATACCTGAAGTCTCAGGAGTCAGGCGCTACCAGCAGTGAACTGGTTGAACAGGTTTTAAAGATTAAAGGCGCTACGCCCGGAGTCAGTAAAACACTCATACAGACTGCCGTTGCAGGAGACCGCAGATTCACCACAGACGAGCATCACCGCTGGAGAATAGCTGAAAGAGGGGGCACACCCTTTCCGGAGACAGAGTTTGTTCTGCTCGGTTTCATAACGGTTGACACCTCTGAAAGATCAAAAACTCTTGTCGAGGTGAGTGCACAAAAATTGAGAAATGATACGATAACAGACCGGCTACACGTCTGCATACATCCCGGTTTGTCCGTAGCATCATCCCTCCACCTGCCGCCGGATTTTGCACAAGAAGTCAAAAGCGGAGTTCCTGGTGAGAAAGCGGCCTCTCTTCTCGCTCATTTCTTCGGAGAGGCGGTTTTGGTTGGCTATGACATCCAGACTGCCATACACCAGATCAATAAGATACTGAATACCTCCCATGAAACAATTGAAAATCCGTCACTGTGTTTACGCCATCTTACCAGGAAACTCATGCCGATGCTGCAGCAGAAATCACTGAACGATATCGCTTCATACTTCAAACTTCCCGTCCTGGATGTCCGGCGTACCGAAAGGGAGATTAATGCCGTTGCTGATATCTTTTCCCGGTATAAGGATCTTTTGAAAGCACAGGGCTTCGGCACTGTGGAGGAGGCGCTGGAATTTCAATACCCTCATATTGAGAATATCGATTTCAGCAGATATGCCTTCGATAAATATTTCCTAACATCCCTCCCTCAGAAACCCGGCGTCTATACAATGAAGGACAAAGACGGTGCGGTAATTTATCTGGGCAAGGCAAAGAATCTGAGGGCGCGGGTGAGTTCCTATTTTTGGAATACCGCAGACCGGTTGCAAAAAACAACCGACTTATTGCGGGACGTTCACTGCATTGAATATGAGGTTACCGGCTCAGAACTTGCCGCAATGCTTATGGAATACCGCCTGATACAGCGATACCGGCCGCGATTGAACCAGCAGCTCGAGGTACACGAAAGGCCTGCCAGATACGGAAAATTAAGAAATCTCATCGCCATCTTGCCTTCACCGGCAGAAGCAAGATTCGATCTCTTCTTTATCGGGGAAGGATTGCCCCTGGAACAATATGAAGTCTTAAAAGACGCCGTAAATCTTTCAGAAATCGAAGGAATTTTAGACACCATGTATTATGGAGACGAGACAGATGGCCGTTCTTCCGGCTCTGCAAATGGCTGGAAAAATCCCCGAAATGACCGTTTGCCTGCGCGCATTGAAAACGGGGAGATAGACATCGTGCTAAGTTGGTTAGAAGCAAATAAAGATCACGTGAATTATATCAACATAGATACCGTTTGCACGAAAGAGGCATGCCTGGAACTGGTAATGGACTATGTCAGAGACGAGGAAACAGCACAAAAGAAGCATTTCAGGAGATGACACCGATTTTCATATTCGCTAAAAATTTTGTAGAAATACTTCTCCGGGGTATCAGCCAGGTTTTTTTACTAAACAACGTAATAACAGGCGTCTTATTTCTGGCAGGAGTTTTTTATGCCTCCTGGCGTATGGGGATGGGGGCTGTCATCGGGGCGCTGTCGGGCACGGTTACTGCACTGATCCTGAAATACCATCGGGACGATATCAATCAGGGACTCTACGGATATAATAGTACGCTCGTGTGCCTGGCGATTTTCTATTTCTTCGGATTCACTGCGACATCCCTAATTGCCGCTATCACGGGATCCGTTCTTTCTGCACTTATTACGAAGGCAATGCGGCATAGATGCAAACTACCCACCTTTACGGCGCCGTTCATTATTTCAACCTGGCTCGTAATGACTGTCCTCCTGACGTTTCATATCGGTACCATACAAACATCCCTATTACCAGACGCAGACAAGCTGGAGATCGTTCCTGCCTTGAGCTTGGGTGTTGGCCAGGTAATGTTTCAGGAAGTTATGATTTCCGGCATCCTATTGTATATCGGGATACTGGCGAGTTCAAGGATAGCTGCATTCTATGCACTTTTGGGGGCTTTGCTTGGAGTTATAGTGGCCTTTGCATCTTCGTTCCCCCTCAATATGATAAATGCCGGGTTGTTTGGTTTTAATGGAGTTTTATGCGGGATAGCCTTTTCGAGCAACAAGTGGACCCACGGAGTATTAGCAATAGCAGCCATTACCGTTTCTGTCTTTATAACTTATGGAATCATGAATCTTGGTATCATTAGTTTAACCTCGCCGTTTGTGATATCCACGTGGCTCGTTTTATTGATCAACAGCAAGATAAGAGTATCTAATAAAAAATATTTTGACAATTTGAGCAAAAATAATTAATTAATTTTGAATAGCGAGTTGAGGAATAATCACGAGTTCTTTGAGTTTCAGCCCCAAGATTTTTCAGGCTCTTTCAGCCACAACAACCTTGTTCCCTTTGCGTATTGCCAGTTAGCTGGCTTCTATATCAGCTTTTATGCAACTTATGTGTAATCTATGGCTAGCAGGGCATTGTCTCAGACACGTATAAAAAAACATTTGAGGCCACAGATTTCGCAGATGGTAAAGATAATACTATTTAACAAGTAACGATATTTTTATGCAGTTTTCATGTGCCATTTATCCACATCGTAGGGACACGGCGCACCGTGTCCCTGCCTTTGAACATTCTGCGCGAGGAAATCGGACTACGGTTTAAAAGATATGACATTACTGATCTATGACGACATTTTCCTGCAACACGATACGGGCTATGGCCATCCTGAGAATGCAAAAAGGATTGAGAATACGATAACACATCTCAGGCAAAGCAGCCTGTGGAAGCAATTGCGGCTGGAGAAATCACGCGCCGCATCTGTTGAAGAGCTTTGTCTCGTTCATCCGCAGGCCTATATCGAGACAATCAAAAAAATCTCGGATACCGGCGGGGGATATCTGGACGCCGACACCGTGGTTTCTGCAGCATCATACCAGGCCGCTCTTTATGCAGCAGGGGCGCCACTAACGGCAATAGATCTGATCATGAAGGGCGAAGAGAGAAATGCTTTTTGCCTGGTGCGTCCACCAGGCCACCACGCCACGCCCGAACGCGGCATGGGGTTCTGCCTCTTTAACAATGTCGCCATTGCCGCAAAATACCTCCAGTCTCACTACCGGCTGAAAAAGGTATTTGTTGTTGACTGGGACGTTCACCATGGCAACGGTACGCAGGATACGTTCTACTATGACCCAACGGTATTCTATTGTTCTCTGCACCGTTACCCGTTTTATCCGGGTTCCGGCAGAAAGGAAGAAACCGGGCTGGGGAAAGGCAAGGGGTTTACCGTCAATGTACCCCTGCCGGCAGATACGATGTCAAAAAGTTATCTGGAATTCTTTGCGGATATCATGGACCAGAACACAGCTCATTTTGTACCGGACTTTATCCTTGTTTCAGCAGGTTTTGATACGTACAAGAAGGATCCTATCGGTGGGTTAAACTTAGAGATTGAAGATTTCTGCACCTTAACGGAAATTGTTGTAAAATCGGCAGAGAGATACTGTCAGGGCAGGGTTGTGTCATGCCTTGAGGGCGGTTACCATGTTTCAGCGCTTCCGCTCTGTATAGAATCCCACCTCAAGGCATTGCTTTGTGGATAATTAGCTCTTTTGTGATGCAGCCTTTATCTGATTCAGCTTTCTCGCGAAACGTGATTTTTTTCTGTTTGCCGTTTTTTTGTGGAGAATTCCTTTAGAGACAGCCTGGTCTATCGTTTTCACGGTGAGCCGGAGTTCCTCTTCTGCTGCCTGAGCCTTTCCCTCTTTTGCGATGCCTAAAAAACCTTTTATCTTCGTTTTCAGTGCAGACCGGCAAGATCTGTTTCTTAAGTTTCGTTTTACGTTTTGCCTGAGCCTTTTCTTGGCCGATTTCATGGTAGGCATGGTACACGACTCCTTTAATGAAAGTTGATAAATAAGATATCCGGCATAAATGTGGAAACTAAAGTTTTATAATGTAAGTAATTTATGATTCAAAGTCAACAGGAAAACGGAAGGAACTTGCATTCTTTCTCTTTTTTTAGTATAGTAAATTCTAAAATCTTATAATCCGTCACCGGGTTGTATCGGCCAGAGGCGTTCCTCCCGATGTTAAGGAGTTTCAGCTTTTTGTAAAGACAGACTTCAGAAGATGCCCCTTAAAATTCATAACGTTAGATGAGAAATGATACCTATGAATATTGTCCTTTATCCTGATCCCGTGCTTCGTCAAAAGGCAAAACCACTCAAGGAAATTGATAAAGAAGTATGCAAAAAAATAGAAGAGATGATGGAGTTGATGCACCATGCGCAGGGTGTAGGACTTGCGGCGCCACAGGTGGGGTGGTCTGTCCGCCTGTTTCTTATTGATGTTGGCGGGGCAAGCCATGGAGAGAAGGTATTTATTAATCCGGTCATTGTCGAAGAAGCCGGTGAGCTGAATAAAGAAGAGGGTTGTTTAAGTTTCCCTGGCATTATGAGCAGGATTATCCGGGCACAGCGGATCAAGGCGCACGCGTATAACCTGAAAGGCCAGAAAATCGAGATAGAGGCGGAAGGGCTGGCTGCCCGCGCATGGCAGCACGAATTGGACCATCTCAACGGAGAGCTTTTTATTGATAGGATGGGTCCTTCAAACCGGCTGGCGATTTCTCAACAGTTAAAAGAATTTGAACGTCTCTACAAAGGCGCTAAAGTCCCTGTATGAGTGACAGGTTTCCCGAAAAAGAAAAGACACCCTGAGAACAGAGGCTGATGTATTGAATGAAGATAGTCTTTATGGGAACACCTGAATTTGCCGTTCCCAGTTTATACTCATTGACAGTATCATCGCACAAAGTCATTGCGGTCGTTACACAGCCGGACAGACCCAGAGGAAGAAGTAAAATACCGAGTCCTTCACCAGTGAAGGTAAAGGCACAAGAACGGGGATTAAAGATTCTGCAACCTGTCAACATCAACGATGAGCCGACAGTAAGACAACTCCGAGATCTTTCGCCCGAATGTATCGTTGTTGTTGCCTTTGGTCAGTTTTTGTCCAATACCATCCTTCAGATTCCGCGACACCGTTGCCTGAATATCCATGCGTCGTTATTGCCAAAATATCGCGGAGCAGCCCCTATTAACTGGGCAATCATGCAAGGAGAAGCCGTTACCGGCGTTACTGCCGTAGTTATGACTGCCAGGATGGATGCCGGCGAAATTATTGCTCAAGAAGCAACGCCGTTACCGATGAGTGAGAATGCAGGAGGACTCGAAAAAAGGCTGTCTGTAATGGGCGCAGAGCTATTAATTGATGCCTTGCACCTGATAGAAACGGGAAAGGCCACTTATACACAACAGGACGAAAATGGCGTATCCTTTGCGCCGAAGTTAAAAAAGGAACATGGCCTGATTCTGTGGGCACAGGGGGCGCAAAAAATTCATAATCTGGTGCGCGGATTGACGCCTTCTCCCGGCGCTTATGCCTATCTTCTCAAAAACGATTCAAAAGAAAGAGTAAGAATTCTTATTCAGCATACGCAGATTCACGATATGTCAAAGACAACATCGCCTCTTGCCCCCGGTATGATATACGAAATTTCCCCCTGTGGAATTCATGTGGCAACATTAGACGGAATTATTTGTATTACCCAATTACAACCGGAGGGTAAACGCGTGATGGATGCGCAGGAATATATCCGCGGTCATAGGATAGCCGCTGGGGACATGTTTGTGTCGTAAGCCCGGAGTTGTCTGCGGCAAAATAACCTTTTACCATTTATACAAAGGCAGGTACTATGGAATTTATTGATAAAAAAGTTGTTTCTATCAATAACCTCATGATGAAGTTTCGCAAGAAAAAATGTTCTCCGAAAAATCTATTGATTTTATTCCCCCACTGCATTCAGAGTTCGCAGTGTAAACAGAATGTTAAAAATGATTTAAATGAATGTAAACGCTGCGGAAAATGTAAGGTCAAGGACCTGATAGAATTTTCTGAAAAGTACGGCGTCCATATTACCCTTGCCAGCGGAGGACGCGCCGCCCTTCAAAGGGTGATGGAGGAAGACATCCACGGGGTAATTGCGATTGCCTGCGAAAAGGAGCTCAGGACGGGCCTGATGGCAGCCATGTCTAAGGCAATCCTTGCGGTACCCAATCTCAGGCCGCACGGATATTGTAAGGATACGGATGTCTATCTGGACGAGGT
Organism: Candidatus Brocadia sp.; assembly: GCA_021463795.1. GTDB lineage: Bacteria > Planctomycetota > Brocadiia > Brocadiales > Brocadiaceae > Brocadia. Next base: position 659,253 of record JAJTXE010000003.1, on the reverse strand, counting down.
AAAAGAGGCAATTGAAAAATTCCTCACCTAAGGCAGATGTCCGATATGAATGCATCCATATCCTGAGGGCGGCTGAAGAACAAGAGGTTTTTGTCCGTGAATTACTCTCTGAAAGATGTTCACGGGGTAATTTGTCTGCGCGGGACAAAAGACTCCTTACCGAATTGGCACAGGGTGTTACCCGCCATCGTTTATCTCTTGATGCCCTTATTTCCTCTTTTTCAAAAATTCCGCTTGCCAGGATAGAGCCGTGGATATTACATGCCCTGCGGCTCGGTCTCTATCAGATCATCTATTTAGACAGAATCCCCTCTTCTGCTGCGGTAAACACATCGGTAGAACTGGTGAAAAAATTAACTCACCGCACAGATGCCGCCAAGTTTACTAATGCAGTCCTCCGTTCCATCGAACGCAGCATTCACAATAAATCCGCACCTGCATCAGAAATTACCGACCCGCAGAGGACCTTGTTCCGGCGGGAAAATACCTGGTGCGTCTTTCGGACTCCAATATTCCCCAATCCCGGCGAAGCGCTCTCTTCCTGTCTGTCCGTAACGTATAGCTATCCGGAGTGGCTCATACAACGATGGCTCCGCAGGTATGGAAAGGATGATGCCATCGAAATCTGCAGAGCCGGCAATCGTACGCCAAGGCTATTCCTTCGCATAAATCAGAGAAAGATATCAACCCGGGAATATGTTACGTTGCTCAACCAAAATGGTATTCCTTCACACACCGTCAATGATGCGGTTGTCGTTGACGACGTTGCCGTTTCAGAGATACCCGGATTTGCGGAAGGATTATTCTTTGTGCAGGACGTTTCTGCCATGAAGGTGGCAGAATTCCTCAAGGCAGAAAAATCGGACGTCGTGCTGGATTTGTGCGCCGCACCCGGCGGAAAGACGACCCATATTGCAGAATTAGTGGGAGACACAGGATGGATATATGCCGTGGACATTTCTTTAAAACGCCTGCGGTTAATCAAAGAAAATTGCCGGCGGATGGGACTCCGGAATGTCACCCTTGTGTGCGGTGATGCATCTGAAGGCCGGCTTCCCTTCCATACTCAATTTGAACGGGTACTCATCGATGCCCCATGTTCCAATACCGGCGTGCTTGCACGCCGCGCTGAGGCGAGGTGGAGGTTAAAAGAAAGTGACATTGAAAAACTAGCCTCTCTTCAATACTCGATCCTGAAAACAGGCACCTCCATGCTGAAAGCAGGAGGCTCTCTCGTATACAGCACCTGCAGCATCGAACCGGAAGAAAACCATGCGGTGATAGAAAAGTTTCTGGACACTGAATCCCAATTCTTTCTCGAAGCGGAGGAATATTGTCTTCCCGGCATGCCTGCCGGAGACGGCGGTTATATGGCAAGGCTTTGCAAGGGGCAGAGCCACCGCTGAATGGCAAAGGATAAACAACAAGCAGAAGGTTCGGCAGGTTCAGGGTTCGGGGTTAACGGCAGAACTATAGATGTTCAGATTATGAGATTGCCGAAATCCCTGATTCTGCCAGTCCACCCCCTTGATCCCCAGCCAGCGGGGGACAACTACCCGTCGCATTTCCGATCGTTTTCATGCCGTTGTGAGTCACAAGAGGCAATCATCTGAAAACCGTTCAACTTAACACCTATGCCTTGCAGCCGCATTGCTCCCTGCAAAGATTATTTTTTGGACTTCCGGGGTTCGTGGCATTTTCTTCTGTCTACATGATGTGTCTGCCACCACCAATAATCGTTATAGTAAAAAAACGGATGGTAGTAGTAGGGGTAGAAATCAAAATCATTATCTTCAATTACTGGCCAAAGGTACAATTCCTTCACATGAATCAATGGATACGCATACTCGATCTTATCCAAAGGCAAAGTCCTCTTTCCCTGAACGTCTCCCGCAACGGTAACTTCTCGCCCCTGGGTATAGACATACATATCCAGGTATTGGGTAACAAGCGCCAAAAATCTCCCTTCTGTTTTGTCTCCACCTTCCGGTTGACCACGAAAACCCGCAGGTCGTTGCATTACCTGGAGCAAGGTGCCCTCCTTCGTATTTGCAGCGGAAATAATAACCCCGCTTAAAACAATCATTTGACCCTGGTAACGTTCGGGGTTCTTCAATACCTCCGTAAAAGTTGTCTCTGGTCTGACCTGATCCCTGATTTGCTTTGAGATAACCGGCGCACAGCCTGTCAACAAAACCAATAAAACAATCAACCTGTAGGGTGAAAATGTAAAGGGCATCTTGTTTATTCTCGCAGATACTCGCTGTATTTAGTATCTAATAAAAAATATTTTGACAATTTGAGCAAAAATAATTAATTAATTTTGAATAGCGAGTTGAGGAATAATCACGAGTTCTTTGAGTTTCAGCCCAAGTGCGATTACGTTACGACCAAGAGTTGTCAGATGGTACTTGTATGAATGGGTAATCTTTCTGATTAATCCGTGGACTCTCAGCCGCTTTATGATACGACACATTTGGCTCGTGGTTTTCTCTTTCAGTTTCATTCTGAGGTTTTTGTTTTGAAAACCCCGGATGTTGAACTCTCCGCGCGCAATGGTCAGAAATATCTGCTGATCATCATCGTGGAAGAAATTAAATCCCTTGTACGTGTGATTCTTTTCAGTTACGTTCTTTGAAATCTTATTCAGATTCACGCTTCCCACTCGATTGTCGTCAAGGGTAGAGATGAATTCCAGATACCGGTGATTCGCACGCGAAAGTATGTCTTTGAGCGGAACAAGGCTATAAATGCCTTTTTTTACATGAGCGACCTTCGT
>JAJTXE010000003.1:646602-656453 GCA_021463795.1 Candidatus Brocadia sp. | reverse complement strand
GGACGTTTTATACCGATTGGGAGGATTGACAGGAACAGAGATAGGAGAGATAACAGAAAGGGAGGGGTCAAATCTTTATCGTTGAGAAATAATTAAATGAACTTTCCAGAAGATTTGTTTTATACAAAGACCCATGAGTGGGTCAAGAAAGAAGAAAATAATATGGTTATGGTAGGCATTACATCGTATGCCCAAGGTCAGTTTGGCGATGTCGACTCTGTGGAATTGACCGCTTTAGACAGTAGAATTGGCGGGTAAGGCATGCGCTATGTTGAAACTGCAAAAGCTACCTTCGACATCCTTACACCCATATCCGGTAAGGTTACAGAAATTAATAAAAATCTGGAAGATAATCCACAGTTAGTGAACAAAGACCCTTATGATGAAGGGTTGTGTTTCATCGTTGAAATGAAAGACACTCAACAGCTCAAAGATCTTTTATCATATAAGGAGTACGAAGGATTGTGACAGAAAGTATAAATCTGGAACTCATGAACTCAAAAAATGAAGGTGATTTATACCAGCACCATAAATCGTATGGCTGTGTTAACATTATCTGATTAAAATTGAACGTAAAAATGATAAAATTCGTATTATTCAATACAAAACTCATGCAGTATGAGAAAGGAAAGGTGCAGAATGCCTCCAGCAAAAGAACTCATAAAAAAAATTGTTCAAGAACAACCGGACGATAGTTCATACGATGAGATCCTTAGAGAGTTAGCATTTTTTAGAATGGTTGAGCGAGGATTAAATGATTCCCAGGCTGGTCGTGTAATCAGCAATGAAGACATAAAACATAGAATAAAAACATGGCAAAAATAAACTGGACATCTGAAGCAGAGCGATGGCTTGGAGATATTTATGATTACATAGCAGAAGACAATCGAGACGCAGCAATTCGAGTTGTCGAGGGTATTTATGAAAAGGCTCAAACGTTGCTTCGATTTCCTGAATTAGGACACAGGTACGATAAAAAACCCGATCAGAATATTCGCATTCTGCTCTACGGTCATTATCGAATTGCATATCTTATAAAACCAGATGACAATATAGATATTTTGGGAATATTCCATAGTGCACTTGAGATCGACCAATACCTTTTTTAGTTCGAAAGGATTTGTTTGTGGGTGAGTTTAAAAAAACTTGCTAAGAAAGAACTTGTCATAGACTAATACTTCATAAACTTGACCTTATTTTTATGACGGTAATCCCTGTCATTATAGAGCAACACGCCGAAGATGCAGCCTTTCATTGGCTACTTCGTGATAGTGCTGTGCATGCACCTCACAGAGGTGAGAGGGGTAAAATCTTTATCGTTGACAAATGATTATCTATGATATGCTGCTCTAATGGCAAGACCATTACGAATGCAAAGAAGAAAACATTTACGAGAAAACTGGAAACAGAAATAAATCCTTTTACACTCATCGAAAGAATTGAAAGGAAATTATCAATTTGAAAGATTCTGCCCCCTTTTTCCTCTCTTATATTGAAAATATCCTTCGATTCTCTGTATAACCTGCGAATTCCCCTTGACATCTGCTATGTCACGAAATAACATGTTGGTAAGCATAGAGTAAAGATAAAAATAAAGAGGAAGGCGAAGGCGAGGGGTCAAATCTTTATAATTGACAAAGACATATCTCTGATATGATGCTGAAATGGCAAGACCATTACGAATGCAAAGGAGAAAACATTTACGAGAAAACTGGAAACAGAAATAAATCCTTTTACACCCATCGAAAGAACTGAAAGGAAATTATCAATTTGAAAGATTCGTCCCCCTCTTCTCTCACTTATACTGAAAAATATCTTTCGACTCTCAGCATAACCCTGCTAATTCCCCTTGACATCTGTTATGTCACGAAATAACATGTTGGTAAGCATAGAATAAAAATAATTATTTGGCACAACATTATGATAAAATTGGATATATGCAATTTGAATGGGACAGGGAAAAAGCAAAGAAGAATTACAGAAAGCACAAGGTGTCATTTGATGAAGCCATGGCTGTATTTTATGATCCGTTATCGGCAACTTTTGATGACCCAAACCACTCAGTTGACGAGCAAAGATTAATAACCGTGGAATACTCTTCTCGTGGGCGTTTGCTCGTGGTCTCACATACGGAGAGGGGCAAGGCCATAAGAATTATCAATGCGCGTCTTGCAACTACTCAGGAAAGGAAACGACATGAAAGCTAAAGCAAAAAAAATTAGTGATGAATTACGCCCCGAATACAAATTTGACTATTCAAAAGCTGTTCGTGGCAAGTATTACAAACGTATTCTAGACGAAGGAGCTAACGTTGTCATGCTTGAGCCGGACGTGGCCAAAGCATTTACTGATTCAGCTGCAGTAAATGATGCGTTGAGGTCATTACTTGATTTAACACGAACTACTCAGCGCCTAACAAAGCACTCCATCGGACGGGTTATTGCCCGCCGCTGAGTTTTGTCGATAGGCCAAAACCAAGCCAGGAACAATCTTATAGAGGTGCATTTATGAGCTTGTCACTTCCTCCCAAATCGGTAATCCGATGTGATGCCTCAACTACTCAGCAAGTGCATGGTCAACTTACATCAGTTATCGCAGGGCATCCTCAAGCCACAACCACCTATCGATTTTATGAAGAGCTGGACAGTTGGCTTGGCCCTTGGGGACAGCGGGGTTATCCGATTGGTTACGGCAAATTCTACAACATTGCTTTTTCAACCAATGAAAAGCTGATGGCCAACCCAACAGCAAAGCAATGGGTCTGGCGTACAACGGTTCTTCTCCAGGAAGCACTTAGAGATTACGTGGTTAGCAAAGTACGCGACTGTGCGATTTCGTCATTGACTGAGCCGCAATTACGCCAAGCAGCTTTTGGCAGTCACCCACGAGCTTATGATCGTGGTGGTTTAGCAACTGTGGCTTTAACTGCTCCAGAGTTGATTCCGATTATTGCAACGATACCACTTGCGGAATATTCGCCAACGTCTCCTAATTTTGATGCGACCGTCAAGCAGGTATTTGACACATTAGGGCGAGTTCTTCCAAAAGCGATCGGAGGAGCACTGGCAGCTACTGCTGGGCCAGCTCACACAGGGGTGCTCCGTAGAGCTGTACAGCAAGACTAGCGTCGTTTCCTAGATGAAATGGCAATTTCACGCGAACTAGGCAACTTAAAGAGCCTAATCAATCAGGGCAAGCTGGACTACATTCCGTGGTTGGATGAAACTATTGTTCAGTTAAACGCCCGGGAATTTCCAGATCAGGGGTTTGCTCGATTAGCTCGTGAAGTAGTCCAGACGGCTCAAATGCGCAAGCAACAACTTATCCATAACTACAATCGTCTGTTGAATCAGTCCCCCGAAATTCGAGACCGAATAAATCAAAGGTTTCCCAATGTATTCCGCTCGACTGGTAATTAAGTGTAACCTGCCTGGTAACGAGCAAAGAAAATCTTTAACAATAAATCATGATGATGATAATAGGAGAAGCGACCATTTTTAAGTTGACAAGAATATCACGGGTTGTGTTGGTGCGTTATCCACATCATAATTACTCTTAGAAACATCCCTTGCTAATCTCTGTAGATTATGGACTTATTATATATTATACCGATTCGGTAGACTAACCGGGACAAGACATAGGAGAGATGATGGGAGTTGATTATAGTACCGTGAGTCAGGGAAAAAAGCGAAGCAAATTTGTCAAGGTGAAATATTTACTCCACCTGCCTCTGGTCATTGTGCACACTATACAACCCAATTAAATACAAAGGAAGTTGTTTTTTGAAAAAGATTCAAACGAGTCTTCAAATTGTTCAACTGCTTGTTGAACGAGGTTTTTTTCAGATAGAAATCCTAGTGATATGAGCAGACGAGGGGTTAATTCTTTATCGTTGAGGATATACCTCACAACCTGCTTAGGGAACGAGCAAAAGGAAATCTTCCAGAAGTTCAGAGATTTAGACTCAAAGGATTGAAGGTAAAAATATTGTGAAGCAATAAATAAGGAAGATATTTTAGGGGCGTTTTGGTGTTGTGAATTTATGAGCCTTTTAGCAATTCTTTAAAAATTCTGTGGGATTCATAACTTTAACAGGTGAAATGTCCTTAAAATGTTTATCGTCCCATGTTAGAAAAACAGAATTTGGTGTTATATGTGGTTTGATCGTATTTATTACCATTGCATCACCAAAACTCGATTTTTGATATATAGTCTCCATTATGTCATGTATATAAATTTTAGGTAGTGCTAAATGTAGTTCAGATGTTGGCACTATCTCTACATTATATTTTTGGGAAAAATAATAGAATAGCTCTTTGAGCTGCTGACGATTAAGGTTATAAGAAAGAATACCACACATTTCCAGCAGATTAATGATGCCTGCGAAACTGCCATAATATCAAATACAACCCCGAAATATTTGTTTACTTAGGGAGCAAGTTTTCATAATATATTTGCATGAGAAAGGAGACGGGAAATTTCCTCTTTTCATCGGAATACGATTTTACCACGGCGCAACACATGCTGAAAACTGGTAGATATGTTTACGTGGTTTTTATGTGCCATATAGCCATAGAAAAACTCTTGAAAGCTATTGTTGCAGAAATCACTAATAAAACGCCTCCAAAAACTCACAATCTTTTATATCTTGTCAAACTTGCCAATCTCTTCATTCCGCAAGAGCTTTTTGACTTTATAGCAAAGATAAACAACTCCAGTGTGGCAGCGAGATATCCAGAAGATTTTAAAATACTTATCAACAGTTATCCTGAAGAAATTGTCAGGGAGTATCTTGAAAACACTGAAAAGGTTTTAAAATGGTTAAGACAAAACGAGAAATTGAAACAATAATTGAAAGTTATAAAAATATCCTCACAAAGCTTGGTATAAAGCCGGAAAGAATTATTCTGTATGGTTCATTTGCAAAAGGAAGCCCACGTGAAGACAGCGATATTGACCTTATAGTCATCTCTGAAGATTTTAAAAATATGAACATTCGTGAACGTCTTGAAACACTTGGCCTTGCAGCAGGCAGGGTATTTGAACCAATCGAAGCACGAGGGTATACGACAGAAGAAATAAGAGATATAAAAGGGACTTTTCTTGAAGAAGTTTTGCAAGGGAAGTGATGGTAGCAGTTTAAAGAGACGGTAAAGGCAAAACGCTAGAAAAGGGATACCCATTTTTGATACCTTCTTTGAAGTTTAAATTTCGGTTTACTTTTTTAAGAGTATTTTCTACATCGCTCCATGCAATTTCCATGTAGCGTATTAAACTCTCCAGAGGATCGGCTGCTACGGGTGATAAAAACGCAAATGGCTTATCTTATAAGGTTATAAACACTTTTCCCCCGATAGAAACTGTTTTTTTGCAATGTATTGCTTTTACTTTCACAAAAGATTAAGTAGAACAATTATATGAATTTCCCAGAAGATGTGTTCTATACAAAGACCCATGGGTGGGTAAAGAAAGAAGAAGAAGACAATATGGCAAGGATAAGAATTACATCGTATGCCCAAAGTCAGCTTGGTGGTGTCGACTCTGTGAAATTGCCCGCTTTATACTGTATTATCGAGGCAGATAAGGCCTACGCCATTATTGAATCGACAAAGGCCGCCTTTGACATCCTTGCACCCGTCTCTGGAAGGGTCACAGAAATTAATAAAAATCTGGAAGATAATCCACAGTTAGTGAACAAAGACCCTTATGATGAAGGGTTGTGTTTCATCGTTAAAATGAAAGACACTCAGCAGCTCTCTGCAGCTCAAAAATCTTTTATTATTTAAGGAGTACGAAAAATTGTACCAGATAGTATGAATCTGGAACTCAGGAAAAAGAAATGCAAAATTAGATAAATCTGTTATAACAAAAAGCTTTTGAAATATGGAAAAGGCTCTACGATTTGACAGACATGCACGACGAAGAATGCAATGGAGGAGAATTTCTGAGGAAGAAGTCATGCTTACTCTCAGTAACCCAGATAAAACCGAGCAATCAATAAAGGGAAGAGTAAATGTTTATAAAACAATCGGAACAAGATATATAAAAGTAACCTATAAAGAATTTTCTGATGAGATTCTTATTATAAGTGTAGTAGATAAAGGTTAAGGAGGTAAAATGAAGATCGAATATAGTAAAGAAGCAGATGCAATCTATGTTTACTTCAAAGAGGAATTTGTAGCAAAATCCAAGGAGATCGAAGATGGCGTTGTTATTGACTTTGATGAAAAGGGTCAATTAATAGGAATTGAGGTATTGGATGTATGTCAGCGTTTCAACCTTTCCGATATTGTTAATGTGAGTATAGAAAATCTTCCTGTAGAATCGATCAGTAAATAATCAACTTCCTATTTGATAATGAAGATATTGTTATCCGTCGTCTCAAACCAGTAAAATTTGATTTAAGGTAACAATTTAACTTTTTGAAAAGTATTTATTTTGAAATGGAAAACACACGCCCTAATAGATGGAAATCGGCTCTCCCTCTAACAAAAGGGGTTGGGAGGGTGTTTTACAGAGAATATCTGATGGGTTGCTTCTAAAATTATTCATCTAGAAGGATAACTTTTAGAAATTGCAATCACAGGACATGCGCTGTTTGAAGCAAAGCGGAGAGACATTTCTGAAGAGCTTATAAGTTGGGTTGTTAATGATCCTCAACAAAAGTTGCGCTCTAAAAAGGAACGTGTTATATTACAAAATAAATATTACGATCAATCTGAAAATAAAGAAATGCTCTTACGAATTATAGGAACTGAGATATCGGGAACATTTACCGTTATAACTGTGTACAAGACGTCCAAGATCAGCAAATATTGGATAAAGGAAGGATACTATGAAAGTCATTTTTGATCCGGAGACTGATACGATGAGTCTTATATTCAGAGAAGATAAGATAATTGAAAGCGATGAAATCAGAGAAGGGATAATTATTGATTACAATAAAGATGGAAAAATAGTTTCAATGGAGATACTTGACGCATCAGAGCAGATATCTGAACCAGAAGGAATCCTCTATGAGTTTAAAGGCAAAGAAAAAATATCTGCACAATAACTCTCTCACCCTATATTCAAGAAAAAATAATGACGGTAATCCCTATTATTATAGAACAGCACGCAGAAGATGCAGCCTTTCATTGGCTACTTCGTGATAGTGCTGTGCATGCGCCTCACTATTCATTAAAAGATCTTTCCAAGCTTGACAACCGTGTAGAAGCACATATCGACGGTTTACGCATTGCAGGAGAAGAAGGATGGGAAATAGCTAATGAAATCCTTGCTATGGAAGATGCCGGTGAAATTTTTACTTTAGCAGTTCTGACATTTGAAAGCGGAAATGAGACTCGTATTCATAACGTAGTTGAAGCTGGAAGCGTTTCACCAGAGCTTTTGCGGGGGATCGTTTCAGCGCTTGGCTGGCTCCCCTATCAACAGGCAGAAGGTTTTATCAAAAAACTCCTCAGCGAACAATCTCCCACTTTACGTAAGATTGGTATTGCAGCATCTGCGGTACACCGGCAGGACCCGGGACAGGCATTGTCTGACGCCCTCACTGATCCAGATTCCCTGCTTAGAGCCAGGGCACTAAAAGCAGTTGGAGAGCTTGGAAGAAAGGATCTTCTTTCACTGGTAAAGAGAGACTTCCACACAGAAAACGAGAAATGCCGTTTTTATGCTGCCTGGTCTGCTGCCCTGCTTGGTGACGAAACTTCTATTCCTGTTCTCTGTGACCTGACTAAAGGAGATAATGCTTTCGCAGAGAAGGCATGCTCCATGGCCTTGCGCCGAATGAATCTTTCTGAAGCCCACCAGTTGCAAGGTGAACTTGCAAATCATAACGAGACTAAAAGGATTGCCATAATTGGAGCAGGCGTAATTGGTGATCCTGCATCTATTCCATGGCTTATACAGATGATGGGAATACCAGAAATTGCCCGCATTGCCGGAGAATCATTTACGATGATAACCGGTGTTGATATTGCATACGAGGATCTTGAAGGAGAATGGCCAGAAGGTTTTGAAGCCGGACCTACGGAAAGCCCTGAGGATGAAGATGTAGAAATGGACCCAGATGAAGACCTTCCCTGGCCCAAACCGGAGTTAATCCAGGATTGGTGGAAAAAGAATTCTAACAAATTTAAAAATGGCACCCGCTATCTCCTGGGAAAACCAATAACATCTGAAAATTTGCAGCAAGCTCTGAAAACCGGCCGACAGCGCCAGCGTTATGCAGCAGCACTGGAACTAAGTTTGATGCAACCAGGTCTGCCCCTCTTTGAAGTCCGTGTGCCGGGATACAGGCAAAAGCAGCTGCTTGGATTGAAATAAAGAAGTTAAGAATACGCATTACAAGTCAAAGGTGAAGATGAACTGACCATTTCGCACGAAATCTAATTTTGGATGGCATTCATTTTCGCTGGCGTAAGAGATTATCCGAGATTTATAGGTGAAGATGGATACCAGCGATACATAGATGATTTCCACGATTATTCATCTAAAATATCCATTAACCGCTTCTCATCAATCAATATATTTTTCCTGCCCTCTTTTATTGCATTTACCAATCCAACATCTCAATCGTTTCTTGTTGCATATTGATTTCTTAGTAAAGAGAGATAGTTGGACAAATTTTTCTTCTGCTTCTTTCTTACGGTCAGGAACGCAAAACAGCCCTCAGATTTTCCTTATGCGGATCGTTTAACCGCCAGATGGTGTGCCCGGCGCAGCCCATGGCTTGATGTCAGTGAGTCCTATACCGTCCGGGTGGCTAATCTCAAACAGATGACCATCCTTGTCCAGTCGCAAATGATACTGTTTATCCACCCCTTCGATTTTAACGGTGATGTGCTTGGTCGCATCGCTGACAGAGGGGTGAGGTCCGGCGGTTACCTTCCACTGTTTCTCTGCCATCATTTCCAGCATGGCGTTGGCGTTCCGCTTGGCAGCGGGGTGCCGGCCCAGCTGGCTGCTTTCTTCAAGTAACTTAACCATGTCGTTCACGTTCGCAGTTACCCACCTGTCGCCACGTTTAATGAAGAACTGGCCTGCGCTCGCACCATTCTTGCGTGCCAAATCGAGGATCTGCCCACGGGTTAACTTCCGGGCGGAGAACAGAAAGCGATCGGTCTGGTTCTTGATAGCCTGCAAGGTCTGTCGCGCGGACTCAGGCAGTTTATCCGCTGGCACAACGTCAAGTGCTTTGCGTATCTTCTTAAGGGCAGGCGTCAGTGCAGCCGAAAACTTAGCATCCTTGCCGGCTATTTCGATTGCCTTGGAAATCGTCTTGGCGTATTTGCCAAATTTACCGGCCTTTGCCAAGTCACCGACGTATGGTATCATACTCGCACCTGAAATAACCGCATCGAGCCATTGACCACGTCCAAGTGCGATCAAACCACTCGCCCCATCCGATATGGGGGTTGGGTCAAAGATGCCGGCTAAGTCGAATGTCATCTGGGTCAGGTCGAGTCCTACTTCACGCATCTCCCGTGCATGCAGGTCAGGGATGTCCGGGCGCATCGATTGCGTCCCGCAAGGTCCAGGGGAAGGGGAAGTAGAGCGGCAAAGTGTACCTGCATCGTTCGGTTGAGGCTTTTGTATTCCTTTTTGTCCAGGGACTCGGCTTGGAGTCATGTCTGGCTACTCCTATCGATGACAGAACTGACAGTTTATTAACAATTTTTCATCTTTTAATAAAAAAAATGATACCTGTCAACAAAAAACTAGAAGAATGATACACATAAGTTGCATAAAAGCTGATATAGAAGCCAGCTAACTGGCAATACGCAAAGGGAACAAGGTTGTTGTGGCTGAAAGAGCCTGAAAAATCTTGGATTTAACAATTCTGTTTC
>JAJTXE010000003.1:629429-646581 GCA_021463795.1 Candidatus Brocadia sp. | reverse complement strand
CCACTTTGTCCTGAGTAATGGGTATCTCCGTGTCGTTTATGGAGAGGCGCCGCACCCCGTTGTCATCCGTGATGGTTCCCGTGACAACGGCAATATTCCTGCCGTCTCTCTTCTGTATTTGTATATCATCCAGATACAAAACCGGCGGACGCAGATCCAGCGTGAGTTTCAAATCCCGCTGGACGCTTTTGCCCGAAAGGTCTGTTGCCTCCAGACGAACCAGATTTTCTCCCGGTTGCAGGGCGATGGTTTCATCAAACGGAAGCACCCTTTCGGCAAGTTCTATGAAGAGCCGTCTCTCCTGAACAAACATGCTGTTTACATAGGAATCGTCGGTAGCGGCTCCTTTTAGTTTTGCTATTGGGGTATTGACAATCTGCCCATTGGTATGTGAAGAGACCCTGATCTCCGGCAGTTTCAGATCTCCCTTTGTCATCTTTATGAGCGCTTCATTGCTTTTATTCAGATAATACTTTGCCCTGGCAGAATCGGCTGTGGAGAGGGATGTTTCGAGTTCTCTTTTGGCATCTTCGTATTTACCCTGGTGGTAATACACAACCCCCAGTTCACGGTGGGCAAAGTATTCCCAAAAATGCATCCCGTAACTCCTGGCTGAACGCTGGTCACGGCTTCTCAGATTGATAGACTTTTGAAAGTCCTGGACGGCCTCATCATAGTAGCCGCCTGCGGCAAACCATCGCCCCCGTACGTAGTAGTTCCACCACTTGCCTCTATGGAGATTAAAATCCTTTGCAATCTCTTCTTTCGTATGCCCTGGTTTAAAATAATCCCGCCAGTTGTCGGTGCCGATCTGAGAAGTCGTTGTACATCCTGCAAAAGGCAAGAGAAATACGGGTAGCATAACGATGAATTTGAATATTTGGCAGAGGGTCTTTACCATGTATTACACCTTCAGCTCATAAGACCTTTCTTTGTTTCCACAGTTTAAATAGATATTCGCAACAGCAGTTTAAAGAGAACACCGAACCGCAGAACAAGGAATTTAGCGGGGGACACGGTGCTCCGTGTCCCTACCTCATCATTCATCATTCGTTGTTCGATATTCGGCGTACTACTTTTCCATGGAGAACAAAGAAGCTCTTCGTTCTGCAATAACTTTGAAATTCCTATACAATCAGGCTACCTTTTACTTTAGTAAGACAAAGTCTCCCTTTTTCACTTTTGAACTGCCTTCTCTGGTGATGGCAACAAAAGAAGTTTGGGGCAAAACCCGCGCCACCCGTGCAACTGTACCAAGCGGTTCTTTTAAAACGAAATTCCCTTCCCGGATTTCGCGGAAGAGTAATAATTTCATACCCACCTCTATGCCATTTGCGGAGCCTGCATTGACGTAAAAACCCCGGTCGGAAACACGAATAACGCTTCCCTGCACCATGGGAAGCTGCTGCTTTATCTTCAAAGACAGACCATAGACAAGCCATGCGAGATTTTCTATGCTCTTATCTTCCGTATACACCCTGGCAGTTGCACGTAAGCGGGCCGTTTCGGTATCCACGAGACGCACGGTAATGCCTATGCCGCTGGCATCTTCATCTACCGATCCCAAGAAGATCCCGTTTGCGGCGACAATCCTGCCGATCTTGATGGCGGTATCGGAAGATAGAAGCCCGGTAGCGCTGATTTTTTGCTCACGGAGGATTTCTTCGAGTCTTGCAGGATCCCGCTCTACAAAATGAAACCTCTTCGGTTCTTCATCGAATGCCTTCAGGAGCAGGGAGTAGATGGCCTCTGTGGGCATCTCCCGTTCTGCAAGGGTCTTTACCGGAAGCAGGGCAACGGCATACCGGAAACCTGTCTCCGGCAGAGCGAAGGACTTTCTGATAATTTTCACCGGTGAAGGTGCCGAGGTGTTTCCGTTTGCATCAATGGCTTTCACGGTGATGATATTTTCCCCTTTATCAAGGGTGTGTAAATGATTGAAAAAAACGTGCCTTCCAGCGCGGATTTCCAGAGGACATTCATTTACGAAGACCTGGGCAACACCGCTCTCATCGAGAGCCTCGCCACTCAGGAAGAGGTTTGTATCATAGATCACTGCAGTTGTTACGTCAGTCTGTACCACAGGCGGCGTGGTATCCTTTGCAGTGGCTGAAAAAAGGGTAACGCCGCTGATAAAAGCCGATACCAGGAACACGATGATTGCATTGCATCTGATTTTTGCGTGCAAGCTATTTCTCTTCATGCCGCGCATCTCCATCCATCAGCTTTGTTGCGTTATGATGCCAACCGGGACGGTTGACTCGCATCAATTCTTGTAAAAATGAGGAATTCTGGTCATCTTCTTTTTTACGACAATCTTCGCCTTCATCTTTGCGGCGATATCACGTGCCACGGCCACCGGATTTTCTTCACTCCGAAAGGCGCATTCAAGCGTATCGACAAGCGTTGTTGCCGTGTCAACCAATTCTATCCTTACTATGTGCTGATCGGGCGTTTTTCCCGGATATACTTCTCCAAAACAGAGGAATTGAGCTCCCTGTATCTTTCCCAGCTCAATTCTATACATCTCATCGGTAAGAATAGAGCCTCCGAGCCTTTGTTCCCGTAAAATCGTCTCTTGTAATTCCAGGTCCCTTTCCACCACACATACGCCGTTTTGGGACAAGAGGGCGTCAATAATCCTTTGCCGGAGCAATTCCGTGGTATGTCTGTTTGATAACGCGCCCATTTTTACATTAAATTCCTTAAGAGATATAGGGACGCTGTGCGGAACGTCTGCGGTTTCATGTCTCTTTTCTCCTGGTTTTTTAGCAGGCATGGGTTTTTCTCTCCTGGTTTGTTTCTCTGTCATGATCTCTAGTTCTTTTATGAGCGTATCGATGTTTTCCTTTGTTTTCTGTAAATCTGCCTGCTTGTGCACCGTTTCTGCCTGTGGTATCGGAGCGCTGCCAGGGGGCATAGCTTTTGCTTGTGCAACATCATGCGTTTCATCACCCGATTCCAGGTAATCCGGCGCGTATCCGCCCGACCCGGCATAGGCCAGATGGGTGCCGCTGGAGGTGCCTGATTCCGCCCCAAAATAGAATTGCTCAAAGATTTGCTCAGCACAGATCTCCGTCAGTTCATCGGGATTAACAAATACCGTCTCTGACACATCGGGACGGCCTCTCGTTTTTATCTTAACAGGATATGTCCCGCTCATGAGTTTTAGGTCCAGAGGGGTGACGCCGACCTCTTTTCCTTTTATATATACCCGTGACCCTTCGGGCGTGCCATGAATTTTCAGAACGCCCAAGGGTGGCGTAGCTGTCTTTTGAGCAGTGCCTTTTGTACCGGTTTCTACTCCGGGAAATCCCAGGGGAAGGTTATTGTCGAAATTTCCTGATAGGTCAGGATGTTGTGCGTTGTGCGTTGCCTTTTTCACATTTTCAGCCACAAAATCAAATGCCTCCGCAAGGGTAACGATCCCATTTTTGTTTCCTTCCGCATCGGCTTTTCCTTGTAAACCTTCCAGCAGGTAGTGAGTAAATACCCCATGGCCGCCACCAAACTGATGTGACTCCCTTGAAACTTCACTTGCCCTGCTTGCACTTACAATTCCCCATCCCTCCCTCGTTGATTTGAGTGTGGAAAGCGCTGCATGAATCGTATTTGCGCCTCCCCGGGTATTTATGATGCCTTCGCCAAGCCCCGAACTGTGACAGGCATCTGCAAACAAAACAAGCCTCTTTGCCGAAATGTATCGTTTCATGTCGGCATTGA
Organism: Candidatus Brocadia sp.; assembly: GCA_021463795.1. Classification (GTDB taxonomy): domain Bacteria; phylum Planctomycetota; class Brocadiia; order Brocadiales; family Brocadiaceae; genus Brocadia. Next base: position 642,858 of record JAJTXE010000003.1, on the reverse strand, counting down.
CATCTTCCATGTGATAAGCAGTTGCAGACAAGCTGCCAGGCTCAGAGTCGTGCATGAGTAAATAGAGATTGCCGGGTCGGTCAGGTTCCGGCTCGCCATGACATGCCATGAAGATGATGACAAAATCAGGGTCATTTGTCTTTTTAAGAAAATTGGTAATGGCAAGGGTGACGTTTTTCAGGGTTGCCTGCTCATTCTTCAGGAGCAGGACGTGTTCTTTCTTGAAATCACCGCCGGCCGGGCTGGTAAGAAAATCATAAAATACCTGGGCATCAGCGTCCGCATATTCCAGATCGGCTATCCCCGGATCCTTATAATCCGATATGCCAATCACGACAGCATAGCGCTGGATCTCATGGTTTTCAAAATATTGCCGGGGGGACAAAATGCCACGAACAAAATGTGCGCCAGGTTCCGTATCGTTTGATACCGCAAGGAGAGGGGATACAAAGGCAGAGAGACTGAATAAAAATACGGGCAGTATGCGGCACAGATGGTCCTTCGTACGAAAGACACAGGAGAAAATAGTATTCATATACGTTCATCCTTTAAAAACAAAAGCCTTGCTGCAAGATATTCTCTAACACATCTTCGGCAGTAAGGCTATCTTTTTCTCAATCGTTTGAACGGTTTAAGTTGTTTAAACGGCTCGCAAGATCCTTTTCTTTGCGCCCCATGATCACTCATGGTTTACCATTATCGTGATGTATTCATGTACTCAATTTAAGATAAAGAGCAAGACGAATGCCAAGAAAGAAAAAAACAAAGGCTGTGAATGCTATATTTGATATAAGGTCTTTTTTAAATTGAAGTTGTAATTATGTAAGCGCAGCAATAAAGAAAACAAACGTATTAAAAGAGTACGGGGAAAAGTGTGCCATGACACACTTATGTGCCACAACATAAGTGTGTCATGGCACACCTTGCAAGGCATAATCCAATGACACTAATTAATACAGTTATTCTCCACCCGCTGATTTGTTGATCACACCTTCAGACCAATTAATAATAGCCCCAATGTCAACGGGTTCACCGCCAATGGACATCTTATGCTGACGTCCTTCCAGTAACTTTTTTTCTTCACCCTCTGTGACCAGAACGGCATCACCCTTCACCGCAGTTACAATGGTGATAAAATCCTTTGCCACAATATTTAACGTTCCCTGTTCGGTCCTAATCCGCCCATTTGGCGTATCAATTTCCAGTGGTGTTTTTAACCCCTTTACCGAAATGAGGATCTGGCCTGATTTCATCCTTAACTTCAAAGAATCAACAATATGCACTTCGGTATTTGCATCCATACCTATATCAATACCCTTTCTGGTAGAGAGGGCGATACTCCCTTTACTGCCGGTTTTCAGGGTAACGCCGTTCCTGAAACGGGTATGGTTTGCCACCTTTTCCCATTCCTGCCCTTCAGGATGTAAAAATTGAACCTCTCCCCGGGTGTCTAGCAGATTGACTTCACCGCCCTTGTGGGTAAAATAAAAATAAAACATTAACAGCAGCAGAATCCCCCCTCCAACGATGGTGCCTAAAAGGAAAAATCCCTTCTTTGTGGGCCGTGCGATGAGTATCCCCAGCTCATAGAGGACAATCATGGGAATAGCGGTCATCGACTGGGTAAAAGGGTCGGGCGGCGTGACAATAGCGGCAATAATAAAAATCACCAGAATGGCATACTTTCTCCATGCAATAAATTTATCAGGGGTGATGAATCTGATCTTCGAAAGAAGCAGCATAACAAGCGGCAACTGAAACACCAAACCCAGTGCAACCGTGAGCATGAAAACGAAGGAAACGTAGTCCTTCATCGTGATGATGGGTTGAATACCGGGACCAAGGATGCCGATTAAAAATTGCAGGCCAAAGGGAATGAGTAAAAAATACCCAAAGAGTCCTCCAACCACAAATGCTGCATATGAGACAGGGAGGAACAAAAGCACGTACCTTTGCTCTTTTTTATAAAGGCCGGCGCTGACAAATTGCCATGTCTGGTATATCACAAAGGGATAGGCCAAAAAAACTGACGTTATGAAGCACAATTTCATATACGCATAGAAGCCCTCCTGGTAGCTCAGCACCTGCAATTCTGTTGAAAGGCCTACCTTTTCCATGGCAAATTTATGGGGTCTTTTGGCCATATCCAGTATCTGGACTTTAAAAAACCAGCACAAGATGAAACAGAGAACAATTGAGATAAGAGAATATACGACCCGTCTCCGTAACTCTTCAAGATGCGCTCCTAACGGCATTCTTAAGCCTTCAATTTCAGACACTGTGTCTTCTGGCTTCGCTTCTTCCACATCATGCCCCTGTTAATTGGATCAATATGAAATGTCTATCCCGGCAATACGAAAACAAAAGGTGTATGATACAGGCAGAATTCTAAAATTACAAGGAACAATTCGACGGAAAAGCCTTGCAAGATTTACCGACATGTGCTATTATAGCAACCAAAAAATAATGGATAATTGTATCTATACTCCGGGTAACGCAGCACCCCGTGTATTGTGTGAAAAAATGCGAAAGAAAAAGAAGTTTTTATCCAGGAAATAATAACTACTATTTTACCGTAAGGCAAGGACTTGGTATGGTTAAGGAATTTCAGGGGAATTTACTTGGTGCGGGAAAGGTTTTTGGGATCATTATTAGCCGTTACAATAACTTTATCACCCGGCGTTTGCTGGATGGTGCACTTGATGGGCTTGTCAGGCATGGCGTACATGAGAAAGATATTGATATTTTTTGGGTGCCGGGCGCATGTGAAATACCCATTGCGGCACTGAAGGCAGCAGAGACACGTAAGTATCATGCATTGATTTGTTTGGGAGCCATTCTTCGCGGAGAAACTCCTCATTTTGATTATGTCGCAAATGAATCCGCGAAGGGTATTGCACACGTGGGAATATCTACCGGCGTGCCAACCATTTATGGCGTCATAACGACAGAAACCCTGGAACAGGCCATTAACCGCGCTGGCGCAAAGACAGGAAATAAAGGGGCAGAAGCTGCCTTATCGGCGATAGAAATGGCAAATCTCATTGATCAGATACAAACCGGCGTAACAGCAGCAGAAAAATGATGATCCCTTCTGTTTTCTTTCATTTCAGCGGATCTCCTGTGTGACTCCTTATTTCTGACTTTTACAATAATAACGGTAGCCCATGCGCAACAGAACAATTGCCCGCGAGCTTGCCCTTCAAGCCCTTTATCAGCTTGATCTGCGTGGGGATGAAATCCTTAATGATATAGAGAGTTTCTGCAAGAAAAGCACGAAAAACCCCGACGTGTATCAGTTCGCCATAGCGCTTACCAACGGTTGCCGGGTACACATGAAAGAAATCGATGAAAAGATATCGGGAATCACGGAACATTGGGAATTGCGGCGCATGGCCATTATCGATAAAAATATCCTCCGTTTGGGAGTTTACGAACTATTGTATCGAAACGATATTCCCCCCAAGGTATCGATTAACGAGGCAATAGAATTAGCCAAAAAATTCAGCACAAAAAACTCCGGAACATTTGTGAACGGGATTTTAGATAAAATTTACTCCCAATTTGGAAATGGAAATTTGAATGGCAATGCCTGCCCGCCTGCGATTCAGAACGCACCAGAGATTCATTACGGAGATGCAGACCTCCATATCCATACCACCTATTCCGATGGCACCATGACACCGGAGGAAGTTGTCGATGACGCCCTCCGCTGCGGCGTCTCTACCATTGCGATTACGGATCATGATACCGTTGACGGGCTCGTTATTGCCTGCCGCTACGGGCAGGGCAAAAATATCCATATTATACCGGGTATAGAATTTTCGTCATACCTCAGCCCCTCTGAGGTCCATATCCTGGGATATTTTATCGATGTGAACAATATATCTTTGCAACAAATGATACAACAATCCCGCAATGATCGTGTGAATCGTATTCACGACATGGTTGACAAATTGCATACGCTCCACGTTGATGTTGATGCGCAGGAAATCTTTACCCTTGCCGGCCAGGGATCACCGGGGCGCATGCATGTGGCGGAAATACTCTGGAAGCGCGGTTATTGCGATACGATTTTAGAATCATTTTCAAAATACATAGGAGATAATAAGCCAGCATATGTTCCTAAAAAAACCTTGACTTCACAACAGGCCATCGAACTGATCAGAGATGCGGGGGGTGTGGCGGCGCTGGCCCATCCGGGACTCACGCAGAGAGATCATATTATCGAAGATTTGGTAAAATGCGGCTTACAGGGGATCGAAGTATATTATCCTACGCATACCCCGCAAGCTGTCAAAAAGTACCTGAAGCTTGCAAAAAAGTATAATCTTGCAGTAACCGGTGGCTCGGATTTTCACGGTGAAAGAAGGCTGGACTGCCCTATTGCCAAAGTCACCATACCAGGCGACCTCGTTGACAAACTGAAACAAAGATGCCCTTCCCGCTAAAAACACCATGGAGGTAATACCCTGATGGAACGTCCATCACAAAACGAGAAAAATACCGCTGGAGATAAAAAGAGAGAAACACCAAAAACGATTATTACGCAGGGAATCGGAGAAAAACAATCGCCGGATTCCTTGCAAAAACAGAGGAATGATTCAGGAAAACCCCGGCGTAGTTTCTGGACCAGATTCAAGACGTTTACCTTTGAGCCGCCAAAAAAGGTCATTGTGGAAGGTGACACGATAAGGCTGGTACTCATTACGACAGAGGAAGAAACCGCGGTTGCCGAAAAGGATATCTCCGCAACAACGGAAGAATTGACCGCAGTTGTTGTAGAAGCGCCGGCTGACGCAGGTGAAGCGGAAAGCCAGACCTTGCTGACGCCCGAAGAATTGGTTGCTCCGTTGCCGGAGATCGTTCTGGGTGAAGAGCCGGTTGTAATAAGAGAAGAAATCCCCGTAACAACAGAAAAGCTCAAAAGGGGTCTGGAGAAAACCCGTACCCGTTTCTGGTCCCGTTTAAAAGGTCTCTTTTCCTTCAGAAAAAAGATCGATGAATCCGTCCTTGAAGAATTAGAGGACATCCTGATTGGAGCAGACATTGGCGCAAAATCCGTTCAAAAATTGGTGGACGAGTTACGTGAGGCATGGAAAGCAAAGACAATAACGGAAACCTCTCAGATACATGATTTTATTAAGGACAAACTCAAAGAAAGCTTGCGGTCTCTTCAAACCGGCATCAATTACTCCTCAGCTCTCCCAACGGTCATTATGGTTGTAGGGGTAAACGGCGTGGGCAAGACAACGGCCATCGCAAAACTTGCAAACACCTTTATTCGGGATGGCAAAAAGGTCATGGTCGCTGCAAGCGATACCTTTCGGGCGGCTGCAGTGGAACAACTCGACATCTGGAGTAAACGCATCGGGGCGGATATTGTAAAACATCAAACCGGTTCTGATCCGGCTGCTGTGGCATACGATGCCCTGGAGGCAAGCATTGCAAGAGGCATCGATGTGGTAATTATCGATACGGCGGGACGGCTTCATACCCATGAAAACCTCATGAACGAGCTGGGCAAGATGAAACGGGTTATTTCCAAAAAAATTCCCGGCGCCCCTCACGAGGTGCTTATGGTGCTCGATGCCACCACAGGGCAAAATGCCCTTTCCCAGGCAAAGACGTTTAAGCAGGCAGTGGACGTTACCGGGATATTCCTGGCAAAGCTGGACGGTACGGCAAAAGGTGGTTTTGTGCTGGGGATGCGGAATGAAATAAACATCCCTGTGAAATATGTCGGACTCGGTGAAAAAGCGGATGACATAGAAAAATTTGACCCCGACGCCTTTGTAAACGCCTTGTTTGAGTGATCGCATGCAAAAAAAAGAAACGGCGTTGTTCAAAATTTTCCGGTTTCATCCGGATCAAGACAAGGAACCGTCCTTTCAGGAATTTGAAGTCCCTTTTCTCCGGAAAGACCTGACCGTTCTGGAGGGACTTTACTATATCCAGCAGCGATTGGATGATTCTCTCGCGTTTCGGTCTTCATGCCGGGCGGCTATCTGCGGTTCCTGCGCCATGCATATTAACGGAAAATATCGTCTTGCCTGTAATACTCCGGTTCTGAAACTCAAAACAAGGCATATTACCATTCGCCCCCTTGCCCATATGCCGATTGTGAAAGACCTTGTGGTTGACATGAAATTGTTTTGGGAAAAGTATGAACAAATGAAGCCGTACCTGATGCCTGGCAAACCATTTCCCACAAGCGGGGAACGGTTGCAGAGTCCCGATGAAAGGGCAAAAGTGGACGTCCTGATCGATTGCATCCTCTGTGCCTGCTGTCATTCCTCGTGTCCCATCACGGCATCGCACGAAAAATACCTTGGCCCTATGGCTTTTCTTGCAGCGGATCGCTTCGTGTCTGACACCAGGGATGGCGCACGGGAAGAACGTCTGGAAATGGTAAACGACGAACATGGTGTGTGGCGCTGCCATACGATTTTCAACTGCCAGGAGGTTTGTCCGAAGGACCTGAATCCGAGCGGCTCCATTGCCCACTTAAAGATGGAAATTATTAAGCACAAAATTCAGCAAAAATGTTTTTAAAGAAAGGATGATCGGTATGGACGAAAAGAAAAAAATTGTCGTTGTTGCAAGGACAGAGGGTATCGAACTTATTGTGGAGGGTGAAAAAGACACCGATGACTATGAACTGCTCCTGTCAAAAGCCCAGGCAACGGAGCTCGCCATGGACATCCTGAATACCTTATATAAGACAGGGGTAAAAATATAACGAATCTATGAGTGAGACTCATTCCATTAAACGCATCTGTGTGTTTTGCGGATCCAAGCGCGGCGCACGGTCTGTATATTCAGCCACCGCCCGGCAACTTGGCAAATCGTTGGTCTCACAGGGAATCGGACTTGTCTACGGCGGAGGGAGCATTGGTCTCATGGGAGACATTGCAGATGCCGTCTTACGGGAAAAGGGAAACGTTATTGGCGTAATACCTCATGCCCTCGCCGCGAAAGAGTTTGCCCACACCGGCCTGACAGAACTCCGGATGGTATCGAGCATGCATGAGCGAAAAACCATGATGGCAAAGCTGTCCGACGCCTTTATTGCAATGCCTGGCGGCTTTGGCACATTTGATGAGCTCTTCGAGATACTCACCTGGGCGCAGTTGGGCATCCATACCAAGCCCATTGGGTTGCTGAATGTAGAAGGGTATTATGATTTGCTGCTGGCCTTTATACACCACGTATTGCAGGAACGTTTCATTCAGACTAAGCATCGTCGTTTGATTATAACATCAAACGATCCTGAGAAACTCCTGGCAGAGCTTATCCGTTACACCCCACCTTCAAAAGCCCCCCAAGTGATTGACTGGAAGGAAACGTGAGGCATCAGTTCTTTACAAAGGACACTTTCTTTGCCCAAATGCTGTGAGCATAATCTTTCCTGATCTTCCTCCACGCATTGAGCAAGGCATTCACTTTATGTGAGGCTTTGTATTCTGAAAACACCACACCAATACCGGGCCTTCGGGGCACTGTGGCTCCTGGGATACCGGTTAACTACGGACTCCAGCAACATGCTGGCTGTCTTGTAATCCTGCCTTTCCAGTGCCATGAAATCTAATCCAAATTGCACTTGCGGCAAAAATTCGTCAGGAGGCAAAAGCCCTTGAACCGGCAAAATTCGGTCCCAGGGGAATCTACGATAAGCATTCTCAGCAGCGCATTCCGTTGAAACAGCAGAACTCTGAACGAGGGTGTTGTGCCTCCTTAGCAATAAAATCACTATTTGTATGGAACACGTTTCAACATTCTTTCTTTACCGTACCAACCGAAAGTAGTTGACACACAAACTTATAAATATATAATCACCTCTGTTTAATCTGCTGTTGAAACGTTAATCTGAGCTTTATGAATAGATTAATATTGTGTTTTGTATGTCCTGGATGGTTATAACATCCGTATCCAAAAAAATATATGTGAAAATTTTTCATGCAGCAGAGCCTCAACCCAATCCCCTGTCCCCCCTAAGGTAAAAGAGGGAGTGGAAAGAGTGACGTAAAAAAACTTCCGAAAAAAGAAAGATTTTACGCGGCAATACGATAATTTCTAAAAGGGCAATATTATGAAACCCATCAACCATGTTGGTATATCTCTTATCACAGGCGTTGTGACTTTTTTCACAACCAGGGCAATTTTGCCGAGTGTTGCTTGCTTTCTGGCAGGGTGGTTGATCGATGTTGATCATATATGGGATTTTTATAAAAATGGGTGCAGGGGTTTTAGTATTAAAAGATTTGGGCATGCAATGGACACTGGCAAAATAAAAAAGGCTTATTTTTACCTTCACAGTTATGAGCTTTTATTGATCCTGACAGCTCTCTGTTTTATTACCCATTTCAATTATCTTTTATCCTTCACCACCCTGGGGCTTGTAATTCATGTGTTCTGCGACCAGCTGTATAATCCCGTACATTCACGCACCTATTTTCTTACTTATAGAATGCTGAACGGCTATAAACCAGAAATTATTTTCAGACCAACCCTTTATAAACAGAAGGTGAGAAAAAAAGCATGAAAAGTAATACCTGACCCGAACACATGAAAAAAAGAATGTTTTATTGTTTCACACACAACAGGCATTTAAAAAGTAAACACCATCAGTCATGATTGACGGCCAATTTTAACCCCAGATCTCTGATCATTTGAAAGTCATCTTCAACCTTTCTGCCCGTAGTTGTCAGATAGTTTCCGATCATAGTACTATTGGCGCCAGCATAAAACATCCATGACTGCAAGTCCCTCAGATTCCTTTCGCGGCCACCGGCAATCTTAATTTCCTTATCAGGTAAAACGAATCGAAATACGGAGATAATTTTGAGCGCTTCCATGGGCTTTAAAGGCAGAGAGTTCTTCAGGGGCGTCCCGGATATGGGATGTAAAAAATTGAGAGGAACGACGTCGACATCTAAATCTTTCAGGGTAAATGCGAGATCGATACGATCCTCTGCCTCCTCTCCGATACCAAAAATTGCGCCACTGCATATTTCTAATCCGGCCTCTTTTGCACAACGAATGGTGTTTATCCGGTCATGAAAGGTATGGGTAGAACAAACCTTCGGGAAAAACCTTTCAGACGTCTCCAGGTTGTGGTTGAGCCGTTTCAATCCGGATTTTGCCAAAGATTGAGCGGTTTCACGCGTTAATATCCCAAAGGAACCGTGTGGATGGATATGGGTATGCCTAGCAATTTCTTCTACGGCATCGCAAATTTTACGAAGATCGCCAGGATTACTTATTCCGTATCCGCTGGTAACGATACCAAGAGAGGAAGAGCCTGCTTGTTCAGCGCATGTAGCGACATCAAGTATCGTTTTGGCGTCAACAAGGGGGAATTCTTCTACACCGGTGTGGTAGCGGGCTGATTGAGAACAAAAACTACAGTCCTCGGTGCATCGCCCCTGTCTCGCACTAACGATAGAACACGCCTTTACCGAATGACTGAAATATCGTATTCGGATCTGATTCGCCCAAAAGAAGAGATCGTAGATTTCATCACGGCCGACTTGCATGAGATAGAGGGCATCCGTACGACTGATGGGCTCATTCCGGAGGGATTGGTCTGCAATACGTTTTATTTTATTATTCATTACCCATGATCATGAACCACGAATGGACACACCTTTGCCCGTATGTGAACAAAATACTCTCTTGTCACGTATGACTATTTGTGGTTAATTTACAAATGTAAAGAAAAAACCGTCATTGTGAACACGTTCGCATTGCTCAGGATAAGCCCGAACAATGACGCTTGTATCTGTACGTTTTTACGATAGTTTGTTATTGTTATTTGTTCTTGTACTTCAGATAGGCACTGCGGACGTGCTGCCAAACGATATCGGGACGGTCAGAACGGACATATGTCATGCAATCGGTACCTTCAAAGCTCCACGTGGCGATATTACGGATTCCAGAGTCATACGCCACATCTACCGCGGTTACAATCTCCTCTTCCCTCTGGGCAGGCACCCTGTACCCCTGTATCCATATCTGCGGTTCCTTGGCATATTTTTTTGAAAGTGCGTACACCTCATGGGAGATACGGCGAACAAACCCTGTTACGTCTTGTTTGTAGGCATACCAGTAGGGGTCGCTCCCAAAAACGTCCATGCTTTTGATCATGGCAACCTTTTCCCATGCATAAATGCCATATCGAGGATCGGTAGTTGGAAACAAACACACCGAATTTTTTAGTCCTTTCGTTGCTGCTTCGTTTGCAAGGTATTCGAGAAAATTCACGATGGTCGTTTGGCGAAATGCCTTCACGTCATCAGTAAAATCCACGGGCATCTCATACCGGTACTGTTGTTTAAAAATATCTTTACAAATATCGCAGGTGCATCCCCAAATATCCCGCTTCTTGCCAAATAAGGGTGCAAACTCTCCAAAAAACAGGTGTGGTTCATCCCAAAAGACGCCTTCTGCGCCTGTTTGTGCCGCAAGTTCAACCCATGCAGCCATGGTATCGCGAAACGTTTTGGTATTCAAACATGCCTTGTATACTTTTATTTCACCCTCGGTGAAATTTAATTGTTGTCTGCAGTGGGGATATGTCTTCACAAAGGTGGAAAATGACTCTCCGCCAAATACGCGTCCGACACCCCATGGATCAAGGAAAACTTCCAACCCGGCCTCGTGGCTTGCCTTTACGATATCGGACATGGTTCCGGTATGGTAGGCAATGTCGTGTTCGCTCATGGTGTGAACGACAAAATTGCATCCGTCGTCGACCATCTTTTTCATGTCTTCACGAACGTGACGCAATATCCTGTTTCCAAAATAGCTTGCCCCTAGTTTCATGTTTTTCATGTTATCCAGAGAAAAGCCCTATGTCAAGAAAATCCACAGGAAAGGTTTTTCCCTTGCTTAGGATTACATTAATTGCTACCATATGAACTCAACAAGAGAGGCTCTGCCATGTGCGTGTTTGAGGCATTATTTTTAAGGACCTATACCAAAATATCTTGGGAACTCGTCTTTGTTAGCATTCACACCTTCTCAACTGAGAAACGTACATGCTATCATTGGGTAAACCACCATAAAATACGGGTCCAAAAGATGGCTTCACACGGCATTGCGGTGGAGCCTTCATCCATGCCATTACGCCCTGTTCATCATATACGTTTCATTCGGATATATATATTTAAGACTCACGTTTTCCGCAAATCTCCAGAAACCATTGAAGCCAGACAGGTAATTCTTTATAATGCCTTTTCAAGAAGCCCGGAACTTTATTCAAACATTTATTGTTTATAAAAAAGGAAATCTGAAGCAATGAGGGATGACACTATCAGAAGAAGGGAATTCGAAGAAAATGCGATGGCATATGTCGATTCCCTTTATAATATGGCTCTCAGATTGGTATTCAATAAGGAGGAAGCAGAAGATCTTGTTCAGGAGACGTATCTAAAGGCGTATCGGTTTTTCAACACCTTTCAAAAAGGAACAAACATAAAAGCATGGCTCTTCAAAATCCTTCGAAATACCTTTATCAATAAGTACCGGAAAACAGTAAGTACGCCGAGTGAAAGCTTTTTTGAAGACATTGAGTCGGTTCAGGCAAGTGTGCCTTACGAAGAAGAAACAAAATCCGGAGAGTCTGTAGATACCTTAGAAAAAAAATACAACGACCTGGGCAGTTTGGTTGACGATGAAGTAAAAAATGCCTTAGATAGCCTGCCGGTAGAATATCGGGAAGCCATCCTGCTTTCAGATGTGGAAGAATTATCGTATAAAGATATTTCAGAAATCACGAATGTGCCGATTGGTACGGTAAAATCAAGGCTGAACCGGGGCAGAGGATTACTCCAAAAAAGCTTATTAGCGTATGCGAAAGACAGAGGTTTTATTAAGAGGGAGAAATAATGACTTGTAATGAAGCTGGCAAACATTTTCATGAGTTCGTGGATAAGGAATTGAATAGATCTCATTATCTTATCGTGAAAAATCATGTCGATAATTGCGATGATTGTCATAGAAGATATAAATTTGAAATGGATGTTCGGGCGTTGGTAAAAACCTGTTGCATAAAGACAACAGCCCCTTCCTATCTGCGTGAAAAAATACTCAAAGGCCTTAATTCTGCCGATATGAACGTCCCGGTAAACGACGGCAAAGAAACTATTTACCAGACTAAAGCACCGCGCATGTTATTCTCTTCCCGATCCTATGCGATAGCAGCATCTATCCTTATTACTATAGCAGGTGGCATTTTTTATTATACAAATTACCATCAAGCCGATTCCACAGCCATCGTTGATGATGCAGTAAAAAATCATGTGGTAGCGGTAAATGACAATTTAGTATTTAATGAAAAGACCTCGGTAGTTGACAATATTAATAAATATCTCGGAAATACGATAAATTCACAACTGAGTAATTCGTCTCCTTTCCTCAACGCAGAACAAGTCAGCATGAAAGGCGGGATGCCGGTTAAGTTGTGTGGCACAAGCAGTCCGTGCATACTTTTTGACAAAGGAGGGAATAAGCTATCACTTCAGGTTGTCCGGAAAAGCGGCTCTCCAATTACGAACCTTGAAAGGGCCCGGATGGGGCATAAAGAATTTTACATAGGAAATCGCAGGGGTTTTAATTCTGTATTATGGGAAGAAGATGGTGTCACCTATTGCCTTACCTCTGATTTGAATAAAAACGAAATCCTAAAATTTGCTGCAACTCTCATTTCCCGGTAACCGCCTGATGGAGGTTTTCATGGCAATTACTACTCTATTAAGCCTATGCATAAATTTAAAGACAACCTCCTCAAAGGCTGAAATGCCTGTTAAAAACACTGAGAGAGAAAGGGTATAGCTCAAAAACGAAGTCAAAGAGGCAAAAAACACGTTGCCAGATGATAAAAACGAAAATAAGCCCAATTATAGTATTACCGTATAAAACTTCTTTTTTTTGTAAGTTTTTCTTTGTGTCCTTTGTGTAAGACTTTGTGTGCTTTGTGGTTAAACTCTTTTTGGTTGCGGCTTTGCTGCGCTATGGATATAACATCTCACCACAACATCACTATTTTATGCAGAAAGAGATGAATTTCTCGCTTTCATATAATTTCTTACTGCCACACGAATTGTCATACCATATCCATTTCACGAAAACAAACCTTTTTATTCCTGATGTTATGTCCCTGATTATTTATAATTGATAAATTGCATGGCAAAGTCATAATCCTGATCCTTAATTGCCTTGATAATTGACTGCAAATCATCAATCTTCTGCCCTGTTACCCGAATCTTGTCTTCCTGTATTTGTGACTGCACCTTTAGCTTTAATCCTTTTATAAATTTTACAATCTCCCTGGCTTTTTCCATGGGGATACCCGATTGCAAGGTAACGATCTGACGAACAGTGCCTCCAAGCGCATTCTCAGTCTTCCCAAAATTAAGCGCCTTCA
>JAJTXE010000003.1:542956-629408 GCA_021463795.1 Candidatus Brocadia sp. | reverse complement strand
TGTCGTGCCACGGTTTGTATGAGGTACAGGATTCCTGTACCGAAAAGATGTGAACAAGGCCAGGGTGGTCACCGCGCTCTTTCAAGATTTCTGCGATACGGTCTTCCTGGCGAAAGTTCTTTTTGGGGACGTATTCGATCTTGAGATTATTCTCATGGGCAATCCTTTTGGCGTTCTCAATCAATTCGTCTCGCAAGTCTTGAGCAAATTGCGGATAGTCAAAGATACGAATCTTTTTCTCATAGAGAAAGGAGGTCATACCCGTTGCGTAACAAAAAGGGGGTAACGTGCCTTGAATGACGACACGATCGTAACATGAAAGAGTACCTCGAATATGTTCAGCGTGGGTTTCTGTGATAAGTTTCATAGAAGATCCTTATGGGGAAGAACTACCGTATTTTTTTCTGATTAACACGAACGAGTAGGTTAAAATGGCTATTCGCTTATTATTGTATACAACGTTTGCAGCTTCCTAAAATAGAAAACTTTTCCGACTCGTTCGGGTTAGGAAGTACATGATCAAAATAAAGGTCAGACCGGAAGATTTTATTGTTGAAGAGATAGCCGACCTTCCGTTTCAGACAGACGGGGATTTCTGCGTCTATCTTTTAAAAAAAAGGGGATGGAATACCGTTGACATCTTAAAAATGCTTTCCAAAAAATTTACCGTACCGTATTCACATTTTTCCTACGGCGGTAAAAAGGATAAATATGCCTTAACTGCGCAGTACATCACCATCGCGCGGAAGAGCGAAAACCAAGCACTTCTCACCTTTCCCCGGCCTTCAAAACGAGGAAACAAAGATGATGGAAGTAATTCCGGGGACAAAACAACAATTGCACGGTTTTTTACAGAAGATAACGCGGCAAAATCAAATTTAATGGCACGGCATAAATATCCAGTCCCCGTAAAGGTTGATGAGGAGAATTATTCCCTGAGTTTTGTTGGCGCTATGAACAGGCACATGGGGCCTGACCTCATAAAGGGAAACAGATTTCACCTGGTCGTCAGAAATCTTACGGAAAATGAGTTAATGGCAGCACTCAGTCAAATTGAATGCGTAAAAAAAGACGGTTACCCCAATTATTTTGATGATCAGCGATTTGGTAGTTACGATACGCATCAGGGATTTGTCGCGGAAAAGATACTCAGGAAACATTACAACGGAGCGTTGAAGATATACTTTTCCCGCATCCATCCGGAGGACAGTAAGGAAGAAAAGGAACACCGGAAATTTTTCAGGGAAAATTGGGGAAACTGGCCGATATGCCTGAAAGGGGCCAGGAACAGGTTCGAAAAAGAATCGTTCAGTTACCTGCAAAAAGATCCCAAAGGATTTATTCCCATTCTGCAAAGGATATCCCACGAAGAAATGGTGCTCTTTTTTTCTGCATATCAATCACACCTGTGGAACGAAGTTTTGAGGAAAATTATACGTTCGGTTAGCAACGATAATTTCATACCTGGGAATTCCGAGGGTAAGATTCTTTGTCGTCTCACTTCCTTTGACTCACCCGGGACAGACACCCGGAATGACACAATTCTTCATTCCGGGAAACCCTGTCATTCTGAGAGGAGCGCAGAATCTCATGTAAAAAATTCCAGAGGGATTACAGGTGATTATCTATTTTATATCCGGTTAGATGACGGGGGTAAAGCGTATTTAAGCACGTTAGTCATTCCCATGCCCGCATCCAATATTAGAATGCCCGATGCATTTACCGAAAACCTGTATGCAGAGGTCTTACAGGAAAACAATGTAAAGTCCCCCATGTTTAACATAAGAAAATTAAGACAGGCATTTTTTAAGGGTATCGAACGGAGGGCAATCGTTACCCCTGAAGATCTTTCGGTTGACTCGGCAGAGGATGAGATTTACCACGGCAAAAAAAAGTTGATCCTGAAATTCTTTTTACCGAGGGGATGCTACGGCACCATGTTCATTAAGAGACTGCTCTGCTGATTATCAAATTGCTTTTGGTTTGTTCTCAACAGGTGTCCCCGTAATCTGCTTCGTAAGATCCGCTCTCTTGACTCACGAATTGCCCTTTTGTGTTTACTATTTAAGCGCAACTCTCTACGCTTCCTGCGCTTTCCCCAGAAAGAATGGTGTCTCTAACCCCGTTTCGACAGGATGCTTGAGAAATTCTCCGTCATAATGGGCCGTCTTCTGCATAAGGTAGAAAGTCGAATGCGCCAACGATGGAAATAGGCGAGCAAGGACGCGCGCCATTGACTGTGGAAAGGGATAAAATTGTGCGCTGCGCCGCAGCACGCAGCGAAAGCCGCCAGGGAAGCAGACAGAAAAGAAGCGGGGGATTTCTGATGCGGTAAAGCCCCGGACGTGGGCAGAATAGGATTTCATTTGGGATGGCTGCATACCCCACAGAAAGGTCAGACGATTGTGCAGTGCGCCAATATTGGGTACCCCAATAATAATGTGACCTCCAAGACGGAGCTTGAGTGCAATTTGGTGACTGATCCAGAAGAGCTCCTTCACGTGTTCGAACACCTGGTTCGCGATAAACAGGTCTACGCTTGCATCGTCGAAGGGAATGACCACCCGCTCGAGATCGAGGACCCGAAGCTCGATACCATGTCCCTGCAAGCGTTGCCTATGCGCCTCGACGGAGTCAATCCCGATCAGTTGTGCTCCTGGAAAACGTCTTTTGACCAGACAAAGGTCGAACCCCTTGCCTACACCGAGGTCGCACGCGAGAAGCACATCAGGGAGACGCAAGAGCATTTTCTCAATGACATGCCGTCCGTATTGTTCGTGTATATCGACAAACCGCAGAAGGCGGGAAGACCCGCCAAAAGCGCCTGATCTCATATGCCTAGATTCCTCTTCTCAAGAGTCGCCGAACATAAAGGAATCATACCATCCGCTGCATGAAGGACACCAGTAAGGTTTTTTCGAATTTCATCTTTCATAAATGACAGTTCATGTTTTTTCAACCGATTCCCTGAAGATTAGATTTCTGAAAGGCTTGTCTGTGACGAGATCGACTTCCCGTTCAAAAATTATTTCGAGTTGCCCCTTCAATTCAAAGTATTTACCACAAAGGGCTTACTTCTTCCCTTTATGCTATCAAAATACCATTCTCTAAGAAATAAATCAAGACTGCGAACATTATAACAACACCTTCCATCTCGTTCCCAAAGTTCATTTGGACACGCCATGGCTTGCAAAACTCTGCTTCGATACACACGAAAATTTGATTTTTGTCATTCAGAAACTCTTGGATTGTACCTGACAAACGGCACAACCTTAACCTTCCTGCCTTTATTGAACAACAAAATAGACGCAGGGATTGTTATGTCAAAATAGATTTGAATAAATGATTTTATCATGCTGCCAAATATTACACACGAATTTTGCCTTTTGTCAATCTTGTTTGTAAAATACTATTGAGGCATAATGGGTGTTTAAATAAAATAGGTTTTTTGTTTCGACTAAGGCATATTGATTATTTCGGAGGGATTCGAAGTATTTCCTGTCGAAGGCACAATGATACAAAAAGAATAGGAAGGAACGATTATGGACGAAACAGAGATTCAATCAATTACCAATATGACTCTATCTGATTTAGAGGCATTGTGTATCTCCATGGGCGAACCTGTTTACCGGGCGAAACAGATACTTTTCTGGATTTACGATAAAGGGGCAACGGCCTTTGGCCAGATGTCCAATCTGTCTAAAAATTTTCAAAAACAGATTGCCGGGCAGTATCAGGTTTTTCAAACAAAAGTGAGCACTATTACACAAACTGCATACGGTACAGAAAAATATTTGATTCATTTGCCCGATGAAAACGTAATCGAATGCGTACTTCTCAGGGAGGGTAAAAAGATTACTGCGTGCGTCTCAACCCAGGTAGGTTGTGCCATGGCATGCCAGTTTTGTGCAAGCGGCCTCCTGGGCATGGAAAGGGATCTGACCACCAGTGAGATTGTTGAGCAGGCACTCCATATCAAAAGTCATCTCCTCCCTGAAGAACGACTCACCAATATTGTATTCATGGGCATTGGCGAGCCGCTTATGAACTATGATAACGTTATCAGGGCAGTCAGGATTATGAACGCCGAATGGGGGTTAGGAATTGGCGCCCGACATATCAACATCTCAACAGTGGGCATTATCGATGGCATCCGCCGGTTGGCGCACGAAGGGCTACAGGTAAATCTTGCAATATCCCTTCATGCACCCAACGATATCATAAGGTCAAAGATTATCCCATCGAATAAGAAAACTGGCATAAAGAACCTTGTAGCTACAGCCAGGGAATATTTCGAAATTACCAGGCGGGACATCAGCTTTGAATACCTCCTGATCGAAGGAGTCAATGCATCCAGACATGATGCGGAATCCCTGACAAGGCTGCTGAAAGGCCTTCAGTGCAACATAAACGTTCTTCCCGTAAATCCCGTTGAAGAATTTCACCGGAGGCCACCTTCCCAGGAAACGATTGAAACATTTTGCAGAACATTGGAAAAACATGGTCTCGTCGTTACCCTCCGGAAGAAAAAAGGTAGCCATATCAATGCCGCTTGCGGTCAGCTTCGTTTGCAGCGGGAGAACATCAGCGGGAGAAAATTGTATGGAAAAGCAAAGAATATTTTGTTAAATACATGGATTATATTGTAGACTGGCATCTCTCGCCGACAGAGGCATCTTGGTTCAAACATAACACCAGCATAAAGCGATAATTAAAAAGGAACAGATAAGGAGTATTCTCATTGCAAGTCGCATAAAAACCGGACTCTTAGATACCCTCAGGGAAACGGTTGTAAAGGTTATCCAAAAAACCAGTTCTTTGAAGAATTGCAGGTATGCTGATGTCAGACTTGGTATCCATGAAGTGAAGTATGCCCATGCCGAGAACGGCAAGGCCAAGGGCATGGATGAAGATACTGCTCTCTCATTTGGGATCAGAATGCTTGCAGGGGAAATGTGTGCCTGGGGATTTTACAGTCAATCCATCGGCGGGAGTGAAGCTCGTCCTAAAAGTTTCGGCGAAATACTCACC
The DNA here is from genome assembly GCA_021463795.1 of Candidatus Brocadia sp. Taxonomy (GTDB): domain Bacteria; phylum Planctomycetota; class Brocadiia; order Brocadiales; family Brocadiaceae; genus Brocadia. The sequence goes on along the minus strand of JAJTXE010000003.1, from coordinate 624,377 downwards.
CTTGGAGTGCAAAAAGCATACGCACGGGCTATTGCTAATGCACATAAGAAGGCAGAATTTAAACCCTTTGCTCCGTCTTTAACTGAGGTGACACTTGCCAGAGTCGATCCCTGCCGGGATATCATTAATTCCGTTTTTGATGAAGATCCCAGAGCGGTACCCGTGAAAGACATTCTCGCCCTTTGCATAAAAATTTCTGGGTCAATGCACAGCATTGGTAAGGATGTGCGGTATGCTTTTCTGCAGGTACAGACAGGCATACACCGGGAAGTGTTTTGCAGTTCTGAGGGTGCCTGCATTGACCAGGCACATGCACTTACGCAGGGAACGCTAACTGTTGTGGCACAAAAAGCAGGCGGTGTCCCTGAGGTTTGTCATGACTATCTGGGAGATCTCCGCGGATGGGAAGTGTTACAGGGGAAAAATATCTACCGGCAGCCCCTTGCTGAGTTTGCAGGTATGCGGACACATGAAACCCTCGAACTTACCGGGGCTGAATTTCTCCCTGCTACGAACGAGCCGGTTGTCGTGGTAACAAACCCTCACTTTAATGCACTTTTGGTCCACGAAATTATCGGGCATCCAACAGAGGCCGATCGGGCATTGAAACTGGAAACGGCCTACGCCGGGCGATCCTGGCTCTTGAGAGATTTACAGAACAACGAATTGGGAAAACAGATCGCATCACCCTTATTAAACGCATATTCAGATCCGTCCATGAATGGCTATGGACACTACAAGTACGATGCAGAAGGAACACCTGCAAAACGGGTAAATCTTATTGAAAACGGCATATGTAAAGAGTTTATGAACGGGCGTGAACAGGCCGCGATTCTGCAGCATCCGCCAAATGGTTCTATGAGGGCAACCGATCCTCATTCTGTCCCTCTCGTGCGAATGACCAACACCGTCTTTGCAAAGGGGGATAAATCCCCCGCAGAAATCATTGCCGAAGTCAAGGACGGGTACTTTATCGTCAACCACCGAATCCCATCTATTAGCGAATCCAGGGAAAATTTTCGGATTTCCGCGCAAAAGGTATATAAGGTTGAAAGCGGAAAAATTACCAAATTATACCGGCAAGGAGGCATTACGGCTGACTCGAAGGATTTTCTTATGAATATCGATGCCGTGGGAAATGACTTTTCAGTCTTTCCGATACCCAATTGCGGGAAAGGACAACCAATGCAGATCATGCGCGTTGGAAATGGCGGACCAACCCTGCGTTCGCGGGCAAAATTAACAGGACTTCGAACATGATGATTGATACCGGGACGTTGAGAACGAGTGTCCGTAATGGAATTGAGTTCATCAAAAAACAAAAGGACGTCATTGATGCGGAGGTATTTGCGTCGTGGAATGAGCATATAACGGTACGAGTCAACTATACCTCGGACATTCCCTGTAACGGCATCCACGAACCAAAATCAACACAAGGTTGCGGTATAGCTTTACGGGTTGTTTTTGAATCGGGAAAAGGAATAAAGGTCGGATTGGGCAATTCCGCCAATGATATTACCCAGAGAGGAATCATTGATGCATTCAGCAAAGCAAAAAGGAATAAAATATACGATCCTGACTTTCTTTCGCTTCCTGTCCCTATCGGTGAACCGGTATTGAAAAACTATCACGATCCCGAGGCAATGGAGATTGATGATGAGACCATTGTTCGTTTGGGTTGGCAGGGATTGAAAGGGGCGCTTGAGGAGTATCATCAAAACCGTTTCAGCACATCAATTATTGCCGGAGGCGATATTACGATCATCAGGGAACGCATGGCCATTGCCAGCACAAAAGGTATTGACAACTTCGATGAATCTACGATCCTTACCGCCAATATAACATCTATGGTTGAGAGGGAAAACGTGAAAGGTTCAGGATGGAATACGAGTACCCACATATCCCGGTTTCGTCCTGAAGATGCAGGACGTGAATCTGCAGAGAGCGCAATAAAGACCATAGGAGGAGAAAGGATATCTTCGGGAACGTATGATGTTGTTTTTGGAAGACAACCCGTGGCGGATTTATGCGCCAACATACTCATACCGGCATTAAGTCTTTCTGCGGTTAATGCATCCGATACCCCCTTCTTGGGAAAATTAGGACAAAAGGTCGCATCTGAAGCACTCACCGTCTATGATGATGGTGCCATAAAGGGCGCTATTGGCAGCAAGAAGATCTCGTGTGAAGGAATTCCTACAGGAAAGACCAGCCTCATTCACCAGGGTTTTCTGACAGGATTTCTTGCGAATCATTATCTTGCAAAAAAATTTGATAGCAGAATTGCCTCATTTATCCCAAGAAACGGATTCCGTTTTGAAAAAGGGAAAAGGAGTTATACCCAACAGCCGGGGATATTCCCAACGAATATCGTTATAGAAGGCAAGGAAGAAATATCAAGCCGGTCTTTATTGTCGGAGATAAACCATGGTATTTATATTGGTAGAATCTGGTATACCTATCCCATAAATGGACTTGCCGCCGGCGATTTTACCAGCACAATCATTGCAGATTCTTACGTGGTAAAGGGGGGGGGGATTGCTCATCCCCTCAGACCGAATACCGTAAGAATCAATAGCAACATCATGGATATCATAAAGAATATAATTGCGATATCAAACGATAAAAGGCAGACAATCCTTTGGGGGAATGAAGAGGTCGTGCTTGCACCGGAAATAGCTGTTCAGGGGGTTCAGTTAGACAGCATATCCGGCTTTATCGCTTAAAATGTTCGTTGAGTTTTAGTGAGAAATTTTTTATAATAGGAATCGGAAGGAGGGGGATAAAGACATAAACAATTAATGTTTTGTTTTATTTTGCGGATTCCAGAGACTTTTAACTATGTATAAAGGATAAGGAGATTAATCATGCGTGCAAAAGTAGACCCTGATATTTGTACTGGCTGTGAGCTTTGTGTACAAACGTGTCCTGACGTTTTCTCTATGAAAGGAGACGTGGCTGAGGCAAAAAATGGTGATGTGCCTGCGCAGGACGAAGATCTTTGCAGGCAGGCTGCTGAAGAGTGTCCGGTAGAAGCAATAATAATTACTGATTAATAAAACTGTAAAAAAAGACCTTACATATCATGACATACAAGAGATATGTAAGGTCTTTTTATTTGTAAAGTTATACGTCGAGAAGCGGTCTTCTGCCAATCCTCCTTCTTCTCTTTATAATCGCACGTCCCCCCTTTGTGCGCATCCTTTTTCGGAAGCCGCACATTTTTTTATGCTTAATTGAACTTTTTCTGATATTTACTTTCATGCTTACGCAACTCCTTAAAATTTTCCAAGAGTCTTAAATAATCCAACATTAACAATAGTTGGTATCATATTAATGTTTATTCATTTTTTGTCAAGATAATTTAACAGATCACCGTACCATAGTTCTTTTTTGTATCTTAAATTTTGACACTGAAAAGTGTTAAAATCGTATTGACATTAATCTTTTGAATTGATAATATGTCGCAGTTAATCATAAATGCCATGTCTAAAAGTTAGTTAAGATTAAGGGTGTTTTCTTGCGTTCCTTCTGAAACAAGGGGGGTGATATTTTGTTTTGATTGACCATTCATATCGATTTTCCATAAAACTACCACCTACGTATCTATTCTATCGTCATAAAAGGAGAATTGTAATGCAAACAACGACAAAGAGGGATATCTGCGAGAAGATTGCTCGAAGAACCGACAACACCCATATGGTCGTAAAGAAAACAATCCAGATGTTTTTGGATGAGATCATTAGCGAGCTTGCGCAAGGTAATCGCATCGAATTACGTGATTTCGGGGTTTTCGAAATACGGCAACGTGCTGCGCGAAAGGCAAGGAATCCGCGGACGGGAGAGGTGGCTTTTGTGCCGGCAAAAAACGTGGTGGTGTTTAAAGTTGGGAAATTGATGCGGGAAAAGGTTGGCAATCCAACCCAGGCTCAACAACCTACCCAAGGGACTTAACTGGTATTTGCCCAATTATGTTTAAAGAAAAAATGGTTGTTGAAAAAGGGATCATCAAGTATACTAATGGCACTCGTGCAACGGTAGAGGTAATCAAACAGGATATGCAGCAGGACTGCAAAAGCTGCATGAGTTGTGTGGATGCAGGAAACAAACCAGGGTTTGTCGAAATCGATGCATTTCCCGGCCTGAATGCGGGACAACGTGTAACGTTGCAAGCAATCAAACATTCGCCCTATAAAGGCATGCTTCTTATCTTCGTCCTTCCGGTTCTTAACCTGGTAATCGGCAGTTTTTTGGGGCAAAAAATCTGTGCCAGTTATCAAAAGTCGCAAGAAGTCGGCATGATATGTTGTGGTTTCCTTTTCTTTCTCTTGACGATTGTAGCAGTAAGTATTTATGAAAAAATGACAAAAAATAAAAAAAGCATTCATCGGCAAATCCTGTCTCCCGATACACAAAATACTGAAGATCTATATCCAGGCTAATCAGTCACGTCTTTATTAAGTTCTCTGAACTCTAATCTCGTATTAACCTTTTCATCAGAAAGTATTTATGGAAAGCAGACTAGATTTAGATACAGAATTTGCAAATCTTGCCATTTCAGAAGGATTCGCAACGCCAGATCAGGTGGATACCTGCCAGCACATCGCTGATACCTTTGAGGATGAAGATCCACGAAGAAGCCTTGATGCCATCATGGCAGAACGCGGTTATATTACAACGGAACAAAGGGAGCGCCTCCTCAATATCCTCGAAATTGCCTTTGTCTTCTGTCCACATTGTAAAAAAGGATTCAAGGAGGCGTATGCCGGTCTTCAGGAAGTCATATTTTGCAAATATTGCGAGAAAAGCTTTGAATACCAACATGACGCTCCGGCGGATATACATCAGGTATCGATAACATCAGGGAAAACGCTGGCCTCTTTTTGCCAACAAGCATGCGATTTTTATATCGGGAAATCCCTGGGAGGAAAATACGAAATTGTAGAAAAAATTGCGGTTGGTGGCTGGAGTACCATCTATAAAGCCAAAAGAAAGATGCTGAATATTGATGATATTGTCGCCGTGAAAATATTGCATATAAACTTAAGTGACAATCCTCAGGATATTAAACGATTTTATAATGAAGCGGCAACGATCTGCGAACTACACCATCCCAATGCTATCCACCTGTATGATTTTGACCGTGACGCAAATGGCACAATTTACATGGCAATGGAGTTTGTCCACGGCAGGAATTTGAAGGAAATTATACGTGACAACGGACCATTCAATGTTGCAAGAATGTTGCAGGTTGTTTTCCAGGTTTGCGATGTTATATCGGCAGCGCACAAACACTCTAAAAAAATCATACACCGGGATATTACCGCACAGAATATTATGTTGTCTCAGGCTGGTGAATTAGATAATTTTGTAAAAGTTTTGGATTTTGGCATAGCAAAACTTTGGTCCCATGACAATGTCTCCCTCACCGGAAGCATTATAGGAACTCCTCTTTATATGGCGCCAGAGCAATGGAGAGGCTCGTGCGATGAAAGGACGGATATCTATTCCCTGGGTATCATTATGTATGAAATGTTAACCGGCGAGCCACCCTTTCAAGGGGATCAGATAGTATTGATGAATAAACACGTAAATGAAAAACCGACCCCCTTCCGGAAATTAGGAAAAAAATTAGAAATTCCCAAATACATCGAACACGTTATTTTCAAATGTTTAGAAAAAAATAGAGACAAGAGGCCTCAATCGGTAGATGAATTAAAGGCGTTATTGCAAAACGAGAAGGGAAGCACAAAGTCAGCATTTGAAATCTATTTCAGCCGCTTGGTGCTTATTTCGATACTTATCTTCCTGGTAGTCACTTTATCACTTTACAGGTTTATTTGGTCTCCCGAACAGCAGAAACATACACCCGTTCCCACAAATAACATTCCGCTTCATACGATACTCCCCCCGGAAACTTCTGGATTTCGAAAAAACGACACCATGAATAGGCAGGTAGTCCCGGATAATCCGGTAAAAAAATTTCCAGACAAAGAAACCAATGCACAGGATAGCATCTATCAGCCCAGCATCAGCCATGAGCCAGTTCATACCCTAGAACATAGGACTGAGGGAGACAAAGGTCCCAGGCATACATTGGAGCAAAAGACCCCGAGCGAGGATTCTCTTCATAAAGTGGTTGGCAAAGTCCAAAAACAAAACAATGCTGAGGAACTGAAAAAACCACTGCCAGATAAAAATGAAATAATAAAAAATGAGCTCCAAATGTGGTTGCTGGATTATAAAAAGGCATGGGAAAATGCAGACATTGAAGTATTAAAAGAACTAGGGCATATCTCTTCTGAAAAAGAGGAAAAGAAGTTGCGGCATCATTATTCGTATGTACGCGATGTCACCGTCTCTATTCAAAACGAAGTAATCAAGGTAAATAAAGACGGCAACCGCGCCATCATAAGCTTTGACAGAGAGGATGAATGGACAGACGAACGTGGCAGCCGGCACAGAGAACTTTTGCCAAGAATAACTAAAGTCCTTCAGAAGGAGGATGGCACGTGGAGGATTAAACAAAAGACAGATAAAACCAGCAAGCAAGAGATGATATATAAAAAGTACAAAGATTTTTTAGATGGCCTTACCATAAGATATGGTGATTTGATGAAACAAATCAATGATCATTTAAAGAAATGAGCCAGGCATTTTTTCTATTTTACGCTTGACAGAAAAGGGCATTTATGTCATTCTGATAATACTTTCATATACCGATAAAGGCAAACCCTGAGCGATCAGGGGGCGCAAAGTAAAGGGTCTTGGTCTTACAGGGAAGTAAAGGCAAGAAAAGATAGCCTTACTGCCGAAGATGGATAGAATTTACCTCTTTTGCAGTAAGGCTTTTTTTTTGAAAGGAGTTTTATCTATGCAGTTCATATCTTCCATTACAGCTGTTTTATGGATTGCCTTTTTATCCTTCTTTCCTTCTTCTTTTGCAATGGGAAGTGATAAGAATGTTTCTGATCATGACCACATCATGTATGAGATAAGTGAACGAGTGCTCGGAGATTTACCTTGTCAATATGATACAGGTCTGTTAAAGGAGTGTATGGGCTTTTACATAGACAACCAGCATTTTGATAATCCCGCGGGAAGCTATAACAAGGCGATTCGCATTGGTTATCGAATTGTTACCATTGATCGTAAAGATATCGATACCTATACTACGATGGCCTGGCTGCTGTGGTCGAAATGGGTATCCTGGACAAAAAACCCAAACCGGATGCCTGATGGTGAGGGAAAAGCAGATCAGGCCGTTGAACTTCTGAATTGGGGAAAACAGTGGAACCAGAAATCAGAGCGTTATTATAAAGAATCAGCCGATACCATATGGCCACTGGCAAAATACTATCGGACTGATCTCTATGAATTTGTGATTGAAAACTATCGAAAGGCGGATCTTTTGGCAGGAGAAAACGATCTTGCGAAAGTGCGGGTCCGTTTGAACCTGGGTCATGCCTATCGCCAAATTCATGAGGATAGAACTGCTATCTCCTGGTATAAAAAAGTGCTGGAAATTGCTCCGAAAAATGAGATAGCGCTCCACTATCTTGCTTGTCTGGAAAATAAATCTGAGAGGAAAAATATCTATTAAGATGCTTAACTTGTCTCCATAGAGCAGAAAGGCAAAACACCTCTTGATTTCGTCGCGACAAAACACTTACGATAAAATCAAGAGGTGTAACAAACATGTGCAAAAAATGGAAGGCCTCTATCATTGCTTTCATGATTTGATATTAGGCCTTTAACTCAGAGGTGCAAAATGGACATCGGGTTGCTTTGATCGGAACAGCGGAGATGCAGAATGCGCATTCTTTTGTTTTTGCAGGTGCAGCCACAGGTTTTGGTTGTGTTACCTTGTTGATGACCCGAACTAACATAAAGATGGCGAACGCAACTATGATAAAATCAATGATCGTATTGATAAATGCCCCATAACCGATCGTAGGCACCCCTGCAGCTTGTGCCTCTAATCTGATTGAAGATGTCGAACATGAGCGCTGGCTGCTTCTGATCAACATTAATAGGGAAAAGTATGGGATCGATATAGACCTTTGACAGTTCGTATTCATGCTCCACGGCCTTTTCAACGATCTTCATGGCAAATTCCATGCGACGCTCGACGTCCTGCGGAATACCGGTTTTATCCATGGTCAGGCATATCAGTGATGCATTATATTCCTTGGCTATGGTCATGAATTTATCCAATTCTTCTGGATCTCCTTTTGAAGAATTGATCAAGATCTCGTTCTTTGCAACTGATAAACCCGCCTTTACTACATCAAATTTCTGGCTATCAATGGCGATCGGCGTCTTTACCGTATCCTGAACCACCTCAATCAGCCATTTCATTGCCTCAACAGGGTCAGCTGCGGCAGTGCCGACATTTACGTCGAGAAAGCTTGCCCCTGCTTCTGTCTGTCTTATGGCAAGTTCCCTTACTGCCTTCGGATCTTTATTCTTTATCGCCTCTCGTACATCTTTAAACATACCATTAATGCGCTCACCGATGGAAATCATTGTATGTTTATCCTTTCTTTCTAAAAATTATCAATTCCTTGAACTTTTTATTACTTTCGTTCTTCCTTTGTGTCATTCGTGTCTTTGAGGTGAATATTACGTTTTTTAATATAAACGGTCAATACACTTTTTTACCGTAGCAACGGCCTTCGGATGGCTCATACGGATAATATCCACACCCGACTGCAGCAAACCAACCGCCGTAATAGCCTCCCACATGGGGCCTCTCTCATCCCGCGCTCCCCACTGGGGAACTTCATTATCGCCCGATTTTGACTCCTTGGTTCTCCACGCCTCATGCCCAACATCACAGATTACGGGCATCGACATCATCTTATCACCCGTAAGCGCCGCCAGCCGTTCGCGTTCCTGAATAGAATAGGTGTACTCAAGACCGTAACCCAGGGCACCGGTTGACTGAAACATCACGATCCGGTTGAGCGGAAAATCCATTTCAGACACAAGAATATTTACCTGTTTTGCAATATTGATATCCACCGGAGCCAGCGTAATAAGCGCATGTCCGTCCGCCAGACATGTAGCGGTAAGTGTCTTGTAATTATCCTGGGTAACAACCCCCATCAGACAACATTCTCCCCTTGCAGCCTGGCTTATCTTGGGCATGACCTCATTGTCTTTTTCGTCATGTTCACATCCCCAGATAATCAGGGGGACACCTACTGCAGCAAGGATCGATTTTACCGTCTTTACGGTCTCTTCTGCAGTTTTGTTGCCTTTATCGGGATGAATTCCCTCCAATTTGAGGCAGATTAAATCTGCACCATACTGTTCCACGCACTTTTTTGCCCATTGTGCCGGATCGTTAAGGACGTCCGCAAAAGGTTTTGCCAGGGTTTCCGGCCAGTCTTCCGGCGGCACGTCATAGACATCCATGGCAACCACAGGCTTTTGTCCCGGATTCCCCTCAAAGTCCATAAAAGGGATACTTTTTGCACCACCAATCGTAATGGTCTTTGTCCTCGTACCTCCATTGTCCTTTGTGGCGCCAAGGGTAATTTCATTAACCGTACCCGACCACTTGTCAGCTACATTTGGTATTTCCATTCATTTCTCTCCTACCCAATCCGTTCAATATCTAAAAATCTCAAGAAACCTCATCATCGTGCTGGCGGACACGTCAATGAACGAGTTTTTCTTTATTTTGGCTGCCTTAGGCAGCGACTTTAAGCTTCCCTCATTGTGGAACGACAAGGCTGGTCGCTCTACCTGAGTCAAAAAGGTTAAAATTCCTAAACCTTGAATTAATATTGCTTCGTTACATGCGTTCCTCGCAATGACAAGTGTCTGCGTATAACCTTTAAAGGCGCGCTCTTTTAGGTACGCCCAGAGATGCTCTTTTCGAGCATACTTGCCGGCAAATGTTTCTGCAGGAAATTCCCCAGTTTTTGATATAGCTCATTTTCACGGGAAATTTCAAACACAGAAGCACCACACGCCGCAGTATCGTAAACCTCCTGATCAAAGGGGAAAATCGCAGATACTTCAATTCCCAGGCTGTCCAACTTCTGCTGAAGATTTTCATGAATACCCTTCTGGGGCACCCGGTTTAGGATACAATACTTTTGCCGGATCGTAACCGAAAGAGATTCAGCTAATGCGATGATCCTTTGTAAGGTCAATGCACCTACAATCGTTGGTTCACTTACAATCAACAGGAGATCGACATTGTTCGTTGTCCTGCGTGAGAGATGCTCCATCCCTGCCTCATTGTCGGTAACAATAAACGGGTACGTTGTGCCTACTTTATCAAGATATTTACGCAGGAGATTATTGACATAGCAATAACATTTCGGCCCTTCCGGCCTCCCCATCGTTAAAAGATCAAATTTCTCCTTTTCAATGATAGACTCCTCGATGGCATACTCAATATATCTGTCCTTAGACATCCCGGAAAAATCTACTTTTTTCTCCACGATATCTTCACGGATGTCAGCAACGGTGCTTTGCACGTGCAGACCAAGCAATGAACCGAGAGACGCATTCGGATCGGCATCTACCGCCGATACCGGCTTACCAAGCTCTTCGGTAATATATCGGATAATAAGGGCAGAAAGGGTCGACTTCCCCGTTCCTCCCTTTCCTGCCACTGCAATATTAAAAGCCATAGAAACCTCTTTTTTGAAGGTTTAGAAATTTCAAACAAAAATTTTCTCCCCCTTAATCCCTCTCACGGAAGGCGACAAACAAATGTCCCCCGCTGGCAGGGGTGAAAGGGGATGGACTCCAGTCGGGAAAATTTGTATTTATACGTAGCCGAAGGCCTAACTTACCATCAGTTCCTCTGCAACGGATGGAAATTTTTCAATATCGGTGTGCGGCAAAAAGTTTGCCGATACATATTCCTCCATGTATTTATTATTACTCATGAGATCAAAATATGTCATCTTGGACGCAATGACTCTGGCAACTTCATAGGCATCTTTTGCGAGGAGGACCATCTTTGCGCCAAGCACCGAGGTATTCCCTACAAACTGTACTTTTGAAGCAGACATGTCAGGGAGCATCACTTCATAGGCATCTTTTGCGAGGAGGACCATCTTTGCGCCAAGCACCGAGGTATTCCCTACAAACTGTACTTTTGAAGCAGACATGTCAGGGAGCATCCCAATCGTGATCGCGCTCCGTATGTCGAGATAATTGCCAAACCCGCCCGCAAGATAGAGCTGCTCAATATTACTTGCTTCCATTCCCATGGATTCGAGCAGGGTAGAGATTGCCGAATAGATCGCCGCTTTTGACCGCATGAGATTCTGAATGTCCGCCTGGGTAATAACGATATCCCGTTTTGTAGAGGTTTCGCTCCTGTCAACCAGGATAAATTCATAGCCGTTGTCTGTTTTCCTCAAACGATCTGAGCTTATTCCTTTCTGGAAATTGCCAGTTCTGTCGATGACACCACTTCTGACAAGATTCGCCAGGCAGTCTAAAAGCCCGGAGCCACAAATACCGCTTGCCGGGGCGTCTCCGATGGTTTTATACGTAACATGGTAATTTTTTGTAATCGACACCTTTTCAATAGCACCCTTAGCCGCACGGGTACCACAGGAGATACCGCTGCCTTCAAAAGAAGGGCCTGCCGATGCGGAACAGCACACCATCCAGTCTTTATTGCCCAGCACAATCTCGCCATTCGTGCCGATATCAACGAGCAGCGACAACATCTCCGCCTTGTCCAGCCTGATTGCCAAAGCACCAGAAGAAATATCCCCTCCCACATAAGCGCCAACGCACGGGAGGGTATAGAGCAGGCCGTTGCTATTAATTTTCACCCCTACCTCATGTGCCCTCAACGGAGGCACAAAGCTTGCGGACGGAAGATACGGCTCTTTTCTGATATTCGTAGGGTCCAAACCGATGAGAAAATGGGTCATTACCGTATTTCCCGCACAAACCACCGCATGAATATCGTGGATACTAAGATGGTTTCTCTTAACAAGGGTAGAAATGAGATGGTTAATATCCTCAACCAGCACCTCCTGCATGAGCTCCATGGCGTTATTTTCAGCGGCATACATAATCCTCTGAATATAATCGTCCCCATATTTAATCTGAGAATTGTAGGTTGCTTCAACATCGACCGTCTCTCCGCGGGAAAGATTCATAAGGTGCGCAACCACCGTGGTTGTTCCAACGTCCACGGCAACACCATAATTTCCTTCGCTGGCATTGCCCCCCTGTATTTCCATAATTTCTACCGACGGACCCCTGTATCCCAGCGTCATCGTCACCTTCCAGTTACTGCTCCTCAGAATACCCGGAAGGCGTTTGAGGACATCGAAATTTGTAGTCAGCTTTTCCAGTGGAACGTGGGTTTTCACCATGATCTCCCTGCACAGCCGCTCATAATCAGCCATACTGTCATCCAGGGTAGGTTGCGGCAGTTCAAGATATACTTTATTCACCAAAGGGTCTTGCTGAAAATGTTCCACGTTAGCGGTAGCTGCTGCCAGGGAACCTGAGAATTGAGGAAATTCACTGACAAGGATTTGACTTTTATCAAGCTTCGATTCTTCAGGAATGATTACTTCCAGGTTGCCCATTACCTTTGTACTGCATGCGAGGACATACCCTTTTTGCGCCTCTGATACCGAGATATGAGTCGTGGGCATGCTTTCAATCATACCGGAACCCAGAATGACTTTACACTTGCCGCACGTGCCGTCGCCCCCGCACAGGGCGTTTATAAACAGGTCTCCCTTATATGCAGCATCGAGGATAGTTTTTCCCTTTTCAATCTCTACGGTAACGTCAACAGGAAAGAACTGTACTTTAAATCGTGAGTTTTCCATACATTAGACCTGAAGTGAAAATCCTTAAACAGTTTTATCGTATTATTGTGTAAGAAATTCTTTCCCCATTTTCATGAGGACATGCTTTTGCAAGTTTTTTACCACGTCCGCAAATCCCTAAGGCAGGTCAACCGTCCCCGGTTGACATCATAATGACAAGTGGGGACGCTTGTCCTACCAAGAGAGAGGTAATAGAGAGGTATTGGTTGCAGCTTTGTTATGTTACGCTTTCCACACCGTTTTCAGATAGGAAGGGAGTCCCGAAGCCTCTCGTGGACCCACCAGAATTTCCCATCCAAGGGTCTCCTGCAATTTCCCGGACATCACGGCAACAAGACCCGGGATGATCATTTTCTTATGCTTTACCTTGGTATCAACCTGTGCGTCTGTCATGGCCTTCGCAACCACCTTGTCGTTTAATTTGTCTCCTGAGTACGCAGTTAGCACGGAGGTCCCACCCGTATCCACCGCTAAAATATAGGCAGGCACACGGCTCGACTCAACCTCTCCCTCAACCGTATAATAGGTAAGTGAGAAGTTTGTGGTAAACAATATCGGGGAATCATCCTTAACGTCACCAACGGCGTACAATCGCGGCTCCACCTGTATGGGCTTTTGCGGATCCGTAAATATATTTGTCCTGGCAGTAAGCAGGGGCATAATTGCCCATGGCTCACACGCATTCACCGCAACAATGCCGGCATACTTCAGCAAATAGGTGCTTGCCAGTGCGATTTCCTGGAACGGGTCTTCATCACACACAAAGGTAATCATCGGGAATCCGAGCGTGCGGAAATTTTTCTTTAAGGCAAGGCGACGAACCTTGGTCAGTTTTTGCAGCACCTCTTTGGGATTGTTCCCTCCCACATCCAGAACAATCTCTTCAACGCCAGCCTTTTTGGCACGTTCTGCCAGTTCAGCAAGCTCCTCAAGGGTCTGGGCTGTTACGGTCATCGGGCACTTCTTTTCCTGTGCAAGAGCTGCCATTGCCTCACAGTTGCTGGCACTGGCGCCATGAAGCAGCGGTCTCTTTTCAGCACAATGTTGCAAAGCAGCCTTCATATTATCCACAGACGCACTGCTTAAAATCATATTCAAATGAGACCCGGCACTTACTTTCTTTGCCGCTTCGGCAAATTTTTCTGCATTATTGCTCTTGTTCATCACGGCAATCAGGTCAATCTCGATTTCCGTACCAACACGGGTAAGTTTCAAACTGTTAACCTTTTTTAACCGGTCGTTGAAAGCATCTTCACTCAGGTCGTCCGGGATAGTGACGGCGACGCCCGTGGGATGATAAAACTTCTCTTCGTGTCTGAACAGGACATTTTCCTCACCCACCTGAACTTGTCTGGCGCCCGCACCAACCGTCACGAGTTTAATGGGAGGGGCTGCTGCCGCACCCAGCACTTTTTTTGCCTCTTCGCTTACATCCGGACAATCCGACAGGTTTGCCTTTTTTTGCGCCAATTGCATCGCAAATGCAAGACAGGTAGGCCTTCCGCACTTCTTGCAATTTGTTTTGGGAAGGAGTTTATAAATGTCTAATCCCGTTAGTGCCATGCTCTACTATCCTTTCACATAAAGAAATTTGCACATCATCAAACGAATAACCACCCACTCACCCGCATTCATGAAAAGTGGATAACGGAGTGGATATAAAAAGAACATGCGTGCCGTTGATATTGAGCAATTACCATAAAACTATGTCTTTAAATCATCACTCGTCTGTATAATTTTACTGACCAATCCGTATTTGAAAGCTTCTTCAGCGGACATCCAGAAATTTCTCTTGGTATCCGTCTCTACCTTTCCCAGGGGTTGTCCCGTCTCAACAGAAATCAAACGGTTAATCTTTTCCCGGCATAACCAAAGCCGGATGGCTAACTTTCTGCATATAAGCCACAACTTCGTCCTCAGTCTGAGCAACCGTTTCATCAGCTATTTTATTGAGAAAATCTTCAAGACCAAGCTCCTGTGCCGTATCGGCAAGCGTTTCCGCCAACTCCTCCTTCAGTGCCTTGGGCATCCACACAACACGGCCCAAACCACCATCGGCTGAAATGAATTTCCTACTGCCTAAATAAAACTTGCTGTGCCCCATAAACCCGGGGGTCTGCAAACCACCGCCAACCGTCCCGGCAAGCGTGGAAAATTTCATACCACAGGGGGTCATTTCCGTGAAGTCACGGTCTACCACCATAATCCCATTCGTCATGGGCAACATCGCCGAGATGCACTCAAAACAGCCGCAACTGGTCATCGGGTCTGTCATAATACTATACAAACTTACCTTCTCCAGCGACCGGTTTGACCCATTATAGATAAATGAGTTCGTGCCTTCCCACTGCCCCAGATTTTCATTCACCACCTTGCCACGCTCGATCGGCTGATTTGGCCCTGTGGGGTTGATCTCGTAGCCTGCCTTGCCGTCCAGCCAGCTGACGGAGCCACAAAGACCGGAACGTTCCGGTGTCACAACGCAAATATGGGTAGGCGCAAAACTTTGACAGAGGGTGCAACTGTAAAACATGTTCACCGAGTCATCGGTCATACCCTCTAATCGCGCATCACGCTCTGCATAAGCGGCGCGCACGTCTTTTAATATCCGCTCCACATCTTCCCTTTTGGTATAAAAGGTAACCTGCACTTTGTCAACAATCGCCCCAAAATTACTATGGAACTGCGAATGGATGATACTGCCGATATGCTTGATCCTGAACCCTGCCTTAAATGCCTCTTTACTGATGCGATGACGGATGATGTCCCTTTGCCCCATGTGGAACAGGCCCTGGGCTTCACCCAGAAACCGGTGCATCTGACGTTCGAAGATTGGCTCAAAATCAGGCTGCATCTTTCGGCCTGCCACCTCAACCATGATACCAAGCGACACACCTGGTCCCGGCTTAATTTCGTCCAGGTCTGGCCCGATAACCTGTATTTTGCCATCCTCAACCGCGTCAATTTCTTTGGTGCACACATATTCAAATGCAGGGACGCCGGGGCCGCCAATCTCAATCTGCATATCCTCTTTTCTGATACGCTCACCTTCGAAAGCCGGACCGTACGCCACGGGGATATCCATCTTGTGGATAGAAATCTTTAGCCCACGGACTTCAATGCATTTATCAACAATCTTGTCCACCGGCACCCTTGAAACCACGTGTTCATAGGTACATACGCCGGTGGGCAATATCTCCGGAATGTCGATATTTGAAATCGTCGGAAAACCATAATTGATAGCACCCGCTGCGTTGGCATACTGTTCATCTGTTACGGCGGTTCCTATTGCCATAACAAATGCAAAGATGCGGTTTTTGTTATAGAGGAGATTTCTCCTTGCCTCACCGGGGGGCACATTTCCAAATGAAAGGGCTGCCCTGTTGGCAAAACCCAGAGAATATACAGCAGCCGAGGTCTCTTTTCCAAAAGGCACCAGTCGGGTATCCCACCCCATCTGGACGCCCTTTTCAGCCAATTGCTCGGCAAACGATGTCCCAAAATTATCTGACTGCATAAACACGTACAGATTCTTTTGCTGAAGTTCCCTGGCAATCTTCACGGCCGTATCTGCATCAGGCGCACACCCCACAATTGCGGCAAACCCTGGCGCCGTGCCATCGACAAACTCAATGCCGCGTTCGCGCATGATAACGTCATCAGCAGCGCCAAGCCATATTCCGTCTACCGGGTGAGGCCCGATGAGATATTTACAGGCCTCATACACTTCCTCGGCAAAAAGCGTTGCCATCCCGGCATCAAGGGTATGCCCAAGGTAAGGTACCCAGTGCTTTTCTGCCGGCAATGGCGGGAGCATGCTCCGCGCCATTCCCAGGATATACTCGCAATCCTCCAGTGTTTTCACGGCAACACCCGTCATGGAATAAATGATGGGCAAGTAATACGCCGTGTTCGGAAACTCCACCTTGCAATCGCGTCCCTTTTGCGCTATTGCATCGGCAAGTTTTTTATCAGCCTTATCTACAATTTTATATGCGCCGCGAATGGCGGCAGTACAGATAATCTTGGACATAAAAACACCCCTTTAAATCACTTTAATGATGTGCTGCCGGCTTGCACTCCCTTTCGAGCGCCCTTCTCTCAGCCATATCGTACAGTTTTCTCTCCTTATTCACGTTAATACCAAGTGCATCTCTCTTCTTTTCGATGTGATCCATGAGCATCTTTCCGATCTTCTTTAAATCAGCCTCAAAATCCCATCGTGCGCCACACATCTCTTCCATCTCTTTTGTTAGCAACCTTTGCATATCGGGAGCACCAGCCACCGGCGAATTCATACCAAAGACGGTATAAATACCAGAGGCTACCAGAAATTGCCCGATAGCAATTGCCTTTTCACTCATCCACTCCGTGCACGCGCCAGCCACCGGCAATTCACTGATATCGTTTCCTAAACCGCCCTCCTTCACCATTTCGCTTACGGCAATCAGAATACGGCTGTTAGGTAGGTCAACCGGGACGCTTGTCCTACCAATAGAGGGATTTGTTTACGGCTTTGCTGCACCACGATATAGATGTTATAATTCTGTTGAACTTCCGTGCATCAGCTTCCGGATTTTGCTCAGGACTTGTCTTGAAAAGTAATCATTGTCCGCGGGGAGGTGAGACCGAACACATACCCCCTTTTTCCCTTTTCCTGTTTTTCGGAAACCAGCGCCCGATCCTTTGATAAACTGAATAAGTACTGAATCAGTGCATCTAACTGGCTATCGGTAAGCCTGTCAAAGGCAGGCATTTTATTCCTGGTACCGTAGAATCTAGGATCGCCCGGGTTCCTGATGAATTCTTTTAACCATGTCTCCGACAGATATTCCGTCAGGTTTGGTGCGATCTTTTTCAGGTCTTTGTTGCCAATGGGATGGCAGACAACGCAATTCCCTTTTAATACCAGTTCTTTTCCCCTCTCCACTCGTTCGGCATTTTGATGGATCAAGCCCTCTGACTGGCTTAAAAGGAATTCCGTCATGTCCAGGAGTGATTCATCCGGGAGTTTTATGGGAGGCATCGCCCCTGATTCTTTGAAATACTTTACGTCTTTCGGGTTTTTCAACAGCCCGGCAATCCATTCTCTTGAACCAAAGTTGGTAAAGTCAGGGCCATTATCACCGCCCTCCACTCCTATTTTATGACAACCAATACAGCTTTCTTTAAAGATTTTTCCACCAAGGGCAAGGGGATCGTGAAGGAAGATCGACAGGGCTCCCGTGGGAGGAATACCTTTTTCTGCTAACTTCACCGCTCTAGCGGCCTGTTTCTCTGCCTCCTCACGCTGATGGATGATATGGATATCCTTGCTGTCATGATGCATGGCGAGCACGGTCAAAACAACGGCCCCGGTCAATCCAGAAAATATCGCTCCAAAATATGGCATCCTCTTTGAAGGATACCTTGAGGTATTTCTGTCGATAAATGGCAGTACAAATAAAAAAGTCAGAGCAAGGGCGGGAATGATCACAGTTCCGACAATGAGATATTTTCCCTGGCAATATTTTAAGAGTTCAAACAAGAATAAGAAATACCATTCAGGCCGTGCAAGGTAATTAGAGGCAGGGTCTGCTGGCGATTGCAGCTCGGCGCCCCGTGTCCAAAAAACAACGCCGGCAATGACTGCATACATGCCCAGAGCGAATACAATGTCTTTAAATATCTGGTCAGGCCAAAAGGGGTCAATACGGTCTCTTAACACATCTTCTCTCATTTTCCAATATGGGGTTACCCCGTGCTTACGAAAAAGGGCTATGTGAATAAAGAGGAAAAAGACGAGCGAAATGGGTAATAAAAATACATGCAGGGTGTAGAAACGGGTTATGGTAAAATTCCCATAGTCGGCCCCTCCCTGGTGCAGAATCTTAATGTACTTTCCAATCACCGGGACCGTTCCCATAATATTGGTGGCAACCTGTGTGGCCCAGTATCCCTTCTGATCCCAAGGCAACAGATACCCGGTAAGACCAAAGCCAGCCAGGAATAAAAGCAGGATAACTCCGGAAATCCAATTCAGCTCCCGGGGTTTTTTATATGCGCCGAAAATAAAGACCTGAAACATATGCACCATGGCCACGATCATCATTGCGCTCGAACCATAATGGTGCACGCCGCGTACAAACCATCCGAAAGAGGTTTTGTACTGAAGGTAATAAACACTTCCCCACGCTGCCGTCGAAGAAGGAGAATAGTAACTCGCCATAAAAATGCCGGTCACCGCCTGCAGAACGAAGAGAAATACCAGTCCGCTCCCAAAAATATATGACCATTTGGCCCCGCCATGCACTGGCTCATCCAACGCCGCTTTTAACAGTTTGCTAAGTCCAGTTCTGTCTTCTATCCATTCACCAAGCTTGTTTGCCATAGATTACCTATCACCTTTTAACAATATCTTTATATCAATTTTTTATAATTTACCAGAACATTATCATTTTCAATCTTCGTTTCGTAACTGTAAAGGCTGCGAGGTGCGGGCCCCGATAGTACCTTACCATTTATGTCAAAAACCCCTTCGTGGCAGGGACACAGAAATTGCTTTTCATCTTCTCCCCAGTTGATGCCACAGCCAAGATGCGGGCAATTTACCGAAAATACCTTTAAAGAATCATCTTCTTTCCGCAGCACCCAAACCGACCCCATAACCAATCCTTCAAAGACATTCCATGCATCCATCTTGGAAGAGGTAACGTTCATTTTTTTAGGAATACCAACGGGAAAATCTTCCAATTTGCCAAGGTTAATAAAGTCCTCAGTTCCATACACTGTTTCTTTCAGCCACGGGTGTATCCCTAAACCAACCAGTGGCGCTGCGATGCCTGCTGCCAAAACACCTCCCAGGCTATGTGACACAACTTTCAGGAATTTTCTTCTATTGTTTTCCACCATTTACCCCTTTTCCGCTTCCGCTGAAACAATCATCAAAAACCGGCCACCGTTTAAACCGCAATTCACCTTATTTAAGTTTCTGGTGTTGAACTAAAAACCGTAATTGTATAAATTTTTGTTCCAAAAATAAAGGTATTTTTTAAAGCAGGTATCTTAAAGATCCACCAAACTAAAATGACCTGGACTGGTTTACAATCATGTTTAACTTAACGAGAAATCAAACGTCATCTCTATCTCGTTTTTCACCTTGAGCGTTCCCAATAACGCCTTGTAAGGTTTTATTCCATAATCTTTCTGTGACAGGATGAATTTTCCTTTAAGATCTTTTCCAGTAGTTTTCACGGAAAATGCTGCAGGACGCGTAACCCCATGTAAGGCCAGCTCACCTTCGACGTGGTACGCACCGTCCCTTTCCTGGATATTTGTGGAACGAAAGTTGATAACTGGGTGTTTGTCCGAATGTAGCACATCCTTAAAAGTGGCTTCTTCGATGTCTGACTTGTCCTTTTCCTTCAGCAGATCATGCCGTTGCAGACCATCCTTCATGGCGCAGATTACCTTCAATGAATTGGCCTGAATTTCGGCTTCCACACTTGCGAAACGGATGTCTCCGGCCGGAATATGTAGTTTAACAGAAAAACCGGTCACTTCGATTAACAGGTCATGAGCCACTGCACTGAGAAATCCCTCTTTAAACGTATAAACAGACAACTTTCCTGAATTCGCAGTCAAATGATATGTTCCCGCTGGTATTACCATAGCCTTCTCCTCATTCCAGATAAATGATACACCTACCTCTGCTTTTATTAAGAATTGAATAGTATTCCAGTTTTCCATGACAATGTCAATCCACAAAAGCAATGCCGGTTAAAATGTTTTTGTCCGAATAATGCTGTCTCAACATGGTGATTTTCTGTCAGAATTCTCAAAACCCTGCTGACCCCTGACGATAGCACAGGGGACTGCGACAAAAGATTCAGACCTATTTTGAGTAAAAACAGATATGTGAAAGGTGTTTTTTTTGGTTGATTGTACCTATCTTTTTTGTTTCAATTTTTTACAAGTATTTTGCAACCCTCAAAACCATGAGGCAGGTCAGCCGCCAGGTTGATATCGTAATGACAAACGGGAACGCTTGTTCTACCGGCCAAGGGGGGGAGATTTAGTTGCGGGGAGTACATCTTTACAATACTCATTTAGCCTATGCGTAACATACGGCTTTTAATAGAATATGACGGTACGCAATACGCAGGCTGGCAATGGCAGAATGACCAGAAAACCGTCCAGGAAATGCTTTCAAAGGCGGTAGAACAGGTCGTTCAGGAGCCGGTTAAAATTTATGGCGCCAGCAGAACTGATTCAGGGGTGCACGCCCTGGGTCAGGTAGCAAATTTTAAAACTACATCCTCTGTTCCATCCAAGCGGCTGATTCATGCCATCAATTTCTATCTCCCTCACGACATCACCGTAAAAGGTGCGGCTGATGTACCGGTATCTTTTCATGCTCAATATGATGCTCAATCAAAGATCTACCGATATACGCTTCTTAATAACTGGATAAGAACCTCGCTCAATCGCAATTTTTGTTATCTCTGCGGCCTTCTGCTGAATGCAGAGAAAATGCGGTACGCTGCACAATACCTCATAGGCACTCACGATTTTACCTCCTTCACCACAAGTGCACTTCAGGGAAAAAACCGGATACGCACGGTAAAAAGGCTGGAGATTACCAGAGAGGGGAAATATCTCTATTTTACTGTTGAGGCGAATGGTTTTCTGTATAACATGGTAAGAACAATGGTAGGTACTCTTATCGAGGTGGGAAGGGGAAAAATTATGGTGGAAAGCATGAAGGATATCTTAGGTGCAAAGAACAGGAACCTCGCGGGTCCCACAGCGCCCGCAAAAGGCCTGTGCCTCATCGAAGTAAAATATGATCAGGACTCATAAAGAGGTATTTTCGCCTACAAATAATGTTTTACAATCAGTAACATCCTGAGATAGTCACCGGGGTGAAACGTTTGCCAGGACAAAGCCTTCCTGTCTCATCTATAAAGAAGGACTGGCGGCATAAAGTTTCTCTTGTTTACGTTATTCCTGTCGTTGCTCTTGTTTGCATTGGGGTGTGGTTCGTTATGTTTCGAATGCCAGGTAAAAACTATCAGAGGCCAATGCCCGCCCTGACAGAGGAACAAAAATTATTGAGGCAAACTTTGCGGGAAGATGTGTACCAATTAGCCGGAGTGATCGGCGACCGCAATGTCAGAACGAACTACAAAAATCTTGCTGTTGCGGCAGATTTTATTGAAGCATCGTTGCAACAAGCAGGCCTTAAGGTCTCCCGTCAAGGCTATGAAGTGAGTTTGAGCAGTTTGCGAGGTCGGAGATGTTATAATCTTGAAGGTGAGATTACCGGTTCTGAAAGGCCGGGAGAAATTGTGGTAATCGGCGGGCACTACGACTCGCTTGAAGATACACCGGGGGCTAATGACAATGCATCGGGAACGGCGGCCGTTCTGGCATTATGGTGACGGACACTGCCCCATTTCGCTATCCCTGGTATCATACGCAGGAAGACACCCCTGGAAAAAGTCGTGGCAGGCCTTGCATGTTGCAGAGATGAAAGCGAATAACCTTTTAACTTGCCCCCACTTCACATATTTCTGGTTGTGGAAGGCTCTCGGATGTTTTCCTTCCCCGTAACATCTCTAAAAAGCCTTCTATCCGTGTGGAGAATTGTCCCGGCATATAATTGTGATCATCGATACAATCTCCGTCAAGACTGAGGAGGGGGTAGCCGATCTTATTCAATTCCCTTTTCAGCGTGGGCACAGCAGCATTATTGCGCCTGCAGCCCCAGGATGAAAATACCACTACGCCGTCAACCTGATACTCTCTGGCAAGCTTCCTGGTTATCTCAATACGCCGCTCCAATGGACCATTATAGTGGCTGGTAATGAGCTTCTTTGCAAGGCTTTCATAGGGTCTTTGCGGATCAAGCTTATCCCAGTATACGTAATTGGTTTCCTCAAAAACAATCCTGACCCCTTGCTCCTGTTCTAATTTTGTCAGGAAATCGACCTTAAAATAAGGCTTTAATTCTAACCAAAGAATCCTGATCAGATCTTTTCGGGGACTAGGTCCCCCTTTCTTCTTGTCTTCTTCAGTTTTCTCACGTAATTCAGCAGCCAGCGCAGAGAAAAACTCCACGGATAGTTTCGAGCCAATTAACAAATATGCCGGAAACATAAACCCTAATGCATTGCTACCGGGGAGGGGACAAAACGGATCTTTTCTCAACTCATTGATTTCGATCATCTTTTCCCGTGTTTGGTTTGCGTAATCAATTGCTTTTGCAAGTGCCGCTTGTTCCATCTTCCTGCCTGAGATCTCTTCTAGCCGGCGAGCAAAATCTTCCAGTTGTTTCGCAAGATATTGAACCGAATAATCATCTGCCTCGTAAGGCACGTCAATAACGATGGTCTCTTTTCCCGATACAGACTCGCATATCTTCATCGTCTTGGTGTTGTTATCACAAAGCGTTGTCGTGGCCACCTGGAGGATGTTTTTGGGAAAAAGATCTCTGAAGGTGTGCCCGATTGCGGATCGGTGAAAGGTGCAGATATCCGTGGGAACTCCATATGACTCAGCCTCCATAAGCCCCTTCGAGCTTTGTCCCAAACCAGCAAAGAGCGCCGCGCCAATTTCCAGGCAAAAAGGATACAATCCCATGGCAAACAGCATTTCTGACGGAACGAACATCGTCGTCCAAACAGTTCGTTTCGGGTTGGCATACACCTTGTACAGATGCTTTACGCCGACACGGGTCTGAACGCGCAGGGAAACCAATTCTTTCTTTTTATTTCCCCGGAAGAAAAAAGAATAGACCCGCAGAAACCGCAAAAGTTCACGAAACAACATCGGAGAAAAACGACGACGGAGTGGTATTAACCATTCCTTATATTTACGAATTGACGTCATGTTTTACTTACTCTTTCCTGGAGGTACTGGTTAATTGTTCAAGAAATGCTTCAACCCTTGTTTTTATTTGGCCTTCACTGCTCAGGGAATAATCACAATTGAGATGAAGGAGGGGAATATTTTTCTCGTGGAACGTCTTTTTTATCATAGGGTAATCCAGGAGATTGTGATCACAAAATTTGAGTGTGTGATAAATCGCCCCATGAATTGATCTTTCCTGCATCGTGGTCAGCACATTATTAATCCTGTCAAAGATGTTAACCATCCGGGAGCACGGAGATCGCAGGATATATCTCCTGGCAATGGACAGGATGGGGTCGTCGCTGACATGAACCTGGGCGTCAAAGTAGCGGCTGCCATTGCATAAATCCTCTGCAATTACCTTTGAACCAGCGTCCTCTATAATCTTCATGATCTTTTCGTTTTCCATGATGCTCCCCCAGACGAAGAGCCTGGGTATGTCCCGGGTATCACGAATGTCTTCCCTTTGTTTCATCAGATGGGTCAAATAGGACTGGAATTTCTCCGGCACTGCATTAGCGCCCTTCTTTAACAGGGAAAAGATCTCATAACCGGATTGTCCGAGATAGCCATTCCAGTACTTTTGTAAAAACACCCGGACTTTTTCCCTTACCGCATTGTAGATGGTAATACTCTGGTTAATGTCATCCTGATTGATCTTCAGCATGAAAAATGTTTCCAGTTTTTCTTTGAAGTTTTTGAGCAGGTTTGCGTAATAAAAAACTGCGGCATCATCGGTATTTTTTGGAATATCTAAGATATAGTTAAACGACTTTTTCCCATTATCTAATTTTATCCATGCATCATACAGCCGTCTCATCCCGTCACATGAATTGACAAACACCATTCCTTTAAAATCTTCCAGCTGGCCATTGACTTTTTGATCAACAACAGCCTTGATATAAGGGCAGATATTGCCGCAAAGCATTTCATTGGCAGCGCTCGATTCCTGTTCTGAACCCTTAATTCTGACCGGATGGAATCCGGCGGCGCGAATAAGCTCCACCGGCGTGTAAGAACAAAAATACCCGATTTTCGGTAAGGCGTGGTCCTCAATGGAAAATTCTGTTACGGAAGCTTCGGTTTGTGTATTTCCGGAGACAGAAACGGACACCGAGACAGGGTTATTGGTTTTTACCCGCGCCTTTTCCAGGGCAATCAATGCCGCCCCAAGCGCTCCATTGATTTGTGGTTCTTCTGAAATCTTGATTTTACACCCAAGATGTTTCTCTATCTCTGTTACAACACCGATATTCTTTGCAACGCCGCCTGTCATGACAATCTCTTCTTCCAGCCCAATCCTCTTGAGCTGCGCGGTGATGCGTTTGGCAATGGAAATGTGTAAGCCTTTGCAAATATCCGCCGTTTTGTGATCTGCGCCAATGAGGGATACCACCTCGGATTCTGCAAATACCGTACAAAGACTGCTGACGGAAACATTATTCTTTCCGTTCAACGAAATTGGTCCCATTTCTTCCAGATCGATCTCCAGGGTTCTGGCCATAACCTCAAGAAACCGTCCCGTTCCGGCAGCACACTTGTCATTCATAACAAAGTCGAGGACATTTCCATTCGCGTCGACCTTAATGACCTTGCTGTCTTGTCCACCAATATCAATGATTGTTCTTGCCATGGGAAAATAGTAGTTTGCACCCTTCGCATGACAGGTTATTTCTGTTACTACTTCATTGGCAAACGGCACCTTAATACGCCCATAGCCGGTGGCAACAATATAATCAATATCACTTGCAGACAGCTTGTTTTCGGTAAGTATCTGTTGAAAGATTTTATCAGCAGCCTTTTTGCTGCTGGCGCCGGTTGGTATTATGATTGATGAAAGAATCTCTTTTTTCTCATTTATCAGAACTCCATTGGTTGACATTGAACCAATATCAATTCCTATTGTGTACATTCTCAAAAATCTCCTTTTGGTATTTTATCGAGGCATTGCCTCAAACGTATAAAAATTTTATCTTTAAAATTACGGACGCCTATAAACGGGTCCATAATCTTGTTAATTTTACCAAACAAATATGCTGTTTGTTGAGCATGGGTGAAATTTGCAATAAAAACGGGGAAACGGGGATGAAGGAATAATTCTTAAACAACCTTACGGTTTTCAATTCCGCTCCTATGGTATGAGAAAATTGATTGTCTGTTACCGCTGGCTCATGTAGGGAAGATAATTGTTCACAGATTGCCTATTCAGGTTCAGGCTTAGGCGGTATCATACTCATCCAGATATTAAACACAAACAAACCAACAGACACCACGAGCAAACCTGCAAATATTTCCGCAAGTGGATGGATTGGACGGAAACACACCAATCCTACCAGGCCAATGTTTGCGAGATAGAATTGGAGGGTGCCTATTTTGGGATAAGCAAGCGGAGTTCCTGAGAATCTCGGCAAGATATGGTACCCAACACCAAAAATCATCATTGACATCCATCCAAGAAGATTGAGATGGACATGGGTGAAGAGTAATTGTGCCGGGTAGCTCTTCATAGAAATCATGATGATACCAAGAATGGCTGCAATGAAAAAGTAAATCAGGCTTGCACGCACAAAATTTTTTGAAAGAGGACTCATAGAACAGAAAGCTCCTTAACGATTTAATTCTGCGGACAAAGAAATCTTAACAAAACCTCAAAAAAGTAAAGATATAGGAAAAATATAAATTGTCAAACAAAAAATTGTCGTGACAGCGAGTAGGTTGTTATCTCCTTTAGGTTTCACGGAAATGGTTATGAATCCTACGAGAGCGAGGTCTGTGATAAGTCCGCATCCTGCCGGCTGTCCTTTTGCCTATCAAGGCGCCTTGCAGATTTCAGGGATTTGTGTTGACTTGAAAGTTGATTATTTTGATAATATGCCTTCGCTGAGATATCAAAAAATCACGAACTCATACAACGACGAGGGGAACGAAAACGTTATCAAAACCATACCGAAGTGTGTGAATATCCCGTCGATTTGGTAAATTCACAAAATTAGATTCTTCGCTCCGCGCAGAATGACATTTTCACATTATTCTGCCATTCTGAGGAAGTGAAAAGGCCGAAGAATCTCAGCTTTGAAATTCCTAAACCTTAAATTAATACAAAGGAGCGTTTATGGAGCAGTTCATTAGCAGGACAGAGAAGATAAAGGATGGCAGTATTATTTTAGAAGAGGGGAGTTGGGCATATTATGCCTATGTTTTACAGTCCGGCAGGGCCAAGGTCTGGAAAAATATCAACAATAAACAGGTGCTTGTTGGCACCCTAAAGGAAGGCGATATTTTTGGGGAAATGAGTTTTTTCGGTATGGCAAAGAGAACCGCTTCTGTGACAGCAGATGGCGATGTGCTCGTAGGGATGATTACCAAAGACACCTTTATGGAAGCTATCAACAAACTCTCTCCCGAAGTACGCGTCAAACTCGACAAAATGACTCAGGACTTTTTTTACCTTAGTGATGTCTATAGCCGTTTGACGAATTGTTTGCATGAGATATTAACTATCAAAGGGCGGATGATTGATCCCAGGCTTTTTGAAAAAGAGGTTGAAAAAATGCCTGATATCTTACGCAAGGTCGTTGGCCTGATGATTGAACGTTTTGTTTCTGCCATGGACGGAAGTATAAAACTTGTGTCCCAGCTGGAAGAAGCGGCCAAACCGATCGATTCATTATCTACAACATTGATTCAAAAATGCAAATGAGCATACAGGAAGGAAAAGCAGGTTAAAGATGATATTATTAAAGAGACACACTTAAACCTCAAAAACTTGAAGAAGTAAGCAATACAGGCTGTCTGAGAATTTCAATACAACATGCATTCTTAGATGGCCTGTTTTTTTCACGCCATAAACAGGGGGAATGGAGGATAGTACTATTAAATATCCAACGGAAAATGCGAAACGGATTGTTATGTTTTGTGATCTTCGGAATTCAACAGATATCTTGATGGATTTTGAACAAGGTGTCTACCGTGGTATTGAAAGTTCAGGAGAAAAAGCCTTTACCTATGCAGATTTTATTATGGATGTCCACGATACGTCCTATAAAGAACTCTATTTAGGACATGAAAACACCTATGCGGAAATATACGGTGATGGTGTGATGGGAATATTTCCTGAGGATAATGCAAAGTACATTTTAGAAAACATCTACCGGCTGACAAAACGCATGCGCATCTATAATGATTCCCAGGGTGCGGGTGTTCTGAAACCCAGAATCGATATCGGCTTTGGTATTACGGTAGGAGAAGTTTCGTTTATCTATTATCCGCTGGACAAACGCGATCATCCCGTAGGCCGGTGTGTTCATGAGGCGGCAAGGATTGAAGGATTATCCAGATTGTATGACGCCAGGGCCTTGGTTTCTGACCGTTTTTTTAAATTTGCCGAAGGCTATATATCCACGGATCAAAGGTTTTCGTATCGTTTTATTGACCGGATCATATTGAAGGGTTTTCGGGAGCCTATCACCCTATTTGAAATCCTTATTGACAATGACCCCAGATTTGAGACGAAAAAAAACTCCCAGAAAGAATATTCTGAGGCATATTCGAGGTATTGCAGAAAAGAATGGGCAACAGCAGCGGAACTCTTTCAAAAGATTTACCAGGAATATGGCTTAGGGATAGGGTCGGTAATGGCAAAACGATGCGAAATCCTCTCAAAGAGTCCCCCAAGCCCGGATTGGAATGGAATATGGAAGATGAAAGATAAATAGGAAACGATTCTTTATCAGCATTGGAGGAAATGCTGCGAGCCAGTTAGTTTGTTTTATTATGAGGAAAATAAAGAGGGAGGTGAATACCAGGCCATGACACAGTTGACCCATTTTGACGAACAGGGTGCATCCCGCATGGTGGATGTCAGCAAGAAAGAGGACACCGATAGGGTTGCCGTCGCCCATGCAAAGATTATTATGAAACCTGAGACCTTCCAGCTTATTATGGATAAAAAAATACAAAAGGGAGATGTGCTGGAGGTAGCCAGGGTTGCAGGGATTATGGCCTCAAAGCATACCTGCACCCTGATTCCGATGTGCCATCCACTCAATTTAACGAGTGTAAAGATTGACTTTACTAACAATGCTGTCAATGAAATTGATGTGCTTTCAGAGGTGAGAGTGACAGGGAAAACCGGGGTAGAGATGGAGGCGATTACTGCTGCTGCGGTCTGTGCCATGACGATATATGATATGTGCAAGGCTGCAGATAAGGGGATGGTAATTAGCGACATTCATCTGGTAAAAAAATCAGGCGGGAAGAGCGGGACTTTTATTTTTGATAAAGATGCGTAATCAGAACGAATTGGAATGCAGAGTGAGGGTTAGGGATGTGGATATCCCCGTATAAATGCTGACGATAAGGAATTGGCGTTACCATTTTTGCAAAAATGGTACAATATATCTTATAAGCTTAAACACCCTTTAATACCCTTTCCGACAATTCTTTCGGCAGTTTTGCCTCGGTTATTCTTTTTGATGCTGCTTCGGTATTATAAGGCACCCGTTTAAAATCGATATGTTTTGTTGCTGAATCGAACACAACATAACTTGACTGTGGATTTCCATCCCTCGGCTGGCCTACCGACCCCACGTTGACATAATACTTCCAGTCCTTGCCAGAATCGATATCGAAAGATTCTACCTTGTTCGTTGATTGCCTTTCAATAAGCATAAGCCTCATATCGTAGTTGTCTGCCGGAACAAGAACAGAGGCGTTCACGGTCCTGGTTTCTTTAGTATAGATATACGCTGACGGACGATGTGTATGGCCTCCAAAGGTTACCTGCGACCATAGCGTTGTATACTTCAGCACGCCGGCATTTTTGACATATTCGTAGCCCCGCGGATAAGAAGGTGTGCTGTGTACGATCTCGAATCCCTCTTTGCCAAATTTCATTCTTAGTGAAAGACCTTTTAAAAATTTGAGATTTTCTTTTGTTAACACCCCCCTTGTCCATTCGACAGCGGCTGATGCTACAGGGTTCATCTCACTCGTAAGGGATGGTTCTCCGGCTGTTTCCCTGTCGTGATTTCCTCCGATTGCGAGCCCTTTCTTTTCTAATGCAAGAAGGGCAGTGTACAGATCTTGCTGCTGATGGGAATCAAGATATGGCTGTGCAACAATTTCGCCGATCTTCTTTATATCTACCGCCTTTCTGCCATAGATCAAGAAACGTGCAACACCGCAGCATTCATTAGGTGATGCGCCGTAGCCGACGATATCGCCGGCGATCAGGAGCCGGGAGACAGGAGGTTCCTTTTCGGCGATTTCTTTGACTACCGCCAGCAAGGCGTCGGCGTTGCTATGGATGTCTGATATGATAATGTTCTTCATCGGTTATCAGTAAAGCATAAAAAGTTTGCAAACGTTACATGCCCATCAATGTCTTCTTTACTTCCTCCGCAGACGCAATTCTCTGAGCGGGATTTGCTTCCAGGAGACCATGCAGGATCTCTTCGAGCTTCCGGGGGATGTGGCTGTTTATTTTACCGGGTAAAATTTTTTCTGTCTGCCATAATTTTTTTGTTACTATTTGATAGAATATGAGACCCAAAGAATAAAGGTCTGTTCTGCCGTCCAGCCGGATGGTAGAGGAAATTGTCTCATAATGGACCTTTCTCGGCAGATCTTTCAGGTAGTTGAGCATCTGTAACTGTTCCGGCGATGCATATTCTTTGCTAATTCCCTTAATGATACCTCCCCGTTTAATAGCCAATTCAAAGTCGATAAGATGCACGAGACCGGTTTTTTGATTGAGAATCAGGTGTCCTGGTTTTAAATCGCAATGAATGTAATGTTTGCTGTGAACATGTTGCAGTGGGTCACAGACGGTTATAAATGATTTGATAACCTCATCAATTGTTTCCTCATTTTCCATATCCTTTTCAGCGAAATAGTCTACAAGGTCATATCCATGTACATGTTGTAATATAATAAATTGTTGTTTGATTAAAAATTTGTCATCTCTGAATAATTCTCCTTCTCCAAAATCAGTCGTGGTTGGTATTTGCGGGTGACTGAACTCCTTGAGTATATAGTATTCTTCAGAAAAATCAAAATCTGGCGAGTATTTTATTCCTGTATCTGGTATATTGACTAAAACGGCGTAATTGGACTTATGTAAACTTGCCTGGCATTTGAATTCGTTAAATTGATATTTGTTAATTCTGTACATGGAATGGTGAATACTTATGTGTCATCAATAACAACAATCCAACGATAACCTTTTGCCGTTTTGTCCTGCCCCGGTTATTTAAGATGTCGTATCACAATACTCACAAGGCCAGCGAGGACCATGTAAGTTAGTACGCCAACAATAAGGGATTTCAGAAAGCCCCACCTCGGCAATAATATGATAAGGCATACTACGTAAATAATCCATGGAGGAGTCATGAAGAGCAATCCCTTGGCATACTCTACGGTGGCAGCTTGTCCCGCCTTACTGTGAATCAAGGCAAAGGTGAGTACGGTCATGGTGGGAAATGTGGCCACAAAGGCGGCCAGAAGTCCCTTGCCTTGCGAACCCATAAAAGTTACGGCACTTACAATGCTACCGCCAAGCATAAAATAAACCACGAAGTTTTTTAGTTGCATTCTTTCGTGCTAATCCGTGTTTCGCCGGTGGGTAGATTCATAAATAAAAAAACCATCAATTGATTCCAAACATACGGATACATTTTCTGAATCCTTGGTGGAGGTGTGGAGGTATTGAGATATGAATTTCTCCCATTCACATCTCACCCCCCCTGATATTCCAGTTGGTACTCTGTCTTACTTTTACAACTGAAGTTTTCCCTATAGTACAAATATATCTAGTGGTGTCAAGCCTAATTATTAGCACATTGTCCCCAATTCGTTAGATAAGGGAGAATCGGGGAAATGCCCTGGGCAGTCTTTTTTATTGACAAATCTATTTTCTCACAATACAATGGAAGCCGTTAATGATGCAAATATTGTGGATTAGTAAACTTACGAACTAAATTTTAATCAACTCACGAAAGCTACCGTTTCGTTAATGAAAGTAAACTCTCTGGCTTTAAAACGACAGTATGAAACCATCCGGGAAGAAATAGACAAAGCGGTTTTGGAAGTAATAAGGAGCCAATCCTTTATCCTGGGGCCATATGTTGAATCGTTTGAAGGTAAAATTGCACAATTTTGCTGTGTAAAACACGCCATCGGGGTGTCTTCAGGCACGGATGCCCTCTTGTTAGCCTTGATGGCATGTGGTATAAAAAATGGCGATGAGGTTATTACGACGCCTTTTACTTTTTTTGCAACGGCAAGTTCAATTGCGCGGCTGGGAGCTGTGCCAGTTTTTGTGGATATAGACCCCATTACGTACAACATTGACGTTACGAAGATCCCTGCTGCCGTAACGAAAAGGACAAAGGCGATCCTGCCTGTGCACCTTTATGGCCAGTGTGCAAATATGGATGCAATCCTTGACATTGCGCGCATCCACGGATTGCGGGTTATTGAGGATGCTGCGCAGGCGATAGGCGCGACGTATAAAGGAAGAAATGCCGGCTCTTTTGGAGATGTTGGTTGTTTCTCATTTTATCCCACAAAAAATCTTGGTGGTTATGGTGACGGGGGACTCATAACAACCAACGATGACAAACTGGCGGAGTTTATTAAAATATTAAGGGTGCATGGATCAAAATCGAAGTATTATCACTCGCATATTGGCATCAATGGAAGGTTGGATGCGATCCAGGCTGCCGTCCTGTCAGTAAAACTTAACTATCTAAGCGGCTGGTCGAAGAAACGCAGGGGGGTTGCGGCTTATTATCAGGAGCATCTAAAGGATCTGCCCATCCGGCTACCCCAAATAGATTCTCATAACATCCATATTTTTCACCAGTATGTCATAGCAACGCCGGATCGGGATGCTCTGGCAAAATACCTCGACCTTCAAGGGATTGAAACTGCTATTTATTATCCTGTTCCACTTCACTTGCAAGAGTGTTTTGATTTCCTGGGGTACGAAAGAGGTGACTTGCCTGAGTCTGAAAGAGCTTCACTTGAGACCTTGGCCTTGCCTATCTTTCCTGAGATTACCGGGAAAGAACAAGATCAGGTAATTGGCCACATAAAAAAATTCATTTCACAACAATAAATTCTGGCATTTTTCCATGCGAATACCGTCTTTTTTTTTCGTGCTGACTGTCTCGTTTTTCATCTCTGGATATAGCTGCGCGGAGAGTTTGCTTTCTAAGGTAAAAGGTATTGAACAACGACCCTTTTCCTTGTCAGGAAACCGTATTGTTACGTGGGAAAAAGACGGGATTCGCGTGTTTGTTGTCAATAAAGATGCAAGAATATTACAGGGACCATTTCAGATTACCGCGGATACCGTGGTTTGCTGGTTTCATGAGGAAGAGGCGGTTCAGCAGAAAGAAGCTGTCGTGGAAGTCTATTGTGAGGGAAAGGTGACCATTCTGGAAGAAGAAAACTACGAGCATTATGAGCAAGTCTACTTAAGATTTGAGACCCTGACGGGCATAGTCGTCAATCCTGATGTACAGCCAATCGAAACATACGAAGTTGCCCAGGAGACAGAGGTTGTTCGCCGGGGTGAAGAAATTCGTTCGATGGAAAAAGAAGAATATCTGTCCACAGAACTTTCCAAAGAAGTTTCTCCTTCAGGCGCCTCTCAAAAAGAGGAGCTGGTCGATATTATGGCAGATAGTATCGATTCGTGGGAAGAGGGAGATAAACGAATCGTTGTTGCCCTTGGAAATGTGAAAATTAAAAAAGAAGACTTAACGGTCGATGCAGATAGTGTCATCTTGTGGTTTGATACAGCGGAATCCGATAGCCAGAAGCATATAAAGATGCCTTTGAGTGAAATTTATGCAGAGGGAAATGTGACGATGCGCCGCAAGGATGATATACAAATTGCTGACAGGATCTTTGAGAATGTAAAGGAAGAAAAAGGGATTCTCATCAACAGCAAGATCAAGACAGTGATTCAGAAAAAGCAAGATCAACAAGAGAATGCGGATGCTGTCTCTGAAATGAGAACACCTTCACGAAAAAGAAAGGCGTTTTCTTTTGAAGGATTACCAGCTT
Source organism: Candidatus Brocadia sp. (assembly GCA_021463795.1). Classification (GTDB taxonomy): domain Bacteria; phylum Planctomycetota; class Brocadiia; order Brocadiales; family Brocadiaceae; genus Brocadia. Next base: position 590,568 of record JAJTXE010000003.1, on the reverse strand, counting down.
ACGTTCAAGGAGAAGAGATAAAACGTTTGGGCAAAGGGCAGTACGAAATTAAAAATGGTGCGATAACCGCCTGTGGATACGGACATCCTCATTACCATTTTAAAGGAAAAAAGATCCGGTTGGTTCAGAGGGGGGTGCATAATATCGTCTCATCTACAAATAATACTTTTTACCTGGAGAGATATCCGATTGCGTATTTGCCCTATTTGTCCCTTGACGTGCGAAGGAAAGAGCGACTTTTACGAGATTGGCAATTCGGGAGCTCATCACGTTTTGGCTCGTTTTTCAAGACAGACTGGGATTTATTTGCTGCCCTCGGCGGAATGCAAAAAGACTGGAGTGATCTTATTTTAAACCTCGATTATTTAGAGGAGAGAGGGGTTGGTGCCGGGCTTGATTTTGAATATAACCGGCAGGATATATTTGGTTATATCGATACCTATTATATAAAGGACCAGGGAGAATTCGATATTAATAAAGTTCCAATCGAAAACGAAGACCGAGGCACCATTCTTTGGAGACATCGGCAGGAATTGCCGTATGATTGGCGCTTGGAGATGGAGTATTCCTATTTGAGTGACCCGCGGTTTCTCAGAGAATATTTCCGGCAGGAATTTAAACAGGAGAAAGACCACGAAACAGCATTGTACTTCCGCAGAATGCACGACACCACGGCAGAAACCTTTCTGATTAATGAACAGTTTAACGGATTTGACACAACCGTTGATTCGTTACGGGAAAGACAATATGCAGAACGACTGCCTGAGATTTCGTACCGGATGATAGGAGAGCCGATCGGAGACAACCTGCTGATATTTACGTCAGAATCAGCAGCTACCTATTTTAACGGCTCTTTTGAACGGGTTGATCCGGAAGTTGAATCTGAACCCGTTGCACGGGTTGACAGTGTAAATCGTATAAGTATGCCGTTTAAACCTGGATTTTTTAACATAAATCCCTTTGTGGAAGGCCGGGTCACGGCGTACACAGAAAGCATTGACACCTCAGAGGTGGTGAACGAGCCAAATGGCCCAGCCACCGGGCGTTTTATTGGTTCCTTTGGTTTTGATTGGAGCTCGACCCACTGGAGAAGCTATAGTATGTATAATGATTTTTTTAGGATTAACCGTTTAAGACATATCTTTGTTCCTGAACTCCGGTATACGTATAGTCCCATCGTTACGGAAGACCCGAATAATTTCTATCAATATGATGCAGTTGATGCCCTGGACGCATCCCAAGTTGCCGTTATAGGGGTAAAAAATAAATTGCAAACAAAACGCGGAGAACCAGGCCTTGAGAAAACAGTGGATTTTATCGATTTTAATGTGGACTATTATCTGTTTCCGTCAAGGGCAGGTATTTATAATGACGGGATAAACGGTATTATCATAAGAAAAGATAACTTCATCAATATCGATTTCCGATCCCAGCTAACGGACATTGTTGCGTTTGTTTCCGAACGGAATGAGTTTAACACAGAAAAGTTCCAGTTCGATGTTTTTTCCTCGGGCGTTGAAATCTATAATTCACCCGACTGGCAATTTTTTGTTGGCCATCGCTTTATCAGGGATATCAGTTCTACCGTGATCTTAGCGGCTGAATACACGATTAGTGAAAAGTGGAAGGTGATGGGTGGGGAAAAGTACGATTTCAAGTCTATTGAATTAGTTGAAGGCAAGGATGATGATATCGACAGAGAAAATAAATCCCAAAACCTTAAGACAAATCTTGTCTTATCCCGTTATTTTCATGATTGGGTAGGAAGCCTTACCCTCGAACTGAATCCGGTAACGGATGATCGTTCCTATAGATTTGACATTACACCAAAAGGGCTGGAGAGAAGAACGAAACGTTTTTGGTTTTAGATCGAATGATGAGAAAGGCAGTATATCCCGGAACGTTTGATCCTGTTACCAACGGGCATCTTGATGTGATGCAGAGAGGGAGCATGATTTTCGATGCCTTAGTTGTGTCGGTAGGATGCAATCCGTTTAAAGATGCCCTCTTCTCTGTAGAGGAACGCATGGAGATGATTCGGGAGCAGGTCGCGGGTTTACAAAATGTTGAGGTCGATAGTTTTAACGGAATGTTAGTAGATTATCTCAAAAAACAACAGACGAATATCATATTACGTGGTATACGTACGGTATCTGATTTTGAATATGAATTTCAGAGGGCGCTGGCGAATCGGGTGCTTGACAGGGAAGTGGAGACTGTATTTGTAATGACCAGTGAACAATATTCGTTTCTCAATTCCACGCTCATCAAGGAAGCCGTTAGCCTGGGAGGAAGCGTGAGCCAATTTGTTCCGTCCGGTGTTGAGAGGCGTTTGATGCAGAAATTTAAACATGCCTATAGAAAGAATTTTTCATGAAAACGAACGTCTTCGTTATTGGAGATATCGTAGGGAAGCCAGGCCGCGTGATCTTGAAAGAAAAGCTAAAATCATTTATTGATAAGGAAGAAATACACTTTTGTATTGCAAATGGGGAGAATGCTGCAGCCGGAGCAGGTATTACCGCTGAAATAGCCACAGAATTACTTTCTTACGGAATCGACGTCATAACTACCGGAGACCATGTATGGGATAAAAAAGAAATCCTGCCCATGCTGGAAACCGGTACCGATGTGCTCAGGCCGGCGAATTATTCCCCGCTGGCAATGGGAAAAGGCTATGTGGTAAAGAATTCCAAATTGGGAAATCCGATTGGAGTGATTAATTTGTTGGGCCGGGTATTTATGAAACCCATAGATTGCCCTTTTCGGGTGTCTGATGAGATTGTTAAGAATATTTCAAGGGAAACGAAGATAATCTTTGTCGATATGCATGCTGAAGCGACCTCAGAAAAGATTGCTATGGGGTGGTATTTGGATGGTAAAGTAAGCGCCGTTCTGGGGACGCATACCCACGTGTCCACTGCGGACGAAAAAATACTCCCGAAGGGAACGGCCTTTATCAGTGATTTAGGGATGACGGGTCCCCATGAGTCTGTTTTAGGCAGAAAGGTTGAGTGCGTGTTAAAGGCAATTGTGACACAGATGCCTACGAGATTTGATGTGGCGGAAAAGGATATGCGGATAAACGGCGTAAAGATCGTTGTAAACAGCAAAACGGGAAATGCAGAGAACATTAAAAGAATTGAAATTAAAGAGGGCGATTAAATGAATCTAGCCAGTCCCCTGCCCTTATTTTTGGATACGGCAAAAAGCCGAAACACGATACTTACGATTTCTGAACTTACCCGAAGGATACGGGGTTCAATGGAACAGGAGTTCTTTAATGTATGGGTCGTAGGAGAGTTGTCGAATGTGAAGAGGCCATCATCCGGACATGTGTATCTGACTCTGAAAGACACCCATGCGCAGCTTCAGGCCGTCGTATTTAAATCCGTTGCAAATGGCCTGAAGTTTGAGGTGCGAGACGGTTTAGAGGTCATGGCCTTTGGTTCTGTCACGGTTTATGAGGCTCGAGGGCAGTATCAGCTGGTTGTTGAACGCATGGAACCCAAAGGAATCGGGGCGTTACAACTGGCTTTTTTGCAATTAAAGGAGCGGCTCGAAAAGGAGGGCTTATTTGATCCGGCACATAAAAAGCCACTTCCTGTTCTTCCCCGGAAGATTGCTGTGGTGACATCGTTAACGGGCGCTGCAATCAGAGACATTATAAACGTAATCAACAGGCGCTTTGCCAGGGTGGAAATCCTCATTTGCCCTGTGAAGGTGCAGGGTGAAGGTGCAGCACAAGAGATTGCGCGGGCGATCAGTGATTTGAACACCATTCCCGGCATTGATGTAATGATTGTGGGAAGAGGGGGCGGCAGCTTGGAGGATTTGTGGGCATTTAACGAAGAAGTGGTCGCACGCAGTATTTTCGCCTCCAGAATTCCTGTGGTTTCAGCGGTGGGTCACGAAATTGATGTGACGATTTCAGACCTGGTTGCAGACAAGAGAGCGCTTACACCTACTGAGGCTGGTGAGCTGGTCGTCCCCAGGTACGATCAGATAAAGGATGCATGCGAGAAAATTAAAACTAGACTTGCACAAGCATTGTATAATAAAATATTGCTAATGAGAAGCAGGTTGCTGAGGATTGAGCATAGTTTTTCGTTGAAAAGACCATTCGATAAAGTATACCGCTTACAACAGAATTTGGATGAAATGATCCAACGACTTGTTACCGCAGGAAAACACATAGTACAATTGGAACGCGAACGGCTCGTTGGCATTGCGAACCAATTGGATAGTACCAGCCCATTGCGAGTACTCAGCAGGGGCTATTCACTTACTACCACAGCAGGGGACGATAAACTGATCAAGTCGACAGAAGGATTAACTGCGGGACAAATGTTAAAGACTCGCCTTTTCCATGGCAGCGTAGTGTCGTCAGTCATTGAGGTATTAAAGTAAACGAGTATGAAGAAATCGCTACCATCGTTGCAAACTGCAATAGCATACAGCCCATATGCCGATGGAAGATTGCAAGAATAGGGACATCAGAATAGTACGGGAGTATTTTCTCCGGATTGTTATAGTTTATGGCAAAGATAAAATTTGAGGATGCTGCAAAAGGATTAGAGGATATTGTAGAACGTCTTGAAAAAGGAGATTTGCCGCTCGATGAAACCTTGTCAAAATATGAGCAGGGTATTAAACTCTATAAGCAGTGTGTTGCCTTGTTGGAAGATGCAGAAAAAAAGATTCAAATTCTCGTGAAGGATGAGAATGGCGTTTTCCGTACGAGAGATTATGAGATAGAAACGACTCAAAATAATAATTCGAAATAGCTATTTGTTTATCCTAACAACCTTTTTCAGTGTATCACAATGTGATAAAACATGAGTAAACTATTGGATTCTATTGAATATCCGGAAGATTTAAAGAAGTTGAGACTGGAAGACTTACCAAAGCTTGCTGCGGAAATCCGCGAATTGATCGTGGATGTCGTTTCAAAAAATCCCGGACACCTTTCATCAAATCTTGGTGTCGTCGAGTTAACCATCGCACTCCATTACTGTTTCGATTTTAAGAAAGATAGAATCGTGTGGGACGTGGGACATCAGGCGTATGTCCACAAGATTCTGACGGGTAGAAAATCGAAGTTTCCAACCCTAAGACAATATAAGGGACTCAGTGGTTTCCCTGATAAAAACGAGAGTGAGTATGATCCATTTACCTGCGGCCACAGCGGAGACGCCATATCGTCTGCCCTGGGCATGTCTTGTGCTGATGCAATTCTTGGAGAGAAGCGATCGGTCGTGGCAGTTGTAGGTGACGGTGCGATCGGGGCGGGAATGTCTTTGGAGGCATTGAACCATGCGGGTGATCTGAAAAAAAAATTGCTGGTGGTATTAAACGATAATGAGATGTCTATTTCAAATACCGTTGGCGCTTTCTCGAAATATTTAAACAAAATCCGGACAGCCCCAATCTATGTGGATATAAGAAAAGATGTCCATAATTTATTGAAAGTAGTTCCTGTCCTTGGCAAGTCAGTTGAGAAGACAATGGAACATGTTGTTGAGTTAATAAAGGGAGGTACGGTTCCGGGGCAAATATTTAAAGATCTTGGCTTAAATTATTTCGGGCCAATTGATGGGCATGATTTCCGGATACTTACTGAAACTTTGAATGATGTCAAGCACCTGAATGGGCCCGTGCTGCTCCATGTGATAACGGAAAAAGGAAGAGGTTTTGAACCGGCATACCAAAATCCGGCACAATACCACAGTGCCGGCAACTTTGAGATGTGTAACGGAAAGATAAAAACGTCATCCCCCGATTCCCAGAAGGTTGCTTATACCAAGGTTTTTGGAAATACCCTTGTAGAACTGGCAAAAATAGACCCGAAGGTGGTCGGTATTACTGCCGCCATGCCTGATGGAACTGGCATAGTTTCTTTTGGTAAAAAATTTCCGGATAGATTCTATGACGTTGGAATTTGTGAACAGCATGCTGTTGGTTTGGCTAATGGACTATCAGCGGGGGGTCTTAAACCTGTGGTAGCTATTTATTCGACATTCTTACAAAGGGCTTATGATCAGGTGTTTCACGACATTTGTTTACAAAAGCATGGTGTTGTATTCGCACTCGATCGGGCAGGAATTGTGGGAAATGACGGCCCGACGCATAATGGAATATTTGACATTGCCTATCTTCGTAATCTGCCTGAGATTGTCTTAATGGCGCCAAAGGATGGGAATGAGTTAAAGTCTATGATGAAGATTGCTTTAGAATCCGGCAGACCCACAGCGATCCGATATCCGAAAGAAGACATCCCCGAAGAAAAAGTCAGTCCACCGTATAAAAAATTTGAAATTGGAAAGGCTGAGATTTTAAGAGAAGGACCTGATGGTGTACTTCTCGCCTATGGCGCTATGGTGTGCCGGTGCATGCTAGCAGCAGAAAAACTAAGTGAAAAAGGGGTTGAGGTTACTGTGGTAAATGCAAGGTTTGCAAAACCCCTTGACAAAGAACTTATTTTGCGGTTGGTTAGGAATAACAAATTGATTCTCACGGTAGAAGACCATGTGTTAATGGGTGGTTTCGGTTCTGCGGTGCTAGAACTCGTTTCTGAGGAAGGGGAAAACGTTAACAAAATTGTACGCGCCGGTATTCCTGATCGTTTTATGGAGCATGGCCCACGAAATTTGATATTAAAAAATATCGGCTTAGATGAAAACGGAATTGCTGAGAAATTTATTGCAATGCTTGATTTATTGGATATGCGTGGTTCTTTTCCCAAAGCAGGAAAGCAACGTTTGACCGTTTAAACAAATGAAAAAGATTCTGGTTCTTGGCGACTTAAATAAGAAAAAAATTCATGATACGATCTTTGGCTTAAAACCATGGATGGACAAGCATGTAGTTGTTGAAATTCTTGATGTGCCGAAAGGGAAGAAAATTGAAAAAATGGGAGCGGAAATTGCTGTAGTGTTTGGAGGCGACGGGGCAATTCTTGCGACCTGCCGTGGGCTTGGAAGAAATCAGATACCGATCATTGGCGTGCATATGGGAAGGTTTGGCTTTTTGGCGGAAGTTATAGAAAGGGATGTGTGTGCCGCTTTAGAAAAAATATTTACGGGAAAATATCAGGTGCGCAAAAGGATGCTCCTGTTATCCCGTGTTGAGCGTGCAGGAACTATGATAAACGAATCCATGGGCATTAATGATGCGGTGATCTCACGCTCTTCTTTTTCACGGTTGATAGCCATAAAATTAAATATTAACGGGGAGGATGTTGCAACATACCGTTCAGATGGCCTGATCATATCCACTCCATTAGGTTCAACGGCTCACTCGCTGTCCGCTGGGGGGCCGCTTTTAACACCAGATTTACATGCTTTTATTATTGTGCCCACATGCCCGCATACACTTACAAATCGGCCGTTGGTGGTTTCTGCGAATGTGAAGATTGAGATGGAAATTTTATCTCAATTAGCCGGCACCGGTTTTACGGTTGACGGTCAGGTCTTTACAGAACTGGAGATGGGCGATAAGATAAAAGTGGAAAGATCAGACATTGAGGTTCAGATGATAGACACGGGAGAAAGGACATTTTATGGCGTGTTGCGAGAGAAGTTAAATTGGGGAGGGCAACCGAATTATGGCCGTAATTAAAATAAAAGAGAATTATTGTAAGGGATGTCTTCTCTGTGTGCCGGTATGTCATAACAACTCGTTTGTAATATCAGATACCATAAATGAACAGGGCTTGCATCCGGTGAAATTCAGAGAAGACGCAGAATGTGACGGCTGTAAAAAATGTGCAATAATGTGTCCTGATGTAGCGATAGAGATTTATCATTAACGGGTAAGATTATTTCTAAGGACTATATACAAGGGGCATATTGACAATGAAACAGTTAATGACGGGAAATGAGGCCGCTGCGGAGGCAGCAATAGTAGCAGGTTGCAGATACTATTATGGGTATCCCATTACTCCTCAGAATGAACTGATCAATTATATGTCAATGAGGATGCCTCAGGTTGGCGGGGTCTTTATTCAGGCAGAGAGTGAGATTGCTGCCATCAACATGGTCTATGGAAGTGCGGCGGCAGGTGGACGTGCAATGACATCCTCTTCGAGTCCTGGCATTAGTCTGAAACAAGAGGGAATTTCCTATCTTGCCGGGAGCGAATTGCCGTGTGTCATTGTGAACATACAGCGAGGGGGGCCTGGTTTGGGTGATATCTCAGCATCACAGGCAGACTATTTTCAAGCGGTTAAAGGCGGCGGACACGGTGATTATCGCCTCATTGTGCTTGCGCCAAGTTCTGTGCAGGAAATGGCAGATCTTGTTTACGATGCTTTTGACCTTGCCGATACCTACCGTAATCCGGTTATGATCTTGGGAGACGCCCAAATCGGCCAATTAGTGGAACCGGTGGAATTTCAGAAAGGACCCGGAAAGAATTTTCCGAAGAAAACCTGGTCACTTACCGGGGCGGAAGGGAGAAAGAGAAACATTGTAAAGTCTTTTTACCCTGTGAAAGGACAACTGGAAGAGTTCAACGCCCGTTTGCAGCAAAAATATAAGGAGATAGAAGATAACGAAGTCCGCTATGAAATGCTGAATACCCACAAAGCCGATGTTGTATTAGTTGCTTACGGAACATCTGCCCGGGTGTGCACAGAAGTTGTCAAGAAGAGCAGGAAGCTTGAATTCAAAGTTGGCTTGATACGTCCTATCACCCTATGGCCTTTCCCCAAAGAGGTTATCCGAAAGATATCTGAAAAGGTGCAGTGTATCTTAACCGTCGAGATGAGTGCGGGGCAGATGGTAGAGGATGTAAGGCTTGCCGTTGAAGGCAGGTGTCCGGTTCATTTTTACGGAAGAACGGGAGGAGGAGTTCCAACCTCTTCGCAAGTAATCAAAAAGATTGTGGAAATCGTACCAGACAACCTGGCCGATGCTTTGTTACAATTAGCTGAGGTAAAATAATTATGAAGGCTTTATATGAAAGACCGGAAACATTTATTGATACAGCAACGCATTTCTGCCCTGGGTGTGGACATGGAATCGTTCTGAGGCTTATCGCAGAAATCATTGATGCCTGGGGAATTCGCGGGAAAACTATCGGACTGGCGCCGGTTGGATGTTCCGTGCTTGCGTATAACTATCTTGATATTGATATGTGTGAGGCAGCACATGGACGTCCTCCTGCAGTTGCCACGGGCATTAAGAGGGTGCATCCAGACCATATCGTATTTGCCTACCAGGGTGATGGCGACCTGGCGGCTATCGGGACAGCGGAGATTATTCATGCCGCTAATAGAGGTGAGAATGTCACCTTCATCTTCGTTAATAATGCTATCTATGGTATGACAAACGGCCAGATGGCACCAACAACCCTTGTGGGACAAAAAACAGCAACGACTCAATCAGGCAGAGACCTGACGAACTATGGATATCCCATTCGTGTATGCGAACTCCTGGCCGTTCTGGGGGGAAGTAGTTACCTTGAACGTGTGAGTCTATCTTCACCGGAAAATATTCGCAAGACGAAAAAAGCCCTTGAAAGAGGGTTTAAGACACAGATGGAGAAAAAAGGATTTTCCCTTATAGAAATTCTCTCCCCTTGTCCCATTTACTGGAGAATGGATGCCAACGAAGCAATGAAGCATATTGATGAAGAGATGTCTAAAACCTTTCCGCTCGGAGTAATAAAAGACTGGAAACCGTGAATAATCATGGAGCCACAAATATAACGGAAAGAATCGTCCTGGCCGGTTTTGGCGGACAGGGCATGATGCTGCTGGGAAAATTGCTTGCACAGGCGGCGATGGTTGATGGAAAAAAGGTGACGTATTTTCCTTCCTATGGTACCGAAGTAAGGGGGGGAACAGCAGTCTATCACCTCGTCATCTCAAATGATGAGATTTTTTCACCAATCATAGAAGAGGCGGATACCCTGATAGTCATGAATCAACCTTCTTATCAAAAATTTAAGGGCATGTTAAAGCCAGGTGGCTTGCTTCTTTTAAATACCTCCATGATCAAATCGAACAATGGTCATGATGCAAAAGTCTATAATGTACCGGCAACAGAGATCGCAAGCAAGTTGGGAAATGTGTTGGTTTCAAACATTGTCATGCTGGGCGCTTATCTTGCAATTAAAAAGTTATTTCCTTCAGAGCTTATTTTGAAGCAGTTACAAGAGATGCTGAAAGGAAAAAAAGGAGATTTATTTGCCATCAATAAGCAAGCGCTGGAAAGAGGTATGTCCGCAGTAGAATCGATCCATCATCAAATCTGACAGTAAAAATTTATGAGAATTGTATTTTATTTCAGGCATTACATTTTTTGACAGGAAGAGGGGGATAGATATGTGTACGACATGTGCGAAACATAATCCCGGCGGAAAAAAGAAGGACGAACCAGGAAAGAAAGAAGTAGGATCAAAGGGGAAAAAGAAATAAATCGCCTTAAAAGCAAAACCCCTCCAGAGGCAGTATCCCGGAGGGGTTTTTGCTTTTAAGTAGACCATAAGCCGAGTTCTGTCGTGGGCAGTCATTTATCTAGTCTCGATGTTGCCAGCGAGATCAAACGGTTTACCCGGAGGTATTACCGAAGCGGACCACTTCATCCCTCCCTATTTAACCTTTCTCCCGGTGGGGTTTACCATGCCTCCGATGTCACCACCGGAGCGGTGGGCTCTTACATTAAGTCGACAATGACCCCGCCATTTCACCCTTATCCCATGAAAAATGGGACGGTATATTTTCTGTTGCACTTTCCTTCCCGTTACCGGGACTCCGCGTTACGGAGCACCGTGTCCTGTGGAGCTCGGACTTTCCTCCCGCTCTTCTTTCCCTAAGGATACAAGAGCCGGCGACTGCCTTGTCTACTTTTCCTCTTCCTCGGACGTTTCATTATCATTATGCAGATATAAGATACGTCCGCAGCTATGGCAAAAGGTGGTGTCCTTACCTGATAAAAGTTGATTCAGCGTTTGAGCTGTTACAGACATAAAACATCCCTGACACACCTTGTTGACAACCGGAACTACGGCCACCGCGTCCTTATGGCTTACCAGGCGATTATATTGCTGTAAAGCGTCTGAGTCAAGCAAGGACGTGTATTTCTCACGCTTTTTTTTCAGTTCTTGTATTTGCGCATCCATGGTTGTCAGGTCGGCTTCCACATGTTTTTGGAGTTCTTTGAATTGCGAGTTCTCATGTTCAATCGTTTTTTCAAACGCCTTGCATCTCTGGTTCATTTCTTCATACTTCGTTATCATACCAAGGATTTCGTCCTCCAGAACTGATTTGTTCGCCTCCTTTCCTCCAATTTCTGCTTGTATTGCGCTATATTCTTTGTTTGTTTTGACTTGATTCATCTGTAAACGCAATTTCGCAATCTCTGTTTCCATACTTTTCAAATCAAGCTCCTTCATTCCGACATTTTTTTGAAAGGTCTTTGCCTCTTCGTTCAGTTTTGTCAACTCAGTTTTCTTTTGCTGGATAAGGGCAAGTTTCTTTTGAACATCGTAACCACGATAGAGTTTATCACCTTCCAATCTTCGCAGTTGTGTATCTATTGATTGTAATCTCCGGAGTGTCTCTAACCTTCCATTCATGGATTCCTCTCAAACGATAAATTTATACGCCTCGCACGGGATGAAGCGGGAGTTATAAAGGGGTTGCGTAATATCTATCGTGCCCGTTAATCCACACTGATCCCATCCAAAAACCCTTCCAGTTTCCGGCTTCTTATCGGATGTTGCAATTTTCGTACGGCTTTTGCCTCAATCTGTCTTACCCTTTCACGGGTGACCTTAAATATTTTGCCAACTTCTTCAAGGGTATAGGTATAGCCATCTCCGATACCGTATCGGAGTTTGATGATTTCTCTTTCACGGTAGGTTAACGTCTCTAAAACATTCTCAATCTTGTCTTTGAGCATCTCCTGAGTTGCCGCAGATACGGGAGATTCTGCCTTTTCGTCTTCAATAAAATCGCCAAAGGAGCTATCTTCGCTTTCGCCAACAGGCCGGTCAAGAGAGATCTGATGCCTGGATATTTTCAGGACACGCCGCGCTTCTCCTACCGTGATCTTCACTTCTCTTGCAATTTCTTCTATAGAGGGCTCACGACCTTTTTCCTGCAGCAGCTTCTTGGAAACATTTCTTATTTTACTCATAGTTTCTATCATATGTACAGGGATACGTATTGTTCTTGCCTGGTCTGCAATCGAACGGGTAATTGCCTGGCGTATCCACCACGTAGCGTACGTACTGAATTTGTAGCCACGCCGATATTCATATTTATCCACTGCCCGCATGAGGCCGGTGTTTCCTTCCTGAATTAAATCCAGGAAACTCAGTCCACGGTTCCGGTATTTTTTTGCAATGCTGACGACTAACCGGAGGTTTGCGCCAGAAAGTTTTCTCTTTGCTGTTTCGTGTTCTTTATAAATACTCTCGACAGAGTCGACACGCCGTTTTAGGCTCTCAGAGGATTCCAAAACCAGTTCTTCCAGTTTTACGAATTGCGATCCCAATTCTTTGTAATGACCATTGGATCGGGAACGCTGTTTCGATTCCGCCATCTGGTTTTCTAAAAGTTCCATCTCAAAAATGATTTCCTGGAGTCTTTTCATCATGGGCTGTATTCGTTTTGTGCGAATGTTTATTTCTTCAAGCAAATCAATTCCTTTTCGCCTTCTGTTTCTAATCGTCCGGAAGAGTTTTATCTTTTCCTTTTTAGAAATCTGCTTCCGTTTTGCACGAAAATAATCTTCTTTGTTTTTCTGGAGGAGGGATCTCAGTATTTTTGCGCTTCGTGGGAACTGTTCTAAAATCTCGTTCTTGCAATTGTCGACCATTGCGTTCACCTTCAGCGTACGGTCGAACGACAATTCTCCGTTATTTACATCCTCTAATATTCTTAAGCAGGTCGCCAGGGAAAGATCGGAGTGCAGTACCTTCTTTAAAAATCTTCTTCTGGTAATTTCTATCTTTTTTGCGAGCATGATCTCTTCTTCACGGGTAAGTAAAGGAATTTCACCCATCTGCGTAAGGTACATGCGAACAGGGTCGTCTATCTTCTCGGTAATGGTTGGAACTTCACCAAATTCCAGGTCAATTTCCGGATACGGCTCTCCTTCCTCAGTCTCAACAACGTCGCGGCTTTCAATCTCTGTTTCATCGATCAAATCAATGCCTAATTCATCCAGCATCATTAAGATATCATCAATCTTCTCTGGAGAAATGTCAGCATCATCAGGCAAGATATCGTTCAATTCTTCATAGGTTAAATAACCCTTCTCTTTGCCTTTTTGCACAAGCTGCTTGATTTTTTGGTTTAAGCTTTCCATACAAAAGATAGACCTCCTCAACTCTTATTTTTCAGGATGTGGATATTTTTGCTTTTTTTATGAAATTCTTCCAGCGACACAAGGATATCTTCTTCGTTGTTGCTGGTCTTCATGGTCTTTAGCGTTTTTTCCTTTGCCTGGTGGCGTTCTTTTTTACTATTCCGCCGTTTAAAAAAATGTATGCATGCCTCTAACCTCTTGTCCTGATTAGTAATATTTTGAAACTCCTTTGTTATTACAATATCCATCAGCGTCTTGTTGAGTTGTGCGTCGTCTAATATATGCAATACATCTTCATCTTTTACCAACATCTTTTTACGGTATAATTCAACTACTTTGCCAGCGATCCTAAACAGATCCTTATTCTGAAATTCATCCAGCCCTATCTCTTCAAGAACTCTGGGGATAAGTTCATTACAAGATAACATCAGATACAAAAGCTCCCGCTCTGCGGTGAAAGAAGCGTCTAATCGTTTCGGAACAGCTTGTTTCATTTCTGCGCCAAAAGGGTGTTTGGTAATTTTTTTTATTTGGATACGCAATGTTGCCTCGTCAACGGACATTTGTTCAGCAATCCACTTGATCAGTACGTTGCGTTTGATGATATCAGGCATTTTCATGGCCGTTGATAGGACGTCGTTTATGGCATTTGCCTTTCCCTGGATCGTTGAGGTGTCCCATTTTGATGTTGCCGTTTCGATCTTAAAACTAAAAAAATCCTTTGCATTGTGAACATACGTTAAAAATTTGTCCGCACCCTCTGCTATGAGGAAGTCACACGGATCATAACCCTTGGGTAGTTGTGCAATCTTCACCTCAAATTCTTCTTCAATAAAGATGTCCAAATTCCTGTCAGAAGATTTCCATCCTGCAATGTCTGAATCCAACAGCAATATCACTTGGTTGCAATATTGCCGCAAAAGTCTCAAATGGTGCCTTGAAATAGCGGTTCCCATGACGGCGACCGACCATTCAATGCCATGCTGATGCGCCATGATGACATCGGTGTAACCTTCCATGAGGATCGCTTTACGCTGTTTCGAGATGGCGTTTTTCGCAATATCGATTCCATACAGGACATGGCTCTTATTGAAAAGAATGGTTTCTGGCGAGTTGAGATATTTGGGGAGAGAATCATCCAGTGCCCTTCCGCCAAAACCGACAAGATTCTTCCGTACGTCTGCAATGGGGAATATCAATCGATTTCGAAAACGGTCGTAATAACCTTTCCCCTCTTTTTTGGGTATCGCCAACCCTGTTTTTTCTAATAAGTTCGTTGAGATATTACGCCCATTACACACCTTTATGAATGAATCCCAGCTATTGGGCGCATATCCAAGACAAAAGTTTTTTATCGATCGATCGCTAATTTGTCTTTTCTTTAAATAATCTCTCGACTCTTTTCCCTGATCACTATCGAGTAAAATCTTGTGATAAAAGCTTGCTGCCAAATTGTTTATATTAAATAGACGTGTCTTTTCTGTAACGGAAAGAGACGGTTTTTTTGCATTGTCGAACAGAGGGAGATCTATGTGTGACTTTGAGGCAATGAATTTTACCGCCTCCACAAAATTCATGCCTTCCTGCTTCATGATAAAATTGAATACCGTTCCACCTTCACCACAACCAAAGCACTTAAAAAGTTTCTTTTCAGGATTTACAGTAAATGAAGGAGTTTTTTCTGAGTGAAAAGGGCATAAGCCGAGAAAATTCTTACCGCTTTGCTTTAAATTGACGTACTCTGAGATGATTTGAACAATATCTGAGGCAAGTTGTATCTCTGCAATCTTTTCTTGTGGGATCAAATTTGCCATTCAGTTGGAGGGAATAAATTATATAAAATGATAAACAAACCTTAAAATTATATCATTAATTTAAATATTGTCAATAAATTGAGAATATTTATTTTACTTAAACAAGTCGCAAAAAGGACTTTATAGAGAACACAATGATACATAACTACTAGTAAGTTCTCATGTTAATACCATTTTTTATCAGATACTCCTTCACCGTCTGTATAGAAATTTCCCGATAATGAAAAACAGATGCAGCCAGTGCTGCGTCTGCCTTCCCGCTCGTGAAAACATCGTAAAAATGTTCTACTTTACCCGCTCCGCCAGATGCAATAATGGGGATGTTGACTGCTTCGGATACTGTTCTGTTTAATGCAATATCAAAACCATCTTTCGTACCGTCACAGTCCATGCTGGTCAATAATATTTCACCGGCTCCTCTCTTCTCTGCTGCCCTTGCCCAGGCAACGGCATCGATACCGGTAGCTGTTCTGCCGCCGTTTATGTAAACCTCCCATTGTGGTGTATCACAATTGCTTCGTATCTTTTTTGCATCGATGGCAATTACAATACATTGGCTACCAAACCGCCTGGCGGCCTTTGCAATAAACTCCGGCTCTTTAATTGCTGCGGTATTGATAGAAACCTTATCTGCCCCTGCGATAAGGAGCCGACGGATGTCGTCGGTACTGCGAATACCGCCGCCAACGGTTAGTGGCATAAATACCTGTTCTGCGGTCTTTTTTACGACATCAAGGATGATGTTTCTGTTTTCATGGGAGGCAGTAATGTCCAGGAAGGTTAATTCGTCGGCGCCTTCCTTGTCGTACAATGACGCTATTTCTACAGGGTCCCCTGCATCCTTCAAATGTAGGAAATTGGTCCCTTTAACGACACGTCCGTCCTTGACATCCAGACACGGGATAATTCTTTTCGCAAGCATAAGAGATTCAAAAATTCCTTCTTAAAAAAAACGGAGCAAGATTATGGAAAATCTTGCTCTGGTGTTGCAGGGTGATATTTCCAGGGACAGGGGAACAATGTTAGAAATCTTTTTCTGGGCTACTGGCCTTTGCATAAAGCCTTTTAGGTATGCGTCCGGAAAGAAATGCAAGTCGTCCTGCTTCACATGCGAGCTTCATGGCCTTTGCCATGCAGACGGGGTCTTTTGCAAGGGCAATTCCTGTATTTAGTAATACACCCCCGCATCCGAGTTCCATGGCGATGGATACGTCGGAGGCCGTGCCAACGCCTGCATCAACAATAACAGGTACCTTTGCTGATTCAAGGATAATTCGTATGTTGTTTTTGTTTAAAATACCTTGTCCTGACCCAATCGGCGCACCGGCAGGCATAACGCTGGTTGCGCCTGCATCTTCCAGCTTTCTGGCAACAATCGGGTCATCAGAGGTATACACAAGCACGGTAAAACCCTCTTTCACCAGAACTTCTGTTGCCTTTAAAGTTTCCACAGGGTCAGGCAGGAGGGTTTTTTCGTCACCGAGCACTTCCAGCTTAATCAGATCGGACATACCTGCTTCCCGGGCAAGTCGTGCCGTTCTGATGGCTTCTTCTGCTGAATAGCATCCTGCTGTATTAGGTAATATCGTGAATTTCCTGGTATCGATATAGTCTAACAGGGATGTAGTCTCATTGATCTTTACCCTGCGAATAGCTACCGTAACGACCTCTGCACCGCTGGCAGCCAGGGCGTCTTTCATGATCTCCATCGAAGGATATTTGCCCGTGCCAACAAAAAGCCGGGAAGTAAATTCATGCCTCCCGATCTTTAAGGGGATGTTCTCTATCGTCCTTCCGGTCTTATCCGCCACCAACAAAGGTCACCACCTCCACAACATCCGCATCGTTCAGCATCCGAGTAGAAAGTTCTTTCCGGGGAACGATATGTAAATTCAATTCTACAGCAACACGGTTTTTGTCAATCTTACATAAGTCGAGCAGGCGTTCTATCGTCGTCTCTTCCGGGCATTCTTTTATTTCACCGTTTACCGTAACCTTCATGAGTCTAGCTCGCCATTGCGGCTGGCTTTTTTGATCTTACGTAGGCATCAATTGCCTTCGCCGCTTTTTTGCCTGCGCCCATGGCCAGAATAACCGTTGCAGCGCCCGTCACAATGTCTCCCCCTGCAAAAACCCCTTCTTTGCTCGTCTTGCATGTCTCCGGATCTGCGACAATATTCCCCCATTTATTAACCTGTATTTCAGGTGTAGTGGATTGGACTAAGGGATTTGGACCGTTGCCGATGGACATGATCAGACACTCGACATCGATCACAAATTCCGATCCTTTTACCGGCATGGGACGCCTTCTCCCGGATTCGTCAGGCTCACCCAATTCCATGCGCACACACTCCAGGCCTTTGACCCAGCCTTTTTCATCCCCTAAAATTCGTATAGGATTTGTGAGGAACCTGAACTCCAGGCCTTCTTCTTCTCCGTGATGAATTTCTTCAATCCTTGCTGGCATCTCTTCCCGCGAACGCCGGTACACGACATATACATTCTCAGCACCCAGGCGTAATGCGGTGCGCGCTGCATCCATAGCGACGTTTCCGGCGCCAATCACCGCCACATTCTTTCGCATGGCAATAGGAGTGGAATAGGTCGAATTATACGCCCGCATCAGGTTGACCCTGGTGAGGTATTCGTTAGCGGAATAAACACCGTTCAGGTTCTCTCCCGGAATTCCCATGAACATAGGTAAGCCAGCGCCAGTGCCAACGAATACAGCATCAAAACCGTTCTGTAACAAGTCATCTACGGTTTGTGCCTTACCAATAACGGCGTTCAGCTCAACCCTGACTCCCAATTTCCGAAGATACTCTACTTCAGATTCTACGATTGACTTAGGCAGTCTGAATTCAGGAATTCCATAAACCAACACGCCTCCGGCCTTATGCAAGGCCTCGAATATCGTTACATCATGCCCCATTTTGATTAATTCACCAGCACAGGCAAGACCGGCAGGGCCTGCGCCCACAATTGCCACTTTATAACCCGTCTTCTCTGGTATTGCAGGTATTTCCACGGCGCCCTGTTTTCGCTCATAGTCAGCAACAAAACGTTCCAGATTTCCAATAGCCACCGGTTTGAATTTCTTGCCGACGATACACACCTTCTCACATTGATCTTCCTGTGGACACACCCGGCCGCAAACAGCAGGCAGGGCGTTTGTTTCTTTAATCTTCTTTGCCGCAGCAAGAAAATCGCCTTCCGCAATGAGCTTGATAAATCCCGGAATGTCGATGCTTACCGGGCACCCGTCACAGCACAGGGGTTTCTTGCACTGCAGGCACCGCAAGGCCTCCTGTCTGGCCATTTCCGGCGTGTATCCATACGGCACCTCTTCAAAATTCTTTATCCGGTTTTTGGGTTCTTGTTCCGGCATCTTCTGGCGAGGGATGGCGCCCATCTTCTTTACGACCGGCTTTCCCCCACCGGTTTCGGCGCCGGAAAAACCAGCGGCCAGTTGATCAACAACGGCATGTCCTTCAGAGGCATGCATAGAGACGGCGGGCTTGTGAACCGTGCCTGCACGATCTTCCGGCGGTTTCCAGCAGGAACTATCATGGCTTACACTGGGCACCCGGGGTTCTTTGCTTGCGTATGTTTTTAAACGCTGCGATAAGTTTTCATAATCTACCTGGTGTCCGTCAAACTCCGGGCCGTCAACACAAACAAACTTGGGTTTATTATCGATTAACACCCTGCAACAGCCACACATCCCGGTGCCATCCACCATGATGGGGTTAAGGCTGACAATCGTCTTGATGTTATAAGGTTTGGTAAGTTTACTGACTGCAGCCATGAGCGGCACCGGCCCTACGGCGAAGACAACGTCAATCTTTCTTCCTTTATTAATCATATCCTGGAGTATTTGCGTGGGAAAGCCCTTGATACCTTTGGAGCCATCATCAGTGGCAACCATGAACTCGTTGCTGCATGCTTCCATCTCCTTTTCACAAATCAGTAAATCCTTATTCCTAGCGCTAATAATGGATATCAGCGTATTGCCAGCCTCATGGAGCGCCTCGGCTATTGGCATTACAAGAGCAATACCCAGACCGCCGCCAATACATACGACAGTTCCAAAATTTTCAATATGAGTGGGATGACCTAACGGACCTACGACATCAAGCAGGTAATCATCGACGTTTAACGTGGACAACTGCCGGGTCGTATCGCCGGCAACCTGAAAGATAATGGTGATGGTGCCGCGAGCCGTATCAGAGCCAGCAATGGTTAAGGGTATTCTCTCTCCCGGTTCATCGATACGAAGCATCACAAATTGTCCCGGCTTTCTTTTACTGGCAATCAGAGGCGCCTCAATCTTCATCATAAAATTAGATTCTGCGATTTTTGCCTTTTCAACGATCTTGTACATATCTCCCCCGCCTTTTCAAACAATGCTATATTGAGATTATTTTATACATTTAGATTATGAGAAAAAACCGATTTGATTACAAATTTTTATGTTAACTTATCAAAGAATAAAATGCAAGGGAAAAGAAGGTTTGACAAAGGATGCTGTTTCCCCTATAATCGCCCTTTCCGGGCAAATTAATGAAAAAGAGGCTATGCTCAACGCATGCTGTTTCGTACGGGTCAGGGGAGTGTATCACGGTGAAAGAGATGGTTGTAAAGATGCAAAGGGAAGAAATTCATAGCATAGTAAAACACTATCAAAGCTTCCTCGTTACTACCCATGTTCGTGCAGATGGAGACGGAATTGGGTCGGAAGTAGCTCTTTATCATACACTCGCGGGCATGGGGAAAAAGGTTTGCATTGTTAATGACTCCCCAACTCCCCAGATGTATAAATTCATTACCCCCTCTGGAGGGGTCTATATCTATCCTCAATTTCCAAAGGATCGTGCAGAGGTTGTTTTTGCCCTTGACAGCCCTAATCGCGAACGCCTGGGAAGGACGCAAGAAATTATTCCTGAGGATGCCGTAATAATAAACATCGACCACCACATCTCGAATGAATATTTTGGCACGGTCAATTGGGTGGCGGAAGATATGTGCGCAACAGGGGAAATCGTCCTGACGCTCCTGAAGGGGATGAATGTTGATATTACGGCGGATATTGCTACAGCGCTCTACGTATCAATTGTGACAGACACGGGTCGGTTTACCCATAGCAATACTACCCCCGAGTGCCTCAGGGCGGCTGCGTTTCTTATCGAACAAGGGGCACGGCACGAAGAGATTTCCAAAAACGTTTACAATACGAATAGTTTTAATCTGATCCAGTTGCGTGCCCAGGTGCTCAACACACTCAGTCTCCACGCCGGAAATCGCATTGCCACGATCTGGATGGCCAAGGAAATGTTAGAAAAAACAAATGTTGATGCTATTGATACGCAGGAGTTTGCTGACATTCCTGTTTCTCTTGAGGGCGTAACCGTGGGGGTGTTATTTCGTGACATGACAAAACCCCATTGGGTAAAGGTAAGTCTCAGAAGCCGAGATGGATTCGATGTAAATATCATTGCCAGGAAGTTTGGAGGTGGCGGCCACAAATATGCCGCCGGTTGTGAAATAGAGGGCAACATTGCTGAAGTACAGGAAATTATCCTTGAAGAGCTGGAAAAGGCTTTATTACAATCAAGTAGTAGTATCTCAAATTGAAAATAACAGAGACCACCGCAAGACATCGGTTGTTGAAAAGGGTTTTTTGTGTGGTATGGGCTTTACCTTAAACGCTCAGTTGAACGGTGTGTCGTGTTTGTCTGAGACGCTGATAAAGGTTCTTCTTGTTATTTGATAGCGTTCTGTAAGGATTCGCGGTGAGCCAGCATCATGTCTGCAAATGAAATAAAAAAGGAATTGGCATCCATACTTCAGGCTGTTAGGACCGCGGTTGAGATCGAAAAGGAGTTTGGAATCGACACGATTACGCTATCCAGGCCGAACAAGGCGAGTGGACAACATGCACCTGAAAAGCAGTCCACAAAGGCCCCTGGCAGATGCGGGCAAATTCGCATGCCGAAAGAAGAAACGAACAAACGTTCGCCGGAGAGCGCAATAAAGCCTCTCGGTGAGCAAACTTCCATGATCGAAAAAGAAGAAAGGTCTCAGATGCTGGAAGTGCTGCGGAACGAAACGCTGAACTGTCACAAATGCCCGCTGGGGAAGAAGCGCACCAATCTTGTTTTTGGTGTTGGCAATCCTTGGGCGTCGCTGATGTTTGTGGGTGAAGCGCCTGGACGCGATGAAGACCTTCATGGCGAGCCCTTCGTCGGCCGTGCTGGTCAATTACTTACCAAGATTATTGAAGCCATAGGCCTGAAACGCAGCGACGTCTATATTGCCAACGTCCTGAAGTGTCGTCCTCCCGAGAACCGGAGTCCCCTACCCAAAGAAATTGTCCTCTGTGTGGCTTATCTTTTGAAGCAGATCGAGATCGTCCAACCCAGGGTCTTATGTGCCCTGGGCACCTTTGCCGCCCAAACACTGCTTAATACAAAGTCCCCTGTTGGCACCTTGCGGGGAAGATTCCACGATTACAAGGGTATCCCCATGATGGTTACCTACCACCCCGCCTATCTCCTGAGAAACCCCAACGACAAGGCTAAGGTATGGGAGGACATGAAGAAGGTGCGGGACCTTCTGGCTGAGTTATCCGGAAAAGACCTAAAGTAATTATGCTATGATAGAGAAAAAAACAGAAATTGAAGCAAAGTTTCTTTGTGCCGATGCGCTTGATTTTGATGCCCTCCTTGGTGTTGTTGATATCCTGGGGTTTCGCTATCTTAAGGAAGAGCCTTGTCTTCAGGCGGATATTTACCTCGATACTCCTCAGTACACCCTTCTTCATTCAGGCTCTGCTTTTCGCATCCGACAAAGAGGAGGAAGCTATACGGGGGCTTACAAAGTGGCCTGCAAGCAAAACGGAGCCATCTTTGAGCGAAAGGAGTTTGAATGGATACTCTCACACGATGAGATAAGGCTCTGGAATGAAGAGAAAAAGCCAACGATCCCTCCAGCCATTATGAATGAACTCGATCTCCGGGGACAAACCCTGAGAAAAGTTTTAGTAGCAGAGACAAACCGTTCTGCGGGAATAATCACCAGCAATGATGGATTTAAGGTGGAGTTATCCCTCGATGATGTGACCTTTCGCGGGCACAGGGGTCAAAAAAAATATCGGGAGATAGAAATAGAGCTTTTGGATGGGCAATTTGAACAGTTTCAGGCATTAACGCAACGTCTGCAAAATCATTTTTCCTTACAACCCGCCGCCGATTCGAAATACAAACAAGGGATGGTGCTCGTGGGAAAGTACGGCACCTCTCCCGCTTAAACAGTTGTCTTATAAAATCAAGCGCCCCCAGCAGGATTCAAACCTGCAACCTTTGGCTCCGGAGGCCAACGCTCTATTCAATTGAGCTATAGGGGCTCGGTGTTGATTTTTAACCAGATTCTACGTCAAAGAAAGCATGGAAATCAAGGTTTTTCGTAAATGAGAAATTTTTTTGCCAAAACACAGGGGTGGTATGACATCTTTGCCCTTCTCAGGCCTTCAATGCCCCAGTCCTCACCAGCATTGATATAAGCAGTTTCAGAAAAGGGGCTGGAGCAAAATTGCTGATAGATAAATTGTGGCATACCATAAAACTTGTTGTTGGTTTTTTCGATAAGCACTGATGCAGTACGGGATGCGATTGGTTCACCCAGCGTAATACCCTCAATGCGGCCATCAATGGTAATGATTGCCCCATGCAAGCCTAATTCTTCCGAAAAGATGATTGCGCATTTCGCCGCCTCTGCCTCATGAACAAGACTATACTGGTAATGGTTTTCATTATGGTTTGACAAATTTGACTCCTGAATCTTCTCTCTTTTCCATTGGTCAATCATCAGGAGTGCGTCTGCAATATGGCGGGGGTAAAATTTTTCAAAAGAAGCGGTGTAATGCTTTTTAAAATAGTTTATCTCATTTCTCTTCTTTTCGTATTTTCCGCCGGCAAGTTTTATGAGGTCTGAGGTGTTGTAAAGGTAGTCGGGATAGCCTTCAGCAATACGGAAGGAACCCTTGTCAAAAAGGGTAAGGAAATCTTCATAAACATAATTGATGTAAGATTCGAAACCGCGGGACTCATTCATTTCTCGCATTAAAGAAAAACATTCATGGAGGGTATTTTGAATGTTATTTTTCCCTAATGGGGGGAGCATCATGCACATGCCTTTGGAAGTAACTCCAAAAAGGCAAAAATTATTATGGATCAGCTTCCATAATAATTCAATTGAACCTTTCCAGATAAAATTGTTTGCAAAAGAGTAATCACATAAATTTACCTCCTCTCCTTTTACATAGTTATCAAAAAGCTTTTTATCTTCAATCCTTAACCGTTTTAAACCATAAAGCTTACATTTTTCCTCGATACTAATGCTACGTTCTGCTACTTCCGGGAGACTCGTTTCAATGAGTTGTAAAATGGTTTCTCTCCTAATGTGGTATACACCAGACTCGCCCGCACGACGGAGGTTCGAGGTCGAGTGCAAACCATTGTAGAATAGTGGCAGACATCCCCTGCAGATGCCTGAACCAACCGTTATTCATTGGTATAAACATAAACGTTGCTTTTAAAGGTCTGACTTTTTTTGCAAAATTTTCCATATCGCACCACCTCTCCTATCCAAGATTATTGTGTAGAATTATACAATACCTGGATAGATTTTCAAGTAAGAATTGCTATTAATTTGAGAATATTTTGCATGGGGGAAAAACTCAGAGTTGCTTGGAAATAACCATGGGAAAAAGCGGTGGTTATATTGTTGTGTGTGACGGCAAAATACTGCCTTTGGGTATGATTACGATAGAATCACGAATCATGTAATTGTCCGCATCCAGATGTTCCGTCTTCTTTACGTTTTCTATAGTAACCTGTTCTCCGATATGCACATTCTTATCAATGATGGCATTCACAATACGGCAGTTGTTACCAATGCCGGTGTCAGGTATCTTTTTTAAGCGATTTGCCTGGATATTGGATTCTGTCTCGTAATAATCTGCGCCCATAATAATTGAGTTTTGGATCAAGGTGCTTTTCCCAAGAACGCTCCGGATTCCTATAACAGAATTATGGATTTCAGCGTTGTCGACCCTGCAACCATCTGAAATAATGGATTGGGTAATCCTGCAGTTGCGAATGGTCGATCCGGGCAAAAAAAGTGGATTCGTGTATATTGGCAACTTTTCGCTGTACAAGGTAAAGCTTGGCGAGAGAGAGGCCAGATTCAGGTTTGCCTCATAAAATGACTTGATGGTACCGATATCCTCCCAATAACCATCAAAGAAATACGGGAATACACGCCTTGTTTTTATGATTTCCGGGATAATATCTTTGCCAAAATCTGAGGTATGAGTTTGTTTCAGGATTCCGTTCAATACCTCAAGGTTAAACAGATAAATTCCCATCGATGCAAGAAGGGTACGGCCGTTTGCGTTAATGCCCTGCCGATTGAAAATAGACGCACTGAGTGAAAGGGAATCGATAATCTTCTCGTCTTTTGGCTTCTCATGGAAACCGGCAATAGAGCCCTGTTCACCGATCTTGAGGATTCCCAAACCGTGGGCATCGTTTCTTTTTACGGGAATTGCAGAGATAGTTACTTCCGCTCTGTTTTGAATGTGTTCCCTGATAAGATGCTCATAATCCATCCGATACAGCTGGTCACCGGAAAGGATCAGGACATGCTCGATATTGGGTTGATTAAAAAACCGAAGATTTTGCCGGACAGCATCTGCAGTGCCCTGGTACCAATCCATCCTTTCCATGGTTTGAGTAGCCGCAAGAATTTCAATAAATCCCCGGGAAAAGTTGTCAAATTTGTATGCCCTTGTAATATGCCTGTGAAGGGATGCAGAGTTAAATTGCGTAAGTACATATATTTTATTGAGTCCCGAATTGAGACAATTACTGATCGGAATGTCAATAAGCCGGTATTTTCCGGCAAGAGGCACGGCGGGTTTCGACCGTTCCTTCGTTAAAGGATAGAGCCTTGTTCCACGTCCGCCACCCAAGATTACCGAGATTACGTTGTCCATTTTCCAATCCTGTCAACCGAATCACCATCGAGACATAATGTAGTTTAGCAGAAAATCTTGCTTATGCAAGCCTTATACAGGAAATATCAATGCTACGTTCTGACTGTCCCATGCCGCACATATTCATGGTCTCTGGAAAAACAAGGTCTTTCTTAAGGACAGGGGGTAGATCGGGAGTTGTATTCTCCATAGCTTGAATACCGGGTTTCTCATCTTAAAAAAGCCAGTTTTTCCTCTTCTCTCCGGCAAATTAATGTTAAATTTTTTCATCCTATACCACACCTGATTACTTATGCTGGAATGATGGATTGCCTTCGGGCATAATATTATAGTATATACTGAGAATAACAAAAGATGAAAAAGAGTGAAAGTTGGAGAAAACCTATTATAATACAGGGGGTTTCGAAACAAGTTCTGAATGACAAAGCGCAAAATATTGTAATGAAACCCGAGCTTCATTATGACAAGTTTATTCAGCATCTCCTATCAAAAAATACTCTTCCGGTTGTTCGGGTTGGGATAACGATATGCAAGATCAAACCATAACATGCCCCTATTGCGGTAAAGAGATACCGTTAACCGAAACGCTCTCCCATCAAATAAAAGAAGAACTCCAAAAAGAGTTCGAGCTGAAAGCAAGGGAGAGAGAATCAGAACTTGCCAGACGTGAGAAATCGCTTGCAGATGAAATAAAAAAGATTGAAGATGCAAAAAAGGCAATCGATCAGCAAGTCTCCCAGAAATTACAGGCCGAAAAAGAAAAGGTAAAGCAAGAAGCCAGGAAAGAGGTTGAGGAAACCATTCGGGTCGAGTTAAAAGACCTTCATGAACAGAATAGTGAAAAAGAACGAAAACTTGCAGAGGCGCAAAAGGTCGAGCTGGATTTTCGCAGGAAGATACGCGAGCTAGAAGAACTGAGAAAGAATCAGGAACTCGAGATTACCAGGAGGCTTGATGAAGAACGAAAGTCAATCTTTGAAAAGGCAAAAAAGGAAGCTGGGGAAGAAAATCGCCTGAAGCTCCTGGAAAAGGAGAAACAACTGGAAGATACCAAAAAGGCCCTTGATGAGGCCAAACGCAAGGCACATCAGGGTTCTATGCAAACCCAGGGAGAGGTGTTGGAATTGGACCTGGAGTCTCTCCTGAAATCGCAATTTCTGGTTGACGAGATCGAACCCGTGCCCAAAGGGATTAAAGGGGCAGACATTGTGCAACGAGTTCATGACCGTGGCGGCCGTTTTTGCGGCACCATTATCTGGGAATCAAAGCACACGAAGGCCTGGAATGACGGCTGGTTATCGAAACTCAAGGACGACCAGAGAGAGGTAAAAGCAGAAATTGCCGTCCTGGTGACAGAAACTATGCCCAAGGGAATAGAAAGATTCTCGCAGGTAGGAGGGGTATGGGTTACCAGTTACGTATTGTCAATTGCCCTGGCATCGGTCTTACGAACGAGCTTGATAGATCTGGCGCAACTGAAATCATCCCTTGTTGGAAAAAGCGAAAAGATGGAGGTGCTCTACAATTATCTATCCGGTTCTGAATTCAGACAAAGAATTGAGGCGATTGTGGAATCTTTTCAATCCATGAAAGAAGACCTGGAACAGGAAAAGAGGGCAACAGTAAAAATGTGGGCAAAAAGAGAAAAGCAGATTGAACGGGTCGTCACCAATACCGCAGGCATGTATGGTGACATGGAGGGTATTATTGGCACTTCATTACCACACATCAGGAGTTTGGAGCTGACAGAAGGTTCGGTGTCTCTCAAGACAGAGGAAAGCTAGTCTGATAGGGTGAATTTACTTCGCCCATAATGACAAAAAGCGAAGGACTCAGAATGGCAGTGTGCTATTATTTTCAGGTAAAAATCCTATACCATTAAAACAAAGAAGCTTTTACAGTACATAACAATGTTATCCGTTAAGATAGGGCACTATCATCCATCCCTTGAAGACTCATTCGCAGGAACAATACAGATATTAAAAAGGGATGACCCTTTAGCATCCCTTGCCGTAGTGGCACCCACAAACTGGATGCTACACCGGCTCCAGGAACGAATCGTTCTGGGAAATGATGCCTCATTCATGAATGTCTCATTTCTGAACTTCTCCGCCCTTGCAAAGGAGATATGCAGGCTGTCAGGAGTTGCCACAGGCCAGATTATTCAACAGCCAGTTATTTATGAAGGCATCATTGCGGGATTACTAAAACAGCAGGCGCCACAAGAACCACGGTTTAAAAATGTCCAGTCTCTGCCTGCCCTCTCCAAAGCCTTATTCCGGGTTATCCAGGATCTTATTGATGCAAATGTTCACCCTGATGTCATGCAGGAGGCCGTGCGGGAAGGTTTTGTTGAGGGTATGGAGATACAAAAGCCTTACGGAATCATGCATCTCTTTGATACGTTCAGGCAGAGATTAAACACACTCCATATATCACACTATTCTGACGTTTATCGTATGGCTACGGCATGCGTACCTGATTCCACATTTCTGAGGGGTTTTCAACAGATTCTGGCATACGGATTTTATGACCTTACCGGGGTTGAACAGGATTTTTTTGGAGAAATATTCAGGCATTACCCAACGACACTATTTCTACCTTATCAGAAAAAACACCCCGCCTTTGCCTACGTAAAGCCTTTCTACGAATCGTTCGTGCTGGGCATAGCGCATGATGTAGAGGAATTGCCTGCGGACCGCGATTATGGATTTTCATACCTAACGAACCCTAAATCTGAAGATATTTCTGCTTCTGATTGCGGGTTGCGGGTTGCAGGGCATAAGTTAAACGCAGAAAGTACAACTGACAGCTCACCACCCGAAACCGGAAACCCGAAACCCATTATTATCAATGTCTCCGGCAAAAGAGATGAGGTCTGGGCAGTTGCTAAGGAGATCCTGAAACTTACAGATGAAGGGTATACGATGGAGGAGATTGGCGTGGTTGCGCGGTCGGTTGATCCCTACACCGATGCCATCAAAAAAATATTTCAGGAAAATGCAATCCCATTTGCAACCAGCGCACAGGAGCCCATTGGGAAGTATCCACTGGTAAAGGTCATCCTGCAAGTTCTTCAGATGAAGAGAGAAGATTTTTGCCGCCCGATGGTCATTGAATTGCTTGAATCACCCTACTTTAGAATGCCGTCATGCGATCCCGAAGGCGTTATCCCACGCCCCGATCTCTGGGACATCCTGAGCAGAAGACTGGGCATTCATGGCGGTATCGCCTGCTGGTTTACAAGGCTTGAGCAAGCGAAGGCAGTGTTGCCAGAATTCGTTGATAAGGGCAATGAAGAATTCTTATCAGATGAAGAAGGGACAGCAAGACATATTCACATCCCTGGAGACCAAATCGAATTATTAAAAAATATCCTGCGCTCCTTATCAAATGACGTATCGCTGCTTCCTGAAAAGGCGTCATGGAAGACGATGAGTACAGAGACAATCCGCTTGTTTCAGGATTATATTCAGGTTCCTTCAGAAGGTATGAACCCGGAGGTTACAGAAAGGGATCTCCTGATACTGGATAAGATACGGGAATTGTTGTTCTCCCTCTGCTCCCTTGACTGTCTGGGAGAAGAGGTAACTTTAAACCAGTTTCTTGATATCTTTATAGATGCGTGCCGGCAGGAGGCGTTGCCCATCGGGTTGAAAAATGGCAGAGGTGTGAAGGTGCTGGATGCCATGTCGGCCCGTGGCATTCCCTTTCGTGCCTTGTTTGTCCTGGGTCTTAATGAAAAAGCGTTTCCCCGTGCCATCTCTGAAGAACCCTTCCTGCGGGACCACGTTCGTCGCAGGCTATCCGAGGTATTGGGAAACGTTATCCCTGAAAAGCTTCGGGGATTTGATGAAGAGCGATTGCTCTTCACCTTCCTGTTAAATGCAGCAAGAGAACGGCTCTACCTGCTTTACGAACGTTCGGACGAAACGGGAAAACCGAAGGTTCAGTCCCATTACCTTATGGATATCATTCAAACGACAAAAGGGACGTCTCCGTTCACAAAGGAACCGGGCGAAAGTCTGGTGCACGAAATTTACGTTCCGCGCAGTATTAAAGAAAAACTCTGTAAACTAGAAATATCGCTGCTTACACCAAAGGAGGTGAGTATCCGGATGGCGTTCGACCGGATAGACCCCATCTGCTTTATGAAAACCTTCGGAGGTAACCGGGATGCCTTTGTCCGCCGACAATCGGCTCTTCGTTCTATCGAAAGCTGCAATCCACACTTAACGCCATACGACGGGATCGTTGGCGATGTGTCCGCCTGGTGGAATAAGCAGACAAGACGGGGTCTTAGTCCTACTACCTTAGAGACATTCGGGATGTGTCCTTTCAAGTTTTTTATGAGTAAAATCCTTGAATTGGAATCCCTGGCAGAACCAGAAGTGGCTGAGATGGTAACTGCTGTGGATCTGGGAATCCTTTATCACAATATATTGAGGGATTTTTATCATGCCTTAATAGGGAAAGGATATTTTACTGCAAAAACAAGAGAACAAGCGCCTATCAAGCTTCTCCATGAAGTTGCCAAAAAATATTTCACAGCGATAGAACAACAGACGCCGATTCCTTACCCGATTATCTGGGAAATAGAAAAAGAGGAGATAGCCGCCCTTCTTACAAGATTCGTAACATGGGACTTTGAACAGATCGGGAAGACTGGCTATGTGCCTGCCTATCTTGAAAAAACGGTAACGTTGAGTACGCAAAACAACGTAATTTTCGGAGATTCTCAACAGGGAGAGGCTTTAAAGATGGCGCTGAAGGGAAAGATCGACCGCATAGACATGAAACAAACCGGAGACATAGCGAGTTTTCGGGTAATTGATTACAAATCTGGAAGATTTTTGAAAGAAAACCTCATGAGATCAGTCATCCGTGGGCAAAAACTCCAACTCCCCTTGTATGCCATTATGGCAGAACAGATACTATCAGAAGAAATGAAGAAAGGTCGTATTCCCAAAGGTCACACCAGGCTGGACGAGGCATCCTTTGTCTATGTTGCAGAAACAGAAGAAAAAGCGGTACAGGGGTCTCCACCAAGAAAGACCATTAACAGTGAAGAATGGATGAACTGCAAAGAACGATACTGGGAGACCTTGTGGGAATTTCTAAAAATCATTCGTGCGGGTATTTTCCCGGTATCACCGGCAGAAGATACCAGGAAATGTGAGTGGTGTGAATTTTCCACTACGTGCCGAAGGGGTAATCAACCGCTCCGGTTCCGGCTGGGACAGGATGCACGGCTGAAGAAATACCGGGAAATTATAAATCTGAATGTTCGCAAGAAGTCCAATAAGCCATGAACTTAAAAAATGGTAACACTTTAGTTTTTTGAAAAAGTAGGGGCAAAGCATTTGCCCGCTTGGGTATGGACATGTTTGTGCCAATCACAGCAAATGCTTCGCCCCTACACGGTATGGTAAACATCGCTATTATTGGGATTTTCAAAAAACTAAATTGTTACAAAAAATGAAATTGAAAAAGGATAAGGTCTTGCTATAATGTGCCCTTATCATACACGGGCCCATAGCTCAGCTGGTTAGAGCAGCGGACTCATAATCCGCGTGTCCAAGGTTCGAATCCTTGTGGGCCCATTTCCTTTCCCCCTTCATTTTAAACGCCCGAAGGCCTGTTTAATATCTTCTTCTTGTGCCTGTGCAGGGTCTTTTTTTAACAATTCCTTCAGATAATGGTTAGCCATTTTCTTGTCATTTTTGTTGTTAAGGTATAAAAAAACAAGGTTTTTATATCCATGCGTCATGTTGGGGTTCAGGGAAACCGTTTTCCGGAATGCTTCTATAGCTTTATCTGTTAAGCCCAAGTTCTGATACAAACTTCCAAGTGCATAATGGCCATTGAGGTTTTTGGGATCTAATCGGATTACCGCATTATATTCATCAACTGCCTCACGGTGTTTCCCTAATTTTTCATAGGCAAGTCCCAGGTTGTAATGACCTTGAGGTTGATGGGTATCTAATTTTATAGCTTTTTTGAATGCAACAACGGCTTCGTTTAACTGTCCTCTTTTTGCAGAATTCACACCCAAACTGATCAGGGCAGGAATGTACGTGCCGTCGTAAGCAAGGGCTTGTTTAAATTCTTCCATTGCCTGGTCGAGGTCACCAGCGTCGTTGTAAACATTGCCAAGGCCATTATGGGCCGGTGCATAGTCAGGTTGTATCCTGATGGCCTCTTCATATTCAATCCTTGCCTTATCAGGAGCGCCCTGGTTGAAATAGATATTGCCAAGATTGTTGTGAGATTGTGCATAATTTTTGCCGATAAGGACAGCGGTCTGATATTCCTGGAATGCCTTATCAATCTGCCCCTCTTTTGTGTAGAGATTGCCGAGGTTGCTGTGAATAGATGCATTGTTGGGATTGAGTGCTGCTGCAAGCTGGTATTCCCTGTGAGCCTTTTCAATAAAGCCTCTTTCCAGATATACATTTCCTAAATTGCAGTGGGCGCGATGGCTGTTCTGGGAGTCGGCGATGGTTTTCGTCCACAGCGTAAGTTCATCCCGCCAATTTCCATTCTTCCGGATGATCGTAAATCCATATCCCCCAATCATGAGGATAACCAGGACCCGTTGCACTATCTGTCTCAATGGGATGGCGCGTGGAGATAGGGTGCGGTCGGTGATCCGGTAAATTAGGATTCCTTTTGCCACACAAAATCCCATTATCGGCATATAAAGATACCTCTCTGCCATAATATTGTCTATCGGAATGATATTCATGACGGGTAAAAGCGTGATAAAAAACCACGAGATCCAGGCAGCAAGCATATTCCTCGTTCTGCATATGACCGCAAATATGACAAAAATTGAGATTAAGAAGGTTATGGCAAGAATGAATGACCCTTCCCAGGGACGTGTTACCAGAGGGACCAGATAGTCTGCATTAAGATGCAGCGGAAAGAACGATAGTCTGATGTACGATGCCAGAATCTTTATCATCGTAAAGAGGTTGACCAAAAAGCCGCCTGGTTGATAGACGGAGTGTAATGCAGGGTTGCTGAATACTATAAACCGAATGATGAGGTAGAGCAGGGAAATCGCAAGGTATCCTGTATAAATTCCTTTACCTCTTTTCGTAAGTGACGACCAGGGCCTTTGATGAAAAAAAACCGTAAATACCATCAACAGGAGAGGGAGGGTTATTGCCATTTCTTTTGAAAAAAGGGCACAGAGATAAGAGACAAGAGAAATGGTGTAATAAACGGTGAATCGGGTTATCTGATTGCTTTTCCGATAAACAAGTGTGTCAGATTTTATAAAATAAATAAACGAAACGAGGAAAAAGGTTGCACACAGGAGGTCTTCCCGATAGCCAATGGCGTTCACGGTCTCTACGAGAACAGGGTGGGTGATAAAAAACAAAAGTGACAGGAGGACGATCTTGTTGTTAGGCACAAGGGCACGGAGGAAAAGATAAAACAACACGCTATTCATGGTATGCAGAACGACGTTCGTGATGTGAAATCCAAGGGGATTTTTATGCCAGATGGCATAATCAGCAAAGTATGAGAGGGTAGCCAGAGGGCGGTAACTTATTTCCCCGGAGAGAGAAAAATAATCCTTCGTGAAAACCTTTGGAAGATGTCTCCACTCCTTAACAAAGGAATTTTCAACGACAACCTTAAAGTCGTCATAGACAAAATTACCGCTGATGGCGTTTACAAAAAGGACTGCGGAAAACAATGATATGTAGATGAGAATGGCGGTGTTGATCGATAATCTCATACCAATAAAAATCCCCCTATACCTTACTTTCGTAATCAATATAGGGGGATTATACCATTTTGGCGTTTACCTTAAAAATGCCAAAATTACTTTCACTGAAATTAAAATAATTAGAACAGATACGCTACGTCAATTGCCGTAGTAAGTTGATCATTATGACCATTGAATATATCCTCGCTTCCTTCATCGTAACGGATTTCAGGTCTGACCAGAAGGTTTTCCCTGATCTTAAAATTAGCGGTAAGGGTAATTTCCCACAGGCGCAGGGCTGAAACTCCTATTCTTGCCCCATCATGATCGTCGAAATATTCACCCCTCAAGGCTAATCCAAAATAATCCGTGATGTCCTGGCTTACAATACCGGAGAATCCCCACCATTTACCATTACCTGACCCAGGTGTGAATCCGCCAGTTGCCCCTTTGCCATCCTCTTCCGTTCCAAAATCAAAGTTGAGGTTAAATGCCGTCTTTTCGAAGGGTTTTAATGCCAGAATCAGATCCCAGAAATGCCTGAGATTCCCATCGGCATCTGACACAATGTCTTCATCTTGTTCCGCACCATGACTGCCATTTACAATAAAGCTCGTGTTTTCGCTTACCTTCCAGTTAAACTGATATCCTAATGTCTTGCTGTCATTATTATCTACAAAGGTATCCCATCCGTTTACCAGATAAAAGGTGGTCGTTAACTGATCCAGGAGGGGATAACTCACCGCCAGACCGGTGTTCGTAAATGGGATTGCATTTTGATAGAGGAGTGAGCGTGAGAAGTTGGGATTGTCCACGCTTTCCCAAAGTTCTGCGCCGATCCACGTGGCGAATTTGCCGAATTTAAAATCCAGACCCTTTCCCACAGGTGCTTTGTATGTTACAAACCCCTGGCTTACCGTAAAATCATCATCGTCTACCCTGCCATCGCTCGGTACGAAAGTTATCCGCTGGGCAATCTCACCATAGTTTGTCGTAAAGCCAAATCCGATCGGATCCTCTTCTGTTGATGGCTTAAAGACCGAGATTTCAATATTATCTAAGGTAAAAGAATTGTTTTCCCTGTCGAATGCCCTCACATCTATCCAGTCTCCCTGTGCAGCGTCCCGGGTAAATCCTCCGGCAGATCCCCGCTGGTCATCAGGCTTTGAGAAGTTATAACTATAATACGTATCAATAAATCCACTTACTTCTACACTCTTGAAGAAATTGAACATCTTGCCTACATCTTCTTCCTTTTCGAAGAAAGCGCCTATCTTTGCTTCGTCTTCCGAGGTTAATACAGGTGGTACAGTTTCTTCTGCAGCAAAAATCGGCGCAGTGAAACCGGCCATGGCACTGCATATGATCCCCGCCAACCCCCAATGGTATATCTTTTTCATCAAAAACTACCTCCTTTTCTCAATCATAAAAGGACCTACCTAATTAAATTCACGAGCTTTCCAGGGAATATAAAGGAACAACATCAACAAACCATATCATTTAGAGATGTTTCAGCCCTCCTTTCTCACGCAACTGAGATAAAAATAGGCAAA
The DNA here is from genome assembly GCA_021463795.1 of Candidatus Brocadia sp. Classification (GTDB taxonomy): domain Bacteria; phylum Planctomycetota; class Brocadiia; order Brocadiales; family Brocadiaceae; genus Brocadia. The sequence continues at coordinate 556,099 of JAJTXE010000003.1, read as the reverse complement.
AATAATACCTAAAATAAGTGTGTTGTAAATGAAATATTTACTCTCACTGAACTGGAAAAGATATAAAAAGTTCTAACCAATGCTGTTGAGATGAGTTACTAGACAAAAAACTCAAGGCTGAAGATACTAGTGTGGAAAATCATACCTTACATATTTAAACACAATATTATACTATCGCAGCATTAAAGTGCCTGAAATCTAACAGCAAGATGGCTGTTATCAGGCACTTGTTGGCCTGTCCGCCTCATTTGACTGAACATTGTATATTTCTAAAAGCCCTTGTCAATAAAAATTTTAAATATATTTGCAAAAACCTTGATATTTCAGAATCATTTTTCTTGACCTTGAAAGTTTTGCGGGTATAATCGCAAAATTCTCTAGTGCCGGTCTAATTAATATATATGCTTTTTAATATCTGACAACGGTAATATTGATGAATTTGTATTTTAATTTATAATAATCATAATTCTGGGAGGCAAAAATATGGCATTGGATCCCACCAAGCATGCAGATTGGGAAATAGCAGAAGATGCTGAAACAAGAATGAAGACGGTGTATCAGTTGGCCGAACAATTAGGACTCCAGAAAGAAGAACTCCTGCCCCATGGACACTATGTGGCAAAGGTTGATTTCAGCAAGGTTTTAAAACGGGTAGAGAATAAGCCGGATGGAAAATTTATTGATGTGACTGCGATAACCCCGACTCCCCTTGGTGAGGGAAAATCCACAACAACTATAGGATTAGTTCAGGGATTGGGAAAACGGGGGAAAAAGGTTATCGGTACGATCCGGCAGCCATCAGGCGGGCCAACGATGAACATTAAAGGATCTGCCGCAGGCGGTGGGCTCTCCCAGTGTATCCCCTTAACCCCTTTCTCTCTTGGGCTAACAGGGGATATTAATGCCATTATGAATGCTCACAATCTGGCTATGGTTGCACTTACTTCCAGGATACAGCATGAATTTAATTACGATGATGAAAGGCTTGCAAAAAGTAATTTAAAACGTCTCGACATCGACACAGACCGGATAGAAATTAAGTGGATTATCGACTTTTGTGCCCAGGCGCTGAGGAAAATCATTGTCGGCATCGGGGGCAGGATGGACGGTTTCATGATGGAGTCCGGCTTTGCAATAGCCGTGTCTTCTGAGATCATGGCAATTCTTTCGGTAGCGAAAGATTTAAAAGATATGAGAGAACGGATCGGCAAGATGGTTGTTGCTTACGATAAAAAAGGCAGGCCAGTAACAACGAGCGACCTCGAAGTTGCCGGCGCCATGACCGCCTGGATGGTGGAGGCTATTAATCCGAACCTGATGCAAACCATAGAAGGGCAGCCGGTATTCGTTCATGCTGGACCTTTTGCCAATATTGCTATCGGTCAGTCATCGATTATTGCAGACAGAATTGCCTTAAAACTGGGCGACTATGTTGTTACTGAATCGGGATTCGGGGCAGATATCGGATTTGAAAAGTTCTGGAACTTAAAGTGCCGTTACTCAGGGCATCGTGCCAATGCTGCCGTAGTTGTTGCCACGATCCGCGCGCTGAAATGCCATGGCGGCGCCCCCGTTCCGGTACCCGGGCGTCCTTTGGACCCATGCTATAAAGAAGAAAACGTCGGATGGGTAGAAAAGGGGGTAGAAAATCTTATCCATCATATTAATACGGTAAAGAAGGCAGGCATTAATCCGGTCGTTTGTATTAATCACTTCTATACGGATACCGATGCAGAAGTAAAAGCAGTCCGCAAACTGGCAGAAAAAGCAGGCGCCCGGGTCGCCCTGTCCCAGCACTGGCTTAAAGGCGGCGAAGGCGCATTGGAACTGGCTGATGCGGTAGTTGATGCTTGCAATCAACCGAATAATTTTAAATTTCTCTATGAATTAAACGTTCCTTTGAGGACACGTATTGAGATGATTGCGGAGCAAGTGTATGGAGCGGATGGAGTTGATTTTACTCCCGATGCTTTGACAAAGGTTAAGGCATTGGAAAACGATCCGGACATATCAAAACTGGGGACGTGCATGGTAAAAACCCACCTCTCCATTACCGACAACCCACAATTAAAAGGGGCGCCGAAGGGGTGGAGATTACGTATCCGTGACATCCTTGTTTTCAAGGGAGCGGGATTTGTTGTGCCAATGGCAGGAGATATTAAGCTCATGCCGGGAACAAGCTCTGATCCTGCATTCCGGCGTGTGGATGTTGATGTGAATACGGGAAAGGTAAAGGGGGTATTCTAGTCCGGGCTCAAAACGCTGGTAGCCGGTAAGCACAGAAACTGTCGTTCAGGGAAGGCTGTTGAACAAAAAATAGCTCAACAGCCTTCTTTTTTCATCTTGTACCCAAACATAACCTTGACATGGATGTCGTTATTTGCTTAAAATAGCAACGTATTTTTCGTATTTTTTGGCTTTGAAAATTTTCTGTAATATCTATTTAAAAGCCCCGGGAGGTGATTTGGTGTATCGCAACGGGTACAAAAATTACTCCATTTTCTCTACATTAAAGACGCACAAAAGGCATAATTACCTATGAGCTTTCTAGCGAAAATATTTGGGACATCCAATGAGAGGATGATAAAGAAGATAATACCCATAGTAGAATATACCAACTCTCTTGAACCCAAGATGATGGCATTAACAGATGCGGAACTCCGCCAGATGACAGATAAATTTAAAGGGCGATTGGCCATCGGAGAGGAAGTGGACAATCTCCTGCCAGAGGCGTTTGCCACGGTGCGGGAGGCAAGCAGGCGAGTGCTTCTTGCCCCCAATCCCGATAGTCCCAATCGCACGATGCGGCACTTTGATGTTCAACTCATTGGCGGCATGGTCTTGCATCAGGGAAAGATTGCCGAAATGGCTACGGGAGAGGGGAAAACCCTGGTAGCCACCCTGCCGGCTTACTTAAATGCTTTGACCGGGAAGGGTGTGCATGTGGTTACCGTCAATGATTATTTGGCAAAACGAGACAGGGATTGGATGACTCCCTTATATGAATTTTTAGGACTAAGCGCAGGAGCCATTCAATCAAATCAGGCATACGATGATAAGAAGGCTGCTTATTTATGCGATATTACCTATGGAACGAATAACGAATTCGGCTTTGATTATCTCCGTGACAACATGAGGATAAGGACGGAAGAACAGGTACAGATTAGCCGCGGCCTGAATTATGCCATTGTCGATGAGGTTGACAGCATCCTGATCGATGAGGCGCGTACCCCCCTAATCATCTCTGGTCCGGCAGAAGAGTCTACCGAAAAATATTATTTAGCCGATAAAGCCTCCAGGCGTTTAAAAGCCGGAAAGCACTTTGAGATAAAAGAAAAGGAACGGATGGCGCATCTTACCGAGGAGGGCATAGAAGAAGTAGAAAAATTGCTGAATGTTGACAGTATCTATACCGACAGAAATATGGAGTGGCCCCATTACATAGAACAGTCGTTGCGCGCCCACCATCTGTTTAAAAATGATAGGGATTATATTGTCAAGGGTGGCGAGGTGATTATTGTTGATGAATTTACCGGGCGACTAATGGAAGGCCGTGTGTGGAGTGATGGTTTGCATCAGGCCGTACAAGCGAAGGAGCATCAGCGCATCAAGGAAGAAAATCAGACCCTTGCCACGATTACGCTTCAAAATTTCTTTCGGTTGTATAAAAAACTTGCGGGGATGACAGGAACAGCAATGACGGAGGCTGCAGAGTTTGATAAAATCTACAAACTGGAAGTGGTAATGATTCCCACAAACAAGCCTATGAGCCGTACCAATTTTCCGGACCGGGTTTATCGGACGGAAAAGGAAAAATTCGATGCCATTATTAAGGAGATTGTAGAGGTTCATAATACCGGCAGACCGACGCTCGTTGGAACGGTTTCGATTGAAAAGTCAGAACTGCTGAGTGAAAAACTTATCCGTGAAGGGATTGAGCATGAGGTATTGAATGCCAAGCAGCATGAACGGGAGGCGCACATTGTTGCAAAAGCAGGCCAGCGCGGGAATGTTACCATTGCGACGAATATGGCCGGAAGAGGCACCGACATTGTGCTGGGTGAGGGCATTGCTGCCCTCGGAGGCCTTCATATTATCGGTTCCGAAAGGCATGAAGCGCGGCGCATTGATAATCAGCTCCGCGGGCGTGCCGGTCGTCAGGGAGATCCGGGTTCTTCCCGCTTCTATGTATCGCTGCAGGACGATTTGATGCGTATTTTTGCCTCTGAACGTGTTAGTTCACTCTTGAAAACCTTCGGGATGGAAGAAGGTATGGCGATCGAGCACTCGATGGTTACCCGGTCGATTGAGAGGGCGCAGAAAAAAGTAGAGGAGCATAATTTTGAAATACGGAAACATCTGCTCGAATATGATGAGGTCATGGACCAGCAGAGAAAAACGATTTATTCATTGCGGCAGGACGTCCTGGAAGGCAAAAATATCTCTGATTACATTTTCCGGATGATGGAGGATAGTGTCAGGGAGATAACCGCTTTTGCTTATGACACAAAGAACGGAAAGGAAGAGGATCCCTTTGATCTTGCGGACTGGTTCAGGCAAAAATATGGTTTGTCCCTTGATCTGAATGAGGTTGAAGAAAAGACGCGTGAAAATATAGAAGATTTTTTGATACAGAAAGCCGAAGAGGCGTACAAGGCAAAGGAAGATACTATTGGCAAAGAAGAGATGGAAAAGATCGCTCAAATCCTCTTGCTGGAAAAAATCGACACGAAATGGAAAGATCATCTCTATGCTATGGATCATCTGAGATCGGGCATTGGTCTTCGCGGATATGCCCAGGTTGACCCGAGAATAGAATATAAAAGGGATGCCTTGGCTATGTTTGAGAATATGAATCTGTCAATTCGGGACGAAGTAACCGATCTTATCTTTAAATTGCAATTGGGCAAGGAAGCAGAACGGAAAGACGTATGGCATCCCGATCATTATGTCCATCAGGAAGTTTCCGGACTAAAAACGATGCAAGAACCGCCAGTTTCAGCAGGCGTTCCCCAGCATACCCCTGCTGAATCAGAAGAACCGGCTGAGCGTAAGACAGAACCTCTCAAGATTGGCATCAAGACAGGGAGAAATCAGCCTTGCCCGTGCGGTAGCGGCAAAAAGTTTAAGCAGTGTTGTGGCAGGGTAAATTAGTTTTTATGTCCTAACGCACAGAATACGATTAACGCTAACAGAGAGCAACCAGAAAGTCCATTCTCCCCGCATGTCAATACTTTTTGATGCTGTATATATAACGGCACTTACCGTTGGGTCACCCTATTTTTTTTTGAAATTCGTTGTGAGCGAACGGTATCGGTCTGGTTTTTCCCAGCGTATGGGTTGGATTGACAGAAGGAAAGGAGAAAAACCTTGTATATGGATTCATTGTGCCTCTGTAGGTGAGGTTTTGATGGTAAAAACCCTTGTACAATATGTTGAAAAAGAGTTTAATGATCTGGATATTGTCGTTTCTACCAACACGAATACGGGACTATCTGTCGCAAGGAGATATTTTAATAACAAAATAATTTTTTATTTTCCCCTCGATTTGAGCCGGGTAGTCAAGAAGACGCTGAATGCCATACGGCCTTGTTGCGTGATACTGGTAGAACTGGAGATATGGCCAAATTTCCTGATAAATACGGCAAAGATGCATATTCCGGTAGTGTTGCTGAATGCCAGGATATCTGAAAAATCGTTGAAATGGTACCGCAGATTCAGAAGGATTTCGAAGGCGTTTTTTGAGGGTTTGACAAAAAAAGGGAACGTATTTTGCTGCAGAACAGAGATTGATGCAACCCGTCTTATGAATTTGGGTATCCCGGAGCAACAAGTATGTATTACCGGAAATATGAAATTTGATACTGTTGTGACTGATGTCCCGGAAGGCACAAGAAAATTGCTGTTATCCTTGTTTGGAATTGACAAGGAAGATAAAGTAATTGTCTGTGGCAGTACTCACGATGGTGAAGAGATGCTCCTCTTGAACGTCTTCAGGCGAGTAAGGGAAAAGATTACAAACGTAAGGCTCGTTCTAGCGCCACGGCATATCGAAAGGGCGGAGGGAATTGTAAAACTTGTTGAATCTTTCAGATTCCGGTGTGTCAGAAAAACTTCCCTTGATAAGGGGGAAAAGATTGGTAAGTCGAAAGAAGAAACGGTTATCCTGATCGATACCATTGGGGATTTACAAACTACTTACAGCATTGCTGATTGTGTATTTGTTGGGAAGAGCCTTGTTCCGCAGGGCGGGCAGAATATAATGGAACCGGCAGGACTGGCTAGGCCTGTTATGGTAGGACCGCATACATTTAACTTTTGCGAGGAGGTCCAGTTATTAAAAGAAGCCAATGCCATAGAAGTAGTCCAGGATGAATCGGAGCTCTTAAACAAAATGATGTATTTGTTGGAGCATCCCAATGTAGCTCAGGAAATGGGCAAGAGGGCGCAATCGGTTGTGATAAACCAGAGAGGTGCTACCGGCCGTAATTTAAAGGTATTAAGAAAAATTTTATTGAAGGAGAGGACAGTATCAGTATGAAGAAAGGAAGGCATTTATTTACCTCAGAATCGGTATCGATGGGACATCCGGATAAGGTTGCTGATCAGATATCTGATGCCGTGCTGGATGCAATGCTTGAGCAGGACCCGATGAGCCGGGTGGCATGCGAGACGCTGGTGACAACCGGCGTGGCTTTTGTAGCGGGTGAGTTTACGACAAAGGCGAACGTGAATATTCCTGATATTGTAAGGCACACCATAAAAGAAATTGGTTATGGTGACGCATCGATAGGATTTGATTATAACACGTGTGCAGTGATTACCAGTATCGGCAAACAATCCCCGGATATCTCGCAGGGCGTTTCTGAAGGTGAGGGTCTTCATAAGGATCAGGGCGCTGGTGATCAGGGCATGATGTTTGGTTATGCCTGCAATGATACACCGGAACTGATGCCGCTTCCTATTATGCTGGCTCACAGGATTATTATAAAACACGCCGAAATGAGACAGAGCGGGAAATTGAAATATCTCCGTCCTGATGCAAAATCACAGGTAACGGTAGAATATGAAGACCATAAACCTATCCGGGTGCATACCGTAGTTGTTTCCACCCAGCATGCGCCGGACGTAAAGTATGAAACGATCAAAGAGGATATGATTGAAAAAGTGGTAAAGCAGGTAGTTCCGGCAAACTTGCTGGATAGTAAAACGATTTACCACATAAACCCAACAGGGCGTTTTGTAATTGGCGGCCCTCAGGGTGACTGTGGCCTGACTGGGCGGAAGATCATTGTGGACACTTATGGTGGGTGGGGACGTCACGGCGGCGGGGCTTTTTCGGGAAAAGACCCGACGAAGGTCGACCGGAGTGCCTGCTATGCTGCCCGTCATATTGCGAAGAATGTGGTGGCTTCTGGTCTGGCAGACCGGTGTGAGGCACAGGTGGCCTATGCCATTGGTGTAGCAAAACCCCTTGCTGTCCACATTACTACGGAAGGTACCGGGAAGATTCCGGATGAGAAACTTACCCAAATTTGCGAAAAGGTTTTTGATATGACACCCAGGGGCATAATCGAACGGCTGAAACTCAGGAGGCCGATATATAAGATTACCGCCCGACACGGCCATTTTGGCCGTCCAGAAGATTCCTTCACGTGGGAAAAGACCGATATGGTCGATGCATTGCGAAAGGCCGCAGGCGTTTAAAACCAAGCAACAGTTCACTGCAGCGGGCGCAAAGAACGCGGAGAAAAACCAGAAGATAAGAGACTGGGAAGTTTTGAAGTTGGGAAGCTCAATCTCACTGCATCTTAACTTCCAAGTTTCTCCTGGTTTCCTTGTGACCTCAGCGTTCTCTGGGGTGAGTTAAGCTCGTGCAAAAGATGCTAACAAGGCTTCCTTAGCAAAGATCATGAAAGGCTTAGATGCCTTTGCAATATTCTTAGTTGCCTTTTTATCTCATCAAAAGAATAAAATTGTGTAAAGAAAAGGAGTGTGCATGAACTACGATATTAAAGATGCAAACCTTGCATCTGTCGGTAAGAAACGTATTGAATGGGCAAGCAATGATATGCCGGTGCTGGCGCAGGTAAAGGAGAAATTTGAAAAAGAAAAGCCCCTACAAGGGATGAAGATGTCGGCGTGCCTTCATGTAACAGCCGAGACGGCGAATCTGGCAAGGACACTTAAGGCTGGTGGGGCAGATATTGTCCTCTGTGCGTCAAATCCTTTGTCTACGCAAGACGACGTCTCTGCTTCTCTGGTAAAGGATTATGGCATCCCGGTCTTTGCTATCAAAGGAGAAGACAATAAAACGTATTACAAGCATATCATCTCGGTGCTGGACCATAAACCGACCATTACCATGGATGACGGCGCTGACCTGGTTTCTGCTATCCACAAAGAGCGCAAAGAACTTATTCCGCACATTTTGGGGAGTATGGAAGAAACGACTACCGGTGTGATACGGTTAAAGGCAATGGAGAAAGACGGGTCGCTGAAGATGCCGGTCATTGCCGTGAACGACGCGGATACAAAGCACCTTTTTGACAACCGTTATGGGACCGGGCAGTCTACTATTGATGGAATTATCCGGGCGACCGACTGCCTGCTGGCCGGCAAGGTATTTGTCGTGGCTGGTTACGGATGGTGTGGAAAAGGACTGGCCATGCGCGCAAAGGGTATGGGGGCAAATGTTGTGATTACGGAGATTGACCCAATTAAGTCACTGGAAGCGGCTATGGACGGTTTTATGGTCATGCCGATGAGTGAAGCAGCCAGGATTGGCGATCTGTTTTGCACCCTAACGGGTAATATTCATGTAATCAGAAAAGAACACTTCGAAGCCATGAAAAGTGGGGCGATGGTTTGCAATTCAGGTCATTTTAACGTGGAGATCGATATTGGTGGGTTAGAAGCCATATCAGCGAAGATCAATAAATCAGTCCGCAATTTTGTAGACCAATACGTATTGAAGAATGGGAAGTCCGTTTATCTCCTTGGAGAAGGACGTCTCATCAATCTTGCTGCAGCGGAAGGCCATCCCGCATGTGTGATGGATATGAGTTTTGCAACCCAGGCGCTGGCTACGGAATATGTCGTAAAAAATAAAGGCAAATTAACGCCGAAGGTCTATGATGTGCCAAAAGAGATCGATCAGTGGGTAGCAAGTCTGAAACTGAAATCTATGGGCATTTCAATTGATACCCTCACCAAAGAGCAAGAAAAGTATCTTGCCTCCTGGGAGGAAGGCACTTGATAAGACAAGTCTGAACTATCAAGTTGTTTATCGTTTTCAATCACAAATTTCAAATTACAAACCTCAAATAAAAGCCGAATTAAAATGACTGAAAAACCAAAACTCGTCACGTCGGCACAAACAATCGATAATTATTTTTATTTGGAGTTTGGAGTTTTGAATTTAGTGTATTGGAGTTTATTGTTATCTGGTATTTATCTTTAATTTATGACTTAGATAAGCTAGGTAAAGTATTAAATTTTAAGGTGATAGATTTACTATGGCTATTATAAAACCGTTTCAAGGGTTACGGTATAATCAGGATGTTATTGCCGACCTGTCATCTGTTATGACGCCGCCGTATGATGTCATTTCACCACAGGAGCAAGAGCGGTATTATCAGATCCATCCGAATAACATTATTCGTTTGGATTTTGGAAAGGACGTTCCCGGCGATACGGAAGAAGCCAACAAATATACCCGCGCTGCAGAGTTTCTTGATGCGTGGTGGAAAAATGGCACCCTCAAACAGGATGATGCCCCGGCAATTTACATTTACGATCAGGAATTTTTATCCGGGGACAGGTGGTTGTCCCGACGGGGTTTTATTGCATTAGTAAAACTAGAGCCCTTTGATAAAGGGTCTATCTATCCTCATGAACAAACGCTCCCTGGTCCAAAGGCTGACCGCTTAAAACTCACCCAGTCATGCCGGGCAAACCTCAGTTCCATATTTGCCCTTTTCCCCGATGAGGACAACGAGATTAACGCTGATTTATTAACCATGACATCCGCAAAGCCTGAGATGGAGTTTTTGGATGATACGGGGGTAAAAAATAAGCTTTGGGTGATAAAGGAAAAACAGACGATCGATCGGTTAGTTACCCGTATGAAGAAAAAACCTCTGTTTATTGCAGATGGACATCACCGGTATGAAACGGCGTTGGTATATAAAGCCCAGATGCAGAAAGCACATGGCAGTTCAGGTGGAGATTTGCCTTCGGATTATGTCATGATGGTGTGCGTGTCGATGAATAATAACGGATTGAAGATACTGCCGGCCCATCGGCTGATACGCAATATAAAGGATTATCGTCTTGACCGGATATTGCCGTTATTGCAAGAATCTTTTCATGTTGAGCCTCTCGGTAAGGCGCGTGCGGTAAAAGATTGGATATCACGGCTCAGTACTGCAACTGAAGACCACACCTTCGTCATGTATGCGGGGCAGGAAGATGCCTATTACAAACTGTATCTCAGCAATGAAAAGTTCGCTGATATGGTTTTTGCTGCAGATCATCCTGAATGGCGTCATTTGGATGCGGGTATCCTCCATGGCGTGATTATAAACAGGATATTGGGCATTGCTTCTGACGACGTAACGGTGAAAGACTACGTAAAATATGTAAAGGACGAAGCGGAGGCCGTCTCTCTTGTGCGATCTGGCCAGTATCAACTGGCATTCTTCCTTAAGCCCACGCGTATTGAACAAGTAAGGGAAATTGCAACGGCACGCAAGGTCATGCCTCCCAAGTCGACCTATTTTTATCCGAAGTTAATTACAGGTATTGTAATAAACAGCCTGAATTCTGTTTAACGCCATAAAAAGTTGTAGCCGCGCGGCTTTAGCCTACGTGTATATGCGTACAAGATGGCGATGGTTTCAGATGCATACGTAGTACGTCATGTCCAAAATGCGCACCATAAAGAAATGCTGCTACACCCCAGGAACAAAAGTCCTTGCTGCAAAAGTGTTAACGAAAACATCCCTGGCAGTAGGGACTTTTGTTGTCCCCGTATACTTCCTTGTATCCCCGAAAGACCCTTTCCTTTGTGCCCCCTGTTCACTCTGGGTTTGCCTTTATCGGCATGTTTCATAACATTGCACACCAGAAAGTGAACGGTTATAGCTTATCTAAAATGCAATTTCATCAAGAAGTCTCACCTAATTACCCTAATAACCAATTGGTTAATTTTTTGGATTTGCGTCTATAATGTTGTATGGTGGACCTAAATCAACTTCATACTATTGCTCTCCGTCTACGAGCACGCCGGGAATGTGAAGTCTGCCTGCTGAAGAACCATAACTGGCTTTTTCACAATTTACATTAGTATCCTCATTAAAATGCTCTAAAATCTCTGATATAGTTTCATGATTCCCATTTCCACTTTTGTCATTGACATCACCATTGAATGGATAACATACCGCTTGTCAACAAATAGTTTAAATATTTCATTAAATACTTCATAATACTTTGTATTGATATGATTTATCTCAGGCCGAACGACATTCAAAATGCCCGCCATAGAATCAATTAATTTCCAGAGATCTGAAAGACACAACAGGTGAGATGTAACGTCATTTGAAATTTTCTTATGCAAATACGTCGTAAAGCATGATATAATTATTAAATTGTAATGATTACATAAACCAAGTGAGAGGTAGAGGTGATGATATCATGAAAATTGCAGTTTCAGGGAAAGGCGGCGTTGGAAAGACAACCTTTGTTGCTACCCTTGCCAGGGTTTTTGCAGAAAACGGGAAAAAGGTTATTGCAATCGATGCAGACCCGGTAGCGAATTTGGCGGTAACGCTGGGTATAAAAAATGTATCGGAGGTCGTTCCGATTAGTCAGATGAAAGATTTGATAAAAGAGCGTACGGGCGCTACATCGGAAGAATACGGAAAGTTTTTTCAGTTGAACCCCACGGTTTCCGACCTGCCGGATAAACTTTCCCTGGAACAGGAAGGGATAAAGCTGATGGTATTGGGCGCTGTGAAACGCGGCGGGGGTGGTTGTGCATGCCCGGAGAGCGCCTTTTTAAGGACGTTGCTCAGTCATCTGATTGTGCAAAGGGATGAAGTGGTTATTGTGGATATGGAGGCAGGGGTTGAACACCTGGGACGTGCCACGGTAAAAGCGGTAAATGCACTGATTGTGATTGTAGAGCCGGGTTCCAAGAGTATACAGACGGCCTTCCAGGTTAAAAAACTTGCAGACGATATCGGCCTGAAGGCTATTTATGCCGTGGGCAATAAAGTAGCTTCGGAAGAACACAGGGCATTGATCGAAAAAGGGCTGAATGGGATTCCGGTTTTAGGGTTCATTTCCTATAACGAAAAGGTGCTTGAATCGGATATTGTGGGAAAGGCGGTCTTTGCGGAAAACGATCAGCTGCTGAAGGAAGTAAGGCAGATAAAGAACAATCTGGAAGATTGTACAAAGGGAAAATGACGGGTTGCATTTTTTCTTGATTTAAATCTATTTCTATTTATAATAGTTTGTTCTATTTATTGCAGGCAACTGTAGTAGATAGTCAGGCTTGCCGGATAAGTAAGCAATTCCGGCTGGCATGGTATTTATGAACCTTGTTAAGGAGGGGAATAAAATGGAAGAGAAGAAAAAAACTGCTGACGAGATTATGCTGGATCGTATGAAAGAACTGAAAGTGGAGACCATGTACGACCGGTATCAGGCGCAGCTTCCTCAATGTGGCTATGGAAGTCTTGCACTGTGCTGCCGGCACTGTAATTATGGTCCGTGTAATATTGATCCTTTCGGAAAAGGCCCGAAGAAGGGCGTGTGTGGCGCTGATGCGAATACCTTTGCGGCGCGGCATTTCCTGCGTATGAGCGGCGCCGGTACGGCATGTCATTCGGATCACGCGCGCGCTGCTGCCCATCTGCTGGTTGCTACGGCACGTGGTGAGGCCCCCGGCTATCGGATTAAAGACGTTGAGAAGCTGATGATGGTTGCCGGGTGTTTTGGAGTAAAGACGAAGGATCGTAAGATAAATGAAATTGCTGAAGAAGTTGGCGAGATGGCGCTGATGGAATTTGGAAAACCATATGGTACTCTGTTGTTCCTGAAGAGGGCGCCGGAAGCACGCCAAAAAATATGGGA
>JAJTXE010000003.1:514646-542935 GCA_021463795.1 Candidatus Brocadia sp. | reverse complement strand
AAACGGACCTGGCAGATCCGTCTTCACGTGCGTGCCCTGGATAAATCCAGCGCCCGACACTCCACCTACCGACAGCACCGCTCCTACTACCGCAGCCCCTAGCCATACTCTTCCTTTCATCGCTCTTCCTTCCCTCCTAATCTTCATCTTTAGGAATATAAGTCTAAACCTTTTTTATACAGCATTTCCGCAACTCACAAAACAGCAACTCTTACCACGTAACAAATTTTTCTACCACCCCCTTTCACACATAATTAATGGAGCTTCACTTTTTTAACACTACAAATTATATTCAAAAAAGACCGAAACGCCTTTCGAACATGGCAAGACAAAAAGATCCGTATTAACGTATAGTTAAGCAACATCCGTACCGTGCTTAACGATTAAAATTTATTCAACGTAACTCTTTGTCAATACGTACATTGTAATTATTACCAAACAAAGATCTTTTTAGTCAAAAGACCAGAAACGGCCACCACAAATACTATTTTTTCAGAAAAACAATCCCTATCTCTTTGCTAAAAAACAACATAAGGTGTGACTATTTATGGTCACTACTTTTTAGAATGTTGCCACGTTTGATGAATGAATTGAGTTATCGTAATAATTTAGTTTTTTGAAAACTTCCAAACAATAGCAATGTTTGTCGTGCCGTGTAATGGCAAAGCATTTGCTATTATAAATCACGTTCGCCACAAAACGGGCAAATGTCTGGTCCCTACTTTTTCAAAAAACCAAAATTATTACGATTTATCAAACAATTGCAGCTTAACCAATCTGTTACGAAGCGTAGTGCGGGGGACGCCTAATATCTCTGCCATTTTTACCTGATTGCCGTTCGTCTTTTGATGTGCCCAGTGAATAAGTTTTTTTTCCACTTCTGTAAGTGCGTCTTGCAAGTTTATCGCCTGTGTGTGAGATAAATCCATTGATAATAAATCTGTATTTGTATTACCCTTTCTCAGATACTCAGGCAGGGTTTCCAAGGAGATGCCCTTTGACTTAGAGAATGCAATAGCGTGTTCAATGACATTTTCAAGCTCTCTTACATTGCCGGGCCAATCGTAAGCCATCAAAACCGCTTTTACCTCCGGCGAAACATCCGGCAAGGCATCTTCATACTGGGACACAAATTTTTTCAAAAAGTAGTTGATCAACAACGGGATATCTTCCTTTCGTTCCCGTAATGTCGGTATGCTGATTTGCACCACATTCAACCGGTAGAACAAGTCTTCCCGAAAGAAACCTTCCTTTACCCGTTCCAAAAGGTCTTTTTTCGTTGCGCAGATAATTCTCACATTGACGCCAAGGGTTTCTTCGCCTCCGACCCTTTCAAATGTCCTTTCCTGAAGCACGCGCAAGAGTTTGACCTGCATATCCACAGGTATATCGTCGACGTCATCCAAAAAAATTGACCCTCCATCCGCCAACTCGAATCTTCCCCGCCGCGTCTTAAATGCGCCCGTAAATGCCCCCTTCTCATGACCGAAGAGCTCACTTTCCAGGATTTCTCTGTTCAGTGCGGCACAACTCACCCTGATAAACGGACCCATTTTCCTGCTGCTGTGATAATGAATAGCGCCGGCTATCTTTTCCTTTCCGGTTCCGCTTTCTCCCCGTATGAGAACGGTGGTATCCCTTTCAGAAACACCCTTTACAATCTCGAGCACCTTTTTCATCGATTCACTATTTCCGACAACATTGCAGAATTCAAATTCAGCCTGAATTTCACCTCTGAGACGATTTACTTCTGCAGCCGTATTCTTATGGTGGAGCGCCCTCTGAAGTTTGATAATCAATTCATCCGTTGAAAAAGGCTTTGCAATATAATCGTATGCACCATCTTTAATAGCAGATACGGCGCTTTCAAGGGTACCATAGGCCGTCATGATAACAACAATTATCTCCTGATTGTATTTTTTAATCTCCTTGAGAAGCTCCATTCCGTTCATGCCGGATAACCTTAAATCCGTCACTACCACGTCGTAGTCTTCAGACATAACCATCTTCAAACCCTCGGTTGCATTGTCCACCGACCTCACCTGATACCCTTCCTTCTTCAATTGACTCTCCAAGGATATCCGCATAAGTTTTTCGTCATCTACGATCAGCACTTTACTGCTCATAATATCGCTCCCTGATATTTTGCATTATGCCGCTACCGTTACTTTTCTCACCGGAAAACAGACATAAAATGTCGTTCCTTCCCCTGGATTACTCTTCACGATAATGCTTCCGTTATGGTTGTCTACAATCCTCTTGCTAATCGCAAGCCCCAATCCACTTCCCATCTCCTTTGTGGTAAAAAACGGATTAAATATTTTATTGAGAATTTCTTCCGGAATCCCCGACCCCGTGTCGGCAATTGCAACCTGTATACTGGACGGATGAAAGTCGCAATACCCGGTCTTTATTGTAAGCGCACCACCTTCCGGCATGCTATCCAATGCATTAACGATAATATTAATAATGACTTGAGAGATATTGTCGGCGTCACCGTAAATCTCAGGCAAACCCAGAAATAATTCCTTCTCCAGCCGGATACCGCACTCTTTTATCCGATGGCCCACAAACCGCAGTGAATTTTCAACAATTTCATTTAAGCTGTGATTGGACATGTGTGTAGAATATGGCCTGGAAAACGCCATTAACTGTTTTACAATAACTTCAATCCGTTTCAGACCCTCTGACATTAAATCCAGAAATTCCTGATTTTGTAATATATTCTCAGGCTCTTTCTTCATCATTTTTACAAAATTCTGCAACCCGCCTAACGGATTGTTCACTTCATGGGCCACCCCGGCAGCCAACTCTCCCACCGCGGCTAAACGCTCGGCCTGAATCAGCTGCAACTCCATTTTTTTTCTCTCGGTAATATCCCGGCAAATCCACTGGATAGTCTTCCTTTTACCATATTCAATCACACTGGCGCTGATACTCGTTGGAGTAAGCCTGCCGTCAACATGCTGGCAATCAACGTAATCCAGCATACCGGAACCGGTCTCGTTTATCGTCAACCACAATTGCCTTGTCTTCTCACGATCGTATTCCGGAACAATCTCCCATATCTTTGTATCATGTAATTCATTTTTCAAATACCCTGATAGCTCCTCTGCTCTTTTGTTCAAATCAACGATCTGCGCAGAATCGGCAGCCAGGGTAAAGATGGCATCGTTGGCAAGGTTAATTGATTCCCGGTATCTTTCCTCAGACTCTCTCAGTTGCACGGTACGCTCACGAATCTTTTGTTCAAGCCCTGCATATGAACCTTCCAGCTTTTCGGCCATGTTATTGAATTCTGATGCAAGAACGCCCACTTCATCTTCAGAATTAATGGGAATGCGATGCCCAAGATTCCCCTTCCCTATTGCATGTGCACCCTGAACCAGACGGGATATAGGATGGGTAATTCCGTGTGCCAAAACAAGAACGATAACAATGATGATGAATACACTTACCATCGCCAGAGTAATGACCTGATTCTTCAATTCCATAATCGACTTAAAGGCCTCAGAGGTATCTTGTTTTACGATGAGTCCCCACTTCAACTGTGGTATATAGCGAAAGGCCAGGAGAACTTCAACCCCCCTGTGATCAACGCCCCTAATAATGCCTTCCTCTCCGGCATCTAACATAAAAGATTCCGGCGTTATTGAATTCACCGGAATACTCATTTCCAGTGCCGTATTAGCAAGATGCCGCGTATTGTTAAGAAATTGGAGATGATTACCCTTGCGACGCACCAGGATGGTCTCGCCCGTTTCACCCCTACCGGGCCAGTCCTGTAATAACGACCCTATGGCATCATTCGTGTTTACCCGGATAATGACAATGCCATTGATCACGTCTGTTTCTTCCATGGTAATCGGATCCGTTCTTTTCATCGTGCCAAAAAGGGTCATTCCTATCCGTTTTGTGTATTCTGAATAGTGGATATCTTTAAACGGCAGGCCATTCCGTCCCAGCACATCAAGATAATACGGGTAATCTTCATCAAGCAGCCCGATATTTGATTCGGCCGTAGACATCACAATCTCGCCATTTTCTATATCCAGCATTGATATTTCATCACAATAAATAAACTTTTCCTTGAGTTTTCCCAGATATTCTGAAAGTCTTTTGTAATAGACCTCGCCAATTTCAGACTCCTTCATCCTCTCAACAGAGCGGAATGCCTTTCTTAAATAAAGGAGATTAGAAAATGACACTTCCAAGGATTTGTTTGTCGAAAGAACGCCAATATCAACCACCCGCTCCTGCAGCCAGTTGCTCAGTTGCGCCTTTTTTAGTTCGGCAATCGAGGTCAGCTTTTCTATTACCATATCGTTTAATGCCCTTTTCCCGCGGTTGTACGCCGTACTGCTCACAATCAGGATAGGCATCGTCGTCATGAGGATGAAATAGCAGATAAGCTTAACCTTGATGCTCTTAAAAAAGCGAAAGAAACCTTTTGTTCTGCCCCTGTTTTTCATCATCTCCATCTACCCGTTCAGGATTTGTTGACCTCTTATCCAAAATTATATTCATACCAAACCCCTAAATAAAGCGAATTTTCCTGCCTGTCACAGAAAATCTCTTGCACAAAACATTCTTTTTATTGACATATCAAACTATTTATATTATTTTACGTACGTAATTTCGTGTTACCCCACAAAACTTTTTGTCCACAACAGGTAAAAACAATGCAGAGAAAAAATACAATCTGTCTTACGATGATCATTTTCAGCACATGCCTCATTCTTTCGAAATGCATGTCCATTCAGGCAGAAGACCATAAAACTCCGTGGCAGATGTTCAGAGGAGATGTCCGGCATACAGGCCAAAGCGCTCATAAAGGATCGCAGACGAACACCTTACAATGGTCATATAAAATAGATGCCCGTATTACCTCCTCTCCGGCTATAGCATCAGACGGAACGGTCTATTTTGGCTCTGTTGACGGCAGGCTCTACGCCGTTAATCCTGACGGCACCACAAAATGGGCATTCCAGGCAGGCAGCGAAATAACCGCATCACCGGCCATTGGAAATGACGGGACAATTTACATCGGTTCGCGGGATAAAAAAATGTATGCAATCACACCGGACGGAAAGCCCAAATGGACATACACCGCAGGAGACATCATTCTCTCTTCTGCAACAGTTACCGCGGACACCCTGTATTTTGGTGCTAACGATAATACCCTCTACGTCCTTACCCTCGATGGCAAATTAAAATGGAAATATACCGCCAAGAGCAATATAACGGCATCGCCTGCGGTATACACAGACGGCACCGTCTACTTGTACGAGATAAGCGGGGCACTCCATGCATTGTCATCTGACGGAGTTGAGAAATGGATGAAACGCGTTGGAACCGGCGTATACGATTCCTATTCTTCGCCATCAATCGGATTGGACGGAACGGTGTATGTGGGGACAGACAGTGGAAGATTAGTTGCCTTAAAACCCGACGGCAATATAAAATGGTATGTCAACACAGGAAAGGCCGTCCATTGCAGTCCTGCTATTGCAACAGATGGAACCATTGTCTTCGGGTCTTACAGCGGGATGGTATACGCAGTTACCCCGGATTGCAAACTCAAATGGAGCTTTAAGACCAACACCTGGGTGGAGTCCTCTCCTGCCATTGATGCGGAGGGGAGTGTTTATGTTGGTTCTAGCGACGGAAGGCTCTACGCCATCAATGCAAACGGCACGCTGAAATGGTCATTTCAGACCAAGGGTGAAATTGAATCCTCTCCTGCCATTGGAACCGAAGGCACTGTTTACATCGGATCAAACGACACCCATCTCTATGCCATAGGCAGTACCACAGAGGCCACACCAGCGCCTTTATTTGAAAAATAACCTCATTATTTTTCCTTCAAGAATTTCTTCTGTTTTGCACTCCCGGACAACCTGCAAAGACGCCCTACTCACTCAGGGATAGAGCCCTCGTACCGAGATTGCGTCTGCAACCCTTTTTACTGCAATTATCATGGCCGCAGTGCGCATACTCAATTTTTTGTCCCGAGAAAGGGCATACGCCTCTTCGTAGGTACGGTCCAGGATATTCTTAAGTTTTGCATTCACCTCGTGTTCACACCAAAAATAGCATTGCGCGTCCTGCACCCATTCGAAATATGAAACAATCACGCCACCCGCATTCGCCAGGATATCAGGGACTACGGGTATTTTGCGTTCAGCCAATAGCCGATCAGCTTCTATGGTTGTGGGTCCGTTGGCGCCCTCAACGACGAGTTTTGCCCGTATTTTGCCGGCATTCTCTTTGGTAATTTGATTACCCATCGCCGCCGGCACCAGCACATCGCACGGCAACTCCAGCAACGACTCATTGGTAATCCCTTCGGCATGCGGAAAATGATTGAAAGAGCCGTTTTCGTGATAATATTTCATAAGGGCAGTGTGGCTAAGTCCCTTTTGATTATAGACACCCCCCTTCGAGCTGCTCACGGCAATAATCCTGCATCCCATTTCACCGAGAAATCTCCCAACGGCTGATCCAACATTCCCATATCCCTGGATGGTAACCTTCAGGTTCTTTAGATTCATTTTCCTGTATTTGACGGCATTCGCAATCGTATAGGCAATACCAAGGCCCGTCGCGTCTGTCCTTCCCAGGGAGCCACCAACATTGATGGGTTTACCGGTAACGATCCCCGGTGTGCAATAGCCATTATTTATGCTGTACGTGTCCATCATCCATGCCATAATTTGCTCATTGGTATTTACGTCAGGGGCGGGGATATCCTTTTCAACTCCGATGATGGGCATAATTGCATACGTATAACGGCGCGTAAGCCTTTCCAGCTCTCCTTTTGAAAGGGTTTTGGGACTGCAAACAATACCGCCCTTGGCGCCCCCAAACGGCACTCCGGACAGAGAACACTTCCATGTCATCTCCATCGCCAGCGCCTTTAAGTCGTCGATGGTAAGTTCCGGGTGATACCGCACGCCGCCTTTATAAGGACCACGCGCCGCATTGTGCTGCGCCCGGAATCCGGTAAAAACCCGTAAAAAACCATCATCCATCCGTATGGGAACGGAGACGGTGAGCGTCCGGTCAAAATTTCTGAGCACTTGACGGATATCTTCGGAAAGCTGCATCAATTCCGATACCTGATCGAATTGTGCTAATGCAGTTTCCCATGCATTTGAAATAGCGGCATTTTTCGACATTCAATCCTGCCTTTACAAAATGGTTGGAAATTCTCCTGATCACACGATTACCGTTTTACTATGGACACGAATTTTCACCTTTACCCTGGAGTTGATTCACCAATCATTACAAGTGCGATATGGCAAAAAATGATTAGAGACATTCAGATTATGCGCCTGCCGGAATTCCTGGCCCTGCCGGTCCACCCCTTTGATCCCCCGCCAGCGGGGGACAACTGTCTGGTTTAAAGTTATCATAGTCAGCCAGAGGAGGCATGTCTCCATCGGAAAACCTTAATCATCTTTTACTCCAGAGTAATCTGCAGTCCATTTTTCGACAGTGGTATTTTCCAGATTGTAGAGATTCATTAACGTCAGTGGGGGAAAATAGATGTTCATCATAACTAATCCCCCCGTGTCGGCATTTGATACGCGATGGATGGTTGCAGGGTTTACGTAAGAAAATTCCCCCGCACGAAACCTGCGGGTAAAGGTTGAAACAATCATGCCGGTAAGTTGCTTGTTGAACAACTCCTCTGTCATCATGCCCTGGCGTATGATGGTAGCGCCAATCGAGCCCCCATGATCATGTATCGGGGTATTTTGCCCTCTCTGAAAGCAAAGCACGGAGACTTCACACTTACTGCTGACATGAATGACATTTCTCATATATCGCTCTTCTGAAAAATTTACATACCCGTCAATGGGAACCTGCTTTCCATCCATTTCCCGCAGGCATTTTTTTAGCACATCAGGGGATGGATTATCCGGCAAAGATTCCAGACGATTGACAAACGATCTTAAATTGATATCCATCCTTAAAAACCCACCGGCACCTTAGGAAAGGCAAGCGGTGCGCTCTGATATGTGATCTGCACCATTTCTCCCGTCAAAGCCTTCATAAATTCAATAAGATCGCCAACCTCCTGACCGGTTAAATTCAGGCCATGAATGTCGGGACTCTTGTTTTCACTTCTCCCGCCGCCTCCATTATAAAATTGTACTACTTCAAACAACGTGGGAAAATATCCATTATGCATATAAGGACCTGTTTCAGCAACATTCCTCAATGTGGGTGTCTTAAATGCCCCCTTATCAGTGTCATTCATGGTAACGTTATAGCGTCCCAAATCTTCTTTAAGCGGACCATCTGCCGGCACACCAATATTATGAAATTTATTATCAGTAAAATTCGGCCCGTTATGGCATTTGATACACTCTGCCTTGCCCTGAAATAAGTCCATGCCGCGCTTCGCCGATTCGCTCAGAGCACGCACATCCCCTTGCATATAGCGGTCAAAAGAGGAATTTGCGTAGATAACGGTTCGTTCAAATGCAGCAATTGCTTTAGCAATGCCGTCAGCGGTGACTCCGGCACCAAATACCTCCTGGAACGCATTGACATAATCGGGAATTCCACTGAGCTTTCGTACGACATTATCGAGTGTTTCACCCATCTCATTCGGATTTTGGATAGGGCCTAACGCCTGTTCTTCTAACGTAGCCGCCCGGCCATCCCAAAACTGGAATTCATTGTAAGCGGCATTAATGACCGTAGGTGAATGCCTTCCGCCTTCCTTTGACGCCGGGCCGCCCAGCGCCCTGGGCAAACCATCTGTAAAGCCAAAAACCGGATTGTGACAGGTAGCGCAACTAATCCAGTTATTTCCGGAAAGCCGGGGGTCAAAGTAGAGCTTCTTGCCTAATTCTACCTTTGCCTCGGTTTGTGGATTATCCGCAGGAAAAGTTACCGGCGGCAAGGGGCCAATAGGCGGGAAAAGCGGGAAATCACCAGCGGAAATTCCCTGCATTGTTAAAAGTAGTCCGAAGACACCCCCAAAAAACGATTTTGCAATCCTTATCATATTCATCCCGACAACCCTCCTTTTATGAAAATTATGTTAATGCACAGAAAAACCACCATCCACGCAAAGAACCTGTCCGGTAATGTAATCTGATGCCTTTGATGCCAGAAAAACAACCGCTCCCGAAAGGTCAGCGGGCTTGCCAATCCTCTTTAAAGGTATCCTGGAAAGTATGATACTTTTCACCTTTTCATTCTCCAGCATAGTCCTCGTCAACTCTGTCTCCATGGTATAGGGGGCAAGGGCATTTACCGTAACATGATATTTTGCCCATTCCATGGCCAGCGCCTTTGTCAATTGGATTACCCCGCCCTTGCTTGCGCAATATGCCGCAGAGCTGCCGGCTCCGAATAACCCCAGGACAGAACTCACATTTATGATCTTCCCCTGTTGTCTTTCTACCATATGTTTTCCCACTGCCTTTGAGCACAGAAAGGTACTGGTAACATTAATCTCAAACATCTTGTGCCAATCATCTAATGAGAATTCAAGGAATGGTCCGCCAAGAAACGTACCAACGTTATTAACCAGGATATCTATTGTCTTTAATTCCTTCAGCACTTTTTCCACCACCATGTCTACCTCTTCCGGTCGGGTAACATCCGCAACGATGGGTATTGATTGTACGCCGTTTTCCCGAATCTCATGCACGGTAGCTTCAAGATCAGGCCGCGTGCGGCTCACGACGGCTACATGGGCGCCTGATTCGGAGAGCGCAAGGGCCATCGACTTTCCCAGGCCTTTCCCGGCGCCTGTAACCAATGCGACTTTGTCGCGCAGACTAAAGAGTTCAACACACATATGCTTTTCTTCCGTTTCTTATCGTATAAGGAAATCACTATGCTGTTTCATCATGAGAACCTCTTCTTTGTTTCATCAATTCCCAGATTTTTTACCAGATAACCCAGGGCATTTAATGCCTCCCGATCATTCATGAATACAGGATCTTTTGCGCGCATGCGCGCCACGTAATCCCGCCAGCCAGCCTCCGATTTGGCATATGCATATACCCTTTCCAGCGAATGGCAGGTAGCGCATTTCTGCTGGACGATCTTTCGCCCCATGTTTACTTTGACCCACACCAGTCCACCCTTATCAGAGAGGGAGATATATTAGCTTTTGATTGCGGAAATGATATACAATCCTGCATAGAGAGGAACCTGCAAGTAAACAGCAATCAGAAGAATCATACCGTAAAACGGCAAGCGATTATAAAACTTTTTATAGAACCTGACGATACCTATCTTGATGACGATCAGGGGAAAAATAGCGATGCCAATATAAGCATGAATAACCGCCTTTGGCGGCAACATAGTAAACCCCTCAAGTTTTTGAAACATGATGACGGCAATAAACAGATAGAGGGAACAAAACAGATATCCGCTGATGCGATGCGCCCAACGAAAGTATCTTTCGTGGCTTGTATCATTTCTGCCCAGCAGGATGAGGATGTGCGTTGAGGCAACAATGCCAATACCCAGTAAGGTAAATGACAATACAGAATTCACTATTGGTGTCATACGTCTCTTTTTACATTAACGTTAAGGAATTTCAATCACCCCCCATAATCCCCCCGTTTACGGGGGGATTATGGGGGGAAACAGGGGGGAAAAGTCGCCGAAGGCCTAATTCAACGAGCCTTTGATGTCAAATTCAGAAGTACAAAATTCCTGAGCCCCTCCTGTCAGAGCTTCAAATCCCGGCAGGGTTCATTTTATTTAGAAAAATCACCAGCACTCTCTATCGGCCAAAACTGATTCCGATCGATTCCGCCACCTTTACTAATCCTTCCTCCGTTGGCACCATTTTCTGGCCCAGAGCGACCTCGCCCAGGGGAACAGACTCAATCTTTTTTCCCCGCAAACAAACCATCTCGCCGAACTTTTTCCTGGCAACCAGGTCAACCGCGGATACACCAAATTGCGTTGAGAGGATGCGATCGAAGGCGCAGGGAGATCCACCCCGTTGTAAGTGTCCCAGAACAGTCACGCGCACCTCCATGCCATAACTGTGGAGATTCTTCCCAACTTTATCGCCGATGCCACCAAGACGTTCAGCACTGCCACCCGCTTCTCCACGATGCAATACGGTAACATCGCCTCCTATGGGTTTTGCACCTTCAGACACGACCACGATACTCGATCTGCCTCCGCTCTTTCTACGATCCATAATCTTACGCCCCACCTTTTCAATGTCAAAGTGGATTTCAGGAATGAGAATCACGTCCGCACCACCTCCGATGCCAGTCTCTAAGGCGATCCAACCCACATAGCGTCCCATAACCTCTACCACCATAACCCGGTGATGGCTTTCAGCAGTGGTGTGTAAACGGTCGAGTGCATCGGTAGCTGTTTGCACCGCAGTATGAAATCCAAACGTAACATCCGTGGCCAGAATATCATTGTCGATAGTCTTTGGCACCCCAACAACCGGACAGCCAAGTTTAAACAATTCATAGGCAATCTTCAGTGTGCCATCACCCCCAATAACAATCAGGGCATCTAAACCCATGGACTGGATGGTGGTCATCACCTCCTGCGAGATATTCTGCACCTCAGACTTCCCGTCTTTTGTAACCTTATATTGAAAGGGGTTCGACCTGTTCGTTGTGCCCAGAATGGTCCCCCCAATCGGGAGAATTCCGCGAATGTTCCATGGTGTTAAATCGCGCGTTTTATTTGGCAAAACGAGGCCGTCAAAACCGTCCTCGATTCCAATTACCTTGCAGTTGTACTTCACCGTTGCCGATTTAACAACGGCGCGGATGACGGCATTCAGTCCGGGGCAATCGCCTCCGCCTGTCAAGACACCAACGTTCTTCATTGCATACTGCTTCCTTTCGTATCATGTGTATAACCAAAGAGGAGACAATTGCCTCTCTGCCCTGCCGAAGACGGCAACAAAGGCAATTGTCATAACAGAAATTTCTGACCGGATGCGTGAGTATGGTTTTTTCATTAGGCTACCTATGGCAGCGACTTTTAGGCACACGATAAATGCCGGTTAAAAACAACCCCCTTGCCCCCTTTGTTAAGGGGGATATTCCACCCCCTACCCCCGCCAGCAGGGGACAGAGAAGTCCCCCCTTAACAAAAGGGGATTCAGGGGGTTGTTTGGATGCCATAATACGAACTTTGCAATTCCGCAACAATTTAGTTTTTTGAAAAATTTCCAAAATAACAATGTTTTACATGCCGTGTAGGGGCAGGTTTTAAACCTGCCCCTACAACAAATAATACCATTCATGCAAAATGTTTTCAAAATACTAAATTATTACGAAATTCCTATACATCAAGATTAATACCTACCCCTGAATCCCCTCCCAAGAGGGGACTTTTCAAATTCCCCTCTTGAGAGGGGTAGGGGTGTGTAAGGCAATAACAAAAAGTTTGAAATTCCAATACATTTAATTAAACCTTCGGCAACTTTCCCCCATAATCCTCCCGTTTACGGGGGGATTGAAATTCCGATACTTTTCATTACAGAAACCCACGTACCTTATGATCTCTTTTTCGGGGCGAGTTTTCGCACATACCTGGCCAGGACCTGTATCTCCTCAGGTTTTAGCTTGTCACTCCACCGGGGCATCTTGTTCTTGCCATTCATAATAGCATTTAATATCTCATCGTCTTTTCTCTTGCCCTGCCACTCCTGGTCTGCAAGATTGGGTGCTTTCAACTCACGCCCCCTCTTCGTACCTTTACCGTCCTCACCATGACAGGTAGCGCAATGATATTCAAACAATTTTTTTGGATTAATCTCTTCTCCCTCTTGTCCAAGAACAGGAGAAAAACCAGAATATAAGCCTAAAACAGCAAGAAAAAATACGCCACAAACTACCGCTCGTTTCCCTTCACTCATATCTCAAAACTCCTCACGGTAAGACCGATAAAAATCTGCTTCTGTTCGCCTGAGTTTTTATTTCTTTCCAAAACCCCTGATGATGGGGACTAACGCCTTAATTTCCTCCTGGGTCATTTTTTCTTTAAAGGGCATCATCTTCTCCGGTGTTCCATTGTTAATTTGCTTGATGATCTGTTCGTCTGTTGTCTTTGCCTGCCATTCTGCATTCGCAAACTCACGCGCACCCAGACCTGTTCCAAGGTCTGTAGGATGACCATTCTCTCCATGACAGGTCTTGCAATGGCTCATATACAATTTTGTTGCATCAATATCCCCAGCCCTCGAAATCGATGTCCCGGAAAAATAAGCAATTGCGCCTGCCATGACGGTCAACGATATCCCTGTATAAAATCCTGTCTTTTTCATCTCTTTTCCTCCTTAAAATTTCATAAAAAACACCACGAAACGATCTACCCTGATGGTCATAACGCAACTGAGCCACTTATCAGAGAATCGATCCGTGATTCACCGTATTTGCCGGCGTATCTTATTCCTCATACGTAAGAACCCGGATAATGCCCATAGTGCCGCCGTCATTGTTCGTGGTGCTATCGCACACAGAAATCACCTTTTTAATCTTCCCCTGCTGAAGAAATTCATTTACTGACCTATCCAGTTCCACAAGCTCATTATGGACTTGAAAGATCTTGAGGGACGAAGTAAACGTTTTCACCTTCACCATACAACGACTCCTTCATAAAAATATGCACGGATACCAATTTATTTAGTCACATCCACCTCTTTTGTGCCCTCCCAGATACCATGGAGGTTGCAGCGGCTAAATACCCGAAGCGATCTCTTTCCCTGATGATGCAAAACAACGCTCAGCGACACCTCCGGCCTGCTGAGCTCAGCAGTAAAATCGACACGCGAGATATAGATGTGGCCGCAATACAGGTCTACAAACTGAATGAAGTGACCGTTTTCCATGACGTGAGGCACCTCTCCTACCTTTATTGTAACCGTAAATGGCTGCCCCACCTTGACAACTTCCGGTACGGAAATCACGGGCACATGTTTTTTTGCCGTGTCCGCAGGACCGGCCGCTAAGGTGTTGACCTGACAAAACAACGTACTCTCAGATGTCATTTTTTCCTCCACATTAAAATTATTTGAAAATTAAATACTGCTTTTATACAGAGGCGCAGATACCATCTTAATCGCCTTCACCGGGCATACCGGGATGCATCGTCCGCATTGGTTGCAGGTGTGCTGCACAATCTCTGCCTTCTCCGTCTTCATAACGATTGACCCCACAGAACAAACGTGCAGACATTCTTCACAACCAACGCATTCAGCCTTATCTACAACAATAATCATTTGAATGTCTCAAGGGGGGGGACGATCATGTATCCTTTTGCCCCCCTGCAAAAGGGTAAAGGATTTATTCGGCTTTAACTTCTATCTTCCGCGGTTTTATATGCTCTGCCTTGGGCAGGACAAGAGACAAAACGCCATCCGACATCTTCGCTTCAATTTTATCACGATTAATTGCGTCTGAGATAACAAAATGCCGGTGATAATGCCCGATCGCATATTCGTTATACAACACCTTCTCGTCACGATACGCCTCCTGCGAAACCTCACCATTGATAATTAATTCATTGTCACGGAGATCAATCGTAATGTGCTCCGTGTCTACTCCCGGCATGTCTATCAAAATCGTGAAATTATCCGGCGTTTCATAAATATCGGACTGCGGAAAATACCAATCACCCTTTCCCGTTAGAACGCATTTGTCAGGAGCAATCTTCTTTTTTTCAACTGAGGGATGTTCCTTTATTTCCATGGTCGTGGTTCTCCTTTTCACTAGGCTTTCTGAATTACTACCTGCTTGGGTTTTGCCTCGGCGGCCCTCGGGAGCGTTACCAGCAAAACGCCGTTTTTGTATGAGGCCGTTACCTTTTCCACATCGGCTTTTTCAGGCAACATAATGGAACGAGCAAATGTCCCATAGCTCCGTTCCCGGCGTAAATAGGTTGTTTTTACACCAAAGGCAACCGGTTTTCTTTCCCCCTTAATCGTCAAAACGTCGTCCATCACCTGGATGTCCAGATCGCTGGTCCTGATTCCAGGAAGCTCCGCACGAACGAAAACACTCGATTCGTTTAACGACACAATAATCGGAGGGAATTCCATTGCTGCATACCCTTCTCCCCGCGGTGCAGAGCTTAAAACATTTAACAAATCGCTCATTTCACCCTGAATATGGGCAAGGGTATCAAGCGGACCCGTCCTTTCCCATTTTATAAGACCCATAAATAGTCACCCCCTCTCCATCGCATAATGTACCAAACAGAAACTAAACTGCGCATAACATAACAATGCATAATCCTTCTATACTTCATGTAAACGTTTTATCAATAAGAAATGTTTCGTTTGAAAAATGTTCTCCCGGTTCGTTCTTTCTTTGCATTTGGTTTTTGTCTATCCAGGATTTTGGACATATCGTTCTAAACCCCTGGACTTCTTTCTCTCTTCGGTTTTTTTCAAATCTTTCCGAAACCATGAGGGACACGAATCATTTCTCTTGTAGTAACAGGAGTTTATCACAACCTTTCATCAATTGGTTTCCCGGAAAGACTCATGAAAGAACAAGGGCAATTCTATATGAGATATACAACAGGCAATAAAGATGCCAATGCGTAGAAATCGCCGGCGGCGAAGAAATAAGCGGGCAAGGGTTTTTCATAACCCACCAGCATTTGTAATTTTTTCATAACATAGCGCAGCGCCGCCGCAACCAAAGCCGCTGTGACTGCCAGGCAACAACAGAAACCACAGATTTCACAGATTGCGCAGAAAAAACTTACAAAAAAAAGAAGTTTTTACAGGGTAATACTATAAATAGCATCTCATGATGTGAACCGCGAAATAACCATAATACAGGGAAACCCGGAGTGATCAGGGGGCGCTAAATAGTGGGTCTTGCGATCCGTTTAAACAGTTTAAACCGCTTAAACCGTTCAAACGGCTTAAACTGTTCAAACGGCTTAAACTGTTTCAACGGTTTATAGAAAGACGGCCTTACTGCCGAAGATATTTAGCCCGGATTTCTCACCGATACATGAGACAAATCTCCATATTTATAGTATTACCGTATAAAAACTTCTTTTTTTATAAGTTTTTCTTTGTGTCCTTTGTGTCCTTTGTGGTTAAGTGCTTTGTGGTTAAACTCTTTTTGGTTGCGGCTTTGCTGCGCTATGGTATAAGATGTTTGTAAGTAACAGATTATCCACAACAAGAGGAGGGATGAAGGTGAAAACAGGGTGTACCGATGCAATAGAGTATCAGGAGTTAAGTTGGGTGACACTGGATTTAGGTTGGGTGACACTGGATTTAGGTTGGGTGACACTGGATTTAGGTTGGGTGACACTGGATTTAGTGTCACCTTGTGGGTTGGCGACACTAAAATTAGGTTGGGTGACACTGGATTTAGTGTCACCTTGTGGGTTGGTGACACTAAAATTAGGTTGGGTGACACTGGATTTAGTGTCACCTTGTGGGTTGGCGACACTAAACATGTACAACCTTGCAAGCTTGGTACGCCTTATCGTTCCAAGCTTGTACTTATTAACCAATCTCCCTATTTGAGTCTGTAGCCATTTTTCTGAAAACACACCAGGTATCTTATGCCTTACCCTCTCAGCAATATCCATTGCAGAAAGAGTAACCTCGCCTGGTGAACCATCAAGAAAGCCAGCTATCGCCTCTTTTACCGCGATCAACAATAAATTTTCGGGTAAGCCAGGGGACTTTCCATCACTTGATGGATCAGGAGGAATGTAATTATCTTCTGGTGGATTCATCGATATGCCTTATACAAAGCCACAACATCTTCGTTGTCAAACGAGCCGGTAAGCAGCCACACATGGTATTGCGCTATAAACCGCGCAAGAAACGCATCCGACACACCTCGCAACAATAGATATGCCGGGTCATCAACCAACCTCTCAATCCTATCTACAATCCCTATCAACTCAAGGCATTCATGCCGGTACCACCTGCACCACTCATAAAACTCCTCAATCAGCCTCTGCCGCCGGTCTATTCCCCTCTTGGGAGGGGACAGGGATGGGTTCTTACTATCAAGCCCCAACACACCGAGCGCCTCTTTGAATGCGATCCCACGCAACTTCATTGTAAACGTAATCACATCCCCGTGCTCATGACAACCAAAACAATAAAAAAACTGCCTCTCTTTATCAATCTTAAAAGAAGCAGTCTTTTCATTGTGAAACGGGCATCTCGCCCACAGGCCATTGCCTTTCTGGGCCAACTGAATTCCCGCATCGCGGATCACGTCCACAATATCGGGCTTATTTTGAATACACGTGCGCGTCATAAGCAACCCAAAAAAATTCACGCAGGGACACGGCACACCGTGCCCCTGCAATCATGGCGACGTAAATTGCTTCAGCTTCCACAATCCAGGCGGATCATCACTACCTTCTTGCAAGTGAACATAAAAAGCTTCCGCCTGCGCCTGCGTCAACGCCTCAAACTTCTCCACCAGGCAGAACCAATAGAGCATACGTTCCGCCTCCTGCTTCGACCGCACCCCCAAATCCTTCAGCTTCTTAAAAATCGTCCCCGCAATATAATTCCGCGTCTCTTCCGACTGCCCCTGCCCCTTCTCAAGGGCAGGGGCAGGGGGCGAGTTACCTTTTGCCAGTAACTGCCGCATCATATGCTTTATCTCCTCGATTTCTCTGCCTATATCTGCCAACGTAGGCTGTTGGTCACTCATAATAGATAACACTCCGATCCCAGCCGATTCGCTACCCGTTTCAGCACTAAATACCCAATAAGATCCAATTCAACATCTTCGCCAGCCGCCTCCCCGCGCACAATCCGGGAAAGCTTATCATCCAACCGAACATTAATCTGCTCTATCGGATCAGACTTAGAGAATATCCGCACCGGGTCAAGCGCAGAATTGCCATAAGCAGCATTCTTCTCGAGCAGCATCGCACAAACCTCCCTTGTCACCGCCTCAATCCCTTTGCGCACACGCCTTAAATCTCTTAAACCACTTGAACCGCCTGGACCGTTTAAACCGCACGAACCATCATCTTTTATCACGTCCATACCAATCCATACCTCCTCCGAAAATTCCTCCATTTCGATTTATACCGTGCCACATACCCATGATTCCTCATCCGCCATCGACGTTGCGCTGCCCTCATAAGCCCCGCGCCATACCTGCTCCTTCTCCGTCGCGCCGCATAGTCCCTGTAATACATCCTATACGCCTGCCTCACCATACATCTGCTGCTTAAGTCATCGCAATCCGCAAGCCTGCACTGCCTGCAACACCTATCCACCACCTGCTTAGTCATCCATATCCTCCTATCAAAAAAAAAAACAGCCTGACCGGCACACAAACACCAGCCAGGCAGAAGAAAAAGGAGCGCCATACCTCTGTATAAATTGCAGGCGTGAGCATGGCCGGTATAGACGCCTGCAACCATTTATTAGTTTGCACAAGCGCCAACATTTCGCTCGTAATCCAAAACCTCATTCAACTTGCGTATAATATCGCACAACTCATTCACCTGACTCACCGATTCTGCCTCATTAGCCACCAGCGCGACCATATCCTTCTTAATAGCCTCAATCGCATCCAAATGCCTTCGCATCTTATCAGCAAGCCTCAATCGTTCCTTCTCTACAATCCCCTCCAGCCGCTTTAGTTCACCAAGCTGATTCATCGCAAACCCAGCGCCTAAGATCAGCCTATCTTCAACCGACATCCCCATAACAATTCCTCCCGCAAAAAAAAAAAAGCGACAGGCAGCCAGTTGCAGCCTGACCACCCATCGCTTCATCATAGGGCATGAGCAACCCTATTAAATCACATCACGTAGCTGCAATACGCTTTAATCATTTCTGTTCTGCGCGCCTGCGCCTCTGAATATCCCTGAACGCCTCATGCGGATCGGCACCGTGCCGCACCATATCGCGAAACTCCAAGACCTCCGACTCCTGCCGCACCTGCCCCTTCAACAGCGCCAGAATCTCCTCCTGCCCGCGCCTCAACGCCTCAATATCCCTTGCTATTTGCTCATTATCCATACGCAGCGGCCTATAAATTCCCTTGACAAAAAGTCAAATAAAGTATATATAGAGTGATTGCACCTTAGCTTGCAATCCCCTTATTTTGCAAGCGTTTGCACCCTTTTGCACCCTTTGCCTTTTCTTGCTCTTTCTCTTTCTTGTGCCGCGCGAATTCTTTGTCCAGTTCTGGGAACATCAACACCTCCGGCGGTATTCCAGTCGCCCTGGAAATCTTTTCTGCGGTACCCTTTGCCAGATTCGCCGTGCCGCAGCAGACCATCACCAAGAACGACCTGGAAAGCCCGATCTGGTACTGATCAATAAACTCCTGAATCGTCAACTTCTTACTATGAACAAATCGTCTCAACGGATGCATAACGACGGAGAATTATCTTTAAAAAAAACAATGTTAAATTCCGAAACTAAAAACATACTCATCACGTGAAGAGAATTATACAACTATAGATGAATATGTCAAATAAATAGTTTCTCTATAGAGAAATAAATCATATGTCAATAAAAGAGAACTATCTAAAACTGTCTGAAAAATTTGGCGGGCCTTATACCTTAATGAAAAAAGGCATCAAAAGAAGCCTAATTACAAGCATAATGGAAGGCAAGGACGTCCGCATCAGCAACGTGATCCAGATCGCCCTGGCGTTAGGTGTGAGCGTAGAAGAACTTATTGGCGCAGAAAAACCAGACGGGGAGGCAGCAAAAATCCCCCTTGTAGAGCATAATAACGAAGAGGTCAAATATATTGACAAGCTCTTAAGCGTACTCCGGGGCCACGACGAGGCCAAGAAGTCCACCGTCAAAGGCGTATTAGACATGGCAAAACAAGACGCCTGGACGCAGGAACAGCGTGCGGCATATAAAAAAACAGCCCCCTAAAATCATCCGGGTATATTTCAAAAGGACCCCGTAGGTGGATAACTTTCTCTTGTTTTTTATTGTTTCAATTTTTTGGATACCCATCCTACTGATCTTTTTCTATATATTCGGCAGCTTTGTTTATCACCGTTTAATTCTTAAAACTTCTCCATCAAAAAACACAGGCATGCCAGACAAACTCTTATATACTGACGCAAAGCAACGCCTTAACATAATCCTGATTTACAGAAAATCATTGGGAAAACTTTCCCCTTATGGTTTAGCCAATGAATCTGATTTACCATATCCAAAAAAACTTATAAAGATAGCCTTAATCGAGGAATTAATGTGTCCAAGGCAATTAATTGAAGGAACCCATGAGGAGAACATAAAGTTTTTAGAAGATTGTCTTTTTATGCTAGATTCTTTTGTTACCACAGGAGACTTTGAAACAAATAAAGAGTTTTTACAAAAGACCAATTACAACTCTATAGAAAAATTCATGGAAACACAAAACCACATACTAATAAAAAATACCAACTCGATGACATTAATTAAAATTTTAG
Organism: Candidatus Brocadia sp.; assembly: GCA_021463795.1. Lineage (GTDB taxonomy): Bacteria > Planctomycetota > Brocadiia > Brocadiales > Brocadiaceae > Brocadia. The sequence continues at coordinate 522,508 of JAJTXE010000003.1, read as the reverse complement.
ATGAATTCCGAAAAGGAAACCGAGAAAAAGCATTATTAGATCAATTATACAAATTTATCATGGAAGCCAAACAAGAGTAGCCAAAGTAGGGTGGGCATCGCCCACCAAAACCTATGTCCGTCCGTCCACATCCAAAACAACCCGGTAAATGGGTAATAGACTATTATCCCCAGGGCCGTAAAGGCCAGCGCAAACGCGCCGTCTTTACCGGTTGCGAGGCCGATGCCCGGTCATGGGAACTCGAACTCCGCCGCGCCACGTCGCCCGGCCTGCCAAACCACATCAACCCCAAGATCATGGACGTTATCCCCGAATTCATGGAATGGTACAAACTCCACAGAGCCGAACGCACCTGGCGCGACATGAAGGCGCACCTCAAACACCTCATCCCCCACTTCGGCAGACTCCAGGCCAACCGCATCACCCCTGCCATCGTCAACCAGTACAAACTCAAACGCATCGGGCGAAACAAAACATGCAACAACGAACTCAACGCCCTCAAGGCCATCATCAAATTCATGGTCAAATATAATTACTCCAACCCCTTGACATTCACGATAGAATTGTTACCATATAAAGCTCCCGTGCCGCAAATACCGCATCCGGCAGACATACAGAAACTCATCGAAGCCGTAGAACAACCAATAAAGCGGGCCATGGTATTATTCATGTGGCAATGCGGCATGCGCTGGGGCGACATGGTAAACATCCGCTGGGAGCGGATCGACTGGACCACCGGCACGGTAAACCTTGTGGACACCAAAGGCAAACACCCGCGGGTATGCATCATGACGGACGATATCAAGGCGCTCCTGGAACCCACGAGAAAAGAAGCGGGCTACGTCTTTGAAAACCCAAAGACCGGCAAGCCGTATGGCAGCCTAAAGACTCTATTCACCGGCGCGTGTAAAAGGGCGGGCATCAAAAGACTACACCCGCACCAGTTAAGGCATGCGGCAGGCACATATTTACTGGAGGCAACAGGAGACTTGCGGTTAGTGCAAACAATGTTAGGACACAAGAGCATCACGACGACACAGATTTACACACAGATAGCGACCGAGCGACTGAGGCAAGGAATGAGCAAGGCGGAAGACTACATAAGGCAGCTAACACAAACGCAAAGCGGTGGTATAAAAGCAGTTAAGCACAAATGAAATTAATTCCTAAACCGTAGGTCAGACGTTCAAATCGTCTCGGGCGCATTAAAATTTTTCCCCGGCTAATTCTATTTATGATCGACTTGCACACGCATACGTTATTTTCCGATGGTGTACTCTTGCCGGCAGAATTAATCCGGCGTTGCGAGGCAAAGGGTTTCCGCGGATTGGTAATAACAGACCATGTTGATTACTCCAACATCGATATGGTGATACCGAATGTCGCAAAGGCTTGCAGGGAAATAGCTGCAGTTTCAAAGATCAAGGTCTTCGTGGGGGCAGAATTAACCCACGTCCGCCCGGAACATATTAAAAACATGGTGAAACGGGCAAGGGATCTGGGAGCAGGTATGGTGCTGGTGCATGGTGAAACCATTACGGAGCCGGTGCTTCCGGGGACAAATCGGGCGGCAATCGAGGCAGGCGCCGATATCCTGGTGCACCCCGGCCTTATCACAGAGGAGGAGGCACGGCTTGCTAAAAATAATGGGGTACGCCTGGAGATCTCGGGGAGAAAAGGACATGCGTATGCAAATGGCCATGTTGCTAAAATGGCAAAAAAGGCCGGGACAAAACTTGTCTTTGGCTCTGATTCCCATACGCCTGATGATTTATTAGACAGAAGCCGTGCTGAATTCATTGCACGTGGGGCAGGCCTGGAAGAAAAGGATATTCAGGAGATGTTTAACGAGGCGGCATCCTTGGTCGGCCTGTAAATACCCTATTCTCAATCCTCCATTGTAAGGTTATGGCTGGACATGAATTGGCCGGATGAATTAGGCCTCCGGTGGCTTATTTACAGAGAACATCGAAACGCAGAACAAGGAATATCGAATAGTGAAGTAAAAATACTTTATCATTCAACATTCCTTGTTCGATATTCGATATTCGGCGTACCGCTTTTCCATGGAGAACGAAGAATCTCTTCGCTCTGCAACAATTTTGAAATTCCTATACCTATACATCAATAACGTTAAAAAAGGATGAACATACATGAAAGAAGCCGCTCTAAACGTATTAAAAACACTGATTAAATATAAGGTTTATATCGTGATAGGTGTTGGTGTTGCAATTGCTGCAGGCGGGGGATCTGCTTTTCTCGTTACCCAAAAGGCAAAAAAGAATGAGTTTGCCTGGCAAAATCTCTGGAGGATCAATGATGATCTGGCAACGGCAACACAACAGGCAAAAACTGAAAAGGATAAAACTGCCGCATTAAATGCAACGGCGGATGCATACAAATACCTGAGTGACAATATATCTTCCTCCAGCGCCACACCGTGGATAATTTTTCAGTTAGGAAACGTTTATTATCGTCTGAAGAATTATGACGAGGCCATCCGTGCGTATCATGATTTCCTGGCGCGCTATAGCGGCCATTCTCTTGCCCCTGTTGTAAAGCAGTCTCTGGGATATGCCTACGAAGAAAAAGGACTCTACCAGGAGGCGGTTAAGCAGTTTGAGGATATTTCGGCGAATAGTCGCAATTTTCTCGTGGCGCAGGGGAATTGGGATGCAGGGCGCTGTTATGAAAAACTGGGTCAGACGAACGATGCCATCCGTTCGTATACCAAAACTATTGAACTCTCTCCGAACAGCAATTGGGCAACCATGTCGCAGTACCGTTTGACGGTGATTCGATAAGATGCAACCGGATGTTTCTCAAACAAAAGAAGTAACTTTTGATATAAAGAAGGTGTTTGATGACAAAAGGATAGATCGGTATCTTGCTGCACGTCTCCCCGATTATTCAAGGACATTTATTCAAAAGTTGATAAAAGAAGGCGTCGTGCTGGTCAATGGCCGCACAGTCAAGAGCAGTTATGATATCCAACGGGGAGATTTTATTTCCGTCCATGTCCCGGTGCTTGAAGAAAGCAAGATCGTCCCTGAAGATATCCCCTTGCGTATCGTGTATGAAGATGATTATTTAATGCTTATCGATAAACCGTACGACATGGTTGTGCATCCGGCAGGCGGGCATCCATCCGGGACGCTCGTAAATGCAGTGGCATTCCATTGTCAGAACCTTTCCCAGGTCAACGGGCCGTTAAAGGCAGGTATCGTGCACCGGCTGGACAGAGATACGAGCGGAATTATGTTAGTTATCAAAAGTGACGCCGTCCACTCGCATATTGCCATGCAATTTGAAAAAAGATACGTTAAAAAGGAATACCTTGCCGTAGTGGAAGGCGAACTCAGGTTTGATTCTGATGAGATTTATTTACCCATTGGAAGACACAAGAATGACCGGCAAAGGATGGCGGTAAGGCGTGATACCGGCAAAGAGGCAGTCTCTGTCTATGAGGTAATTGAACGTTTTCGCGGCTATACCCTCGTAAAAATAATGCCAAAAACGGGACGGACACACCAAATCCGCGTACACATGCGGTCGATTGGACATCCGGTCGTTGCCGACTTTATGTACAGCAACCATGAATCATGTTATCTGTCTGACTTGCTGGAAAAGGAAAGGGAAACCGGTGAAGTTCCCATCATCGAGAGACAGGCGCTTCATGCGCACCGGATCGAATTTTTTCATCCCATAGAGAACAAGAAAATGGAATTTCAGGCAGACCTGCCTGAAGACATCTCCAGGCTCGTAACCATGCTGAGAGAAGTAAGACCTCGCAGAAACAGCAACAATTAATGGTGAGTTTGCCGTACGACAAAAAACTGCATAATAACGCATCTCAACCACTCCTCCCGGTAAACACGTATTTTTTTACAAAACAAATTCATTGATTTTCAGTGTCATAATGATATAATTATAATGTTTGCAGAATTTTATATAAGGAGGCATGAATATGTTTAGTATGCCAGGTGGTTGGGAATGGCTTATCATCCTGATTGTGGCACTTTTAATTTTTGGCAAAAGACTCCCTGAGGTAATGAAGTCCTTGGGCCGTGGCATCGTCGAGTTTAAGAAAGGCGTCAAAGGAGTTGAAGAGGATGTCGAAGATGCAAGCAGTAAATCTGCGCAGAAAAAGATAGAGACAGAGAAGGACATCACCAAACAGGAAAGTAAATAAACGGCTAAAAATTTATCTGTATGTTACAGTAGGGGCACGGTGTACCGTGCCCCTTATTGATTAAACGATAAGAAATTTCTTAATAATTTAGTTTTTTGAAAAAGTAGGGGCGAAGCATTTGCCCGATTGGGTATGGACGTGTTTGTGCCAATTACAGCAAATGCTTCGCCCCTGCACGGTATGGTAAACATCGCTATTATTGGGATTTTTCAAAAAACTAAATTATTACGAAATTTCAACAGTAGCGGATGGCACGGACAAACATGTTTGTCCGTGTTTTATTTTTTGTTTTTTAAATAAGGAAATAGTCATGAGAGACAAGAGAAGACAAAGATTAACATGGCGCAGCAAACGTGCGAATCACGGGAAGATGGGCTGCAAGGGACGAAGGGTAGGGCGGTATAAGTAAATCTTACAATACTCAGCCACTGGCTGCCAGCATTCAGCTTCTGGACGACAGATAATTATCCGTTTCAACCTTATCACACACTATTGAAAAAACCATTCGCATCGCGGGTGGTTTTTTTGTTGGCAGTTCAAGCGTCATTCCACAAGGAATTTCAATTTCTAGGAGCAATTCATGAATTGTGACTACCGATAAAATAAAAGCCGCAGAAGGCCTAAAGAAAGGAAAACATCCCACTCCTTCTGCAATATTACAGACAAAACTATTGACTTGGATACGCAAAGTGTTATTATGCTTGCATACTAATCGAAGTATCTTTTATTGTATGAGTATATTTTGACTTTTTTCTGGACAAAAATTATAGAAACTCTTTAAAAAACTGCATGTAGTATAGCAGAAAGGGAGGTGCCTTATGGCGGAGAGAAAGAAATACTTTTTAAGATGCGTTTGTTTCCCGATGCTGTTTCTCTTTGGTTGTTCTACCTCTTTTAATAAGCAGGCACATAATGAACATCGGGTTAAGAGCGGGTTGCTGGAGAAGAGGATTGACGATTTATCCGGTAAAATTAACCTTGTAGTAACTGATGCAAATGTACTTCACAACGAAATGGATGCAACAAAGACGTGCAATGCGATCATTCAAAAAAAGATTGATGGATTAGAGGCAACGATAAGAGATTTAAATGAGCGGATTACAAGGCTTAATACACCCATAAATAGGACAAATGCTACCCCGTTGCTTACGGAGCCACCCATTATATCTAACGTATCTGTTACCGATAGTAAACCCATCACGACACCAGCATCTCATATTATGGACGCAGGGCATACCGAAGACCCGCTGGCTGTCGCCAGGGGGTTCTGGGATGCGATGAATGCAAGTGACATTCAAACGGCAGGATTGTATATAACAAAAGAGAGCCGGGACACATTGCAGATGAAAGATACCGATGCCACTGCCAACCGCAAGGTAACCTTTGGAGAGGTGAGGACGGAAGGCAACAAGACATCCATTGAAACGACCATACAACCATACCCTGAAGCAACTGAGCCAGATATCAGGATGCAGACCGTTCTTGTTAAGGAAGATGGACAATGGGCAGTCGATGCTGGCCAGACCATGGCGTCCATGCCTGGAGGGGCAATGGGCGCTGCGATACAAGGTATTGGTACAACGATAAAAGCAGGTGTAGGGGTGGGCACAGAGGAAGGGGAAAAAACACCGGCTGCGGGTATTCAGGAAATGCCACAAACAAACGATACGCAGGCTGAAATCATGCCAAAACAGGAATCGGCGGCAGTGACCACGGAGTCTGATAAACAATCGGTAGTTGTGGGTTCGCAGACGGACACTGGGAAAACAAAACAAACGGGTGAGGCGCATCAGGATACCATGCAGCAAAAGCAGGAAACAGCCGCTATCGATGAGTCTGGTAGCCCGGCACAAAGAGAGAAATTTCTGAAAGAAAATATCGCCCGGTTGGCGGAGGCGGAGTTTCCCGACCAAAAGGGGCTTCAATGGAATATCCTGGGTTTCGCGCACAAGGCGCATCTAACCTATGCGGAGGCGGAACCTACACCGGCAACTCCTGGCTATCCCCGCATTAAATTTGCCGTGTCCTTTAAAAACCCTGAAACCCCACGCGTTATCGGGACATACGGTTTTAAAGATGGCCAGTATAGCTTGCTTAGCACAAAGAAAAATTAACGGTTATGTGCGCTCCCTTCTTTTTACTGGTGGCCAGCCGGTAATTGTTGGGGACAGAAACAATAATCAACAAATTCATGTCCGATAATATGATGATTTCCCATGAGGACAAAGGCGAACACCTTTAGCTGAAACTTTTCAGAGGTTTTTTCGAGATACTCTAAGAATTTATTATAGTCTTCATCGGCACACAAGACCTATCCCTGAGCAACACCTCTTGACATGATATGATAAATTGCATTGTTATATTGGATTCTCCAGGGTTGTGACATAGTAGCTGGCTAAAATAACCTGCTGTTGCAACCTTGTCAAACATATTCTCTTTTCAACAGGCTGTCCGAGAATTGCTTTGAGTGTCACACACGATACTATATGTTAATCATGTATATTAATATGAGACAATATATAGTACACATTTCAGATTGACATTGAATTCTCGGACAGCCTTCTAATGGGCGACCCCAACCTTCCCTACTCTCTAACACATTGACTGCATCAATGTTATAATGCTTTTTGCCTTCGGCCATAATAAACTCACGCTAGGCTCGCAGAGAGGGTATTTTTAACCACTCAGGTATTCCATACTTCAAGGCTCGCTTTTCCTGGGAGACTTCATCCTCGCTTTGATAGGGGAATACAGGGTATTATCACCATAGGCGTTAACATCTTCCAGCTTGTAATAGTGCGATCTGCCGGAATCAGGTTCATCTGTAAAAGTGTATCTTTCGCCAGATTGATTTATATCCCTGCTATGAATGAGCACATTGTTGACCTTTGTGTATTTCCCGCTCTTGCGCCGGGAGCGATAGAGGTTGAAGCCTGCCGTGTCAGTTTCAGAGGGAGTTTCCCAATGTAAGGTTATCCTGCCGTCACGACCGGCTTTTGCACGAAAGGATTTCAGGGTAATACCTGTTTCCGGGGTCTTATGGATACCATCGATTTTACCCGTTGTCCGGACAGAATCATCGACAAGAACGCCATTGTTGCTATTGCCCGCCACATCCGTTGCACTCACTGTCGTCGCCGTTGTTTCCGATAACTGCGTTGCCCTCAGCATCAATGCATTAGCATAGAACCCGCCGGATGGAGACGAGACGGTAATCAGTATATCGCCATCTGCACCAGGTACGATATTGGTGAAACGTGCAACGTGCCCGTTGGCGGTATTATCGCCATTCACTATCGTTACCGTGGGATCAGTTGCTCCTGAAAAAGCCGTTCCGGCTGTGCTTGCGTTTGTGAAAGCCCTAACATCAGATATGGTTGTTTTCGTACTTCGGTTGTTATAGGAAGCATTATTGCGGTTCCCAAAGAGGACAAATTCATAGTTCAGGTCAGGATCAAGACCGGTAAAAGTAAAGGTAAGATTCGTCGCACTGTAACTAATGAGCCCCACACTGTTCACGATGCCATTGAAGATATTATAAGCATCCGTGCCGGTATTTGCGTTACTGCCTTGAGCCAGAGTGCCGGAAACTACATATCCGCCGGCAATGGTCAGGGTAACCGGGGTATTCGCACCGGTAAGGTAATCCTTCAGCAGTCCGCCTTGCCCT
>JAJTXE010000003.1:509769-514625 GCA_021463795.1 Candidatus Brocadia sp. | reverse complement strand
TGGAACATGATGTAGATTATGTGGCGCTCTCGTTTGTGAGAAATGTGGACGATATCTTACAGTTAAAAGAGATCATACGCAAAAAAAATAAAGATACTCCGGTAATCGCCAAGATTGAAAAACACGAGGCGCTGGAAAACCTTGAAGATATTATAAAAGCCGCAGATGCCATTATGGTAGCGAGAGGAGATTTGGGCGTAGATATCCCGTTAGAAAAAGTACCCTCTATTCAAAAGAAGATTATTTATATTGCCAACCGACATGGCAAACCAGTCATTACGGCCACTCAAATGTTAGAGTCCATGGTTCATAATTACCGGCCAACCCGTGCAGAAGTTACGGATGTGGCCAACGCCATTTTGGATGGCACAGACGCCGTTATGCTCTCAGAGGAAACAGCGAAAGGGCGATATCCTGTTGAGTCGGTACGTATGCTCTCCAAAGTCGCCGGAGAAACAGAGCCCGGTTTTGTAAGAAAGAATTCTATAGACACCTTGCATAGCCGGGATGGCGCAGTTGCCATTCCCGATGCTATCAGCATGGCGACCTGTCAGGTTGCCCGTGACCTCAACACGAAAGTCATTATTACCTGCACTCAAACGGGCAGCACCGCGCGATTTATTTCGAAATACCGTCCCAAACAATATATCCTTGCTGTTACCACGTCATTCAACACGTATAGAAGACTTGCCCTGGTGTGGGGCGTTACCCCTATGCTTGCCGAACCCAGCCAGGATACTGATGACATGATGAAAAAAAGCATCGAATCAGCCACGCAGGCCGGCTATATCACGGAGGGGGAAAGGATCGTCATAACCGGAGGTGTGCCCGTCTGGCAGCCTGGTTCCACGAATCTCCTGAGGGTCTATTAAGACAAGAAGTTTATCAGAACAAAGTAGTTGTAGGGGCGAAGCATTTGCTATAAATGTCATGAATGTATTCCTGCCAAAATGGGCAAATGCTTCGCCTCTACCTTGACGTATAGGAATTTCAAACAAAAATTTCCTCCACCTTTCTCTTCTGGACTATGGAAAGTAATTGAAATTCCGCTACTTTCAATGTAGAACAACGAGCCTCGTCGCTCTACAACCGCAAACTAGAAATTTCGTAACAATTTAGTTTTTTGAAAAATAATCTCCCTGTATCATCGACATTACGGTAGGGGCAGGTTTCAAACCTGCCCCTACATAACGACGGCATACCGCTGTCATTGTTGAAATTTTTCAAAAAACTAACGTGCTACGAAATTCCCTAATATATAAATAGAGTGCTTTTGACAGCGCTTTAAGCTCTCTTCATTGGCAGGACAAGCGTCCCCGCGTGTCATTATGATGTCAACGATGTCAACCGGGACGGTTGACCTGCCATAAGGGATGGAGGTGTGTTGTGATCGATTTGCATGCCCCTCCATCCCCTCTTTCAGCTTACCGTTGGACAAATTTTTTGCTGAACAAAATGACGTTGGGATGGCATACTAAGGTACATGGTGCCAAAAGTAGGCGAAAGCGAAGAATAGGGAGATAGGTGTTTCTCTGACAACGAGTACCCATCAATCTGATTATGGATGATTTGTCCAGCAAAAAATTTGTCCAACGGCAAGCTCTTTCAGAGGGGAAGAAATCGGTTTAAAGTTCTCCTACGCCAAAAAAGCTGATAAGGGCACACAAAACAGAGAGGATTCTATAGTGAACGTCTTAAATAAGTACACCGGTAAATGTCATTGCGAGCCTAAGCGAAGCAAACCCAAGAGATTCCTCGCTTCGTCAGGAATGGCAGTCATAGCATGGATGGCTTCGTGCTATCGTCTCCGCAATAGTCACACCCTCTTGTTGTTCGCTATAGTGATAGCTCCGATAGTTTTGTTCATACTTCAAGGGTGCAGTACGATACAAAGACTTATTGCACCCAGGCCGGATCCGCGGCTTGCTCCTATGCGTGCCGAAGTTCTTAACTTTGCCGACATGTTTTTTGATAAGGTTGATGATACGACGTACAAGGTAGCAACTCTTGCCGGTACACCTCAGGCACGGGTTGATACGACCTTATGGCGCATACACTATTGCACCAATGCAATTCAGATTGCCACGGGTCCAAATCCAAAAGCTAATTTAATCGACATGGTTACCATGGCATCCCTTGCCCGCATGGCGATGGAAAATGATGCCATTGCAATTCAGATTGCCACGGGTCCAAATCCAAAAGCTAATTTAATCGACATGGTTACCATGGCATCCCTTGCCCGCATGGCGATGGAAAATGATGCCATTGAGCGCTTGCTTGGCATTCACACGCAAATTTTGAGAAATACGTTCCGCCGCATGGAGCAGGAGGGGTGGGAGATTGCGCGTCGCTACCTCACCCGGGAACAGTTGAGCGACCTCAGGAGATATATACTTGAGTGTCATGAAAGGTCTCCGAATAGCATTCTTGTTGGTAATGTGCGTCTGGCAGAATACGCAAACATCCGCACAAGATCCGGCAAGAAAACGAACGTAGGTTCTGAACTGATAGGGATCTTGATTTTCGATCCCTTCAGCGGCCTTGATCCGGCAGTCCGGGAGGTAGAAGCGCTTCGTGATTTTGCTGATCGTAGTATGTTCCAGTTGGAACGGTTTCCCATTATCATGCGCTGGCAGATGGAAATGCTGTACAGCCGCATACTCCAGGCACCGGAGAGTCACGGACTTTTCAAAGACATTTCGCGCGTTAGCGAATCAACGGAACGGTTTTCTCAGGCGGTAGCCATGCTGCCAGACCACCTTACTAAGGAACGAGAGGGGTTCTTTCGTGATCTTGATACCGAGATGTCGAGAATCACCAGTCTCCTGGGTCAGTTAGAACAGACGGCAACTTACGTGAGACAGGAAGGAGACGCCCTTGTTACGAAACTGTTTCGCACAAGCGTTCTTTTGATTGTGGTCTTCTTTGTTGGACTGGTTATCTCCCTGGTGGTATACCGTCTGATATCCCAGAGGATACTGCCTGCTTCAAAACAATAATTAAAGTAGGGGCGAAGCATTTGCCCGTCCTGGTATGAATGCGTTCATGACAATTATTGCAAATGCTTCGCCCCTGCTATGCATGACAAGTTTATAAGGTTTGGATTGCTTCGTCGTTCCTCCCCGCAATGATAACATTCTTTTTGCGTTTACACCAGATCCCATGCCTTGCCGGTGTACACAGCAACACCCCCTTTTCCCTTTACAGCGACTCCACGATGCGGCGCTCCATATAAGAAAAGAAAGGGTTGTACCGAAGGCGCATAAATTGATCGACCGGGACTTCTAAAACACCCTTTTCACCGCGCGGTTCAACCATCCCCAAAACGAAAAATCCCTTCCTTTTCAAATCCTCCCGATCGCCATAGAGCGGGTCATCAGGGGAAAACGGGATCGCTACATGCGACAGGGAATAAATTCCTCCTGGCCACTCGATATCCAGGGATTCCCGGGTAATAGCCTCCGATCCGGCAGCGCGTGTCTCGGCAACGACCCGCAAGGTGTCCGGTGTCTGGTTGGTAACGAGCGTCCAGGCATAAGGAAGACCCGTTTCTCCCTTAAGACTGCTTAAAAAAGCGTCATGGCGGTCTTTGATAAATGGCCCTAACGCGGCGAATCGATTCACATCGAAAAGAACGAGCTCATGTCCGTTTGGCTTGAGCTGATTATAAAGATGCGTCACCAGAGAAGGGGCAAGAACCGTGGAATCTACCACGGAAGAAAACGCTTGAATGGGCGGAAGCCGCTCCAGAGTTCCATTGTTCTTAAGTTGCCCGATCTTTTTTTGTGTCAAGCGTATCAACTGATACAGGTGATGACCAGCGATTTTTGGAAATGAATTATACTTGAACGGGTCATACTCCGGTTCGATGGACTCCCACGCAATTTTTTGAAAGTATGGGATAAAGCTCAGCACCCGATGCCAGCCAGAAAACGCTACAAACCGGGTAATACCAATGGCCGGTGAGAAAAGAAAGAGTTTTTGTGGCTTTATCTTTGATTCATCATCGACACTGTTCAGGGTATAATACGTGGCAATCAACCCTCCGTTGGAATACCCACCGAGGAAAAAGGGTGCATCCGGGCCTATCACAGAACGGACATGCCGCGCGGCCACATCTGCAGCCACCACCCAGTCCTTCCACGTGGGGACCTTTAACATTGCCGGAATGGTTCCGTGCCCCGGCAACCGTGGAACCAGGACATAATACCCCTGCTGGTAAAAAATATGCGCCAGTGCTCTCATAGAATAGGGACTGTCCGATAGTCCATGCAACAGGAGAACACCACCTTTGGGATGCTCAGGATGGAGCTCAACCGTTCTGTTCCAGTTCTTTTCCTGACGGTCGGGGTGGCAAACTGACTCTGTGTAATACCTGTTTAAGATGTACTGGTCTTCTTTCGTGATCCGCTGGTCAATAGATACCTTCAAATTCTCAAAGAGCCGGTCTTCCAGCTTGAGGTAGTCCGCAAAGGTGAAACCAGGCTTCATGTCACTCGCCCTGAATTCCGGGGACAGACGGGCTGTGTGCCAGATTTTCAAGTCGGGCATCCGCCAGGCGTCAAAACCGCGAATCAGGATAATGGTGGCAATAACCGCTACAAAACATCCCGCAATCGTTAATAGCCATGCAAGAATTCGCTTGCCGAACTTCACTGCTTTCATGCTCATCCTCCAAAAAATTAGGTTGCCGGAATAGCCATAGTATCCGGGGGTTTTTAAAAATTTGTAACAATTGTAATAGTTTAGTTTTTTGAAGATTTCCAAATCAAAAGTATTATATTATAAATCAATTTTCAAAGTAAAACAGAAACCAGTCCAGGGTCAGGGACGTAAGAATAAAATTTGTTTGCTAA
>JAJTXE010000003.1:500655-509748 GCA_021463795.1 Candidatus Brocadia sp. | reverse complement strand
ACTCTTCCGCACTTGTATGCTCAGGTGCCATTGCCTTATCACTATGCTTGTGTACTTCCTGGGCATACGTTAAATTACCTGTTTTGCTTATTATGCCAACTGCTATAATGACAGATGCAGCAAACCCAAAAATTTTCTTGTTTACCATACGCTCCACTCTCCTTGAATGAAAAAAGGTCAAGAAAAATAAATTTTACGTATTGTAAATAGTTTAATAAAATTTGTCAATAAATTATTTTCGATAAATTATTCACAATCACTTATCCCGGCATGTCTCACACACTCAAGAAGAAAGGCTTTCCATTGCTTCAAAAATACTGCCTAAATATTTCTTAAAAAAGAAGGTTTTGGAGGGTACTCCTGTACAGGAGATAAGAAACACCAGGATGATTCTCAGTGCCCTAATGTTTTCGTGGCGAAAAATGTTCATGGAAATGATGTATATTAAAAATGGTTTCTCTTTTTGCATGCCCTGATTTCTGGAGAGAACGACAAAAGAAAGTTGTCATTGCGATGGCGATAGCCCGAAGCAATCTCTCAGTTATGGATTACTTCGCCCTGCTCGCAATTGCATTTACCTGCATACTTATTTAAGACGTTCACGATAGATTCTATTCTCACGGCTGTCTGTGTTACATTTTCCCTTGACACAGCTTAAACGATAGGGTATGTTACCGCCTACAACAATCCATTCAACATACGCTACTCACAATACATATATCACGATAAGGGCAAACCCTGAGTGATCAGGGGACGCAAAGTAACAGGGTCTTGAGAATGACAAGGACGTAGTTTGCTAAAGACTTGCTTGCGGGTGAAAAGACAGCCTTACTGCCGAAGATGTTTTCAATAAACATTTTTTGCAGGAAGGCTTTTTTTGTTTTCAGGACAGTTGTGCCAAAGCGCCTTTGAGATAATTATGGCGAAGGAATTGTTTTCGTAATAAAATGGCAGACGGCAATCTGATAGAAAACACTGCCCCTCTCTTTATAAGAATCCTGTACAGGGAAAGCATATGCCTATGGAAAAGTTTATCGTAACATTAAAGACCGTCACGCCGTTATTTCTTGGCGGGGCAGAGCCAGTAAAGCCGGTTGAGCTCCGTGCGCCTTCAATCAAAGGGATGATGAGATTCTGGTATAGGGCGATGCATGGAGAATCGTCACTAGAAAAATTATATAAAAAAGAAGCGGCTCTTTTTGGCGGAAGCGGTGATGGAGAAGGAAGAAGCAGGGTTGTAATAAGAATGCCTTCGCCTTTGAATAAAGATGAGGTGAAAGACAGTCTGTGGGATGTGATTCCTCATAAAAACGAGGTTTCAAAGAAAGGAGTTTCGTATCTTGTTCCAACCGATAAATCTGCCGGCATTTTCTACCTCCTCTATTCAATGCTGCTTCCCAGGCGAGAACGATCATTTATAAAGGTAGATTCCTCAGGGTTTCAGATAATCCTTCAATCCCATGACACGAATGCCTTAAAGCAATCCCTTGCAAGCCTCTGGTGTGCCGTGTATATGGGGGGTTTTGGTGCAAGGTCAAGACGTGGTGGCGGCAATGTTGTGGCAACCGACGTTCATGCTATTTCAAAGCGCAATGATTTTTCCTTGAACTTTGTTCCGGCAGGGGAAAACAGCCAGGAAGTTGCCAACTGGCTTACCTCCAATTTTCATGAGGCAAAGGGTATAATTTCAGGCGGCAAGAACGATTGGATATCAACCTATTCAAACCTGAGTCTTTCCCGATTCATAATCTGCCGGAATTGTAAAACAACATGGCTTGAGGCTCTCAATGAAGTTGGAACGATATTCAAGGAGTTTCGAAATTCGCATAAACATGATATATGGGGTACAGCCTCTTTTGGATTGCCTGTTGTGCATGGGATAAGAACAGGAAACAGAATGACGGTAAAAGGTAGTATTCAGAAAACCGACATGGAACGCAGGGGTTCGCCGCTGATTTTTAAAATCATCAGGGTAAAAAATAGTTATTACTGGTTCGTTTTACGGCTTGCCGGCGAATTTTTGCCTGAAGGCGGTGTAATAAAAGCAAACAGTGTTACTCAAAAACCCGACTACCAATTGCTGGACGAATTCTGGTCAAAGTTAAAGAACAAGGGGGAAGAATATATACTTTCAAAACCCCAGGGACTTCATGATTTGACAGAAAAAATAAAAAAGGCAGTGGATCCTGAAAAGATTATCCTCTACGGTTCAAGGGCAAGGGGTGATTTTCACCGGCATTCCGATACGGATATTGCCGTTGAGACGAATGAAACCATAGAGGATATAAAAGCAGCAGGCGCCGTAGATATCGTTAATTACAGGAAGATTGATAAAAGACTAAAGGATAAAATAGACAAAGAAGGTGTGACGGTATATGAGAGAAAGAGTTGAAAGATTTTTTGTTGATTTTGCAAAGGCGGTAAAGAATCTTGACACGGCTATTGATACCGCTATCGATGAACTTGATATGGACGGCACCATTAAACGGTTTGAGTTGTGTTATGAACTTTCATGGAAGTTAATAAAGGAGTATCTTGCGGATAAGGGCGTAATCGTCAAAAATCCAAGAGATTGTTTTAAAGAGGCATTCGCAAATAATCTTATCCATAATGAAGATGTATGGGTAAAGATGCTGGAAGACAGAAATTATCTGGTGCACACCTACACATTTGAGGAGTCAAGGAAGATATTTGGGCATATAAAGGATTTGTATTTGTCAGAATTTAAGCATCTCTATAAAATAGTAGATCAATCAGATATAAGATGAAGGGGACACGGCGGGGGCCATAGATCTGCCAGTGCAGAGGGAGAAACATACCGAATACCCTGCCGTCTTTTCTTCGGCAATGAAGGGAAGCCTGAGATGTTTTTTCGAGTGGAGCAGGTCGTCTGAGACCGATATAAACTCTATCTTTGGCACAGAGGGCAGTGATCAAAGGGACAGCGTGTCTGGTAAGGTGGTATTCACGGATGCCAAAATACTTTTGTTCCCTGTCCGCTCATCTGAAGGGGTTTTTAAATGGGTTACATGCCCGTTTGTGATTGAGAGATTAAAAAGGGATTTGAAATATATTGACATTGATAGAGATAATACTAGTGTAAAAATAGATGGCTATAACGGAAAATCTTTTAAACCATATAATTCAAAGGTGATTCTTGAGGATTTTCCTATTACTATAACTGAAGACTCTCAGGTTTTAGATTTTATCAATATTTTAACCACGCCACACTTTAACACAGATACCTTAAAAGGCAGGTTAGTCATTGTCTCCGATGATGTGTTTAAAACCCTTGTTACCACTGCCACACAGATAATCGCCAGGAATGTTTTAGACAATGATACCAAAAAGAGCAATAACCTCTGGTATGAAGAGGTTGTGCCTGCGGATGCGGTCTTTTACACGATCATGAAGCCTGCTTACCGGGAAAGTAATGATGTAATGTCGACATTAAACAACGGAATTGCCGGACAAATTTTGCAGATCGGCGGCAATGAGACTATTGGCTATGGTTTTGTGAAGATGAGCAATAATATAGCGCTAACGATGAAAACCGCAGGAGGGCAAAATGGCTGATATGACAGGGACAGACGGCGGAAGAAGATTACAGCCCGAATCAGTAAAACGGGGAGAAAGGGTTTTGTTGCTCATGCAGGAAAGGAAATTGAAACTGGATGAGAAAAAGGTTAACTTCCTGAAGGGTTTGCCGCCCATGATTATGCAGAATGGCCTTGGGCAAACCTTAGCCTATTTACAGAGTAAGGAAGGTTACACCGATATTGTTACGGTTTTTAAAAAACTCTTTGAACAGCACAATCTCATGGATGAAGTTCTGAAAATGAATGTAACCAAATATTATCAATGGCAAAAAGAGGCCATTGAATACGCAGGGTGGATGAAGATGTTTGCGCTGGCGATGTATGATAAAAAGAAGTCGGAGGCAAAAGATGCCGGTACCACTGCCACATGAAATAACAAATCGCTTAAGTAAAAACCTTTCTGCTCCCAACCTTTCCCTGAAATATTACAAGTGGGCGGATTTTTACAAAGGTGATTTTACGGGTTTTCAGGAGAATACCAGGGATGCACAACCAAAATATGATTTTTTAAAAAAATTTGTCGTTCTTTCAGAAAAAGGCGATTACAAGCAAGCCTTTGAAACCAGAGAAAGGCTGATGGAAGGCATCGGCATCACCTTTACCATGACCACAGCCTCCCGTCTTGTCTTTGGCATGGGATACGAGCATCCCTCGGAGATAGGCTTCATGTTTGACTGGACAAGCGGGCTGCCGGTCATTCCGGGAAGTTCTCTCAAGGGAGCTGCAAGATATGCCGCTGAAACTGAAGACCATGAATGCATTAAAGAGATTTTCGGGGCTGATGATGGAGATGCACAGGCAGGGGAGATCGTATTCTTCCCCGCCTACCCCTGCTTGACGGATAACAAACCATTTCTGGAATTGGATGTAATGATGCCTCATTATGCTGAATATTATTCAAACCCCGCGGAAAATCCGCCTGCCGATTGGTATTCGCCGCTTCCGCTCCATTTCCTGACCGTTCCGGCAGGAACAAAATATTGTTTCCGTCTGGCCCACAGGAAAAATCTTAAGGATACGGAATCACCTCTTTTGAAAAAGGCGGAAAATATTTTGAAATGTGCCCTGTCAGAATTCGGAGTGGGGGCGAAAACCAGTGTGTTTTACGGGTATTTCAGATGAAACCATCAGGAAATTTATTTCCTCGTCTGCGGCGTCTCTGCCTTGTCCCCCTCTGGAGGGGGTAGGGGGGAGGAATTGAAAGCTAACAAAACAGACAAGTATGCATACAACAAAAAGCTTCAACCTTTCGCAAGCAGGTCGCGTAAAGAAATAAGGGAAAATCTATGATAGGGGCAGGATTTAAGATGGTACGGTTTGCAGATGAAGAAATAGTACGGCTCATTGAGAGAGCAAGAGGATGGATTATATTGTTTGTTCAGGAGGCAGAGCAGTCCACCCCCTTGTTCCCCCGCCAGCGGGGGACAGAGAAGAGATCGCCGCCTCTGGAGGTGTAGAGGGTGCATATGGATACTATGAATACCAAGGATTTTTTACCATATTTATATTTCCCTTTAAGTACGAGGCGAAGGGGACGGTGGAACTAAAACCTGATGAAGTTGCTCAAAGATTAAGCAAGGGCAATACTGATAGTAAAAAAGGCTGGGCGATAGAACACTATGCCCTTGATTCTATTAAGAACTACAACGAGTTCTCTTACTTTCATCCCTATGTCCAGCGGGCAATATTCAATAAAGAGGGGAACGTCGGGGTGGAATTCCTGAAACGAGAGGACTTTCATACCTTAAAGCTGGAATATTATGATGCGGATAACATGCAACAAACTATGGAAACTCAGGTCAACGAAATCGATATCCACCTCTTTGATAATCAGATTGGGCTGCTGACCATAACCACAGAAAAACAGCATGGCGATAGTAAGACCGATTTTCAAACATTTCTCCGCTATAATGATATTGCACGGCGGGTCTATCCGCCGTATCTGGGAGAAAAAAATATCTGTTCTCCCAAACTGGAATCAAAAATACTCCCGGTGAAAATATCCTTATGCAAAGGCAGCGACACCAAAGATTCCATAAGTGAGGCTTTTAAACCCATCGATCTTGAGGAATCGGCGGATAAGGATATTGTCTTTTTAAGCAATATCATCAATGAACTTCTTACCCCTTTTGTATTAAAACATACCTACAACATGCCAATGGTCGAAGACACTATCTATTACACCCCCTTCATTGACGACCGCATGTTTATCGTTTCTTATTACTCGGATAATGCGAAATCGAAAGAGATGCAAGCCAGATGCTGTGATGGATATGTTTATGAGACATCCGATGATTGGTACCGTTTCATCTTTGTTGACGGGAATTATGCCAATATTGAAAACGATGCCATGAAAAACGATTTAATACGAAGGCACACCTACGCCCGGTGGGCAAAGTTCGGGACATTGTTTGGTATGAGCCGGTATAGTTTCGTGTTACTCTGCTCCACGAATGCCCCGTCA
Source organism: Candidatus Brocadia sp. (assembly GCA_021463795.1). GTDB lineage: Bacteria > Planctomycetota > Brocadiia > Brocadiales > Brocadiaceae > Brocadia. Next base: position 503,685 of record JAJTXE010000003.1, on the reverse strand, counting down.
TATCTAAAACAGCACATGAAATCCCTGTATTACCAGATAGCCCTGATCGTCTTGTTTCAGCGGGCGATGCTCCTGAAGTTTGCGGAGGATATTGATGGGTTGACCGGTGATTATGAAACCGGAAAGTGTTTAAAAAAACTCAAAGATGACTCCGGCGAACTCCATGGCAAATTTATAAAATTCGTGAATAAATACTGGTTCATTGAAGTTACCCCCCCAGGAGCAGGGCATTGAAATCTATAATCAGTGGATGGAATTATTGAATCTGGAAAAACTCTACAATGAACTGCAAAGGGAAATTTCAGAATTGGCCGGATATGTGGAAAACAAAATAGAGGCAGAAACCAATAACAGGGTGGCAATGATTTACTTATATGGGGCCTCTTTTTCTTATCCTTGGGTTGGCTGTAACTATTTATGGAGATGATATAAGAGACGCAAAAAGTTGGATAGGTCTTTGTAATGCTTTGTGTGTGCTTTCAAGCCCGGCAGGCATTATGTTTATATTATTATGCATAGTTTTTGTTGTTACTTTAATATATTTTCTAAAATTTATTAAATCTAATATAACCAAAATGATATTATGGTCTATTCGAATGTTTTCTAAACCAAACAGAGATAAAATGGTATCATGGTTTAAAGGTAGGGCGTTCCAGTGGCGTTCTCCTAAAGAACCATAGAAGGAGATAAAATAAATGAAATTTGTCAGAATCACGGTTAACCCGAAGCAGATGGGTGGTGTGCCTTGCATCCGCGGATTGCGCATCCCGGTGGCAACCGTTGTGGGAATGGTTGCCGATGGCATGACCGAAGAAGAGATCCTCAGGGCTTTTCCCGATCTGGAAGGCAATGACATACGCGAGGCGCTGCAATATGCGGCAGAGGCAGTGCGGGAACGTGAACTTCCCCTGGTACATCTCACGTGAAATTTCTAGTAGATAACGCATTGTCATATGTAGTGGCGGAAGGTCTCTGTCAGGCCGGGCATGATGCAAAACATGTCCGAGAGTATGGGATGCAGGCAGCGGATGATAGTGCCATCTTTGCGCTTGCTGCCCGTGAAGAGCGTGTGGTTATTTCAGCGGATACCGATTTTGGCACTCTTCTCGCGCTACGGCAGGAGACTAAACCCTCTGTGATTCTTTTCCGCATTCTGTCTCAGCGGCGTCCCGGAAAGCAAGTTGCTCTCCTGCTTGCCAACTTGCCGAATATACTTGATGCCTTAATGCAGGGCAGCATTGTCGTTTTTGAGGAAAAGAGGCTTCGTATTCGTTCATTACCAATTATGGGCAGAGAAACGGAAAAGCAATCGTAGTGTATAGTGCGTCTTGCGCTCCCAGCCATACTGGAGTGTAAAAGATCAATGACGTATGCCTTAGATTTAGCGTTAAACAATGATTCACAACACCGACACCACCATAATCTGTCCCCGCAACGACGGCGAAAGCCGTTTGATTATCGATATTGCTGAAAAACTTTCCTTTGATGTCCGCAAATCAACACAAGGATGGGGGGCAGTGCTTTCACAAGAACCCGATGAGACCTTTGCCGGTTTAAAGAAGAATGTAATTGTCGTAGAGATGCCAGGTATCCGGAAAGAAAAGGAATTAAAAGATAAAGGCCATAATCTCTTTGTGATAGACCATCATAAATATCAGGATATGGACAGGTCATATCCGGTAAGCTCTCTGGAGCAATTCGCCTGCCTGATTTCATATACCCTCAACCGGTGGGAGATGGGGGTTGCCCTGAATGACCGGGGATATATCCCTGCATTGAGAAAACAAGGATACTCAGAAGACGAAATACTGGAGATACGGCAGTATGACCTTGAGGCGCAGGGCAATAAACCTGAATATTTTGAAATGCTGAGAAAAGATTATCTGAAAGGCTATAACCGGGGTCAGGATTTATACGTTGTAGAGACAACCTGTGAAAAGACCTCATATTTGTCAGACCTGCACTTCTTCGAAAATGAGAAAAGGATACATCGTATTGATTTGATCGTATTCACGGCAGGCGCCGAAGATACGATGCTAAAAATCAACTTTTACGGCTCTCCTGTGCGGGCAAAAGCCCTTCAGAAAAAATTTGGCGGCTATTCCGGCGGGGATGAAAAGGTCTCCTTGTTCTGGGGAATGGATATAACCAACCCCATGACGAAGGAAGCATTTTTACGAGTCTTTGATCTTTTAGTCGATTGTACGGTATGAGCAGAAGTCCGGTTGCTATTTATAGGCATCCTTTCTATGCCGAACATGATAAATGATTACAACCCTATTTTCCGTGTCGACCTGATAAATTACGCCTTCGGCGACTTCCCATCCCTGTCTCCCCCAAGTTTACGGGGGGATTATGGGGGGTGTTCGAAATTCCTTAACGTTAAATTACACGATAATCCCCAACTCGTAAACGGTAGCATGGATCTGATCCTTTCAGTTTTTTGGATTGAACTGGAAAGGGGTTATCGGCAAGACCTCTTATAGCATCAGGAATTTTTAGCATGAATTGTCTGGCAATTTTTTTTGATCATGTTCTCATGAAGCCCTCAGCTCAATTTTATAAGAGCCCATCGGCTTTTAACCTTTTTTTGTAACCGTTTTGTTTTTTGAAAAAGTATCAGGAAAAGCTCCGTTCGGAGCAACATGTTTATAGGCAAACCATTATACCGTAATCAAGCTCCATCGGAGCGGTATGTTGTTTCTGTGTCTTACATGACGCTCCGATGGAGCTAAGATTTTGTATATCGCATCTTCTTCCCCCCTGTTTCCCCCCGTAAACGGGGGATTATGGGGGGGGTGATCGAAATTCTTTAACGTCGAGATTAATGGTTGGTTCATTTTTACGTTCTGCTATGACGGTTAAATCATGAATATCTTCTAACAATTCCTCATAATCCTTAAGCGATAGAATAACTGCGGTCTTATTGCCTGATTCATCGGTTATAAATTGGGTGTCTATCGGTGCACTCCTTTCATAGGGCGTTTTAAATCAAAGAGGGTGAAGTCAATAACCTGAAGATATCAAGAT
>JAJTXE010000003.1:497516-500634 GCA_021463795.1 Candidatus Brocadia sp. | reverse complement strand
ACCGCGAGGGGACCTACCGCCAGTGTTTCAAAGATTATATCAGGCAATTTCATCCGTTAGCAAATCTGCTTTTGCAGTAATATTGAAAAGCTCTTTTATTAAAAGACTCATTTTCCATAGATTTTTTTACGTCTATTGTTTCCTTGGCAAATGTGCCACGACAACTCTTGCAGCACCACAATTCGTGATTTTCGAATAGCCCCTTTTGTTTGTGCAACCCGATAAAGGTAAAAGAATAACCCTTACAATGAGGACATACAAACTCATTTTGCATATTATTCCCATTAATAACCATATTATCAATTCCTTTCTTCGCAGGACACATAGTTATTAAGATTCTTATGACACTGCATATGATGCTTATAGCTGAGGTAATCTTCTTCAAAATGGGAGGTCTCTACTTTACCCATTGGTGGCATGGATGATCTTTGTATGCCCCGGAATTACCCTTGTACACAACAAATTAATTGTTGTATACTATCCCATTGTCTTTTTTTAAATCACGCTTTTTATTATTACGATAGCGAGATTTCACATAGACCAATGCCTTTACCTCACTATAACAGACATCACACTCATGAGGATATTCGTTACAATGCGAGCAATCGCTCTTAAAGTGCTTTTTCATGCAAAACCTGCTCCTTCTTATTCATTAGATAAGTGTTTGCTTCTGTAATATTCATTTGAATGCGTATGCTCCAAAAACAGTTTATAATTCATATATTTTATCCATATTTTCAATTCTTGAAATCCTTTTTCATCATCTAGGATGTGCATGCCGATACATTGGTTCACAGCAAATACGTTCATCATAACAATAATTGGCTGCAATTTGTTTCTCTAAAATAACCATTGAACTAATGAAGCAATTTCATCCTTTTGTGTGCGTAAATAGTATTGCGGGAATATAAGATGTTATTATGCCGAGCTAATTCCACAGCTCTTTTCAAGCTTCTTTTTATTGCACAAAGTACATAAAATTCAGAATAACGGTCATTCAATACTTCGCGTTCTTTTTTGGTATAATTACACATTTGATAATTGCCTCCTGATGCTATAATTTTTTTGTTCTTCATGAAATATTAACCCCAGGTTTTAATATGCAGAACAATTTTGTCTATTTATATATCGGTAAAAACATTTTTATTATCGGTCTTTTGTTTCAGTAATTTAGAAAAATTTTATGGACTTCAACCCAAAGCAACATCTAGATATCGGCAACTATATTAAATACCTTGACGAGATTCTTAATAAATGTGATAAGGGCATTGAGTACTGCAAGATATGTCCCAATGAATTTGTATGCTCCGAGTTGGAAAAAGATGATTATGGTTTACAGGGTTCAACGATATCAGACGTATTAACTGCCATTCAATATGCCCTCAATAAGATCCCAGGATATCTCAATCCCGATAAACGAAAGGCGCTGAGAGATCATATAAAAAATTACATTAATGAATCACCTTTTCATGAAAGGAGAATTTGGGAGGATAGCATCCTGGATATCCTACTGGATGATAAGCTTGCGAATCCGGTATACAAACCTAAATCAAAAATGGGCGAGGTGAGGACACTACTCACATATCATTCCAGGATAAACTTTTCTACCTGTCTGAAGTGTCTATTCTCAGAAGAGATAACTGTATTCCAAGACACTACTACAATCTTACCTGAAGATGTCTTTTTGTATAGTGTTATGGTGGTAAACCAATTTGTCCAGTCCAAACACATCGACAATATACGCCTGCCGCCGACAATCCATATAAAATATCGCATTGAAGAAGACATAATGAAAATAGTTGCCGGATGTGACATGCAAAATGCAGGGCTTTCAACTGCCCTCTGTTATTACTCTTTGCTTACCAAGCTACCTATCCCCGGAAATATTGCAATAACTGGCGGACTGGACGTACAAGGGAGGATAATTCCTTCAAAATCTCTTGATGGTAAAATAGAAGTCGTTTTAAGGGAATTGCATTTTATTGAAGAAATCCTCGTTGCGAAAGACTCTTCCCTAAGCATTGCTATCCCTAACAAAATAAAAATAACTGAGGTTGGCAACTTTGAACAAGCGTTAGATGTCGTACGAAACAGGAATACCTTAGCGAAAGGAGAGAAACCGTAAATGTTAAAACCGCTTTGTAGCATCACGCTATCTAGCCTCTTGATCATTTGGCTAAAGACTGAAAATATGCATGCGGATACACCAAGAGCTTCGACTAAAAACATCCAGTACTCGTCAAGTCCCCAGATTGATATCGACCGCCGTCCTGATACTGATGATATTTTAAGAACCCCCTTGAGCAAGATTGAATACCTAACAAGCCAGGTTACTGGTATAGGCTATGGCCGTCCCGGCACTGAGGAATATCTTAATGCTGAAATCCTGATTAAACTCAAGGACGATAATAATATATACGGGTTTAGTCTGTTATTTGCTGACTCTTACGGCCACGGAACGAGTAAGGCAATGTTTGATACCCTCCTGGCTGCTTTTGTCAGCGATCTGAAAGTAGAAATCTTCTATTACAAGAAAAACGGGGCAAAACAAATTGTAAGGGTTGCGGTTAAGAAATAAAGACGTTCTGTGGAAATTAATGCAATTTTTGCGTAACTATTCAGCGTATTTTCACTCCCAGCCGCTACGGGCTGGAGAAATCAGGCGGTTCACGGCGGAAAACCATCTGTAATGCCTGGCTCAAATTCATTCCTCGTTTTCGACAGGTTGAGAGATAACTACGGATACGGCAGAAAATCTTTGCTCCGTCCAGAGAACGAAAGCAGCCCGATATTTTCTGCTGTACCTTTGTCATCCTGATATCATTTTCCGCCAGATTATTAGTGAAGGGGACATATCTGTTGTCCATAAACCTCAGCACATCACCCTCATACTTCCGTAATCGTTCCAGGAGATTCCGTGCCTTTGTCCTTTTTACCCGCCCCCTTTTCCCCTTGCGATTCGTTTCATCAGGGGGAGGGCTTTCGCCTTCTGCGTTTTGTAATATCGCACGATACCTTTGCCGGTATTTCTCAGACTCGCTGCTTTCCAACACGCCTCCAGCATCCTTTACCGCACGGTTTGTCTCTTCAAGCAACGCCTTCATCTCTTTCGCCCACT
>JAJTXE010000003.1:489836-497495 GCA_021463795.1 Candidatus Brocadia sp. | reverse complement strand
CCCCCTTGCCCCCCTGCCTTCCTCTCCCCCTTCGCCTTGCTTTCTCTCTTGCGATTCGGATCGCTTGAGGGCGGCTTGCTGCTGTTGCGACTGTTCCGGTTCAGACGTCCCATCAGTAGAGTTATCACTAACACCAACAACTCTACCATTGACCTCATCGCCGGTGACAGCCCTTTCTCCTCTGAAAGCAGCTTCTCTACCTTCTTGAGTGTCGCATCTATGTCTATATTCTCTATCGTCAATGGATGACACCTGTATCAATAGCCCACAAATTACCCACTGAGGCTATTATACCACAGGCTTTTTCACCCATTTCTTGCTCCCTGGCGTGCACCCCAAAGGCATCTATTTCCGTTGCTGAACAGACCCCACACGTCTCCGCACAAATACCGCCTATCGGCTACCGCTGCTGTATCTACAGCAATATATACCTCTAACCAAGAGAATGCCTGCTTTTCTCGCATCGAGTGTCAAGTAAATTCTAATATATTTTCGCTGAATAGTTACATTTTTGCACACGTATTCCAGTAATACCAGGTAGTCCAGGGATATAACAATCCGTTTTTTGGGGATCCAAACTATAACTTCACCGTTAATCCCTGGGCCATCTTGATTTCTTTTGCATAATTCATCGTCCATGCGGTACGGTGGGTAACGACATCGATCAGCGTACTTGCCGAAGGCAAACCGGTCCCGCTCTTTTTTACTCCACCAAAGGGCAGATGCACCTCTGCCCCGATGGTTGGCAGATTTACATACCCAAGACCGTATTCACAATCATCGCGTATCCTCTTCGCCTTCCTGTAATCCTCAGTAATCACTGCACAGGAAAGACCGTAATCGGTATCGTTATGCACCTCAATAGCCTCGTCAATATCTTTTACCGGAATTATTGCGACATGTGGCCCAAATACCTCCTCCCGGAGTACACGACTCTTCAGATTGTTTCGCATACGGTACACAAAGGGAGACATGAAGTACCCCTTTTTATACGATTCACTATCAAGAATCCCTCCATTACACAACACCTCTGCCCCTTCTTTCCGGGCCAACTCATTGTATCGTATAATCTTTTCCGTTGCCGCCTGATTAATCACAGGCCCCATAAATACCGTTTCATCCAGAGGATTGCCAATCTTTATTCTTTTCGTGAGTTCTACAAACTTCGTTTCAAAAACGGCAAGAACTTTTTCATGCACAATAAGCCTGCTTGCGGAGGTACATCTCTGTCCTGACGTTTTAAAAGCACTGATAATAGCTGCATTTACTGCAATATCGAGGTTGGCATCATCAAGAACAATTACGGCATTTTTCCCACCCATTTCACAGGCACACATCTTGTCATGAAACCCGGCGACAATATGCTTGATTCCAGAACCAACATCATTCGAACCGACAAACAACACAACATGAACATCAGGGTGCTTTACCAGGTAATCGCCACATCCCCCATGCACAACATTAATAACGCCAGGGGGAAATCCTGCCTTATGTGCATATTCGGCAATCTTGTGCGCCGTACACGCTGTCTCCCTGGAAGGCTTGAGAACAACCGTATTCCCCTCTACGACTGAGGGACAGACCAGCCACAGCGGAATAGCAAAAGGAAAATTCCATGGTGTAATTGCCGCAACCACTCCCTTCGGTTTTCTGCGTAAGAATGCGTCCTTTTCAGGAATCTCAGAATCAATCACGCAGCCATGCGGCATCCTCACTGTCCCAAAAATATATTGACACATGTGGATACCCTCCGTTACATCTGCCCTCCCCTCTATGATCCCCTTTCCGCACTCCTTTGTAACCAGCTGTGATAGTTCTTCATGGTCTGCTTTCAGGAGCTGAGTAAATGCATCCAGATACTCACCGCGTTTAATGCGTGACAAAGATCTCCACTTTTGATAGGCAGCTTTTGCAGCGTTGACAGCAGTATCCGCGTCTTTCCCTGCGGAAAGAGGAAATGTTCCCAATACCTCATCACTGTTCGCAGGATTCCTGCTTTCAAACCGGTCCCCGGAGGAACCGTCCACAAATACTCCATTGATATAATTTTTCCCTTCCATAATCTTTATACCTCCCATAAAGTCTTTTCATAACCCCGCTATTGGCAATAAGAAGGATCGGATTGAAATGCCATAGTCTCCTTTAGGTTGAACAAAAGATTTAGCAACCGTGGTGACCATCGCTGAGAATGAGGAAATAAAACTGGATACCCGTTTAGAGAGCGGTATGCAGTGACAGATTGGTGATGTGGTACAGGTGTTCATTTGCTAGTTTGCGAGTTGCCCGTGTTTATAAGCCTGCTTGTTCAATCGTTAGCCAAAAACAATGGCCATGATTAAAGCAATTCCTATTGGTGTGATTACTCTACGATCTTTACTTTTACTGCCGTCTTTACGTTGCCTGACTTAAATTTCACCGTTGCCCTCCCGGTATTATTCAAGGCTTTTATGGTAAACACTGCCTGGCCAGCATAATTAGTAATTGAGAATTGTGGCGAAACAACAATGCGTCGCTTTCCCTCTGTTATCTTTGCACGTATTGTTTCTCCTTTTACGGGACAATCGTTTGCACCTGTTATGGTAGCAGTCACAATATCAATCTCTCCACTTTCAATCTGCATCTTTTCCGGAAGCATCTCTATCTTATCTGTGCTGCATTCAGATGGAGTGGGAGTTGACGATGGTGTTGTAGTCGGTGGTACTGTTGGTGTCGGTGTCGGTGTTTCTGTATGACCAGGAGTCGGGGTACTAGGCACCAACTCAGTAGTAAAACTCCAAGTATAGGCAGATGCTATTGGATTGCCAGCTATATCACGTGCCCCCGTAGTAATCGTTGCTGTATATATGGTATTGAAATCCAGATTTGTATTTGGGGTAAATGTAATAATTTTATCACGATAGGATACTACTCCACCAAGATTATTACTGCCATTATTTATACTATAGGTATCTGTACCAAGCGTAGAAGCATCCATCATCTCGCTAAATGTTGCGGCAATATCGCTGCTGACATTCACGCCTGCTGCACCGTTAACAGGACTTGTATAAATGACCGTAGGGGCCGTAAAATCCCCAGTTGTCGTAAAACTCCAGGTGTAATGAGAGATCATGGGATTGCCGGCTAAATCCTTAATCCCTTTGGTAATTTTTGCTGTATGTGTGATATAGGTGGAAAGGTTGCTTGAAGGAATAAATGTGGCGGTTGTTTGGTTGTATGACACTATTCCGCTAATATTATCACTGCCATCATTTACGAGAAAAGTATCCGTAGTAACATCAGTAGCATCAATCATCTCGCTGAATGTGGCGGTAACAACACCACTCACCTCCACCCCCGCAGCGCCATTGACCGGATTGGTTAAAATGACTTTTGGCGCCATACTATCAACATCCCCGGATGTCTCAAAACTCCATGTATAGGGTGACGCCAGTGCATTGCCAGCCAAATCTCTCGCCCCTGTGGCAATCCTTGCTTTATATGCAGTGTAAGGTAATAAATTATTTAATGGAGTAAATGTGGCTGTTGCACCATGGCAAGAAACCGTCCCGCTGATGTTATCTTTATCGTCGTTTACGCTAAAGGTATCTGTGGTAATGGTGGATAGCTGCATTACCTCACTGAACGTAACCGTAATACCACGATTAATAGCCACGCCCGCATCACCATTGACAGGACCCGTAGCAATGATTGTCGGTGCAACAAAATCCCCTGTTGTTACAAAATTCCAGGTATAGTCTGATGCAATTTCATTAAAGGCTAAGTCCATCATTCCTGTAGTAATTCTTGCTGTATACATGGTAGAATGGGACAGATTGCTGGATGGCAAAAAAACAGCTGTTGCGCCATTATATAGAACAGTCCCGCTAATATCCTTGCCACCGGCACTCACGACAAAGGTATTTGTATTAATACTGGAAGCCAGCATTGCCTCGCTAAATAAGACGGTAATTGCACTGTTAATTGCTACCTCTGCAGCACCATTGAGAGGATTTGCTGAAATTACCCTTGGTGAAGTAGTATCAATTGTTGTAAAGCTCCAAGTATGGTCTGAGATCAGCATATTACCCGCCACATCTCCCGCAGATGTAGTAATCCGAGCTGTATAGGTAGTTGAATCGGACAGCTTGCTCAAGGGAGTAAATGTTGCTGTTGTACCGCTGTAGGAAACCGTACCGCCGATATTACCCTTGCCATCACTTACCGTAAACAAATAACAACAGACGCTGGGGGTCTTTTCCTGAGAGAAATAGAACAAGCGCGAGGTTTCATGGAAGAGTTTTCCAGGTGTTTTAGCGATTATCGTGATCGGGAGGCAATAGGGTATACGGTAGAAGAGTTATTATCACAGAGGATATACGGGATAGCGTTAGGCTATGAGGACTTGAATGATTATGATCAACTGAGGCTGTGGTTCTCGTCAGTGGCGTATGTGTTGCTCAACGAATTAAGACGGGTAGGGCTTTGTTCGACAGAATTCTCACAGGCACCGTGCAACACGATCCGCACAAAACTGCTCAAGATTGGCGCACGGGTGAAGGTAAGCGTAAGGAGAATAGCCGTTTGTTTGTCCAGCGCTTATCCTTATAAAGAGATCTTTCAGCTTGCGTTCAAAAACATTCGCAAAGCGTATCCCATGCTCTGTTGAGGTTCAGGAAAGATTTCTCCATGTAGTAGATTGCTAAGCCGGAGGGGAGCACTACGCCCAAAATATGCCTTTTTGTGGTATGTCCCGGCGATAGTATCAGTGAAGTCATGAAACGATTCATTTTTATTGCAGAACAATCGAAAAATCTGTCTGATAAAGCAACCTTGTAACGCATCCTGAGACCTTTTGATATCGCAAATTACCCTCCGTGAGAAATGCGGGTTAGGTCATGTTCAACCTAACCTACTTGCATGCTCACGAATACCAGCCTCTATGCACCACTTTTTCCGTCATCCATATTTTGGCTTTTTTACCATTTGTATGGATTCGTGATACTTGCAATAATATTTATTTTCACGTTCGGTTGGATTTGGTATAGTAAAGATAAAGTCAATGGGATGACAGGTGAAATCCTGGGTGTTACCTATGGAATCACTGAAAATGGTGTTCTTATAGAATATTCTTTGTATTTTAGTAAATATGGCAAAAATAACGTTGGTTCTTGGCGGTGCACGAAGCGGAAAATCTGTCTTTGCAGAAAGACTTGCTAAGAAGTATAATGATGTGGTTTATATTGCTACCGCAGAGACACGAGATGGCGAAATGCGTGAACGGGTCCGTCTCCACCGTGAACGGCGTCCGCGGAACTGGAAGACAATTGAATCTCCTCTTCACGTTGACAAGGTTGTATCAGATCTCAATGGTACGGCCGGTCTTGTTTTGATTGATTGTATTACGCTCTATGTTACGAATCTGCTTTTGAGGGGTGATCCAGCTGTGGAGAGTGGTCAACGTCCGGTTGCCCCTCTTCCTGTAAAAGGGCTAGATGCACCTCATTCCAGCTCTCCTTCCAGGATGAGTACAATGGACGATAGGGCGTTTTCTCCACTCCTGACGGGGACAGGTGCAGGAGCAGAGGAAAAGATATTTTCAAATCAAAAGGCACATCCGGACGGTTGTACCGGTATGCAGACTGGAAATCCACAAGAGAGACAGCAGGTGATTCTTTCAAAGATTCGTAAACTTGGTCGGGTGTGCCGTGAATCTGGAGCGGATGTGATTCTAATATCGAATGAGGTTGGTTTAAGTATCGTGCCTGATAATGCCTTATCCCGCGAATTCCGGGATATTGCTGGTTACGCAAACCAAATTCTTGCCGGTGAAGCGAATGAGGTATATTTTATGGTGGCGGGAATTGCCCAGAGGATAAAATGATGGATATTTATCAGTTTAAGACCTTGATGAATAAAGGCAATAGCTATCCGGTCTTTGTTTTTTATGGTGATGAGGCGTTTTTTATTCACGAGGCACTTTCGGCAGTGAAGAAGAATCTACTTAAGGGCAAAGATCCCAGTCTGGCTCTGATTGAATTCAACGGTGATGAAATTTCCGGGGGTGCAGTGTTTGATGAATTAAGGACGGTGCCGTTCTTTCCGGGCGTGAACAAACTGGTTTTTGTTGAAGATGCGGATGATTTTGTAGAGAAAAACCGGGGTATCCTTGAAAAGTATTTGCAAACGCCTGCAAGCCGTGCCCATCTTATACTGATAAGCAATAAATGGGATAAACGGACAAAATTGTCAACCCTGGTAGACAAGATTGGTGTGTCTGTGGAGTGCAAAAAGTTAAAGGAGCACTCCCTGCCAAATTGGGTGCAGACTCATGCACGGCAGTACAAAAAGGAAATCACTGTCCCGGCAACGCAAAAACTCGTTGATGATGTCGGTGGCAATCTGGCGATTCTGGATAAACATCTTGAAAAGTTGTCTGTTTATCTGGGTGAGAAGACCGTTGTCGATGAAAAGGACGTGGATGCCCTTGTGGGTGTGGATAGAAGCCGTACGGTATTTGAGCTGACGGAGGCAGTTGCGCAAAGAAATGTAACGCTGGCGCTGAAAGTGTTAAGCCAGATGCTGGCTCACGGCGAAGATTCCGCGCGGATTATTAGTTTGCTGGCATGGCAGATGAAAAGGCTGTGGAGGGCAAAACAATTGCTGCAACAAGGGGAAGACGAGCAAAAGGTTGCATCCGAGTTGCAGCTCATATCGTTCTTTGCAAAACGGTTTTTTGAACAGGTGAAACGGTACAATCTGGATGATTTGGCGAAAAATTATGAACTTTTACTGGATACCGATGTGAAAAGCAAGACCAGTTCCCTGAGTGTGCAGTTATTGCTGGAACTGCTGGTGTACAGACTTTGTGCGAAAGGAGAGAGATAGATTTTTGCGATGTAACAATTTAGTCTTTGAAAAAGTAATGAGAGAAAGGAAGCGGGAATGAAGTTTTTTATTGATACGGCAGATGTGAAAGAAATTCGTGAGGCGCATAGCCTGGGTATTCTGGATGGAGTGACAACGAATCCTTCGTTAATAGCCAAGACGGGGCGGCTTTTTCGCGAGACGATTGAGGAGATATGTTCCATTGTGAAAGGGCCGGTGAGCGCTGAGGTGGTAAGCCTTGATACGGAAGGTGTGCTGACTGAGGCGAGAGAACTGGCAAAGATTGCTGACAATATCGTGGTGAAAATTCCTTTAATAAAAAATGGACTGAAGGCCGTAAGGCGGTTAACCGATGAAGGTATTAAAACCAATGTGACGCTCTGTTTCTCCTCGAATCAGGCGCTTTTGGCGGCGAAGGCCGGTGGCACGTATGTGAGTCCCTTTGTTGGAAGATTGGACGACAGAGGCCAGTTTGGCATGGATCTCATACAGGAAATTCGCACGATCTATGATAATTACGGCTATCAAACGGAGATCATTGTTGCAAGCATCCGTAATCCTGTTCATGTCCGTGATGCGGCGTTAATGGGGGCAGACGTTGCAACCATTCCCTTCAACGTATTCGACTTGCTTGTACAACATCCGCTTACGGATGACGGTGTTAAGCGGTTTCTGGCTGATTGGGAGAAGGTGCCGAAAAAGTAGATTCGGAATGCGAATAACGGGTTTCATGCTGACGGATATCCCGATTATCGTGGCGTACCGGTTCCGGGATTTTGGCACTGGAAAAAAATC
>JAJTXE010000003.1:477147-489815 GCA_021463795.1 Candidatus Brocadia sp. | reverse complement strand
ATTGAGGAGATATGTTCCATTGTGAAAGGGCCGGTGAGCGCTGAGGTGGTAAGCCTTGATACGGAAGGTGTGCTGACTGAGGCGAGAGAACTGGCAAAGATTGCTGACAATATCGTGGTGAAAATTCCTTTAATAAAAAATGGACTGAAGGCCGTAAGGCGGTTAACCGATGAAGGTATTAAAACCAATGTGACGCTCTGTTTCTCCTCGAATCAGGCGCTTTTGGCGGCGAAGGCCGGTGGCACGTATGTGAGTCCCTTTGTTGGAAGATTGGACGACAGAGGCCAGTTTGGCATGGATCTCATACAGGAAATTCGCACGATCTATGATAATTACGGCTATCAAACGGAGATCATTGTTGCAAGCATCCGTAATCCTGTTCATGTCCGTGATGCGGCGTTAATGGGGGCAGACGTTGCAACCATTCCCTTCAACGTATTCGACTTGCTTGTACAACATCCGCTTACGGATGACGGTGTTAAGCGGTTTCTGGCTGATTGGGAGAAGGTGCCGAAAAAGTAGATTCGGAATGCGAATAACGGGTTTCATGCTGACGGATATCCCGATTATCGTGGCGTACCGGTTCCGGGATTTTGGCACTGGAAAAAAATCACGAATGTCTTGGGGGCTCTGTCTGGCAAAAAACCGATGTAAAACTGCAGGGTGATGAAGTGAGGGGAGGTTGATGACAACAAAGAAGCTGCAAAAAGATTTATTTGATACAAGGCCGGGTATGATAAATAATGCCCCCCTTGCCGATAGGATGCGTCCGCGTGATTTAAAGGAATTTATCGGACAGGAGCATCTCGTGGGCGCGGGCAAGATACTTCACCGGTTTGTGGAAAATAATGAACTGGTGTCTCTGATATTTTGGGGGCCTCCCGGGGTAGGAAAAACGACCCTGGCCTTTATCATTGCTCAGGCAATGGATGCGCATTTTGTCTCCTTTTCTGCAGTGTTGTCAGGGGTCAAGGAGATCCGGGTTGTTATTGAAGAAGCAAAAGAGCAACTGAGGTTTTACAGGAAAAAGACTATCCTCTTTGTTGATGAGATTCACCGGTTTAACAAGGCGCAGCAGGATGCATTTCTTCATCATGTGGAAGACGGCACGATCACCCTGATTGGTGCGACTACCGAGAACCCCTCTTTTGAAGTGAATGCGCCACTTCTCTCCCGTTGCAAGGTGCTGGTGCTGGAACAACTCACCGAAGACCATATTAAGATTATTATAACACATGCGCTCAGGGATAAGGAAAGGGGGCTTGGCAATCTGAATGTGGCAATCGACGATGATGCCTTTGATTTCATTGCACGGTTTGCTCAGGGAGATGCCCGGGTAGGCTTAAATTCTCTGGAGGCGGCGGTAATGCTTGCAAAACCGGATCGGGAAGGCAACCGGAAGGTGACCGTAGCGACTGCCCAGGAGGCAATGCAACGGAAGGCGCTCCTCTACGACAAAGGAGGGGAGGAACACTATAACGTGATTTCTGCCTTTATTAAATCGATGCGGGGTAGCGATCCTGACGCCGCCCTTTATTGGCTGGCACGGATGCTGGATGCGGGTGAGGAACCGCTCTTTGTTGCGCGGCGCATGGTCATATTCGCATCAGAAGATATTGGAAATGCCGACCCGCAGGCGCTTCAGGTTGCAATTGCCGTAAAAGACGCTTTTGATTTTGTAGGTATGCCGGAAGGTTGGATACCTCTGGCTCACGGTGTTGCATATCTTGCTTGCGCACCAAAAAGCAACGCCTCATATATGGCTTATCTGGAGGCATTGAAGGATGTCAGGGAGAAGGGGGCATTGCCTGCGCCGTTTCAGGTTCGTAATGCACCCACACCGTTCATGAAAGACCTTGGATATGGGATGGGCTACAAATATCCGCATAGCTTTGGGGGATATGTAGAACAAGTGTATCTTCCCGAAGAACTGCAAGGGAAAGAGTATTATAAGCCGACGGACAATGGCTTTGATAAGGTAATCAAAGAGAGGCTTGTGTCTTATAAAAAAGGACGTAGGCCGTGAAATAAGATAATTTTATAATTTTGAACAATTTTATTTATGCTAAACAATTTAACTAATTTGAAATTTATAAAACAATAGATTATAATATCTCTAAAAATAGCTCCATGAAAAGTTTGTTAAAAGTCTGTGAATGGCAGTCTCCTTCCAAAATTTTATTAAAGGAATTTCGGGTGATAAAATTCTTGCATATCATACCCTTGATTGGTATATTTCTCTTGATATCGATCCCGCAGTTATTTTTTAAGAAGGAGAAGCAATGCGTAAAACAGCCAGTTTAGCCATAGTTGTATTCGTTCTATTTTCTTCACTATCTTTGTTTTTTGACAAAATGACCTTTTCCGATACCCTGAGTATCATTCGGGAAGGTATCGTAAGGGACTTACAAGGTATCACACGAAAGCAAGCGGAGATTATTACCAACTGGATGGATGCACGAAAGAAAGACATACGAGTTACCGCACATAACCTGCCTGCTTACCATGGCTCAGCAATTCGTGAGGACAAGGAACCAGATTTATCCAAACCTCTTGAATATCTCATGCTTATAAAAGATATTTATCATTATAAGGAAGTATTTATTGCAAATCCCACGGGTGCGATTATTCTTTCAACGGACAAAAATAATATGGGGATGGACGTAGCTTCTACCCAGTATTTTCAAGAGGCAATGAAGGGGAAAACATTTTTTTCCGACATTATGCCCTCTACCGTGCCTGTCGAGAATGAGTTTGGTGAGTTGGAGCTGGGATTACCCACGATGTTTGTGTCAACTGCGGTTACTAATGAAAAGATGGAGGTCCTGGGTGTCCTGGTCTACCGGCTTGATGTGAACGAGCTTATTAAATTGATTATACCCATGAAGGCTACCGAAACGGGAGAGATTTATTTAATTAATAAAGACGGCTTCATGTTAACCAAATCCAGATTTACAGACAATCTTAAAGAAAGTGGTGTTATAAAGAAGAGGACTTCTCTTGAATTAAAGGTGGTAAATCCCAAGACGGGTAATCTGGCATTTGCTGTCCAGCAATGTCTGAAAGGTCAGGAAGGGCATAATGAAACGGGTTACCTTGACTATCGGGGCGTCAGTGTGATTGGTTACTGGACGTGGCTGCCGTATCTGAATTGGGGTCTTATTGCCGAAATCAATGTGGATGAGGCGTGTAATGAAGTGCGCAAATTTTTTCAAGACACCACCTTAAAGAATCTGCGCGGGCTGATGCATCGACAGGTCAACTTGGTGAAGATGTGTATAGAAGGACACAAGAATAACGCCAGGGCAATTACCCGTAAGCCTCAGACAATTCAATATACCAAGGGCGTCGGATCTGTAGATGAATTCGTAAGTGCATTAAATTATTTGGAGTTTGTCAGAGATGAGTACGGATATAAAGGTGTCTTTATCTGTGATGCTTCGGGAAAGATAAAATTAGCCACGGAAAAAAATTTGGTGGGTATGGATGTTTCGCGCGAAGACTATTTTGTCGAAGCAAAAAAGAACGGAGTCTTTGTAAGTGACGTAAAAGCGTCAACAACCCCAATCCTTAGCGAGTTTGGCAAGGTTGAGCGTAATATACCAACCTTGTTTGTCTCTTCGGTGATTCAGGAAGCGAATGGGACTTTTTCCGGTGTATTGGTCTTCCGTGTTGACACCGCAGAGTTGAACAAGCTTATGCAGGGTATTGAAATTGGTGAAAGCGGAGAGGCATATCTTATCAATTCAGATGGGGTTCTTATTACCGAATCACGGTTTGTTATTGAGCTTAAACGCAACGGCATGATTAAAGACAGAACGGCCCTGGAACTGAAAGGAATTAATCCCAAGACAGGAAGGTTGACAAAGGGGATTGTTGAATGCCTGAGTGGAGGTGAGGGATATGATGTCACGGGTTATCCTGACTACCGGGGTGTGCCGGTATTAGGAACGTGGTGCTGGATTCCTGAATATGAGTGGGGTATAGTTGTTGAGATCGATCTTGACGAGGCATTCCGTAAGAGTTCCGCTTTTTGGGGTATCAAGCAGTATTTCTAGAGATCCAGATAAAACGCAGCAGTTTTTTGAAGATAAGGGGCGAACGGCCGTTCGCCCCTTATCTATTGTATCAGATGCAGACGAGAACTATTGAACAGTTATCTTTTTGTAGTTTCTTGATTCCCTTTGCCCCTGAGCGAGGTCAGCCGCACCGATGAACATCATAATGACAATTAGGGTGCTTGTCCTACTCATAGGGTGGGTTGGTTACGTTTATGCTGTATAGGGTATTACCTTCTTTGATCCGCAATGCTCGCAGTGAATAAGCAGGGCATGTCTGATCTGCTGACAGGATGGGCATTGTTCGAAGAGTCCTGTTCCGCAGGAAGGGCAGATATAAGGCTCATTCTTTCCGGTAAATTTCTGCTGCGGTAGAATCTTGTAGGCAGTTCTGCGGTCCCAGGAAAGGAACTTAAGCGGGCCGATGCGGATGGGATACTCACAAACAGGGCAGAGAAATTGTTCATATGCTTCCCGGTATTGCCTCATGAGCAAGTCAGGCTTTGGAAATGCTTTGATGCGGACGAGATGGACAAGAAGACGCGCAACGACAATTATCAGGGTGACCGTGAGTATATACTTGAAGTAACGGATGGGTAAATAGCCGTGAATAACGAAGCCTACCTTTAGCAATGTTGCAGCGCCAAAGGCAAGTAAGAACGGGAAATAGATGCTCCGTCGTTTCCCTATCAGCAGATAACCAGCAATCAGCAAGAGTGGAACGAGGATGGAAAGCTGATACAGGGCAAGCCGAAGCCGGTGTAATTGCGTCAGCTTTCTGAACTCCTCATGGGCAGGTCTTGTCTGTTCCTCAATCTGCTGCTCTATGCTCCTCTTTTCGTCATCGAGCCGGTGTTTCTGTGACGTTAGTTCGGTAAGGCGCTTGTTTAGCTCCTGATACCTCCTTTGACTTTCAAAAAAGTGTTTCAGGCTCAGGGATAAGTTTTCCTTGTCGGCCTCGGACTGGGAAATCGCCTTCTCGATGCTGATTTTCTGGAGATCAAGGAACTGGTTGATCGTTCGCTGGAGATTTTGGGAGCTGTCGCCTGCCAGTCGTTGTTCCTCGTGTTTGCTGGTGATCCGCCTTTCCATGTTGGCTATTTGTGCTTCCAGTTGTTCCTTCCTCATTATGACAGACTGATCAAGGTGTTTACTCTCAATCAGAGCATACTCCGGACCTTGAATGGACTCAATATCCCTGACCATGAAGCCAAGCAACCAGAAAATCAGTATGCCAAGGAACGCTGTGAAGAGATGGATTAAAAAACGGGTTCCGCCTGTTCCGCGTGTATTGTTCTCTTTCATGATCTTTTTCTGTCGTAATATGAAGCAGAGGAAATTGTTGCGTTTGTGTTGTTTGAAAAAACCTAGTGTTTCGTTTTCAGTCCCATCCTCTGTTCAACTCCATCAACGATAAATTTACTAAACGAAAATGCCGAGGTAAATGCGGGTGAAACCGCATTTAAGATGTGCGTGGAATTTTCTCCATGTTCAACAACAAAGTCCATTACTAATTTCAGGGTTTCTGTGTCTAACAGTTGTGCCCTGATGCCTGGTTTCAGGTAGTCGCCAAACTGGGTAGTATCTATTGTTTTTACTAAATGCAGTGCCTGCCGGATAAAATACTCCCGGTAATACTTTTTCATTTCCTCAAAGGCCAAACTTCTGAAACGAAAGGCATTTGTCAGAAAAAGCTTTGATTCATAGTACAGTACCTCAAAGAACTCACCCATGCTAAAATTGGAGATGCCCCGATAATTCTCTCTCCAAAAGGCTGGAATTGCCGTTGGCCCTATCTTAATTTTACCGGCTGCAGTTATGGTAAAATGAACGCCTAAAAACGGGTTTTTTAAATTGGGTACAGGATAAATGTGTTTGCGCAGTAGATTCTTGTCCTTGTATTCCAGGTACAGACCTTTGAAGGGGATTAACGTGTATTTCTGTCCGATACCAAATTGATGGGCTATCTTATCTGCATAGAGTCCTGCCGAATTGATGAAGTGTCTGAATTGTATTTTCTGCTTATTTGTACTAATGGTTGTGCCATCTTCTCTTCTTATGAATTTCTCACGAAGGAAGATCTTTACGTTTCCGCTCAAATTCTGAGCGATATGTTCGACAACCTCTGTTGGATTTACTACCGATGTATTTGGTGAATATAAGGCCTTATCAAAGGTCCTGGCATTTGGTTCAAGGGTTTCTAAAGATTTCTCATCGACGATCTCAAGTTTTACGCCATTCTTATCTCCCCTCCGTTTCAGCTCAAAGATGCCTTCAAGTTCCTTTTCGTCCTTTGCCACAACGATTTTCCCGCATCTGTTTATGGTAAGGTTGTGCCGTAAACAGTATTCCGTTAAAAGCCTGTTCCCTTCCACGGTAAACCTTGCCTTGAGGCTATCGGGGGAATAATAAAAACCGGCGTGAAGTACGCCGCTGTTTCTCCCGCTTGCATGGCATGCTACCGAATGCTCCTTTTCCAGCAGAACAATGTTTAAATCAGGATGCCTGCTCGTAAGCTCTCTTGCGATCGAAACACCAACGATGCCGCAACCGGCGATTACTACATCAGTCGTTATCATAGTTATTTATTCACGTAATCTTGAATATCCTCCATGAATTGTTCAAAATTGGGTATTTTGTGACCCGCATATCTGTTTTACAGGAGATTTTTCAGGTTGACCCCGTACTCTATTTGCTGTACTATAGCAAAGCTTCAAGAAAGGTTCAAGGTCATAGATCCAAAACTATAGTAAACGTATTACCCATTATCTTCACGATATTCTCTCGAATACAAGAGATGTCGAAAACCTCTTGAAAAAGTAGGGGCGAAGCATTTGCCCGTTTTGACATGAATGTGTTTGTGTTAATTATAGCAAATGCTTCGCTCATACCGGCACGACAAATATCAGAATTATTGGAAATTATCAAAAAATAAATTATTACGACTTTTTTGCATTTTTCAAAATGATAGTTAAATTTCTGAGCGGTATTGAGTCATGATCCTTGTGCTATCAGGTACTGAAGAAGGCAAAGAGATCGTCAGAAGGCTTCATGATGATGGTTTAAGCCTTTTGACAACCGTTGCGACGGAATACGGCAAAAAGATGTTTGAGGAAATAGGATTGAAAACGGTTTGTCT
Source organism: Candidatus Brocadia sp. (assembly GCA_021463795.1). Lineage (GTDB taxonomy): Bacteria > Planctomycetota > Brocadiia > Brocadiales > Brocadiaceae > Brocadia. The sequence continues at coordinate 482,618 of JAJTXE010000003.1, read as the reverse complement.
GCAGGGCCGTTTGGACGCACAGGGATTTTCCCGGTTAATCAAAGAAAAGGGAGTAGACACGGTGGTGGATGCCACTCATCCCTATGCGATTGAAGTCTCTCAGAATGCAATAGATGCCTGTAAAAATACCAGTACGCAGTATCTCCGTTATGAAAGGCAGCAGATAGAGATTCCAACAGATCCTTTGATTCACAAGGTGAAGACGATGGCAGAGGCCGTTGACAAGGCCAGGATACTTGGGAAAAGGATATTTCTGACAACAGGTATATCCAGCGTTGCTAATTTTATCCTCCTGAAGGATGAAAAAGAATTGTATGTACGTATCCTCCCTGTGCCTGAACATATTACGTTATGCCTGGATATGGGGATTCCACCCACTCACATCATTGCTATGCACGGCCCATTTTCCGAAGAATTGAACTGGGCTATGTTCAAACAATATCAGATTAATACCATGGTAACCAAGGACAGTGGCGAGGTGGGAGGAGTGCTCGAAAAGATTCGTGCTGCGCTCAGCGAAGGAATAGACACGATCATCATCGAGCGACCGAGACTAGAGTATCCCCGAAAATACTCGTCTATTGACGAGGTGGTAAAGGCAGTTAAGTTTTTTCGTATAAGTCCCCATTAATAAAAGGGCTTCAATTCTCTTTTCCCATTGGTGCCATATGGGACGAATGGAAAGTGATCCCTTCAAATCCTTAAATGCCAGTTCTCTACGGGTCAAAAGCAGATACGATTCCCAGACGGTTTCAGGTGAAGAGGCCTGCATATTGGAACGAAGCAGATAGCGTCCCTCGCGCCGCAACGATTGCCGCAGACGCTCACGGTCCAGGCTGAAATGAAACGTATTCTCACTCACCGGCTCTTGGGAATTTGGCAGAGAGATACGAACCAGCCCAAAGTCCCGCCCGGCTTCTTTCTTTAACGCCCCGATCTGCATTAGCAGGTCATCACGAGTGATGCTCTTTCGATTGCGAAGTTCGTGTAGACTTCTCCTCAGACGCTTGAGTCTGCGGCGACGCATGGAACGATCCTTGGCTACCCGGTTATGGCTTTCCACGAAGACGTAGAATCCTGATTCCTGCTGAAGAATTTTCACCCGGACGCTTTCTCTCCCCTTTATGCAACGGATTTCAGCGCTGCAGATATCTGTCCCTTATCAATAATAACCTCAGCATACCAGCCGTCCCTGAACATACCTGCATTTAATATAATGGTATTACCTACCGTGTCCCTGGCCCTTGATTCATGGATATGACCGGTTATACAGACATGTGGCTTGTGTTTAAGCACAAAGTCCCTGACCGTTTGACTCCCTACATGCATGCCATTCCGGATAATGTCTGTTGCTGTATCTTTGGGTGGCGTGTGGCAGACCATAATCTTCCACGTTGCACCTTGTACCTTGTTAAAACCATGTGTTAAGAACCGCCCGATGTCTGCCTCTGAGATTTCAGAGGGTGTGTGAAAGGGAGTCGGACTGGAACCGCCACAGCCAAAGATACCGACGTCTCCAAACAGATATCCATTACCATGCAGATTTATCCCTTCAGCGGATAAATAGCGGTCAACCTCCGGGATATCCATGTTTCCGTATTGCACAAGCAGGTGCTTATTATATTTTTTGACCGCGTCTAATACCTTTTTTGTCTCGGCCTTTCCATGGCAATTAGTCAGATCGCCGGACAACACAATCACATCGGCCGTTTCCAGTTCCGGCTTAATCTTGATAAGATTACTGGTGTCTTCATGGATATCGCCAAATGAAATAATCTTCATATCTCCTCCAATCTGCATTCAAAACAAAAAATAGATACTAATAAATTTAAAATGTTGAGTCAAGTAAGTTAAAGATGGTATAGTATTTTATGGGAGAATTTTCATTTATAGAATGGCTTCGGAAATGGCAGAAAAGACGTAAGGACGTTATGCTGGGGATCGGGGATGATTGTGCCGTTATAGACGTCTCCTCGGATAAGGCGTGTCTCATTACGACAGATATGCTGGTAGATGGCACTCATTTCGATCTGAAACAATGTACCGCTCAGGAGGCTGGCAGGAAGGCGATTGCCTGCAGTATCAGTGATGTGGCAGCTATGGGGTGTCAGCCAACCGTTGCGGTGATATCTCTTTGTTTTCCCGATCATACTCCTGAGAAATTTGCAAGGGAACTCTATAAAGGTATATGGGGTATCTCAGATACCTATGGCATTGAGATTGTAGGTGGTGATATTATCAGTGGACGCAGTCCTTTCTGTATTAATGTTACCATGCTGGGAAGAGATGAAGGCTTAAAACCCATCAGGCGTTCGGGTGCAAGAATAGGGGATGCGATCCTGATAACCGGGACGCTGGGCGGTTCAATTCTTGGCAGACATCTCTCTTTTGAGCCTCGACTGAAAGAGGCGCTTGTTTTAAATAAGAACTTTGCGATACACGCCATGATTGATATTAGTGACGGGTTAACGGCGGATTTAAATCACATCCTGGAAGAGAGTGGTGCGGGTGCTATTCTCTATGAAGATCAAATTCCTGTTTCCCGTGCAGCGGTTGAATTATCAAAGAAAACCGGGTGTACACCGCTTCACCATGCGTTATCCGACGGTGAGGATTACGAGTTGTTGATAACGTTATCGAAGGCGCAGGCAAAAAAGGTCTTGTCATCCGGTTTGTTTGCCGGTGTAACAGTAAGCTGTATTGGAGAGATTGTGAAAGGACACGGTGTTCGGATGAAGTCTGCAGGCGGTGCTATCCGACGTATAAGACCTCGTGGGTATGAGCATCTGAAATATAAGGAACGAAAAAAATAAATTGTCATTCTCCTTATCAAGCACGGGTCAAACTCTGTGAAAGAAGGAATTTCGTCTTTTTGACCACCCCATACACTCTCCTTTTTTATAAGGAAGGGATATTTGGGTTTTTTATACTCTAACAATTTTGCACGACTGTGTGATGTCCATACACCTCCTCTGGCCAAATGGTAGTCAAAACGGAGCAAACACCATCTGATACGGCCGGAATTCAAAAGAATGAACAGGAAATGAATTTGTGTTGCAAGCCATCAAAAAACAAGGTATTATAATCGACGTAAGCATGTTTCTGGTCATTTGTAATAAATAGTAAAAAATATAAAATGCCATTCCTAATAATGAGTTTGTCGGTTTGGTTCAGATCGCGGACTTTTATTGTTGTCAGAAAAGAGATAACCGGTAAATCCTCCCGATGCTCGTAGATCAGACTAAAATCCACGTTTTTTTCAAGATATCAGACGGTTTCACTTCATAAGTAAATCATAGGAAATTTTTCAGGCAATGCACTTATATGGTAATTAATAAAAAAAAGGTTTTTGTGTTAGGTTTGGACTCCGTGCCGCCCGAACTTCTTTTCAATCGTTGGTTGGATCAGTTGCCGAACATACAACGGTTGATTGCTCACAGCAGGTACGGCGAGATGAAGAGTACGATTCCTGCCATCACTTGCCCGGCCTGGATGTCCATGATGACAAGCGCTAACCCTGGAAGGTTGGGAATCTATGGGTTTAGAAACCGGTCGAGTTATGATTATGAGGGGTTGTCTTTTGCAAATTCAAAGACCGTTACTGTGGACACCGTGTGGGACATCCTGTCGAGGTTGGGAAAAAAGGTTGTAGTAATCGGGGTACCGATGACATATCCACCCAAACAGGTCAATGGGTGTATGGTCACCTGCTTTATGACACCCGATACAAAAGGAGAATATACCTATCCACCGGGACTGAAAACAGAGGTTGAGACTGTTTCAAATGGCTATATCCTTGATGTTGATGAGTTCAGGAGTGACAACAAGGAATCAATCTTAAAAGATATTTACTCCATGACAGAGAAGCGGTTCAGGCTCACGAGACACTTTATCCGTTCGAAAGAATGGGATTTCTTTATGATGGTAGAAATGGGTCCCGACCGGATACATCATGCTTTTTGGAAATATTTTGATCAGGACCATCCCAAATATATGCCTGGTTCAAAGTTTCAGAACGCCATCCTGAATTACTATAAATACCTCGATGAGGAAATAGGCGAGACCTTCAAGCTTTTCGGTGAAGATATCATGACCCTTATTGTGTCTGATCATGGAGCCAAGAAGATGCTCGGCGGTATCTGCATCAACGAATGGCTCATTCAGAACGGCTACCTGAAATTGGTACACTATCCTGCAGAGTCTACTCCCTTTAACAAACTTATCGTCGATTGGGAAAACACCATGGTCTGGGGAGAGGGTGGCTATTATGGACGGGTGTTTATGAATGTAAAGGGACGTGAACCTAAAGGAGTCATTGCACCCCAGCACTATGAACACGTAAGAAATGAACTGATAAAAAAGCTGGAAGATTTACGGGATGAAAAGGGGAATACGATCAATACGAAGGTCTTTAAGCCGGAACAGATCTACTCAGTATGTAACGGTATACCCCCTGATTTAATTGTATATTATGGCGACCTCTTCTGGCGCTCGATCGGTAGCGTTGGGAACAGGTCGATTTGGGCAAGCGAAAACGACACTGGTCCCGATGATGCAAACCACTCCCAATATGGTATCTTTATTATGCACAACGGTAATGACCCGGAGGGAATCCGGCTTCAGGGAGTCACCTTATATGACATTGCCCCGACGATATTACATTACTTAGGTATCCGCGTCCCCGAAGATATGGAAGGGAAAGTCATATCACGGTGTTGAGCGAATCTACTCCTGAGTTTCCTTCCAGAAGGGAGATTGAGGGATGGGTATTGTGAAGGTGGTCTTTGTTGTAAGTTCATGTTCAGGAATTTCGATTACCCCCCCATAATCTCTCCCGTAAACGGGGGAAAACAGGGGGGCTCCGGAGGCTTAATACAATGTACAGGAATTATAAATTTTTGTAATGCCACGCTAAAAAATACAGATTACAGTCATTTTAAGATACTGAAAGAGGATATACTAAATGAACAAAGGTTTTACGGTTTGGTTTACGGGCTTATCAGGTGCAGGGAAATCTACCCTCTCCCAGCTTCTGGGGAAGAAACTCAAAGAATTTGGACGAAATGCTGAAATCCTGGATAAAGACCTGGTCAGTGCAAACCTCTGCCAGGATCTGGGTTTGACGAAAGATGACCGTGATGTTTGTATCCAAAGGATTGCTTTTGTCTGTAAGTTACTCACGAGAAACGGTGTGGCAGTTCTTTCTCCTGCGATCTCTCCTTACCGTGAGGTCAGAGAAACGGCACGGAATGAGATTGGGCATTTTGTTGAGGTGTATGTAAAATGCCCCCGGGAGGTATGTGTGGAACGGGCAGTGAAGGGGTTATCCGGGAGGGCGCTAAAAGATAATGTGAAGGAATTTGCAGGGATTTCAGATCCTTACGAAGAGCCGCTTAACCCCGATGTGGTGGTAGAAACTGATAAAGAAACTATAGAAGAATCTGCAAATAAGATTGTACAAAAATTAATAG
>JAJTXE010000003.1:426654-477126 GCA_021463795.1 Candidatus Brocadia sp. | reverse complement strand
ACTGATATGCATCATACAGTGATCGTTTTTTTCTCATGCAATTTTATATCACATTTTTAGATGCTGAAACAAGCTTAATACTCTCTCAAATCGTGGGTTCTAAGACTCTTTTCTCTCATTTTTACCCACTTGATAGGGAGAAGACCCAATTTTTTAAATCCTCTTCGTTTCAACAAATTTGCGCTTTTAATTATTTCGGCGTTTTCTTTAATATTTGCTGAAGCATATTTCGCCCATCCTCTTTAAAAGGCCTCAAACAGACGCGTGATAAATGTCCATCCGAAACTGGCAAGTATCGTCCCGGATATCAGTATAACAATGAGGATGCCCTTTCCCACATCCTGTGCCCTGAGGGTGCCCACGAGCATCGGTTCTCTTGACAAATAGGCGCTGGCCGCGTAAAGCTCTTCACCAATCAGGGTGTAATCACACGTGGTAATGAAGAAAGGCAACTGGGTATAGGCATCAGTACCGGCGATCTGGATTGCACCGGTAGAAGCGCCGGTTTCTGCCAGGATCAATGCCTCTGCATAGAAATATCCGACAAAAAAATTAGCGGCCGGTCTCTCCCGGGTCATGATGCCGCCAACCGCCGCTACGTAAGGAAATTGTTCCGACGCTACCAGAAAGACATTGTCAGGGTTATAGGCGTCAGGACGTCCTGCTTCAAGGTACGATTCCTTCACCACCTCCTGGCTAACCGACATCACAATGGGGTCGTTATTCACGACCTTTAAGTTGGCGTCATAATCTGCAATCTTTCGTGCAATCCTGCCCAGGATACTTATTGCTGCTATAGTCGATATACTTCCCATACCGGTCAGCCCGTGAACAAACAGCACGGGTTTGCCCATTTCCGTGGCACGCCCCAGGGCTTCATCCACGGCATCCAATCCACTTATCTTTCGTAAGAACATATTGGGGTTTCGGCGCGCATGCACGATAAAATAAAAAATAATCACCGAGAGGATGATCATGATGATAAAATTGTTTGCCTTTTTCATGTGCAACCAATTTCCGCGCGCCCTTGCAGAGGCTACCGTATCAAAGACAATTTTGCTCTCCCCGGAGACCATCCCTAACTTGAAGTAATAGACCTGCCTTTTGTCAATTGGCTCTCCGTTGAACACCTTTCTGGGAAATATCTGAGCATAATGATAATTTTCATTCGATTTTTTATAGCCGTAAATTTCTGGTGCCCCCGTTCGATAACTGGTATTCGATTTTATGCGAATCGCCTCTTTTTCAAAGGCGCCGTTTTTATCCCTGTCGATGTAAACCACGTAGAAAACATCGGGGGCATCACTCGGAGAGACTGACCAGGTCAGCGATATCGTTTCCCCTGCATCGTTTGGGGTATCAAATGCCCTGAATTCTGCCGGAGGAATAAGAAAGGATGGTAGTTGGGCGAAGATTCCTGTATTGAGGAAAAATGGTAGAAAGAGAATAATAGCCGCGGTAGAAAATTTTCTTTTCACGACAAACATTTTCATGGTAAAAAATAGACGGGATACGCGAGGTCAAAAGACAAACCTTTTCCTCAATTAGATTATTATCATTATAATTTGTTGCCTCGAAATTACAACATATTTTAAACCCAAAACCCAAGATATGCGGAAATAGGGATTTGTTTGATTTAAGAAGATGCAAATCTATAAAGATTATTGGTGCATGAGAGTTTTAAAGATGTTTGATTAATGCGACAACGGTATGAAACTTGCCTGAAAGTGGATTTTTCTCCTGCAAGAGATATTGACATCTGTGCTGCTATGTTATACCATACGTTACATTCGAGGCAGCCTTTCAATCCTTATAAATTCATAAAACGTTACAAATCAGCACTAAAAATGCTTGCCAAAAAATGAAGCATTTAACCCCAGAACAAGTACTCTTTGATTTTTCTTCGCAACAACTATCGCCTCAAAGCATCGAACAAAGGACTTGAGCGGCTTCCCCTGAAAGTGGCCAGCGGGCATCCTGAATTAAAGGGGGGAAAAATAAGAGAAGAAAAGCAATTGGGTTGGAATGAAAGCTTTCAACATCATGAAAAAATCTCAATCGTTAACGCGTCAGAATTAATAAAAAACAAACCCTATGGGAAAGGCGGCAATGCCCACAGCGATATTTACACCCCTGGTATTGCACATTTTCTGTGGAATTGTGTACACAACGTTGAAAATATTCAATCCCCGTAATCGAGGCCGTTTTTCAGATGGTCTTTTTTTCATCATCCAGCAGATAAAGGAATACCATGATACAAAAAGTAAAGAACAGGGTAGAAGAGGTTTTGAATGGGGTATCAACCGCAGATATATACGCCAGGATATTCCAGGTCTTCATTATAACGTTGATTTTTCTGAATGTGTTTGCCGTTATCCTGGAAACCGTAGAAGGCATTTTCTCCCGTTGTACGATGGCATTCAAGGCATTTGACGCATTCTCCGTGTTCGTATTTACGGTTGAATACTTTCTCCGCTTATGGACCTGCACGAGCGATAAGAGATTTCGTGGCGCTCTAAAAGGAAGGCTTCGGTTTGCCGCGACCCCTTTTGCCCTTGTGGATTTGATGGCGATTTTGCCATTTTACGCACCCATGTTCCTTCCCCTTGATTTGCGCGTGATAAGGGCATTACGGCTTTTCCGGCTGCTTCGTATCCTAAAAATGGGACGCTATTCTGAGTCTTTGAGAATGATGGGAAACGTGCTTAGGGAGGAAAAGGAAGCACTCCTCGTAACAGTATTTGGTGTATCAATCCTGTTGGTAATCGCCTCAAGCCTCATGTACTTTATTGAAAACGCAGCCCAGCCCAATGCATTTTCGAGCATCCCGGCGGCAATATGGTGGGGTGTGGCCACCGTAACTACGGTTGGCTACGGCGACATGTATCCAATAACTCCGCTGGGAAGGTTTTTGGGGGCAATCATTGCCATCCTGGGGATTGGCGCGATTGCGATACCGGCAGGAATCGTTACCACGGGCTTTACCAAGGAAATTCAGAAAAGGCATGGGAAAAAAAGCATGTGCCCACACTGTGGGAAAGAGATGGCCGAACCACCAGAAAAAACCAATCACTAACACGTAAATGCGAAAAAAATTTGTCATATTTCAACCGTTTAATGAATTGCCTTATCGAATCGCAGTCAATTTATCACAGATGGTGTAGTTAAAAAAATGAATAATCTTGTTGATGACATGGTTATTAATCATTACCATTAAAGAGGGAAACGGCTATTTTTTTCGTAATGCACCATCTCTTGAAAAAGGGGGATAACGACAATGAAGATAAACAGGAGAGGCCTTGCTCATTTTTTCGGAGTGCCGATTGTTGTATTGATATTCGTGACGAGTTGTGCGCCGGTTATATCGCAGCAGATCAGAGATCAAGTCAGACCAGACATCACTTTTAATGCAGTAATCAATGATCCTGAAGGCTATAAAGAACAAATGATCATCTTAAGTGGGATTGTTCTCAAGACCGAGAATACCAAAGAAGGGACGCTGCTGCAAGTATTACAGCGCCCCGCTGGTTTCCGGGGGAAGCCTAAAGACGTGGATGAAACCAGCGGGCGGTTTCTGGCGCTTGACAGTCGTTACTTAGATGTGAATGTATTTACGGAAGGACGCGCGGTTACCATTGCGGGAGAGATTCAGGGGAAAAGGACACTTCCTCTGGATAAAACAGAGTATACGTATCCCCTGATCTCTGTGAAGGAATTATATCTTTGGCCAGCCACAAGCAGGTATAACGATCCATATTCCTCCGTGCATATCGGTTTTGGTGTTGGATATTCTCACTGATAACGATTGTAACATGGGCAAGATGGTTCGTACTCCAGGAAACATCGCAAGATATTTCCACACAGGGGTATTCTTTTTTCTTCTGATGAATAATCTTGTTGGTGGCATGGTTATTAATCATTACCATTAAAGGTGGAGACAGCTATTTTTTCATAATGCACCATATTTTGAAAAAGCGGGGGATGATCATGATGAAGATAACCGGGAAAGGTTTCACTTGCTCTTACGGAATGCCGGTTGTTGTATTTTTGTTCATGACGAGCTGTGCACCGGTTATATCGAAGCAGGTCAGGGATCAAGTCAGGCCGGACATTACTTTTGCTTCAGTACATAACGATCCTGAAAGCTACAAGGGGCAGATGATTGTCCTTAGTGGGGTTATTGTTGAGACTGAAAATATCAAGGAAGGAACGCAGTTGCAAATCTTACAGTGCCCTGCCGGGTTTCGCGGGAAGCCCAAGAATGTGGATGAGACCAGCGGAAGATTTCTGGCGCTTGATAGCCGTTATCTGGATGTAAGTGTTTTTAGTAAAGGGCGGTCAGTAACGATTGCCGGAGAGATTGTGGGAAAGAAGGTACTTCCTTTGGGTCAGATAGAGTATCACTATCCACTGATTTCAGTAAAAGAAATCTACCTCTGGCCTGTGGAAAAAACGTATCCTAGCCGCTACTATTATTACCCTCAAGGCTATTGGTGGTGGCGGAGCCGATATCCGTATTATTATTGACAACCCTTATACCTAACCCGAACGAGTCGGAAAAGTTTTCTATTTTAGGAAGCTGCAAACGTTGTATACAATAATAAGCGAATAGCCATTTTAACCTACTCGTTCGTTATGCCGCTCATTGAAAATCGCTTCATTTTAGCTTTTCAAACGTCAAAACTGCTGTGTTCGTCTTTTTCCCAATTATAGGGGTTAATCAACAGAGTCATATATATATTTTTCCAGTTCTTTTTTATCAGATTCCCTGTTTGGATTGGTCGGATTAGTAACCTTTTCTATTAAATTAAATTCATATTTTTGAATATTAACAGCTAATGGCATTAGTTTTCTCCGAACTTGAAGTTTTTTAAATCAGTGTTTCTTAAGAAACACTTCTACTCCTACCATCTTAAATACTATAGTGTAGTAAAAACCAAGTGGGTTCTGTTTTTTCTCCCAAACCTCCTTCCATATAGATAACTTTCTCTTTTGTAGAGTATCGAAAGTTCCAGACCAAACAATATCATTCTTACACAATTCTAATGCAATATTTTCTATCTCTTTGGGATTAGTCTCCCACATTGTGCATAATACCGCTGTGGCACCCTTGAAAAGGAATGCAGAGGCTATAGACAGGTGTTCGTCCAAAGCGGCTGACAATGGTGGAAGCAGATCGCCTTCACAGCACCCAAGGATAACATGGCTTCCATCAAGCCTTAAAGAAGGATGCTTCATGATATCGAAATTCGTTACGTCTCCACCATTCAACATGAGTTTTGCATTGAATGAATTTACGACATCGGCCATTCCGTGCGATAGTACCGTTAATACCCCTGGTGGCATGTAGCCGTTTAATAGATGTTCAGGAGTTGCAGGGTCTTCCTGGCTATTCCATGCAACATCATTCTTTAATTCAGCATAGTCATGGTCCTCAAAATATTTCAACAATCGTTTTTCAATTTGTTTTTCACTCTCTTTCTGCCCTTTTCCTTTATTTTGAGGGGCAAGAGACCATGCCGGTAAATAAGAACAAGATTCGTGTTTTTGCAGAAAAATGTTATTCCTGTCATCTAAAGCACCGTGAAGTGGAAGCCGATTAAGGAAGTCATTCGGAATAAAAAGAATGTGCTTATTAAAATAAATCTTGAATAGGAAAGGCATGGTACTATCTATTTCCTTACACAATTCCAAAAGGTATTTTGCCGCGTTTCTCCTGTACTCTGGCATTTCTTGGGCGGGATAATTCACACAGTAATTTGTCTGCCAGCTTATAAACGCCTCAAAAAGATTTACATAGGGGAATTCCTTTATCTCCCATTTTCTATCTGAATATGCTAATATTGCATAGCCTTTCTTTTTGAGTTTGTTCAAATAGAAATGGACGACCACGCAATCATTCGGGATTTCTTTGAATCCCCTTTGATTTGCGCCTGAAGTTCTCTTTTTCTCTGTCTCATAAACCATTTCCAGACTTTTGATAAAACGCTGCTGTCTGGCGTCTTTATTGTATTCCCAAAACTTTTCAGCCTCGTCGTCCAGCGCCTGCCCATGGAGCAATATTTTACTCTTTAAAAAATCCGCGATCTCAACCTTTTTTTCAAGATCATCCTGGGCGGCAAATGCCAGGTCAGCAATGTAATAATGTGACATCAGATGACCGAAATACCAGTACTGCTCGACTGTGCTTGATTCCTCATAGCGCTTTTTACACACATCCCAAACCATCAGGGCAATTTTCTTCCAGCAATCTTTCCCGGCCTTTTCAAACTCCCCGACGAATCCGGCTGCCGCGCTCCATGCAGGATCAGAAAATGATAATTCCAATGAAGACAATCGCCCTATAAAGGATTTCATGCAATTTATAACTTCTGTATCATTCCCTAGTAGGTAGTACGCCTTTGCCTTTTTCAGTTCGATATCCTTTGTTTGTAAACTTGAATCAACAATGTTTTTTAATGATTCACAAATATCTTCTGATAATGGTTTGCCACCGCCATCCTCTTTAACAAATTCAGCAAATCTAAGCGCTATTTCAATGTCATCAGCATTTTGGTCAAACTCTATACATCCGTTTTCAATTGCGCAGGACAGGGCTTCTTTCAGATCAGATACATCGCGGTTATCTTTGTCAACCTTCTCAAGCTCTAATAGGAGCATACACCTTAACCGCAAAGCATCCTTATTATTACTTTCTTTAGCGACAGCTTTTTCGGCAAATTCAACCCCCTTTTTAATGATGCGTTTTTTCTTCTCAACCATGACCTTGTCCTGTTTAGACAGGATGAGGACGCTTCTTTCATAACATGCCCTTGCGATGAGCGCAACGACGGCAGTGCTTACACTCTGTTCATTTTTCTGTTTTCCGTAAAAATCAAAAAGGAGTTTTAGCGCCGTTTCAAGGCTGCTTATGCGCGTATTGCGATTTGCTTGCTCTTTAGAACCTATCTTAATTAGCTTTTCACCCACAGAGATTACAGCTTTTTCCAGAATTGTGGAATCCTTGAGTTTCTCTGAAACCCTCTTTGCCTTCGCCAGCAATATTTCATATTCACGCAGTAAAATACCCGCTCTGGCCTTGCCATTGAGTTCTTGCATCAATTTTTCAACTTCATGGTTTTGGATCGTCTTTCGAGAAGCACTTGCTTCGGTTTGTGTTTTATTGATCATTTTCAAACCATGGTGATATTGAAAGATTAAGGATGTCGTAGTGCCATTATAATGTTTTTAAATTTCACGGCAACCATATTTTCAGTCTGCACCACCGGCATTACCAGTGGTGCAGACCGTACTGCTACATACTATACGGCAATTTATTTCTTAATTTTAGTCCGCGATGTAACATCTGTTGTGATTTCCCCTTCTGCTCTTGTAAAACTCAACTTGAAGCTAAAGTCATTAAAAGCTTATGCCAGATTGTATTGCTTCAATCCCTTTAATTTTTAATAATGTATTCCTGTCATTATCTTTTGTGTGCAAGGAAACCATTAGTTTTTTTAATAACTGAGTTTCTAAATATGAACACGCCAATGCCCTTACCTTCGTCAGCGTACACAACGAAATATCCCTTCTGGAGGCAGTCCCGCATTTTATCAAATTAATTCCGTAGCAGGTTGGACATACATTGGAAATAACGCAGTCCTTACAATTTTCATCTTGAAGGCTTTCATCATTACGCCAATCAATGTGAGCATTCTCTGATATCTCACTGCCTGATGCAAAAGGGAGAAATAAGTGACATGGATATTCTTTTCCATCTACATCAACGGCGGTCATATCAGTTCCGGCTCCACACCATTTTTTACCCAGGTTGGTTTTTAGTGCAACCTGTTGCATCGGCATTGATAAAAACTCACACGGAGTAATCTGAGGATTCTTAAGATAATATTCAATTAGTTTGCCAAGTTCTTTGGTTAATATAGCAATATTATTCTTATCTGCCCAATTAACGCCGTAAGCAAAATTAGCCTGAATTTGAAATCCCCCCTTGTGGAGGTAGATCATACCCTCTGCAAGAGATGGCAAAGAAAGGTGTGAAATCGTCATCTTTATTGATTGATCAGGCCAACAATCTCTGAAAAAACCGATGTCTATATTATCATAGGAATTAGAACGGTTGACATTATGCATGTATGGTGTGCCGTCGAGGCTGATGCTGGCATAAATTCTTTTTTTGTGCGTTCTTAACCAATCCTGGATATGGCCGTGTACCAAGGTACCATTTGTTGTTGTAAAGCAGATGTAGGGTTTTTGCCATTTTTGATTAAAAACCCACTCACAGATAGATCGGAGATGGTCAAACTCCAAAAACGGTTCCCCGCCGTGAAAACTTATCTCAATTTCCTTATACCCGTCCGATTCAGAAAAATGCTTTTTAATGGTATCCTTAGCAACCTGAAGTGGCATTGTCCTGGAAGACTTGTATTTTTCATAGCAATAAACGCACGACAAATTACATTGATGCGTCAAAGTTAACATTAATGATTTTCTGCGACTGGATTCTGTCATAATAAACCTCCTATAAATTCTAGACATTAAATAAGGCATGGACAAACAAAGTTTGTCCATGCCACCCCGAAACCCGCATAAATAGAATTAAAATCTATTACAATCATATTAATAAATTCGGTATAGGGAAACTACCGAGAAGTTATTGTACTAAACCGCAGGCGTGGCCAGTACACCCACGACAAGTACCAGTGCAATCCCCAACGCAACTCCCGCTACAAGTTCCACTGCAGTTACCGCTACAGTCGTGACACCCCGCACGTGTCATCAAGTATTCACGGCCTGATGCCAAAATTACATCAGGTGAATATTGTGCCTCGATCGCAGAACATATTGTTGCAAGATCGTCTAATAGATCTTTACTTAGTTTGAATGGCATATTCATACTCCTTAAATTGGTTTTAATAGGGTATCCCCTTATAAATTAATCCTCAGCAACTTCCTGTTTGACATCATTTGCGGAATATCATCAAGCATCACCTTCCTTTCTGAAAAATTAACTATTAGAACAAACCGAGAACCAAAATTATCTGTCAAATATCGTTAATAAATATTTATATATGACATTTTTAAAATCAGGAGTCGGCGGCCCTTTCAAGCCGCCGACCCTCCTGGGGATTATTCATCTTCATCTGGGCCATGACTTCTGAATAAGACCTATTTCCCTTTCTGGTTTATACCTTCTTCATAACCAGCACGATAAGCCTCTGATGGTGGCAATAGCTGCTGAAAAAAGCGCTGTACCATAACGCTCTCTTTGCCATCCTTAAATCCCTGTGCATAATCCGCGTCATTCCTTATCTGCTCACGAGTGCGATTATCCATTTAAAATTCCTCCCAAAAAATGTTTATAAATTATGAATGTAAATTTATTTACTGCCTTTTTACTTCAGCCACTACCTAACAGGTAATTTTAAAGATTTCGCAACCTCCCTTCTTAAAAAATAATTGAAGACATCACAATCTTAATTGTAATATCGTTAAATAAAATGATTTAGCGACAAATTATTCATATTTTTCAAATTCTTATAAAGTAGGGTCGGCAGCCCTGAACGACTGCCGACCTTTCGTGCTTTTGATGTTGATTCTATTCAGAAGCACCACCATCTCCGGCCTCATCACCCGACGGCTCATGGTCAGGACCAGAACCATCGTCATCAGGATCGGGTCCCCACTCCTCCGGCCCATAACTTCTAAATAATACTTCGTCTCTTTCTTCAAATTCAGTGAACATTTTCAATTCCTCCTAAAAAACTATTAATAAATTAAAATTATGCGTGTGAATCTGTTTTTTTACTTCTTTACTGTTGTGTATTATGAATTTTCTAAGATTTCACCACCTCCCCTCTCAAAAAATATTGAAGATATTACAACAATGGACTACATTTTTCGTCTCTGTGATAACTTTCTACTTAGTTTTAAAATCACTAGAAGTTCCACAGAGCCGACAAAAAAAAATTTTTATATTGTAAGATGTTAATATTCCTTCGTTTATTAATCACTTGCTCTACTATACTATTTTCAAGCGTAAGCCGTTGTTCGGGACAAATAAGTTCTCCTGGCAGTGGTATCTTTTCCTCAGACGACACAAGCTTGATTTTATAATGGACGCTATCACAAGATTTGCAAATATACCTTTCCCAAATTTCAAAAATGGGATGAATCCCTGGAATACTGAGTGGAATAGTAACAAAATCCCCTTCACTAAAAGGAGCGCTTTCTTCAGCATTGACAATCAAGGGCTTATTACATAGAGCACATTGCATCTTTTCACTCTCCCGAAAAGTGTGATTAAATAAATGGTGTTAGTAACATACTTCATCCAAGAATATATATCGAAGATAGAAAACATTTCGTGACAAGATTTCAAAAATATTTCTTATTCCTTTGCAAATATATCAATGCCGGCGCTGTACTAACGAGATTGCCTTAAAAGACATTCTTACTGGTAGGAACTGAAACTATATAAGCGGATCACCGGCACATCGAAGTGCCGCTGATTTTCATTTCGTACTGCTTCTCTTCTCCCACCATTGTTATCTATCGTTGCCTTGTATCGTTTCGTGACAGGATTTTAAAATCGTTAGTTAACATTTCACTTGGGTGTTGATTTTCTAAAAAAACTTAATTGTGTTATTAATCCTCTTGCTTCCCTTGCTAACCTGAAGCGCTCCAAAAATCTTGAAAAAGTGTTTGAATAACACGGCCTTGTAACATAAAATTAAGCCTCGTTATTGTGGAAATTGGTATTCCTTCAGAGAAAATATTTTCATGACTGAATGTATCGTATGAAGGCAGTAGTTGTCATCCCCGCAAGATATGCGTCTACCAGGCTACCTTGCAAGCTCATCCTGCCGGAAGTCAAGTCTGTTACCGGAAGATATATCATCGAACACGTCTATCAGAACGTAAAGCAGGCAAGGCAAATTCACCAGGTGATTGTTGCTACGGATAATCAGCTTATCTATGATATTGTAAGAGGGTTTGGTGGTGATGTGGAGATGACTTCCGTATCCCATACATCGGGAACAGACCGAATTGCAGAGGTGGCGGGTCGATTAGATGCAGACGTCATCGTAAATGTGCAGGGGGATGAACCGGAAATGAATGCGTCTATGATCGACCAGGTTATAAATGCCCTGGCCGAAGACCAGGATGCAGTCATAGCAACTCTTGCGCATGAGATAAAAAATACCGCCGAATTAGCCAACCCAAATGTGGTCAAGGTTGTGCTGGATAACGGTGGATATGCGCTCTATTTTTCGCGTTCGCAGATACCATATATACGAGATAGTAAAGATCCCATGAATGAGCCGGGAATTCGGTTTTTAAGGCATCTGGGTATTTATGCATATAAGAAGGATTTTTTATTGCAATACGCAAAGCTCCCCTCTTCGCCTTTAGAACAGGCAGAAAAGCTGGAACAGCTCAGGGCGCTCTCCAACGGCTATAAGATTAAAGTGGCAATAACGGAGTATACCTCCAGAGGTATTGATACGCGGGAAGATTTAATGGCATTTTTGGAAAGATATCAACATGACTAAACATATCTTTGTTACGGGCGGTGTGGTTTCTTCTCTCGGTAAAGGTCTCAATTCTGCCTCCATCGGGATGTTGCTGGAAAGCAGGGGACTGAAAGTGCGGCTGCAGAAATTTGACCCTTATGTGAACATTGACCCGGGGACAATGAGTCCCTATGAACACGGAGAGGTATATGTGACTGACGATGGCGCGGAGACAGACCTGGATCTCGGACATTATGAGCGATTTACCCAGAGCAAGACGAACCGGTATTGTAATTTTACGACCGGTTCTATCTACTATTCTGTTATTACAAAAGAGCGCAAAGGGGAATATTTGGGGAAGACGGTGCAGGTAATCCCCCATATTACCAATGAAATTATCGAATGTATCCAAAAGCTGGATGGGCCTGACACAGACGTGGTCATATCCGAAATCGGCGGTATTGTGGGCGATATTGAAAATCAGCCATTCCTTGAAGCTATACGACAGTTTGGCCAAAAGGCGGGGAGGGAAAACGTGCTTTACATCCACCTCACCCTTGTCCCTTTTTTGAGCGCCGCAGAGGAGATAAAGACGAAACCGACACAGCATAGCGTTGGCATGCTACGGCAGGCGGGCATTCAACCCGACATCATTATTTGCAGGACGGAAAAACATCTTGGCGCTGAGGTAAAAGAAAAATTATCCCTTTTTTGTAATGTAGAAAAAAATGCGATCATTGAAGAACGGGATGTAAAACCCTATCTTTATGAGATACCGCTGATCCTTGTCGACCAGGGCCTGGATACGTTTATTATTCAGAAATTACAACTAAAAACAGACGGGAATACCCTCGACCGGTGGTTATCAATACTGGAAATACTCAAAAATCCAACCCAGGCTACCGAGATAGCGATTGTGGGAAAATATATTGCGCATCAGTCAGCCTATGAGTCTATTTACGAATCTCTCATACATGGGGGCATTGGGAACAATGCCCGGGTGCGGGTGCGCAGGGTCGAATCTGAGGATGTTGAAAAGAACGGGGCTCGGGCGCATCTGGAAGGGGTGAGAGGCATCCTTGTCCCAGGTGGATTTGGGGTACGCGGCGTTGAGGGCAAAATTGAAGCAATACGATATGCACGGGAAAACAAAATCCCGTTCTTTGGTATTTGTCTCGGGATGCAATGCGCCGCCATTGAGTTTGCGCGGAATGTATGCAGCTTGCAAGGTGCAAACAGTACGGAATTTGACGTCAATACACCTCATCCGGTAATTAGTTTGCTGGAGGAACAGCGAATGGTGTCTGGTAAAGGGGGAACGATGAGACTGGGCGCACAGCCTTGCACCCTTCGGGCTGACACAAAGGCATTCAGGGCGTATGGATATCGGGATATCTCGGAACGGCACCGGCACCGGTACGAATTTAACAACCACTATACGGAGATATTTGAGTCACACGGCATGGTCTTTAGCGGTTATACCTCTGACGAACAATTAGTAGAGATCATGGAGCTTAGAGACCATCCCTGGTTTGTCTGTGTGCAATTTCACCCGGAATTTAAGTCGAAACCCACAAGTCCTCATCCCTTATTCAGGGAATTTATAGGGGCATCGCTGCATCAATAAGGGGAAGAAGCAATCGTAGGTGGCGTCGAAGATCGCTTTTTGATGAGGGGATTTTGTCATGAATACCATATCCCGTTAGAATTTGTGAAACAGGATAGTTTTTACCAAAAACGTATACAGAATTCAATTACCTAATGATACAACAACCATAACAAAGACTTACTTTAAATCTTTCAAAAGCTGCTGGAATTCCTCTGAGCCGGTGAGGATTCGATGAGCAGCGTTACGCAGATCATCGACCTGCTTGTCAGACAATTTGAACGATGTTGGCATCCCCTTGAAATAGTGGCGTTCCGCCTCATCCCGTAATGCATCAAATTTGACCTCCACGAGATAAAATTTGATATCGCCGCATCCGCCAGATTCCGTTGATATCGGGCCGTCCCCGCACCTGCTCTTCTGGATTTCTTCAGTCCACCTGCGGAAACTCTCCCGCAGCAGCATAACGGTCTCGTAATTGTATCTCGTAACCGATACGGAAGAATATGCGCCAAACATTGCGGATATCGTAGGCGCCTTCCCCAGGAGACTCCAATGGCTGGGCACCTCCGTCTCCGCATTCACAACAATAAAAACCACCTTGCGGGTGTTTTCGAGTTTCAGATATTTCAGCGTATTCCACACACTCCCAAAGGCAAGCACTCTGTCAATGGCTGCCCTCAGGCCAAGGTTATCAGAGACACCGCCATCAACGAGATGGATATATTTATGCTTCGCAACATCCTGATAGACCGCTACATTGCTCACCTGATGAAATGACCGTGACGAAATATCATGCTCCCTCTGAACCCTTGCTGCTTCTTCAGGAAGGGTAAAACCGCAATCGTTGGAGTAATTACGAAGGGTAATGGGCGTGAGGACAACGGGCACAGCAGATGATGCCGTTACGGCACGCGCAACTGGATAACCGGACAGATCAGAACAGATGATATCAAATGCATCCTGCTGAAATGCCACCCGTATCCCTGTTACCATATCCGTTGCGTTAATAAAGACCATGGGGCCTTTGCTTGCTGCCATATCCTGAAAGGTCTTCTTCTCAAAGAGAATCTTGTCGTAATATTCTGCAGCAAGGTCACTTCGTGAAAAAAATGGAGAGGAGAGGCGCACCCAGTTATCAGGCCGTATCAAAAACCTTCGGGTAAGGCCGCCCTGCACATTCTTTTTCAGGAATTTTGTCTCAAAATCTTCAAAGATACGATCTCCAAAGAGGCCGTAGTACGCAGCAGTAAAACTGCCGCCCGATACACCCGAAATACCATCCACCTCATGGAGGAGCATCCGTTTTTGGCCGCCTATGGTGACTTCTGTAGTTCTCAGTTCTTCAAGAACGCCATACGAAAAGGCAGAAGCCCGTGTGCCTCCACCTGAAAAGCTAAGAAATACGAGCATTTCGTCTGAATTCCCGGGCTGAACCTTAAACTTTCCACGATAGCCACTGTTCGGATCAACCGTTGCAAGGGGTTTATTTACTTGATAATGCATACAGCCTGAAATAACAAAGATAGCGGTAAGAATAGTTAGACATGCGGGGAAAAGTCGAAATACTTTACGCATTGCTGTTCTCCGATGATTTGATGATTTAATGATAATAATGTCCCTTCGTTCAGCAATATTGTTTATGTGCGAGTCAACCCTGTCAGGGTTTAAAACCCTGACAGGGTAAGTTTTATTCATGTTTTTTCTAATCAATCCAGCCCTGTTCCTCGAATCGCATCTTGAGATGATCTGCGATTTCCCTGGCGGCCTGCTTGGCCCGGCCACCAATTTTGGCGCTGCCGCTCGCCTCCCCGTAGATTTTCATTCCGCCACTGACGATGAGTCCAGCAGGATTGGCAGTGGCAATGAAGGCGGCAGCTCCCAATGCCGCCCCTGGCCCTTTACCGCCACCGGCATCCACGGTGCCGGACCCGAGTTTTCGCAGCCCCTGAGCCGTTACCTGGTAGCCCTCTGCGGCTATCTGTAACTTGGATGAGCCTGAGCCAAACCCGATGGTCATGCGTTTAGCGGTGCTGCCCTCGCTCATTGTGAGGAGATAGCCTCGAAATAGAATGTCGTTGAGCTCAGGTATCGTATTCTTGTCAGCCCGTACCGCCGGCATTCCCATGCCGCGAATCTCCTCTACCAACTGTGCGGCAATTTCAGCACCTATCTGACGTCCGGTCTCGATCTCCTCAGCAGTTTGGGGCGCATCGTGGTCGTCATACTCGCCAGTGACCGAGGAATCCATGGGAACATCTCCGGACGTAGCGACGAAATCATACACCAGGATGTGATCAGGCCGGGGAATCTTTCCGGTTACGAGCTGTTCGTTGGTGATCTTGGTTGAGGCGCACCCTGCAAGAAATGCCAGGGCTAAAAGACCCGCCACGATAGCCGGTGTTCTTTTCCGAAGCACCAGGGCATCTGCGGGTGATTTTGTGGTAAAGCTGTGCGTTAGATGGCCCTGCGCGCTGTTTTTGTTTTGATGATTCATGACTGTTTTCCTTTCGTTTTGGTTGCACCGTAAACGTCCTACATAATTTAACATGAATTCGCCATTGCGAGGAGGAACGACGAAGCAATCTCAAGACAGGGATTGCTTCGCTGTCGCTCGCAATGACAACTTTCTTTATGCAGGTATCGAGAATCCTATGACGCACCGCTCTTTGATACTTATGCCATAGGGACGAAAACCATTTTTTGCCCTTTCTTGTTACCCTCTCCTTTCTTCCAGGTCTTTGGCTCCAGTGTTTGAAGTCATATGCAGGGGCGAAGCATTTGCTGTCCAGGATATGAGACGGACTTCAAAGTTAATATCAACAAATGCTTCGCCCCTGCAAAATTGTCAAAATTATCTTTGGAAGATACTAGCGCGGTATACAGGCGCCAAAAATGACAAAGCCCACATCATCGCCTGATGCCGTTACTACCGCCCTGCCCGTATCCTCTGAAATTGCAGCCGTCCAGCCCACACCATCGCGGACATTTTCGATGCCATCATCAGCCCCCTGCAGGATTAATTTCCCATCAATATGTTCCAGCCGCTTGATTACGGAATCGCGTCTGCCGGGAATCGGAGGAAAAGGACTGATCGTCATTTTCTTACAATCAACGATGAGAAAGTTCGGCACCTGCATCTCCTCAGACGTCACTATGCGGGATTCACCATTTGGGTCGCACTCAAGAATGGTTTTTACCGAAAAAATTAACGATTTTGATCCATCATAATCGCCCGCATAGGAAACCGTTGAAACAAGACATGCACATACAAAAGTCATCATAATTAATTTTAGTGTTTTCATTGTTTTCTCCATTCTTTATTTTACCGTATAGCCTTTTGACTCAAGACATGCGCTGTATGCGCGGTTATACTCGTCGATCCTCTGATTCGATTGGGCTGCCTGGTGCTGTTGTATCTGCTCAGCCTCTCTTCTCTGTCTATGGCCCCTTAGACCACCAAAAGCCGCCCCAACGGCAGCGCCCTTGCCTGCATCTCCCGCAATGGCGCCAATACCTGCACCAACCGCTGCGCCTCTCGCCGCTCCTCTTACGGTACTCCCCTGACTCCCGGCCGGTTGCTGTGAAGCAGCGGAGGCAACCATGGGGTCAACTCCCGTCTGCTGCTTTGCCCAGGAATAACAGTCAAATTTGTCCTTTTCCATCTGCTCCTGGCTCTGGCCTTTTGCAGGGTAGATAATCAGGTTCTGGCCAAGAACCGGGACCGTTGTACAAACTGTTACCAATACCGTACTCCATACACAAACTATTCTCTTCATGGTTTTTCTCCTTTCAGGAAACCTTTTTAATTAGGCTGCCTTCGGCAGCGGCTTTTAGATGCATGGCAATGTAAACAAAAAATATAACCCCCTTGCCCCTTTATTAAGGGGGATTTCCTCAAGTCCCCCTTAGAAAAGGGGGACTTGAGGGGGTTGTCTGGTATGCTATGATACAAACTTTGAAATTCCTAAACATTGAATAGGCTGCCTTTGGCAGCGATTTTAAATTCCCCTCATGGTAAGGCGACCAGACTGATCGCTCTACATGGAACCGGGTGTGTTATGGCATTATGTACACACCTCTTAATCCTATAACCTCGGTGATATCATAATGACAAGCGGGGATGCTTGTCCTACCGATAGAGGGAATTGCAAAAGATTGAAATTCCTATACATTGAAGCAATTCACATGAAACGGAAAACGTAGCGCGGGTGGTTTCTTCCCCGTACAGGCCGACCACAAGGGATCGGCGCTACCTTTTTCAAAAAGCTAAAGTGTTACGATTATTTTAACTTCTCCATCTCCGATGCGATTTCCCGGCTTAATCCCTCTAACGTCCGGCTTATGGCAGCCACGATCACACCATAACTCTGTTCACTGACTTTTTCTGTAAATTCTGAGGTACGGGTTATGTACTCCTTTTTACCGCGGTCACCTAATATTGTCCAGTGCGCTTTCATGGTAACAGCATCGCCGGGTATAACGTCCAAATGGATTATTTCAACATGGAGCCAGTAATTGACCGCATCGTCAGGCATCCACTGATGGACAAAGACGCGGTTGGTCGAAAGCATGAGGGAGAGGTTTTCGGCAAGCACCGAAGATATATTTTCTTTAAGAGAACCCGCCCACCGGTTAAATTCATCAACCTTCAATTCACTGCGGCTGCCCCGGATTACTATTTGCGACCTGTCTAAATAGTCAGGGATTTCGATAGAACCGATCCCTATCGTGACCTGCTGCATTGCATCTGAACCCGTCTGTTGTGCCGCCTGCTTTTCCATGGAATTCAGGATATAAAAGTTTGATGGTGGAGTACTCGCGCACCCCACAATAACCGCAAGGACGCCCATCGGGATAAAACGGGCAAGAAATGAACCAGCATAATTTTTCATTGGGAAACTCCTCTATAATAAAACCCGTATTGTCAATGAATCAGGCCTTCGACGCTTTAATTAAAAAGAATATCGAACCGCAGAACAAGGAATTTAGCAGGGACACGGTATTCCGTGTCCCTGCCTTGTCATTCGAATTTTCACCTTTCCCCCGGAGTTGATTCACTAATCATTGCAAGGGTGCCATGGTTTAAAAATGCTTATCAATATTCAGATTATGAGCATACCGAAATTCCAGATTCTGCCAGTCCACCCCCTTGATCCCCGCCAGCGGGGGACAACAACCTGACATTTTCATCGGGGTTTTCCTTTAAGAATGGAATCGGGATGCTGCTGGAGATACTCTGTCAGGGACTTCATAGACCGGCCTGTCTCGGAAAATGTTGTAAGAGTTTTTTCTGTTTGCTTTAACGTAGCTTGCATACTCTCGAGGGTGTTCTGAGTAATCTCAGACGTATCTGAGAGATTTGCTATAAGTGGATCAATCTTTTTATCTATATGCTGGATGAGCTTTCTCACCGAATTCAGGGTAAGATTTAATTTCTTGACAATTTCCTTAAGTTGAAGTTCCTCGATTGTCTTTGCTAATTCCTGTAAAGGGGTGGGAATTGATGGAATTTCGGGATATTCCTTTATGAAACCAATATAGGTAGCAGGCCTATCAGGAAAGAAATTAAGCGCAATCATGAGCTGACCGGTAACGAAGCTCTGCATTTGCAGTTGTGCCCTCAGTCCCCTCTCAATAAGCATTTTTAAATTTTTCTCCGGCTGCCGTTCAACCACGTCGGTCCTTTCGAATTTGTCCGGTTCAAGCTCGATGATCACCGGTATCCGAACAGAATCATTGGCAGGGTCGTAAACCAAACGGATATTTGTCACAGCACCTATCTTCACTCCCTGGAAAATAACCGGTGCGCCTTCATTGAGACCCTTTATAGAACCTTCAAAGAACACTACTGCATAATGCGTCTTTTTCAGGAATTTGCCTGATCCAAAAATAAGCACTGCAACAACCAGTAAGGCGATAGCCCCTATGATAAAAGCGCCAATAAGTGTCTTATTTGCCGGTTTACTCATGATTCTCCTCCCCGGTATAGTATTACCTTGTAAAATCTTCTCTTTTTGGCAAGTTTTTTTACAACCCCCTTCGCCCCCTTTGCTAAGGGGGATTTAGTTGCGACTTGCTGCTTTATGTTTTTTCCCCCCTGGTTAAAAAACTCATTACCTTCGGATCCTTTGATTCTGCAAGCAGTTGTTTCGGGTCGCCCGATGCAATGATCGTCTTGGTATCGGGGTCGAGAAAGACCGAGTTGTTCCCGATGGCAAAGATGCTTTGTAATTCGTGGGTAACGACTACTACGGTAGTGCCAAGACTATCACGAAGTTCAAT
The DNA here is from genome assembly GCA_021463795.1 of Candidatus Brocadia sp. Taxonomy (GTDB): domain Bacteria; phylum Planctomycetota; class Brocadiia; order Brocadiales; family Brocadiaceae; genus Brocadia. The sequence continues at coordinate 457,722 of JAJTXE010000003.1, read as the reverse complement.
AATAAGATCATCAAGGAGGCGGGCGCTGACCGGGTCGAGACCAGCCGAAGGCTCGTCAAAAAAGAGGATATCCGGATCAAGCGCCATTGCCCGCGCAAGCCCGGCCCTCTTTCGCATCCCTCCGCTTATTTCCGAAGGATAAAATTCTTCAAACCCAGCAAGTCCTACCAACGCAAGCTTTAACGAGACTAACTCACGAATCCGGCTCTTGCTGAGGTTGGTATACTGTTCGAGCGGCAGCGCAACATTTTCAGCCAGGGTCATGGAACTCCATAATGCACTGCTCTGGTAGAGGATGCCAAATTTCCGCATGATGAGGTCCTTTTGCTGTGCGTCTCCTTCCCAGAAATTTGCTCCGTCGTAAAATATCTGTCCGCGCAACGGTTCCAGCAGCCCGATGAGCACCTTCAGGAGCGTGCTTTTTCCGCAACCGCTTCCGCCCATAATGATAAAAATATCTCCCTTGCTAACCGTGAAGTTCATATCACGCATCAGTACAAAACTGCCGTACCCCATATCAAGGTCGCGCACTGAGATCTTTGCTTCCTGTCCCGTACTTCGTCGTTTTTCATCCATATCAGATGCCAATCACTTCACAGACAATGGTAATAATTGCCGTTGAGACAATGATGCTCACAATGCTCGTTACCACCGCCGATGTGGTGGCTGTCCCAACCGCAGACGCGCTCCTTCCGCACTGCATCCCTTTCAGGCACCCGCAGAGCGCAATGAGCACGCCAAACACCGCGCTATGAAAAAGTCCCACCCAGAGATGGGTGAGGGCAATTGCCGATTTTGTCTGATTATAGTATTCCATAAAATTCAGATCGAGCATAAACACGCCCACAATCATCCCGCCGATGATGCCCATGAGGTCTGCATACAGACAGAGGAGCGGCATCATAAGGGCAAGGGCAAGCATGCGGGGCAGCACCAGGAATTCCATCGGTGATATCCCCAGGGTTTTGAGTGCATCAACCTCCTCGTTTACCTGCATTGTTCCAATCTGAGCGGCAAACGAAGCGCCGGTGCGGCCTGCCATGATGATACCGGTCATAATCGCACCCATAACCCTGACCATGGCTATTCCCACAATATCCGCTACGTAAATCTGCGCGCCAAACAGCTTCAATTGCAAGGCGCCTACAAAGGCAAAGATCAAACCCACCAGCGCACTGATCAGGGAAACAATGGGGATCGCCTGCGCACCGCTCTCCTGGATGACGGTTATCAGGTCTATGCGACGGAAGTTCGCCCTGCCGCACAGCAACTTTCCGAAGGCAAGCGCTGCCTCGCCAATGAACGCAAGCGTCTCCTTCGACGTCCTTATGAAATCGCCTGTTGTATCAGCCACCCGTACGAGAAAAGAATTTTTTTCTGTTTTTCTGGTTATTCCTTTCCGTTGGCGGTTCGGCGATGCAAGATCGAGCAGTTTCCGCACTCCCTGGGGAATGCCTTCCATTTGGATGTTGATGTTGTGTTGCGCGCAGATCTCAGATGCCTTTGACAGGAATATGAGCAGGCTGCTATCCCAGTTGGTAAGATTTTTTGTGTCGAAATTGATCGTGCGGGTTGTTTTAAACGATTTTATTTCACTCTCGAGTAGTTCCGTTGAAGGGGGTGATGTCTCCAAAAGCCAGTTTCCACCGATATGAACAACAAGGGTATCCTGTGAGGGATGGCTGAAACGCATCTCTGATTTATTCTGGCTTTTCGTGCTCATGGAGAACCCCTAAGTATTCCCTGGTCAAACAGGTTATCCTTTCCCATTCTACACCACTTCTTTTCCATAAAATCCGTAACACTATACACCTTTTTTTATGAAGAGTCCATTGAAATTTGTAACGATTCAGCGAAAATATTTCAGAATTTATCGTCGGGATGCTCATAAGGGGTGAATTTTAAATTGGTAACAGGGTGGCACGGACAAACGGAGTTTGTCCGTGTTAGACTCGCACGACATTGTTTTGCGCAGTGTTCACTTTAACCTTTGGATAGACAACACAAGACGGGCCAGACAAGCACAGGGCATTAAGCAGTATTGCAAAAACACGGACAAGCACAGCTTGTCCGTGCCACCCCGTTAGATATGGTGGCTCTGTATTAAGTCTATAATTCACGTATTATAAGCCGTTTGAGTATACTAACCCCCGACAGGAATCGTCACAATCGGAGCGCCTTCTTTCGTTTCTGTCTCCGTGAGGGTAAAGACAAACATCAAAGAGGAAAACAATCTCTTGGATGACAGGTCCTTATCATCAATCCAAAACCAGTACCCCCGGTAGGGAATTGCAATAAAGGCATCCGAAGGTCTTTCCTGAGCGCTATGTATCCGAATCAGAGGCACAGGAGGCGGGGCGCCGGCAACCGGCTGATCCTCCAGGGTTGAATTCACGCGCTTCTCTGCCACATGCAGGTCGGGCACCTCTATATAAGAAGCCAGATCAGAAAGGACTTCTAAAACCGACCGGGTGAGGAGCGCAACCTCTTTGTCATTTGTGGAAAAAGAGCCATAGAACACCCTGAATTCATCAGTGTGGGGGTCGAGCCCTAGTACCTGCCGGGTAGCGCGGATGTCCGCCTCCATTTCGGGATCCACCTTCTCGCGGAAAAAGAGTTCGAGGACAGCCTCTTCTTTGTCTCTCTTTTTTATCCGCATTCCCATAAGTCCGGCACTCTGAACTTTTCTCATCCGTTCAAGCAAAGGATAGAACTCCGGATCTGCCAGACGTATCCTCGCCCCCCCTCCGAAACGATTCTGCACCCCGTTTATGGCGTGTATACAGAGCCTGAAAACAAGATCAATGGGAAAACCGGTTTGAACCAGGCTGAGGAGGGCAGGGGGAGGAATGGGATTCATCAGTTTCCGTGCGAATTTTTCTCCCGTCATGGGACTATAGGTTATGGTAGGACGATCAAAGTATCTTCCAATACCTCCTATGCCGAGGATATTACCCCCGCCAAACCCCTCTTTGGGGCTGCTCCAGGAACTATTCAGACTAATTGCGCTATCCAGTGCATATTGACTGATAATAGAGTTCACATCGAGAAAAACAGGTGCATCGGCATAACGTATCTTCACCATATTGAGAAGCATCTGATCCTTCCATGAATCAGAAATGGCCGTGGTATAATCGAACCGGTCCCGTTCCAGGGACCTTGGACCAATGCTGAAGCAACCAGTAAGACCAGCAATCAACACAAGAAGCAATGCACTACGAAACCGGCCTGTGCGAATCATGAGCATTCCCCTTTCCCGTTAAAGCATTGTGTTTGTACAGGAGCTAAGCATAGCGCAACCGAATCCTCATGAAGGCAGTTTCCATAGATTTCCATTACTCCTGTTAAAAACGATTATTAATACCATAATTCTCTATTGTTTATCTAGCAATATATTATATAATGCTAAAAATAAGTTGCAATTTCATAAGTAATTCTCTAGGATAGTTGAGCAAAATAACGTTTCCATTTCCGATCATAAAAATATCCGATCACGTTGAGTAATTATGAATAATACGCCAGGATGGCAGTTCTTCATAAAAAAAATATCTATTTTCATACCGTTACTCTTAAGCCTTTCGTGTTCTTCTCCCCAAAAAACAGCAGAAATAGAGAACCCGCCTCTTTCAGGGCATGCGGAAACAGCCCAGGAAAAGGGAGTCGTAGTATCCGAATTCATCTTAGGCGTGGGCGACGAGATAGATCTCACCGTGTACAGGCACGACGACCTTAATAAAAAGGTACGCATTTCACCCGACGGCACGAATACCTTTCCCCTCATTGGTGCAATACAGACAAAGGGGACAAGCATACATTATCTTCGCGGGAAAATAAAGGACGCCCTTTCCGTTTACCTCGTAGATCCCCAGGTAAGTCTGGAAATTACGTCATTCAGGGGCCAGAAGATTTTTATCTTAGGAGAGGTAAATACGCCGGGGGTATATCAAATCGATACCCCAACAACCATCATTGAGGCCATTGCAAAGGCGGGCGGATATACCCTGGATGGAAAATATTCCAGCGTCATGCTTATCCGAAACGGACAGGAAAAACCTGAATTGAAGAGGCTTGATTTAAAAAAGACCTTTGCGACAGGGGATCTGTCCCAGAATGTCTTCTTGAAAAGCGGGGATGTCGTCTATGTCCCGCGGACATTTATTGCTGATGTTGATCGGTTCTTTAAGCATTTTGAGAATATTGTCCGGCCTCTTGCATGGACTGAACAGGGTATCATTTTGGGCGACCGTATTGATACAGAGGTTTTTCAGGGAGCAAGAAGCGCACCGACTCAAATTGTAATTACACCGCCTTAGGGCAAATTATTGTAACGTCTAACTCGTTATCTACCTATCAAATGTTTCACACTGCTCAGGTATCACAACAAATCGATTCTATAATTGAGGTTGTCCATTGCAAATCGGTAACAGGCTGATAAAAAACACAGGACTTGTCTTCGTTTCCGGGATAACCACCAAACTCTTTTCTTTCTTTTTCATCGCCTATGCTGCAAGGGTTCTTGGTCCGGGGGATTTTGGTTTGTACGCCCTCATTGGCACCATAACGTTTCTGTTTTCCTATTTTGGCAATCTGGGCATTACGCCGATGGCCATACGGGAGATATCCAAAAATAAGCATAAGGCGCACGAACTATTTAATCATATCATTTCCCTTAGATTGGCACTGGTTGTTGTGAGCTATCCCCTGCTTTTGCTCGCCGTTAATCTGCTCGGCTATCGGGAGGATGTTAAAGGTCTCATCTATATCGCTGGTCTATCCGCTATCTTGGGGACATTTTCGCATTCTTTGGGAATACTCTATATAGCCTTTGAGAGATTTAAGATACCCGCCCTCGTCTCCATAGTCGTATCCTTTTTGGGTAATGCAACCAATATCCTCGTTCTTTACCTGGGTTACGGCCTGAAAGGTATTATCTGGGTCGCGCTATTGGAAAGTCTCCTGGGGGCAGTTATTTCAGGTCTGTGGGTAAGGATACGATTCCTTAAATACCGGCTTGCCTTTCATTCCTCACTTTGGAATGATTTGATGTCGCAGGCCTTGCCTTTTGCCATCCTTTCATTCTTTCAACAAGCTATTATGCAAATCAATACCATCCTTCTTTCCAAACTCCCCGGGTCATTTCCCGGGGAGATAGCAATAGGATACTATAATCCGGCCTCATCTCTCTGTAAAACTGCCTTAATGCTTCCCGATAGCCTCAGACAGGCAGCTCTTCCCACGGTAGCCTCAAATGCCGAGAATCTGGAGATGATTAAGGGAATTATAGACAAATCTACCCGGGTACTCCTCATTATGATAATCTTTCCGCTGATTCTGATGACCACGTTTTTTCCAAAAGAGATATTAACCATGGTATTTGGAAATGCCTACTTATCATCAGCCCCTGCCCTGACCATCATGGGCTGGGCTTATGCCTTTCAGGTCTTTAATACCCCGGTTAATGTCGCCCTTGCTGCAACGAGGGAAATCAAAAAATTTATCCCGTGGGTCATTCTCCTGTTCGGCATAAACGTTCTCTTCGCAGTACCATTAATCTTATATTACAGCTTCATCGGCGCTGCAATAGCTTTTCTCGTAACAAAGATAATTGAAACCATCTTCAGGAATTATCTTTTACGCACCATCTGGGGCATAAAACGGCTGGAGATAAATAAATTGGTGAAAATAATGCTTCCTATGACTATTATCTTTGTTGTACTCCTTCTGGCTTATCTTGGTTCGATAAGTTCTTTTAGACTTTTCATATTAACCTCGATATTGTATATTGCGTTTTTATGCCTCATGAAAGACGTACGTCAGAAATTTGTTACTCTCATTACAGAATTCCGGCAAAAAAGTCGCCTTTAGTTGCTTTTACACACCAAATAAACTGACGGTTGCTTTTTCAGGAGATATCGCCTTGAGGTGTTGAGGCTGTTTAAAATATGGCCGGGAATAGAGGGATACTACAGAATGAATAAAAAAAGCGTGCTCGATAATATAACAATAGATGCGTACAAGGATGGTGATGAGGAAGAGTTAAATAATTTGTTTTGTGAGGTTTTTTCCCAAAACCGTAGTCTCAGGCAATGGGAGTGGAAATTTAAGGAATCACCCATAGATTCACGACCTTTTATTATTCTGGCAAGGAGTGGCGATAAAATCGTCGGTCAATATGCCTGCATCTCGTTTTGGTTGAAATATAAAGATACTGTGGTTAAAGCTCTTCAACCCGTTGACAACTTTGTCCATAGCGATTACCGGGGTGGGGTGAAGGGTGTTCAGGCTAAGTTAATGCAGAGGTCTAATGAAAATGCTGTAGAAAATGGAGTCGTTATTGGTCTTGGATTTCCCAACAGGACAGGCTATACCATTGGTAAGAGGTTGTTTCACCACAAAGATTTAATTAAGATAGAAATTCTCTTTAAGAGATTGAGTTGGAGATCGGCTTTAAAAAGGAGGGTAACGTGGCGCTTCCTGGTTAACGTCGTGGGGAGGATAAGCAGCCTTTTCATACGATTTTTTCTTGCTATCAGGGGAAAATCTGCTGCAGGTATCAAATATACATGGGTTAGCGCCTTTGATGAAAGCATTAATCTCTTCTGGGAAAAAGTTAAGGATCAATATGCGATTATGGTGAAGAGGGACTTCATCTATCTAAACTGGCGGTATTGCAGAAAGCCCGACAGTGCCTACTATATTCTCCGCGCTGAACTTGATGGCAATACCGTGGGCTTAATAATCGTAAAATACGAAGACCACGGGGATGCCAGGATTGGTTTTATCATGGAGTCTCTTGCTATTGAAAATCCTACGATTCTCGATGATCTCCTGAAGAGGGGATTGATGTTTCTTTCCCAAAAAAAAGTGGATTTTGTGCTTGCAAGGGTATCTGCTTCTGACCCGGTTAAGCGTGCCTTTCACAAAAAAGGGTTTTTCCCGACGGAGGATGTATGGAATTCTAACATGGTATACGTAAAATATACCTCCCATGTTGAGGATGCTGTTCTCCGTGATGCTTCCCTGTGGCATGTATCTTTTGGGGACTGTGACGCTGCATAGTGAATTCATCTGCAGAGCTTTAACAAATAATTTAGCAACAAACAATTTTTATTGTTTCCTGTCATCAACGAAAGAGTTACATGGACGTACAGGCAAAACATATCTATCAAGTTGAGTTGACCAATCTTTGTAATCTGAAGTGTTCGTACTGCCCGATTCCTACATCGAAACGTCAGAAAGGTTACATGAGCGAAGAGGTATTTCAAAAAGTGTTGAACCATATGACGAAGATCGGGCAAAAATTACTAATATTACATAATTTCGGTGAACCATTGTTACATCCGAATTTGGAACGCTTTGTTTTCATGGCGTTTCATCGTGGTTTGTTGCCCGGTTTTTCCACCAATGGTTTGCTTTTAACAGAAGAGAGATTTGACGCCCTGGTGGCTGCTGGACTACATTGGATGTGTATCTCGGTACACAACAGGGAGGCTGCGGAAAAATACCGCCATTTTTTGCCTTACGCACGAAAAAAAGGGGTGGTGCTTTTTGCGAGAAATTTTGCAGACACCTCGTACCTCCTGGGCGAAAGCACGAATGTTCCCCTTACGGAAAAACACGATTTTGCAGGAACTGCGCCAACACCTACTGCAAAAAACACCAGCCGCAAGGGATATGAGCGTTGTGATTTTCTGCTGAGTAACTACTATGTTGTGTTGTGGGACGGCACTGTAGTTGCCTGCTGTAACGATGAACGCGGGCTCACCCGGCTAGGGCATATTGACTCGATTAATACCATATCCCACAAACCGAAATACCCGCTATGCGATAATTGTCCCGGTGGACTTTACCACAACGACTTTCTTTTCAGAGAGCGATTCCTTTCACGGCGGTTTCTGTTCGGTAAGCATCCATTTGGCAGGTATATGGTTGCCAACATCTTTTATTTAATAGAATTTTTAAAGAATTCCAAACGTTCCATTTCCGCTATGGTACAGAAGAGACATACATCGTGACAGGATCAGCAAAAATGGCGTGAGTTAAAAAGATTGTCTCTCTAGCGATCGTAATAACATTTTTTATTAATAATTATATCTATGAAAAACAAAAAGGTAATGGTGATAGGGATAGATGGGGGCACATTCGCCGTTATATTGCCACTCATAAAAAAGGGCAAATTGCCTAATATGGCAAAATTGATCGATACTGGCGCATGGGGAGAGCTTAAATCTTCTTTTCCTCCTGTAACGCCGCCTGCGTGGGTTTCTTTTATGACCGGACAGGGCCCCGGCAAACATGGCATTTATAATTTTACCTCCCACACCTTCGACTTAACGAGGGAGTTTGACAGAAACCTTGTCTCTTCAAAATCGATCAAGGCTCAAACCCTGTGGCATCTCCTGGGTGACCAGGGAAAGAAGATGCTTCTCGTAAATATACCCATTACCTATCCCGCTTTCAAAATTAATGGAATTATGATTTCCGGACTGCTGGCGCCAGATGAATCCTCTGATTTTGTTTATCCTGAAAATCTTAAGCAGGAAATAACCGGAATGGGCTATAGAGTAGATAGAACGCCGCATATAAATGAGGTGCTTAAAAATAGAAAGATTTGGCTTGAGAGAATTTCTGATACCGATGAGAGGCGCCATAACGTGACACTTCAATTGCTCAGGAAATATCCATGGGATGTCTTTATGGTCGTATACAGTGTTACGGATAGGGTCTCTCATCTATTTTGGCATGAGCAATACGCGCGCGATGTTGACGAAGAGTTTGCATCTGCAATAGAACGGGCGTATGTAAGGGTCGATGAGAGGATTGGTGAGTTACTAAAGTTTACCGATGAAGAGACGCTCGTGTTCGTTATGTCCGATCATGGTTTTGGACCAAATGAGGAATTTATATTTATGAATAAGTGGTTGTATGACGAAGGCTTCCTTAGATTAAAAAAATCTGCGTGTTTTTCATTTCTCAGACGTTTAAAATTACACAAGAAAAAGGTTCCCGTTGAAAGGATCCTCAGAAGGTTTGGTCTTGGCAGTCTGTCGAGGATAATGCCTCAGAAAATAAATACTTTTAATATTCCCGTGTTAAGAGGCACGAATGAATCGCCTTTTTCTCTGGTTGATTGGCAAAATACGGTTGCATATGCCCACAATTGGGGGATTTATGTTAACCAAAAAGGGCGTGAAAATCTTGGGGTTGTTGATAGTGCAGATTATCACAATGTAAGAGAAAAAATTATTACCCGATTGAAAGAGTTAAGAGATCCCGTGTCAGGTGAAAAAATTATTGACGAGATTTTCCTGAATGAGAAAATATATCAGGGACCCCTGGCTAAATATGGACCGGATTTAATGTATAGTTTTAAGGATTTTCTTTACCTTCAGAATAACGCCTTTCATTTTAAGCAGCTTGTTACCGCTAATAAAGAAGGTAATCACAGAATGGAGGGGATATGTATGGTTTCAGGCAAAGCAATAAAGAAAGGAATTCATATAAGAGGGGCAGAGATTGTCGATATTGCGCCAACCATACTTTGCTCTATGGGATACCCAATTCCGGGTGAGATGGATGGCAAGGTATTGACAGATATATTTGAGGATGCATTTTTGAAAGACAACCCCCCGGAAATTGAGAAAGCAGGGAGAGAGTACCAGGCGGAAGCTGAAACCGAGGTGTTTAATGATGAAGAACGTCAGAAAATTATGCAAGATTTGCGCGGGCTTGGGTATTTAGATTAAAGTTTTAAATCTTTTGAATAGGAAGAGAAGGATAGTTTGGCTGAAGGAGGGTGGCTGTGTCTTCATTGAAACAAAAAAATAGCAATAGGTCTGGACATGGACGCTCTCATGGTGGTGGAGCCAGGTGGGGTGGATAAGGAGATACTAAAATAAATATGAACAATAACAAGGTTTTTGTGATAGGGATAGATGGCGGCACATTCGATATAATCCTTCCCATGATAGAGAGAGGAGAGCTTCCGACCATAGCTTCGTTTATGGAGAAAGGTGTGTGGGGGAATCTTTCTTCAACAATTCCGTCGGTAACGGTACCCGCATGGACATCGTGCGTTACCGGTATGAACCCCGGGAAATATGGCCTCTTCTACTTTACCGGTAATTCACATTTCTATGACGAAGGCTGTATACAGGACGCAACTAAGGTGAAGGCAAAATCGATATGGCATTTGTTATCCGATCATCAGAAAAAGAGTATCATTGTGAACGTTCCTTTTACTGTTCCTCCTGCAAACATACAGGGAGTAATGGTTGCTCTCAGAGGTTTAACGGTCGGCTCATCCAAGAAATTATTGAGCACTCATCCGCCGGAGCTGGAGGAACAGATAATGAAAACTTTTTTCCTGGATAAGGCAATACATGAATTTAAAAGATTTAGTAGCGCCGAAGGACGGCTGGCTAAAGAAGTTGCTTTAAACAGGTGTATTGAATTAGGAAGTATTATCACAGAAAAAACGAGGGATGTTTGTCGGTATCTGTTGAAAAAGTATGATATGGATTTTTTTATGTCTGTATTTAGATCCACAGATTGGTTACAACACTATTTCTTCGGTTATACAGATCCTCACCACCCTTTATATACAGAAGAATTATTTAAGAGATACGGGAAAGTTATCCAGAAAGAATATCAAAGGGTAGATTCTGCTATTGGAGATATCCTGAATGAAGTGCAGGATGCAACGATTATTCTGCTTTCAGATCATGGCGGTGGTCCTCTTTACAGTTATTTTTATGCCAATGTATGGTTAAAAGAAAAGAACCATCTTAAAATTATTGGAAACAGAACGAAACCTTCTTTACATTGGGAAAAAATACCCCTTAATAAATGTTTTTCAAAGGTTGGAGTAAAAACTAATTTTTTTCAAAACGTGAAAATCCCTGTCCTCAGAAAGACCTTAAATCCAGCATATAAAGAGATTGACTGGAGCAGAACTACGGCTTACGCGACAACGATCGGGATAAATATAAATCTAAAGGGGAGAGAACCTTCTGGAATTGTCAATGTGGGTGATTATGATCGCATGTGTGAGAAGATTCGGGATGAGCTTTACCAACTAAAGGATAAGGACGGCAGGGAAATCATTGATACGGTCTATAGACGTGAAGAGATTTATTCAGGACCATATGTGAATGAAGCCGCTGACATTATTTATTTATTTAAAGACACTCATTATCTTCCCCAGTTAGATGTTTTTTATCCAGGTATTTTTCAGGAAATACCCTTGAACACGATAGTTACTGGTCATCACATAAGCAGCAAAGCGGACGGCATTATTATGATGAAAGGCCCTGCTATCAAACCAGGTGCAAAAATAAACGATGCCCACATTATGGATATAACACCAACAATTCTTTATTTGATGGGATTGCCTATACCGAAAAACATGGATGGCCGCATCTTAGCCGGTTTTTTGAAGGAAGAGTTTGTTGCGAATAATCCGCCGGTTTATTCGGACCAAGACGGGCTGCCACATTGGGAGACTGCAGATATGACGCAGGAAGAAGAAGACATGGTAAAGAACCAATTAAAACAGCTGGGCTACCTGTCTTGACAGAAAAAAACACAGGAGATAAGGTAAATATTTCTGCCTGTCATATATCTGCTATGGGCAGGTATCCAGTAGATACAGAGATACCGGTACTCTCCATTGTCACCCAATAAAACGTTTATTGGCAACGAAAAAAAGGCGATGCATAGAAAGGGTAATTGAAACTAAGAAACACTGAGAATCCTTAAGCGACCTTGGACACCTTAGATGAAAAGACTTCTTAAGTACATCTATAAACAACTTCTCCCCTCAAGGATAAGACAATCCATAGACTTATTTGCCTACCTGAAAATGTCAAAGGTAGATGGTCTTTGCGAAAAGAAAGTTCTAGTGCTTGCCCCTCATCCTGACGACGACATTATCGGATGCGGCGGTACTCTCTATCGGTATCACCTGATGGGATCCGAGATTGCTGTGGTATACATGACTGATGGCAGAAAGGGAAATAACCGGTACAGGGAAGATGAATTGGTATGTATGAGGCAAGAAGAGGCCAGGAGGGCATCAAAGATTATTGGTGTCAACAGACTCATATTTCTCGATAACAGGGATACGGAGCTCTCTCCTTCTCCCAAAACTATCAAAGAGCTTTTCGAAATACTTGGTGACCTTAAGCCAGAGGCAATCTTCCTTCCGTTTTTTCTTGATAACCATCACGACCATATTGCAACCGGTCAGATATTCTTTTCAACACCAAAATCGTTTACTTCCTGCATGTGCTATTCTTACGGAATATGGACACCGCTGCCCACGTTTAATATAATGTCAGACATAACCACCTGTTTGCAGACAAAAATCCTGGCTTTACAAGAACATAAATCACAACTGGAAGACGTTGACTTTACTGAGGCTGTTAAGGGAATCTCGAGATACCATTCGGCGATGAGCGGTGGAGATGGATATGCTGAAATATTTATCGCCTGTCCGGTGAACGAATATCAGAGACTTGGAAAGGCAATAGGATGGTAGATATACCGATAACGTCAGGCCATATAAACAAGGTACGACAAGCGCCTTATGGTGACATGGATGGGTTTTGAGGAATGAAGGTATTGCACATGCATCATCTTTACCGGCCATTTGGAGGCGGAGAGCGGTATCTTCTTGACCTTTGCGATATCCTGGAAGAAAGAGGACACAGCTAAAAATCGCTGTGCATCGCTATAATACCCTGCTGTTGGTTTCAAACCGGGGAGAAGTTGAACCCAATATTGATTTTCTAATCGCATAAAGAGCTCCCGAAGATACTTACTGAACATCGAAGCAAGGGCAACTGTCATACACATGTCTTCGCCTTTTTCCATAAAGGATATCGTCATTTTCTTGTCTGTCGTTCTTGCTTCGTATGTTGAAATTTTATCTCCCTCCTTTAAAACACGTATGTCTGCAATGGATAATTGCTCTTTCAGTAAGTCAGTATAAGTATTTCTGCCCCCCTGCTTGTCAACAATTAAACGGATATGCCCGTGAGATATGTTCCATAGCCGTGAAATAAGTTCCGCGCATGCTTTAAACAAGACACGAGACTTATTTCGAAACACCTGTATTTGTTCGTTAAACTCCTGCACCGGGATAATGCAACTGCTTGCATGAAAAAAGCTCACGTCCTGCTTATCACAGACATGTTTTAAAGCATCTGCACCGTTTAAGACAACCACCCGGTTGGTACTAAAAGGAAGTGGATAATTTTTCCCTGCATACCATGGGTAAAGTTCGAGTTCTCCGGCATTATACGATAGGCTGTCAAGCAGTTGCTGAAAGGACGTGATGTTTAAACTCTTTAATTCGAGGAACGAAAGAACGCCGACTTCCAATGGTTGTAAGCCCAAGCCACTGTGCGGACGATAGAGTTTTTTACTATCCCGAACAGCAATCCGTTGGTTCCTGCCCTTGAGATCGTTTGCGATGGCATCGCTCAAGAGCTCCCACAGTGAACAATCAATCTTCTCGTCCGGCACACAAAAGGCAACTACGGTGGTTACCATTGGCCCAAGCACAGGACCATAGCCGGCTTCATCGATACCTGCTATAATAGTCATCCCAAGACACGATTATACATGTTCGTATAATATCTCTTTCTCATTGAAAGTCAAAACAAAACCTTGCTCTTCCTTTCCTTTTTATGGTTGAAATGATCCGGACTTGCCTAAGCTATCCGGATCATGTATTTATGAAGCATTCATGTGCCTCTGGCTCACAAGAGATAATAAAGATGTCACCCTGAGCCGAAAGCGAAGGGTCTCGTTAAGACCAGATTCTTCGCTTCGCTCAGAATGAACGTGGGTTGTTATTTTCAGGTGAAAGAGGGGGATTCGTTTTTGGAACAAGCGTTGTGCAGGCTGAATGATACAAAGACTAAAATTCTCAAGCCTTTTCGATTTATTGAATGCCCACAGTATCAAAGGCAGTCCGTACGACAGAAAGCTCTTTTCCATTACCATAAAGATCGATTGTGGCCTGCTCTACGGCATCCCTGGCATCAACAAATTGAGCATTGGCGGAAAGATAGAACATGGCATAATAATATATTTGTTTTGCCTTTTTAGCGCCAACGTTTGCATGGGTGGTGATCAGATACGCCGCCTTGTTGGGAATACCAGAGTTAATATGGACTCCTCCATTGTCAGTCCATGGCCAGCTGGCTGCACGATACTGTTCTGAAGTATGCTCGGGCTGGCCCCAACCGTTCAGCGGGTCTTTAGGATTATAGTTGTTTTCGGGATAACTATCGGTTCTGAAGGGAGGGTCATCAAGTCTTCTCATGGCATAGTATGGCCCTTTAGTATCTTTCATAATGTTTTCTGCCATCCAGTATGGCAGGTCGTCACCGTAATCAATCGATGCAAACATCCCCATGACATCAGACCATGATTCATTCAGCGCACCCGGCTCCTGGCTATAGATAAGATTATTTATTGCCTCGGTAACACCGTGGGTGATTTCGTGGGTAACAACGTCCAGCGATCCTGAAAAGGAAAGAAAAGTATTGCCGCCATCTCCATACACCATCTGTGTTCCATCCCAGAAGGCATTTTCATAATTGGTTCCATAATGAACGGTTGATAAAAGGCCGTTAGAGGAATCGAAACCACTGCCAGAAAACCAGGAAAAGTTGCTGAAGTTATCTTTGTAGAAATCAAAGACGTAATTTCCGTAAAAATGGGCGTCTACCCCTGCCGGGTCTTCCCAAGAGTTGTTTGCGTCCTTCATGAGGTTTCCCGGAAGGATTTTGAAATTATTTGCTGTATAAGTCTTTATTGCCACGGAGGTCGTACTGGAAAGAGGGGCATTGCCAAGATAGAAAGTGCCATTTTTTTCGTACGTGTCAAAACTCTTTAGTTTTCCGTCAACGCCGATGCCGGATCCAACAGCAGAACCGGCATGCATAATCCTGTTTTCCGCAAAAACAACAGCGCCGTCATGTGCATCAACATAGACGCGATATCGTGATGGTTCCGGCTGGGGGTTAAACGCAAAATCTATTGTATAGGTAAGATAGAATTTCTCTTCCCAGTGCAAAATGGTGAGGATTGCAGTGATGGCCTTTTTGTCAATACCCAGTTCTTTCCTGGCTATGGCTTCTGCTTCTGCCGGGGAAAGAGTCGGTGTTGTTTTAACCGGGATATTTGGTTCAAAATAGTTTGCCACGGTGGTGACGATCCCTTCATGTACCCGTACAGTGATTTTACCGCCTATGACATCAAGCCCATCTTTTTTTTGTTTTACGGTGACAAAGGATCCGCCAGGTACGGACTTGACACTTTCTAATGCAATATCCTGTTTCGGGTCTTGTATTCCCAATAAGACCCTGTACTTGTCAATAAAGCCTAAAGCTAATGCCTCTTGAGACAATGATGGAGTTTCTGCAAGCTCTCCCGAAAGAAATTTCGCAACACCCCGGCGTTCGTCCCATTTTATATTAAAATTTTTTGAAGATATCTTTTGTAATTCCGCAAGAGCCATTCTTTGATCCTCATTTGCGGCAAAAGGAGATTCTCCAGCCATAAGATTCCAGCAGCAGCTAAACATTACCACAAAAGACACGATACCTCTTGTCCAATATTTCATAGTGTATCTTCCTTTCTCTAAGATTTACAAAAAGGCTATTTAAAGTTTTTTACCCTTTGTCAACAAAAAATATTGTAAACAACAAACAATAGCTGGCATTTTTTGTGGTTCACAAAAAATACCGGGAAAGGGAATGGAAACATCATCTGTGATAGAGGAGAAAAAGAGTCCGGCAGGAAATAAATATCGGTCTTTTTTGCCGTATTTAAAGGGGTAAAACGACTTTATTTTGAAAGAATTGTTGATATTTACGATTGCATTTGATAGATTTAACAGCTACTTATACTGTTCTCGTCGGAAAAAATTATAAGAAAGCATATGCAATTATGAATCTCATAGAAGCAATTAATATGGTAGCAAAAGATGAACGCGAATTACAAGAAAAATACTCCAAAGTGATCGAACAGGAAACGGACCCGTTTGTAAAAGCATTTTTACAAAGAATTGTTAAAGATGCAATAAAACATGAAAAGAAAGTATATAAGAAATACGAAAAGGTTTTGGCTGCCTTAAACAAGAAGACGTATTAAACTGCTTGGCCGGTAATTCAGTTCCCCGGAAACAAAAACCCCCAATGTCTTACGCAGATATTGGGGGTTTGATGTCGCAATTATAATAAGTGACAACTCCATATTTTTATACATCAGCCGACTGAAACCATTTCGCTATAATAATAAGAGTGCTCTTTTTTAATAAATTTTATAATTTGACGACTTTTGTGGCCTTGTAGCCTTTCTGGTCCTTAATGACTTCAAACTCGACCTTATCTCCTTCTGCAAGGGTCCTAAAACCCTCACTTTGGATAGCGGTTTGATGTACAAAGACGTCCTGACCGTTGTCCTGGGAAATAAAACCAAACCCCTTTTTGTCATTAAACCATTTTACCGTTCCCGTTGCCATTCTAAAAATCACCCCCTCTCATATTTCAAATAAATTCAAAAAAAAAGGCTACCCAGTTCCAGCCCTGGTAGCCATTTATAAAAAAGATAGAAGTAGTTCTATGAAACAAACGAACGACATTATCGGATGATAACAGGCAATGATTGTTAAATCAAGCGAAATAATAGAATTATCAGGTAATGGTGTGATAAAATTTATTTGAATTTCAGTTGGGTGTTTGTTACACTCCAACATCCAAATATATCATTGGTTTATAGAGAATATCTATTTTTTGTAACGTTATGGAGGTTTAACAAAAAGATGCCTACAGCGGATGTAGATCTTGATACGCTCATAAAGGTTGAGTCACTGTCAAGGGAAGCCGTCACCCATGTCAGGAAACAGGTGTTCAGTTCCAAAGAAATCAGGGAGAAACTGGATGCAAAGACCGCTTCGCTAAGAATCGGCATAAAAAAGGTTCACGATGTGAACGAAGCAAAAGATATGACCCTTTTATTAGGAATATTAGAATGGATGATCGGAAATGTTCGGGAGGCTTCCGAATTCCTGAAAGAGGTGAAATCAAGGAAAATTGGCGTTTATTATCTGGGCAAATGCTATCAGGAATTAGGCGACTATGATCATGCTTTGGAATGTTTTGAACGCGCCCAAAAAACTGATGATGAAGAATTTGATATTTGTATGGATATTGCCGAGACCAAAAGACTAAAAGGCGACAACGAAGATGCCCTGAAGATGATTAAACGTTTTTCCCAATCTCACGGAGATAATCCTGATTTTCATTATCAACTGGGATGTTGTCTGGATGCACTTGGCGAATACGATGATGCATTCAATCATTATGAGCAGGCCCTTCGAATAGACCCGAACCACGCTAAATCTCTCTTTCGTATCGCCTTTTATTATGATCTTAATGGAGAAGACGAAAAAGCCATTGACTCCTATGAACAGTGCATAAATTTATGTCCTAGCCATAAAAATGCGTTTCTCAATCTGGGAATTTTGTACGAAGATAAAGGCAGCTTTGATGATGCGGTATATTGTTTTGAAACAGTATTGGATGCGGAACCAAACAATCCCCGGGCCTCGCTGTTTCTAAAGGATGCAAAAGCCTCCATGGGAATGTATTACGATGAGGAGGTTTCAAAAAAACAAGGGAAGGAAAGCGAGGTATTAAATATACCCATCTCAGATTTTGAACTCTCGGTAAGAAGCAAAAATTGCCTGGAAAAAATGAATATTCGTACTTTGCGAGACCTGACGAGAATCACCGAAATCGACCTGCTTTCTTTTAAGAATTTTGGAGAGACCTCACTCAACGAAATCAAGGTTATTTTGTCACAAAAAGGATTACGTTTAGGACAGGCATTGGAAAGCGACAGTAAAGCGGATGTTTTTGGAAAAAATACCGAAATAAAGGCAAGTGTCATTGAGTCTATTTCTGAACTTGAACTATCCGCTCGATGCAGGAGTGCCTTGAGTAAGGAAGGCATTGAAACAATCGCAGATCTTGTTGAACAAACAGAAATCGCATTGGATCAGAAGGGGATAAAAGAAAATCATATTGCTGAGATACGCGACAGATTGGCCGAATTTGGTCTGACATTGAAAACCGTTGGCAACAGTATGCCGGAGTTAGACGAAAGCGAAACAGAGTAGTTTCCTGAAAAAATTTCGGATGGCACAATTGCGTTACCTGGGGATTGCTGTGCATGTTAGATTACATCCGAGGGCGGGTGGTTAGGAAGTCTCCCACAAGGCTTGTCTTGGAAGTAGCGGGCATCGGTTATCTATTACACATTCCGTTATCTACCTTTGAGAAAATACCCAATCACGAAGAGACTACCGTTCTTACCCAGTTATTTATCAAGGAAGATCAGATAAAAATCTTTGGGTTTGCAACAGGAGAAGAACGGGATCTGTTTCAGTTACTGCTTTCCGTGAATGGCATAGGCCCTACTACCGCAATTACGATACTTTCTGGCAGTTGTGTGGATGATATTAAAGATGCAGTCTCCCGCGAAGATGCAAAGGCTTTGGAAAAAATCAAAGGGATAGGCAAGAAGACGGCCGAACGGATCGTCCTGGAACTTAAAGGGGTAATAAAGGAAATGTCGTACCCTGCGGATTCTGGGATAGTTACCGGGCAAAAGGCTCTGGTCTCTGACGCTGTTATGGCGCTGGTTTCTTTAGGGTATGGACGGCCAGTAGCCGAGCATGCAGTAAACGAAGCGATGAAAAAATTGAAGACTATTGATAATGTCGAGGTGCTTGTAAGGGAGGCCCTGAAATATAAGGCCTGATTATTCCGGCAAACGGCTGAGAATCTCACCGGGTGGGAAATAGGTTATGATAAAAGAAGATGTTTTATCTTCCACACAGATCGTTGAAGATAAAAATCTGGACTTTACCCTTAGGCCGAGGCGATTCAATGATTTTATCGGACAGGACCGCATAAAGGAAAATCTGCTCATTTACATTGAAGCCGCAAAAAAAAGGGGAGAGCCATTGGATCATATATTGTTTTCCGGGCCTCCTGGCTTGGGAAAAACAACGTTGTCTCAAATTATTGCCAATGAAATTAATGCCGCCATTAAGACAACTTCCGGCCCCATTCTTGATAAGCCAATGGACCTTGCCGGCATTCTTACAAATTTGCAGCAGGGAGACATCCTTTTTATTGACGAAATCCACCGGTTAAACACGACCGTTGAAGAGTACCTGTATTCGGCGATGGAAGATTTTTATATTGATATTCTTATCGATCAGGGGCCAAAAGCGCGATCGGTAAAAATCAATTTGCCAAAATTTACGCTTGTTGGTTCTACGACCCGGGAAGGATTACTCACGGCACCGCTTCGTTCACGCTTCGGAGTCCTGGAAAAATTGGAGTTTTATCCTTGGACAGACCTTTATAAAGTAGTGTGTAATTCTGCCCGCATTCTTTCGATCCAGACAGATGAAAGGGGGGCTGAAATTATCGCAAAGAGGTCCCGTGGCACTCCCCGTATAGCCAATAGGTTTTTGCGTCGTATCCGGGATGTTGCCCAGGTTCGTGGGAACGATATCATCAATGAAGAGGTCGCCCGCATGGGCCTGGAAATGTTGGGGGTGGATGAAAATGGATTGGGAGAAATGGACAGAAAGATACTGGAAACCCTTATTCGATACGGTGGTCCCGTCGGTCTGAAAACAATAGCGGTTTCGGTAAGCGAAGAAGAAGACACGATTGAGGAAGTGTACGAATCGTATTTGATCCAAAAGGGGTATCTGGATAAAACACCGCGGGGAAGGATTGCCACCAGACTCGCTTATGAACATCTAGGATATCAATGCCACTCAGAAACGGGACTCCAAAAAAGACTCTTTTAAGGGGCCGGCATATGAATCTTTTGTTGCATATTTGCTGCGCTTGTTGTTTGTGCGCGCCATTACGTGAGATGAGAAAAGAAGGTTTCCGCGTAACGGGGCTCTTTTACAATCCGAATATACATCCCTTACTTGAGTTTAGAAAGCGATTAAAGGCATTGCGCGTGTTTCAGGAAAGCGATCCTATCCCGGTAATTTACCATGATGAGTATGGTTTACGGGAATATTTGAAGCATGTTGATTATGAGGGCAATGACCGGTGTGCAGATTGTTATACCATGAGACTGAGATTTACTGCGGCATATGCACGTGAAAACGGATTTGATGCCTTTACCTCGACGATGCTATTCAGCGTTTATCAAAATCACGAGCAACTAAAAATGTTTTCAGAAAATCTTGCGCATGAATATGGCGTAGCGTTTGTCTATCGTGATTACCGTTACTTGTCTGAGTGTAGCCATGATATAGCCAGGGAAAAAATGATTTACCGGCAAAGTTACTGTGGGTGTGTGTTCAGTGAATATGAGAGATATAAAGACACCACACGAGAGGTATACAAAGGGAATAAACCTCAGAGCGGGGACAAGGAAGGTAATCACAAAGGTCTTGATACGAAAGATGTGTTACAAAGGTGCGATTGTTTTGAATAGCTTTTTCGGGTTATCGGTAAATACCAGATGATATGGGCAGGACGTTAACATTCATGCTTGCTGCAATAGTGCCGGTTATTTCCGCAGGGGTACCTCTTTCATGTCAGAGGGGTGCCACGGTGGTGCGGGAAGAGGTCCTTGATTACGGGCCGCTTTTGGATAAAACGCCCATTGTCCGCATACTCCTGGTAAATGACAAGCGCGAGGCGCAATTGGCTATCCATAGCTGTTATCAGATTACCGGCAGTCTCATGAATATTATTGATCATGGCCAGGGACTGCAGAGATGCACCATATCCGTGAGTAACGGCGGCATCATGATAGGAAATAAACGTTATAACAACAGCGAACTAAGGATTGCCGGTCAGCAAGATGGGGAGATTGAGGTAAATAATCAGCGATACCGTGGTGAAATCAGGATAGTGCAGCAATTTCACAACAAATTCTCCGTAATCGGAGAAATAGATATTGAGGATTTTGTTTCTGGCGTGGTTGGAAGTGAAATGCCATCAAGCTGGGAAGAAGACGCCCTGTGTGCACAGTCAGTTGCGGTAAGAACATACGTGATGTATAAGAAAAAGAGGCGGCGGGATGAAGTTTATCATCTGGATATGCAGGAGCTTGCGTATAGAGGCGTGGCAGGTGAAACGGCACGGGTCAATAAAATGGTACAAGAAACGAAAGGCGTGGTCATGGTGTACAACTGGAATATTTTCCCTGCCTATTTTCATAGTACGTGTGGGGGACATACGGAAGATGTTGGCCATGTCTTTGGAAAAGATAGCATGCCACCCTTAAGTGGGGTGGTATGCAATTACTGTAATGATTCCAAGCATTCCTATTGGAGCAAAGATATTCGCAAAGCAGAGATTGAAAAGAAATTACAAGAAGCCAATGTTCCTGTTTCAAACATCAGTGCCGTAAAGATCGTCAATCCGGGGGCTGGTAATCATGGCTCGAAAGTCGAAATTACCTATGACAAAGGAAGTAAAGAAATGAACGCAAATGATTTCCGGCTATTGGTTGGTCCGAATTATTTGCATAGTACGGCCTTTGATTCCAGAAGCAATGGAAAAAGTATTACCTTTTCAGGTACTGGATGGGGACATGCCGTGGGGCTTTGTCAGTATGGTGCCCAGGGTATGGCCCAAAAAGGTTTTTCCTGGACCGCTATTTTAAAACATTACTATCCGAAGATAGAATTAGTTCGGGTATATTAACGCCGCTCTGCGGAGGTGTTGTTGATTTTTAAAATCCTGGCTGACGATAAGCAAACAAAGGCCCGGTGTGGTGAGCTGCTTCTGGGCCACCACAGAATTCCCACACCGGTTTTTATGCCGGTCGGGACACAAGGAACGGTCAAGACGTTAACGCCGCAGCAACTAAAGGAGACACACACAAAGATTATTTTGTGTAATGCATATCATCTTTGTTTAAGACCCGGGGAGGGTATTATCAGACATTTAGGCGGCATCCATACGTTTATGGGATGGGATGGCGCAATCATAACCGATAGCGGTGGGTATCAGGTTTTTTCTCTCAGTGGACTGACCAGGGTTTCTGACAACGGAGTGGAATTCCAATCTCCTGTAGACGGAACGCGGCTTTTCCTCACCCCTGAAAAAATGATGCAAATACAAAACGACATCGGGGCAGATGTTATTATGCCGTTTGATGAATGTGTGCCCTATCCCTGTGAAAAGGACAGGGCCGGCGTAGCTGTTCAAAGGACCGTTGCATGGGCTGACCGCTGCCTGAATGCACACAAGAATAAACGTCAAACGCTCTTCGGCATTGTTCAGGGAAGTGTATTCAGGGAACTTCGCGCAGAGTGCGCCAGAAGCCTTGTGGAAATGAATTTTGAAGGATATTCAATCGGTGGACTCAGTGTTGGTGAAGGGTCACTCCTCATGAATGAAGTGCTTGATTATACCGTAGATTATTTACCACAGGATAGACCCCGGTATTTAATGGGTGTCGGGTTTCCCCTTGATATCCTCAATGCGGTAGAGCGCGGGATCGATATGTTTGATTGCGTTATTCCCACACGTAATGGAAGGAACGGATGTGCCTTTACGAGCACGGGCAAGGTGAAAATACTGAACAGCCAATATAAGGACGATGCCGTCCCGTTGGATCAGTCGTGCGAATGTTATACCTGCCGCAATTTTTCGAGAGCATATTTGCGGCACCTCTTTTTAACCAAGGAAATTTTAGGGCCGACATTACTTTCGCTGCATAATATATTTTTTTTCCAACAGCTGATGCAGCAAATAAGAGAATCTATTGGAAGGGGTGAATTTAAGGATTTCAAGGTAGACTTTTTATCAAAGCAGTCTGATTCATAAACGTTAGGGGTAGAAGACAGATTGGGAAATAGTTATTTGGGGAAAACTTTTAAAAAAGAGTAGGAGGAATATGATGTTTTTTTTATTACAAGCGGCAGGAAAACAGTCATCGCCAGGTGGTATGCTGTCCATGCTGCTTCCGTTTATCCTTATGTTTGTCGTAATGTATTTTTTGATCCTGAGACCGCAAAAAAGAAAGGAAAAGGAGCGTAAGGCCTTGTTATCAAGGATCAAAAAAAACGATCGGGTTGTAACCGCCGGCGGAATTCATGGATTGGTCACTTCCGTCAGAGAGCATGAGATTATTCTTCGTATAGACGATTCCAAAGATATAAAGATCAAGGTTGACAGGAGTGCGATTGTTTCGGTAGTAGAGGTCTCTCATGATGACGACACCGAAGAGACAAAAGAGTCTATGCAAGTGAATAAAGAGGCGAAGTAGGGTGGCAGTACTATTTATGAAATTGGTAGTTTATCACACACAACGGAAAGGGAGCCGGTTGAGGAGAAAGAAATGACGAAAAACTTAAGGTGGAAGATACCTATCATTGCGGTAGTGATTGCTCTTGGCATCATGAAGAAATGACGAAAAACTTAAGGTGGAAGATACCTATCATTGCGGTAGTGATTGCTCTTGGCATCATGATTTTGTATCCACCGTCAGAAAAGATTTTGAAGAAGGAGCAGGTAAAAGAGATTGACGGCACAGTAGTCGAACGGACGCTACTGGAAAAATCATGGACGCGGTTCTTCATAACAAACCCCGTTATTCGTGAAACGATTGTTGGTGAAGAAACGGACAAAGATGGCAGGCATATCCGCAACAAGGTCGTCGAGCAGGTATCAAAGGGAAAGATTAAGCTTGGCTTGGACCTCAAAGGCGGCTCAGAGTTGCTCTATAAGGTAAGAGTGGATGAAAGGGAAGAACGTCCCGGTATTACCAGGGAAATTATAGAAGTATTGAAAAAGAGGATTGATCCTCAGGGAGTTATCGAATACAGAATACAGGAGCATGGCAGCCACCGGATACTCATACAGGTGCCGGGCGCAACAAGGACGGAAATAGAAGGGCTGAAAACTCGAATTACACGGCTGGGCAAGCTCGAGTTTCGGTTGGCGGCGAGCAGTGACAGTCCGGAATATAAAGAGGCCATGGAGGAAAAACAAGTCCCGGGTTTTTATAAACAATGGTTGCGTAAGAAAAAGGGAGAAGTTGGCGAGGCTGGCAAATGGTTCCTTGTTCAAAATAAGGCTGCCATTTCCGGGGAACATTTGTCCAGGATATACGCTGACCGTAAGGGAATCGAACCCGTTGTGGGGTTTGAATTTGATGCCATAGGCAAATCCAAATTCGGACAGATCACTGAACGTAACATTGGAAAACCGCTGGCAATTATCTTAGATGGTACCTTATATTCAGCGCCTGTCATCCGTGATCGCATACCAGGACAAGGCATCATTGAAGGAAGTTTTACCCAGGATGAGGTAAATGAGCTTATCGCCATTATGCGGGCAGGAAGTCTTCCGGCAGATCTTGAACTCGAAATGGAAACCATGGTTGGACCGAGTTTGGGAAGAGATTCCATTAACAGAGGATTAATTGCGGGGGCTATTGGCGGCGCATTTGCCATTATTTTCATTGGTATCTATTACCTGGGAGTAGGATGGATTGCCAACTGTGCAAACGTCCTGAACATCTTTCTTATTGTGAGTGCGATGGCGCTCCTGAACGCAACCATGACGCTTCCTGGTATTGCAGGATTGGTGCTCATGATTGGTATGGGTATAGATGCCAACGTGCTTATTTTTGAAAGAATCCGCGAAGAAAAAAACAAGGGAAAACCTACCCGTGCCGCTGTTAAGGCTGGTTATGAAAAGGCCTTTTCCGCTATCTTTGACTCAAATATCACTACCCTGATTACCGGGATAATACTTGCCTCGGTTGGTACCGGCCCGGTAAAAGGATTTGCATGGACATTGATCCTGGGCTTGATTATTAATCTTTTTACGGCTATTTTTGTGACCAGGGTAATTTATGATCTGTTTATGGATTTAAGCTGGATCAAGAAATTTTCCATGTTTAAGCTCATTGGCATTCCCCATGTTAAATTTATTAATTATCGTTTTACCCTGCTTGCTATTTCTGGTGCGTGTATTATCGGTGGATTGACTACGTTTGCCCTCCGCGGAAATAAAAAATATGACATCGATTTTACCGGTGGAACACTTGTCCATCTCCACTTAAATAATTCCACCCCACCGGGATTTATCAGGAGCGCTTTGGCAGAGACCGGCTATGAGGAAGCTGAGGTGCAAAGTATTTGGGCCGGAGAGAATTTAACACAGTTTGCATCAACAGCAAATGAATTTGGCATCAGAATAAAAGATCTGGGAGATGAAAAGGTAAAAGAAAAAATAACTGATGATATCAGGAGCGTTTTGGATAAGAAAGATTTGTTTGAAGGGATTGATTTTACTGAACCGCTCATTTTTCATCTGAGGCTTACAAAGCCAATTGATGAGGAGTTCCTGCAAAAAAACCTAAAAACTGCCGGTTATAGCGAGGAAGACGTGCTATCTACATCGCCGGTAAATCAATCTTCCAGGGAGTATTTGGTAAATATTCTCGGTTTGGAAGATACGAAAAAACGTTCACGAGTGGTTGGTGCAATTGTCGATGGATTGAAAGAAAATCTGATCTTCAAGGACGTTAAAGTCGTGCTCGGTGACGTTGTTGAAACCTTGCTGACACAAAACACGGATGCGCCTGCTGCCCAGCCTTTTATGGATGTGGAAGCCGGAGAACCTGTCGATCCGGCGATTCTTACCTTCGAGCTTCACAAGCGGGGGTTTGGCAATGTTGCAGTCATAGGCCAATCGAAAGAATCCGCAAGTGCACGGACAAACAAGCTGAAAATAGAGGGATCGAGAATAAGCTTGCAAGAGATAAAGCAAACGCTGAAGGATACCATCGCCGTACCAAGCATTTCTCTCATAGGGTATGAAGCGATCCGGGTTGAACTAAAAGAAGGTATAGGAAAGGCAAATTTTGTAACGATCCTTCATGGGATTAAGCCCATCAGGGATGCGGTAAAAAGCGTTTTGGCCATGAATGCGCCAGCGCAGGTGTTTGCAATTCATATGCAGCCTTTAAGTGCAGGAAAAGTTCAGGAGAAGATTAAAAGCGATGTTATTGAGAAATTTAAGGACAACTTGTATAAAGAAAAGGTAGATGTGTCTTTTGCATTGCTTAAAGATGCCCCCGAAAGTATAATGGCGACCGATGATAAGTCGGGCCAGGCACATACCGCGCTCTTTCGCATGAACTTGTCAAAACCCCTGAAAAAGGAGGTTATTGAAGAAGTGCTTGCCTCGGCAGGCTATCACGATGTTCTGGAACAGGGTTTGGAATCCGGTAAAGAATATCAAACAGTTAAGATATCCCTTCCTTCTCAAAAAACCGAGATGATAGAAGAGACCATTCAAAATGCGTTTGAAATACCACAACCCCTGAAACGGATTATCAGCATTGGAGCTACGGTTGCTGGCGAAATGAAGGGACGCGCCATCCTTGCGGTGATCTTTTCCTGTATTGCAACCATCTTTTATGTATGGCTGCGTTTTGGAGACTTTAAATTCGGTTCTTCCGCGATTATCGCTGTTATTCATGACATCCTGATTACCCTGGGTGCGGTAGCAGTTGCAGATTATTTTTTTGGCAACATGAAGATTGACAGCGCCATGGTAGCTGCATTTCTCACTGTTGTTGGTTACTCCCTGAATGATACGATCGTCATCTTTGACCGGATCAGAGAAAATATGGGGGGGCGTGGTAATTTGCTTACCCCGCAATTGGTTAATGACAGTATCAACCAGACCCTGAGCAGGACCCTCCTGACAGGGATCACTACGATTGGAGTGTTGTGTGCGCTCTTTTTCGTGGGCGGACCCGAGATTCATGGTTTCGCATTTGTGATGCTCGTGGGAATTATTGTAGGCACATATTCAACGATATTTATTGCATGCCCTATGCTCCTCAAATGGAAGGGACTCCCTTCTGCAAACCAGGCATTGCCCCGGCAAAATTACCCGGCTCAAGGAAAGGAGGCAACCGCTAAAAAGGGATAATAAATCCTCACCACGAAAGACATTCGTGGCATAAAGGTCTTAACGAAAAAAGGGGTAAAATTTTTTAAACCTGGTCTGTATCAGGTCATTTATGGAGGAGAAAAGGGTGGAAAGATATTTCTTGTTGTTCATTCCTATAAAACCTACGAAAGGAATAAAAAAACGATGAAAAGAGACGTGCAAGTTGGCGTGACTTTAGGAGTGATTATTATGGCAATTATAGGTGTCTTTCTGAGCACAAGAACTTCCGTGAAAGAACCTGCGATCCCTATTCCAGAAATGGAAGAAGAAACTCAGGGCGATGCATTAGAGGTAACCGAATTATCACCTGAACCTCAAAATGCAAATCAGGAGCCTTTTAAAGAGATAACAGCCAGCGCGCAGCTTCCCGACCAAAATGAACCGCCCGTTTCAGATACCACAAAAACCGATGAACTACAGTCACAAAAGGATGACAGAATCGTTGATGTAGAATGGAAGAAGGCAAAGGAGGCTGAACCATTGCCCGGAGTCATCCAGGATGATAAGAAACCTCTTGATTCTCATTCGGATGATTGGAAAGACATTCCTTCCGGCAACAACAAAAAATCTGATGTGCAACCAGCAAAATACAAGGTGAAATCGAACGACAGCCTCCGTAAGATAGCAAACAAATACTATGGCGATGAATCGAAATGGCTCCTTATTTTCAATGCAAATCAAGATAAAATTCATGACAGAAACAGCCTCAGAATTGGCACAGAGCTTATAATACCTGTTGAAAAGACCGCATCTGAGAAGACAAAGGAAGGAAGAAGGGCTGAGACAACGACCCCTGCGCTTTCTCAGGTAGTGTCCGTGGAAGAAGAAAAAGCCGTTGATAGTGAGAAAAGACACACCGTACTGCAAGGCGATACCCTTTATACGCTGGCGGTTAAATATTATCATAATGGCACACAATGGGAAAAAATATTTGATGCAAACAAAAAAACACTTAAGAACAAAAAATTTTTAAAAATCGGACAAGAACTTGTTATTCCAGATATCTAATGCATCTGAGGAGCAAACAGAATGAATTTTAAACGTCGTTTTCCACCTATTTCAAACGTCCTCTTTTTTCTTATTCTTATGGTAATGGTTCCATGCAACACATTACCGGTGTTTTCTCTCTGTGCTCAAGAGCAAATGAACGCATACCCGCTGTTTCGATACAATTTAGAAAGAACGGGCCGGGTATCCTTTGCCGGGCCTTCCGTGAATAATATGAAATGGAGTGTATCAAGTGCCGGAGAAATTTGGTCATCTCCGGTAGTGGATGCAGATGGAGTTATTTATGTGGGCAGTACGGATGGGAATTTGTTATCGATAACCTCCAACGGAAAGGTTTTATGGGCGTTTAAGAGCGGCAGTGAAATATTTGGTTCTCCTGCAATTGGCGCAGATGGTGTTATTTATTTTGGCGCTGTAAGCGGAAGGCTGTACGCGGTCAATCCTGATGGAAAAACAAAATGGAAGTTCCAGGCAGCCGGGGCTATTCATTCGTCTCCTGTTCTTGCTGATAAAGAAACCGTATATTTTAGTTCTTATGATGGAAGACTTTATGCAATTGGCGCTAACGGGAAACTCTTGTGGAGTTATAAAACCGAGGCAGCAATCATGATGTCCTCGCCTGCCATTGGCAAGGATAAGACAATTTATATTGGTTCCTGGGATAAACATTTGCATGCCTTGAATCAGGACGGCACGGTAAAGTGGCGTTTGGAAACCGAAGCCAAAATAGACTCTACGCCAGCTGTGAGTGATGCTGTTGTGTATATTGTGGATATGAACGGAAAGCTCTATTCCGTGAATTTGGACGGGACATTGCGGTGGGCATTTGACCTGGGCGGCCGGTCGCATTCATCTCCGGCGGTAGGTGCGGATGAGACGGTGTATGTCGGCGCGCAAGACGGCAACTTATGCGCAGTTGCAAAAGATGGCACCTTGAAGTGGAAGTTTAAAACTGAAAAATCTATTACTGCATCTCCTGTTGTTGATGTAAACGGTACCATTTACTTTGGTTCATGGGATGGAAATGTATATGCCGTAAATCCTGATGGATCGCTCAAATGGAGTGTGAAGATCGGAGAACCGTTACTTTCCTCCCCGGCAATCGGTTCAAGTGGTATGCTCTATGTCGGCTGCGTAGACTGGAAACTGTATGCAATAGGGCAGTGATTTTTTTTATCCACAAAATGGTTTTACTTAATTGCCGGTTTCCTTTATACTATACCTTTAGAGTTTTGTGAAGAACAAGTTACCATCCACATAATGCTTGAGCACGTATATTCGTGCAGGAGATGTTATTATATGATCGGCATATCAAAATTATACTGCGGGACGGTAGAACCATCGGATGCGTTGCGCTATGGAAGAGAATCGAAAAAATTACCATCACATTTATTGCAATTTTCACAGGATAAAAAACCAGTTGTCGTATGGAATGTGGGACAACGCTGTAATCTGAAGTGTATTCATTGCTATTCTCAGTCAAAGGATATTGAATATCCGAATGAATTGTCTACCCGTGAGGCAAAGGCAATGTTAGATGACCTTGCAGACTACGGCGCTCCGGTAATTTTGTTTTCCGGTGGTGAACCCCTTATGAGACCGGATCTTCTTGAATTAATCGGATATGCAAAAGAGAAAGGTTTACGGGCAGTAATTAGTACCAATGGCACCTTAATTACCAAGGAAAAGGCAAATGAACTGAAAACGTTTGGTCTTTCTTATGTGGGAATAAGCCTGGACGGTCTTCAGGAGACGAATGACCGTTTCAGGGGGATTCCCGGTGCATTTGAAGCCGCTTTATCGGGAATCCGGAATTGTCTGTCGGTGGGTATTAAAGTCGGTCTGCGATTTACCATTAATAAAAGAAATGCGCATGACATCCCGGGAATATTTCAGCTCATTGAAAAAGAAAATATCCCAAGAGTCTGTTTCTACCACCTGGTTTACTCAGGAAGAGGTTCCAACCTCATTGAAGAAGACCTTTCTCATAAAGAAACCCGTGAAGTCGTAGATCTTATTATGAATAAAACGAGAGAAGCGCATGACAGGGGCAGAAAAATAGAGGTGCTTACCGTGGACAATCATGCCGACGGCCCGTATGTGTATTTGCGGCTATTAAAGGAAAATCCGAAAAGGGCAAAAGAGGTATTTGAACTTCTCCAGATGAATGAAGGAAATAGCTCAGGAAAGGGACTTGCCTGTATTAGTTGGGATGGTGAGGTGCATGCAGACCAGTTCTGGCGGCAATATTCCTTCGGAAATATCAAGAAAAGAAAGTTTAGCGAGATATGGGAAGACACCTCGAACGAATTAATGGCGAGACTGAAGAATAAGAACCCCTATATCAAGGGGCGGTGTGCACCTTGCAAATGGCTATCGGTTTGTGGCGGCAACTTTAGGGCTAGGGCAGAGGCTTATTATGGCGATATGTGGGAACACGACCCTGCCTGCTATCTTACTGATGAGGAAATTGGAATCGAGTCCGTGTCTCTCAAAAAGGCAAGACAAAAGGTAGCAGTTTCGTAATGTCATTTCACGTTAACCTGTTGCATTAACATTGCCTGACGTAATGTTAATGTAAAACCAATATAAAACGGAATATGTAGCGCGGGTGGTTTATCCCCCGCCCAATGCCTTTTCAAAAAGCTAATTGCTACGCATTTTTAAAACTGTGATTGCAGAGCGATGAGCCTCGTTGCCCTGCAGATAAAGAGCCACCGAAGACCAGATTTTAGAAAAAGAATTACATCTGCCTTTTTAGAATAAAAGGCAGGTGTACCTGGTCCTGCTTATAGTCGCCGGTAAGTGCATACATGATGATGTTTATACCGAGACGAAATGCCATAGACCGTTGTGCCTCACCACCGGGAATCACCTGATATTCCCAGGAACCAAGCGGGTCTTTAGCCCAGGCGCCTCCCATGTCGTTTTGTGAATAGATAATGGCCGCCCGGTTTTCTGTGGTTATACCTTCCAGATAAGATTTTTCCATAATCCTTCCGTA
>JAJTXE010000003.1:407894-426633 GCA_021463795.1 Candidatus Brocadia sp. | reverse complement strand
AAACCTCCACCCAGGCCAAAGGTAAAGGCCTGCCAAAAGGAATACGGTTTGTTTAGCATAAAAAGTGCGATGCCCAGGATTGCGCAGTTAACCGTAATAAGCGGCAAAAAAATACCCAGGGCATAATAGAGCTTCTCGGAAAAGCGTTCAACAATCATTTCCAGGAGTTGCACAAATGCCGCAATAATGACAATAAAGATCAACAAACGTAAATACTCAATACCCAGCGGGACAAGAACATATTTATAAATCAAATAATTAAACGCAGTTTCTGCAGGATATTGAATTAAACTGAATGGCACATTAAATGACAATCCATCAGAACAAAACTCTCCTACACCTTCTAAACATATTATATTTGGGATATCAGACAAAAATTTTCCTCTGTTAATGATTATTTTGCAAAAATTTTACATTTCAAAAATCACAGACCAAAAGTTAATCTCAGTTTTTTATCCAATTCATGAAGAATCGCCTTACTTACCCTTCCTATTTCACCGACTATGATTCTTTTTCCGATAGTTCCTTTAGTCATTTTTATACTTAACTTTCAAGTCGGCATCAGAATAAATATCTTCTTCAGGTGCATTTAAAAAATCGAAACTACCACCCGTTTCAGCGATTTTGTATATTTCCTGATATAATGATTCGTCTTTGCCTGTACCCAAAAAAGTGATTATGACTTCCTGAGGTTCATTAATATCAACTTTCTCAAGCAACTTAACCTTTTTTCCATCGAATATTCCCTTAATAGATATCATAAACATTTTCCTCTAACATACATTGGAACGCAGATTCTGAAATATACGTTGATAATGATTTTTTAAATATCAAATACCCTCTTCAAAAGATTTCTCTTGCTGCTAAGCACTTGTCACTTTGGCTGGTATTTTGAAATCGTCCTGAGTTTTTCAAGAAATGCATCTGCGACACTGCGTGATTTTATTAAGACGGACGCCTCGTGGTTCTTCCTCAGCGCGCTGTATGTCCAGTTCGTACTACCCACAATGGTGATATAATCGTCGATAATCAATATCTTACTGTGGGTAACACGGTCGATGCTGTCGTAATAGACAGGGACACCATTCTTTTTCAGCAATTCGTAAGCTTCACTACTTTTTCTTTCCGTCTTTTTCCGCTTTTTCCCCGTTTCCCAAAACATCACGTTTTGGTCAAAGACAACCGTTACGGTTAACCCGCGCCTGTGTGCGTTCGTAAGATCATTGATTAGGTTGTATTCCCACCCCTGTTTATATTTTGAATTAATATCGGCCAGATACATGACACACAAGATAGATTTCTTTGCGGTGGTTAATGCCTGGTGTACCTGCGGGTAATAATCCCCATCCGTAAGTGGTATGACATCGTCGGCCGGCAGAGCAAAGGAAGGAGGCGTGTAAAAGATACCGAGAACAAAAACAACAATAAGTGAAATTTTATGTATCATCTGTTTCATATATCTCCAGGCGCAGTAAGACCGCAACCAAATGAATCACCCTTCTTCGCAATGACCTGGATGCCCACAGGTGGACCGGACAAAGGGGGATGGGTAATTTTATTCCTTTCCAAAATATTCATGACATATCTCCCTTCCTGTTAATTGCTAATGAGCAAGAGCAACAATAGCACTGCTTGTTTTTGCGACACGACAGCCAGGGAGGTTGCTTTAAGATATACAGGAAGTATTGCTGCCTCTTTGACAATTTTCATTTTATTGGCAAAACTATTTTTCGAAATTTGAAATTAACAGAAATGAAGGACAAAGTCAATGAGTTAGCTGTAGGGGTAGGCTGTATTGAACACACTGGCACGATCGGAACGGCATCAAAGATTGGTATCTGGCTTCTCGCGATCACCCTTGAGGCATCCTTTGGTTACACGGCCGTGGACAGGTTATCATTGCAATAGATATGCGCATAAATAAACCGACATGCTAACTAAAAAAAGTGTTTATAAATTACTTGAAATAGGCAGAAATTTCGATAACAAGCGAGGTTTAAAAAATCTCGCTTGTTTCAGGACTAGTTGAACAAACCGCATGAGATGCGATGTTTCCACCACAGTTTTTATCTATTCATCACCAAAGGAGTTATTTAAAAGTTGATTCGTCCAGGATGCGACAGAAATATCACATATGCCGGATTCATTATCAGAAAAACCCAGAAAAATTAAGGACTAGAAGGATATCATTCTTTTGGCATTGCCCTTGCGTAATAGAAAACAGAAATACTAAAAAGACTCTTGTGAACAAAAGGGATGATGCTATGGTGCTCGATCTTATACAGTACATTTACAAACATCGGAATGCAAAAGATACCCTTGAAGGTATCATTCAATGGTGGATTTCAAATGAGCCACGGTTCAAATGGAGAAAAGAGGAGGTCCAGGCGACCATCGACTTTTTGGTTTCAAAGGGGTGGTTAGTAATCCGGTATAACCAAGTGTCACCTCAAAAAATTTATGCCGTCAATAAAGAACGAGTGGAAGAAATGGAGGCATTTTTGGCAAGGTACAAGGATTGAGAAAAAAAGAGGCAACCAATCAAAACAAAACGAGTATGTATAGCGCGCACGCTTGTCCCAAGATGGCTGGGGTTCGGGAGTGGTGTACAATCAACAAGATGATTAAACGCGTGAGTAAAAGTCCTGCCCTGACAATAGCCTCATCTTTACCCACATTTAAAACGGAATACAGGGGATGGATGAAATAAGTGAGGGGCATGCAGTGAAACATGTGGAAGACGATTAACGAAATGCCCTGTGACAAGAGGACACTTCATTCTCCTCACGGCATGCGACTACGAAATTACTTCTCATAATTCTTTACGCAATAAAGGTTCTCCATCAGCGAGATATAGGCTAACAGCGCCGATTTGAGCCATTTCGCACACCATACGAAATATATCCTGCAATGAAACGTTGCGTCTAACAGCGAATCTGCACACCCATGCCCATAATAAGTTACGCATGACAAGGAAACAATACGGGTAACAACGATTGCAACCGAACATTACAATCCAGGTAATTGCAGCCGACCATTTCCCAGGAAACGAATGGCAGTGTTGATGGTTTTTAACCTTTGTTACCTACCTACCAATCAAGTATAGCCGGAGAAAGCTGTTACCCCAAAGGCAGGCCCAATTGCAATCGGTAGCGCGATTAACTCACAGACAACCATTTTCATCAGGCAAACACAGGAAACAATATTCTCGGCCATCTTCCGGTCTCCCATGACACCAAAGGAGATCAACGCTACGACATCACCTATCCTGAGCCAATGTACTATTGCCTCCTGCCGGGACAAGATAACTGCACTTTGATCTAAAACAATAGAAATGTTCAGATGACGGAATAATTCATAAATAAAACTTAAGGACATAATATCTTAGCCAGATATAAACAGTTGACAACATAATCATTTCGATAGTAAGAGGTATTCCATAGATCAGATATTTTTTGAATGATATGGGATATCCTGCCTTTTCTGCAAGGCCAAGGGTAACAATATTTGCAGATGCCCCGATAGGCGTTGCATTCCCTCCCAGACAAGTGCCAAGCGCAAGAGACCACCATACAGGCATGAGCGTTGAATGCTGTATGATCAATTTTAAATCCATTCCCGAGGGCAAGAGTGTCTGTGCCATATCGGTAACAAGGGGAATTACACTAGCGATTAAAATCGTATTTTCCATAACGGTTGAGGCAAGGGCTGAAAACCACAGGATTATCATTGATGTAGCAAACATGTTTTCTGCATCGGGTTTTGTGAATGAAATCATGTAATCAGAAAGCATAGAGATCAACCCCACCTTGACAACACCGGCTACCACAATGAAAAGCCCTATAAAATAAAAAAGGGTTGACCATTCCAGTTCCCGTAACACGTTTTGGAGATTTTCCTTTGAAATAATAAGCAAAATAGCAGCCCCTAGAATGGCAATGGTTGCAGGTTCCAGAGGAATCCGGCTAGAAAAGATAAATCCTGGAATAACTAATCCTAAAACACCAAGTGACTTTATGAGTAAACTGGAGCTTTTAATCATCTCATATTCATTTATGGCCAGTATCTTCTGCCTTACCTCCTCTTTCACCCGGAATTTTTTGCCAAAGAGAAGTTTAATGGTTAAGAGGAAAAAGGCAAAAACAAAGAGTACCGCTGGTGTCAAATGATAGATAAAATCCATAAAGGTAAGTTGCACCTTGCTTGCAATCAGTATATTGGGCGGGCCACCAATAAGCGTGGCAGTACCGCCAAGACTGGAGGCCATAATTTCTGACAGCAAAAATGGAAAAGGATCGATCTGCAGTTCATCTGCGATGAGCAAGCTCACGGGAATAAGGATGAGAACCGTGGTTACGTTATTAAGGAAGGAAGAGAAAACTGTCGTAATGCCGGTAAAAAGAACCAGTATCCATACGGGTCTTCCTCTGACCAGTTTTGCAGACTTTATCGCCAGGAATTGGAATACGCCCGTTTTGCTGAGGATATTGACGATAACCATCATGCCGAAGAGGAGGAAAATAACGTTGTAATCAATGGCATATTTCCGGTCATAAAAGGCTTCGTGCTGGGTAACGATATTAAGCGCCATCATCAGGCCACCGCCAGCCAATGCAACCTTTGTTTTATCAAGTCTTTCCGTGATAATTAAGCCAAAGGTTACGATAAAAATGCCTGTGGCTATCCAGAAAATCATGCGTAGGTTTCCTTCATAGCGAAAAAGTACGCTGTTCAATCTTTCGTAAGAATTTTCATTATGTGCCTGACCAGGTTCATAAGATGCACAATTCCAACAACTTTGCCATCCTTAACCACAGGGAGGGTATGTATTTTATTAACCGCCATGAGAGAGGCTGCTTTCATTAACGTATCATCTTCATGCACTGATAAGAGCGTTTTTGTCATGATTTGTGTACTTGCCAGATTTCTGCTTTCAATACATTTATTTTCTAAATAATTTTCATTGATTGCGGAAATGAGGAATTCATCAAACGTTAAATATTTAGGAATAAGCGCCTTTACAATATCTGTCTCAGTTACAATCCCCACCAGGTTATCTTCTGCATCAACGACAAAAACAACGCGATATTTGACCTCATCAAGCATTCTGACAAGATGTTCAAACGTGTCTGTGGTTCGGGCAAGATTCGGAGTTGTGTCCATAATATCTTTTACTTTCATAATCTCACGCCCCTCTGTAATTGTGGTTCTGCATGAAAACAGGACAAGTCTCCCTGTATTTTCATGTAATCCTGGCAAAGCAAACGACCGTTCTCTTTGATTGTCGTCAGACAAAAACATTGTAATATGAGATTCCCGTTTTACCAAGAGCAAAAAGTGTTTGCCGTGACAAATCACCATGTGTGAGCTCCTTGAGTATATCGTTTCGTCCGTGTGTCTCTGCCTTTTTCTTTGGACAGTGTTCAATGACGAGAATAGCGACTTGACCTCAGGTATCAGGTTTTGTTATATATTGAGCAATTATCATCTTGTGGCATCAATAGTTACTTTTTCAAATGGCAACATGTTGCCGGAGGATCGTATATGGCTTCTGCGAATATAAAATTGTGTCCGGAATGCGGATCGGAGTATTATGCACATATTTCAGCATGCGCCGACTGTGGCACCCCCCTAAAAATGCCGGAAGAGCTCGGAAAAAACAAGGATAAAAAACCGGATGTTGCAGATCATCTCCATGGTGAATGGGTTGCAATCAGGGAGGAAGGGAAAGAAGGTATACGGGAGTTGTCGGATGTACTTTCGAGGAATCATAGTCGGTGAAATAGGAAGGGTAAGTAAGGCGATTCTTCATGAATTGGATAAAAAACTGAGATTAACTTTTGGTCTGTGATTTTTGAAATGTAAAATTTTTGCAAAATAATCATTAACAGAGGAAAATTTTTGTCTGATATCCCAAATATAATATGTTTAGAAGGTGTAGGAGAGTTTTGTTCTGATGGATTGTCATTTAATGTGCCATTCAGTTTAATTCAATATCCTGCAGAAACTGCGTTTAATTATTTGATTTATAAATATGTTCTTGTCCCGCTGGGTATTGAGTATTTACGTTTGTTGATCTTTATTGTCATTATTGCGGCATTTGTGCAACTCCTGGAAATGATTGTTGAACGCTTTTCCGAGAAGCTCTATTATGCCCTGGGTATTTTTTTGCCGCTTATTACGGTTAACTGCGCAATCCTGGGCATCGCACTTTTTATGCTAAACAAACCGTATTCCTTTTGGCAGGCCTTTACCTTTGGCCTGGGTGGAGGTTTTGGCTGGTTTATGGCAATTACCTTGATTGGCGGTATTCGTGAAAAAATAAACGAAAGCGATCTTCCGAAAGGCCTGGGAGGCCCTGCTATTACCCTTATCATTATTGGCATTATGTCGCTTGCCTTTGTGGGATTTTCGGGGATGCGAAAGATATGAAACTCGTGAATGCTGAGACACCGTTCTGTGTGGCCAATTTTGCGCTGAAATAAAACTCACACACTTTTTACTACCTCAACGTATCTAAGCTATGATAACAGGCAGTATTCTTATCTCCATCGGTATTTCAGTTGGTTTCCTTTTGATCACAGGACTTATCTTGGCGGCACTGCTCATTCTTGCTGAAAAGAAGATCCTGAATTACGGCGCATGCTGTATCGATATTAACAATAGTAAACGCACGTTGAAAATTCCCGGCGGTGGGTCCCTCCTATCGACGCTTGCGGAGAATAACATATTTATTCCCTCAGCCTGTGGAGGTCGAGGCATCTGTGGATATTGCAAGGTGCAGGTGACGGAAGGGGGCGGCATGGTTAGCCCCGTCGAAGAACCCCATCTGGGTGCAGAAGAGCGCAAAAACCAAATCCGTCTTTCCTGCCAGGTCAAGATGCGAAAAGATGTTAAAATCTGCGTGCCGAAAGAATTGTTATCCGTAAGGAAATACCATGGAAGGCTCCTTCGTAAACGGCCACTGACGTATGATATTATGGAATTACGCATAGAGCTTGTCTTGCCAAAGACCATTGATTTTGTTGCGGGACAATATGTTCAGCTTGAATCCGAAGAGTATGGTGGCTACGACCGGGTTATGCGCGCCTATTCCATGGCGTCTCTCCCTTCCGATAAAGATCATGTAGAACTGATGGTCCGTAAAGTGCCCAGTGGCATTTGTACTGGCTGGGTATTTGAGCGTCTCAGGGAAGGACAGGAAGTTATCTTCAGCGGGCTGTACGGTAAATTTCATATTTCGGGCACCAATACGGAGATTGTCTTTATTGCGGGTGGAAGCGGCATGGCGCCGATCTGGGGCATGCTGAGGGATCTGAAGGAAAGAGGCATTGTACGCAAGTCCACCTATTTTTTTGGCGCCCTTACCCAAAAAGACCTGTTTTTTGTTGATGAATTGACCAAATTTCAGCAAGATGCCCCCTGGTTCAGATTTGTTCCGGCACTTTCCAACGAGCCTGCTGAATCAGACTGGAAAGGCGAGCGTAGTCTCATCACTGATGTTGTGGCGCGATACATGTCCGATTGCCCGAACCATGAAGCCTACCTCTGCGGTTCGCCTGGCATGATCGATGCCTGTATTAAGGTTTTGAAAAAAGGCGGCATGACGGAAGACCGCATTTTTTATGACAAATTTGCATAGGAATACCGGTGTATGAAACGGTCACCGCAGGATCAGAAGTTTATTCATAATCTGGAACCATCGAAATTTTCGAAAGAAGGTTTCTTCGGGACAGATACCCGGTCACTGGAAGAGATTATTGCCGATGATTTACGCGTCCTTATGGACTCGGGTGTGACAAAGCAATCGTTAGTAAAGGAGTTGAAGGAAGTTTACCAGCGGGTGAAACAGGCCTTTGGTGCGGAAGTGGGGGTAAAAGAAAAAGTGAAGGCGGTATTTCACGAATCAATGGGACGTATTCCATCGCCGTTTTGCAGGGACGGTCTCTTTGAAAAAGGCGAAGTGGTCGTTATTGATCAGACCAGCAACCTTTCGCTTGTAATCACCAGTCTGGGGATAAACCTTATCGAAAAGCATGATTTCTTTCAGGGCAAGGGATGCAGGTTTAGAATCGACCCTTTTGTTGCGATAAAAATCTTCAAGCTGACGCCGGATATCTAGAATATTTGTGAAGCTGAGATCAGGGAAACGGGGGGGCAGGCTACATGAACATCAAGTTAACATGATTGATTAATTTAAGCGCCAAGATATTCTTTCAATGCCTCTTGCCACGGTCGCATGGTATGACCGCTCGCCGTAGCGTACTTTAAACAGTTTAAAGAAGAATTCTGAGGCACGGTAGCTGCGCGTTTGTAATCCTCTGTTTTCAAAGAATATACTGATACCTGATCGCCGGTTAGTTCAAAAATCTTCCTTGCCCATTCATAACGCGAACATGTTCCTGTGTTCGCCACATGATATATGCCCTGCAGATTCCTTGAGATGATCATCCAAATAGCATGCGACAGATCGGCCGTATAGGTTGGAGAGCCGCACTGATCTGTTACTACTGACACAGAGCCATTCCTGCTTCCTATATCTCGTATGGTAGTTACAAAATTTTTCTTACCGTGTCCGTAAAGCCAGGCAGTTCTGATGATCGTATATGCATCGCTGATTTCCTGAATAGCAAGTTCTCCCTCAAGTTTTGATTTACCATACTGGGAAACAGGGTTTGGCTGGTCGGTTTCGACATAGGGTTCGTTTTTTGTGCCGTCGAATACAAAATCAGTGCTGATATGGATAAGCCGCGCACCGGTTTCTTTTCCTGCAAGCGCGATATTTTTTGCCCCCGATGCATTGACCCCAAAGGCCTCCGTTCTCTGCGTCTCGCATGCATCTACATTTGTGAACGCGGCACAGTTCACAATGACGTCCGGCCTCTCGCGAAGAATAAACCTGGATGTATCTGTACCCCGGGTAATATCTACCTGTGTATGATTTGCAGCAATCACAGTAATCGGGGAAAGTGACGCACGTGCAAAGGCTGGTAACCGGCTGACCAGCTCTTTGCCAAGCATACCCTGTGAGCCAAGAACAAGTATTTTCATGTCTGAAGGGTATTGAAGTGCAATTGGTAAACCCGTTTGTATTCTCCTTCTTCTGACATCAGGGACTCATGGCTGCCCGTTTCCACAATACAGCCGTTTTTCATGACAATGATCCGGTCGCAATGGAGTATGGTGGAAAGACGATGGGCAACGATAATGGTTGTTTTCCCGGCAATCAGGTTATTGAGTGCATCCTGAACCAGTTTTTCAGATTCATAGTCAAGGGACGAAGTCGCTTCGTCCAGGAGTAAAATTGGCGCGTTTTTCAGGATGGCACGGGCAATAGCAATCCGCTGCCGTTGTCCCCCTGATAATTTTACCCCTAATTCACCTACAACGGTATCGTATCCTTTGGGGAGACCGACAATAAAATCATGAATATTGGCGGATTTTGCAGCTGCATAAATCTCCTCAGCGGAGGCATCTTTCCTACCGTAAAGGATGTTTTCACGAAGACTGCGGTTAAACAGAAATGTCTGCTGGGAAACGATAGCAATGTGCTCCAGCAGGGCTTCGCCTTTTATCTTTCGTATATCGATTCCGTCAATTTCCACACTGCCTTTGACCGGGTCGTAGAAACGGGGTATCAGATTGACGAGTGTCGATTTTCCGGCCCCGCTCTTGCCGACAAGAGCGACAACCTCTCCCTTGTGGATGGTAAGGTTGATATCCTTTAGGATAAAATCTGCGCTGTTATCATAGGAAAAGCTGACGTCGTTAAATGAAATGCTCTTGTGAATATTTTTCAGGGTAACAGCCTCGGGATGATCTTTTATGGCTGGTTCGATGGTAAAGAGCTCGAACACCCTGTTGACACCAGCCAGAGACTCCTGCAAACTTGCATACCCTTTGGCCAGTTTTTTGACGGTTGTGATGACCATAAAACCGATGGCGGTAATAAATCCGCCCAGCTCTCCGGGCGTGATCTTCTTTGACATAATCACATATCCGCCCAGAATGATCAGGAGGGCCAGTCCCAGGGTATAAACAAATTCACTGGTGCTGGCGTTGACTGCCTTTGCCCTGACCAGTTTCATTCTTTTCATAAAAAACCGGTTACTGATTTCATGAATTTCGCGGCTCTCTTCTGCCTCCATCTTAAACGCCTTTACAATCCGAATCCCCGCAAACATTTCCCGCAGCGCGTCGGTGAGGTCCGCAAGATGCCGCAAACTACCCTTCCCATGCTTCTTGATCTTCTTTCCCATGATCAGCACGGGAATAAATATTACCGGAAAGGCGATAATGGTCAACAAAGATAGTTTCCAGCTAAAATAAAATGCAAGCGACAGGCCGCAAATCAATTTCAGCGGCTGTAGCAGGATATCATCAAAAAGCACCGTGAGCCCCGACTGCGTCACCGCAATGTCGTTTGTTAATCTGGAGAGGAGGTCGCCACTCTTCCGGTTCTCAAAAAAACTCAGCGGCTGGGGCAGGATATGGTCGCATACCTTGTTTCGGATATCCACGACGATAGCCCACATGACCAGATTTCTGAAATATTGCTGGGAATAGCACGACAGGAAAATAATGGGGGCAAAGATTGCCATTGCCACGCCGATACTTGTGAATGAATGGGTGGCATATTGTTGTACCTTTTTGATAAATGTGAATTTGCCGAACACCTGTTTCTTAAACTGCTTCGCCGGAGAAGTACTCTTCGGTGATGGTACGTCCTGGTCTATATCGATCTTCGGCAATGAAACAACCGTGCTGGTATTCCCCAACAGGAGTTTGTCTATGAGGGGTTTGATTAACGAAATCTGGATGCCATTTGCCGAGGTATAAACAACCATGCTGATAATGGCAAACGCAACATGTTTCCGGTAGGGTCTCGCAAATGAC
This sequence comes from Candidatus Brocadia sp., assembly GCA_021463795.1. Classification (GTDB taxonomy): domain Bacteria; phylum Planctomycetota; class Brocadiia; order Brocadiales; family Brocadiaceae; genus Brocadia. Next base: position 415,737 of record JAJTXE010000003.1, on the reverse strand, counting down.
AATAACCGGACACATTCACCAAAGATACTGTCTTTTCTCATGGGCTACTGTGCAGAGTATAAAATGAAAAACCTTGAAAATTTATTGTGTTTTTCAGGGTGAAGGAACAAAGAAGGGACGTCAGACCAGCAATCGCGATTTCTCTCAGGCGCATAATTTCCTGAAATGGAATTCATGGCAAATGGTATCACATTGCCAGGTGTTTTTCAATAAAAGTTTTGACGTATCTAAGACAAAAGAGGCTATGGCAAGGCATCAATAATCTGCAAGAAAAACAATTGACAGCATCATATGAATTGACGGCTTAAAGCTTTTGTTCGCAACAAATTAGATGGCGAATCATTCAAGTACCACCTAAAGAGGCTGTCCGAGAATGTCCCCAACAGCTGTTTTGTTCTCGACACGATAATAAACAGCAAATGGAAATCGTTTTGATAACATACGATGGTATTTCCCAAAACATAAGGGATGAATGCCAGCATTGATAATCAATGAATCTATATCAGAAAAAAGGGAATCCAAAAAATATATGCCAAGCCCTTCAGCCTGTTTCTCGTAAAATTAATAACCATCTATTAAATCTTGACTCGCCGATGCAAGTATTTTGATTTTCATGAAATCTTATTTCTTATGTTTTTTTAGCACTGTTCCAATCAACAAACTCTTCTCCTCCCTTTTTAATTCTTTCCTCTCTTTCATTCAAAACTTCTTCATGCCAAGAGGGAGACGATATACTATCCGTTTTCGACACAAGTCATCCCAAATAGTTTCCATGGTTCGGAACTTTTCTTCAAGAGACATTTTTTCCAAAGGCAAAGTAATTTCCAGGTCATTTATTCTCCTGGGTATCGTTCTAAATTTTTATACAAGAGGACGGCTATTTTTTATTCTGTAACTGTCCGTTCTCAATATCTAAGCGTTTGTTATCTTTATTCTTTTTTCGAAATAATCTTTAGCTGCCCAAAAACTTCTCAAACCGGTCTATCCCCTTTTCAATATTTGCCATAGAGGTCGCATACGAAATCCTCATGTAGTCGTCGGCCCCAAACGGGGCGCCGGGGACAAAAGCAACAAACGCCTTTTCGAGCAAAAGATTAACTAATTCGAAAGAGTTTGCCACTGCTTGACCGGCAATCTTTCTCTGGTAAAGATCGGACACCCTGGGGAATGCGTAAAATGCGCCCTGCGGAAGCAAACAGGAAACCCCTTTGATCTTGTTCAGCCTGTTAACAATATACTGCCGGCGCTTATCAAATTCCTTCACCATAATATTCACCGAATCCTGACTGCCTTTTAATGCCTCGACACCGGCCTTCTGGGTAATGGAATTTGCGCCGGAGGTCGTATGGTCCTGAATGTTTGTTGCCGCCTTGATAATCTCCTCCGCACCGGCTGCATAGCCAAGACGCCAACCCGTCATGGAATAGACCTTTGAGAATCCATTTACCGTAATTACCTTCTTAAAGCATTCGTCACTAAAGGTCGCGGGGCAGACGTGCTTTGCCCCGTCATACAAAATCTTTTCATAAATCTCATCGGAGATAACGTAAATCCCTTTTTCAACCGCAAAAGATACGATTTCCCTTAACTCCTTTTCCGTATAAACCATACCCGTCGGGTTGCCCGGGCTGTTCATGAAGAGTAATTTCGTCCTGGGTGTTATCACTTTGGCAAGAGATTCTTTGGTTATCTTGAAATGTTCTTTGTCTGTAGTATTCAGAAATACCGGTTTAGCTCCTGCCATGATGACCATTTCAGGATAGCTTACCCAGTACGGAGAAGGGATGATGGCCTCATCCCCGGTGTCACACAGGACGAGCACAATATTCAGGATGGATTGTTTTGCTCCTGCAGACACCAGGATCTGGGAAGGGGTATATTTCAGTTGATTGTCTTTAAGAAGTTTTTCACAAATAGCCTCTTTTAATTCCGGTGCACCAGATGTAGGCGTGTATTTGTTGTAGCCATCTTTAATGGCCTTGATTGCAGCATTTTTTACGTTTTCCGGCACGTCAAAATCAGGTTCTCCTGCACCAAAGCCAATGATATCTACGCCTTTTGCTGCCAACTGCTTGGCCTTGGCGGTGATGGCAAGCGTTGCCGACGTCTTTACCTCCCTCGCTATTCTTGATAACGCCATATACAAATATCTCCTTTTCGCGTATTAATGTATTTCTGTGGATAAAAAACCGCGGAGGTACAAAGATAAAAAGTAAATTTTTTCAGAACAATATACTTTTATGAATTTCTCTGTGCCTTTGTGTCTCCGTGGTTCAAGAAGTCTTTTGTCTTTAAAACATTTTCCCGGGATTTAATATGCCCTTGGGATCAAAAAGTTGCTTTATATCCTTCATAATCCCTAATTCCATGGGTGGAATTTCAAGGGAGAGAAAGGCTGATTTTACATTCCCGATACCGTGTTCTCCTGAAACTGTGCCTCCCACTTCCACGGTGTTGCGGAGGATCTCTTCAATCATCCTTTCCGCCAATGCCCTTTGCTGTTCCCCCTTATCATACATAACATTTACGTGAATATTGCCATCGCCAATATGTCCAAAACTCGCAACCTTTAAGGAAGGATATTGTTTGTGAATGCTGGCTATCCTGTCTAATATCTCCAATATCCTGCTTCGTGGAACACAAATGTCTTCGTTGATTTTATAAGGAGCTATATTATAAAGTGCCGGAGAGATAGCACGCCGTACCTCCCAGAGTGTGTTGCGCTCTTCGGAACTTTTTGCGGAAGTAACCGTAAGGGCATTGTTTTCTCGAACAATTTTCTCTATGAGTGATGCTTCTGCTTTAACGCTTGATTCTCTTCCGTCAACGTCAATAAGCAGCAATGCATTTACCTCTGCAGGAATTTGAATCTCTTGTTTATATCCTTTGACGCAGTTGATACTTGATTTGTCAATAAATTCCATCGCACGGGGCAAGAGGTTGTTAAAAATAATCTGACTTGCCGATTGTACAGCATCCTGAGTTGTTGCAAAAAAGACCAGGAGCGTTTCGATCTTTTCGGGGAGAGGAAGCAGTTTTACCGTGATCTGGGTAAAGACACCCATTGTGCCCTCTGAACCGACGAAGAGACGGGTAAGGTCATAACCCGTGACACTCTTCAACGTCTTACGGCCCGTGTGGATAATGCTTCCATTGGCAAGGACAACCTCCAAAGCCAGAATATAATCCCGCGTAACGCCATATTTTAAACCGGTGATTCCTCCGGAACATTCGGCTACATTGCCGCCAATGGTAGAGAATGGGGCGCTAGCGGGGTCCGGTGGATAAAACAGCTTATGTTTTGCAACCTCGCTTTGCAATGTTTGGGTGATAACCCCTGGCTCTACCGTGGCTGTCAGGTCTTCAGGGCTAATCTCTACAATGTGATTCATTTGGGTGAAATCCAAAACGATACCACCCTTCACCGGCACGGCACCGCCGGTGAGCCCTGAACCCGCACCACGGGGATAAACAGGTATTTCCTGCTCATATGCAAACCGCAGGATACCGGAAACGTGTTGCGCAGACTGAGGTCGCACCACAACATCCGGTAAGTACTTTTGTTTGGAGCCATCGTATGAGTAACAGATGCGGTCTTCGAGCAGGTGAAGTACATTTTCCTTCCCAATGAGCCGGCTTAATTCGTGGGTTAATCCGTCTGTTTTCATCTCTTTCGTGGTAGTACTATTCATAGGCTAAAGCAATTACCGATAATCAAACGCTCTCTTGTTGACAAGTTTTTTCACAACTACCATAACAGGTGTATTCCCGAATGTTTGTTTTCCTGTTCTTCAGGCGGATTCCATTATGTCCCCCGCTGGCGGGGGGGATGGACATTCACTGAACATATTATCCAAGTTCCTATTAACCATGAGGCAAGGAGATTGTCTTTTGCGCCTGATTCAAAACATCTTGTCCTTTTCTCCGTGAAAGCTAAAGGCTTATGGACATTTACTTTAGTACATTGCGATACATAAGTCAATTTTTTTCCCCCTGGCAGGAATGGGCAGGGCGGTACTTTTTAGCAGTAGACTTTTGAACGTTTCTGGTTATCCGGGGTACCCGGAGAATGCGCGGTGTGGAGACAAGGAGTGGGTTCAGGCGCATTGGAGGGGTTTTCTGTTTTTCCTCTCAATCCATCCTCCACCGACAACCGTGTCGTTATCATAGAAAACGACTGCCTGCCCCGGAGTGATGGCCCTTTGTGGTTCTTTGAATACGACACGTACCGCATCCGTCTGGTACGGATATACGGTGGCGTCTGCTGCAACATGATGGTACCGTATCTTTGCCTGCACGTTCATTGGAGCATCAAGTTTATCAATTGATATCCAGTTGATAGCCGATGCCACCAATTCATCTTCCAGAAGCTCGTTGTCGGTGCCGATTATCACGGTGTTTTCCTGTGGATTTATATCGACCACGTATCTGGGTGTCCCCAGGGCAACGCCAAGCCCTTTGCGTTGTCCAATGGTAAAGAAAGGCGCCCCCGGATGTCTGCCCAGAACGTTTCCCTGTGTGTCCTTAAGAAGTCCCGGAGTTATACGGTCACCAAATCTTTCATACAAAAGGGTGTGGTAGTTATTATCGAGGACAAAACAGACGTCCTGACTTTCCGGTTTGTCCTTGGTCTTTAGATTCAAGTTCCCGGCGATTTCCCGGACAGTCTCTTTGGTTGTCGTACCCAGGGGAAAGATGGTTCTTGAGATCTGCTCCTGCTTTAATGAGAACAAGACATAGGATTGATCCTTGCGGGCGTCTGCGCCCTTTTTCAAAAGAAACCGGTTATGAAACTTCTCAACTTTCGCATAGTGGCCGGTAGCAATATAATCGGCATTCAGCATCTTTGCAAAATCAAGCAACCTGCCAAATTTGAGATCCTGATTGCAGAGGATGCAGGGGTTGGGTGTTCTGCCATTGAGGTACTCGGTACAAAAGGTATCAATGATACGGTCAAAGGCATCTCTAAAGTTCAGTACATGAAATTGAATGCCAAGCTGGTCTGCCACGGTGCGGGCATCGTTGGCGTCCTCAAGACTGCAACAGACCTTTGTTCTGGTTATCGTATCGAGTTTATCAATACCCAGGCGCATAAACAGGCCAACGACTTCATACCCCTGTTCGACCAGAAGATGCGCGGCAACACTGCTATCAACACCACCGCTCATTGCAATAACAACCTTAGTCTTCATTAGAATATAAGATCCATGAGCATCTGGCTCACAAGAGATAGTAAAAATGTCATCCTGGGTCGAAGGCATAGGGTCTTGTTAAGACCAGATTCTTCGCTTCGCTCAGAATAACAGTGTGTTATTATTTTCAGGTGAAAGACAACTTTTAACAATCGGCCGGATAAGGCGAAGTTATGCCGCCCCCCAAACTATACTAAAAAACTTTACGTACTCATACTATAACAGATTATATAAAACATCTTTTTATTATTTTAACAATTTCAATCCTCTACGTCTAATTCTTTAATCCATGCACTAATTGATATCATAGTTAATGAACAAATCAAAGTTCTTCCTCGGTAAAGCCGCAATGTTGGGCAAATATCTTGTCCAATTCACCTTTGTTCATTTACTTACAGCATCTCTTATGATCTTATTAAGGTCATTTGGGTCAAATGAAACAGCCCAACTCCATTTTCCGAAACCTCCATGCTGATTAACAGCCCTGCACCACCCATCTAAGAATGCCCTTTTCGTTTTGTTCTGTTCGCTATCCTGTCCTTTGGTTTCGAGAACAAGATGTTCTCCATTCTTCAATTTGATAATAAAGTCTGGAAAATATCTTCTGATAACTCCCTGGTAGTTGTACAGAATAGCGAAACCTAAATGGTCGTTCTTCACAAATGACTCAACCATAGTGCTTTCGTTGATGGTTCTTGCCTCAAGAAATTCCATTTTGCTGTCAACGACGGTAAAGTTGATATGTGTTTTTGTAAAATCCTCACACGGCTTGCTTGTCCACCATGTGCGCACATCAGCAGTCGAACGGATGGGATGTTCCTTGTCAAAAACCGGGGCGAGCTGTGTCGTATTCTCAGCCCGTATTTCATTCCAGATATGCTGGATGACTTTGTTCATATTCAGCATAATCAGGATTCTCTTTCTTACTTCATCCTGATCGAACAATGGATTTTTTATCCTGATTTTGTCTGAATAAATGAACCGCTCAATGATGCCGATGAGTTGAATCAAAAATGCTTCCTTGCTTCCTTTCCAGTCTGGTTTTTTCTCTGAATTGTAAATCGTAGAGGCAATTCTAAAAATAATAGACTGTAAACGAAGTTTTTCACTGATTTCTTTTAAATCAATTTCAGTAAGCGCCGCGGGATTTGGTTTGCCTGCTATGATGGCGGCCAGTTCCGCTTCTGTTATTGATTCATAGGGATCAAGTTCAAGCGGTTTGACTGTTTCCAGGTTAATAGATAGTTGTGGCTTGTATACATGGTCAATCCGCAGAATGTTGGGGAATGAAATTTTGTGTTCCGCTTTTTGTTTAACTGGCTCAATCCTGGTTTTGGGTGGAGGTGGTGGAGGCGGTGGGCCATCGCTTCCGCCTTCATGAGGCAGGAACGTAAACGGCACGCCAAAGATGTTTACATATTCAGGTTCAAACAATTCAATTTTTTCGCCTGTAACAGGGTCTATTTGTGATTTTACATCATAGCTTGTTCTTCTAAGACCTCGGCCAACGACCTGCTCACACAATAACTGACTACTAAACGCCCGTAAGCCCATGATGTGAGTAACCGTTTTTGCATCCCAACCTTCGCTGAGCATACCTACGGAAATCACATTTTGCTTTTGTTCACCAGGTTCTCCGATCTTACCAACGGTATCAACAGTCCTTCTTAATAATTCCGCTTGCTTTTTTTTAGTTAGATTGGTTTTTAGTTGCTGGTTTTTAGTTTCTTGTTCTGCGCCAGATATATCAGCCCCATTATCATCGCCTTTCTCTGAAAACTCATCGCTAAAAACTCTGCCGTTTCGGCCTCTGCTTTATCAAGAATCCTGCTGTCAATCTGTAATGTCTTCTCCTGATCGCATAAATCACCCAATCCGGCAATAGATAGTAAAAATGCATCGTGGTCAAAGGCATATTTGATGCGGGCGGATGTGTATGTGGTATTTGCTACCGTTATCATCACGGGCGGAATTTTATATCCCACCTTTTCCCAATCGTCTTTAGCGGCCTTCCAGTCCTTCCCTAAAAGCAGATAGGCATTTTTAATAAGGTCAGGAAGAGGTTCACTTTCTTCTGCCTTGCGGCTGATGTCGTCTTTCACGGTAGCATCCATGTAAATGTGATACAGCCGTGAACGCAGATTCGCATCTACATTGGCATCATCACGGATTACCACCCTCGGCGTCTTTACCAATCCTGACTCAATCGCGTCATTCAACCCGAAATCGCTGACAATCCAGGGAAACAATGCCTCTTCAGTTGCTTTTTTGCCTGACGGGGCAAACGGCGTGGCCGATAAGTCAAAACACCGTATGATCCCCCTTGCCCGATGAATCCTGTCCAATCCGCCGATCCAAACGGTGCTTTCTTCAATGTCTTCCTTCTTTACGCCTTTCATCTTACTCTCTGCCGGAATACGCCAGGCATGATGGGCTTCATCATTTATCACGATTAAGTTACTGGCATTTGCCATATCGCCCAGCACTTCCCGCACATAGGCCTCATCACTTTTTGCGCCCCGCTTATCAACGGTCTTCTTCTTTGCCAGCCTTTCTTCACTGTCCCAGGCGAGGGCGTGCCAGTTGATGATCTTTACCTTCCCCTGCCGAAGTGATTCCATCAAACCCGATGGAACGATGTTAAATTCTTC
>JAJTXE010000003.1:364197-407873 GCA_021463795.1 Candidatus Brocadia sp. | reverse complement strand
ATCAAAAGAAAAGAAATCACTTGTTATTGATGCAGACGAGGCGAAGCCTTTTCTTGGCGACATCCGTCATTCCGGGGCTACCCATAAAGAGTCTGGCGATATTGTTGATAACATGGTAACCACGGAAGCAATGAAGCAAGGCAACAACATTATTCTTCCTCTTGTGGGGAAAAACATTGAGCGCGTAAGAAAATTGAGGGACGCATTTAATGATGCTGGTTATCAGGTATCTCTTCGTTTAATAGATTTATCGCCAGAAAAGGCGGCGCAAAGGGCTGTCGAGAGATATCGGAATACGGGAAGATTTGTAGATCCAAATTATGTATTAAATCTTGGGTTGATTCCAAATAAAAATTATGATATACTTAAACAAGAGAAAGGATGGGTAGGTTATGAAAAATATTCAACAGACGTCGAAAGAGGGCAACCTCCAGCCCTCATTGAACGAGGAGGAGAATTATCCGCCGATGCCGGACGACCCTTACGATTATCAAGAAGAGGGCTTAGTCAGGGCAGTGGAGAGAGTAGCCAGGGAAATACGAAGGAATCAAGCGCAGCAGAAGTAGTGCCCCCCAAAGAAGTAACCGCGTCGCAAACAAATATACAACAGCCCAACATCCAGCTCATGCCCTCCCTGAAAGGTTTGGTAGATACCGGCAAGTTATCTATCGAAGATGCATTAGAGATAGACGACGTCGCCAGGCAAAACAATTGGTCGGACGAGACCGTTAAACAATTCCACAAGAGCGCCGTAGAGGGGCTTGGTATACAGAATAAAGATACCGCAGCCATGGAACAGATGCTCGTTACCGCAAAGGTCAAGAGTGCCGCATATAAACAGAACGCGGAAAAGTACAAACAAGAACTTGCCGAAACAGAATCACAGATAGAACGACTCTCCAAACTCCTGAAGATCGAGGGCGGTGCTCCGGATAAATATGAAACCGCCGCCAATAACTTCATCAAGAACCTCGGTGACCTGAAAGACCTCAAGCCTGAAGAAATCATCCAGAAGGCACAGGAGGAATTTGCCTTAAACCTCAACCGGCTCGACACCGGCATGGACGTCAAGACCCTTATTACCGCAGCCGTGCAGACCATCAACGAGGCCGAAGGTATTTCCAAAGAAACCGTCACCCACGAACAGACTATCAATGAGGCGCTGAAGGAATTGCCGGGGATATACAACAAGGTTATGAATCTCAAGCGCGGCAAACCGCTTACCCGTCAGCAGCAATTGGCTGCGGTAGGTTGGGTTGAATGAAATGAAACCCAACCTTACAAAATAATTTATTGACAATACCTGGATTTATCGTTACAATTTGACTAAATTTTTGTCTTATCGAGAGTGGCAGAGGGACTGGCCCTGCGAAGCCACAGCAACCGGTCTTGTCCATCCAACAGGGTGGGTGAGATGCTGGTGCTAATTCCTGTCTCGTGTTTTTGGGAAAAGATAAGATAGGTGCATGAAAAAGCCTCTTCCTATCTTATATATAGAAAGAGGCTTTTTTATTTGGTTCTTCAGTAACCTTGTGCAGAAAAACGGCAGCCATAACCCACAGGTTCCGCTATTTTCCGCGGGCTTTAAGCCTGCGGCTGCCAATCACAGGAAGTCAGGAAGGACCGCGTATTTAAATGGAGGCAATAGATGGGATTTGTAAAAGGTCTGAAATGCCGTGAGTGCGGAAAACCGTACCCAAAAGAACCCCTGCATGTCTGCAGCTTTTGTTTTGGTCCGCTGGAGGTTGACTATGATTACGAGGGGATTAAGAAGGTTTTGACCAGAAAACTGATCGAATCCCGCGGGAAGACCATGTGGCGTTACCGGGAACTACTGCCGGTTGACGGCGAACCTACGGTAGGCGCACAGGTCGGTTTTACACCGCTTGTCAGGGCAAATAACCTTGCCAGAGTCCTTGGGGTCAGGGAATTGTACGTAAAGAATGATTCGGTAAATTATCCTACGTTCTCTTTCAAGGACCGGGTTGTTTCTACCGCCCTGACAAAGGCAAAGGAATTCGGGTACAAGACGGTTGGATGCGCCACCACGGGAAATCTGGGGAACTCGGTCGCTGCCCAGGCCGTGCAGGCGTGCCTGGAAAGCTATATCATTATGCCGGCCGATCTTGAGCAGGGCAAGATTGTCGGCACGTTGATCTACGGCACCAACGTAATAAAGGTCAGGGGAAACTATGATAATGTTAATAAGCTGTGTTCTGAGATTGCAGATAAATACGGGTGGGCAATTGTAAATGTGAATCTGAGGCCCTATTACGGAGAGGGTTCAAAGACCTATGGATATGAGATCCTGGAGCAATTGGGATGGAAAGCGCCGAAACATATCATCGTTCCTATGGCAGGCGGTTCTTTGATCACGAAGATAGAAAAGGCGATTAAAGAATTTGTAAAACTGGGGCTTATTGACGGGGCGGATACCAGGCTTCATGGAGCCCAGGCGAGTGGCAGCTCACCGATAACCACGGCTGTTAAGCAGGAAACCGATGTGATAAAACCCGTAAAACCCAAGACCATTGCGCAGTCAATAGCAATCGGCAATCCGGCGGATGGCTATTATTCCGTGAAGTCTATCAATGTATCCGGGGGATGGGCGGAGGATGTTACCGATGATGAGCTTGTGGAAGGCATTAAATTGCTCGCCCGGACGGAGGGTATCTTTACGGAGACCGCAGGCGGGGTAACGGTTGCAGTTACCAAAAAACTGATCGAACAGGGCAAAATCCCGCGTGATGAATCCATTGTCATCAGCGTAACAGGCAATGGGCTGAAGACACAGGAAGCAGTCCTGGATAAATTAGAAGTGCCAAGGATTATTAATCCTACCCTCTCTGAATTTGACGCCATTATGGGTGAGAAGATGGCTGTCGTATAGAAAGGGAAATGAATTTTTTGATGAGGCATTGCCTCAGACCGGTAAAAATCAACATTGAACGTTTGAAGGGAGCATGAATATGGCAGTAACGGTACGCATTCCAACCCCGCTGAGAAGCCTTACCAAGGGTGCCGACGAGGTAAAGGTGGACGGAAAGAATATTAAAGATATTGTCGAGAGTCTTGAAACAAACTATAAAGGAATTAAAGAGAGGATTTGTGACAACGATGGACAGATTCGAAGGTTTATTAATTTTTACCTGAACGATGAGGATATAAGGTTTATGGGCAACCTCAATACGCCGGTCAAAGACGGCGATCATATCTCCATCGTCCCTGCCATTGCCGGCGGGCACTCGTAAATGCAACGGGATTCGACAAGTTTTTTCTATCCCCCCTTAACCTCTGAGTAGGTTAACCGTCCCGGTTGGTATCATAAGAACAAGCGGGGCGCTTGTTCTACGATAGGGAGGAAATGTGGTTGTGGTCTCGGGTGTTCAGGTGTAGCTTATAAAAAATAAGCAGTAATGGCAATGATGAGATAAAAGGATAGCAATGAAAATCCCTCCCACCAATTACTCTTATTGTCGTGGACGACAAGCCAGGTGCCGGCGATAGACATGGCAAGGGTAATTAATTCGATCTTATTAAAAATCAGATTGAAATTTTGTCCAAAAAGGCCGGCAATAAGAACGCAAACGGGAGAAATGAAAAGGGCAATCTGTACGCTGCTTTCTGAAGCGATAGCCAGACTCAGGTTGATTTTGTTCTTCATGGCTGAACCAATAGCAACAGAATGTTCAGCTACGTTACCGACCAGTGGCAAGATGATCAAACCAACAAAGGATGGCGGAATATGGGTGGATTCCACCAGGGGTTCTATCTGGTGTACTAATATCTCCGACATGTAGACGAGGCCTCCCGTTGCCGAAATCAGGACGGCCAGACTCATGGTCAAACTCCACTTGGGTGCGGTGGCTTCAATGTCTTCGTGAATTACCTGAGATATCTCCTTTGTATCACGGTTTATCATGCTATAAAAGACCCCAACAAAGTAGACGATAAGCAAGACCACGGCGATGCCGATGCTATACTTGTTGAGGGCCAGGACTGAATCTTCTTTTGCAAAGATAGAAGGTACCACAAAACACATGGCAGCCATGGAGAGGTGGATGGTTGTCGTACCGGCAATAACGGGGCTCAGTTTCAGATTACCAAATTTTATGCCGCCGACAAAAAGACTTAATCCCAGGATGAGCAGGATATTACCAATAATTGAACCTATCAGAGAATATTTTACAATATCAATTAAACCGCTTTTAATAGCAAGGATTGCAATCACGAGTTCTGCGGCATTGCCAAAGGTGGCATTAATAATGCCGGAGAGGTGTTCACCGGTCTTATCAGAAAGTATCTCTGTTGCTTCTCCCAGGAAGTGGGCCAGCGGGACCAGCGCTGCTGATGCGAAAATAAAGGTGATTACCACAGGGAAGTGGAACCAATAAGCAATCATGGTGACCGGTATCAGTAGCAGGAGATAATGCCAGCAGCCGGGTTTTGGGGACAACGATAACAATCTTTTTAAAAATAGAATATCGGTAGCCAAGGGTGCTGATTCAGGTACGATATTGAGAGGCAGGAATCATTTTCAGATGTTGAACCAGATTATTGATTTTTATTTTCCAGAAAGATATAACCCTTTTACCATCTAACATCACTCATGGTGATTCATCCAACTTTATTATGAAAACTTCTATTCCCTGTCTCCATAAAGTTGGTCGGGGCGAGAGGATTTGAACCTCCGACCTCGACGTCCCGAACGTCGCGCTCTAGCCAAGCTGAGCCACGCCCCGTATTTCCCTATTACTTTACCAAAAGACAAAAGGGAAACAAAGAAAAATCTGAACTGTACAAAAATCTTTTCCGGGAATACACATGAAACTTTTCGTTATCGCTCATTTCGCTTCAAATTGTACCTTCTCGATTCCAATATTTCCCTCGCTATCAAACGCATTGGCGATCAGCGTATAATCGCCAGGCATCAGGGGTCTGGTGGTAATTTGAAAGGATTCCTCGGGACTATCGAAGACTCCGTCCACAGGATAAGCCGAGACCCAATCCTGCCCATCAATGGTGTATTGGACTCTTACAATCTTGCTGTGCCTGTCCTTCGCTGTGCCTGAAACAACATATCTTCCCCCCGTTCCGGCCACAGCGTTTACCAGCCTGACGTCTGGCCTGGTGTTGTCGATCACTACGGGTTCTATCGTTTTCTCTGCACTGGCGGCAGTCTCGGGTGGATTATCGGGATCATCGCTTGCAATGAGTCTTACCTGGTATTTACCGTCAGGCAGGCGCAAGGTATCCCATGTATACGAGCCTTTTTTTTGCGTGTTCTTATCGATCACCTTCCACATCTTTTCTTCAACGCCACGGTAATATAGGGTCAATTGCAGCGTGTCGTTATTTGTGTCTTCCACCTCCCATTGGATGTTTTTCTGAGCAATCTGATGATGTGGTTTTTGGCCTGCAGTCCCCTGATGTCTCGATTCTGTCTTGCTGTCGGTTTTTGACTCCGGCGGCTTTTGTGACGCGGGCGAAGATTCCTTTTCTACCACAAAACTGATTATTCTGGGAGGTTCGTTTTTCGGGAGATATGAGAGTGATACTGCGCCTAACACAGGAGTTACATCACTGTTCCCTGTCTGTAAAATGGCTTTGTATTGTATAAACCGTGCTGGAGGGCTGGTGATTCTCTCTCCATGCGTTGCATAAGGTGCAGACCAGCCACTCCATGTGGCATCAGGCTTTTCACCGTTTCCGGTACGGGTGGACAGGATGAGTTTTGTGCCTTCCGGCTCTATGCCTGTCCAATAGATACACCCCCAACCCGATGGCGAAGCGGTATCGAGCACGTTCGACAGGAAACTTCCCTCTTGCATGAACGACGGTGAAATCTTATAAACCCTTCCGGCATTGCCCGTGCCAAAATAGAGTTCATTATTGGCGGTATTGAGACAGCATAACGCCTGCACCTCCTCTATCCGCGCCAGACTGCTTGTGTCTTCATCGTTGGAAATTTTATACACCCCGGCGGTGTTTCCCGTAACTATGTATAGATTATCGTGCGCATCGCTGGACATACCAAGGACAAAGGACTGACTGGTTTCCAGTATTTTTTGTGCGAGTCCTTCCCGGCTGATTTTATAAACGTAGTTCGGTACCATGGGAAGGCCTGTGGTCTTGGGCGGCATATCTATCCCCTTTGCTGCCGCTTTTGGTTGTTGCAGGGATGCCGTTTGTGCCATGGGGAGATCTTCCGGGAGATTCCAATCCCATGACTTTCCTTCCTTAAAAAGGGTGGTAATAGCCCCTGCCTGCACGGGTGGCGGGGAAACCGGAGCCGCAGGCACTTGTGCCGGGGTGCCCGATGCCGTTCCGGCGTAAATAGTACCCGTGGAATCCGTTGCAAGGCAATGGATCTCACTTTCGCTTGCATCATAGAGCACCTGTGCCTGTCCTGACGACGTTACTTTATATACCAGGCCGTTCGGTTCTGTGCCAAGATAGATATTATCATACCCGTCATGCAGTACGTCCAGGAGGTTGGTCTCCGGTGAATCGAAAAAAACGGACGGTATACCATCCGGAGATATTTTGAACAGAATGCCGTCATTTCCTGTGGCGGCAAAGAGATTGGAGTTATTGTCAAAGGACATGTCCCATATATAGGGAACCGGCAAGCTGCAAAATACGGAAGCCTCTCCATGATTGTTTATTTTATAGATGATGCCTCTGGGTGCAGTTCCTGCATAGAGATTGCCGGCGGTATCCGTTGCAAGGCTCTGGATATATAATTCCGGAGATTTGAAGAGTTCCACAGCCTCTGAGCCGTCCTTTATCAGGTAGACCACTCCCGGGTCACCCGTGCCAACAAATACCCGGTTTTGGAGATCCGTGGCGATGGACCAGACAAAAGCGCTTTTGAGTCCCGCGACAGCCTCTATTTTTTGAGCAAGCCGTATTTCTCCTTTGTTATTGACAGAGACATCCTGGGTACTGCCTTTACTGAAATCAGATTCAGTCGATTGTGTCCATGTGTTTGTTGTTACGCCAAAGGCAAAAGAATTCAGGAACATAAGGGAAAATGCCGTACAGATTGTTATTACCTCAAGACCTTTCATGATGGTTCCTTTTATTTAACTGATATGGGGATTGTTTGATTTCCGTTTAAGACGTATTCCATCGGAATCCGTGACACAACTTCGTCAAAAAGAGGGCCGATGCCGCTGTAGTTGGAATAACTCATAATGGAAAGCATGGATGCCGGAAGCGATGGAAACCCCTCTCCCTTATAGGTAAGTCCCTTTTTTGCCAGCAGGATGCGCACCGTGAGATTATTGTTTCGCTCCATATTTTCGACATAGCGTATGAGTTGTTCAAAATTCGTGGGAAAATACTTTCCGGCAGACCGTCCCAAATTCAACGTCTGGCCATAGGTAGCGTCACAGGCGGTAAGGTTCAGGATACTACCGGGCAGCGTATCTTCTGGTATACGCATGAATACGGTTTGATAGAATTTTTCACCGGTAAAAGGTTTCAGACAAACGTCTACCTGAAGCGTATCTCCGGGTTTTACCTGTTTTTTATCCACCCTGATCGATTCGATATAAGCTGTTTTCCGGAAGTCCAATACTGATATTTTCAGATCGATGCTGGTTAGATGCACATCCCGGAACTGATTGTTGATGATCATGGTGAATGGCTGGATGATATGGTTCAGAGAAAACCATGACTGGTCGAGTTCATAAAAAACGTTTTCAATAACGACAGGCTTTTCACGACCTTCGATGTGAGCTGATAATGTTATCCGTACCGATTTTTCCCCTACCTTCCGTTCGGTGGACAACACAGCGCTTTGGGCAGCCATGAGAGTAAGGCTGGGGGTTAATAGTTTATTATTCACGATCTCAAAGTTGTATTTAAGTCTTTGCGATCCTTCCACTTCAATATGACACGGTATCATCCTGGGCGATTCTCCAAGAATACCCGCAATACCGGCTCTCCGGTCCTGATGTATCCTGCCAACGATTTCTACCGGCGATGCCATTTTCACAGAATTCGACTGGCTGCTGAGAACGGTATAAACATAGGCTGACGCCATGGGAAGGTCTGCGTTTCCTGTCTGTAAAAAAGGATGTCCAAAGGCAAGCACTTTGTCTCCCTCCACGTACGTCACCGTACCTACAACGGCTGCACTCAAGTCTCCCCTGATCAGGATGGCTGCCACGGACGCCCCGGGAACAAGCCTGCTCCTTTCCGGGTTGTCCGGATGAGGAGCGGAACTCCCGCCCTGAACGGGATACAATCCATATGCATGAAAAAACGGTTGCATTTTTTGCAAGATGTCGCTTTCAACACCCGATACTGCCAGGGGAGAAAGGATCGGTGTAAGGGCTGTTTTTCCTGCCTCGTAGTCCGATACTTCCGGTGGCATCATAGCAGTTGTCGCCGATGGTGTAATCAGGCTATCCTGAGAAAACGACGGGATGTCCCACCCTGAGACCGGTAATGTGCCTTTTTCCCGAGACGGGATATTGAGCAGGGTGTCTTTCATTTCGTTAATCGGGGTAACTCCTGCAATTGGTTCCTTTGCAAAGCTCCATCCGTAGGCTACAGCGCCAATAAGCCGGTTACTGATATAAACCGGGCTGCCGCTCATACCGGCAATAATACCCGTCTTCTCGAGAGGGCCTCCCGACATCCTGATTAAAATCATATTGCTCTTCGCTTCCCAGTTTCGTAAGATACCCAGCACCTCGACATTAAATATTTCTATCCGGCCACCGGTGAAAACGGTTTTGCCGTATCCCTTCATACCCGGCATAATTTCATCAACGTTCATAATATCTTCTGCAGAGAGGATAGAAGATGTGCCGTGGGAAATGAAGGCGGAAAAAATACTGAAAATTACGAACAGATAGGGTAGCCTGCGAGTCTTTCGTTTCATGCAGCAAACTCTACCAAATTTTGCAATTTATTGTCAAGGTATAAAAGAAGTTGCAATCTTGATGTTCAGGATTTACACTATTGAAACTGCCGGTATGTTTTCGGACAAAGAACCCGAACGTAATGAGATAGAGAATTATGGTGCAACATTGCGGGAAACAGGTTCCTTGCTGAAAATGAAAGAAGGATGTTTCGTAAATCTTTTCCGGTTCATTCGAATTAGGCTGTAGTGATGGAAACGAAAGTCCTGAACCTGAAAGATCAAAATTTGTATTCAGGCCGCATAGCTGAGGCGGCTTATGCATTACGGGATGGAGAGGTCGTTGCCTTTCCCACGGAAACGGTATATGGATTAGGGGTGCATCGGGATTACGCGAAGGCGATTGAACGTATCTATAAAATAAAGAAACGGGGTGAAGAAAAGAGACTCACCCTGATGATTGCTGACGCTGACGATCTAAAGAAGTATGTCGGACATGTTTCCCGCACCGCAAAGAAATTGATGAAATTTTTTTGGCCTGGGCCGTTAGCTATTGTTTTCCCTTTAAAGGATGGAACAGATATAAGTATACGATTCCCCGATGATATGGCAGCAAGGGATTTGATCCGGGCTGCACAGGTGCCGGTTTTTACTACAAGTGCAAATATTTCCGGATATCCACCATCAACAGATGCGCAACAGGTGTTAATGGATTTTAAAGGGAAGATCAGGATTATTCTCGACGGCGGTTCGACGCGCCTTCGTTCACCTTCTACGGTTCTGAAGCTGAAGGATGAAGGCTATGAGATCATTCGTTCCGGTATTATTTCAGAGGCCATGATACAGGGTTGTCTTGAAAGTACTTTGGTAATACGATAGTTGCCGCCGGAGTCTCAAAAAATAGTTTTTCGTAACAATTTAGCTTTTGAAAAATGTAGCGCCGATCCCTTGTGGTCGGCATTGGGCGGGGGATAAACCACCCGCGCTACGTATTCCGTTTTGCATTGATTACACATAAAGGTACGGGTTTTTCAAAAAGCTAAATTGTTACGGTTTTTTCTTATTTTTAAACTCACAGGAATTATTTAAGAAGATACGATCAAAATGAAGATTGCATTGGCGTCAGACCATAGAGGTTTTGATTTTAAGAAGCGTGTCGCAACCATGCTTACCCAGTTGGGTCACACGGTGAAGGATTTTGGTACGAATAAAAATAACGAATCGGTAGACTACCCTGACTACGGTTTATATGCTGCCCGCGCTGTTGGATCGGCAGAATGCGAACGGGGGATACTAATCTGTGGTACAGGAATTGGAATGTCCCTCGTAGCGAATAAGGTAAAAGGTGTGAGAGCTGCCTGCTGTCATAATCTGTATACGGTAGAGATGAGCCGGAGGCACAATGATTCTAATGTGCTGTGCATTGGCGCCGATATTATCGATGAAGAGCTTCTGGAACAAAAGGTCAAGCTCTGGCTGGAAACTCCCTTTGAGGGCGGAAGACATGCCCGCCGGGTGGAAAAGATCATGGAAGTAGAAAACGGCGGCGGAATTTAGTTCAGGAGAATTATCTGTGCCCCTTCTGGAATGGTGAGGGTGAAGAGCTTTGGGTCGAGCACGCCGTTTACGGCAATATCAGAAAACGTTATGCTCAGGGTGGTGTTATATGCCGGCCAGCGAACATCAATCTTTTGTGGTATCCGGCAGTCATTCTGCGTTGTGTAATCAGTAAAGAGCGCCTGCAGCCGGACCGAACCGTCCGGATTAAAGAGTTCACAACGAACAACCTCCGCATTGACCCGGTCAACCAGGAGATTCCCCTTCAGATTTACCTCCTCCTTCTCCATTTCGAGCATATGGAGCAGCCAATAGGCAGGCCAGGTTTCCAGGGTGGGCCGTTTTCCGTGTAAAATTTCCCGGTAATTAAATAAGCTAGCCATATCACCAGGAAAGATGCTGATGCCAAGCGCATCAATCTTGTGAAAGGTATTGGACGCACCGGTGTATGCAAGATTTTCCGGGGGGATGTACAACCAGAACCGGTCACCATCGGAAGACATATCAAACAGCGTTGTAGCAAACTTAGCGCCGACTGCCCGCAAACTTCTGGGGCTTTGGTAGAGGATCAATCCCGTACAGCGGACAGGACCTTTGACGTCCGGTGTTGTAAGGGCTAAGTTGGCATGCGCGCGAAAGCTGGTGAGTCTGGAACTATGGGAAATCAAAGCATCTCTGATCTGTTGCAGCGAGAGATCCTGTCTTTCTCCGGGAATATTTGCCAGGATGGCTGAAGCATCCTCCCAAACTGGTTTTTGCAAAACTGGAGTTTTAAAGGTTGCACAACCGGACACGAGCGTGAGGAACACGGAGAAAATGCGTACAGACGATTTCATGGTACAATACCAGGATAAGTCAAAAAGAATGTTTTTCCGTTTCTCACACGAAGACGCCAGGAAATACATAAAAAATCGAATAATGAGTATCAAACAAGGAATTTTAAATCGTGAGGTTTTCTTGATAAAAAATTCTTCGTTTTTGCGGCCTCGTGTCTTTGTGTGAGTAATTTTTCAAATTCATCATTTATTCCATCTCAAACTGGCCTGCCTTGTGCATATACTTTGGATGGTTAAGTTCCGATACCCTCATGATATATTCGGCATCTGATATCCTGGTGTACCAGTGTCCTGTGGCACGTGCGGTATTGGTTACAGCAACGTACAAACCAACAAGCAGCATGGCATAGAGCGCGTAGTGAATCTTTTTCCGGTCACCAACGAGTTTCATATCAAGCGCCCCATTCACCGGGCATGCATTAACACAGTCGTAGCAGGCCACACATTCATGAGTCAGGACGTGCTTCTTCTTCTCGACAAGGATATGCATAGCACATGCCTTCGTGCATTTCCCGCAATCGATACACTTCCCCGTATCGCGGGTAATTCTCATGGGGCTCACGTATCCAATAATACCCAACAGGGCGCCATAGGGGCAGAAAAAACGGCACCAGTAGTTTTTGTTAATCAGGGATATGATGAAAATGGTCAGGATGACAGATAAGGCCATACCGGACATGTTCACGAAAAATTTGAGCATTTTAATGTCTGCAACACGAACAAATGGTGCCCGCGTGTATAAAACCTCCAGTTGTTCAATGGGCATTTTGATGAAAATAACCTGAATAAAAAAAGCAAGGATCGAAAATTTCCATGCCCTTGCAAGTATGTCATTAACCTTATCCGGCCAGATTTTCCTGGGGATCGCAAATGGCAACACCATCGCCAGGATATAGGCGGGGGTCAGGTACCTGAACAGGGGAGATTTAAAGGACTCCATTGTTATGACGTCCAGGATCAGCAAGGCGATGATGGGCGTGAAGACAAGGCTCAAACCTGCCGTAAATCTGGTTGGGACGTTTCGTATTACGTATGAAACCCGTTGAGGGAGTTTTTTCAGAAACCAGTCACCAAAACGCCACTCCCATTCAGAAACGGTGCCAATAGGACAGATCCATCCGCAGAATCCCCTTTTGAAAAATAATGCGGTAAGGAGTAATGTCCCGAAGATGACAAAACCAGCGGGGTGAATGGGATTAATGACCCCCGTTCCAAAAAAATATTTTGTGCCCATAAGGGCGCTGATGGGCAGGAAAGATTCAACCCCTGGCGGCCGTGGCAGGTAAAACCCTTTACCGCCCGCCTCACAGTATTTGACAAAGGTATAGAACTGCCAGCCGATGACAAGGACGACAATAAAAAATGCTATTTGTACACACCAGCGCAGCTTTTGAGAATTAAACCCTTTTCGGTTTTTTTTACCTGGTTTTCTGGTTTCCGTCCGTTTGTTTTTAACATAAACTTCCTGCCCGGAAGCAGAAGATGAACCCTGTCTTATCTCTTCCAATTGACGTATCTCCATGTTTTTTTAATCTTTATCAAAATTGAATAGTTCATGAATGTAATTCCTGAAATTTCTTTGAGATATTCTTTTAAAAATTTCCATAGGGCTTCAAATGTATATTCAAAACGCTGAATTGTGGCGTCCCTTACAATGACCGAAAATGGCTGCTGTAAAATTTCACCGAGGGTATGTAAAGCTCGTAAGGCATCTTTATATCTCAGTACTAATCTTTCCACACAATAAAATCCTTCATGATCTCATTTCTAAATTCTTCTGAAACTTCCGACAGATTTACAATTTCTATCTTATAGGGGATATTTAAATTTTCTATCTTTTCTCTGAGGAGGGTAATCGGCTTTTCATCAAACCGGCCAGCCGGTATGATTCCTATGTCAACATCAGAAGATAGGTGATTATTGCCCCTTGCACGGGAGCCGAAAAGTATTATTTTTACCCTTTCATTTTTTAATGACGTTGTCACCGTTTCTTTCAATGCACGGAGACACTCTCTATCGGCTTTTGTCTTTTCCACCGGTTGTATTATGAAAAGACTTGATTCAATATAAGGCAAAGTATAGAATTTGTCAGGCAAACACGACTCCTGACGGCTCAAGTACAATCATAATAGATATTAACCTTTGTATGCAAGGAATTTTGGTAGAGGTGTTTTATGCAACCAGACAAAAAACCTTTTAAATCCGGATATGTTGCTATCGCCGGCAGGCCGAATGTGGGGAAGTCGACCCTGATCAATGATTTTATGGATTGTAAATTATCCATCGTTACGCCGAAACCTCAGACGACCCGGAAAAAAATTATGGGGGTACTCACCAGGGAAGACTATCAGATCGTCTTTTACGATACCCCGGGCATTATGAATCCGGAATATGAATTACAGGAATACATGGTAAAAACTGCCTACGATGCCATAGAAGATGCAGACGCGGTCTTGTTCCTGGCGGAGCCATTTAAACCACCTGCTACTCTGGACAAGAAAATATTTGAAAGGTTATCACGCTTCAATATACCCGTGATTTTGGCTATTAATAAGGTAGATCTGGTGGAAAAGGACAGTCTGATACCCATCATTTCTGCGTATGACAAGCAGTTCAAATTTGCCGAGATTGTGCCGGTTTCGGCGTTAAAGGGAACAAATCTCGACCTTATGCTTTCTCTTATTGTGAAATATCTACCAGAAGGAGAACCTTTTTATCCGGAAGATTACATGACCGACTACAACGAACGCTTCCTTGCTTCTGAAATCATCCGGGAGAAGGTCTTTGCATTTTACGGGGAGGAAATCCCCTATTCCACCACGGTTGAAATTGAGGAGTTCAAAGAGCGCGAGGCTGGCAAGGATTTTATCAAGGCCATAATCTATGTAGAACGTGACTCACAAAAGGGCATTATTATTGGTGAAAACGGCAAGGCCATCAAGCGGGTTGGTCTCATTGCAAGGGAAGAGATTGAGAAACAGATAGGCAGAAAGGTGTACCTGGAACTTTGGGTCAAGGTGATGGAGAAATGGCGGAAGGTAACTTTATGAAGACAAAATCATTAAGGCGATATATCGTAGCTGATCCTGATATCTGTCATGGAGAGCCAACTTTTCGCGGCACGCGCATTTTGGTTGCAGACGTACTTGACCAGATTGCCAATGGCATGAATTGGGATGCAATCATTGAATAATAGCGTGGAAAACTGCCCAAAGAGGCAATTGCTAAAGCCATTCGCCTTGCTCGTGAGGCATTCATTACTCATTCACCGGAGTTCATGACGGTAAGGAAATGCAATAAAGATACCATAGAAGGGTTGAAAAAAATGATTAGAAATGAAATAAATATAAAGAAGTGAACTTTACGAAATTATGCTTATGGAGGGAAAAATGGAAGAAAAAAAATTTTACAGAGGATTTCATCTGACCCTGATATTTGTCATGGCAAACCATGTATTAAGGGAACACGGATACCTGTTTATTTGGTAGTTTCCCTTGTTGCTGAGGGAGAAAGCATAGAAAATATCATAAAGGACTATCCGTCACTCAATCCCTATGATATAAAAGCGGCTGTCCATTACGCCGCGAAACTATGCAAATATGAGGCATATGCGATATGAGCATAAAATTTCTGCTCGATGAGAATACACCATATGCACTGATGGACTTACTTGAAAGCGGAGGCTTTACTGCCATGCATTTGAAAAAGATCGGCAAGGGTGGAATCAGAAATGGTGAAGTTTATGAATTTGCAGAAAAGAATAAGATGTGGACTATTACAAGGGATGCAGATTTTCAGAACATCCAGAAATTTAGTAATTATCAGGTAGCTGGTATAATCTTGATAAAACTTACCTTATCGAAAACAGGTTCTCTGCTTAAAACAATAAAACGGTTCCTTGACAAATATAACGATAAATTGTCAGAAAAATTCTCTCCAGGAAAGGGATTTAGATATAAACTCCACGATAAAATGTTGCCGGGCAAGCCGGATATCAGAAACACTTGTATTAAAGAAGTGTTTCTTTAGACGAGATGGGAAAAAGAAAGGCAGGCAAAATCTCTTGATGAATTAATGGAAAGGATTAAAGAGGCGATTCAGCTTTGTCTGGAGGTGTATGGAGAGGAATATCCTAAAACACATTTGGTCGGTGTTCAAAAGGTTTCGTTATGACCAGATTGCCTGCGTTAACCGGCAAAGAAGTTGCCCCATTATTGATTAAGTCTGGCTTTATTAAGGAGAGGCAAAGAGGGAGTCACGTGTTTCTTAAGCACCCCGATGGAAGGACAACGGTAGTTTCTGTTCATGCTGGTGAAACAATTGGTCCCGGTGGTCCCGGGCTTTTATCAAAGATTTTAAGAGATGTGGAAATGACAAAGGAAGATTTCCTAAAAATCCTTAAGGATTAGAGTTCTGACGCTGTCAAAAGATAAAGATGCGTAGTCATGAAATTACCCTTATCAAATGGGGGTGAATAGAGTTATAAAAACCATGTATAAAAAATTTGTTTGAAAGATTTTTAAAGCAAGAAATATAAACTCATGGCAGACGTTCATAATAAGAAAACCAGAAGTTATAATATGTCCATGATCAGGAGCAAGGACACAAAACCGGAAATTATCGTCAGAAAATTCCTCTTTGGTAATGGTTTCCGGTATAAACTTCATGATAAAATGCTGCCTGGCAAGCCAGACCTTGTCTTCCCGAAATATAAAACGGTTGTATTTATCCATGGTTGCTTCTGGCATGGCCATGATGGCTGTAAATATTTCGTAGTACCCAAAACACGGACGAAATGGTGGCTGAATAAAATTAACGGGACATATTACTTGATTTTGACGTCAAATTCTGATATTTTCACAAAATGGAAAAATTAATGCGACAGTCCTCCATATATGATATTCTTCAAAAGGCTGAGCATAGTGAACGCCTGAGCTTTGAAGACGGCGTGCGACTCTTCAAGTCCAACGATATCCTTCATATCGGTCACGTGGCAAATATTGTCCGTGAACGGAAAAATGGCAATAAGGCATACTATATTACGAATCGGCACATCAACTACTCCAATATTTGCAAGAACCGGTGCAAGTTCTGCGCCTTTAGCAGAGACAAAGAAGAGTCTGGCTCCTATGAGATGGCCCTGGAAGAAATTCTTGAGAAAGCCATGGCTGCAGTAGAAGAGGGCGCAACAGAGCTCCACATCGTAGGCGGATTGCACCCAGATCTACCATTCGATTTTTACCTAAGAATGATCCGTGAGATTCACGAAAATTGTCCTGATGTACATATTCAGGCATTTACTGCAGTAGAAATCGAACACCTGTCACAAATAGCAGGGCTTTCGGTGCGGCAAACACTAAGAGAACTCAGAGAGGCAGGGCTGGGTTCCATGCCTGGAGGCGGTGCTGAGGTGTTTTCCCCAAAAATTCGTGAGCAATTATGTCCTGAAAAACTTAGTGGCGAGGGGTGGTTACAGGTAATGCGTGAGGTCCATGCCCAGGGATTACGAAGCAATGCAACCATGCTTTACGGCCATGTCGAAACACCCGAAGACAGAATCAACCATCTTATGAAGTTACGGGGGCTTCAGGACGAGACCGGCGGATTTCTGGCCTTTATTCCGCTAGCTTTTCATCCAAGAAATACTGAACTGTCAAAGAGTACAGGTACTACCGCCATGCTGGATCTAAAAGTCATTTCCATAAGCCGGTTGATGCTTGACAACTTTGACCACATCAAGGCATATTGGATCATGCTGGGAATCAAACTATCACAGGTTTCCCTCAGCTTCGGGGTGGACGATATTGACGGAACGGTGCAGGAAGAAAAAATTACCCATGCTGCCGGAGCAGAAACGCCAGAAGCATTGTCAGTTCGTGAAATCATCAAGCTTATCAATGAGGCTGGCCGCGAGCCCGTTGAACGGGACACGCTGTATAATCCCGTGAAGAGAAGACAACAAGGTTTTATGCTCCAAAAAGTATAAACCCCTTTAGATTGATGTTAAGGGATTTCAAAGGTGTTGCAGAGCGAAAAGCTTTTTCGTTCTCCATTAAAAAGCAGTATGCCGAATATCGAACAAGAAACGCTGAACAATGAAGCATTTTTGCTTCACTATTCATTATTTCTTGTTCTGCAGTTCGATCTTCTCTTTAAATAAACCACCGAAGGCCAAATTAAATGTATATGAATTTCAGGCTTTTTGTTATTGCCCTACACACCCATTCCCCTCTCAAGAGAGGAATTTGAAAAGTCCCCTCTTGGGA
This sequence comes from Candidatus Brocadia sp., assembly GCA_021463795.1. Taxonomy (GTDB): domain Bacteria; phylum Planctomycetota; class Brocadiia; order Brocadiales; family Brocadiaceae; genus Brocadia. The sequence goes on along the minus strand of JAJTXE010000003.1, from coordinate 390,336 downwards.
GGGGATTCAGGGGTGGGTAATAATCTTGATATGGGGCAGTCTGTGTCTGATGTATTATCTATTCCATTTTTAAAGAAAAATTACGAATTATGATTTGTGAATTGTAACTTCAGATCCTAAATCGTAAATCAAAAATATTTTAGCCCCTGTTTTTTCAGATTAGGAGGTTTTATCAGGAATGAATGCTTTTCCGAAACTCTTCAGCCCGTTTCAGATAGGCTCTCTGAGCGCAAAAAATCGTATGGTAATGTCCCCAATGGAGACCCATTTATGCGATAAGGATGGCTTTGTGACGGAAGAAATTGTTGTTTACTACAAAGAACGCGCTTTGGGAGGAGTGGGTTATATTACGGTGGAGAATACCGCAGTCGACCCGGCAGGTAGGGTTAATGACGGCATGTTATGCATCCATGATGACAAATATATTCCAGGCTTAAAAAAACTCACGGATTGTATCCATGCCGCAGGCGGAAAGATTGTGATTCAATTAAGTCATGCGGGGAAAGAGGCATTGCCGTACTTTACCGGTTTGAAGCCGGTTGCCCCGTCTGCTATTCCGAGCCCTTTAACCAAAGAAATGCCCAGGGAATTAACGGCTGAAGAAATCAGGGACATCATCAATAAATTCACCCAGGGCGCTGTCCGCGCCATAAAAGCAGGATTTGACGGTGTTGAAATCCATATGGCGCACGGGTATCTGGTGAACCAATTTCTTTCTCCGGAATCTAACATGCGCACGGATGATTACGGAGGCGACACTGCACGCCGTTCACGATTTGCCCGGGAAATTGTTGAAGGTATCAGAATGCATGCCCCCAAGGATTATCCTGTTATTTGTCGCATCAGCGCAGATGAATATACAGATACGGGGTTGAAATTGGAGGAAAGTAGAGAGATCGCCAGAATACTTGAAAGGGCTGGCGCAAGCGCTCTCCACGTCTCTGCGTGCAACTACGCATCTGCATTTTATAATATACCTTGTTATTATTTGGAAGAAGGATGTTTTGTTCATCTTGCTGCGGGTATCAAATCTGTGGTAAAAATACCCGTCCTGGCTGTTGGCAGGATTTTAAATCCCACCATGGCTGAAAATATCCTACAGGAAAACAAGGCAGACTTTATTGTATTGGGACGTACCCTTATCGCTGATCCCCATTACCCGAACAAGGTGAAGGAGGAGCGTCTCCATGACATAAGAACCTGTATAAGCTGCAACCGGTGTATCGAAAGCATCTCTGATAAGAGGCTTGTATGTACGGTCAACCCTTACATTGGTAAAGAAGACAGGTGTCGTACAGCAAAAACCACAAAGCCAAAAAAGATACTCATTGTTGGTGGTGGCCCAGCAGGGCTGTCAGCCGCCCAGGTGTTGTCAGACCGGGGACATACGGTTGCTCTCTGGGAAAAAGAATCACAACTTGGAGGAAGTTTTTGTTATGCATCACTGGCGCCCAAGAAGGAGCTGTTAGGAAAATTTCTCGATTATTTAATACTTCAGGCTAAAAAGGCCAACGTTGAGATACATCTGAACACCAAAGCGACTGCAGAATCAATTAAACAGTTTTCACCGGATGCAGTTGTGCTTGCCCATGGAGCCAAGGATGTACCGGTTGAGATCAGCGGTGCACAAAAGAATGGCACCATTGGTGTTAAGACAGCCTTTCTCCGTGCAAATTCCCTTGGAAACAACATTGCTATCGTTGGCGGTGGTCCTGAGGGCTGTGAGCTCGCCGACTTTCTCGTCTCCGATGGCAAAAAGGTTACCCTTGTAGAAATGAGACGTGTGCTGGGTTTGGGATTAGTCGCACATCCCCGGTATCATGTGTGCGAACGACTTAAGAAAACGGGTACTCAATTGCATATCAACACAAAAGTCGTTGAGATTGGACATCATTCTATTGTTATCAATCGCCGACGGGAGGCAGATCAAAGACTCGATGGGTTTGATACCATCGTTATTCCCACCCTTCACCAACCGAACACCGCACTTAGAGACCAGATCAAATCCTTTGTTCCTGAAGTTTATACGATCGGTGATGCTGCAGAAGGCCGTACCGCGCTTGAGGCCATTGCTGAAGGTGTTGAGACGGGGGTGAAACTATAGAACCATGAGTAACCATACGAAAAAAAAAACGGTCGTTCTTGGACTTGATGGTACGCCTTACAGCCTTATTAACAAATTCATACAACAAGGCACCTGTCCGCAGTTATCAAAACTAGTATCAGTTGGTACACTCCGTGAGATGAAGTCCACGCATCCGGCGGTATCTTCTGTGGCGTGGACATCTTTTATGACGGGGAAAAATCCTGCCAAACACGGTATCTTTGGCTTTATGGAGAGAATTCCCGATAGCTATGACATCTATTTCCCAAATTCCAGACATATACAGAGTAAACCAATATGGGACATCCTCGGCAATTACCATAAGCGGTCTGTTGTGATCAATGTACCATCAACATACCCAGCTTCAGAAATGAACGGCATGCTCATCGCGGGATTCGTGGCAATTGATCTTGCCCGCGCATCATTTCCACCTTCCCTTGTGCCTACTTTGAAAGAAATGGGTTACAAAATCGATGTTGAAACGCAACTTATCCATGAATCAAAGGATAAATTGTTTGAAGATTTGTTTCTCACCCTGGAGAAAAGAACACAGGCAATCCTTCATTTTCTGAAAAACGAAGTTTGGGATCTTTTTGTCGGAATCTTTACCGAAACCGACCGGCTTCATCACTTCTTCTGGGAATACCTGGAGAAAAATGACCCCAAATACAGTCCGTTATTCCTGAGTTATTATCAAAAAATCGATGAGGCCATCGGCAGAGTTGTGGAAAATATTGATAGTGACACATCCCTTATCCTTCTTTCAGACCATGGATTCTGTACCTTGCAGCAGGAGGTATTTATTAATCGCTGGTTACACGAAGCAGGTTTTTTGAATTTCAAAGTGACTCCGCCGAAATCTCTGGCTGATATCGGAGAGAAGTCAAGAGCTTACTGTCTGGACCCGGGAAGAATTTATATCAATCTAAAAGGGCGGGAACCGAATGGATGCGTAGAACCAGGAAATGAGTATGAACAATTGCGAAACACGCTCATCGCCAAACTTACCGGGCTGAAAGACCCCGTCACCAACATGAACATCATTGACAAAATTCACAAACGGGAAGAAATATACCATGGGAAATATTTTGAGAGAGCGCCTGATCTGGTAATAGAACCCAAACATGGCTATGACTTAAAAGGGGCATTCAGCAAGGAATCACTTCTGAGTAAGAGCGTTTTCAGTGGTATGCATACCTATGATAATGCCTTTGTATATGTTAATCGTAAAGATATTACCATCCCGTCTTTAGAAATCACTGATGTCGCCGCGACCATTTTGAATTCGCTCGATATTCCAATACCCATCGACATGGATGGAAAGAATTTTGTGAAATGGAACTAACGATTATTGGTTCTGGTACGGGATTACCTTCAAAGACGCGGGCGTATCCCTGTACCCTCGTAAAGATCAAGAGGAGCCACCTTGTTTTTGATACTGGTCCAGGTTCGTTGCGTCAACTGTTCCTTGCAGGAATTACCTATTTAGATATCGACCACATCTACTATTCCCATTTTCACCCGGATCACTCGTTAGACCTCGTTTCCATCCTTTTTGCAATGCGATATAGTGACCCAAAAAGAACCAGGCCACTTTCCATTACCGGCCCCACGGGTTTAGAGGCATTTTATGAAGGTTTGCTCATGGTATTTGGTGAGACCATAAAACCGAAGACTTTTGAACTGCATTTCAGAGAAATTGAGAAAGGGGAAATGGTCTTTGACGATTGGAAAATTGTTGTGGAACCATTACAACATTCACAACACAGTATTGGCTACCGTATTGAATCTATGGAAGGTAAAACGTTAACATACTCTGGCGATACGGGGTACTGCGACGGGATTCTTCGTCTCGCCAAAAAAGTTAATACGTTGGTTCTTGAATGTTCTTTCCCAGACGATCAAAAGGTTGAGGGACATCTGACTCCTCGCCTCTGTGCACAAATTGCGAGTGAGGCCCAATGTGACAGATTGGTATTGTCGCATTTTTATCCCGTATGCGATACTTCCAGAAAGAATAATAAACAGTTGGACAACGCCCTAAAAGGCATTTATAAAGGCGAGATTGTAATTGCGGAAGACTTTGTCCGTATTACCGTCTAACTCTTGTTTTCTCTGAGAAGATGAGCTGAGGTATGAAAACGTTAAAGCGACATGATAAAGCACGATATGCACTTCTTATCTGTGATATGCTCAACGATTTTGTCAAAGAAGGAGCTACCCTTGAAGTACCAAGGGCAAGAGCCATAATTAGTAATATAAAAAGAGAAATAAAAAAGGCGCGGAAGAACAGCATTCCCGTTATCTATTGCTGCGATGCACATATAAACAGTGATACAGAATTTAAACTATGGCCCAGACATGCCGTAAAGGGTACCGATGGTGCTCGGGTTATCGAACAACTCCAGCCACACAAACATGATTACGTCGTTTATAAAACCAGGTATTCCTGTTTCTACAAAACCTCCCTGGACAGGATATTGAAAAAATTAGGTATTACCCATGTGATCATGACCGGTGTGGTTACCAATATCTGTATATTGTATACCACTTCGGATGCCTATATGAGATCGTATCACATTGCAATACCTGAAAATTGCGTTGCAGCGCTTACGCAACGTGAACACCAATTTGCCTTAGAACAGATGAAGCGTGTCTTCCATGCTGATATCATTTCTGTATCATGATTTTTTAGAAAAACAAAAAGGGCATATGAAAATCATCTTGCATATGCCCTTTTATCTTTAATTCCAGTAAAAATTGTTTTAATAACCCGCGGAGAGATTATTTCGTGCCAAAATTCCTTACAATCTCCACCATCTTCTCAATCATTTCAGGGGACATCTTTCCCTGGTAGCCCGGACATTTCCCTTTCCCTGCATTAATATGCTTTACAAGCGCTTCATCCGTCCAAGCACTTTGAAAAGCTGGGTCGGTAAAATCAGGTACTCCATATTCATGCCCCTTCGCAGTTCCCTTGCCACCATTCCCGTGGCAGTAATAACAGCTTTCCTGCACAGCAAAACCTAGTCCGGCGAAAATTGTATATGGACTTTTTGTTGTATCACCAGGGGTATGGTGAGTTAATGCCCAAGCAGAGCTTCCTAAAGAAAGTCCCAATCCGGCAACAACAGGTATGATATACGATAAACGGAACAATTTCATTATTCTATCCCTCCTCATTATAATTATTACATGTTAAGTATGTTACGGAACCAGCTTGAGCTCTGACCTGTAAATTTTATGACAATTCCTGCAGGCTATGGTTAACCTCCTGAATTGTACTTGGATTTCTTCCAAATCTTTGTTTCCTGCTGCTTTATCAATCTCATTTGAATGATAAAGGACTTCATCATTCAATACATTATAATTTTTATCCGTTGCGAATTTGCTCTTGGAAGTCTCTGTATCTGCAGTAATTGACTTTGCTGCTCCTGAAAATTTTGCAAAATCTCCATCAGTAGCTGCAGAAAGCCCCGTCATTGCTCTCATTGTCTGGAAGTTATCCCACATTTTTTTGCACAACTCGCCCTGGCTTGCCTGCCCGTAACTAACTGACGACATCGCTGCAATGAACAAGGTAATTGTTCCTGCAAAAATCCCTTTTTTTAACCTCATTTTTTTCCCTCCTCACTTTCCTTTTTAAAGTTACGCATACTCACACTGACTATTTATCAAATTTCTCTAAAACAATTTTTCCGAAGAATTAAGACTACAAAAATAAAAACGGGCTCCTATCTTCAATCAGCATATCATCTCTGAAATTTAGAAATTTGCCCCATGCTTCTGACTTTTCACTTCACCTCCCTTCGCTACTAAGTACTCAAAGTCGCATGAATGTAACATTCATAGCTTTTTATCTTCTTTAAAAATTCAGAAAAGGCGCACTCCTGATTTTTTGTTCCCCAATCTCTCAGTTGTGCCTATGAAAGAAAATTTTTCTTTGTCCCATAAAAGGCAGACGATAAGGAGAACAAAATTGTTTTTGGTGCAAAGACACATGCGTCTTTGACGCAGAAAGAAGTACGTGAATAAAGGGTGTAGCGGGTAGTAACTTGCTCTTAATTACAGAGCTATACGGTTATTTCCCGGACATAGATGCTATTATAATATAGAACCAAATTAGCGTCTAAAACCCAAATTTAGCACAATATATCACTGAAAATAAGATGAGTCAAGCGAAAATTTACGTAACAACAATCTAAGAACTTACCACCTGAGGTATCTATTTACCAATCTTTTGGTACGCCTGGGACACCGGTTTGTTTTGGCACAGGAATTTCTTCCTGACCAGGGGGTAGTTCCTCTTTTTTACCAGGGTATAGTTGTGGATAAAGGTGAATCCCCAAATGCTTATGACATACTGCGCATGTCTGCCGTAATCGCCTCACCTGCCATTGCGCATCTTCCAATGCGCCTCTCTCATTCTTACGAGAGGTAACTTCCAGCATCTTTTCTGCCTCTGACAACATTATTTTATTAAGATCCTGATACTTTTTGTCATCAGGCCGCGAAAATTTATTAATCACTACCTTTGTCAATTGAATGATATTTGTGCTTGCTTCTGCTATGACCTTCCAATCCTTATCACTGTAATTATAATAGCCTGATATTTGTTCTACCGCTTTATAGCTTTTGTCTATTTCACCCATAAGCTTGGCTAATTCACTTTTTTCCTTCTCGCTCTTCTGGACATCTTCAGCAAACCCATGGGTTACCATCAAGCAGATGCCGGTAATCAAGCCTGCAAAAAAAATCTTTCTTACCAATTCCTTTAACCTCCGTCAATGAAGTAACTTTAACCCGTTCTTAACGCGTGACGAACTCACTCGTTTCCTGTCATGTAATTCTTTGAGAGAATACGGTATATCTTAAACTTTATTTATCAATTCTCTTTGTGGTTGCTTCAAAAACGAATTCATAGCTCTCCCTGTAGAAGGACAGCATATCTTGTGCCTAAGTAAAGAAAAACAATTAAAAGTGACAACCTATTTATTGATAAAGATTTATTGTCGATACTGATAAACCATCTGTCTGTTTTGTTGAAGCCGTTTGGTTCAAAGTAACCATAAAATGAATGAGATGCACTAAAATTTACCGTAAAAAAACAAAGAGTGATAATTATAAATAAAAAATACTATATGTCAAATATTTAATCCAAGGTTCCGGGAAGAGAGAGGAGGACAAGATGCTATATTCAAATGAATTATGCAAGCACCTCTCTTGTCAACCGTTCGGTCGTTTCAATGATATCTTTCAGCGTTTCTGAAGACCGTGTTTCCACATAAAATCTTACCTTTGGTTCCGTTCCTGATGGTCGTATCAAAAACCATGACCCGTCATCGAGCACCACCTTGATTCCATCAATGGTTATTACGGTCTTAATACTTTTGAAACTTTTCCCAACGGCTATTTTTGCTCCCGGAGTAAGCTTGTTCTTCAGGCGTGAAAGCCTTTCAAGAAGCGGTGTACCGGCAAGAGAGCGATCAACCTCGATGCCAGCTCTTTCGGGAAAATAAGCGCCAAATTTTTCTTCAAGTTCACGGAGATATTCACTGAGGTTTTTTTTCGTTAGGGACATCATCTCAAGTGCGAGCAGGAACCCGAAGATGGCATCTTTTTCGAGAGTATTATTATAGCCGGATATACCGTCGCTCTCCTCATAGGTGACGATAGCTCTCTCCTTTGCATTCTGAAGCATATACGGCCTGAAGTTTTTAAAACCAACCGGCGTTTCCCGGATAGGAATGCCGAGCTTCTCGGCAATGGCATTTCCAAAGTTGCTCGTAGCGACAGATTTTACCAATACGCCAGAAATATTTTTGTATACATGCAAAAAATGCAGTGCCATGGCCCCAAAATGGTTCATGGTAATATCCATTTCCCCATCCGTAAGCCGTATCCTGTCGCCATCAGGGTCCATGATCACACCCACCTTGAATTTTGCCTTGCTGTTTTTTAACAAATCCATTATCGGCCTTATGTTTTTTGCCGATGGTTCAGGGGGTATGCCTTCGAAGAGATAGTCATCCTCCGTCCTTAGATATTTTATTTTTGGACTCTCACCAAGAAACACGTTCGGCCGTCTCCTCGTAGCGCCATGCACATGGTCAATGCCAACACAACAATCCTCGTCATCGATAAAACGTCGGATCCTGTCAAGGTCCAACGTAGCCCGTTTTTTAAGAAAGTCCTTATATAGCCTTGTTACGTCTATTTTCTGGAAGCTTTTTGGTTGTACCTCCCGTACGATCGCCTTCTCTGCCATCAGCCTGTTTGCATGGTTTTCAATAACCTTGGTAATCTCTGGTCCGGCAGGGCCGCCGTCCGCCGGATTAAACTTAAACCCTGCGTAATTTGCCGGATTGTGTGAAGGGGTAAGGTTTATGGAGCATGCCGCTTGGAGCATGTCAATAGCGGCAGAAAATTCAGGGGTAATAGCCTCCCCTGCATAGTAGACCTTTATGCCCTCGTTTGAGAGCAATCCCATTACTACGGAGGCAAATTCCGGCCCTAAAAACCGGTTGTCGTGACCCACGATGATGCCGCGTCTCTTGACCTCATCAAAATCCTTCACACCGAGCGACGCCATCACCCCTTGTTCACCCGTTTTAAACATTTCAATAAGTGCAGTAGTTACGATGCGCAGATTGCGAAAGGTAAAGTCGGTGCCTATCTCACCCCGCCATCCTGAAGTACCAAAGCTAATCTCTGCCGCGTTGGGGTTTTCGGTTGCAAATCTTTTTATTTCTTGGAGAAGGCCGGCGTATCGTTTTACGTCTGAAAGGATAGTCTTCCAGCATTCACCGGCATCTTTAAAATTCTCTGCTTTCATAGATACCTCCGGAATAAGATCGAAGTAGTTCCTGGCAAGTCATTGATTTTACCGGTATCTGCGAGGGTTTCAAGGAAATTTTCAAAAGAATTATGGGTTTTTTAGCATGATCCCTGCTCCGAATCTACCCGTTCCCACAGGGTGATAGCGATGTGAAAAGAATAGGGTGTGATTGCACTTGGTGCACAGGTGGGCGATTTCGATATTTCTCTCCGGAATACCCATTTGGATCAGCTGAAGCTTGTTTGCTTCCCGGAGATTAAAATATCCCTTATCCTGAAAATTCTCCTGCTGGAGATATTTATTTGTATTACGGAAAACCTTCCTGATTTCAGCAATTGTTTCCGGGCCAACCTCATAACAACAGGAGCCAATAGAGGGCCCAATTCCTACAACGATATTGTCCGGGGAGCAACAGAATTTTTCCATGAATATCTGAATCGTATTTTGCGCCACTTTACGAAGAGTTCCCCGCCATCCTGCATGGGCAACCCCAATTACCTTTTTCTTCGTATCAAAGAAGAGAAAAGGAACACAATCTGCCTGGAGAACCAGAAGACAAATATTCGGGATATTCGTTACCATAGCATCAGCATCGTTTATGGCTGTATTCTCTTGAAACGCACCGCTGCCTCTTAAATCTGCCGTTATAATTTTTACCTTGTTTCCATGTACCTGTCTGGTAAAAGTGAAATTCTCAAGGGGAATTCCAACAGACAATGCAAGCCGTTGTCGGTTCTTCTGTACCGTTTCCGGGTTGTCACCGACATGATATCCCAAATTAAGTGAGTCATACGGTTGATCACCGAAGCCGCCCACTCTCGATGAAACAAAATGGCATATTTCTTTATAGTTCAACAGATTTTGAAAATACCATAACGGTAATGAGCCGGCTTCCTGCTTAATCATCGTATCAAATAAAGTTATAAAAAAACGATGGGCGTTGAGTAAACGAGCTCAACGCCCATCGTACCATACCACAAAAAAAGAAAGCCCTATTAGACGGCCTTGTCGCCTCTTTCGCCCGTACGGATACGGAGCACATCATCAATGGTTGAGATGAAAATTTTGCCATCACCAATGCTTCCCGTTTGCGACTCCTTGGTTATGCATTGAATAATTTTTTCTACTTCCTCATCGGAAACAATCATTTCTATCTTTACCTTTGACAATAAATCCACCCTGAATGTCCTTCCACGCCACTGCTCAGTTATTCCTCTCTGAGCGCCGTGTCCCTTGACATCCGTAACTGTCATGCCCGGATAACCTAATTCTTCCAGCGCGTCCTTAACAATAGACAGTCGTTCCGGTCTTATTATCGCTTCAATTTTTTTCATGTAAAACCTCCTTCATAAATGAGAATGCCTTAATTTCTTGAGCAATGAGTTGGGTTGTTGCGACCTCATGCTACAACACCATAAATAATTACGTGCTTTCGGTCTCATAATAGTGGTAAGCAATTTCTTTGTGCTGAGAAATATCCATACCGGCAACTTCTTCTGATTCGCTTGGCCTTAAACCAATAACTGCATTTACAAACCAACCTAACAGTGTTGTAATCCCAAAAGCCCATGCCCACGCAGCAAGAATACCAATCCATTGTTTTCCAACGATAGCAATGTTACCGTAAATGAGACCATCGACCCCTGCAGGATTTACTGCAGAACTGCAAAAGATCCCTGTAGCAAATGCCCCCCAGGTTCCGCCCATTGCATGCACACCGATAACGTCAAGGGCATCATCGTATCCCAAGGCCTTCTTCATTTTTGTTACACAGTAAAAGCATACAAGTCCTCCACCGACACCTATGGCAATTGACGCCATGGGGCCAACAAAACCCGATGCCGGCGTAATGGCAACTAAACCAGCGACAGCGCCCGAACAGGCACCAAGTATAGTTGGTTTTTTGTGGTGTATCCATTCCAGGACAGACCAGGTGAATCCTGCCGCCGCCGCTGCGGTGTTGGTAACGACAAATGCGCTTGCAGCGAGTCCGTCAGCAGCCACTGCACTACCCGCGTTAAAACCGAACCATCCAAACCACAATAAGCCGGTACCTAACATCATGAAAGGCAAATTATGCGGTGGTTTTATTTCTTTCGGAAAACCCTTTCTCTTTCCCACAAGCATCATTAATGCCGCACCCGATGCGCCAGAACAAATGTGCACAACGGTTCCCCCGGCAAAATCCAGCGCCCCTAATTTAAACAACCATCCGTCCGGGGCCCACACCCAATGCGCCATAGGTGCATAAACTGCTGCCGTCCATAAGAGTACGATTAGCAGCCATGCGTTAAATTTAAACCGTTCTGCAAAGGTGCCCGTCATCAATGCCGGTGTAATAATGGCAAACATACATTGAAAAATCATAAAAGTCAGATGGGGTATTGTTGTTGCATAAATATCACTCGGCGCCTGCCCAACGGTACCTGCCCCCAATCCACACCATTGAAGACCGCCAATAAACCAACCACCTGGAGCAAATGAAAGACTGTAGCCGTAGAGTACCCATTGGACACTCACAATGCACATAACGATAAAACTCAACCACATCGTATTCACCATGTTCTTTGCCCTTACCATACCTCCGTAAAACAAGGCAAGGCCGGGCGTCATAATCAGAACCAACGCCGATGACGTGAGCAACCACGCATTATTTCCTTTATCGATTTGTGGTGCATCTTCTGCCAATGCATTTGATGCAAATAGCATTATCATCGACAATGCAAAAACCGAGGACATACCTAAAAAGGCCCCTTTTCTCATAAACCCCTCCTTTTTAAAGTTTTTATTTAACTTTTTCATCCCAGACCACATGCAATTAAACACTATCTAACAGATACTTTTCATTACAGAAAACTACAGAACGGAACATTAGCTCATCCTATCACCTCCCGCCTTATTCAAAGTGCTTAAAATACTAATTTTCATAGGGCCTAAGCTTTATTTCCCACAAATAGCTGGCTAAACTATCCAGGTCCTTCTGGAGAAACAGCGAAGGTTCTTTTTCTTTCATCCGGTCGACAATGCTCTTGCATCTTCGTTTTGAATATAACAACGAAACGTCTGATATTTGTAATGGATTATGGCAGGGTACACAGTTGTTCATATACACACTTTCAGTAATGTCGGCTACGTCTCTTTTGGAAATCTCTTTGAGCGATTGAAACTCTGCAAGTTTGCCTTTGTCAATTTCACCCTTTTGGTATTTTTTAAACAGGTCGATTATTTTCTGTTCCTCCGAAGTAAATCTTTCTTCGCTATCCATTTGCATTCTATTGAATGCATGCAATATATCCTCCTCTACCCAATTTTTATGAGCAAATATATACCCTAAAATATGACACTGCCCACACTTCTTTTTCAAAGTCACTTCCATTTCCTCTTCTGAATGAATGATTGATCTTGGGATCCCCTGGTGGTCGTTATTTAACGAAATCAATAGTTTGGCATCTTTTGGAGAACTTACTATCGTTACACCATCGGCCAATGCAATGTAGGGCATAAATCCTAGAAAGCTTTTCTCCCTTCCTACCTCTATTTCAGTATTGTTCCGATAACAGAAAATGCGCCGTGCTGTTTCATCATAAGCGATTTCCTTTGGCAAGAGATACAAGGTTTCTTTGTATCTCTTTTGGTTTGTAACGCTTCTGGCGCCTTCATCAAGCACTATTTGGATATAAACTCTCTTGTCTTTAATGGTTAAGGATTTCTTGCGTACGATACTATCCCTAAGAACCACTTCCGGCTCTTTTTTTTCTGAAATCCCGTTAATTACAAAATTTTCTGAAAATGCGGGAAAAGATAAAAACCCAAGCATGAAAAATATTATAACGGGTAGAAGATGAAAATTATGATTGAGCATAGACACCCTCGTGGTTAAGGTTACTATGTGGCATGGAAGTAATCAGAAAACTATCATTGAGAGCGATCAAACAATGATGCCAAAACGATAAAATGTTCATTTGATTCCATTTTATAGCACATTATAAACCAAAGCAAAATGTTGTCTGTTGATTATTACATAACATCTTGTGTTTAAATTTGTTGAGATTTATTTAAAATAAAAATCAACAATTTTGCATAGTATTTGCTTGTAATATTCAAGATGGCTTATTTAAGCCAAATAATATCTTGCTATATTATCGATGAAAGACAAAGAAGTGGTAATGGCGTTCTTTAGGGAATCGTAATAAGTGGGCTCTTTGAAAAAGGCTTACTAAGCAAAAAAGCCTTTTAAAATAAGGAATATGGAAAAAAACGAGAGGAGTACCGAAATATTATTAATGAAAAATGAATCTAAATATGCAGCAATTACACGCCAAAATGCAGATTTTATAACATCCTGAGTAATACAAGAAGATCACATTCCAGGATAACAACTCGTGCCGTGTTCATAAATATCTATACCACTGCGTTCAATGTTAACAGGCACCCGAAGACCAAACGTTCGTTTTAAAACAAAGAAAAAAAGGAAACCAGCAGAAAAACACCAGGCGACCAAAGTAATACAGGAGATAAACTGTGCCAGTAACTGCCAGCCAGAACCCATGATAAGCCCTTTTACCCCCCCATACGTTCCGTCAGAAAAGATACCTACCGAAAGTAACCCCCACAGTCCATTTGCACCATGCACAGAAATAGCGCCGACCGGGTCGTCTATTTTTAATTTGGTTTCAATACTGTACAGGGAAATGCGTGTGATTAAAGAAGCAATAATTCCTATAATGATTGCAGCCCACGGCGGTACATATGCGCCTGATGCTGTGATTGCAACACAACCTGCCAGTGCACCGTTACAGGTCATGATAATATCCGATTTTTTTGTTATGCGAAAGGAAAGATAGAGAAGGGTAACGGCTCCTGCTGCGGCAGCCAAAAAGGTATTTACAGCTATGATAGACACCCGAAGTTCTGTTACTGCGAGGGTGCTTCCTGCGTTAAAGCCGAACCATCCAAAAATTAAGGTAAGGGTACCGATTACGATGTAAAGCAGATTATGCCCATGAATAACGTTGGAGCTTCCATCGGGATTGTACTTTCCGTATCGCGGCCCTACCATCCACGCTGCAATGAATGCAGTCAAACCACCTATTCCATGTACTAACCCCGCGCCAGCAAAATCCCGGGCACCCGCTCCAAATGGCAGCAATTCCAGCCACCCCTTTCCCCACATCCAGTGTCCGAATACAGGATAAAGCACCGCGCATAAAAAGATACTATAAATGATATGTGCATGAAATTTAAAACGTTCTGCCACTGCACCCGTTACGATGGTGCAGGAAGTGGCAGCGAACATGATCTGAAACATCCATAGCGCTGCTGTTGATACGTCATAGGAATCGCCAAGCAGTAAAAATCCGCTATAACCAATAAAACGATTTCCTAACGATAGCCCGGGGGCCAGCCTGGAACCACCAAACATCAGACCAAACCCGATGAGCCAAAAAACCAATGCCCCAATACAAAAATCGATAAAGCTCATGGAGAGGTAATTGAGCGTATTTTTCTTTTGAACAAAGCCTGCGCCAAGGAAGGTGAACCCGGCCTGCATATTAAACACCAAAAAGGCGCTGAGTAACGTCCATGCAAAGTTTACAGAGAATTTCAATCCCTGTATGCTTTCAGAATAGGTATTGGCACCACTAGGATCTCCGGCAAATACCTGATTGAATAAAAAAAATCCCGTCCCAGCGATAAGCACAAAAAAGAATATGAACGTGCGCATGTTCAATATGATGCCTTTGTCGAAAGTGCGGATATTGTCCCGCATTCCACGGGACAATATCCGCTAAAAGTTGCTTAACCCACTTGGGCTAAACTGCCGTATCGCCTGACTCTTTTGTGCGAATACGATATACGTTTTCTACATTGAAAACAAAAATCTTTCCATCCCCGATGCTCCCGGTTTGCGCCTCGTTAATGATGGTATTAACAATCTTTTCCACGTCGGCATCCTGGACTGTAATCTCAACCTTTATTTTTGAAAGGAGATCGACTCTGTACCTCCTTCCACGCCATACCTCGCTGATGCCCTTTTGGCTGCCATGCCCTTTTACCTCGGTAACTGTCATTCCCGGGTAACCTAATTCCGTCAGGGCATCCCGGACAATGTTAAACTTTTCTGGCCTGATTATTGCTTCTATTTTCTTCATACCATTCTCCATTCATGAAAAATACCGTAAAACGACTTCATTCTCACATGCAATCTTTATTTCTTTTTTGACGGTTTTACCAATGCATAAACCCATCTGCCAAGTTTCTCAGAGTAGATCTTTTCCCGCGTAGCATCGTTGCTTATTGCTTTCTCAAGGATAGTCAGTTGCTCCCGGTCCATCTCTTTCTGTTCCTCAACCACCTCTCCGGAAATGGAAACAAGACCTTCCTCTACCGGATAACACGGCGAACCGTGAACATGTATGTCTATACCTTCAAACTCAACAAGATCGGACACCCTGACGCCCATATGATATCTTATTATATAAAACACGCCGCAACCCCATGCAAATGCCCAGGCCAAAGCAACTACCGTCCCAATAAACTGTGCCAGCAATTGCCATCCGGAACCGGTAATTAATCCACTTACCCCACCATAGGTGCCATCTGCAAAGAAACCTACCGCTAGCATGCCCCACATACCGTTTGCAGCGTGTACAGCAACTGCACCCAGCGGGTCGTCAACCTTCATCTTTACTTCTACAAGCCAAATCGACCCCCGCATGATTAATGCAGCAATCACTCCGATTACCACAGAAGCCCATGGTGCAACATAGGCGCAAGGGGCCGTTATTGCAACTAATCCGGCAAGCGCACCGTTACAAAGATAAGGGACATCAATATAACCTGTCATACCCCATGTTAAAAACAACATCACCGTGGCACCGGCTGCGGCAGCAATAAAGGTGTTCGCTGCAATTACAGAAATACGCAAATCGGTTGCTGCAAGGGTACTGCCGGCATTAAAACCAAACCATCCAAATGCAAGGATAAGAGTACCGATAACCATATAGGCAATATTGTGACCTGGAATAGCGTTGGGAGAACCGTCCGGATTATATTTTCCTTTCCTCGGACCAAGCACCCAAGCCCCAACAAATGCCATGACGCCTCCAATCGTATGTACACATGCGCAACCGGCAAAATCTTTTACCCCTGCGCCAAAGGGTATTGTGCTCAACCAACCGCCACCCCAGACCCAATGCCCGTATATCGGATAGATCAGGCCACACATCAGGAAACTATAAATAAGATATGCTCCGAATTTCAATCGTTCCGCTACCGCACCTGCAATAATTGAAACTGTCTTCGTGGCAAATACCATTTGGAAGAGCCAAAACATGATTGTTTGTACATCATATGAGTTTCCCAAGAGCATAAACCCATCGTTCCCAATCCAGGCATTGCCATCTTCAAGTCCTGGCGCTAATTTTGAGCCGCCAAACATCAACCCAAACCCAAAAAAGTAAAAGACCATTGCGCCAAACGTTGAATCTATAAAGCAATGTGCCATATAACTCAGCATGTTCTTTTGCCTTAAAAAGCCACCTAAAAAAGCAAATCCTGCCTGCATGATAAATACTAAAAAAGCACCCAATAACGTCCAGATAAAATTGACAGAAAATTTTAACCCTGCAATGCTGTCCGAATAAGTTTGAGAACCGCTGGGGTCTCCTGCGTAAACAATCCCAGTTCCTAAAACAAATATCCCCGTAGTTACAAACAGCAACCACGCACTTATCTTTAATTTGTTGGTAAAGAATTTCATAAATTTAGTCCCTCTCCTCATAAAATACTACATTTTATCCAGATTAATTACAACAATATTAAAATTTTTTATTTATATCGCCCACCTCCTTATGACCAATTTTCATTGAATATAATTGATGAAGAGAAAAAAATAAATTCTATCATGTCGCATGTAGAGTCTTTAACTAAACTAATCTAAAAGGGGCAATTATTATTCCAATAATACGTTATAATCCTTTTGCAACCCATTCATGGGAGATCCTTGTAATTACGTATTTCATTTGTAGTAAATTAGATATAACTTATTCATAATCAAAATAATCATGGTGTAAAAGCCATTATAAAAGAAAAATGGCATTATGCATTATTCTCCATAGTCTATTCGTTAATTTTTCACAACCATTAATTTTTAAGGTGCTTATAACATTATCTCAAACTAACTGCCAATTGGCTTATTTCAGCCATACAGGATACACTTCTCGTTGTCTTTATTCGATGAAATAGTTTTAATTTTTTAAAATTTTCGTTCACAAATAGTCTGATTTCTGGTAAAAGTTATAGACAGTCGGTGTTGGGGAAAAGCCTTGGTAGCAATTAGCTCAGTTTTGGGCTTATCTGAGCAGCTTCAACACCGACGCTCTTTTTTATTATCTGGTTATCCGCTTGATTGCAATTTTTGCTATCTAGCGCCATTCTATGCCAAAAATATACTACATAATTGTGAGTATTGTAATCAAGCGTACAGCCATATTTTATTATTGCTATGAACCATACCGAAACTGATAAGACAGATCATCAGACTATAGAGAAAATAGTAGACGGCCGCCGTAAGATAAAAAAGGAAATTGCCAAGGTTATCATTGGGCAGGAAGAAGTGATCGACTATCTTCTTGTTGCCCTTTTTTGTAAAGGGCATTGCCTCTTTGTCGGAGTGCCGGGGCTTGCCAAGACACTGCTGGTTAGTACCCTGGCAGATGTTTTGAACCTGAAGTTTAATCGTATTCAGTTTACCCCGGATCTTATGCCGGCAGACATTACCGGAACGGATATTTTAGAACAAGACCACGCAACGGGAAAAAGATTCTTTAAGTTTATTAAAGGCCCGATCTTTTCCAACATTCTCCTTGCCGACGAAATCAACCGCACACCTCCAAAAACACAGGCAGCGTTGCTTCAGTCAATGCAAGAGTATAAAGTAACAGCGAGCGGAACCACCTATCTTCTCGATCTCCCCTTTATTGTCTTCGCTACCCAAAATCCCATTGAGCAGGAGGGGACATATCCCTTGCCAGAGGCGCAGCTTGACCGTTTCATGTTTCAAATAGATGTCCAGTATCCTTCTGCAGAAGAAGAGCTTGAAATTGTGCGAACTACAACATCTGCTTTTAAACCAACAGCAGACAAGGTGTTCAATCCCACGGAGATTATGGAGCTTCAGGATTTAGTTACCAGGGTGCCTGTTGCCGATTATGTGCTCGAATATGCCATCAGATTGGTCCGTGCGTCGAGACCAACAGACCCCAGTGCGCCCGACTTTATAAAAAAGTGGATTAGCTGGGGGGCTGGACCGCGAGCGTCTCAATTCCTTATTCTCGGAGGTAAGGCGCGTGCACTTCTTGACGGGAGATTTGCAGCTACCTGTAACGATGTGCGAGCAATTGCCAGGCCGATCCTGCAACACCGTATTATCACTAATTTCAATGCTGAGACAGAAGGAAAAACATCCTTGCATGTGATCGGGCAATTGCTTGATACTCTTAAAGAACACGTAAAATAAAAATACCGGACAAGATCAGTTGCATGGCAGAGAATCCTTTTGATCCCGTAACGTTGTCTAAAATTGCCAATATGGAATTACGCGCAAGACTTATAGTCGATGGCGTGTTGTCCGGAATTCACAAAAGTCCCTACACCGGTTCCAGTATCGAATTTCTGGAACATAAAGAATATTCTCCCGGCAACGAGATAAAACACATCGATTGGAAGGTGCTGGCAAAGACCGACAAGTATTATGTCAAGCAATTTGAAGAAGAGACCAATCTCAGATGTTATATCTTCCTTGATGCCAGCGGATCGATGGGCTACAAATCAACGGGCATCAGTAAGTTTGCATATGCTGCTACTCTGGCTGCTTCTTTGTCTTATCTATTTCTAAAACAATCTGACCTTGTTGGGCTTATCAATTTTAATGACAGGGTACTGCATTACATACCACCCCGATCCCGCATTACTTACCTCCATACCTTACTCAATGTCCTGGCAGGATTAAAACCTGCCGGGAAATCAAATATCAGTGCCGTATTGAACAGCTTTATCGAAAAGATTAGCCACCGGTCATTAATTATTATCATTTCTGATTTTTTCGACCAGGTTGAAAAAATAATCCATCAGGTGCAACATTTTCAGTTTAAGCAAAACGAGGTTATTTTATTTCACATCCTTGATTCCTATGAATTGACGTTTCCGTTCGAGACGGTAACTTTTTTTGAATCAATGGAAGATGAAAGACGCATCCTGGCAGATCCAAAGTCCATCAAGGCGCACTATCTCTTTGAAATGAATCACTTTCTTGAACAATTCAAGCAATCCTGCCTTGAAAATAAGATAGATTACTGGCTTATTGATTCATCGTCACCGATGGATCAGGCATTAATCAGGTTTCTTGCCAGAAGAGAAAGTACCCTGCGTCCAGTCCACAAGACTTGAGACCAACCATGTATTCTGATGGCTATTCCTGTTGCAGACCTCTGCTGCCTTCAAAAAAGAGTGTTCGGCATTTTTGAGAACGGAAAGGACAAGAGGTGCTTTTTCCCTGGTGTTGTTAGCTTTTCGCCATTGTTTTTTTAACTTCTGAAAATAAGCCATGCTATCTTTTCTTAATCCTGTCCTGTTGTTGGGTATCCTTGGTGCAAGCATTCCCATCATCATCCATCTTATAAACAAAAGAAAGTCGGTATCCCATAAGTTTGCAGCAATTGATTTTTTATTAGAAACGAACAAGCGGATTTCGATAAAATTCAAAATTCGACAACTGATCCTTTTGATCCTGAGGGCCAGCCTGCTCATGTTTCTCGCTCTGTCTCTCGCCAAGCCTTTTATAAAAAATTCTGGCGGAGGCGCCGAAGAAAAAAACATTCCCACGAGTAACGTCATCATTATCGATGATTCGTTCAGTATGCAGTATTCAGATCGGCAAGACTCATTCTTTTCATCTGCTAAAACAGCCGCAAAGCAGATTGTTGACACCTTTAAAAAAGATGATGAAGCCGCAGTAATTGCCTGCTCCAGCTCAAAACCCATGGTTCTCCCGGAACTCGAAGACGATAAAAAACATCTTTTCAACGCTATAGACCAGTTTCACCCCGGTTTTACAGCGACCCATATTATGTCCGCACTCGATACCGCTATGGAAATTTTAGCAAGCGCCAAGACATCCATTAGACGGATATTTCTGCTTACCGACATGACCAGAAACGGATGGGATCCTCATTGGTTCAAGGGCGGACATGAGAAATTGCAGCGTCATGTAACCAGAGTTCATCTTCTCGATGTGTCGGAAGGTAAGATCCTTAAAAATAGAGCGATTACACACGCCGAACTGCAACTTAACCTGATGGAAAGAAATGCGGAGATTCGTATTAAGGCAACCATTTCCAATTTTTCTCCGTTACCGGTGAAGGATCTCCCGGTACACATTTATATTCATGAAAAAAAATCGGCTCAGGGATTTCTCAATATAGAAACCAATGCATCGGAAACAAAGGAATTTTTCATTACTGCTGAAAAAGGGAAAGATGTTTACGGTTGGGTTGAAATTCCAGGAGACAATTTGTTGGCTGACAACAAACGATATTTTACGATCAATGCATCGCAGCCCATCGAAGCCCTCCTGATTGATGGTGATCCCAAGACAAATATTTATGAAAGTGAAACCTTTTATTTGGAGAAGGCATTAAATCCCGGGCGAGAACATCTGTCTTCGATAAAGCCTTCCCTCTGCGCCATCCATGAAGTCAATAACATGACCTTTGCCGATTTCAATATTATTTTTTTATGTAATGTTGCAACTTTACCGCCCGAAAAAATTCAAGAGCTTGAAAAGTTTGTGCAAGAGGGAGGAACGGTTATTTTTACCCTCGGCAACAATGTAGATGCAGATTACTACAATACTGCATTTGGCGCCCTCCTTCCGCACCGGCTCCATACAATAAGGACTTTTTCCAGTAACAGCCCGTTATCTGAAGAACAGCCTCTTCATTTAAAGACCACAGAACCTATTCACCCTGTTATGAGCATCCTTTCAGAAACCCAGATCAGTATGTTGTCGCTGGTAAAGTTTTACCGAATCTTTTATATCGACCCAACTCCCTTGGGAAGTTGTAAGACGATACTCTCCTTTTCTAATGATACCCCTGCCCTTATTGAACGACAAGTCGGACAAGGAAAGTCTGTGCTCTTTGCTGCATCGATCGATCGGGATTGGACGGATTTTCCCGTAAAACCCTTTTTTCTTCCGGTAATGCAACAATTGTGCAGATATGTGACCGGAAGCATACCAGAAGAAATCTCTAAAGAAATCCTGGTTAAAGACGCCTGGCAATATCCTTGCGCTTTCGACACGAACGTCATAGAGATAACTGATCCTGAAGGCACGCAAACCGTCGTACAGCCACAATTTGCTGATAATGAAAAATATTTTAAATACGAGGAAACAAAGATGCCGGGGATTTATGCAGTTACCGTTGACGGAAAATTGCATCCACAATTCCCCGCCTATTTTTCTGTGAACGTAGATCCCGCCGAGTCGAACCTGAAGAAGATAAACAAAAGTGAAATTACGGCTTTAATGGGCGGTACAAAACTCAGCATAACAACCTCTCACACAGGGGAAGAATCCAACGTGCTTTTAGGAGAAGCAAAGAAGACCCTTTGGGGACAACTCCTGTTTCTTACCCTGTGCATCCTTTTTCTCGAATCTTTTATTTCGAGGAAATAACAGCGATGTCTATATTTGCGACATCGTTGTCCAATATATATACGTATGTGTATAAAATACCAACGCGATATTATCGTTTATCAAAAGAACTTAAACGTAGAAGCTCTGGAGCCATGCCCATGCTAAAAATAAAGACAGATAAAATATACAATATGTTGTATAGTCTATAGTTGTATATTATATATATTGTGCTGTATGACATTGCTGAAGAGTGAGTTTGAAATTTCTTCTCTGATATTGTTGTATATTTTATCATTGGCACATTGCGTGCTAAATATTCCTAACGGTAAGTCGGTATGAAAGCGTTGACAAACCTACAACACAAATGCCGAATTACCTCTCCTCCTATCCCTCCTTCTTGCTGGGATGTCGTCAAAATGATGACATCCCAGCAAAAGGTAGCATGTATGATTCCACGGTAGAGTAAATTATCCGGTCGTATCTCATACATCTTGCTTAAACCAAGTCCCTCTTTTATCAGGCCGATAACTTTTATGTCTTTAGAAGGGCATTTCACCTGAAAACAACAACCTGCTGTCATGCTGCCTCCTTCGCTTTTTGTCATTCTAAGCGAAACGAAGAATCTTTTTTACCGCTCAGAGCAACATTCTCATTATCTCTTGTGAACCAGAGGATTGCCGAAGTTTCATTGGTATTTCTCGATGTTTCTTAGTCGTGTCTTTTTCATAAAAGTATGGTTTCTGTTAAGCACTATCATGCCTTATATACATGGTTTATAGCTAAGAGCAGATTTAACATAGAACATTATCTTGAATGTCTTTAAAATGCTGGTAAAATTACATAAAGTTCAAAAAATAATTCATTCACCCATATATGATTTTGCATGGTAACAAGATATCGATATAGCATAATTATACTCTTCACCTTGGTAACGTTTGCGCTCTTTACAAATAAGAGTTTCTGCGACAGCCTGTCTGACTTACTTACTTCTTTATATGGGGGAAATGGTATTCCGGTAACAAAGGTATCTGAGAAACAAGATGCATCGGGAAACATAGTAGACGTAAAGACGTCCGTTCCAGTGCCACTCAATTCATTTCAGGAGATCCAAACTCTCAATTCAGAACTAAACACAGGAAAGGGATCCTTTCCTGTAAGTTCAACAGGCGGTGGTTTTACTTTTCAATATGACAGTACTTTAGAGGTCTTCACACGAACGACGGATAGTCTTGGACCCATTTTTGCTGAAAGAGCGCCTACCCTGGGAAAAGGAAAATTAAATTTTGGTTTCTCTTATACCTATATTCACTTTTCCACCCTGGAAGGAGATGACCTGGGCAACTTAACGTCCGTTATGCCCCTGGACGAAAAGCAAAAAAATAAAAATTTGCTTTATGCAGAATTTGACGTGGATGTAGAGAGTAATTTATTCTCTTTTTACGGTACTTATGGAATAACAGACCGATGGGACATTTCAATACTTGTGCCTGTTTTGCAGGTTCAACTCGATATCGACAGTACTTCACGGATATTAAATCAGACCAAGAAAAAAGGGGTAACTGGCAAAACGCTTGGTTACAGCTTTAACTCTCAAGATTCAGTTAGCGACTCGGTTTCCGGCGCTTCTACCGGTTTAGGTGATATCTTCCTGAGGAACAAATATCAACTGATTACCTCGCAATGGATAGATTTTACCCCTGCACTTGATATAAAGCTGCAAACCGGAGACGAAAATGAATTTTTAGGGACAGGCAGGACGAGTATAAAACCATTTCTTATCTTTTCAAAAAATATTAGCCACTTTACACCCCATTTGAATTTGGGGTACGAGATTAACAGCGGAAGTAACGGAGAAGACAGGCTTGTGTATGCTGCAGGCGCTGATTACGCATTTTCTCGAGAGAACAACTATTTTTCTGTTGCAATGGATATCCTTGGTAATCATAAAATAGAAAACCGGGATGTCGGCAATGATATTGTCGATTTTTCAATAGGATTCAAGTGGAGTCCGCGACCGGGAATGCTTGTATATGCCAATGTGCTAACGCCATTGAATGAAGACGGCATTAGAGCCGATTGGATACCAACCGTTGGATATGAGTTAAATTTCTAACCCAATTCTTGAGGAATACTGCTTAAAGACAAGGAGCCGACCCATCTGGACCGGCTCCTTGTCTTTGGTCAAGCGCTTTTGAGCATGCTTTTTTTATTGATACGTTGCTCATGATAATTCATGAGCTGGTTTAATCGTAACAAGGCTTTTTTTTCAATCTTTCTCACCCACTCACGGCTAATATTGAGCTTATTGCTAATCTCCCGTAGCGTCATAGGTTCTTCATTGTCAAACCCGTATCGCATTTTTAACACCTTTGCTTCCTGACGGTCAATTGTTTCAAGCAATTTTGTCAATTTTTTTTTGTCGTGAGATTCAATCAACTCCTCATCAGGCATTTTTACACTTTCATCAGGAATATATTCACTCAGTTCTGCAACATCATCTCTTTCTAAACTCTTCTCAGTAAGTGTTTGCGTGTGCATTACCGCCCTTTCGACCCATCGTGTCTGTTTTTCATTGAGATTCAACTCTTGGGCAATTTCGTTCCGGTCAGGTAATCTATGAAGGGTATTTGTTAACTTTGATGATGTTTTTTTCCACTTAGAAACCCGTTCAGCCATATAAATGGGAATATGTATGGTCTTTGAATTATTAATCAAAGCGCGTTGGATGGACCATTTCACCCACCATGAAGCATACTTGCCAAACCGTTGGCCTAGCGTGCAGTCGAATCTCTCCATTGCCCGGATAAGCCCAATGTTTCCCTCACTAATTAAATCCAAAAGGGGGGTTCCGTAGTAGACAAACTTACTGGCAATCTTTACAACCAGAGGAAGATATGCCGTAATAATATCCTCCTTTGCTTTTGAGTCGCCATTGTTAACTTTTTCAAACAACTCTCGTTCCCCTTCCATAGTAAGCGGAGGTATTTTTCTCAACTCTTTTAGGTAAGCCTGAAGTGCAAATTCCATTTTATTTTTCTCCTTCCTCATTTATCATCTTAAAAGAAAGCTGTGAAGGTCATATGCCTCAGCTTCCTCTCGTAATACAGAACCCCGTCCGGGTAGGAATAAGGTATAAAGGGACTGCAAAAATTAAAACTAAGATGTAAATAATGATTGACAACGATGTTTAAATTAGCAGCTACTATGCCACGTGCTATCAAAAAAGCATAGTATTCTTTTTAAAGGTTACAACACTTGTAAAGAGCGGATCTTATGAATGATATAAAAATATTTTTTTGATAAAGATGTGAAAGGAGGGAGGATAACTAATGGTGACGTTTTCTGATGACATTATTTTTTTTAAATATACAGAAACCATTGCAGGAAAGAGAGATACAAAGCGGTTACTTTTTGTTGCATGGTGAATATGTAACGATTCCACACACAATGCATTATCTTAGATGGAATAATTTGATGGATTTGTTTTTAAGACTGCTTTCAAAGCATTCAGATGATAAATTTATTGACTAAGCGCCTTGACAAGAGCCTCTCCAAATTTATGTGCTGAAGCAGGACCACTGGCGGTAATAACATTCCCATCCTTTTCTACATCGGAACCGGTATAGTTTGCACCAGCCGCTTTTATCTCATTTACCGTAGAGGAATAGGTAGTGGCCCTTTTATTTTTTAGCAAGCCTGCCTTTGCAAGGGTTACTGGTGCAATACAAATAGCCCCTACAATCTTTTTTGCATTATGCGCGTCATTCACGATCTTATGGGCAGTTGGGTTATCCCAATATTCGTTAGCCCCGGAACCGCCGACAAATACAACGGCGTCATAGTCTGTTACCTTTATATCAGTAAAAAGGATGTCAGGCTTTACTTTTGCTCCCAGCATACCCTTAGATTCTTTTAATGAAGAAGAAGCCACGGTAACCGTTACGCCATTTTTCTCCAAAACCTCCTTGGGTTGCAACAACTCCTCATCCCTGAAATTATTACTGGCAATAATCATTACCGCTCTCTTCCCTTTTACAGATTGCATAACACTCTCCCCCCTAATATGATCGACAAATATGCCTGATAAAAGAAATGACGCAACTATCAAGCCTGGTAAAAAAAATCTGTTTCTCATAATGATACCCCTCATAATTCACGCCCCGTTACTTCAGGCACTTTTATTTTTTCAAACTCTTTCCGAGTTCCTTCTCTACGGCCAACACTTTATGCTCGATCATCTTTACCGTCTTGTCCTTCCTCTCATCTATCTTTACGGTGGTGTATACCCTTTCCGATAACTCCAGCATCTTGTTATGACATTTCTTGATCAGATCAAAAACCCGATCACTCTCCCCTTCGACCACCGTACCCATGGCATGGAGCTTGTAATCCAATCCACTCGCATCAATGATTTTGACAACGCTGGCGACGTGACTGGCCAGGTCAATTTCCTTCCCGATGGGAATCACACTAATCTCTGCAATCATGTGTCACCTC
>JAJTXE010000003.1:320386-364176 GCA_021463795.1 Candidatus Brocadia sp. | reverse complement strand
ATGTTGGATGAGGCAAAAGATGGTTGGTATCTGGCAAGTGCTGCCTTGGCCACTCCACGTCCTCTTGGTGGGTATGATGATAATGACAGAGACTTGGCACAGGAAGTGGATTTGACGGTAAGTTACCAGTTGTATAAGAACGTAGGTATTCTTGCAGGCTATTCCTGGTTTGGTGTTGAGGACTGGATAGAAAATAACGTTGGTGATACTGATACCAACTGGGTCTACTTGCAAACAACCGTTACTTTCTAACATTATACAGATCTCCCTTCCTTATGCAAGGTTGTGGTTGATTCTGGATAATTTGTTTGCTTTCATTAATGGGTGTTGCTTTTGCAACACCCATTTTTTTTGAGGTAATTTCCAGATTGATTGAAATTTGTAAATAGAGATTATTTTAATGAATATGCCGTTCTACCATTCAATTTCTCGCCTTTTATTTTTTATATACTTTTTAAGAAATGCTAAAACGATACTATCCTGGCTTTGAGGTATTCAAGCAGTTAGCTACTCAAGGGAATCTTGTGCCAGTTTACCGCCAGCTTTTTGCCGATACCCTCACCCCTGTATCGGCATTTCAAAAGATATCTGACTCGGAAAATGCCTTTCTACTTGAAAGTGCAACGGGAGGAGAAAAGATTTCACGATATTCTCTCCTGAGCGCTGACCCGTTTCTCGAATTCACTGCATCCGGTAATCGCATAGAAATTAAACGCAGAGGGAAAGAAAAGGAGCTTTTGCAGACACACGACCCTTTAGGAATATTACGGGCCGAAGTAAATTCTTTTACTCCGGTACAACTGGATGGATTACCTCAGTTTTACTGCTGTGGTGTCGGATATATCGGCTATGATACGATACGTTATTATGAATCATTACCGCATGTCCCTCATGACGATTTGTTACTTCCGGACATCCGGGTAATGTTTTACGACACCATGATCATCTTTGATCATGTAACAAAAACCATTAAGATTGTTTGCACCGCAAAGATTGATGGTAATCGTTTGGAAAATGTGTACAATGCGACCGTCCTTAAAATAGACCGGATCATTGACAAATTACGCACACCGGTGCTGTCTTTAAGCGAAGACATTGTTACGGAAAAGGAGACGAATATAACATCTTCTTCAAACTTTGAAAAAGTCGCATTTCTTAAAGCGGTAGATCAATGCAAGGAATATATCCGTGCGGGTGATGTATTTCAGGTGGTGATTTCTCAGCGATTTATGACACAAACGGATGCCGATCCCTTCAGCATTTATCGTGTCTTACGGGTGATTAACCCATCCCCCTATATGTTTTACCTAAAGATGAACGATGTAAAGCTTATTGGGTCATCACCTGAAGTTATGGTAAAAGTCGAAGGAAAAAAGATTGTTGTGCGGCCTATTGCTGGCACGCGGAGAAGGGGAAAAGATGATGCAGAGGACAAGTTTTTTGCACAGGATTTGATTGCCGACCCTAAAGAACGCGCAGAACACATCATGCTCCTTGACCTTGGGAGGAATGACGTAGGAAGAGTGTCACGTTATGGGAGTGTACATATAGATGAAAAAATGGTAATTGAAAAATATTCGCATGTTATGCATATAACCTCCAGTGTTTGTGGCGAACTGGATGAAGGTAAAAATGCGTTTGATTCTCTGAAGGCATGCCTTCCTGCAGGCACGTTGTCTGGAGCACCCAAAATCAGGGCAATGCAAATTATTGATGAAATTGAGCCTACGAAGCGGGGTCCTTATGGTGGTGCTGTTGGCTATATTGATTTCTTTGGCAATATGAATACGTGTATCACGATACGGACAGTTCTGCTTAAGGGAAATAAAGCGTATATTCAAGCCGGGGCCGGAATTGTTGCAGATTCAGTACCAGAGCAGGAGTATGAAGAAACGGTGAATAAGGCAAAAGGATTATTCAGGGCAATAGAAATTGCTGAGAAGATAACACAACGCCAGCATGATGCAAGCAGTGACGTGAAAGGGATTGTGAAATGAGTTTTGCAAAAATTTTACAGCTTATTGGGATTATCCTGGCATTGAATGCCCTTTACTTTGGCATCGCAAAGGATTCGATGAAGACAGAAGTACTTCTGCTATTTCTTGGCGGTATGGTTTTTTATGCAGGCCGGATGTTTGAAAAAAAGTTGCAACCTGAGGAAGGAAGCATCCCGTGCTAAAACCCTTTTTTATATAGATGCCGTGCTTCCCAAGTTCAAAATTAAGTGGATTGCTAATGCGTGTTAGTGGAGACAGTACAGAAATTTCTATATCGAGATGTTCAAGTTCCGAAAGTGTTATACGATTGTGCGCAAACCGGGGATCATCTGTTGCCGCAGCGGCAGCCATTTCTGAGACCAACAGAAAGAGGGGTATATCGGAGAAAAAATGACCAATACATCCCCGAAGTTGCCCGTATGTTTTTAACGTAACAAAAACTCCGAATTTCCCCTGAAGTTCAGGATTACTACAGGATAAGAGCCGATTCGGCTCCTTTTGTATGGCAGCTCGGATACTATTTCTTGCAATATCCAGAAGAATTCTTTTTGCTTTTTCATCCAAGGAAGTCAATGTTATTGTGGTTCAAACAAATGGTGAACTACCGGGAATCGTATGGTTCGAATTTATAACTTCACGCCTTCGCGAAAGACATCTGCGGTAAAAACGTAAAATTCCATACCCTCCTCTTTCCAGGCATCACGTGATAATCCGGCTTTTTGGCAAAGATGGCATAAGGTTTCATCCCTATCCCACCCCTGCTCTTCTGCAACCTGTGGAAGAAACAGAGCGCTAAAAGGCCCCTTCCGTATCAGGATACCTTCTTTCCCAACGATAAATCTATCCGATTCTGGTATCCTTCTTGGTTTGCTCAGCACAGAAATTTCAATGGTAATATCGGTTACTTCCTTAGCCTCTACCGGGCTGAACCTCACGTCTCGAGCAGAGGAATTGATGGTATTTTCTATTACTCCCTGAAAGAGGGGCACTTTAGGTATGAGTTGCCCAATACATCCGCGCAGTGAGCCGTATTTTTTTAAGGTAACGAAAACACCATATCTCTCTTTTAATTTTTGAGTTAACTGGCTGCTTATCCGGTCCCGTTTTGGTGAATCCCTGGTCTCAGTATAGGTTTTCAACGTGTTTCTGGCTAAAGACAAGAGTAGGGCTTTTTCCTCCGTGGTTAAAAAAAGATGATCGTCTTGTCTCATCTCTTCCTTTGGCAAACTAAAACCAGATTTGGTTTCTGCAGGCTTTGTAAATATGATGGATGCATAGCTCACGGAATAAGAAAAATTGCTGGATTGGTGTCCGGAGGTATCATAATTCAGAATTTCACTTGTTACGTTATCCGGCAACAATTTCAGGAGCAGCAGAATCGGCATGAGGCCGCAGGCATTTATGCCCGTTTCCTTCCGGTATTGCTTTAGTCCTTCAAAATCCCTGGAGCGGATTTTTTCAAATGCGCCTTGGTCCAAAGCCGTGATATTCTTTTCAACGTCTTTTCGAAAGGGAACATAATTATAGCCATCTCCGTAATGCGTAAAATCAGAACTTACGACAATAAGCGTTTTTTCATCAAGCAATGGACGTATGGCATCTGCCATCCGGTCAAAATCATCATCAATCAATATCCCTATCACAAGAGGAACCAGATGGAAGGAGCCAAGAGACATCTGTAAGAAAGGCAATTGGGTTTCCAGAGAATGCTCACCCTGGTAAGCGCCTTCATACACCCCAAAAAGAGGCGTGGATTTCTTAGAGGAATTGACAGCCGTTCTCTTTGCATGATCAAGGAGCTGGTTACATGCCTCCTGATCTACCGGGATAATACCTAATGGCGTTTTAAAATTTTTTACGTTCAGAATAGATGCACCCCTGAAACGTTTGCCACTTCGAAAATGGTTGGGCGAAAGGATGATGACTCTGGTAAAGTTAGAATCCATAAGAGTATGATATCCATACGCAGCCACCTGGCCAGAATATTGATAACCCGCATGCGGTGAAATTAGTGCAACAGGTCTCCCGCTCAGAAAGAGCTTAGGAACGTTTTTGAAAAAACTATTTATCTGGTCTCTCAGTACCGTTTCATTGCCCGGATAAAATCGTCCGGCTACCTGGGGTTCCCAGACCTCTTTCGGTTCATTTTGAGCAAGTAATACCAAAGGACTTGATAGGGTAATCAAAAAAAACATCAAAAAGTATCTCATTTTCATAAACACAACATCCCCATATTTAGAAATTACTACTTAATTATAATCATGCAATGCTAATGAAAGGCCACGGAAAGTCACTCACTTCATCCATGGGTGCAGGACAGTCTTAGATAAGACAATTTTTAACATAAACGTATTGTGAAAAATAAACATAAACACGCATTAAAGTCAAGTGAAATCAAAGATTGATGGCGGAGTTTTAAATTGACATTAATGAGTCTTTCGCTATAATAGAAAGGCTTTATGGTATATTGTCCTATTGTTATCTTATTTGTGGGTGTTGTTTAGGTTTGAAAGGAAAGGCACGTTTTGCGAAGCGAAAAAATCACAAAGGGGCTTGAACGTGTCCCAGCCCGGGCGCTTCTGTATGCCACGGGCTTAAACAGGGATGATTTAGGCAAACCTTTTATAGGAATTGCCAGCAGTTTTACCGATCTGATACCTGGCCATGTGCATATGCGGTCTCTTGAAAGGGCGATTGAAAAAGGGATCCATGCCGGCGGTGGTGTAAGTTTTATTTTTGGCGTACCCGGTATTTGTGATGGCATAGCAATGGGTCATTCGGGTATGCGGTACTCACTTGCATCACGAGACCTTATTGCAGACATCATCGAGTGCGTTGTGAGCGCTCATTGCTTAGACGGCCTGGTAATGCTGACAAACTGTGACAAGATCACGCCAGGGATGTTGATGGGTGCCGCCAGGCTGGATATTCCGGGAATTGTGGTAACCGCAGGCCCGATGATTTCCGGGCGTTCCGGGAAGCAGAAACTTTCTTTAGTAAAAGATACCTTTGAGGCCGTGGGAAGAAGGCGAAAGGGCGAAATCAGCGACGACGAACTCTCCTGCCTTGAAATGGAGGCTTGTCCGGGACCAGGTTCATGTCAGGGGCTCTATACCGCCAACACGATGGCTTGCGTCACTGAGGCAATAGGAATGTCCCTGCCGCGATGTGCCGCGTCCCTGGCTGTCTCCTCGGAAAAGGAACGGCTTGCTTATAAAAGCGGACAACAGGTGGTTGAATTGGTGAGAAAAGGGATCACTGCACGGGGGATCATGACCAAAGAAGCATTTGAAAACGCTATAATGGTTGATATGGCACTGGGGGGATCAACAAACTCGTGCTTGCATATTCCTGCCATTGCAAATGAGTCTGGCGTAAAAGTTGATTTGCAGTTGTGCGATTCAATAAGTGCGAGAACTCCGCATATAACGAGCATGCAGCCCGGCGGTGAATATTTACTTGAGGATCTCTACTATGCGGGTGGGATCCCTGCTGTTATGAAACGACTCTACGGCGATTTGCACGACTGCGCTACGGTGAGCGGCTTAAGTACAAAGCAGATTGCAAAGTCTGCAGAGATTCACGATGAGGATGTTATCAGGGCAAAGGAAAATGCTTATCATAAAGAAGGCGGAATTGCGGTCTTATATGGAAGCTTAGCTCCCGATGGCGCCGTAATTAAACAGAGTGCTGTGTCATCTGAGATGATGCAGTTTAAGGGCGTTGCAAAGGTGTTTGACAGTGAAGAAACCGCGATGGCAGCAATAATGAGTGCCCAGATTCAGAAAGGGACGGTTGTGGTGATACGATACGAAGGACCACGCGGGGGGCCTGGAATGCGGGAAATGTTATCGCCGACCGCGGCTCTTGTTGGTATGGGGCTGGGGGAATCCGTTGCGCTGGTTACTGACGGACGATTTTCCGGTGGCACACAGGGGCCTTGTATTGGACATGTATCTCCG
Organism: Candidatus Brocadia sp.; assembly: GCA_021463795.1. Taxonomy (GTDB): domain Bacteria; phylum Planctomycetota; class Brocadiia; order Brocadiales; family Brocadiaceae; genus Brocadia. The sequence goes on along the minus strand of JAJTXE010000003.1, from coordinate 358,217 downwards.
GAAGCAATGGTTGGTGGTCCTATTGCATTGGTGGAAGACGGGGACGAGATAATAATTGACATTCCTAAAAGAAAATTGGATTTACACGTTCCGAAAGAGGTGCTGGCAAAGCGCAAAGCATGTTGGATTCCCCCAAAGCCGAGAATCACGCAGGGGTTATTGTCCAGATATGCAAAATGCGTAACCTCTGCGGACAAAGGGGCAGTTCTTGTTGCGGAATAGCAGCGGTCATATTTGGGCTGCGCACCCTTAAAAACTCCTGAAAATATTGCTACCCGGTGGTGTAATGGTAACACTAGAGATTTTGGTTCTCTCATTGGAGGTTCGAGTCCTCCCCGGGTAGCCATTGTATTTTATAGGAAAGAACGTGATTCCACGGCTCCATCAATAGTGACAAAATGCGATCGTTGACCAAAGTGCCGTATCCGGCCACTTGATATATTCTATAGTGAAGCTGGCTAAAACATAATTGATATGACGGGTGTTAAAAAAATGTTGGAGTGTGGCATACCTTTTGGCGGAGACTGAGGAGTAAAATGGACAAGAAAAGAAGGCTGGAAGAGATAAACCATCTGAAGATTTTTTCAGGAAATGCGAATCCTTCTCTGGCCGTGAAAATTTGCGAACACCTATCGATGAGCCTGGGAAATGCATATGTGGGCCGCTTTCCTGACGGTGAAATTGATCTGAAAGTGAACGAGGACGTCCGGGGGGCAGATGTGTTTTTAATACAACCGACCTGCCCCCCGGTCAATGAAAATTTAACGGAGCTGCTGGTATTTATCGATTGCTTAAAAAGGGCTTCCGCTGCGCGCATTACTGCTGTGTTACCCTACTATGGATATGCACGAAAGGACAGAAAGGATGAGGGGCGTGTGCCTATTACGGCAAAACTGGTAGCAAACCTTATTACTGAAGCGGGCGCCGACCGTGCACTTACGGTCGATTTACATGCTGCACAAATCCAGGGATTTTTTGATATTCCGGTAGATCATTTGCTTGCCTTTCCTGTGCTGTCAAAATATTTCGAACAGTTGAACACCGGGGATCTCGTGGTGGTAACGCCCGATGTAGGCGGTATAAAATTAGCCAGAAATTATTCAAAGAAATTGGGAATAAAGATGGCGATTGTCGATAAGCGAAGGATAGGGCCCGAAGAAACAGAGGTTGGGTTTGTCATTGGAGACGTAGCGAATAAAAACATCGTCATGATCGATGATTTAATTGCGACAGGGGGGTCAATCGCCCAGGCTGCAAATGTGCTGAAAGAGCGCGGGGCAAAAGATATTTATGTTGGTGCCACCCATCCTGTATTCTGCGGTGCTGCGGTAGAAAAATTGTCGGCAGCGCCGATTAAGGAAATCGTAGTTACGGACACGATACCACTGAATGAAAAAGCAAAAGGATTGCATGGTAAAATAAAAGTGTTATCTATTTCCGGACTCTTGGGAGATGCGATAACGAGAATTCACCGCCATGAGTCGGTGAGTTCTCTCTTTGTTCAGTAATTTTATGTTTTTGGGAGTAAGGTGAGATGAAGATCCTGGAATTAAAGGCAGAAAAAAGGACGACGAAGGGAAGTAAGGCGGTTACTAAATTAAGAATGACCGGGAAAATCCCGGCGATGTTGTATGGTCACAAGCAGGACAATGTCATGCTATGCATGAGGTCGGACGAATTTACGCGCATCTTGCATACCGGCACAAGAATGCTCTACCTAACCTACGACAACCAGAAGGAGTCTGCGCTTATCAAGGAGATTCAATACGACCACGTTGTGGACCGCGTGCTTCACGTGGATTTCTCACGCATTAATCTGGATGAAAGGGTAAAGCTAAGGGTGCCAATAGAATTAACCGGAGAATCTGCGGGTGTAAAGGAAGGCGGCATATTAACCCACGTTATGAAAGACACAGAAATAGAATGCCTCCCAACGTCTATACCAGAAATGATTAGGGTAGACGTGTCAGGATTGGGTTTAGGCAAAGCGATTCACGTAAGGGAATTGCCTGCATTGGAAGGTATCCGGTATCTGTCAGATGCGGAAACCGTTGTTGTCTCTGTGCACCAAATTGTGGAGAAAAAGGCCGAGACCGAAGAAGAACTTCTGGCCGAACCTGAAGTTATTGCCAAGAAACCCAAAGAAGGAGAAGAACCTGCCGAGGCAGGAAAAAAGGCTTGACTTGGAATGGATGAATGAAGATTATTGTTGGTCTGGGCAATCCCGGAGAAAGGTATGTAAAGACGCGACACAATTTTGGTTTTATGGTAATCGACCGGTTTGCATGGCATCTTGAGATAGAGTGTCGTCAAAAAAAATTTCAGTCGTTCTTTTGTAAGAAGGCTATAGATGCTGAAGAAATTATCTTATTAAAACCACAAACATTTATGAACATGAGCGGCGGTGCAGTAAAAGAAGCTTTGGCTTTCTATAAGTGTGCGCTGCACAACCTCATGGTTGTGTGTGATGACCTGGATTTACCTCTGGGAAAAATGCGGGTCAAACGGAGCGGTGGCAGCGGTGGCCACCGGGGATTGGAATCAATTGCCCTCTCTCTGGGAGATTCAGGTTTTTCCCGGTTAAGAATCGGGATAGGACGTCCGCCGGCAGGAGACTCAAGCAACTACGTTCTCTCACCGTTTTCCGGAGAAGAAGAGTCTGTAGTTCATGAAGCCACAGAAAAGGGTTGTTCGGTTTTAAAATCCTGGATTTCTGAGGGGATTGAGACCTGTATGAACAAATTTAATTAACAATCCCGGCGCTATATTCACAAAGGATTACAATCTGGTATTTACCGAAAACATTCTATGAAGGAGGAAATAAATGTGAGGATGTACGAAGGTTTATTTTTACTTGATAATGCACAAGCCAGTCTGGAGTGGGATAACGTGGTTAAACATATTCATGATATCCTGCAAAAAAATGGGGCTGAAATCCTGAAAAGTGAAAAATGGGGTGAAAAAAAGCTAGCTTACAAGATTAATGGGCATAAGCGGGGAACCTATCTGCTGATTCATTTTCATGCCAAACATTCAGCCATCACAACGATTAAAAGGGATTTTCAGCTCTCTGATTATATCATTCGTTCTTTGATTGTAAAAGACGATACAATTGAGGAATTAACCCAAATAGTTCCGGCTGAAGGGGTGGCGGAAAAAACTACCGATAAGTTGCCGGAACCCGTGGAGAAAGACTTGCAGGCAGCTGATGCTTCCAGTAAGACTGCTGATACCGTATAGAATTTCAAAGACTTATGCCGTACTCTCGGGTTTACAATGGCTAGCGTAAAGTTTATAACCATTGAAAAGGTATCTGTTTTAATAAACTTTGTCAAAAGGAGCAGGGTATGGCAAATCTGAATAAAGTATTTCTTATGGGGAATCTCACTCGTGACCCGGAGCTGAGATATACGCAGACGGGGCTAGCGGTCGCAAGTTTTGGAATTGCAATCAACCAGGCGTGGACCGCAAAAACTGGCGAACAAAAAAAGGAAGTCTGTTACGTCGACATTAATATTTTCGGGCGCCGGGCTGAGGTGGTGGGAGAATATTTCAGTAAAGGCAATCCGATTTTCATAGAAGGGCGTCTGCAATTTAATCAATGGGAGACAAAAGACGGGCAAAAACGAAGCACCCTTCGCGTTGTCGCTGATAATTTCCAATTTATCGGCGGACAGACCAAGCGTCCCCAGGGTGAAGGAGGTACATCATTGAGAGAGGGCGGCAAACCACCGGATGAAATGCCCGAAGACGTTCATCTTGACATTAACAACGAAGAAATACCATTTTAACGTGTTCTGTGGAGTTTTTTATAAGGATGAAAAGACATGACAAAAAGAAGGTTTAATAAAACAAGCAAATGTCGGTTCTGCCGGATGGGAATTGACGAGGTAGATTACAAAGACACGCAAAATTTACCAAAACTTACGACGAGTCAGGGAAAACTTTTTTCGAGAAAACGTTCCGGAAACTGTGCACGTCACCAGCACTCCGTAAAAGTATCTATTAAAAGGGCAAGATTTATGGCATTGCTTCCCTATGTAACATAAGAGGAGATAATCATGGAATTGTTGTTGAAGAAGAACGTTGATAAGCTTGGCAGGATTGGCGATATTGTAAAAGTAAAGAAAGGATACGCAAGAAATTATTTGTTGCCTCAGGGACTGGCAACAACCGTTTCCCCTGCTAATCTAAAACAGATAGAAAAAGAAAAGATCAAGATGGAGTTGCAGTTAAAGCAAGAAATGGAACAGCTACAGGGGGTATTGGAAAAAATCTCGGCAGCTTCCTGCACCATTCCTGCAAAGGCAAACGAAGAAGGACGCCTCTTTGGCTCGGTTACTGCGGTTCACATTGCAGAGTTACTGGCGAAAGAAGGATATCCGGTCAGGCATGAAATGGTCAAGCTTGATAACCCGATAAAAGAATGCGGTGATTTCGATGTTACGATAGCGCTCAATCTTGAATTACAGACGACGTGTAAAGTATCAGTAGTAAAAGAGGATACCGGCGCACCGGAAAACACCTAATCTGCCGTTGAGGAAGCTAGGATGGTTGTTGAGTCAATACTGGAACGCACCTTACCCCAAAGCATAGAAGCCGAAATGAGTGTTTTAGGGGCAATGCTCCTGGATAATGAGGTTATATGCCTTGTTATCCCCATACTCACGAAAAGCAGTTTTTACAAAACGGCGCATCAGGAATTATATCAGACTATTGTAGAGGTTTACGATAAAGGACAAATGGTTGACCTGGTTGTCCTGAGGGAAGAGTTAAAAAAGCGTTCATTACTTGAAAAAGTCGGCGGTACAGAATACTTAATGGAGCTGGAAGAGGCAGTTCCCACGATAGGAAACGTTGAATTTTATGCAAACATTGTACGTGAAAAGGCGATAAAAAGGAATCTGATTGAGGTCGCTGCTGGCATACAAAAACAAGCCTTTGATGAGTCCAGCGACACAGGGCAACTGCTCGATAGTTCTGAAAGGGCGATATTCGATATTACCCAAAAGAAGTTTAATGCGGCATCTTCCAAGTTAAACGAAATTCTTAAGGAAACATTTAGCCGTATTGAAAATCTTCATGACAGACAAAACAGATTAACAGGATTATCCAGCGGTTTTTACGACCTGGATGATCTTACCTGTGGGTTGCAGGCATCGGAGCTCATTATCGTTGCAGCCAGACCAAGCATGGGGAAGACGAGCCTTGCACTCAACATCCTGGAACACGCCGGAGTAATTGATAAGAAGCCGGTTGTGCTGTTTTCCCTGGAAATGTCAGCCCAGCAAGTGGCGCAGAATATGCTCTGTTCTCATGCCCGAATCGACGCCCATAAGCTCAGGAAAGGTTTTTTGGAAGATAAGCAGTGGAGTGATCTTTCGTACGGGCTGGGATCACTTTCCGAGGCGCCTATCTTTATCGACGATACACCGGGCCTTTCTGTTTTAGAGGTGCGTGCAAAGGCGCGGAGATTGAAAGCGCAGTATGATATCCAACTGGTTGCTGTAGATTATTTACAACTCATGGAAGGGCCTCGTGCTGAAAACCGTCAGCAGGAAATTTCCGTAATTTCCCGCGGCTTAAAGTCCCTTGCACGCGAGCTGTCGATACCGGTAATTGTGGTGTCACAGCTGAACCGATCGGTAGAGTCAAGAGAAGGACACAGGCCAAGGATGTCTGACCTTCGTGAATCGGGTTCTATTGAGCAAGATGCTGATGTTGTTATCCTTTTACACCGGGAGGATTATTATGACCCGGAAAAGAAGGATGGAACAGCCGAGCTTATTATTGCCAAGCAGCGGAATGGTCCTATTGGGGTAATAAAATTAGCGTTTCTTTCTCACTATATGCGCTTTGAGAATTTAGCCTCTATAGGTAACAAATGAGGCTGTGCAGGGTTTTGTTGCAAGCAACACGTTTGTTCGGAGTGCTTGTTTTAATCTTCTGTGTGGGTTATAAAGAACTACCTTGCGCTGAAACTCAGAATAAAACTGCTCATACGATAAAAAAAATTGAGATCCGGGGTACGCAGAGAATCAGTCCCTCAGCGATAAAGAGCAGCTTCCGGGTGAAAGAAGGCGATCTATATAATCCACTGGCAGTAAGCCGGGATGTAGATGCTATCTGGTCGCTGGGATTCTTTGACAATATTGAGGTGGAAGTTGAAGAGCTCAAAGACGGGCTGAAGCTTATTTTTGTGGTAACTGAGCGGGCCATGATTGACGAAATACAATTTACCGGAAATAAGAAGATTAAGACCAAAAAACTGGAAAAGCAACTTGAGATAAAAAAAGGGGATTATTTAAAATATTACCTGCTGAAATTGGAAGAGGAGAAAATAAAGGAACTCTACATAAAAAAATGCTTCAATCGGGTGCAGGTGCACGCTGAGAGTAAAACAGTGGACGGGAAAACGACCGTTGTCTTTAACATTGACGAGGGGCCTAAGATTCGCATTGCCAAAATATCGTTTGAAGGAAATACAGGCTTCAAACGAAGAAAGCTTCTGAAACAGATGGAAACCAAACGGAAGCGGTTTCCTGCATTTATCTTTCCGGGAAGATTTGACTCGAAAAAGTTTGAAGCCGACGTTGAAAAGGTAAAAGAATTTTACATGAATAACGGATGGCTGGACGTTGATGTCGGGTGGGACATAACGTATGGAGACGACAATAAGACGATGTACCTTACCCTTCATATAAAAGAGGGAGAAAGATATTCCGTTGAAACCTTAACCATAAAAGGCTCCGCCCTGTTTACCGATGAGGAGTTAAAGGGAAAGTTGAAATTACAGCAAGGGGGACCATTCTTTTTAGACGCGGTAGATAAGGATACCTATCAGCTCCGTTTAATGTATGGGGAACAAGGGTATGTTACCACCGTTGTCAAAGAAAGGCATACCTTTAGTTCGGAAGGCGCAAAGGTAAATGTGTTTTTTACGGTAGAGGAGAAAGACCGGCATTATATCGAAAAGATCAAGATAACGGGAAATGATAAAACACGGGATAATGTTATCCGCCGGCAGTTAACCTTTCACCCCGGAGAAAAACTGGATACCGAAAAGATCCGTGACAGCCAGCGGCGGCTTGCCAATACAGGCTATTTTGATATGGAGTCCGGGATGCCCGCTGGAATTAATTTTGAACAAGGCTCCGAGCCAGATAAGCAAAATATTGTGGTAGACGTAAAAGAAGGACGAACGGGCATGCTGCGGTTCGGTGGAGGTTTTGGGGCAAATGTCGGAGTATTCGGGGATGTTTCCTACACGGACAGAAACTTTGACGTCACGGATTTACCAAAAAGTTGGGACGATTTTTTACAGGGGAATGCCTTTCGCGGCGCCGGTGAGATCTTAACGTTGCGGTTTAGTCCTGGTTTTCAGAGAACCGAAATTATGGCGTCTTTGACAAATCCATCCGTGTTTGATTCACCTTACAGCGCTGGGTTAAGTTTTTTTGATTACCTTCGCTGGTATCGGGAGTATGAACAACAGGACATCGGTTCAAGGGTTTCCGTGGGCAGGGAACTGCAAAGAGATTTTTTTGTAAAAGTAAGCCCTGAACTTAACATCATTGACATTTCAAAACGTGATGGTGAGGATGATGAAGACGTACCACAGGATGTTCTGGATGCGGAAGGCAGCTATCTGAAAGCCGGTGTTACGTTGTCGGCAAACATAAACAAAACGGATAATATTTACGCCCCAACGAAAGGATTCCAGGGTGAATCTTCCTTAGAAATCGCAGGGCTGGATGTGGATATTGCGAAATATATATTTCAGGTAACAAAATTCAAAACCCTCTTTGAAATTCCCAAATGGGGTAAACATGTACTAGCATACGGGGGCACTTTTGGCCTTGTAGAGTCAACTTCGGGGGAAGATGTTCCTATCTTTGAAAGATTTTATGCCGGAGGTTACAACTCTATTCGCGGATTCCGGTTTCGGGGTGTGTCTCCGGTTGATTCGAAAACCGGTGATCAGATTGGTGGAGATCTCCTGATGTTAATGAACACAGAATATCTTATTCCCGTCTATAAGGACATGATCCGTGCCGCCATCTTTGTTGACACGGGAAAGGCGGATAAAAGTGCCAGTGATATTAATTTTGACCGGTTTCGGTTATCCTCAGGGGTTGGATTACGATTGAATGTACCTTTTCTTGGACGCTCAACAATATCCATTGATTACGGCATTCCCATAATCCAGGAGGATAAGGATGAAACACAGTCATTTTCATTTAATTTCGGAGGAGGTAACAGCTATTAACATGATATCAGCGAAAACGGTTAAGAAAAACGAAACGATGAAAAAGGTTGTTTTTTGTATCGTAGCAAGTTTTATATGCTTGTGTCTGTGGCTACCGAACGCGATTCAGGCAAAAGAAGAGGGGGGAATTGCTTCGCCGTCGAAAGGATTAAAGGTAGGGGTTGTTGATTTAAATGCGGTATTCGAAAAATATGAGAAGAGAAAGGCCTTTGATACGCAGTTAAAAGAGCAGGAAAAACAATACCAAAAAAATATCACTGACAGAAAGAAGGAACTGGTAAGTCTTGGTGAGAAGATACAATTACTGGACCTTGGGAGTGAAGCCAGAAAAAAAGATGAAGAGACCTTCGAAAAAAAGAGTTTAGAACTAGAATCATACGCAAAGTTCGCAGAAAAGAGCCTTACCAAAAAGTATAAGGATTATTTCGGAAGTCTCTATACGGAAGTCTGCAATGAGGTAGAAGATATCGGTAAACGAGAACAATATGATCTGATTATTAAGAAAGAAGAGCCAGAGATGCAAAGCGGCGGGATTTCTGAATTGCAGTTCAAGGTTGGAATCAAAACCGTCCTCTATAATTCTGACTCCGTTGATATTACCAATCGGGTAATTGACAACCTGAATAAACGATTTTCTCAGGGAACCAAGGGAAAGTAGTTTGTGGCCAGCACACAAAAAACAATCCTGCAGGAAGTTGGATGCTCCGGGATAGGGATGTTTCGGGGAGAGGATACGATACTCCATTTAAAGCCGGCGCCTTTAAACAGCGGCATATCATTTGTTCGTGTTGATTTACCAGGCCGGCCAAGGATTCCGGCACATGTTCATTCATTAGCAAATAATTACCGGCGCATTTTTCTCAAGCATAATGACGCAGAAGTTGAGTGTATAGAGCATCTTATGGCATCATTAGCAGGGCTTGGGATCGATAATATCGAAATTGAAATAAATGGCAGGGAAGTCCCGGCAGGGGATGGGAGCGCACAGTTTTTTGTAGACCTTCTGAAAAAAGCAGGGACCGTTGACCTGGGGGGCACAAAGAGGGTTTTTGTTGTCAAAAATTCAATAACGGTTCAAAGCGGAAACGCAAACATTATGGCCGTCCCTTATGAAAAAGGCCTGGCATTATCGTATACTCTGGATTTTCAAGGTTCTTTTCTCCAGCAGCAAACATATGATATCGAATTTACAGAAGAAAGCTTTTGCAAGGAAATTGCCCCGGCAAGGACATTTGGGCTAAGCACCTTTATTGAAGAGTTCAGGCAGCTTGGCTTGGGAAAAGGGGTTACCGATGATAATAGTATCATTGTGCATAAGGATGGCACGATGACAAAACCTCATTCTATGAAACCTGCCGAATTACGATTTCCTGATGAATTGGTAAGGCACAAAATCCTGGACCTGATAGGCGACCTTTGTTTGGCGAATGTCGTAATACAAGGACGTATTGTTGCAACCAGGTCCGGACATTCTCTGAATGTCCGGTTAGCAGAAAAGATCGTAAACCTCGCATAGCTCTTAAAAATTTATCGCTGGCGTGGAGGGGGGGGAGAAAAAAGTTGGAACCGTGCGAAAAAGGGGGGAATGCAGGTTGAAGATTCATAGATCAGCTATTGTTCACCCCGATGCTGTTTTGGGTAAAGAAATTGAAATTGGTCCTTTTAGTATCATCGGTAAAACGGTTACGCTTGGAGATGGAACTATTATAAAAAATAACGTTACGGTAACCGGCAATACGATCATTGGAAAAAACAACATCGTCCATCCAAATGCAGTCCTGGGTGCTGAGCCGCAGGATCTAAAATATCGTGGTGAGCACACTTCCCTTATAATGGGAGACAATAATGTAATCAGGGAAGGCGTAACCATCAACAAGGGTACGACGGGTGGCGGAGAAAAAACGGTAATCGGTAACAATAATTTTTTTATGGCATATTCACATATTGCACATGATTGTATTATCGAAGATAATGTTCTGTTGGCAAATGGCGTGCTCCTGGGTGGACATGTTGTGGTGGAAAGATGCGCTAAGCTGATGGGGCTTGTTGGCATACAGCCTTTCGCAACTATTGGCCGATATGCCTATGTAGGAGGCCATACCCGGATTGTTCAGGATGTGCCGCCTTATATGATTGTTGAAGGCCATCCCGCAAAGATACGCCAGGTAAATGTCATTGGATTAGAAAGAGAAAAATTTTCGACAGAACAAATCGATGAAATTAAAGAGGCATTTCGTAAGATATTTCGCTCCGGCGAATTGAACAGGAACTCTGTACTTGAAACCCTGGAAACGAACGAAGCTGTTTCTCCGGTAGTCAAATATCTGGTTACCTTTCTGAGAAATATTGATAAGGGCAAGTCCGGAAGGTATCGGGAATCTTTTCGCCACACGGCTGCAACGGTAACTTGATTATGTCTGACTTAAAGGTTGCGGTAATTGGCGTTGGCCATTTGGGAAAAGAGCATGCAAGGGTCTATTCAGAATTACCGGGGGTGGCGCTGGTTGGTGTTGTTGACATTCAACCTCAGCAAGCGGAGAAGATCGCACAACAATACCATACAAAATACTTTTCAAACTATAGGGAGGTGCTTGGCCAGGCAGAGGCCGTGAGTATTGCCGTGCCCACTAAATCCCACTACAGCATAGCAAAGGACTTCCTTCAGCACGGAATTCACGTCATGATCGAAAAACCCATGACAGGCACGGTGCAGGAGGCAAGGGAATTGATCTCTATAAGTAAAGCAAAAGGGGTGGTGCTTCAGGCAGGGTATATTGAACGTTTTAATCCCGCGATAGATGCGATAAAAAAACTTTCCATCAATCCCCGCTTTATCGAATGCCATCGGCTGAGCCCCTTTACCTTCCGTTCTGCTGATATTGGGGTGGTACTTGATCTGATGATTCATGACATTGACATTCTTCTGCATATAACAGGGTCTAAGGTAAAAAAATTTGATGCCGTAGGGGTGAATGTGATTTCCGATAAAGAGGATATTGCAAACGTAAGAATGCAATTTCAGAATGGCTGTGTGGCAAATGTTACCGCAAGCCGTGTATCCATTACCTCGATGCGTAAAATGAGATTGTTCTCCGAGGATTCATATATTTCTATTGATTATCAGAAAAGAGATGCATTAATATATAAAAAATCACCGAAGCTGACGCTCAAGGCGCTCGATCTCTCTGCAATGGATGTTTCAACCATTGCGGATTTGAAAAGTTATGTGTTTGGTGATTTGTTAAAAGTGGAGCATATAAAAATGGATGATTGTGAACCGCTAAAAAAGGAACTTAGCTCTTTTGTTGATTGTGTTGTAGGGCGCAAAGAGCCTGTTGTTTCAGGGGAAGAGGGGTTAAAGGCTATTGAAGTCGCAAATGATATTGTATGCGAGATAGAAAAAAATCTCAAATTAGTCCACCATGCAAAGAGTAGGGAGGGTAAATTATGACTTCATTTGATTTTTTACATATTGATGCCGAGATTCGCGGAGGGAAAATTGCCGGAAAAGCTGGAGGAGTGCTGGGTAACATGTTGCAGCCATACGTGGACCAGTTTTTTGAGAAGATTAATTCCCTGAAGGTGATCGCCAAAATGAATGGCATGAACGTTTATAACCTGTTTAATCCGCCATTTCCCAGTCAGGCAGGCATGAGATTTCTCGAACGCAAGTTGAGAATGATGCTGCATAAGATGGCATTTCCCGTTACGGCTAATTTAGCCATTACCCATAAATGCCAGTGTCAGTGCATTCATTGCAGCGCTGACCCCTTTATCGATCATGCAAAAAAGGAGCTTACGGTAGAGGAAATAAAGACGGTGGTTGATGGGGCATTGGATCTTGGGGCAAGCCTTATCATCTACGTAGGCGGAGAACCTCTCCTCCGCGAGGAGCTTTACGATCTCATTCATTTCGTGGATAAAACCAAGGCAATCCCCATGATCTTTACCAATGGATTGCTCCTCACCGAAGACAACGTCCGAAAACTCGCGCAGGCAGGTTTGTTTTCCTTAAATATCTCCATCGATAGCAGTGAACCTGAATTACACAACGAATTCAGGGCAGTGCCAGGGTGTTACCAAAAAGCCTTCGAGGGCGCAGAACGTTGTCGCAGGGCAGGCATCCTGACGGGTATCTCCACCTATGCAACGAGTGAAAGTATTAAAACAGGAAAGGTCGAAAAACTTTTAAAGATCGCCCAGGAACAAGGCTTTTCAGAGGTAACGATCTTCGATTGTATTCCGTCAGGCCGGTTTTTAAAGGACACTTCGAAGATATTAACGGCAGAAGACCGGAAACAATTGATTGCCATAACGAAAAAGTATCATGAGATGGACCATCCTATGGGAATCAATTGTATGTCGATTATCAATTCACCGCGGGGGGTGGGTTGTTATGGAGCTCAGTCACAATTTTATATGACGGCATATGGCGATATTAATCCTTGTGACTTTAATCCCATTAATTTTGGAAACGTCCGTGAGATGTCTATACAGGAAATCTGGAAGAAGATGGTCACGCATCCCGACTTTAGCAAGCGATACCCCACCTGCCGCATGCAGAGCAAGGCATACCGGAAAAAGTATATTGACCCGCTTCCAAAAGATGTGCGGTTACCGGTAAAAATAGAGGACATTGCACCTATCGAGCTTGCCGATCAGGAAATTGCCCTCGCAGGGGTAGGATAATTTTTTGGTATTTTTATCGAGAGGAGGATAAATATGGGTAGTGAAATTCTCATCACTAAGAAAATGAGCACAGGAGAGGTGACAAAGAAATATCCTGCTACAAAAGCTGTTTTTACAAAATATTTCGGGAAAGGATGCTTCGATTGCCCTTCCTTTGGCACGGAAGATATCAACCTCGCATGCATGATGCATAGCACAGATGTGGATAAATTCGTAAATGAATTAAACGAAGCAGCTCAAAAAGATGCAATCAAGACCCCATAGAAGGCTGCAGTTTTCCATTGTAAAAAGGTGAGACCTGTCATGTAAGGATGGCATGAGGCGTAATTCTGTCGTCGTGAAATAATATTAACCATTCATGAAGGTTAGGTAAGGAGGTCGGCGCATAGCATGGAACCAATATGTTTAGAAGAAAAGGTAAAATTTAACAAAGATCATTTTATTCCAAATATTCTTTACGCCTCACCAAAGGTAAAGATGCCGCTTATTTGTATGGAACCCGGCCAGGAAATCCCACCCCATGGCGGGCAGAGTGTAGGTATTTTTTATGTAAAAGAAGGAAAGGGAGTATTTACCCTCGATAATAAAGAAATTGAAATGAAAAAGGATATGATTTTTGTCGCTCCCGAAGGGACGTCGAGGGGTATGCGGTGCACAGAAAGAATGGTTGTTTTGGCTATCAGCGTAGGATAAATTCATAAAAAAAGGGAGAGATATGAGTAAGACACAGCCCGTTGTTCTCGATGTAAGAAATATTGTGCCCAGAGAAAGGCATCCAAAGATATTTAACACCTTTGACGGACTGAAAAAAGGAGAGATGATGATCTTGATCAATGACCACGATCCAAAACCCTTAAAGTACCAGTTAGATGCAGAACGGAGCGGGCAATTAGACTGGAAATATGTTGAACAAGGTCCTGAAGTCTGGAAAGTAGAAATAACAAAAAAATAAGGCGTCATTGCAGGTTACGCTGAATGTATTGTCTATTCTTAATCAAACATGGTTGAAGAAAAGGAGAAAAAGGATATGAGCAAGGGGATAAAATTTACGATCTCTTTGGGTATGCTTGCCCTGTTTGGCTGTATCCAGCTTGGTTGTGAGCAAGCGGCGGTGAAAAAAGCAGAAGTCACAACTATCAAGCAGGGGGAGGAAAAGGAAGTCTCCGCTAAACCAGTAAAAGAGATACCGCAAGAGGCTTCTGCTCCTGAAACGCAAAAGGACGCAAAGGCTCTCTGTTCGGTAAAAAAGGAGGCTATGCCTGCCCACCCGAAAGACAAGAGGACCGTCCAGCAAATTATTTCTGAGCTGACGGGAGAAAAAATGGGCCCTGATAATTCAGGAGACCTGTATCACGCCGGTTTAACAGCCAGTTATACCCCCCCGGAAGAGGTGCTCCCTGGCGAGGGTAAATTTGGCAAACTCTTTGGATTTTTGCCTCTGATGCGATGGTATGACCCTGATCATTATTACACACCGAATATGAACGTATCGGGAGAATTTAAGCATGAAGAGTGCGTTATGTGCCATACCGTCCAGACGCCCGGTATTGTAGCGCAATGGAAAAAGAGCAAGCACGCATCTGCGGAGAAGGGTGTCGTAGGATGTGATAAATGCCATGGAAACAATCATCAGCAGTTGTACATGCCTTCCTGGAAGCATTGTGGTGAGTGTCATCCAGAACAACAGGCAGGCCACCGTGCCGGAAAGATTGGCTCACATACGCATGCGTTCCATGTAAGCGTAATAGAAGCTCCCTGGCAGATCGCAAAGCCGGCAGCAGAGGTAACAGCCTGTGCCACCTGTCATGGCATCGCTGAAAACCGTTGTGATGGGTGTCATACAAGGCATGATTTTTCCGTGGCCGAAGCAAGAAAACCGAATAACTGTGGCATCTGCCACACCGGACTCGACCACTATGAGTATGAGATGTATAAGGAATCATACCATGGAATGATTTATGAATCGGAGCAGCATACCTGGGATTGGACAAAACCCCTCAAACCGGCGAATTATAAAACCCCCACCTGTGCGTATTGTCATATGAAGGATGGTGAACATAATGCGCAAAAAGCATCGACAATCAACAGCCATATGGGCACGTCTCTTGTAGATCGTGGGGCGCCGAAATTTAAAGAGGCAAGACAAAACTGGATTAACACGTGCAAGGGCTGCCATTCTCCCCGATTTGCAGCAGACCAGTTTGAAGCGATGGACGAGGCCGTAAAGGTCAGCTTTACCAAATGGCGTGAGGCCATGAAGATCGTGGTTGATCTTTATAACGAAGGCCTGCTGGACCCCATGCCAAACGATTTGGCCCCTGACTATGCAGGACACTACACCTTTAGCCTCCTTGGCGGTGAGGGCAGGATGTACAACGTCTCCGACATAGAACGTACCTCCTTTGAGATGCTGGTCTATATAACCAACTCTGTATACAAGGCTATGGCGCACGGGGCCATGTATGGCGCCACTTACGGGAAAGGAGCCTTCCTGCAGGATCGGTGGCTTATTCAGGTTAAAGCAGAAGCCAGTCGGTTGAGGAGGTTTAAAGCTATTGAGAATCAGGTAGGCATACAGCATAAGGCTTACGACTTCTGGAAACACGGTGAGTATACGGATCTGCTTTTGGGCTGGAAGAGAAAGCCGGGCGACGTAGATAAGTCAAAGTGTATGCATGAGGGAGAAAATTGTTTGGCTGAATAAGGTTTTAAAAACTCTATTTTGTGAGAATTGAAAAAAAGGCTTAATCCGTCATTGGGATTAAGCCTTTTTCTTTGTAAAAATTCCAGACGGGAACCTATGTGTCTTTTTCTGATTTTTGTAATAAAAAAATAACCATGTTGACCTTGATTTTATTGAATTTTTAAAGTAAATTGTCTCTGTTTTTGCATGCCCATGCATAACAATACTTGACATATTGCTATCGTTTCTTTAACATAATCAAACTATGATTTCTGTCGATACCGCCATAAAAATTGTTGAGGACACCGTCACACCCCTGCCGGTTAAAACCATTCATTTCGAAAATGCCCTGGGGCTTTGCTTGGCGCAGGACGTGCAATCCGACATCGATATGCCACCCTTTAACCGTTCTGCAATGGATGGATATGCCGTCATTGCTGATGACACTACTCATGCACCTGTCGAATTGACCGTCATTGAAGACATTGCCGCCGGCCATATGCCCGCAAAAAAAATCTCGCGTGGGCAGGCGTCCAAGATTATGACCGGGGCCGCCGTACCGGAAGGGGCAGACGCTGTAGTCAAGTTTGAAGAAACGGAAGACCTTTCTGTAAACCATCGGGTAAAAATCCTCAGGCCCATTGACAGGGGAAGAAACATCTCAAGCCGTGGTGAGGATATGCAGGTTGGACAAACCGTTCTCTGTAAAGGTATGACGATTCGGCCTCAGGAGATTGGCATTCTTGCAACGACAGGCAAATCCCGCATTGGGGTATTTTCTGCACCAACGGTAGGTATCATCTCCACCGGCGACGAACTGGTGGAGGTTGGCCTTCAACCCTCCATTGCCCAGATCAGGAACAGTAACGGCTATTCACTGTCTTCGCAGGCGAGGCGTATGCATGCGGAGGTTGAACTCTTAGGTATTGTTAAAGACACGAAGGAAGAAATTTCAGCCATGATGCAGAGGGGTTTCCGGAAGGATATCCTGATCCTTTCGGGAGGCGTCTCTATGGGGGAATACGACCTCGTGGGTGATGTGATGAAGGACCTGAACACCCATATCTATTTTGAAAAAGTGGCGCTAAGGCCCGGGAAACCGGTTATTTTCGGTAAAAAGGATGCGACCTTTATCTTTGCTTTGCCGGGAAACCCCGTAGCATCCTTTGTCACCTTTGAATTATTTATCTATCCAGCCATCCGTAAGATGATGGGTTTTCCTCATGTCCACAGGACGGCCTTCAAAGCGTCCTTAGAGACGGAAATTTTTGTCAAGAGAAAACGTCGTGAGTATCGCCCCGCATTCCTTCGTATGCAGGACAACACATGGATGGTCTCCCCGGTAGAATGGCATGGCTCGGCCGACCTCCTGGCTACCACCAGGGCAAACTGCCTGCTTATCGTCCGTGAAGATGCGGAGAAACTCGCCGCGGGACAACTGGTCGATGTTATACCTCTTGATTAAATCATGTCCTTGGCAGTTCTCAAAACCTTGAACAAGACAAGTTTTGTAAAAATCCCCGCACTTTCTCTTTTGACCATAGTCCTTTTGTGCCTTTCTTTTCCACCTGCAGACCTGGTCTATCTTGCATGGGTTGCATGTGTCCCATGGTTCATCCTTATCGTAACGGGAGAAAGATATCTTTGCCTCTATTCGCTGGGTATAGGTGTCGTGTTCTTTGTTGTCCAGCTATCGTGGCTTCGTCATGTCACCTTTATTGCCTGGATATTGCTGAGTTTGTATTGTGCCGCATACTTTCTCATATTTGCATGCTGTGCCCGGCTTATCACGTCGAATTTGAAACTTCCCATTGTCATTGTTATGCCATGTATCTGGACGGCATCTGAATTCATCCGGTCCTTTCTGATGTCGGGCTTTCCGTGGTTTTTTACCGGACACACCCAGTATCGGTACCTGCCAATCATACAGATTGCCGATATTACCGGTGTTTACGGCATTTCATTTATTATCATCATGGTCAATGCAGCGATTGCTGACCTGCTCATCCGTAGTTTTACAGACCAAAGGCGCGCCTTTTTCAGACTAACGTGCATACTGCCTCCTGTACTTGTGGCAGCCAGCCTTCTTTACGGATTACACTGGCTCAGGCATTATCACCCCGAAGAAGGGCCTGTTGTGTGCATGGTCCAGGGCAATATACCCCAGGACTTAAAATTCGAGTCTACGGAAGAGGATGAAATACAGATCCTGAAAAAATATACTGACCTGTCGATGAGTATGAAAGGGACACCAATCGACCTCCTGGTTTGGCCGGAGACGATGATGCCGGGGATCCTCAATATCAACCCCGAACTTACCGGCAGAAAGATTGACCTCTTATCGCAGCTTACTGCAACGAGCCTCGCGCAGGAATTAAACACCAATTTGCTGTTAGGGGGCATTGCCCTGACTCTTGCAGGAAAAGAACAAGTCTATTTTAACAGCGGGTATTACTACAACCGGAAGGGAACATTACTCAATCGCTACGACAAGATTCATCTTGTGTTGTTTGGAGAATTTACCCCACTGAAAACCTATTTCCCCTTCCTGGCCAAACTCGTCCCTTACGAAACAGGGTTAACCCATGGTCACGAACGAACCCTATTTTCGTTAAATACCCTTCAAAATGGAAACTTTATGTTTGGGGCATCTATCTGCTATGAAGACACCGTGCCGTCTCTCATCAGAAAATTCAAAAGGGACGGAGTGGACTTCATGGTAAATATAACGAATGATGGTTGGTTTCGTGATAGCGCAGAGCTTGACCAACATCTTGCCATTATGGTATTCCGGGCAGTCGAAAACCGGATCACGATGGCACGCGCCGCTAATACTGGAATATCTTCTTTTGTTGCCCCCGATGGCGCCATCTATGACACCTTGTCAGACCCTGCAGGAAAATACCGTGAGATCAGCGGTACGCTTACCAATCGTATAAAATATATCAAAAATGCTGCCTCCTTTTATACTATGTATGGCGATTGGTTTGCCATCCTTTGCACGGCAGCATCCGGAATCATGCTCACCCTGGGCGTGATTAAATCCTTCGTTTCTGGCACAGAGAAGCCTGCTGAAAAAAGCCATTGAAGACGTATCTATCGAAAACATATCTTATGCATGAACATTTTTGCGATCTGATTTTGTAAAAGGGACTTTCCCCTTGACATTTTATAAAGATTAACCGTATAATTTTGCCGTTCTTTGTTTCATTACTAACTATTAAAAACTACAACACTTGTGAAAAGCTGAACATTATCAAAAACCGCCCTCAAAAGAAAAAACGATCCGAATGCACCCATTAGATTTTATATTAGGTTTTGTCTCCACAGATATGGGGATCGATCTTGGCACAGCAAACACCCTTGTTTGCATACCGGGACAAGGGATCGTGCTGTCAGAACCATCGGTTGTTGCCGTGAAACCAGGGACGAATAAAGTTCTTTTAAACGGAAATGCAGTAGGAAACGTTGCGAAAGCCATGCTTGAAAAGGCGCCAAGCAGCATCTCCGTTATTCGCCCGCTCAAAAACGGCGTTATAGCAGATTTTGACATCACCGAGGCCATGCTCAAATATTTTATCACCAAGGTGCATAAACGGAAGTGGGGCGTCCGTCCCAGGGTACTGATCGCCATCCCGTCTGGTATTACCGCGGTGGAGAAACGGGCGGTAGTCAATTCCGCTGAACGCGCCGGTGCAAGGGAGGTCTATCTGGTTTCCGAACCTAAGGCGTCGGCAATTGGCGTTGGCCTTCCGGTAGGTGAGCCGGTAGCCAGTATGATTGTGGACATCGGAGGCGGTACCACAGAGGTGGCGGTTATATCCCTCGGCGATATTTTTACCCATGAGAGCCTCAGGATTGCAGGAGACGAATTTGACGAATCGATCCTGCAATACATACGAAAGACCTATAACCTTGACATCGGACACCGTACGTCCGAACAGATAAAGATAGAAATCGGCTCTGCCTACCCTTTAGAAGAAGAACTCACGATGGAGATACGCGGGCGTGATGCTATTGCTGGCTTACCGAGGGCCGCAACCATCACCTCTGAGGAAATCAGGGAGGCGTTAAGAGAACCCTTCGATAAGATTTTAGGCGCGGTAAAATCTGCCCTGGAAAGGACGTCTCCGGAATTAGCCGCAGATTTAATAACCAATGGACTGGTCGTGGTAGGCGGAGGCGCATTGATCAGGGGCATAGATAAACTCCTGAGAGCGGAAACGGGTCTTCCGGTACAAATAGGAAGCGACCCTTTAACAGCCGTTGCAAGAGGCACGGGTTATCTCCTCGAAAACCTTGATTTATTTAAGTCTGTTCTGCAGGATGAGGACATCCACCCCTAGTTTTAGCAATCTCATTAAGCACCCCCTTGCAACAATAATTACCCTTTTTGTAATATCTCTGGCGCTGTTATTTTTACCACCGGCCGTCTCAAGCCGTGTAAAAATGACCTGTGCTGCCCCAATGCGGCCATTCCAATGGGCAACATGCTTTTGCAGTAACAAAGCAAGCGCCTTTCTTGATAATCTGATCTCCGCGCTTCACGAAGCACACGGGAAAAGACACCTGGAGGAGCAAGTCTTGCAGTTTAAAAATAAGCTCGTTGAACAGCAGGACACCATTTACAAATTACAGAATAAATTGCGCACGCTCTCAAAATTCCAGGCAGAAAATACGACGATGCAGAAGAGCCCCGTACCGGCGGACATTATCGGATACGACACATCAAATTTCAGGAAAAGCATAACGATTAATGCCGGCTCAAAGCACGGGGTAAAACCCAACGATATTGTTATCTCAGACAATGCGCTTGTTGGAAGAATTACTACCGTCAGCGGAAGAAACAGTGTTGTTCAGCTTATCACCGATCCGGCAACGCACATACCAGGAAGGGTTGTTCAAACGCGGGAACAGGTAATTGTTGAGGGAAATGCGACCGCCTTTTGTAAATTAAAATATGCACCGCGCTGGGCAAAGCTGAAAAAAGGAGACGATATTGTCACCTCTGATATCGGGGGGCTTTATCCGCCTTCCTTGCCCATTGCTACCGTAGTTGAACATGAGACGAAAAGCGGCGCACTCTTTCAATCGGTAAAGGTATTGCCCCGGGTAAATGTTTCGAAAATTGAGAGTGTGCTCGTTATTACCCATTAGCCCTTAACGCTTTATAGTCACTACGTAATAATTTATGCACAGGAATTTCAAGCCAAAGCTCCTCCCCCTTGATGGGGGAGGCCAGGTGGGGGTGAGAGAAGAGTGAGCGCCCTTCCCTGTTCCCTCCCATCAAAGGGCGGGGAATGTTTAGTTGCCGAAGGTCCAATTCATAGTAAACGTATTAAATAATTTGGCTTATCCTGAATGTATCAAAGACTTCGCCCCTTACAAGGGTAAGGAATCTTTCTATGCGGTGGTTTACCTTTTTTTGCATGTTGTTCTGTATCTCCCTTTTTCAGTCAACCCTGATGTACTGGATTAACCTTGGGACAGCAGCGCCTGATTTGTATTTTCCCTTCGTGGTGTTTTATGCGTTCCTCACGGATGTAAAACGAAATACCGTTGCAAATTGGCTGACGGGCATGTCAAAAGACCTGTTTTCTGAGGGGAGTTTTGGAATGAATTCCGTACTTTTTGTCGCTATAGGCTTTTTCCTCTGGTCATCCCGGGAAATACTTTTTCGGGGGCATTTGGTTACCCAAATCCTCATTACTTTTATCTTTTCAGTCATATACAATATCATATACACCATTCATGTGGAAATCTCCTTTCATTCCCTCTGTTTTTCATCAACACTCCGGATGATCTTTTGCTCTTCATTCTATACGGCGATGGTTGTGCCGGTTCTGTTTTGGATATTCAACAGATTTCAGCCTACCCATAAACTTTTTTTTATTAAGGGTAATTAACTCATGTTTCCGTTCCGGTTTAAGGCAATACTTATTCTTTTCGTTTTGCTTTTTATCTGCATTGCTGCCCGGCTCTTTCAGCTTCAAATCATCGAGAGTGATAAATACAAAGGCATTTCAAAGACCCGTCGCATCACCACCTATCCCTTAGATTCAACACGGGGTTCCATTTTCGACAGAAACGGGAGGACCCTGGCCATTGACCAGCATGCCTTTGATATATGCGTGCACTATAAGAACCTGCTCTATGGCTCTCTGACGCGCGCGAACAAAACTATTCCGCGAATTACAGAAATGGGCGTGCACAAAAAGACAAAGAAATCGTGCCATGATTGCCATGAAAATCAGGATCTATGGCTAAAAAAACTATCCCATCTGCTGAATATTCCTCAGATCAAGTTATTAGAATACACAGACCAGGCGATTGAAAAAGTAGAGAAACTGAAGCAGGGTATGGAACAAAAATATGGCAGGGCAATCCGCATAAAAGAGGAAACAGATTTTTATCCCATGGTTTCTGACGTTGCCTGGGAAAAGGTTATTCAGATAGAGACAAAACCGGATGAATTCCCTGGCATACGCGTTACTCCCCGGCCAGAAAGAATATACCCGGAGCAAACCCTCGCCTCACACGTCTTAGGGTATATGGGTAAACTCACCGGTGATGAATGGAAAGTGCAGAGTGAAAACTGGAATAATTTTATCCTGGCTTCCAGCAGCGCCGGTAATGAAACCACTTCGCTGCTCTATGACGGCTATGCCGAAAACGACACGATTGGCAGGACAGGGGTCGAGGCACATTACGAAGGCGATTTGCACGGACTACGCGGCAAGAGGTTTGAAGAAATTACCTGCAAAAATACCCAGATCAAAAAAACGGTACTGGAAAGACCATCCGTCCCCGGGAACAATATTTATCTCACCATTGACAGCCAAATCCAGGCTCATGCAGAAAAAGTACTCGGCGCAAACTCAGGAGCAGTTATCGTTATGGACCCCTGGACAGGCGAAATAGTGGCTATGGCCAGTATGCCGCACTTTAACCCGAATACGATTGAAAAGGATTTCCGCAAACTTATCAGGCACCCCTCAAAGCCTTTCCTCAACCGGGCCATACAGGGAGCATTACCGCCGGGCTCTATTTTTAAAGTGGTTACGGCAACTGCCGCCCTGAGCTCCCATGCGATAACTACCCAAACGAATTTTGAGTGTCCGGGTTATATCAAATATAAAAATATCACTTTTAAATGCTGGTCGGAATATGGTCACGGATTTGTTACCATAGAAGACGCTATCCCCTATTCCTGCAACGTTTTTTTCTTTGAAACTGCAAAGATCCTTGCCGGAAATGCATTATACGCATGGGCAAAAAAGTTTGGCATTGGTGAGAAGACAGGCATTGATCTTCCCCATGAAAAAGCCGGGAGTATACCAAAATTGGCCACCACTGCATCTGCTATGAACATTTCCATCGGGCAAGGGGCATTACTGACCACGCCGCTTCAGCTTGCCCGGGTATACGCTGCCATAGCAAATGGCGGCACGTTGGTTCATCCTCACGTTCTCTTAAAAATGACCAATAGTCAGGGGGAAACCGTCCGGACCTTTCAATCTAAGAATAGACAGCAACTCTCCCTGTCTCCTGATATTAGTAACCTGCTGCGTGCATCCTTGCAGGACGTTGTTATCCGTGGCACTGCAAAAGACAAGGGCTTAGATATCTACAAGGTCGCCGGTAAAACCGGCACTGCAGAAACAGGGCGCCACAAAGACAACCATGCCTGGTTTGCCGGTTACGCCCCCTATGACAACCCCCGATACTGCTTTATCATCCTTGTGGAACACACTCCGGGACATGGCGGAGACATTGCAGGGCCCATTGCCAGAGAACTTATGTCGTATTTGTTCCCTGAAATAGACCCTGCTTCATAGTATCTTCAGGGAGAGAAGGATCGGTATTTTTTAACATTACCTGTGTTGCAATATGTTTAATTTTTCCCAGAGAATTTCTGGTTCCCTGAAAGGAGATGCATCATGAAAGGTATTGTCCTGGCCGGCGGCAGGGCAACACGCCTGTATCCGGTAACAAAGGCTATTTGCAAGCAACTGCTCCCGGTTTA
Organism: Candidatus Brocadia sp.; assembly: GCA_021463795.1. GTDB lineage: Bacteria > Planctomycetota > Brocadiia > Brocadiales > Brocadiaceae > Brocadia. The sequence continues at coordinate 334,550 of JAJTXE010000003.1, read as the reverse complement.
CGACAAGCCCATGATTTATTATCCCTTATCAGTTCTGATGCTGGCAGGGATACGGGACATCCTTATCATTTCCACCCCCGAGGCGCTGCCCAGATTCAGAGATTTATTGGGGAATGGGACTGATTATGGAATACATCTCCGGTATGCAGAACAATACGAACCACGGGGACTGGCAGACGCCTTTCTTCTGGGAGAGCATTTTATCGGTGACGACAGGGTCTGCCTCGTGTTAGGTGATAACATCTTTTTTGGACACGGTCTTTCAGAGATGTTAAAAGCAGCAGCATCAGAAATCAAGGGGGCGACCGTCTTCGGGTATTATGTAAAAGATCCCCAACGATACGGGGTTATTGAATTCGATAAGGATCACCAGGCACTCTCTATCGAGGAAAAGCCGGTACATCCAAGGTCACACTGGGCCGTAACGGGGCTTTATTTTTATGATAATGCGGTGATTGAACTCGCAAAAAACGTGAAACCGTCAAAAAGGGGTGAGTTAGAGATTACCGATATCAATAATGCGTATCTCCTGAAAAAACAGTTAAAGGTGCAGCTTATGGGACGCGGCTATGCATGGCTTGACACGGGAACGTATGATTCGTTAATCGATGCGTCACTCTTTATCAAAACGATTGAAGAGAGGCAGGGGCTGAAGATTGGCTGTATTGAAGAAATCGCATACCGGATGGGCTTTATTAATGGCGGTCAGGTGAAGAAACTGGCAAGCCAGATCAATACCAGCTATGGAGAATATTTAAAAAAAATTTTGCACGAGGATGAAGAAGATGCCCTTCTCATTTAAAAAACTAGCGATACCAGAGGTGCTGCTCATTGAACCCAAAGTATTTCCGGATGCCAGGGGGATTTTTGCAGAACTGTACAAATACCCTGATTTTTTCCATGGTGGTATAACAAAACAGATCGTTCAGATAAACTACTCAAGATCTGAAAAGTATGTCCTGAGAGGACTTCATTATCAGAAAAATCCCATGGCGCAGGGAAAAATTATGAGAGTCCTGTCAGGCGAGATTTTTGATGTTGCTGTGGATATACGGCAAGGATCACCCTCATACCGAAAATGGGTCGGTGAAATTTTGTCGTCAGAAAAGATGAACATGCTCTATATCCCCGAAGGTTTTGCGCATGGGTTTTGCGTGCTCTCCGAAAAAGCAGAAATCTGCTATCAATGCACCAACACCTATTCTCCGGAGCATGAGCGGGGTATTCTCTGGAATGACCCGGCGGTAGCCATACCGTGGCCCCTGAACAACCCGATTTTATCTGAGAAAGATGCCCATTTCCCTTTCCTAAAAGATACGGATAATAATTTTATTTACGGCAATGAATCTATTGTTTCGTTAAAACATTGACATTTCCACATAGAGTAGCCGCAGGCTATCGCCAGCGTAAAATCTGTGCTATAACGCAACGTAAAGGTGCGGCTGCATGCAAATATTTCATGAAACTTGTCATACCCGCGATGACAGTATCTTCATTTCCACAAACCCCTGTCCAGATTCCTGTACTGTATCGCTTCTGAAACATGCTCCGGCTTGATCGTCCCGCTTTCATCCAGGTCGGCAATGGTGCGTGCAACTTTGAGAATCTTACTATAGCCACGCGCGGAAAGTCCTAATTCCGTCATTGCCTGCCGGAGTAACGTTTCCGCCGTCTTTTCCACAACACAATACTTTTTGATGTGCTTTGAAGACATATGCGCATTAACCATGATTGTCTGATCCCGAAATCGTTCTTTCTGCATGGTGCGGGCGACAGCAACTTTTTCCTTTATTTCGGCAGATGATTGTGCATCATTCTCCGAAATAAGCTCACCATATCGGACAGACGGTACTTCTATTTGAATGTCAATCCTATCCAATAATGGTCCTGAAACCTTTGACATGTAACTCTGTATTTGATGAGGCGTGCAGCGACACACCTTCTGTTTATCGGTGAAAAAGCCACACGGACACGGATTGAGCGCCAAACATACAAAAAATTTGGCCGGATAGGTGACAGAATGTATGGCGCGTGAAATTGTCACAGAACCTGTTTCAAGCGGCTGCCTGAGTACCTCTATCGTTTTTCGGTCAAATTCCGGAAGTTCATCCAGAAACAGGACTCCGTTATGGGAAAGGCTAATTTCGCCTGGCCGCGGGAATGAGCCGCCACCGATTAACCCGGCGGTGCTAATCGTATGATGTGGTGAGCGAAAGGGTCGCTTCACAATCAGCGACTGTCCGGGGATCAGAAGCCCTACAACGCTATAAATCTTTGTTGTTTCTAAGGCCTCTTCTAAGGTAAGAGACGGCATGATGGTAGGAATCCGTTGTGCAAGCATGGTCTTGCCGGCGCCCGGGGGCCCTACCATGATTACGTTATGGTTTCCTGCAACGGCAACCGTCAGCGCCCTTTTGGCATGTTCCTGTCCTTTTACATCAGCATAATCTATGTCATAACCAGCAGATTCCCTGAATACCTCGTTCAGTGCAACTTTACAGGGCACAGAAGGAATCGATGAGGTCAAAACCCCCACAGTATCGGCGAGGGTTTTGACAGGAATCACATCAATTCCCTCAATAATAGCCGCCTCGGATGCATTTTCTGATGGCACGAGAAATTTTTTTATCCCCAGCTCTCTGCACTTAAATGCCATCGATAAACAGCCCTTCACCGGGCGGAGCTTGCCGTCCAGAGATAACTCGCCGACAATAGCGTATTCCTGGATATCGGGAATCTCAATCTGGTTCGTCGCGATAAGTATTCCGATTGCTATCGGTAATTCAAAAACCGGCCCTTCTTTCTTGCGGTCTGCGGGGGCAAGATTTATCGTCATAGGTCCATAAGGAAACCGGTAACCGCTATTATTGATTGCCGCTTTTACCCGATCACGGCTCTCTTTAACCGCCGCATCCGGCAACCCAACGATGGCAATATACGGCATATCACCCGTGGCAATATAGACCTCAATATCCAATACATACGCATCTATACCAAAAACAGCTACGCTTTTGACTTTTGCCAGCATATAGTATGCCTCCGGCGACTACAGATAGTGGCCGCATGGCTTTAGCCTGCGTGGAGTTTATGTTAACCTCTTTTGAGCATGTCCCAGGAACGCACCTTAAAGAGACTCGGCGGCCTGATTGAAATTCCTGAACACGGTAATTACAATATCCACAGGCGGTAAGAACAAGAACTGCATGCGTTGCAGAAAGAAGGCTATTTTCCTTTTCCCGGGAAAAAACGCAACGGCAGAAATCACGGGTGCTACTTGTTTGCCACTACAACTTTATTTAATGCCGCAAGTAAGGCATTCAGGTCACCCCCGCTTGCACTAACGGTCTTTTCAATACTGAAACCTCCACCACAACATGCATCCACCTTATAATTGCTAAACACCGTAATGGTCTTGGGATACTTCTTTATAACATCGTTAATAACCATGTCCTTGGTAATCATCTTCTTTTCCTCCAAAAATTATCTCAAAACAATTGTCCTTTTTCAGGCACTATCATACTCCAATTATCAGATAAAACCGGGTCATAATAAAGCAAAATCTCATGAAAAAGCAATCTATTTTTCTTGAATTTTTCCTGTAAAAATCTTATCTTATTGCTATTTCTAAAATGTCTTCTTATCAGCAATAGAGCAAAGCAGAAGAAATCTTTTATAAAAACAACTTTAGAAGGAGGACGTGCACGACAAATATTCAGTATAAATAAATTAATTCTATATAGTAATCGAACAATCCGTGTGATAAAATATCTGCCTTTAAATAATTCATCTTACACATTTTTTCCATGAAGGGGGGGGGAAATATATGTCTGGTACGCAGGATAACAGCACGACTCAAGAGTATGCTATGCCCGTTTTAGAAGTCGATGCCTATGCACCAGCAAAAATGGCGGATAGGGTAGGGATGGTTGGGGTATCTAAATCAAAGTTAAGCACTCTAACCCTTCTCGCCCTTAGTATTCTTGCCGGTGTTTTTATTGCATTAGGTGCTCAACTTTGGATGCTCGTAGTTCATACAGCTACTTCTAACTATGGCTTAAACCAGTTAGTAGGTGGTGTCGCATTTACCCTGGCTTTGGTTTTAATTGTCATTGCTGGTGCTGAGCTTTTTACGGGAAATTGCCTTATTGCAATGTCTTTTATGGCTAGAAAAATTACCGGCAGAGACCTTGCCAGGAATCTGATCATTGCTTTTATCGGTAATTTCATCGGCGCACTTACCCTTGTGTTATGGATATACAACTCTGGACAATGGATGGCAAATAATTATCTCCTGGGAGCAAAAATAGTTCTCACTGCTAATGATAAAGTAAATATCCCTTTTGGCGCTGCTTTTACAAGGGGCGTGCTTTGCAACACCCTGGTATGCCTGGGTATTTGGTTGTGCTACAGCGGCAGAAGCAATCTTGATAAGATGCTGGCATTACTCTGGCCTATATCCTGTCTTATTGCCTGTGGATTTGAGCATTGTGTGGTCAATATGTGGCTTATTCCCATGGCGCTTGTGCTGAAAGGTAATAGTTCAGTAGTTGCAGCTGCAGAAAAGGTAACCGGAGGAAAATTGGACATCTCGAATCTAACCTTTTTTAAAGGGTTTTTAATTGATAACATGGTACCGGTAGTCCTTGGAAACCTTTTTGGTGGTGTTGTGTTGATTGCTGGCGTTTACTGGTATATTTATTTACGGCCATCAAATAAGGCATTATAAGAAGGAGAATGAGAATATGGCGGAAAATAGCGTTCCCAAAACAATTCAACTTATTGATATTGATGCCTATGCACCCCCACAAATTGCTGCAAGAATTGATAAAGTCGCTACCGTAAAAGCACAATTAACCTTCGTTAAGACATTTTTGTTAGGCATATTAGCCGGCGCCTATATTGGTATTGGTGCACAGTTTGCCACGCTCGTAACCTGTGACTCTACCCTGCACTTTGGGCTTACCTCTATGATAGCAGGCATTACTTTCTCCCTTGGACTTATGTTGGTGGTTATTGCCGGTGCAGAGCTTTTTACGGGAAATAATTTGATTATTATGGGATATGTAAGCAAGAGGATTAGAACACGTGATGTGCTTAATAACTGGATTGTTTCATATGTCAGCAATCTTGTAGGTAGTCTTACCATGGTCTTCTGGGTATATAACTCACACCAATTTGAATTCTTTCATCATATGGTCGGTGCAAAGGCACTCCTGATAGCCAATACGAAGGTTAATTTGGATTTTAAAGTTGCCCTGGCCAGAGGTGTTCTATGCAATTCAATGGTATGTCTTGCTGTGTGGTTGTGTTTTAGTAGCAGGAATGTTGCAGACAAGATTATTGCTATCGTTTTTCCTATCGGTGGCTTCGTTGCAAGCGGCTTTGAGCACTGTGTAGCAAACATGTACTTTATTCCAATGGGTATAACTTTAAAAGGAAATCCGACCGTTGTTGCTGCCGCTGAAAAAATGGCAGGAAAAACATTAGACTTCTCCCAACTTACCTGGGGGGGATTTTTTGTGAATAATCTTATTCCTGTTACTCTGGGTAATATTGTGGGGGGCGTTATCCTGGTCGGCGTCATGTTTTGGTTTGTTTACTTGCGACCCGATATCAGCTTTTCTTTGAAAGTAAAACAGGATTTCTACCATGATAAAAAATAAGTTCTTGTTGAAGGAGAAATAATTACATCGTAGAGGAATCTTCACTTTAGGCAAGCGGGTTGTGGGGTGGCACAGCAAAACTTGTTTGTCCGTGTTTACCCGATGTGTAGGAATTTCAAAGTTTGTATTATGGCACTCAAACAACCCCCTGAATCTCCCTTTATTAAGAGAGCATTGAGGAAATCCCCCTTAAGAAAGGGAGTAAGGGGGTTGTGTTTTTTTGATGACATTGTCATGCATCAAAAGTCGCGGCCAAAGGTAGCCTAATCTAAAAAATTCTGACAGAGAATATGCTACTTTTTCAAACACTGGGAATTTTTCATGATAAAGGAACAGATGGTCGTCAATTCGAATATGGTTAGGGGGTAAGGTGCCGCCTTATCTATTGCTTATCGTGACGTTTGTAACTTTCGTGGCCTCTGCGGGAAGTTATTTCTTTGCTAAAACGAGGTTATTGACGTTATGTCTTATTCTGTTTTATACCGCGAGCACGTTTCTCTCTGCTTCACTATTTTCCAATCACCCCGTCTTTCTTTGCATAATAATTATCGTCTTTATTGCCCTGCCTGTCATCTGTCTTATCCTCTTTGCCTTTGATGTGCAGTATGGACTCTTTTGCACGGACACCTCCTTTGTTTTTGTCTTTGTCTGGTTGTTGATACCAGCACTTTTCTTCATAAATTTTATCAAGTATCTTTTCAAGGTTTTCTATGCCTGACATTTACAAAGTATTCATCAGCGCGGGCGAATCTTCGGGTGATATTCACGGGGCAAATCTTATGTCCTGCATGATGAACAAGAATCCCCGGATACAGTTTTACGGACTAGGAAAGAATCGTATGAAACAGGCCGGCTTACATTGTCTGCACGATATGTCTGCCAAATCATTAATGTGGCTCCACGTCCTGACAGAACTAACCACTTTTTTTAAAATGAAAAGAGATTGTATCCGCTTCTTTCGACAAGAGCGGCCTGGCCTTGTTATTCTGATCGATTATTGCGGCTTTAATTTTCACCTAGCCAGGGCAGCAAAGAAACTAAAAATTCCTGTTGTTTATTATGTCTGTCCGCAGCTCTGGGCTCATGGGCCATGGCGGGTAAAAAAACTGAAAAAACTTGTCGATAAATTAATCGTAATTTATCCCTTTGAAAAGCCCTTGTATGAAGCAGCGGCAATTCCTGTAACTTATGTGGGCCATCCCTTATTCGACGAAATTTACAAGCATGGCGTGGATGAGGGGCGCGTCTCAGAACTCAAGAAGACTGGAGAGCCGGTTGTCGCTTTTCTGCCGGGAAGCCGCAGACAGGAAATCATCCGGTTATTGCCATTGCTCCTACAGGCGGCAGAACTCATACATCAGGCAATCCCTACCACACAATTTCTTATCTCCTGTAGTGACGATCACTATCTTTCGCTTATTCAGAATATTGCCAGGGAATCAACCATCCCTTGTAAAATTATTCATGGGAACGTCCATGAGATCATCAAGGCATCCAGCCTCTGCATAGCCGGTGCAGGAACGATTACCTTACAGATTGCCTACTATCTTAAACCGATGATTATTCTCTACAAAATATCCCCCTTCGCTTACTTCATTGCCAGGCCGTTCCTGACTACCCCTTATATTGGGCTGATAAATGCCCTTGCACAAAAAACCATTGTTCCCGAGCTCCTCATGCTCAGGAAAAATTACCGCTGGTTGGCTCGTGAGGCCGTACAATTCCTCAAGAATGATCAAAAAAGACAAAACTGTAGAAACGAACTAGTCTCTTTAATAGATACGGTTGGAAGGCCAGGGGCATCTGAGCACGCAACGGAAGAGGTATTAAAACTTATATGAGGAGCTTAATTTCAGAACATGATTTACACGGTGTTTTACAGAACGTTCTATTTTAGCAAAAGAATTCCAATACTCGGATCGTTTTGCATCTGTTGTATGGCTTCAAAATGCGTTCGTATTAATCTCTCAATTTGGGCAGTAGTACAGTTACCCGCTTTAATCCAAATTATTTTAGGGGGGAAACCTTGCAAAATACTTAATTCATTAAAATCTGCATCTTTAGTCACAATTGTAAAACCATGTTCATGCGCCCATCTCCAGACTTCGTTATCTGTCGCACGGTCAAGTCCATTCAAATATACATGAGTCGAATTTGGAAATATATCAGAAAGACTTTCAACCAATTTTTGCGATAGGTTTTGGTCGAAAAGGAGATTCATGACTGCGTTATCAATAACTGCCGCTCACGATCAGCAGCATAACCCAAACATGCCTGAATGTCTTCCTTCGTCAGGTAAGGGAAATCTTTTAGTATTTCTTGTGTGGTCATTCCCGCCGCTAAATATGATTTTTTCTTTAATTCGTTCTGTATGTCTTCCCGCAGCATTCCCGCCTGATATTTTTGTTCTATCGCTGCAAGCTCCTCCTCTGAAAAACAGGCAAAACCGTCCGACATGGCTTTTTTATACTATTGAAAAATATATTATACTATAGTGAATGTCTTAAATAAGTATACACGTAAATGCCATTGCGAGCAGAGCGAAACAATCTATACCTTAGAGATTGCTTCTGGCTTTCGCCCTCGCAATGACTACCTTCTTTTGTCGTTCATTATATGCTACTGTTTATGAAAGAAGCATTCTTTGTTATGTGCAGTAATGTTACATTGGTCGGAGCGTAGTGAGCCATTGATGGTGCTATGAGGAACAAAAAGGTATCGTTGATTGCAGGTACCTGTTGAACGAAGTGGAGTATTCACGGGACGACTCCGGAAAACATTCAGAATGACAAAGAGAAGTGGCGTATCAGGCTGAATTTATTTTAGCATCAGGACTTATCCTTGGCAAAACCTCGCTTGGTTATACCCAAAAGGCTTACAATTTGTGACTTATAAACTTGATATAGAACCACTATGATCTAACAGGGTGGCACGGACAAGCTGGGCTTGCCCGTGTTTTTGGAATACTGATTAAGGTTTTTCACTTGCAATGCTCAGTCTTGTTTTGTTTATCCAAATTTCAAAATGGATAATTCATAAACAACGTCGTGCAAGTTCAACACGGACAAACTCCGTTTGTCCGTGCCACCCTGTATATCAATTTAAATATTCACTGATGGTGAACCCTTTGAGGATAAATACTATGGGTTTTTATTTTACCCGCTCCAGTTTTGCATATGCCAGCATCAGGTGCTTTGTCCCGCCAACATGAAAGCTTACCTTGACGCTCGCCTTTTCATTGCTGCCAGAGACCTCCAGTACCCGTCCAATACCAAAAAGGGGGTGTCTGACCACTTCTCCGCACGCAAAGGTCTGGGTGGATTCTCTTGCCGGAGCACTCACAGAAACCGGGGTGGCTCTCTCCGGATCAAAGGTGAGTGGTGTTTTATGGATGAACCCGCTGCTTGTCTCATCAGGATAATAAGCATACTCCCGGTTTGTCCTGTCAATCTTCTCTACAATTTCATCCGGTATCTCATCTAAAAACCTGGACGGCCGGCATAGGTTCATCTGTCCGTAGTGCATCCTGCGTCTGGCATGGGTAAGGAAGAGTTTCTTCATGGCCCGTGTGATACCTACGTAACACAGCCTTCTCTCCTCTTCAATCTTATCATCCGAGTCGCTTGATTCTGAGTGGGGCAGTAACCCATCCTCCACGCCGGTAAGAAAGACAACGGGAAACTCCAATCCCTTGGCCGTGTGAAGGGTCATGAGGGTGACCGCTTCTGCGGTATCTTCCAGTTCATCCGCGTCGGAAACGAGCGCAACCTCTTCTAGAAATCCCTGCAGTGTCCCCTCGGAATAATTTATGTCATATTCATGGGCGGCATTGACCAGTTCTTCCACGTTGGCAATGCGGTCTTTCGATTCTGCCTCCCCGTATTCCCGGAGATAGGCAAAGTAGTTTGTTTTTTCAATCACTCGTTTAATAATATCTTCTACCGGCGATCGGGGAAATTGCCGGAAATCAGAGATGAGTTCAGAATACCTTTTGATTGATACGGCCGCTTTACCGGCAATATCGGGTATCACGTCAACCTGTTGTACGGCGTCAAAAAGGGTGGCGCAGTGATGGGTAGCCCAGTCCTCCAGTTTTTTCATCGTCGTATTTCCTATACCGCGTGCCGGCGTATTGATCGTGCGTTCCAATGCTACCTCATCATGCGGATTGGTGCATAACCTCAAATAGGAAAGGACGTCTTTGATCTCCTTTCTTTGGTAAAATTCTACGCCCCCGATGATGGTGTAAGGGATACCGGAGTTTCGCAAAGAAATTTCCAGGACACGCGACTGGGCATTGGTGCGGTAAAAGAGCGCGATGTCCGAATAGCGAACGCCCTCCTTCGTTAGTTCTTTTATTGTCCTTGCAATCTCATCGGCCTCTGCGTGCTCATTCTCACAGGAGATTACCGTGAGCTTTTCTCCCGACACATTTTCTGTCCAAAGCAGCTTTTGTTTCCGGTATTTGTTCTGCTGGATGATGCTGGAAGCTGCATGAAGGATGTGCTTTGTAGAACGGTAATTTTGTTCGAGAAACACTACCCTGGCATCAGGGTAGTCCTTTTCAAAATCCATGATATTTCTGATATCGGCTCCGCGCCAGCCATAGATCGACTGGTCCGGATCCCCCGTCACACAAATGTTTCTGTGTTTGTTTGCCAGAAGCCGTGTAATGGTATACTGGGAGTAATTTGTGTCCTGATATTCGTCGATGAGGATAAACCTGAATTTGTCCTGGTACATTTCCAAAATATCAGGATGGGTCTTGAAGAGTTCTATGGTTTTTATCAGGAGATCATCAAAATCCAGGGCGTTGTTTGTCTTCAGCAGGGTTTGATACTTTTGATAAATCCTGGCTACGGTTTGATGATAATAACCAGAAGTGGTCGAGGCAAAGGTTGTGGGGTCAACGAGTTTGTTTTTCGCGTTACTGATGGAACTCACGATCGTGCGGGGTTTCCACTGAGTGGTATCTAACTGGAGTTCCGCCATAATGGACTTCACCCGGTTCATCTGATCGGTCGTGTCATAGATGCTAAAGTCCCTTGAATATCCCAACCGGTCGATGGCGCTTCTCAGGATCCGTGCACACATCTTGTGGAACGTTGAGACCCAGAGTCCTTTGTGTGAAGAAAACTGCTTTACCCGTTCATCCATCTCATTGGCTGCTTTGTTGGTAAAGGTAATGGCCAGGATATTGTATGGTTTTACGCCCTGTGACATCAAATATCCAATGCGGCGTGTTATGACGCGGGTCTTCCCGCTCCCGGCGCCTGCTACCACCAGAAGTGGGCCTTCGACGTGGGTTATTGCCTCGCGCTGCTTGTCGGTGACGTCTTGTAAGAGTGTCATATTGTAGTACAAGTTCAGAAAATTTAAAATCTGAAAAAAATCTGTGCAATCTGTGAAATCTGTGGTTCCAAACGTTTTTTATTTCTTTGCAATCAGGCTCGCAATGGCCTTTTTATTGTTTAAAGTCAGCTCGCGGTAGCAAATAATTTTCAAATCTTTGAAAAGGTCTAAAAGTTCATTCGGTTTTAATAAATAATCCATATTTTTAGGACCTTCGAACCCACGTTCCCGGTTTTCAGTGGTATAGGTCTCGTAAATAATCATTCCACCAGGTTTCAGCGCCGCTTTCATCTGTGGCACAAGGTCGCGCTGCAGATAATAAAAACAGGCAATCACATCATACGTATCTTTGGGTAGTTGGTAAGTCTCTAAGTCAGCAACAAATGCATGGATCGTAACATGATTTTCCCTGGCCAGTTCCCTGGCTTTTGTAATGGCTCGTTCGGAAATATCACAACCATCCACCTCAAAACCGTATTTTGCCAGGAATACGGCATTGCGCCCCTCGCCCATTGCGATATCCAGCACCTTTCCTTTGGGCAGGATGTCAATATGTTCCCTGAGAAATTCGACCGGTTCTTTTCCCAGGATATAGGCATCTGTTTCGTATTTCTTATCCCAAATCATCTTGTCCTGACTATTGGCAAACGATAATGATGCTACCGGATGGAGAAAAAAGTATATGATCCCAGGGAGATACAAAAAAACGACTGAAAGGTAAAAACGGATGCTAAGAATCATTTTCATTTCACTCATTTTTCCGGTACAGAGCCTTAGCGCCAATATCCCTTCTATAATGAGCCCCTGCGAACGACAATTTTTCAATCGCTTCATAAGCCGTCTTCTGCGCCTCTTGCAGGTCTTTTCCCAGTGCCGTGACCCCTAACACACGACCGCCGCTGGTGGTAACCCTTCCGTCCCTTCTGGAAGTCCCTGCATGGAAAACCTGAACGCGGTTTAATGCTTTTATCGTCTCAAGACCGGAAATGGGAACCCCCTTTTCGTATGAATCAGGATAACCTTTCGATGCCATAATGACACACAGGGAGGCGCCGTCATTCCATTCAATGGTTGCATCCTCAAGGGTATTCTTTTCTGCGGATAAAAGGACCGGCACTAAATCACTCTTCATCCTCATAAGAAGCACCTGAGTCTCCGGGTCGCCAAATCGGGCATTAAACTCGAGTACCTTTGGCCCTGTGCCGGTGATAATGAGACCTGCATAGATGACGCCCTTATAAGGTCGATTTTCCCGCTTCATGGCATGAATGACCGGTACCAGAATATTTTCCTCAATGGAAAACTGTAATTGCCCGGTAATGAATGGGACGGGTGAGTATGCCCCCATACCGCCCGTATTGGGACCCTTATCACCATCGTACACTGCTTTATGATCCTGTACCGATGATAAAGGGAGAAGGGTATTTCCATCCGTTATTGCAAGGATTGACACTTCTTCTCCCGAAAGAAATTCTTCGATAATGACCTTGTCGCCTGCATGCCCGAAGACCTTTTCCTTCATAATGTCTTCGAGATGTTTATTCGCTTCTTCAGGGGTTTTACAGATAAACACCCCTTTCCCCTTTGCCAATCCATCGGCCTTAATAACCAACGGGAATTCACACGTTGTTATATGCTTCTTTGCCTGTTTTACATCCTCAAAGACCTTAAAATCTGCAGTAGGAATACCGTGCTTTCTCATCAGGGCCTTTGCAAAAACCTTACTCCCCTCTATTGCTGATGCCCGTTTGTTAGGGCCGAATACCGGCAGATGCCCTTCCCGAAACCGGTCTACAATCCCGGCTATTAATGCATCTTCCGGGCCAACGACGGTCAGGTCTATTTTTTGCTTCAGTGCAAAATTGTAAAGGCCATCGATATTTTCTGCATCGATGTCAACACATTCGGCAACTTCTGCAATTCCCGGATTCCCGGGTGCGCAATATACCTTTTTTACCATGGGTGACTGGGCTATTTTCCATGCCAGGGCGTGTTCTCTTCCCCCTCCTCCGACAATCAATATTTTCATCTGATTTCCCACCTTACTTGTTTATCAAACAAAGAGTCCCAATGGAACGAAAGAGCCTAGCCAGGGGTGAATTCCCTGAAAAAGAAACAATACCTTATCGAGGTGCTGCCAGCATCAAATTTTCCCTACCGGCAGGACATGCCCCTATCTGCTGTTATGATGTCAACCGGGGGATAGTTAACCTGCCTCGTGAATGACAGCATATTGTATCAGAAGAGGTGTGAAAAAAGGAACGTTTTTTTATCCCAGGGGTTTGAAGTTTATCCAACAAAGTTTTTATCCTTGACAGTTACATAAGAGCTGATATACTAAATAAGCTTGGACAAATACTCTGTTTGAGCATTATTGCCTAAATCATACGTGGTAATCATAAGACAGGTAACAACAACGCGGGGTAGAGCAGCCTGGTAGCTCGTCGGGCTCATAACCCGGAGGCCGTGGGTTCGAATCCCACCCCCGCTACCAACAATAACAATAGTTCGCGGTTACACCGCAGCCCTCTTTTCATACGATTGCGATAAATTTATTCTCCAGTTTATCCAGTACTTCAGCGCCGCACCGTAAACTCTCTGCATGGTGATGCGCATAACGCATTACCACTTGCATGGACTTCCACCTGCCAAGCCTTTGCACCGTGTATATGTCAATATCATTTTGAATTAATCTTGTTGCAAAGGTATGCCCTAAATCGTGGAACCTGAACTTTTCAATCCCGGCTTTTTTAACTACAGATCGGAACGACCTTCCCAAATTACTGGAAACAATCTTGTTTCCGTATTTATTGTAAAAAACAAAATTGCTTTTGATCGATCTGGACTTATTCCTGACGGTAAGAATTTCCTTGGCCTTTTCATTCAGAGGCAAGGTGTCTTTCCCTTAGCTTATTAGTGCTATTACTCATTTTACCAAGAAGCATGGGCTTGAACGGATGTTCACCCCAAGGTGAAAAATAAAAATGCCGTAAAAGCCTTATATTTATTGGCTTTTACGGCGAACAGGAAGTTTTTTTCTCGTGACTACTCGTATGTTTCGGCATGGCAATGCCTCCGGCAACTTTATCTGCAATGCCTCTAATAATTCACGTGATTGTTGTCGTAGGCGTGGTATCTTCTGACAACGC
>JAJTXE010000003.1:299404-320365 GCA_021463795.1 Candidatus Brocadia sp. | reverse complement strand
TGGTTTTCGGTTTCAATTCTGGGATACAAACTCGTCTTCAGAGAAGAAGGGTTCTTCAGCGGACTTCATACCGGCAGCAAGGTCCTGGGGGGTATTTCATTGGTAATTACCTTTTCCTATACGACTACCATAAGTCGGCTGTGTGCCGGTCTTACCTGGTTTCGCGTACCAAACACTATTGTCGAACTGATGGCATTTATGTACCGGTATATTTTCCTGTTCGTAGATGAAGTAGCAACCATGTGGATTGCCCAGAAATCGCGTCTGGGTCATACCTCATGGAGAAAAATGATACCATCATTAGGCTCATTGTGCGGAACCCTTATTATACGTGCGTTTGACAGGGCGGAGCGGACTTCTGAAGCAATGTATGTCAGAGGTTATGAAGGCGGCCGCATATTAACGGTTGCCTTGTCACCATGGAGGAAAAAAGAATATATCTTTTTCATAGGAATGGTTCTTATCACACCCATCCTTATTTACACAGGAGGTCTATGCCTCTGGTGATCCTGCAGATCAGAAATATCCAATACCGGTATCACGACGGAACGTATGCATTAAGGGGTGTTTCTCTCGATATCAAAAGGGGGGAATTTTTAGCCATCCTTGGCCCCAATGGGTCAGGGAAGACAACCCTGCTAAAGCACCTCAATGGCTTGCTAAAGCCGGCAGACGGGGAAATCACATTGGACCAAAAGCCTTTTGCCCACTATCCACCGAAGGCCATATTTCAAAAAGTGGGATTCGTATTCCAGGACCCAAATGACCAGTTATTTGCACCGACAGTTTGGGAAGATGTAGCCTTCGGGCCCATGAATCTTGGATTATTAAGGAATGAGATTGCTTCCAGGGTGGATGAAGCGTTGTCCCTGGTCGATATGAGGCTATATGCCAACAAGACCATTGATGCCTTGAGTTTTGGGCAAAAGAAGCGAGTTTGCATTGCAGGAGTCCTTGCAATGAAACCCGAAATACTTGTGCTGGATGAACCTACCTGCGGTCTTGATCCGTCCGGTGTTACCGCCATCATGAATCTGCTGAAAGAGTTGAACGGCAGGCACAGCATTACCGTCATTATGGCAACCAACACCGTAGATTTAGTTCCCGTGTATATGGATCGTCTGGCAATTATGTATCACGGCAATATCCTGAAGACAGGTAGACCGGAAGATGTCTTTTCAAATATCGAAGAAATACGGCATGCCTGTTTGGAACTTCCTCAGATTGCCCAGTTAATGCAGGTTTTGAGGGATGAAGATAATATTCATATGGAGAGTTTGCCTCTTACCGTGGGAGAGGCAAGGGAATTTTTAAAGCACAGGCTGGCGTATAACGAGGCGATTCAAAAATAGCACGTTTTCATAGTGTTTCGGGCGAAAAATAATCCTGAAGTCACAGGTAACGGGATGTTCGAAGATGCTCTTACTACTCAATTGCTTACAAAAACTGAATTTCTTTCTTTACGAAGTCGGCATAATTTTTACTGCTGCACTTTGTTTCTTACCGTTCATAGTAAAACACCAAAAGACCCTGAATTATATCTGGGTTGTTTTATGCATCTTACTTATTGTGCTTAACATCCTCTTAACGTATACGTATTTCTATTGCTCGGGATGGGATGTTAACATTTATTGCGCGGCAGTAAAGGTTTTTAATAATAACGGCAACCCATATCTCATACATGAACTGCAAAAATTATCATCTGGCGCTCTGCCTTTTGTTTATCCACCAATAAGCATCTATTTTTTTAAAATACTCTGTTATCTTATTTGTATTTTTGACTCGAAGGCGAGTTACTATTTTCTTTGGTGCCTGTTTTTGACAGGTGCCTTTTTTATTATCAGAAATAATGACAAAAACTTTAAGCCATTATTATTAATACTATTATTTACGACAGGTTTTCTTGCTACCTATTGGAATTATTTAACCGGGAATATTGGATTATTGGAGCTATTCCTTCTTTCCATATGTTTTTCCTTTGCTATAAAAGAGAAATATTATCTAGCAATGTTCCCTCTCGCCTTTCTTGCATTATTAAAAATAACTCCGTTAGCATTGGTGAGTTTTTTTATTTTTTCAGGGATATCGAAATACAGCAAACTTAAAGTGGTGTCCTTTGGGTTGATATTATTTATTTTCTTTAGTAGTTTGTCATATGTTTTATTTCCCGATATCACGCATTCATATTATTTATCATTAATGGGCAAAATTGAAAATCAGAATAGTCCTATTTATGAAAATGGAGGAATAGGGAATCCGTCCTTATTTTTCCTGGTCAAAAATATTGCTGAAACATTGTTTAGCAATAATTTTACCATATTTTTGATTATTTATATTTTACTAATAGGCTTTGTCTTTACACTTTTTCTTAATTATACCTTGAAAAAAAACCGCAATTTTCTAGAAATACTTTCTACAGGTATTTTGTTTTTCCTTATTGTCTCTCCCCGATTAAAGCCATATTCTTTTACCTTTGCTTTAATACCCGTTTACTTTCTAATAAAAGATTTTGATGTGAGATATAAATTCCTGTCAATATTTATTGTCTCGGTTATACCGTTACTCATGCTGAGACTGCATATCTTTGCTTCAATAGCAGGCAACGTGCCTGCTTTCCCCAGGGCACTTTTAAAGTATAATCAATCCATTTGCCTGCTGTGTTTTTTTATACTTGCTTTAACGTACGACTCTTTCAGGAATAAATTGGTTAAATATTATGTTTAAAGATCATGGCGGATATAGAAAGCACATCAGTAATCAAGGGAACAACGGCATCCTCGATTTTAGCGCCAGCATCAACCCCTTTGGATACCCGCACAAAGTAAGGGATGTCATCCGGGAAAAGTTTGATGACATCTTGCATTATCCCGACATTGACTGTTCCGGACTGAGAAAATGCCTGGCGCGGAGGATTGGACATTCTGAAGATGAAATCATTGTGGGCAATGGTTCCACAGAATTGTTTTATCTGATCCCTCGTGCACTAAGACCGAAGAAAGGAATTCTTTTTCAGCCCACCTTCAATGAATTTGCTGAAGCGTTGAAATCCAGTTACACAGAAGTGCTTAACACTCTCCTGAAAGAGGAAGACAATTTTTGTTTCACCTATTCAGCAAACGATTTTCATGACAAAAAAGCAGATATGGTCTTCTTCTGCAATCCGAATAACCCGACGGGATGAAAAACTCTTTGAGACATTCGAGGAATATCAGAATTGGTATCGGGATGCGGGCTACATGAAAGAAAATGCAGAATGGGTGGCAGTCCTGACATACTCCTCATTTTATGAGCAAGGACAGGCATCTGTTGAAGATGAACTGATCCGTAGCATTGAAGAAAAGGGGTTCAATGTCTTTGTAGTATTTGGCTATCCTGAGGATGTCGTTGTTGAGAAATTATTAGTGGATTCCAAAGGGGTTTCACGAGTTTCTGGCATACTGTCATTTCTCTTTCGTTTTTCGGATTTCAAAGCTACAGACTCCCTGGAAAAATGCGGGGTGCCTGTGGTTAATTTGATTACCGTTTACGGAAAGGATGGGAAGACATGGGAGAACGATCCCGAGGGTTTGAGTTCTTTGGAGGTAAGCTGGCAGTTGGCTATTCCAGAAATTGCCGGTCTTATTCAACCTACAGTCGTTTCCTATCGAATTCGTGAAAAAGATGATGAAACAGGCTTTTTTGTCGAACAACGAAAACCCATACCTGAGCGTATTGATCGGGCTGTCGACCGTATAAAGGCCTGGATCAATTTGCAGAGAAAAAACAACCTGGATAAAAAGGTAGCCCTGTTGTATTGGAATTATCCACCGGGGAAGCAACATATCGGCGCCAGTTACCTGAATGTCTTCGCCAGTATCGAGAATGTGTTAAAGATGATGAAGGGAAATGGATATGACGTTGGCAATGAAACAATTGATAAAGAGATACTGCTTGAAAGTTCCCTAAGATACGGGAGAAACATTGGGAATTGGGCGCCAGGAGAGCTTGAAGAGATGGTAAAGAACGGGAAATGTGTATTGCTGCCTCTGGAGGAATATCAAAAGTGGGCGCGGAGTCTACCGGCAAATTTTATGAAAGACGTTTCTAAGGATTGGGGAACGGTTGAAGAATCCAATGTGATGATGTGGACTGACCCGAAGCAAAAGAAGAAATATATGGTTATCCCTGCAATAAGGCGGGGAAACGTTGTTATCCTTCCGCAGCCGGTAAGGGGCTGGCTGCAGGACAAAGAAGCCTTGTACCATAGTAAAGACCTGTCACCTCACCATCAATATTTAGGGGCATATTTGTGGCTGAGGCATGGCTTTGGCGCAGATGCCGTAATTCATTTCGGCACACATGGTACACATGAATGGCTGCCAGGGAAAAGCAACGGTCTTTCTGGTGATGATCCACCGGAGGCATTGATCCAGGATTTGCCGGTCATGTATCCTTACATTGTAGACGATGTTGGTGAAGGGCTTGTCGCAAAACGGCGAGGGGCAGCCGTCGTTATAGATCACATGATTCCTCCTTTACAAAAGGGCGGACTTTATCACGAATATGCCGGGCTTGAAGAACTGATAGGTGACCATGACCGGGCATTGGAACAGGATGCCGCACTTGCAAGGCAATACATGGAAAATATCATAAAAAAGATAAAAGAGCTGGGACTCGAGAAAGACATAGAAATTCGTGACCATTTGAATATTGATACCCAAAGCGATGGTCAACATCGTTTTGGTCATGAAGTCATTCATAAGATAGGAGACTATCTTCAGGAACTGAAGCAGCTTAATATGCCTTACGGATTGCATACCTTTGGTAATGCACCCGATGAATTGCTTCGTACGTCCACTATTCAGGCGATACTGGAGGTTATCAAGGATATCCCTGCCCATGAATTGGACAAAAACATCCAGGAAGGGGCAAAGAGGGAATTGTCTAATCTGGTTAAAGCCATGAATGGAGACTATATACCAACGGGAACCGGAAATGACCCCGTAAGAAATCCAAATTCACTACCTACGGGGAAAAACTTTTATGCCTTTAATCCGGACAAGATACCCAAAAAAGAGGCATGGCAGGTAGGCGTCAAATTGACTCAAGAACTACTTGATGATTATCGGGTGAAAAATAACGGAAAATATCCTGAGAAATTGTCTTTTGTCATATGGGGTACTGAAACAATCCGTCACGAGGGGATACTGGAATCTCAAATTCTCTATTTGCTGGGGGTTGAACCTATCTGGAATGAATGGGGGAAGGTGACGGGGATTAAGGTCATACCGAGGGAGAAGTTGGGCCGTCCGAGAATTGATATCGTCGTTTCTTCGGCGGCTGAAGAGATGTTTGGACAGTTGACCCAATACATCGACCAGGCCGTTCAAATGGTAAAAATACTTGATGAAAAAGACAACCAGGTGCAACAACACATCAAGGAAGCAACCGGGAAACTGATTCAAAAAGGCTGGCCACAAAAGAAGGCAGAACAATACGCAGCGGTTAGAATCTTTGATGAAGCCCCCGGGCGTTATGATCTGAATGTCTCACGTATCGTGAGCGCAAGTGGAAGTTGGGAAGACGATTCTGTCGTGGCGGATGAATATCTGAAACGGATGAGTTATGGGTATGGGAACGGTTTATGGGGAGAACCCATGGAGGATGTCTATAAAATGGCGCTAAGCGGAGCCAGGATGGTTGTTCACAGCCGTTCTACCAATCTTTACGGGACGGTTGATAATGACGACTTTTTCATGTACGCAGGAGGGCTTGCGGCTGCAATCAGGGAACTGGATGGAAAGTCACCCGAATTGGTCATTACCAATATAATGAATCCAGCAAAACCGGAAATGACACCGATCGACAGGATGATGGGTATGGAGTTGCGGTCACGCTATTGGAATCCGGCATGGATTGAAGGGATGAAGAAGGAAGGTTTTGAGGGGGCAAATATGATGGCAGAATTTGTTGAAAACATGTGGGGCTGGCAGGTCACTGTGCCGGAGACTATGGACACTGCCCGTTGGGAAGAGACTTTTGAAGTTTACATCGAGGATAAATACGGAATGGATTTGAAGGAATTTTTCAGTAAAAAAAACCCTTATGCGTATCAAGCCGTTACGGCCAGAATGCTGGAGACGATACGAAAAGATTACTGGCAGCCGACGGAAAAAGTCAAACAAACCCTGGCGAAGGAATACATGACCACGGTAATAGAACACGGTGTAGCCTGCTGTGTGCAAACCTGCAATAATCCGGCCTTCCAGCAATATGCAACGGATATTTTGAGTACACCTGGCCTCGTAAAACCAGACACCTTGATTCAGTATGCAGAGGTCTTAAAAACAGCTACCGGTAAGGTACTAGACGAACGAAAGGCAGAGATGGACAGGATCGTTCAAGCTCAGACGCCTGTATCAAACCCTGTCCCTGGAAGTGTTGAGCAGAGAGAGGATGTCGGACAAACACCGGATAAAGAGAGGATTGCAAAGGCCGATGAATGGAAATTAGAAGACGAAGATGCTGAAAAGGCCGAAGTAGTCAAAGGATTGGAGATGGAAGAGGTAAAAACGAACGAAGGCAAAATAACTCTTAATCAATCGAACAGGCTTTGGGTCGTTATTGCAGTCATGTGGGGGTGCATCGGCTTTTTCATTTATGGATGGACAAGGAAAAGATTTTAATAAAGGGACAACGAATATGAACCTTCTCAATCTATTACAAAACATTCTTTCTGTCCTTTCATCAGCGATGCTCTATCCTGTTATGATCCTGTTGGTCATCCTATTCGTATGGATGATTATAACCCTGGGAGGATTTGTCTCAGAGTATTTCGAGAGAAAGAGACAAGCTCAAAAACAAAATCCAAATGAATTTATAGAATCCTTTTCACAAGAGAATCTCCTCAGATTTACCTCTCAGGAGATACCGAGGATACCGTTTTGTTTTCAAGAATATTTCAGAGAACTTGTGAACGAATTGAAAAGGGACAAATGGGGCAGAGAGATTCGTATTGAATACCTGTTGCAAAGCAAAGAACAGAAAATGACCAAAAGTCTGGATAAACTCCGACTCATGATCCGCGTAGGCCCCACCCTCGGTTTGATGGGAACAATAATTCCCATGGGGCCGGCATTGTCAGCATTATCGCAGGGCGATCTTGAAAAGTTGTCGAGCAATATCATCATTGCCTTTACAACAACTGTCGTAGGATTAGCGATTGGAATCGCCGCATATTGTCTTTCAACGGCAAAAAATAGATGGGTCAATGACGACATAAAGAATCTTGAGTATTTTACGGAATGTGTTATGAAAAACGAACAATAGTTTGGCGACTTTTTTTGTGCCCTTTGTGGCTTTGTGGTGAATTGGAGTTTTTACAAAATGAGATACCTGAAAAAAAGACGCCGGATTATCGGAAAGGAAGCCGATCTCCACCAGGAAGATCCCATGTCAGGTGTGGCTAATCTTTTTGATGTGGGGGTAGTATTTATTGTAGGCCTCATCGGCGCATTAATCAGCGCTTACAGCCTGCTTGATTTTCTTTCTCCAAAAACAGAAATTACCATGGTCAGGAAAAACGATACTGGTCAGGTAGAGTTTGTTACCAAAAAGGGCAAGCAGATAAGAATTGAAAAAGTTACCGACAAGAATTTACAGGGAGAAGGCACCCGACTTGGGACAGCGTATCGACTAAAAGATGGAAAGGTAATCTATGTGCCAGAAGGTGAGGCAGAAAAGTAATTCGTGTCTGAACGAAAACACCCTTTTCTGAAAGGCATTCGGGTGGTCTTACGATTGATAAAATCCTATCTCCAACCGCCACCAAGCGCCTTATAAATATTTATACTGGCATTAAATTGTTGCTGTTTGGTATCTACTAATTCTAATTTCGACTGTAAAGCATTTTGTTGAGTTATTAATACCTCCAGGTAGTTTGCCCTGCCAGTTTTGAATAGTTCCGATGATATCTCTATTGACTGAGTTAACGCTGCCACTTTTTTGGTTGTGAGGTTGTATGCCTGTTCCAGGTTCTTAATATTATTCATTTCATTGTACACTTCTATGTAACCGTTGATGATTGTTTTCTGATAATTGTATAATGCTTCTAACTGTTTTGCCTGTGCAGTTTTAAATTGTGCCTGAATTGCACTCCGGTTGATTATCGGGACGGCTAAACTACCAATTGCCGTGTATGCAATGGATTCGGGTGATCGAAACAGATACGAGGTATTAAAAGCCTGGAACCCCATCGCCCCCGTAATGTTAAAGGAAGGATAAAATGCCTTCTTTGCCGATGTGACATCCGCTTTTGTAGCCATTAATTCAAACTCGGCTTGTTTTATATCGGGTCTGTTTTCCAGCAAATCTGATGGAATACCGACCTTTACCTGAGCAGGAATTTCCTTTGGGAGGATTGATTTTTTTCGGATAATCGGTTGTGGAAATCTCCCCAGTAAATAATTTATTCTGTTTTCGCTCTCAGTAATTCCCTGGAGTGTTTTGACTCCTAAAGCCCTTGAATGCTGCAATTGCGCATCAAACTGCTGTACCGCCAACTCATTCGCCGCGGCAACTTGTTTTTGAATGGTAACCATAGAAAGCGCGTTTTCCTGGAGCTTGGTGGTTTCTCTGATAATTTCTAATTCTGTATCTAAACTTAATAATTCGTAATAGGCGATTGCTATCTCTGAAATTAAATTGGTAAGCACGATATTTTTTCCTTCAATGCTTCCAAGATAACGGGCAAATGCAGCTTTTTTCTTGTTGCGGAGTTTGCCCCAAATATCTATTTCCCACGTTGTTTGCAAACCAATATAATAATCGGGAAGATCGTCGGGGACCATACGCCCGGGGGTAATCTCGGTTGCTCTGTTTCCCGCTCCATCCATGGTATAGAGCCCAAATCTTCTTTGAGAAACTGAACCACCACCGGAAATTTCAGGCAATAAAGCCCCTTTACGCATTTTCAGCTCTGCCCGTGCAATTTCGATTTTTTGGAAGGTCATCAATACATCAAGATTATTCTTCAAAGCGGTGTCAATCAAATCAATTAACGCCGAATCAGAGAAAAAATGACGCCAGTCAATCATTGCTGAGTTTGTTGGATCTTTCGTGTTTGCAAATGATTCAGGCACCGGTTTCATAGCATTGCTTTCAATATTTTTTGTCGTCTGACAACCCGCCATAAATAAGCAAACAGCCACAAACCCACAAGTTAATTTATTTATCGATTCCTTCATCGTTTTACATGGTTTCTGTATATGCTAATTCTTCTTTGACACCCTTCCGTACAAATTTTTCCGCAAGGGTTGCGAATACTACATACAACCCGGGAATAATGATTACACCAAAGATCGTTCCGAACAACATACCGCCTGCTGCTGCTGCACCAATGGTTCTGTTGCCCACAGCGCCTGCACCAGTTGCAAGCATCAGGGGAATCAACCCGGCAATAAAGGCGAACGAGGTCATGAGGATTGGCCGCAACCTCACGGTGGCTCCTTCAATGGCGGCCTGCATGGGTGTTCGTCCTTCCCGGTGTTTTAATGAGGCAAATTCAACAATCAGGATGGCATTTTTACCGAGCAGACCGATAAGCATAATCATGGCCACCTGCGCATAAACATTGTTTTCTAAACCCATAAGCATCAAGAGGAAAAATGCCCCGAATATTCCGGTAGGTAAAGAGAGAATAACGGGCATGGGCAGAAGGAAACTCTCATACTGTGCAGACAATAATAAATAGACAAATACCAAACAAATAATAAAGATATAGATCGCCTCATTGCCTGATAGGATTTCATCACGGGTTATGCCTGCCCAATCTATGCCGTAACCCTTCGGTAATTTTTCTTTGGCTACTTCCTGAATGGCTGCAATAGCGCTTCCACTGCTGTAACCGCTGGAAGCTTCTCCGTTCAGCTCTGCAGACTGATACATATTATAACGGGTAATCTGGTCCATGCCATAGATACGCTCCATAGTCATAAAGGCAGACAGGGGCACCATCTTGTTCTCATTATTCTTTACATACAATTTAAGGATATCATCAGGTTTAGCCCGGTATTCAGGCAGTGCCTGTACCATTACCTTGTACATTTGCCCAAAGCGAATGAAATTAGTAGCATACTCACTCCCTAATAAGGTTTGCAACGTGCTCATTGCATCATTCACCGTTACCCCTTTTTGTGCGGCTTTATCGTTATCAATATGGACCATATATTGCGGGTAGCTTGCATCAAAAATGGTAAAAGCCCTTGATATCTCAGGACGATCTTTTAAGTCTTTGATAAACTGGTTGACTACCGTTTCCATTTTTTTAACATCACCGCTGTGGGTTTTATCCAGCAACCTCAATTCAAAACCACTGGCATTTCCATAGCCAGGCACGGCTGGCGGAGGGAAGAACTCGATTTCCGCATCTTTAATGTGTTTGGTCTTTTCGGCAACAAGCCTGATAACACCATTAACAGATTCCTTCCGGTCGTTCCAATCTTTTAAGTTGATGAGGCAGGTACCGTACGTAGCGCCTGTCCCATCAGACAAGATATTTGCTCCCGCCAGGGAAGAAACCGACTCTATGGCTTCAATCTCTTTACATGCTTTTTGTACCTCACTTACCACTTCTTTGGTTCTTTCTAAGGTTGAACCGGGAGGAGTAGTGATGCTGGCATAAAATGTCCCCTGGTCTTCGTTGGGAATAAAACCTGAAGGCAGGAGCTTTCCCAAAATACCTGTTCCCGCACAAAACAACAGCAAAATCGAGAAGGTAATCACCTTGCGGTTGATAATAAGCCCCAGAAGCTTTTGGTACCTTGCCGAAAGATTTCCGTACCAGGTATTAAAGCCATGGAAAAAATAATGAAACACGTTTTTCTTTTTGTGCTGGCCGTGGGTGTTTTTTAAAAACAAAGCGCAAAGCGCCGGAGTGAGCGTTAATGCGACAACACCTGAAAGAACAATAGCGATGGCTATGGTGATAGAGAACTGCTTATAAAAAACGCCGATAGGGCCTGACATAAAAGAGGTCGGAATAAAAACCGCAGACATTACCAGGGTAATCGCAATAATAGCCCCGCTTATCTCCCGCATCGCTTTTTCGGTAGCCTTCTTT
Organism: Candidatus Brocadia sp.; assembly: GCA_021463795.1. Lineage (GTDB taxonomy): Bacteria > Planctomycetota > Brocadiia > Brocadiales > Brocadiaceae > Brocadia. Next base: position 309,267 of record JAJTXE010000003.1, on the reverse strand, counting down.
GCCCCGATATGAGCATGTTCCATTTTTGCATGCACCGCCTCCACCACTACGATGGCATTATCCACGACAATCCCTATGGCAAGAACTAATGCAAAAAGAGTAATAAGGTTTAAAGAGAAACCTAATAGCTGCATGAAAAAGAGCGTGCCAATCAAGGAAACAGGCACGGCTAAGGCGGGAATGAGTGTTGAACGCCAATCTTGCAGGAAAATAAACACTACCAACGATACCAGCAAAAACGCCTCAATCAGCGTTTTTAACACCTTCTGAACAGAGGCGTCTAAAAAACGCGACACATCATAACTAACCGCATAATCCATACCCTCAACAAAGGAGGATTCTTTAATCTCAGCGATTCGTTTTTTTACCTTACTGATTACATCACTGGCATTAGAGCCTGGCAGTTGTTTCAGTATAATGGAAGCAGCTGGCATGCCATTCAGTTTTGACTCCACATCAAAATAAATGGTACCAAACTCCACATCAGCAATATCTTTTATGCGAAGTATTCCGCCATCAGCATTCGATTTTACCGGAATATTTGCATACTGCTCTTCGGTGTTATATCTCCCCGTGTATTTTATTACGTATTGCAGTGCTTGTGCTGATTTATCCGAGCTTTCCCCTACGGTACCAGGCGCAGCTTCTACATTTTGCTCCCGTAACGCATTCAATACATCACCGGTGGAAATATTATAGGCAAGCATCTTATCGGGTTTTAACCAGATACGCATTGCGTATTCCTTGGCCCCCAATATGTCTACATAACTAACCCCATCAATTCTTTTTAATTCCGGCAGTATATTAATATCCGCAAAATTGTACAGGAATTTTTCTTCTAAAGCGGTGTCTGTGCTGAAAATGTCTAAATACATCAGCATGGCTCTCTCTTCCTTGGCAATTTTTACTCCGTTTTTTATTACCTCTGCAGGAAGTTCGTCTACTACAGTGCCCACCCTGTTTTGTACATTTACCGCGGCAATGTCAGGGTCGGTGCCTACTTCAAAAATGACTTGCACGATACCCATGCCATCATTTCCCGAGATAGACGACATATACTTCATCCTCGGAACACCATTAATAGCACGCTCCAAAGGCACAATCACGGCCTTTGTAACGGTTTCTGCGTTGGCGCCGGTATACTCAACAGTAACATTTACCACGGGTGGAGCGATACTGGGAAATTGCTCCATGGGCAATTTGATCAAAGCCAATGCCCCTAACAGGGTGATGATTAAAGACAACACAATGGATAAAATAGGCCTATGGATAAATTTAGAACTCATGGTTTATTTTCTATCTCAATTATGAGCCACAAGCAAGTGGGAGCCACAAACAAGCTTTGAGCTTTTGGGTTGTTCTGCCAGGATTTTTTTCATAGAAATAACTTCGGGAATTATTTTATCTCCCACTTTCACCAGTTGGATGCCTTCATAAATAATAGTATCCTTGGAAGATAACCCGGATTCAATTATATAGAAATGGGGAATGCGAAGCTTGGGAACAATGCCGCGCATTTTTACCGTGTTATCGGAATCTACCGTATATACATATGTCTTGTCCTGAATTTCAAAAGTTGCTTTTTGCGGAATTATCAAGGCGTTTTTTTCTTCTTTTATTATCCTGACCTCACCACTGGAACCCTGTCTTAAACGAAGATCGGGATTCGGGAAACATGCCCTGATAGCTATATTTCCGGTATTTTTGTCAATTTTTCCTGCCACGGCATCGATACATCCTTTATACTTGTGAATTTGATTATTCGCTAAAACGAGCGACACCTCATTCTTCTTTTCTGAGTCCATAAGTGTAACAAAATCCAAATACTCTTTTTCGGGTACATTAAAATAAGCAAAGACCTTTTTGTTGTCTGAAAGGGTAGTCAGCAGAGTTCCCTCATCAACAAAACTTCCGGCCTTATTGGGGAACCTGTCGACGATTCCATCAAATGGCGCCTTTATTACAGTATAAGACAGGTTTAATTCAGCGCTTGCCACATACGATTTCGTTTCATTCACTTTTGCACGAAGCGCATCCAGTTTAGACCGGGCCATATAAAGCTCCGTTTTTGACACGATATTTTTTTCCACTAGTATTTTTACATTCTGTAAATCCAGTTCAGCGGTCTTTGTTTCTGCAATAGCACTCTTCAGCATTGCCTTCGCTTTTAATACAGCCACTTCATATTCCTGGCGGCTTATGCTAAAAAGCACTTGCCCGGCCTTTACGATTTCACCTTCGTCAACATGAATTTTTTCGATGTATCCTTTCACCCTGGCCCTCAGCTCGACATGTTGCAACGAATGGATATTAGCTACGTAATCATGCGCGTGTTCCGTATCCATCACGATAGGATTTGTAACAGGGTATTTTTCCAGGTGAATGCTATTTTTCTTATCTGATGAGCATGCACTTATGAATAAAACAGCCCAAACACTCAAATAGATAAATTTTTTATTCATAGAGACCCTTAATCATAAAAAGGTGATGAGAAAATTGTTTTTCTTTACAGTATAGGTTAAACAAAAAATAGCAGAAAAAGGTTTCGGAATAAATAAGAAGGGAATTGGTATTTTTCTTAAGAGTAACAACGAAAAGATCGGAATTATTTCATATTGACTTCAAGAAGACATGATCGTATAATGTGTCGCCTTTCGATATTTTCTAAAAAAAGAATTCTCTGAAGAAAAGGACGTAATGATGTATATTATCCTGGGGTGTGACGAAATCGGCAGCGCTTTGGCCAGGGCCTTAAGCCGGTCTGGTGAAGAGACGCTGGTGATTGACAATAACGAAGCGGTGTTTGCCGGTCTAAAAGAACCGAATCTCCGCACTCTGACTGCCGATATTCCTACCCTTGACATTGGTTCGTTACCAACAAAAAATACCATCGCCTTTATCCTCCTGCAGAAAACGTACGCGGATAATTTGGCCCTGGCGAACCGGATAAGAAAGTTATTTCCCGATAAATTTATCTTATCGCGGGCAACGGATGAGATAGAGGGCGCAGAATTATCAGAGCATGGAGTTGATCGGGCCGTGCAAACCGTCAGGATCATTACCAATGCACTCCTGAATGAGCTAGAAATGGCAAAGGTGAAAAGGTCTGTTTTTCGTTTGGTTCGTGTTATTCAGGCCGCGACAACCAGAGGATTAGCTATTTTCTTACAGGACAATCCAGATCCGGATGCCATTGCCTCCGGATTTGCCCTGAAACGAATTGCGGAAAAATATAATATTAAATCCAATATTTATTACGGTGGAAATATTGGCCACCAGCAAAATAAGGCCCTCGTCAATTTGTTAAAAACCGATCTGATTCGGTTAAGTACCGCAGATGAGGCGATGAAAATACTCCATGAGGCAGATAAAGTAGCGTTGATAGAGGCCTCCATTCCTTCAAAAAACAATATATTGCCCATAGATGCCGTTCCTCATATTGTTATTGATCATCATCAAACCGACTTTAGCCTTGTAAAAGGCGAGTTTGTTGAAATAATGCCAAAGATTGGCGCTACATCCACCATCATGACGAGGTATCTGAGATATTTGAATATTATTCCCGATCCATCCCTTGCCACAGCGCTCCGTTACGGGATCCGGGTAGACACGGGAGGATTTACCAGAAATACAACCACGGAAGATCTCGATGCTGCAGCTTACCTCTCGCCGTTACTGGATACGGGGCTTTTAAATCAAATCGAAAATCCCCCCATGAGTGCGGAAACCATGGATATCATTGGCAGGACAATACGAAGCCGTGAGATACGAGGTTCATATTTGATTTCTTTTGCGGAATTTATCAATGACCGGGACGCGTTGCCACAGGCAGCTGAATTAATGTTGCAGATGGAGGGCGTATCCACCGTTCTTGTTTTTGGTATCGACAAGGATAAAGTTCAACTATCAGCACGAAGTGTAGATTCGAGAATCAACCTCGCATTCTTATTACAAAAGGCTTTTGGATTTATGAATGCCGGAGGACATGCCAACATGGCGGCAGGAAGCATTGACCTGGGGATTTTCGGAGATGTAAACGACAAGAAATCGCTTTCGAGAATTACCTTTGATGCAGTAAGAAAAAAGTTTTTTTCTGCTGCAGGAATTGATTTAGAAAAACGGGAGATACCTGATGACTTAGAATTAATGGTCGGCAACAGTAGTAAGGATTAATCGTAATAATTTTTGTACATTTAGGGATTAAGGAGAGAGATTATGGGAAAGGGGTATTGGGGGTTAGGGTTAGTAAGTCTTACAATCTTTTTAAGTTCTTGTGTTACCACACAGACGCAAGTCAAGGAAACGAGGGCGCCTGAAGTAAAAGCAGCGCCGATGCAGGAGGAAGCAAGGCCGCGCGGAATACCCATTCCTACACCGGTAGAAACGGTTGCTCCCGAAACGAAAACAACTTTGCCGGAAACCCCACAGACAGTTCAGCCTGCCGCACCAGTGATTCCTGAGGTGCCAGAGGCCCCTGCAATGCCAGAAGCTCCGGTAGCGCCAGAGGTCCCGGAAGTGCCTGAGACCCCAGCAGTACCAGAAGCGCCAGCAATACCAGAAGCTCCTGCAGTGCCGGAAGCACCAGAGATGCCAGAAGTCCCGGAAGTACCTGAGGCTCCTTCAATACCAGAGGCACCTGAAGCTCCATCAGTGCCGGAAGTACCGGAAGCACCTGAGGCGCCAGCAGTACCAGAAGCACCTGAAATGCCAGAAGCGCCAGCAATACCAGAAGCTCCTGCAATACCGGAAGCACCTGAGATGCCAGAAGCCCCGGAAGCACCTGATGCCCCTTCAATTCCAGAGGCACCCGAAGCTCCATCAGTGCCGGAAGTACCAGAGGCTCCTGCAGTACCAGAAGCGCCAACAATACCAGAAGTGCCAGCAATACCGGAAGCGCCAAAAGCACCTGAGATGCCAGAAGTCCCGGCAATACCTGAGGCACCAAAAGCACCAGAAGCTCCTGCAGTGCCGGAAGTACCCGTAATACCACCGGTAACCTCTCAGGAGGAAAAGGCGGATGCGATGCCTGAGGCAAAAAAGGAATCTATGGCTGAGACACCAAATAAATGCGCCACATGCGGTAAGGAGAGTGGAGAAGGACATATCTGCGGTCTTACCAGCTATTGTTCACAATGCAAAGAAGAGGTCGGCAGCGGCCACATCTGCGATTTAACATTCTTTTGCAAGGATTGCAAAAAAGAGGTTGGAGATGGGCATGTCTGTGGAGTAACCACTTTTTGTTCAACATGTGAAGAAGAAGTTGGTCCCGGTCATATCTGTGATGTCACGTACTTCTGCTATGATTGCGAAAAAGAAGTAGGAGATGAGCATATTTGTGGTGTCACGACTTTTTGTCCTACCTGCAAGGCAGAGAGCGGAGCAGGACATGAATGCGGAAAGACGTATTTCTGCTTTGATTGCGAAAAAGAGGTACCAAAAGATCACCAACATGATCAGTCGGTGAAGTAACCATGTAATATAGTATTTGTTCAAAGATCACTTATAAAAAGGCATGTTTTGTAAAAAACATGCCTTTTTTGTTTTCCTGGTAAAGAAGTACCCCTTGAAATTTACGAAAATTTACCCCTTCAGGGAGGCCTGCTCAGGAATTTTATGGGCTACAGGCGATGGAAGCGAACAGGGCAGGCCCCATGTAAAGCACGTCTTCATCTAAGAAAAACCGTGAGCTGTGTAAAGGTTGGCTTGCGCCCTTTTCAATATTTCCTGATCCTAAAAACATATATGCCCCTTTTATTTTTTCCAGGTAATAGGAAAAATCCTCTCCGCCCATTTTGGGATCTATGTGTTCCACTGATTTATTGCCAAAGAGTTCAATAATTTTTTCCTGTATGAAATCCACTTGTTGTTGCGGGTTAGTCAGCGGCGGATGCCCCTTGAGATATTCAAATTGGTACGTGGCATTGTTGCGTGAAGTACTCCCCCGAATGGCATCTTCTATCAGGATCGGCATCTTGTATCTCAATTCCTTGGAAAGGGTTCTTACCGTACCGATAATCCTGACCTTGTCCGGGATAACGTTGAAGGTTGTCCCGCCCGAGATTTGGCATAAAGAAACGACGCAGGGGGACAGGGGATTCACCTTGCGCGAGACAATAGTCTGAATTGCCAATATTACCTCGGCTGCGGTAACAATCGGGTCCACACACAGGTGTGGGGTAGAGGCATGCCCCCCTTTCCCTATAATGGTAATCACGATGCGGTCTGTCGCTGCCATCGTAGCTCCTGCCCGCAACCCAAAGGTGCCGGAAGGGATGTTCGGGTCGATATGCACTCCATAGATTTCATTTACATCTTTTAGGATTCCCTGCTCAACCATGAGCTTTGCTCCACCCGGGTGCTGTTCTTCGCAAGGCTGAAAGATGAACTTCACCTGCCGTTTCAGTTTGTCCTTCAACTGTGCCATGAGTTTGGCAGCGCCCAGAAGCATTGCCATGTTTGCATCGTGTCCGCAGGCATGGGATACCCCCTCGTTTTGGGATTTGAATTCGAGATCGGTTTCCTCCGTTATCGGCAAGGCGTCCATATCGGCCCGGAAGGCAACGGTGCTTGATGCCCCATTGACCTGAAGAGTGCCAAGAACTCCTGTTTTAGCGATTTCTGTTTGTACCTGAAATCCCAGTCGTTTCAATTCCTCAGCGATAACACCGGAGGTGCGGATTTCACCAAAACCCGTCTCAGGGTGCTTGTGAAAGTCACGCCGCATCCTGATAACATAATCATGAATTCCTCTGGCATGATCCAGTATTTCCCGGGTAAGTGTTTTATCTGTCATAACCCCTCTTTCCAGAACGCTAATTTTTTAACTACGGGCAAACGGTTTGTCCGTATCACCCTTGCAAAGACGAAAAGGTCTCACCACTGCGTGACGTCACTCCTAATCCGTTACCCACGGGTAATGTCAATCTTCCTTTATCGACCGTTACTCCCGTGTGTGGATCGTTGGAGATAAGGATATGCCCATCAAGATCAATATAGTCAACCAATGGCATTACATGAGCAGCCGCAGTTATTGATAACGAGCTTTCGATATTACATCCGACCATTATCTTGAGACCATGGGCACGGGCCAGGTGAATCATCCGAATGGCCTCACGAATTCCCCCACACTTCATAAGCTTGATATTAATTCCATCCACGACGTGGGATACTGCAATGATATCGCTTGTGTCTTTCACCTCTTCGTCAACAAAGACGGGGATTTTCACATGGCGTCTGAGTTTTTGCAACATCTCAATACTGCCGGCAGGAAATGGCTGTTCCACAAACTCAACACCCAGGTTTTCCATTAAGTTCAGCTTTTCTATTGCTTCCGGAAGTGTCCAGCCAGTATTCACATCAACGCGAAAGACAGCCCGGGTAATTTTGCGCAACTCTTTCAGCGCCTCAACATCTTCTTTAAAACCTGCCTTGATCTTAAGAATAGGAAAATCTTTTACCTCGTGAGCCTTTGCGCACATCTTTTCCATAGTATCGATTCCTATGGTATACGATGTTATTTTTGCGGCAGGCCGTGCTAATCCCAGCAACTGGTACAGGGGAATCCTGAGTTTTTTCCCAATCATGTCGTAGAGGGCAATATCAATTGCCGCGCGGGCAGATGCATCTCCGGGAAATCTGTTTTTGAGGAGGCGGGTAATGTCTTCCAGGTGAAAGGGATCGGCATTTTTTAAAAGATCTATCGATTGATTGAGTACGCGGGCAACACTCTGTGCATCTTCTCCAAAAAAACTGTTTGGTGCGGCTTCTCCATAGCCAATAATTCCATCAGCATCTTTTAGCAAAACTACGACATTATTTTTAATATCACAGCTTCCTCTGGCAATCTGGAAGGTGTGCTTTAGTTTCAAATCGAGAGGATGAAAGAAGAGATTCATGGTAAGAGGGATTGGATGCTGTCCATAAATTTGTTGATGCCAAATTTAACAGGGTCGGTGGCAGGAAGTTTTGTTTCCTGCTCTATCCTTTGAATCTCTTGCAAGGCATCGTAGTCCGTCATACCAAAACAATTGAGTGAAATGCCAAGTACTTTGCATGGGAAAACGGGTTGTGCCAATTTTTCATACAGATCAATCAGATACGAAAGAGGCAAAACGGGGAAATCACTGAAATGACGGAGTATCTTTCGTCCCGGTTGATGGCACAAGATAAGGCCCTGAGGAGCAGAGCCATGCAACAGCCCGATGGTGACGCCGGAATACGCCGGATGGACGATCGCACCTTGTCCTTCAATGCTTAAGAGTTGGTACTGGGCGCGGTCAAGCACCAGTTTTTCCGCTGCCCCCGAGATAAAGTCAGAAACAACATGGTCTACGGCTATTCCGCTGCCATCGATCATGATCCCCGTTTGTCCTGTGGCAACAAAGCACGCATGAATACCCCTTATCCTGGCGGCACGGGCGATTTCAATCGAAGTAACCATTTTTCCTATATTACAATCAGAGCCTACGGTAAGAATGCGCAACGTTCTGGTATTTCTTGCTTTTCCCGTGCCCAAAGGAATATCTTCGGGAAATTTACGGACATCCCAGATTTCCACGTGACGCTCGTTTGCCAGCCGGAGAAATTCCAGGTCATCGCTTAAATGGCAGTGGAGTCCACTAATGATATGGAGTCCGTTTTTTAGCGCATCAACAATATGTTTCCGCCATTCGTCTGGCAGCATGCCGCCAGGCGGTGCAATACCGATAAGAAGGGCATTGGGGTTAAGGCATAGGGAGTCTTCGACCGTACTCAGAATCGGGATTCCCTTCCCAATGCCAATAATCGATTCGGTATCTTTTCCCGCGTTAACACGGTCAATGAGAGCAACCACGTCCTCTTTGCAGTAACGAATGAGACTAACGGCGGTTTTTGCGCTAAAGAGACCGAGTCTTCCTTCAGTTAGGATAACCAGCCTGCGGTTCTGTCTGAAATTCATAAAAAACTACTTCCGCCGCTTTCCTTTTACGCTCTTGGCGTATCGTTTCCGTTGTCGTGGAGCAGATGGTTGCAATTTACTCAGATGCGCTCTGTATTCTCTGGCATCCAATAAATCATTCAGGAGGTGCATTTCGCTGGTTACAAACTTTATTAACCAACCGTGATGGTATGGGTCGTTACTTAAGATATTCAGATTTTCATAAAGACGTTCGTTTACCGCTATAATCTCGCCAGCCATAGGCGATGTGATATCAATCAACCGGTCCAATGCCTCTACTTCCCCGAAGGAGATACCAGAAAGAATTTCCTCTCCTACCTTCGGAAGATCAAGGAACAAGAGGTCATCGAGTTCATCCACAATAAATTTTGAGAGACCAATGGTGATCGCCTTATTATCCCAAAAGAACCATTCATGGGTTGGTGTGTATTTTAAATATTCTGGAATCATAACACAATACCTCATAAGAAATTATAACATACTCATTCATCGAAATCGTAGCATAGGATATTATTATTGTCAAGTATATTTGCCTGGGTTACTTTATGATTGTTAAGTCATTTTGGCTTTTATTTGGTTGCAGGAAATATAAACTTTTCATTTGTAAGAGAATTTTTTATACTGTCGAACTGAATTTTATAGGAGTGACGAAGCATTTGCTGCACTTAGGATACGCCAAATGATGTTTAAGGATTCATATACTCCACCCACCCTCAAGGGGTACGAGATATTGAAACGGATGTTCACCCCAGTCAAAATGCACAAGTATGGAATATATGGGCAGTTAGCGCCGTTTTATTGATAAATATGTAGTCACTAATATATTGTTATTATTCAATAATATGCTTGACAATGTTGAATACTATGGTATATTATGGTGGACATGCATATTGTAGAAAACAAATCAAAATCCGGCAAAAAAATC
>JAJTXE010000003.1:281490-299383 GCA_021463795.1 Candidatus Brocadia sp. | reverse complement strand
AAAAACCTTTGTCTTCTTGAAAAGCATCCCTCCTTTCTCTTATGGCTAATCGCTTTAGCCTCTTCTTTCGCGCCGTCTCGTACATCATCAATGCATCGTCTGTCAGACCAAAGGCTTTGGACAACCTCTCTTTACATTCCTTCATCCGAAGATAATCAGTTTGCATACGATATGGTTTGCCACCGCGAACATAACTCTCCCACGCTTCCTTTACATCGTAGTATTCATCAACAATGGTCGTCAAGACCTTATGCTTTTCCTTTTTTGAAAGAATCTCTGTCATGACTTGCATAATAACTTCAGTCTCATATTCACCAGCCACTTCACGGCACTGTATCCAAAAAAGCAGTATCCCCATGCCGTTATCTGCCAGTTCTCCCATGATGAGTTTAAGCCAATGTATGCAGCATGCTCTATTATGCGCACATTCCGGTAGTCTATATTTTGTTTCGGAAATCCATTTCAGAGGATCAAGTCTTAGGGCATGTTCATGTCTTTCCCAATCCGCGCAACGTTCGGGAAGCAATGATTTTCCCTGGTTTATTTGCTCTTGTCTCATGCGTTCGATTTTATCCTGTTGACTCTTTTCTGACGGATACTCTTTCATAATTTTAATGATTACCAATACCGTTTCTGATCAGAAGGTAGTGACGCACAGGCATATGTCTCCAGGTTTTTCCCAATGAGAGGTTCACGGTTACAAACATTGCACCTGCACGGAAGCTTTTCGATGTCAAATTATAAGCTAATGTTATCGGCCGTTTCGGGTACTATAGTAAACGACTTAAACAAGTTGACAGTGAATGCTTGTCATTCCGAACACGTTCACTTCGTTCAGTGTAAACTCCGTGAGGAATCTAAGATTTATCCCCATCTAGGTCGAAACAAGGATTTCTCAGTCGCACTGCTCCTTCGAAATGACAACTTTCTTCTGTCGTCCACAATAAATTACCCCTTCCAGTGCTTTTTTGCCCTTTTAAATATCTCATCAATCGTTTGTCCTTCATACAGTCTTCGAGAAATTTCTACATAATCGGTAGGTTCACGATGTAGGAGTGTAAGAAATCTCAGAGCAGCAGAAGGACCAAGGACTTTATTCAATGCTTCTATCCCCTTAAATTTAATCTCTGTATCATCCATAGTTTTTGTCTTCATTGTTATTTATCAACCTCCCTTATATAATCTACTGGATTTATAACCCTTATCTCAAGATTCAATCTTTTAACACGTTTTAACAGTTCATCATCACAGGTTAGAAAAATTTTGCATTTGGCCTGATATGCACATGCCAAATGTATAGCATCTTTTGCAGATAGTTTTGATTTTTGCTGAAAATCTTTTGCGAGATTATAAATCACCTTTTCCGGGCCAACTTTTATCTTACAAAGAGCAGAAAGTCGGGTCACCTCCAATTTCCGTTCTAAAAACGGGCAAAGAATATTCTCATCCTCATGCATGAAAGACCAAATCAGCCTAACACCTTCCTTTTCAGCCTTTTTGAAGATTTCTTCACATGCCAAAGCCTCCAGTTGAATCTTAATCTGCCGGGGGTCATCAAAACCTCTTTGAAGGCAGTTGTAGTCAAGATAGATTAAATCCATAAGAAATCACCCTATCATTTAGTCTTTTCATTCTATCTGCAATGAGCAGATAACGTTCAAGGATAAAAGAAATCAGGAACGTCGAATAAATAACTGATTTTTAAATTCACTTCTTTTCCATCAAGCGAGTATACATCAAATATTAGGCCCTTTTCTGAATATATGATTTTAAGATTGGAACATTCCTTACCACATCTATCACTATCTGCACTACAATATTCATTATAACTCACTGAGTTACCTTCTAAATCACTGGTGATAACCATGCTATTGTCAGAAGCGCAAACAGTATAATTTGATGGAAGAGGAAAATCAGCCCATTTAACTGGAAATTTCCAGCGAGGATATTTAGATTTCGTTATATAGTCTATATATGGTGGACTCGGGGGACCGGAACTACCAAAATCAGTAATAATAATGTCTTGTGGAACTTCTTGATCTCCCCAATATCCTTTCCAATATATCCAATTACTTGTTGAAGCATTACTCAAATCTTCCAGTTTATAGGAATATTTATCCGAAGTAGCCTGTATTTCACTACTGGATATAATACATCACCATCATCGGATGTCTCATCTATACACTCACGATATTCTTCAATAAAAAGATCTTGATACCATGCGTTATTTCCTGATATATTCCAGCATCCATGCCCACCTAATGTCACATACACAAGGGGATGATTACCATCTACACTTTTACTAACTTCTTCACGATCCCATTCAAATGTCTGTCCGCCGCCCTGGCAGGAAAAAAGTTTAAAGACCTTTTGCTTTGCGTCTACAGATCACACAGGGTTTGCCTTTATCGGAATTATTGATTTAGTTGCTTTATCAAGCACTCAATAAGTTTTGAAAATTGGAGTCGTTAGTAACATAGAAATTATAAAATGTCAATAATAAAAACGATACCTGTCTCCATATGGTTAAGAAAGATGTTACGACAACGGAAAGGAAAATATGACTCACAGTAAATATCAGGGAGTAAAGCCCCCGTGCAAATAATAAAATGATAAGAGGCTTGCATATGTAAGGTTTTATGGTAAACTTAAGTTCTGGTTTTAAATATTTGAACGCACATAAAACAAAGGTATAACAATGGAGCATTTTGAAAGACCACGAAGTCAGGAGACGAAAAAATGATGAAAAACTTTACCACGGTTGTATCTCTTTCTCTTTTATGCGCCTTATCATTTTTGGGGTGCAGCCCAAAACAGACGGCATTGACGGAAAAAGACGGTATCTGGGCGGTATATGATAGGGAATGCCGAAAGTGCCACAAGCTTAACGGAAAAGGGACTATCGTAGGACGATTCATTTACAAAATGCCGGATTTTACTAACACCAAATGGCAGGACAATGTCTCTGATTCGCGGCTAATTATTTCCGTGGCAAATGGTAAGAGGAAAATGCCGGGCTATAAGGGTAAACTGAAGGATGAAGAGATTGTCGATCTCGTCAAGGTATGTGTCAGGAGTTTTTACCCGCCAGCAGCACAATAATTGATTTTAACGCACTTTCCAATACAATATCCAATTGAATAGTAAACAACGTCCGGTTTATGGAGAAAAACCATGTTACGTGAGATGTGCAAAGCGAAGATACACGCCGCAACGGTAACAGAAACCAACCTTAACTATCAAGGTAGTATCAGCATCGATATGGCGCTCCTTGACGCCGTGGATATTTTACACTATGAACGGGTACAGGTCCTCAATATCAACAACGGAACACGGGTAGAGACCTATGTGATTGAAGGCGAGCGCAACTCCGGCGTCATTTGTTTGAATGGCGCCGCAGCACGATGGGCACAGCCGGGCGATAAAGTAATTATCATTTCTTACTGCCTCGTGGATGATAAGGACGCGAAAAACTGGAAACCGAAAATTATTCTGGTAGATGGGAATAACAAGCTCACCGAAACCCTTTCGACATGAGAAAGATACTCCTCGAAATCCCTCTGCCTTTTTTTCAGAAAAGCATCCCTATCTATTCTTACGGATTCATGCTGATGGTTGCCTTTCTCGTGGCCATTACGATTGCACGATGGAGGGCGAAAAAGGAAGGTCTTGACCCAAACAAGATTACCGATCTTGGAATCTACCTCGTTTGCGCCGGCATTTTTGGAGCGAGACTCTTCTTTATTATTCAGTTCTATAAGGAGTATAAATACAACCTTTTAAGCATCTTCAAAATATATGAAGGCGGTTTGGTTTATTATGGCGGTCTCTTTGCCGGCATCATCACCTTATTTGTCTACGTCAAAAAACATCACCTGCCGTTCCTGAAGACCATCGACCTCCTTATACCTTCAGCCGCACTGGGGCTCGGCTTTGGTCGTATCGGATGTTTCCTGAACGGATGCTGCTTCGGAAAGGTAGCGGCACATATCCCCTGGGCGGTCCAATTTCCAAAAACGCTGGATAAAACGGGGATGGTGGACGGTAGTCCTGCCTTTATTCATCAGTACGAACTCGGATTCATCTCGCTCTCTGATACCCATAGCCTCCCCATCCATCCCACCCAGTTATACTCATTTCTTGCAGATGTGGCGCTCTTCTTTATCCTCAGTGCATTTTTAAAGTATCGGAAAAAAGATGGTGAGGCGCTCCTTCTGTTTGGAATACTGTATCCCATTATACGGTTCTCCATGGAATCGCTCCGGGATGATACCCCCCTATTCTTTGGGCTTTTTACCATCGCACAAATTATTAGTATGGGCATGTTTGCTGTATCAGGAAGCCTTTTTACCATCATCAGACTCAAGAGCGCACGCAAGGGATCCGTGCTACAGGTTATGTCCAAGTCGCGTAAATGATTCTAAAAAAGGCGGTGCCTGGTATTTGAAACAGACAAGAGATCTCACATGTTAGTTACCAACTCTCCAACAAAGCCAGTCCTCCAATCCGTATTAGATCAATCTGTTCAATACCTGAAAGGTGTCGGGCCCAGACGGAGTGAAATCTTTGGAAAGTTAGGGATCCGCACGATACGCGACATGCTCTGCTATTTCCCAAGGGAATACAAGGATTACACCCGGATACAAAAGATTTCTGACGCAAAAATAGGTGCGGAAATTACCTTTCAGGGCAAGGTGCTTGGCGTTCAGACAAGAATAGCAAGAAGCAGAAAAAGCATCCTGGAGGTCTTTGTGAGCGATGGAACAGGCACGATTGCAGCCACCTGGTTTAATCAACCGTTTCTGGCAAACAAATTTCATGTCGGAAACACGGTCTATTTACACGGCAAGGTGGGTGCATACAAATACCTGCAGTTACTCAGTCCGGAATATGAAATCATTCAGCAGAACGAGGCCGATATACATGAGAAGGAAGGGAGTATTATGCCAGTTTATCCGCTTACCGAGCATATGAGCCAGACACACTTTCGAAAAATTATGAAAGAGACGGTTCACCATTTTACCGGACATATTGATGAAATACTCCCAAAAGAGATCCTGGAGAAGAATCAGATCCTCCCCATAAAAGATGCTATAAGAAATATTCATTTCCCTGAAACATTTGAAACCTTACAGCACGCGAGGTACAGCCTCGTCTATGAAGAATTGTTTATCCTTGAGTTGGCTATGGCGCTGAGGAGACGCGGCATTAAAGAGGAAACAGGCATTTCATTCAAAATCGGAACTAATGTCGACGCTCACATCCGTAACCTCATACCTTTTCCTCTAACGGGGGCTCAGGAGCGGGTAATTCATGAAATTGCTGAGGATATGCGAAGCAGTAAGCCCATGAACCGGTTGCTGCAGGGTGACGTTGGCTCCGGCAAAACGGTTGTGGCGATGTATGCTATCCTTGCTGCTATCGCTAACGGTTATCAGGCTGCATTCATGGCACCCACCGAAATACTTGCAAGACAACATTTCCAGACCCTTCAGAAATATCTCGAACACTCGCACGTCAGAAGTCAGTTATTGACCGGCGATACAACTTCCAGGCTGAAAAAAGATTCCCTTGATCAAATCAAAGACGGTCAAATCGACCTGGTTGTCGGGACACATGCACTGATTGAAGAGAGCGTCCGGTTCAAACAGCTCGGTCTTGTCGTAATAGACGAACAGCATAAATTTGGAGTGGTGCAACGTCTGAACTTGAAAAAGAAAGGGCTTTGCCCCGATGTACTGATCATGACGGCAACCCCCATTCCACGGACGCTTTCGCTTACTTTATTTGGCGATCTGGACATTTCGGCACTGGATGAAATGCCACCCGGCCGTTCCCCCGTGAAGACCATTTGGGTAACGCAGGACAGAGAACAAAACGCCTTTAACTTTATAAAAGATGAAATCGTCAGGGGCAGACAGGCATTTATTGTCTATCCCCTCGTTGAGGAATCAGAATTTTTTGAGCTGAAATCTGCCGTCACAGAGGCAAAAAGACTGCAGAGCGATGTCTTTCCAACCCTCAGGGTGGGCCTGCTTCATGGTCAAATGAAGTCTGCTGAAAAAGAGAAGGTAGTAACGGATTTCAAGGAAAAGAGGCATGACATCCTGGCCACTACCATCATTATCGAAGTGGGCATCGACATCCCGAACGCCAGCATTATGGTAATTGTACACGCAGAACGGTTTGGACTATCCCAACTCCACCAGTTACGGGGGCGTATCGGAAGGGGAAGCGAACAGTCGTATTGCCTGCTTTTTGGAAATCCCAGTAGCTACGTGTCAAGCGAACGGCTCAAGATTATGACCAGGACCAGCGATGGGTTTAAGATTGCCGAGATGGACTTCCGGTTGCGTGGACCAGGCGAGTTTTTCGGAACGCGTCAGCATGGATTGCCTGAACTCAGAATCAGCGACCCCATAAAAGACTTTCCCATCCTCAAAAAGGCGCGTGACGATGCCTTTGCGCTTGTGGCTCACGACCCGCAACTCACCATGGAGGCACACTTCAAGATTCGGGAAAGGGTTATGGAAACCTTTCAGGATAGTTTAGAACTGGTAAACGCTTAAATGTGTATTTGAAACCGAAGGTATCTTTAGAAACCATTACGATACTTTTCTCGCACAAAATTGAGGAGCATTGCTCCATCGTCCTTCTGTAACGCAAGAAACGTCACGCAGAGGATATTCTCCAGAACAAGACATGAGGTATAATGGATTGTTTTGTCCTGAAAAGTAATGATGTCTCCTTCCTTAAATTCCTTTTCACTCCACGACCTCCATAAGGCGACCACATCATCAAAAGCAGATCTTGCAATAGCCTTGTCAGGATACCGGATCAGCATAAGCTTGAACGGCTCTGCGTTAGACTGAGTTCTATATTCAGCGACAACGGCATCTGTCTTCTCGTTAAGATGAAATACATTCTCCTCAATAAAATTGTCAGAGATATAGATATTATCGAGGATGATCTTTTGATGGAAGAATTTTTGGCTTCCCTGAATCAGATACTGTTCAGGGAGATAATCCATTACGGCAGGCAGCGACACTTTTTTGTAAGGCATGGTATCGATAATAGCTTTGCCAACAGCAGTGACTTCTTCCGGCAAAACATCACCCTCCCGCGGCTCAATCTTGATAAAGGATGTCCCGTTCCAAAGATAAAGACAATTATGAAAACGTGCACCCGCGTTACCCAGATTTATATCCGTCCCCGCCCTGTCCTTCGTAAAGGCCCCAAAGGCATCATCTGATGAGCCAAATTCCCAGATGTCGATCAGAATTTTTTTGTCAGGGTCTTTATGATATTCGGCGCCGACGACACAAACAAACGAATACGATAAATAGGGCTCAGCGCCTCCGTTAACGTACTCATAGAGCTTCTGTCTTCCCTCATACGCATTCGGCCCCAGCACCCTTCTCCATTCTCCTATAGTTTCAGAAAGTACATCGTTATATTTATTTGAAAACTCCTTCAAGCTCCTTATTTTTTTTTGCGGCTGCATCCCTTCTACAACAATGGCGGCGGTACCCAGAACAGGACATACCTTTTCACAGAAACCGCATCCGATGCAGACGTCCTCCCGCACAAAGGGCCTCCGGATCTCCCGTTGTTGTACATCGACATACGTATTAAAGTGAATAGCCTTTGTGGGTACCGGGCACACCTCTTCACAGACACCACAATTAAAGTCCTGCCACCTTTTTTCTAATTCCGGCAACCGCGCATAGCCAACCCAGGGAATACACCGATTATGGTCAATTCGTGCCTTTCCCAACGCTATTTCGCGTTTTTCATCCAGCTCCATTCGCCTGAGAGCGCCCGAAGGGCAAACCCTGGTGCAAAGGATGCAACCATAATCACAATAACCAAGGCGGGGAATGAGCTTTGGGGTCCACACACCCTCGACTCCTGCTTCCAAAAGAACAGGATGCAATCCATTAGTCTTGCACACCTTCATGCACTCACCGCACCGTATACAACGCGCAAGAAACTCATCTTCATCGATGGCGCCCGGAGGGCGAATTACCGAGGCCTTCCCCTTGTTCACACTCCTGACATAGTTTAACCTGAGTAACGGTGCCATTACCGCACTCATGATACCAGACACAAGAAACGCCCTCTTTGAAAGATCTACTGCATGCATTTGCTCTGCGGGCTGTCTCATGCCAAAGGTAATGCTGTTTTCCGGACACACCTTCTGGCAAGTCATACACAAAATACACTCGCCTTCCGTTGTGCCATGCCCATCGCTGCTGATTGCACCCATACCACACCTTTCCACGCATATACCGCAACTGGTGCATGAGGAAGATACTTTCCTTTTAAAGAATGACCAGTCAGAAAAGAGTGCAAACAGTGCCCCCATAGGACAGATATTTCTGCACCAATAGCGACGATACACCACGCCAAAAGCTATTATGAAAACACCGGCAAACAGAAGAATGCCGTGTCCCCTGAAAAACGGTGCATGATAGGCAAAGAATACGGACTGAACACCTTTGTGGATAAAAACGAAAATGCCCCCGATAAGAGGCAGGGCATTGAAGTAACCGAAAAGGCCGTTGATAATCTGCATAAGGTAGGGATGGACCGTGATTGCATAGACGTTGGTGGCGATGGATATGGGGTCAAACCACCCCACACACTGCCGGGTAAACAAGAGACTTAATAGAAGAAATGCAAGGAGATAATATTTGAACCTGCGGCCATCGTAGATATTACCTTGAGATTTTTTCCTGACGCCAGTAAAAAGACGGTCGGTAATATCTATGGTTGTTCCCAGCGGACAAATCCATGCACAAAAAAAACGCCCGAAAGGAATCGTTAAGAGCAACACCACAATGGCAGGCCAATATTTAAAAATAAATGACTTCGTAGCCATCATCGCCCCAATGGCAGAAAGGGGGCTCATTTGGAGGAAGATATTGGCAGAAAGGTCTTTTTCCGTAAGCGGATCTAAAAAAAGGAGCAAGTAAAGGAAAGTGGAAAAGGAAAGATACTGAACCACCCTGCGCCCATAATAAGGCCACTCATTTCTCACCCGTTTGGCTTGCATAGGGTATTCAACAAAACGACGAATAAAATCATAATAAACGTTGCATGAATACGGAAGACCACTCTGTTTCAGAAAAAGTATTAATTTACATCCATATTATAATAACATTTTATCCTTTTATCTATAAATTATTCAGTACACACTCCATTCTGTCTACCCCTGAATTTTCTACTCCAACAATTCTTTAACGGATAAATAGTTGTTTTATTTTTGGAATGTATATATAATGCTCCAAGGTATATTTCAACCGAATGGTTATTTTTTGGTAAACGCTACACGAAATTAGGAGCCTGGAAAAATGTCATCGAAGGAAGAAAATTCACCTGATAATACTGGTCATAATGAAGATAAGGAGACAGACCGAAGCAAAAATGCTGGTTATGTTCCCGTAAAAAAGAAGAAGAAAAGAATTGTCATCATTCCGATTATTTTATTATTTATAGCGATATTGATTATTTTTCTATTGCGCAGGGATGCCTTACCAATTCTTGAAATATCACCAGCAAGTTTGAATTATGGAAATAAAACAACGGAAATGGAGTTTTCCATTAAAAATGTGGCAAAGCCTGGGGGATTTTTCAAGCCTGGCGTTAAACATTTGGAATTTGAGATTGATAACAGTGGCCTCTCAAACTGGCTTACAGTTAGACCTACGAAAGGCTCCGTATTAGAAGAATCTGCAAAAATCGACATCAAAGTTAATAGGGATATCCTTCCTTATGGCAGTTCTTTAGCAGAGCTAAAGATTTTAACTAATGCTGAAGATGGTGTTGTCCGAATATTGGTGCAAAAAGATGAAGAGAAATTGACCCTCGTATCTCCATCTACGGGAACGTCTCTCTTTGTTGGTGATAAAAAGACTATAGAATGGACGGCAACTGCCGGGGTTAGTGAAAGGGTAAACATTTTTCTTTATTCGAACGGGGTAAACATCGGAACGATTGCAGAAAATTATGTTTTCAGGGAAGAAGAGGCTGCCCAAGGCTCATTTAGCTGGAAAGTGGATGATTTTATCAGGGAGGGCAATGACTATGCCATTAAAATTGAAGATGCGAAGAATCATCAATTATTTGACGTGATCAGTCCCCTAAAAATCATTCAGCCACTTCGTGGAATTAAGGTGTTAAATCAGACAACAGACCACCAATTTCCCAGCACCGTTCAATTTATATTTTCTTTAAGAGATCAAAATAATCACGCCATTTTATTTGATTCTGATCAGGTCAACTGGAAAAACATAAAAATATGGGAAAACAAGAGCGAGATTGATTATTTGGAAAGCCATGCGCTTCTCTATACCCAGGACGATTTCCAGTTGCAAACAATGATTGTGTTAGATTTCTCAGCGTCAATGTATGAGGCAAACGAAGACATTGATACGATGGCATTGAGTGCAAAAGACTTAATTGACAGTCTTAACGAAACACATGAGGTTGGAGTGGTAGAATTCCATCGTCCCGATGAGCCTCCGGCACTTTTGCAAGCATTTACTACTTATAAAAATGCAGCAAAAGAAGCTATTGACCATTTTAGTTACGGCAAGATTTACCGCGATTTTTCAAGCTGTTGGGATGCAATACAAACGGGTTTAAAACAATTTCCTGAAAAGCCTGACCCCAATGTTTTCAAGACCCTGGTATTCTTATCAGACGGATTTGATAATAGCAGTTTTAACACCCCGGACGACATCATTGCTTTAGCGAAAAAAAGGGACGTTCACATATACATCCTGGGAATAGGGCACGGAAGCGAGGAAAAAGTATTGGAAACCATTGCTCTGGAAACAGGCGGTACGTATGTTTTTTCAGAGAATATAAACGTCTTACGTGAGAGATTTAAGCAGATAATCAAGGACGTAAAAGGTCAATATAAGATAAGGTATATTACCCCAAAAAAGCCAGAGGATATCCACTTTGTCGTGGAAAGTGAGATTATATATAAGGGCGTTACTGCCACACCATTATTACATGATGAAATAGCCCCGTCTTCTATTTTTGGGAAAACTATTGAGGGCAGAGTGCGGTTTTCCGCTCCTTCCACAATCAAATACAATCAAGCTGAAATTTTTATGTGGTGTGAACATGCGCCAAGATACGTTAATAAATTTCGTTTTTGGATAGGCACCGCTAAACCTTATAACGTGGTGCTTACATCATCACACGACGGAGGGCTTTGCCAGAATTGGACATTAAACAAAGAGACCGACGGCTGGTATAGTCTGACATCTCCTGATAAAACGAATACCCGTTATAACCTTCCATTTGGAGCTTTTGGCACTATTTGTAAGCTGGTTATTACGAATATTGATGAGAAAGGGTTTAAAATTCCTTTTAAATTCGACAACTCAATTTATGACATGGGGCAAGCATTTTATGAAGAAGGAAAAACATCTCAGACAAATGATTGGACAACTGACATTATCGTCGGGAACATTGAAAACGATTAGACCTTTGTTTCCCTTAAAGTTTGGCGAATGGAAGTTCTTCCTTCTTAATCTAAACCCTGTTTAAAATCAAGGGATAACTGCATTCAAAAAAAGCCTTCTTACGCTTCTTGTAATGATCCTCGTCGATTAAATGCTGTAAGCATACAAACTTGCTTAGTAACTATTTCATGATAAAATCAAAACAACACAAGAAAAAATTGTTACGCGATTTTTTATAAAGCAAGGTTTAATCTTCTTACTTATACTGTCATTATACCTTGCATCTTTTCTTTGATTTAAACAAAAATCTTTTAATCATTTCAATTTATCTTGTTTCCACATACCTATCATGTAATACGTTATTCCTGAGTCGTTTTTTCAGAAGATGAAATTTCTGCAAAAAATTCAACCTCCCCACGTTCACTGCTGATCTTTATAAATTCTGGCTTTAAAACACCATATACACATTTCAAAACATCACACCTCGATACTATCCCGATTGGTATATCATTTTTTACAACAGGAACCCGCATGATATTCTGTTTTGTCATAACATGAATAATATCTTCCACGGTTGTATCCTCTGATACAGAAACGGGTTTCTTTGTCATGATCTCTTCAGCCGTTACCTTGTCGAGCGGTTTTCCATATTCCATAGCCTTTATAAGGTCAAACTCGCTAACAACACCAATTAACTTGTTATTTCCATCAACCACAGGCATCCCGCTAAACGACCCGGACAACATCTTTTCGGCCAAATGCCTACCGGTTGCCTCCCTTTTTGCTGCGATAAGAGTCTTAGTCATAATATCTTTTGCTACAACCTCCCTTGCAGTCATTATGCATCCTCCCTGTAAAAAAAATTCTTTGAATAACCCATAATTATGAATCCGTTGCAATTATTTATGATAATGAGAATCTCTTTTCTTCTATTTATTCAGAACATAAAGTAGTAAATTTCTATTTTGCCAAACTACTTAGGATGTAACATCTCAATATACACCACATGCTATATTGCCAACAATTTATTAGGTTTTTTATTATACGCTTAAATAGCAGTTTGTCAACCAATTAACAAATGTAAGAACGACCACTCACTATAATGTACTGCAAATCAGGACTAAGGTGTACCCCATTGTCTAGACACTGGGGTACACCTTAAACCGCAAAGCAATAGGAGAGTGAAAAAATTGCGGTTATCGGTTCATTTCTATTAACATTTTAAAATAGTAATATCATTCGATCTTTTGGTCTTTGATAAGTCAGTACCTATAAGATACATTTACGATAAAGGCAAACCTTGAGCAATCAGGGTGCGCAAAGTAATGGGTCTTTATAAGCGGTTTAAACCGCTTATAAAAAAAGATAGCCTTACTGCCGAAGATGTTTTTTGATTAACTTCTTTGCAGTAAGGCTTTTTTGTTATAAGGATATTTCAAATTGCTGTGACCACGACGATCAACTACCTCCACGCAAAGAACACCTTAAAGTATCAGACTTTGAAGATTTGAAAGCAATTGCAAAGTCAAAAGAACGGCATATCCTGTCTCTTGTGGAAAAAATTGAGATACGCACGGCGGACTTCAGCACCGATGGATTCATCAGAAGGTATTTTGAGACAATCACTCGTGGAGAAAATGTGAAACAGCATGCAATGGTCCGCTTAAGCAAATACCTTGCAGAGAGAAAAACGAGAAAGCTGTCACTCAACCTGAATCTTATAGCAATAGCCCTTGTGAAAAAGGACGGCAAAGTGGTTTCATCCGCCGATGAAAGATTAATCGGCAGAGATTTTTCCGGAGACGAGGTATTTCTGGGAGGTATGCGAAAGAACTATGGCGAAACGTATATTGATCAGGTGCATTATTCCTCCGGCTTTGATACAAGCTGCACCTTTGTCTCTGCACTTATTGCAAGGCATGGGAGGAAAACACTTGGTGTGACTGTCAATGCCTATTCCGTTTCAGCCCTGAATGAGATCACAACGAACCGTATCGGAATGGGAGCGACCGGTGAAGTATATCATGAGATTTCTCGCTTTGCCCGGAATGACAGTCATAGGAAGATTGCTTCGGGCTAGCGCCCTCATAATGACAACTTTCTTGAAGCGTTTACTATAGATGGTAAATCTGAAAAACTGAAGACAAAATTGCTAACGGAATGTAATTATGGCAAATCAAAAATCGATGATCTCCAATTCACAATCGAAAACTATCTTGTCTGTAGAAGATAATCCGGACGATGTGGAGCTGACACTCCGTGCATTCAAAAAACACACCATTGTGAACACGGTGGTGGCGAGTGATGGGACTGAAGCGCTGGATTATCTCTTTAGTAGAGAGGAGAAATGGCTTCGATGAAGAAACCACTTCGCGTTTTGTTTGTCAAGGATTCAGCGGGCACTATAGAACCGATGTTGCGTGAATTACAGCACTGCGGTTATGAGCCAATATATGAAAGAGTCGAGACGGCCTCAACCATGAAGATGATGCTCGAAAATCGTACCTGGGATATCATTCTTGCCGATCACTCCATGCCGTACTTCAGCGCAATTGGGGCATTAACACAATTGCAACTCAGCGGACTCGACTTGCCACTCATCATCATGTCAGGTTCTATCGGCGAGGGGAATGCGGTGGCATGTAGGGAAGCCGGAGTTCATGACTATGTCATGAAGAATGATCTGACACGGCTTGTTCCCGCTATTGAACGGGAAATAAGCGCGATGGAGAAACGAAGAAAGTATCATCTGGCAGAAGATGCACGGCGGAAAAGCGAAGACAACCTTGCCAATGCGCAGCAAATTGCACACCTGGGAAATTGGGAGTGGAACGTAGCAAAAGATGAATTAAACTGGTCTGATGAGACATGCCATATCTTTGGTCTCTCTCCACGGTCATCTGGAGCAACATATGAGGCATTGCTGAATTTCGTTCACCCCGCTGACAGAGAATGTGTGAAAAAATCTATTTACGAGACCTTATATGAGCGAAAACCTTATTGTATTGACTATCGCATAGTTTTGCCAGATGGCTCAGAGCGCATTGTCCACTCAGAGGCTGAGGCTATTTTTGACAATGCGGGTAAAGCGGTTCAGATGAATGGAATAGTTCTGGACATCACTGAGCACAAGAAGGTGGAGAAAGAACTGAGGACACTCAACGAATTTTTAGAACAACGCGTGGCAGAACACACCGTGACGCTGATGCAGGTAAACAAAAAACTCCAGAAAGAAATAGAAATACGCAAGCGGGTAGAAACCGCCCTGCACGATAGCGAAGAACAATACCAGATCTTGTTTGAAAACAACCCTCATCCGATGTGGATGTACGATCGAGAAACGCTCTCATTTCTTGCTGTCAACAACGCAGCTATTCACCACTATGGTTATTCCCGAGAAGAATTTCTTGCGATGACGATTAAGGACATTCGTCCTTTTGAGGATGTCCCAGATCTTCTTAATAATGCATCAAAGATTATCACAGGATTCGGCACTTCAGGTATTTGGCGGCACCGGAAAAAAGACGGCAGTATTGTCCACGTTGAAGTAAGCTCACATACGATAACCTTTGCAGGAAGACGTGCTGAGGTTGTGCTGGCGAACGATGTCACCGATCGGAAATGGATGGAGGAAAAAGTTAAGCATATGGCTTTTCACGACAACCTTACCTCCCTTCCCAATCGCATATTATTCAATGATCGCCTAACCCTGGCCTTAGCTCATGCGCATTGCATGAATGAGATGCTTGCCGTGATGTATGTCGACCTGGATAGATTCAAGGCCATAAACGATGCGTTGGGGCATGCTATGGGCGACCAGTTATTGCACGAGGTCGCCGATCGATTGAAAAGTTGTGTGCGAGAGGAAGACACCGTTGCCCGCTTCGCCGGCGATGAATTTACGCTTTTAATCGTGGGCATCACCCAGGCTGGCCACGTGGACACTATTGCGTGCAAAATCCTCGATGAATTCAAGCGAACATGGATTATCAACGAACAAGAACTCTATATTACCGCGAGCATTGGCATTGCCATCTATCCCAACCATGGCGATAGTGTAGAAACCCTGCTGAGGAATGCAGACGCCGCCATGTACTACGCTAAAGAACAGGGAAAGAACAACTATCAGTTTTACACTGCAGCCATACACGCCAAATCTTTTGAAAAGATGCTGCTGGAAAGCAACATTCGCCGTGCTTTGGAGCGTGAAGAATTTGTGGTCTACTATCAACCTCTTGTGAATATCAGCACGGGACAGGTCGTCAGCTTGGAAGCGCTGGTGCGCTGGAGGCACCCGGAACGGGGACTGGTCCTCCCGGAAGAATTCATCCCCCTGTCAGAAAACACCCGGCTAATCGTCTTCGTGGATGAATTAGTGTTGTGTACCGTTTGTGCACAATGCAAGGCGTGGCAGGACGCCGGGCATCCACCCTTATCGGTAGCAGTAAACATTTCAGTTCATACATTCCAACAGTCCAATCTTGTGGAAATGGTCTTATCGGCCTTAAAAAAGACCGGCTTGGATCCGCAATTTCTGGGACTAGAAATCACCGAGGGCGTTGCAATGCAAGACATAGAAACAACAATCGATAAGCTGGGACAATTAAGTTCCCTGGGCATCCAGATTTCTATCGATGATTTTGGTACAGGCTTTTCCTCTCTGTATTATCTCAAAAAATTTCCCATTCATAAGTTAAAAATCAGTCAGCATTTCGTGAGTGGTATCGCAACTGATCAGAATGACAAAATAATTGTGTCGTCAGTTATTGCCTTGGCGCAAAATCTTAAATTCAAAGTTGTTGCCGAAGGAGTTGAAAATGAAGAACAACTCGTATTCTTAAAACAGCGCCAATGCGACGAGATGCAGGGATATTTATTCTGCAAACCACTGCCCGCCGAGGCGTTTGATAAAATGGCGGTGCATCATAATCCTTTGCGCAACGTGTGATAACCAGAAATTACCCGTGATCCGCTGGCTATTTAAGCCCGCGGATGATATTGCCGGTGAACGGCTTTGAGGTGGTGCTTGCCAACGTGGGTATAAATTTGAGTGGTGGAGACATTGACATGTCCCAGCATTTCTTGCACGGCACGCAGGTCGGCGCCGTTTTCCAGCAGATGAGTGGCAAACGAGTGCCTTAGCTTGTGGGGAGAAATATGGCCATGGATACCTGCTTTTAAGGCGCAGTTCTTCACGACAACCCATATATTCTCTCTCCTGAGCGGTTTCCCTGCCTTTGAAAGAAATAAATAGGTACTATCCCCGCTGTTCTTTATTTTAGGCCTGGCAAATTTCAGATAGTTCTGAATTGCATCGATTGCCTTTGTGCCAAGAGGTACAATGCGTTCCTTTGAGCCTTTGCCCCTGCACTTCATATAACGATATTCGAGATTAACCCAATCCATCTGAATGGCAACAACCTCTGACACCCGCGCACCGGTGGCATACATAAGTTCGAGAATGGCCTTATTTCTCATCCCTAATTTCGTTTGTGTGTTGGGGACAGAAAGGAGGTCGTCAATCTTATGAACGGAAATGACTTCCGGCAGTCTCTTCCAGAGCTTTGGTGAATCAATTACGGTAAACGGGTTTGACCGGAGTTTTCCCTCGGAGAGGAGGAATTTGTATAACATGCGTATGGCCACAATGGTGCGGGTGATGGAGTTTATGGAAAGGCCGCGTTTCTTTTCAGAAATGATAAAGCTCGTAATCGTATCGGGACGGACACCGTCAAAGTCCGATATTTCTTTCGAATGCAGGAAGGTGGTGAATATCTGCAGGTCGCGGCTGTAACTGAGGATGGTGTTCCTGGACAAACCGCATTCAACGAGGAGGTAATTTATAAACGACTCGATAAGGTCATCCAAATTGTGGATTTTTGATTCATTCATTGTTAACGTTTTTTTGTTGAGATGCTTGAGTTTTTAAATCCTTAGAACATACTTTACCTCATTAAATGCCTTAGTGTCTCGTCTTCCTTTCCTTCCTCAACGTAACTATTCAGCGTATTTTCATGCCCAGCCGCTACGGGCTGGAGAAAGCAGGCGGTTCACGGCGGAATACCATCTGTAATGCCTGGCTCAAATTCATTCCTCGTTTTCGACAGGTTGAGAGATAACTACGGATACGGCAGAAAATCTTTGCTCCGTCCAGAGAACGAAAGCAGCCCGATATTTTCTGCTGTACCTTTGTCATCCTGATATCATTTTCCGCCAGATTATTAGTGAAGGGGACATATCTGTTGTCCATAAACCTCAGCACATCACCCTCATACTTCCGTAATCGTTCCAGGAGATTCCGTGCCTTTGTCCTTTTTACCCGCCCCCTTTTCCCCTTGCGATTCGTTTCATCAGGGGGAGGGCTTTCGCCTTCTGCGTTTTGTAATATCGCACGATACCTTTGCCGGTAT
>JAJTXE010000003.1:254468-281469 GCA_021463795.1 Candidatus Brocadia sp. | reverse complement strand
TCCCTGCCACCTGCCAGATCACCTCCTTATCCCAATACATCAGGTGCATTATTAAAGTAGCGCCTGATAAAACACAAAAAGCCCGGCAAAGAGGGTTGGCATCCCCCCCTCGCCTGGTCCCAGAGATTGTCAGCTATACTATCAGCCGGTCGGCCAACAACCTCACACAGTCTTTTTACTAAAGACACAGAGGACTCGAAAAAACAGACGTACTTGTTTTTTTAATCCTGAATGTCTCTGGAAAATCCAACAAAAAAAGCCCAACAAAAGAGGGGTACCATCTCCCCGCCATTGTCCCATTTGTCTAACCGTTGTACACATGAGCCGGTCTACGGTTAAACAAAATATGTTATACTGAGTCTTAGTCTCATAAATATACAATAAAAAAATTTAATATCAATGAAAATATTAAAATTCCTAATAATTTATAATCTCAAGCGGTCATTTGAAAAACTCCTGTTTGTTTTGATTAACTGCTATAAATAATATTTACCATTGTTGTAAAGGACTAGCAAAAAGGCATCAAGAGCCCCATTGCCTTGTCCCCATGGTTTAATTACTGTACTTTAGCTGGTAGGTTTTAATCCCTTTTCATAGTCGCCACGCAGTTCTTCGCTTAGTCATCTGCCTTCAGCCTTACCTCAGTCTGATGCAAGTTACTATCTAACATTTTTCAATCGTATCTGATTTCTCTTCATCTTTTGACAAGCAGGGAACGTGATCTTTTTGAAGAAAGTGCAGTGGCGACATCCCTATTTTCAATTGCCATACATGATTGGGCCAGAGAGGTTTGATGATGAAATGCTTGCTGTGGCGGTGAGTACGCAGCGGTGCCCGGGCATTCTCCTGTCTTGGAGAGGATGCTCGCCCCAGCCAAAAGGCGTAAGTATAGATAATGTGGTAGTTGGTGCAGTTTTGCTGATGAATGTGTAGTCACTAATATATTGTTGTTGCTTAGCAATACACTTGACAATATTGAATAAATTGGTATATTGTTGTGGGCATGTATATTGTAGAGAACAAATCATAATCCAGTAAAAAAAATCTAACGGCCTATTCTTCTGAGAGAGCACCCGAGGGCATCGGTGGCGAATGCGTTGGACGCAGCAAAGGAGACGCTCTGGAAGCTGAAGCTTAATGCGTGGGTACAGATAAAAGACGAAACCGGGACGCTGAAGATAAAGAGGGATGAGGGGACATTAAAGGAGGAATCGTATCTTAACGGATGGTGTGTAATCAAGACGGATCGGAAGAAGAGCGATGTGGACAGATACATGGTACACAACCGATCTAAGGACTTGTCGGATGCGGAGAAGGTGTTTCGTGCGTGCAAGGCGGTGAACTTGAGGTGCGTCCCGTGCATGTAAGGAAGGAGGTGTGTACGCAAGGGTATGTGTTTGTGGCAATGCTTGCGTACATGATACTCCGAAGGCTTCGCAGGGCGTGGGCGGACGTTAATCTCACAGTAGAGGAGGGCATGGAACAATTGGTGGCCATTTGTTCCATGGAAGTGAAGGTGAAAGGTCAAAAGGCGCGTTGCCAGAGGATACCACGCCCACGACAACAATCACGTGAATTATTAGCGGCATTGCAGATAACGTTGCCGGCAGTATTGCTGAGCCGGACCCACGGGCCGTTACGAGAAAAAACTCCCTGTTCGCCGTAAAAGTCAATAAATATAAGGCTTTTATGGTGTTTTTATTTTTCGCCCTGGAGGGAATATTCGATGTCTCTTTCCACCTCGTAAGGATAAAGTCTTTTTTGCGTAGTATAATAGTATCAAGAAATGCCTGTGAACCGTTATGCCCTTTTTACTGACGTAAGTTTGAATCCCAGACTAAAGCTTGGATTTGGAGCGTATCTTGTCATGCATTCTTCATTTCTGGAAATACCACCCGAAAGGATTATTCAATCTGCAGTGATTGATCAGATTAGACTGCGAAGATTTGAAGCTACCTCATCTTCAAAACTTGAAGTGCAAACCCTTTTGTGGGCACTTGAGGATTTTCAAAAAGGAGTATCAGGCTTAAGGTCGGGAATGTTGAAAGTTTACTCTGATTCTCAGTGCGTGACAGGGCTCCTGCGCAGAAGATTACACCTGGAAATGAATGGGTTTCGTAGCAGGGGAAAGCATTGTCTCTTGAAGAATGCCGCTCTCTATCGTAAGTTTTACGAGTTTCATGACACCTTGGGGTTTGATGTTGTTAAGGTGACAGGACATGTTCGATCCAGCTCTCATGATTCGATTCATCGTATCTTTTCCTTTGTAGACAAAGAGGCCCGAAAGGCGTTAAGGGTTTTATGTGAAGGCGGAAGACCTGAGACCTCCTAAAAATGAATCCCGGCAAACCGGTGTGTTTAACAGGTTGAATCGCATCCATTGAAGCATTCCGCTATTTTCCTGTCAACGCTGCACATAAGGCATCGATTTTCAACAGAGGAATGGTGGAAGAGGAATGTTTCAGTGACAGGGTCGTTACATGATGCGCATCGAACACCCTGCTGTAAAACAGGATTTTTCCCGGAATATTCCAGGGTTTCTATCTGTGTACGGACGACTTCTTTCCTTCGTTCAAAACCGTAACAGGCCTCCAGAAATTCCTGCATACGAAAACGTTTTGATACCATCATGTAAATAAAAAATTCTGTATCTGATTCTACTGTTTTATTGGTTGTATCAATCCTTGCATAAAGAACAACGGCATGTTTCCGGTGTTTGGTGTCCACCCTGAATATCGTTTGTCCATCCTTTTTTAACAAGGTATGCCTGACGTAATTTGTGTGCAGATATGTCCCGAGTTTTTGCTGAAGGAGAGAGGCGGTAAATTCTCCGGGAAAACCCATCTTATAGAGGATGCCGTGTGCATCCGGCATTTCATGCGGATCTACAATGCATTCCCTGATTTTGAATCCACGGCAATATGCCTGTGTATGGTTGAGTCGAAGAGAGAGGAATGC
Organism: Candidatus Brocadia sp.; assembly: GCA_021463795.1. Lineage (GTDB taxonomy): Bacteria > Planctomycetota > Brocadiia > Brocadiales > Brocadiaceae > Brocadia. The sequence goes on along the minus strand of JAJTXE010000003.1, from coordinate 278,511 downwards.
ATTGTTCAGCAGGCTTTTTGACTGATCATTTGACAGAAACGCCAGGTGATAAACGTTCATTCCATGAGTAAAGTCAGCAACGGGGGCTTCTTCACCAAAGTCCCGCAGATGCGAAGACAATGTTTGATAGTAGGGCACAACTTCCGGTATAGCGAGCATAAGAGCACGTGCAATAGCCACTCCGATAAATCGTTTTGGGATCAACCGCAGGGTGGGCGCTATCTCCACGACCACCCGCAAGTTAAGTTTGTTTCGTTTGCTGGCTGCAATCCGGAGAAGTTCTTCCATGAGAAATGGTTGAGAGATGGTGTGATGAGTGAGTTTTTTTATCTGTGCCGTCGTTGGACACGCCCCGCATCCCAGGCACCGTGCCTCAACATGCGGACGTCCCAGGCAATATTCTCGTTCGTTAAAATGAATTGACCTCTCATACTCTTCCCACAAAAATTTCTTTGAGATGCCTAAATCGATATCATCCCAGGGAAAGACGTGATCTTTTCCCTTTGCGCAAAAGTAACTTTCTTCGGATAATCCCAATTCCATAAGATAAGAGCGCCAGTTTCTGAGTATCTGCCTGGGAATGACGTTGTAATACACAAAACCATCAATAATTGACGATCGAATAAGGGCGGGGGTTATCCGCCGGTCTCCCATCGCCAGTAACTGGGTCATCCATATTTCCTCGAAGGAAGCGCTTTCCCGGAATTCCATGTTATGTAATTTGCAGATACGCTCAATCTCCCTTCCGGTCTTCCTGTTGTCATTGATGGCCGTTAGGCACTCGTGAAATTGCAGCGGGGTATGTGGTGGATAATAGAGCGGTGTCAGGCTGAAGATCATGCGCACGTTACTACCCGACATGCTTTTCAAATCATCAAGCCGCTTTACCAATCTTTCAAATTCTTCAAAATCCTCTGGTTGTTCCAATCCCGTGCAGATCAAAAATACCTTCAGTTCCCGGATGCCTCTCTCCAAAAGATATTCGCAGGCTTTATAGATCTGCTCTTCGTTAAGATTCTTGTGCAGGGAGCGTCTCAATCGTTCGCTAATGCCCTCCATTCCGCAGCTAACCGTCGTCTTTCCAATGACCTGTTGCACCTCGGCAAGGAAGCGATCGTGAGACAGCAAATCAAACCGCTGACTTTTCATGCTGATGCTGTTCATTTCACGATAAAGAGATAAAATCATGGGGTATAGCTCCGAATGGGTATTAAAATTAAAGCTGAAGAGGGTAGCCGTATCAAGCCCTTGTTGCGCCTTTGCCGCTTTCAGCGCCTCTAAAAGCTTTGACAGGGATCGCTCTCTGTATGGCTTCCTCTCCCAGCTTTCAGCGCAGAAAGAGCAGAAACACGGGCATCCGTTACTGATTTGCAGACTTCCCGCACCGAGATCTTCCGTTTTATACCATAGGGGACCGGATTCCAGAGTTCTTACCTGATCAAGGTCATACACCGTTGCACTTTTTACCGGATATGATACGAATGGTTCTTTTGGTGAAATCTCTGCCAGATTGTCTTGTGTTATTTCTGCCTCCAATGGTATCTCTGAAGGATTTTGGACAACCACTCCATACCGGTGCTCATACTTATCCGGCTCATAGAACCCATCGACCTTCCCATGACATGTATGGAGGATTTCAGTTTTACTCAAGCCGGCAGATTTCCCCTTTTTTACCATCTCCAGAAATTGTTTTATGGAATATTCCCCTTCACCGAGCAACACGGCATCGACAAGTCCACAAGCATTTCCAAAACCTTGTTCTTCTATCGGGCCATGCAATACCGAGGTAACTGCCGAGCTTGCACCACCAAGCACCACGAAGGGAATATCTGTGCGCATCATGCGTTCATTTTTAAAGAGGGGGATGCCTGAAAAATAGAGAAGCTTTGGTAAGTTTAGTAATTCCAGGACAAAGGAATTGCTGATGCCGAGCACGTCAAATCTGCAAGGTGGCTCTTTTGTGGTGGTACCAATCCAAAGGGGTATCCGGGCGGCCGTCATTATCTCAAGGTCTTTGGGTGGGGGCAGGAAAGCGAAATCGGTAAATACCCCGGTAACCTCCTGAGCAATTTGGGCTACCAGGGGGTGAGAGAGAGAAACCGATACATCGCGATACGTCGATAGTCTGCAAATCAGGAACCGGAGTTCTGCCTGATAAAACAGGGCAGGGTCCATGGTATTGGGTTCTTCCCCTTTCAACCATAAGCCGGCCAGCGAAAGGAGATGATAATTATTTTCATACCACTGCCGGATTTCCTGCGAGGAGTTCAGGCAAGCATAAGGTTCAATATGAAACATGTTATACTCAGGCTCTTTATAAAAGGTAGACTTTAAATTGGTAACAGGGCGGCACGGGCAAATTCCGTTTGTCTGTGCTGGATTTGCACGACATTGTTTGCATAAAATTTATTGTAACATCTGGAACAGTAAAAGTAGCACGCTAAATTATATTGCTATGCAATGTCGTCTCTGCGGAGAATAATCTTGTGCACGATTACAGACATCAGGCACTGTTTGTTTGATATGCTGAAGATTTTGGCGATGCAGGAATGTATCGTCTGGGCGCAGATATTGTTCTTGGTCATTCATGTCCTGTCTTTCAGGGTATCGGGATTCCGGTTTCATTACCCTGGCCCAAGCAAATTTCGGTTGTTTTCCCGTCTTATTGTGTGCTATATTCTTCTATTAGAGTATTGGCATAAAAACACCCTTCACCCTGGACTTTTTTCCCTGGCTTTACCCTGAATCTACTGCGTGCGCTTTCGACTGTCTCGCGCCGAAGGCGCCGTTGATCGAGGGGGAGAAAAAGGGATGCGCTGTTTCTTTGGTTTCAGTATCGATGTGTTATGGATTTCCGATTTACGAAAGCTGAACGGTTGACCTTACAAAAGGAGTTTGAACGGGTTTTTCAGGAAGGGAAGGTATTTAAGGATGCAAAGGTTGTTCTCTATGTGATAGTAAATAGCCTTCCGTATTCCCGGTTGGGTCTGGTTGTAAGCAAGAAGGTAGGGAATGCCGTACGGCGCAATCGTGTCAAACGATTGTTGAGAGAGGTATACCGGTTGAATAAACACCTGCTTGCGGTCCACATTGATATAATCGCCATTCCGCGTCATTCGTTTTCTTTCGATCTGAAACGGTATGATATTGAGAATGGATTTAAGAAATTACTCCTCAAGATTAACGAGGCCTTTGCCCATGAATCGCATCATAATTAAAGTCGTACAGGCATATCAGCTTCTTATCTCGCCTCTCCTGGGGCATTCCTGCCGCTATGAACCCACCTGTTCCCAATATATGATTGAGGCAGTACGAAAAAAAGGTGTCTTGTGGGGTTTGTGTCTGGGGGTATGGCGGGTATTGCGATGTCATCCATTGGGAAGTTCAGGGTATGACCCGGTAAAATAGAGCCTGGAGAAGGCAAACCACCACGTGTTGCGTTCCTCAATAGGTGCTGGTCATATCCTGATAATTGGAGTTCTTTCCTGTCCGCACCAATTTAGTTTTTTGAAAAATTCATTTCATGGTGATGTTTACCGTACAGCGTAGGGGCGGAGCATTTGCTATCATTGATATACATGCGTTCGTCCACAAGCCAGCAAATGCTTCACCTCTATTTTTTCAAAACTAAATTGGTACCCCTGTTCAGGGATGTGGTCATGGCTCTGTTATGGGGCATGATTTTTTTTGGCTAAATCCTCGTATTGTTTCAGTGCGTTATGGGCATCCGTTTCCAGCCCTTTTTTTCTGTATGCAATCTCAAGATTTTTGTAGCTCATTGCTGCGGACGGGTCAATAGCAATGGACTTCTTGAGTTCGCTAATGGCTTCGTCCAGGTATCCTGTCTCGGTATAAACAGCGCCCAGGTTATTGTGGGTAACAGCGTCATCGGGATTTTTTTCCAGGACCTTTTGATATTCTTTTATGGCTTCAGCGTATCTTTTTTCCTGTGTAAAGACGAATCCCAAAGCGTAATGTGCCTCAGGAAAATCAGGTTTTAATACAACAGCCTTTTCCCAGACAAAGATAGCTGCATCCTGCATCTTTTTTCTTGTATAGATTGCACCAAGGTTATACAATGCCTCAGGGTCGTATGGATAGAGCTCCAGCACCTTTTTGTACTCTTCGATGGCCTCAGCAAATAACCCCTTTTTATGATAAGCTATGGCAAGGTTATGGTGCGCTTCCCGGTTAAAGGGTTCCAGCTTTAATGCCTTTCTATACTCTTTGATGGCATCATCAATCCTGCCCTGACCGTCCAGGGCAATCCCCTGACGATTGTAATCGTTTGGGTCTCGAATACCGCAACCGCTAACGATGCACAGGCACAGGGAGAAAAGGGAAAAAAGGAAGACATACCGGGGCTGAAAAATAACCATGCGATGGTGACCTCGGGTGGTTTTTTTATATTTACGGATAAGGAAGTTCAGGCCTTGGTATTTCCGGCCTCCGCATACGGTAGCTGGTGAAAAAGTCTTATCCATTTGTGCAGTTGATGGTGATCTCGGCCATATAAATTGTGAGCGACGAGTTGCAAACGTGAACCCGCAAGGAGAATTTTATTAAAATGCTATACTTACGATTTTACTCTGTATCTGGAGGAACAGGTAAGGTTGTGTCAGGTTCGTTCTGGATTTCCATCAGCATCCTGGTGCCTTTGTCGAGTGGGGTAAGCTCCTCAATCTCTTTCTTACTCCCGGCGCCAAGGACCTCGAACTTGCGTACCGAGGGAAGCACGCGTCCTTCGAAGGATGCAACTGCTGCATTAAACGCCTCCACCGCCTTGCCAAGAGACCCGCCAAGCCTCGTCAGGTGTTCAACCATCGTGGCAGTTCGTTCGTGAATTTCTCTGCCAAGATCACTGATTTTCCTGGTGTTCTCTGACATCTGTTCCTGTCGCCAGCCGTGGTAAACGGCGCGCAGAAGGGCGATCAGGGTTGTCGGCGTTGCCAGGATGACCTGCTGTTGAGCTCCCTCTTCAATGAGCGCAGGATCGCGCTCAAGGGCGGCGCTGAAAAAGATCTCTCCGGGCAGAAAAAGAACCACAAATTCCGGTGTAGGCTGGAACTGTTCCCAATAGGATTTTGCGCTCAATTTTGACATGTGTGCCCGTATCTGTTGTGCGTGGGACTTGAGCCTCGATAAGCGTTGCTCATCGTTTACAGATTCTAATGCATCAAGGTAGGCTTGAAGGGGCGTCTTCGCATCCACAACAATATTTTTTCCGCCGGGCAGCCGTACGAGCATATCTGGACGCAAACGGCCATCTTCCGTGGTTACCGTTTGCTGCTGGTAAAAATCGCAATATTCCAGCATACCTGCAATCTCAACTACCCGCTTGAGTTGTATCTCGCCCCAATGTCCCCGCACCGCCGGTGTCCGGAGGGCCTTGACCAGATTGCCGGTTTCAGACTGCAACTTCTCCTGTGTGTATATGAGGGACTTGACCTGCTCAGTCAGACTTCCGTACGCGTGATGGCGGGCTTTTTCTAATTCCTGGATCTGGGTGTCTACTTTATCGAGAGACTGCTTGATGGGTACAACAAGTTGCTCTACGGCCTTCTGTCTCTGTTCGAGGTCGCCCTTTGCCTCAGTTTGGTATTTCTCCAGGGTGATTTTTGCCAAATCCAGAAAGGATTGGTTATTACTCCTCAGTGCTTCTGATGAAAGCGCTTTAAATGCGTCGCTGAGCTTCATCGTTGCATCGTTCAGGATGCCCAGCTTTTCATTTGCCGTCTTACGCTCATGGGTAAGCGTGGTTTCAAGCCGGACGATAACCCGGTTAAGATGAGAAATGGTTTCATTCTGATGATCAAGAACAGTCCTTGCATTCGACAGATCCTTTTGGGTTGCGATATGCTGCTCACTGAGGGTTACGATACGAACCCTGCAAAGCAGCCAGGTAATGACGGTTCCTAGGAGAACACTGGTAACCATTGCAATAACTAACCAATGAATTTCCATAGAATTCCGCCGGAAGAAAACAAATAATGAAATGAGGGAAAAGAAGTTATACTCCTGTGACGGCTCTTGCCGCATCAGGAGGGCGGACAAAACTAAAACCGGTCCAATAACTCCTTTTTCTTTTCCGTATAATCAGTTTCCGTGATAAGTCCTTCAGTCTTAAGGTCTTTAATCTCCTGCAACTGTTCCTTTATACTCATATCATCCATGGCCTCCCTAAGCAATTTTGCCTTTTTGTAATCATAATCCTCTGTTGAAATAATTCCCTCTCCGACCATTTCGCGCAGGAGTATCAGCTTGCTCTTCATTTTACTTTCTTCATGGCTTTCTTTTGCCGGAGTTGATGGTTCCGGTGCGTGCGTTTCGCCAGTACTGCCCATTTTTTCTTCCAGCTTTTTCAGGCGTGCATCCAGATCTGACGTACCTACCTTGATCTTTTCGTCAACCGTCCCTACTCTTTGCACGATAGGTTGCTGGTAGATTTCATTTGACAGGTCAACAACCAGCCAGTTTTCATGACTTGGTTCTAACCGTTGCCCCGCAGCAGGAACCAGTTTCCAAAAGCGGCTATGATTTATCCGGGCAGGATTCTCTTTTGTGGTAATATATCGTTTCTTCTCCGACATGGAGTCATTATACGTTTGCAGCATATGAATACGACTAAAGGCAATATTGAGACTGCGTTCAAAGATAAATAAGATACAGTAATTCTGCTGGTCGGTTAAAAGCATGCGCTCTGAGTAGGACGAAACCGCAATTACTTGTGAGGGCGTTGCAACGGAAAATGCCTGGATAAGTATGGGAACCAATTTGCGTATCTCGTCATCCTGAAAAACCCGCAACGTACCTTTCTTTTTCAACAACCCTTTTTCTTCAAAATAGATATAAGATAATGCATTGGCAATAACATCCCCGCGCATTTCGTATGGATGATCAAATTGGATATACCGGCCATTTTTCTTTACCTTTAAGTCCTCGTGTTTCACAACAATCCTGCCATTGGTATACGTATCAGCATGGGTCATGCTGAACTTCCACACCAATAGCATGCAGAGGATTCCTGTAAACAGAATTGTCTGTTTTAGTTGTTTGTTTTTCAATAGATGCATAGATGCCCGTAAATAGAATTTGCTGGTACCTTTTGTCACTACAAGGGCGATAGCCAGAAGCAATCTCTGCCCAGACGTATGAAAATAATAACGGTATCCTCTTATCCAATGATTTCTACAGATTCGGAAAGATAGCCTACCTCTATCATCTCTATTCCGACGTCCCGGCTGATCCCTTTTGCATTATCCTTAGGAATAACTGCCCTCTTAAACCCCAATCGGTGCGCCTCTTTCAGCCTTATCTCCATTTGACTTACACTGCGAACCTCTCCGCCCAATCCGACCTCTCCCACAAACACGGTGTCGGACGGAATTGCTTTTTCTTTAAAACTCGATGCAATGGTCATCGCAATGCCAAGGTCTGCTGCGGGCTCATCAACCTGCACGCCCCCGACAATATTCACAAAGACATCCTGTCCCCCCAGTTTTAGTCCTATCCGTTTTTCCAGAATAGCAAGGATCATGGAGACCCGATTGTAGTCTACTCCGCTTACTTTACGTTCGGGCATGCCAAAATTTGCCCGTGCCACCAGTGCCTGTATCTCAACAAGCAAGGCGCGGGTGCCTTCCATGCAGGAGATGATGGTAGATCCGGCGCTGATCCTTCTGCCCTGAGAGATAAATATCTCTGATGGATTATCCACGGGCTGCAGGCCATTCTTTCTCATCTCAAAAATTCCTATTTCATCGGTAGAGCCAAACCGGTTTTTTACCACCCGCAAGATCCGATAGCACTGGAATTTTTCTCCTTCAAAATATAAAACGGTGTCTGCCATATGCTCCAACACCTTCGGTCCGGCAATAATGCCCTGTTTGGTTACATGTCCTACCAGGAAAATTGCTGAACCTGTAGACTTGGCAATTGAAATGAGATCGTTTGCACATTGCCGTACCTGAGCAACCGTGCCAGGCGCAGAATCCAGCTGAGGTTTATGGATCATTTGAATGGAATCAATAACCACGAGGGTAGGATGCGTGTTATGAATATTTTCAAGGATAAAATCCAGATTCGTTTCAGCAACAACCAACAGATTGTCTGATAAAATGGACAACCTCTCGGCACGAAGTTTTGTTTGAGCTACCGACTCTTCACCGGTTACGTAAAGGGTGGTATACCCCTTCTGGCTAAGATACTGGCATACCTGTAACAGGAGGGTTGATTTTCCTATTCCCGGCGTCCCTCCAATCAACACTGCGGAACCATTGATCAAACCACCACCGAGAATTCTGTCAAATTCCTTCATCCCTGTTTCAATGCAGGGGCAATCAGTTAATTTTACATTTGTTATCGGCTGCGGCAATTCACGATTGAGCGCTACGGATCTGTAGCCAGATCCAGGCGGAGTAGTAATTTCTTCAACCGTCGAGTCCCACTCTCCGCAGCCTCCGCATCGGCCAGCCCATTTTAAGCTTTTCCAGCCGCAATGCTGACAAACATAAACGACACCTGTTTTTGTCATATCGGTGAAGAAAAAGCTACCGGAGAAATAAAAAAGGGAAGAGTGCAACTCTCCCCTTTTTCTTCTTTCTCACTTCGCTTCATCTCATTTATAAACTGCTTTCTGCATTTGCCAGCGCCGGTTCCGGGGTTTCCAGCACCTCATCAAAGGCTAGTTTACCGTCATAGACCCTCGCCTTTACATGCTTCTTTCCCTCAAATTTACCCTGAAGAATCTCCTCTGAAAGCGGGTCCTCCAAATAACTTTCAATTGCCCGTCGAAGCGGACGTGCCCCAAAGTTTTGGTTATATCCTTTTTCTATCAGGAAATCCAACGACTCCTCCGTCAAGGTAACGCTGATATTGTAATTTTCAAGCCTCTTTTTAACGCCCTTCAATTCGATATCGATAATCCGCTTCAGATCATCCTTTGTAAGGGGTTTGAAAACAATAATGTTATCCACCCGGTTTATGAACTCCGGACGGAAATGTTTGTCGACTTCCCTCTTTAATTGCTCCTTCATCATTTCGTAGGTGTGCTCATCGGTTACCTTTTTGAAACCTAAAGACGCCTGGTTCTTAATCACATCCGCACCAATATTTGAAGTCATAATGAGGACCACATTGCGAAAATCCACATGACGTCCGAAACTGTCGGTTAGTTTCCCGTCTTCCATAATTTGCAAGAGCATATTAAATACGTCAGGATGGGCCTTTTCGATCTCATCAAGCAAAACGACAGCATAAGGGCGTCGGCGGATCTTTTCCGTGAGCTGTCCCCCTTCTTCATAGCCGATATAACCTGGGGGCGCACCAATCAAACGTGAAATATTGTGTTTTTCCATGTATTCTGACATGTCGATCTGAATGAGCGCCTCTTCTTCTCCAAAGAGAAATTTTGCCAGTGATCGCGCAAGGTGAGTCTTGCCTACGCCCGACGGCCCCACAAATATGAAGGAAGCCACCGGTCGGTTTGGATTCTTCAGCCCGGCGCGGGAGCGACGAATTGCTTTTGCTACCGCCTTCGTTGCCTCTTCCTGGCTTATTACCATCTTATGGAGTTCCTCTTCCATCCTGAGTAACCGTTTGGCTTCAGCCGATTCGATGCGTGTCATGGGAATTCCGGTCATTTTTGAAACAACCTCTGCAACGATTTCACTATTCACCACGCCCTCTATTTCGGCTCGCGTCTCCCGCCATTCCTTTTCAATGGTTTCCTTTTTCTTTTTGAGCTTATCGGCTTTGTCGCGCAACCGGGCAGCCCTTTCGAAATCCTGAATTGCAACGGATTCATCCTTGTCCTTTTCCAGCTTATTAATTTCTTCCTCTATATGGCGCAAATCGGGAGGCTGTGTCGTTGCCTTCAGCCGTACCCGCGCACATGTTTCATCGAGCACGTCAATCGCCTTATCCGGAAGGTATCTTCCGGTGATATAACGAATGGATAATTCAGTTGCAGACTCTAACGCGTCATCCGTAATTTGGACCTTGTGATGGGCTTCGTAACGGTCGCGAAGGCCCTTTAATATTTCAATCGTCTCATCCTTTGTCGGCGGTTCGACGACGATGGTTTGAAACCGTCTTTCCAGCGCGCCGTCTTTTTCAATATATTTTCTATATTCATCCAATGTGGTGGCGCCAACGCACTGTATCTCCCCTCGCGACAATGCCGGTTTTAACACGTTGGAGGCATCGATGGCGCCTTCTGCGCCGCCTGCCCCCACGAGGGTATGAAGTTCATCAATAAAAAGGATGATATTCTTGGCTCTTTTTACTTCAGACATCACCGCCTTAATTCGTTCTTCAAACTGCCCCCGGTATTTCGTGCCAGCCACCATCATGGCGAGGTCCAGTGCTACGATCCGGCGATCGCGCAAGAGTTCAGGGATATTCCCCTGGACAACCGCCTGTGCAAGGCCCTCGACGATTGCCGTCTTTCCCACCCCTGCCTCACCTAACAATACGGGGTTGTTTTTTGTCCTGCGGCATAAGACCTGTATTACCCGTTCAATTACATCCTGCCGGCCAATAACAGGGTCGAGTTCTTGTTCGCGTGCCTGTTGGGTAAGATCACGTCCAAAGGAATCCAGCGCTGGCGTTTTCGATTTCCCCTTTTTTTCCTCTTTTTCCTGAGCCATACCGCTCTGAACCGCTTCGGAACCCAGAAGGCCGATAACCTCTTCCCGAACGTCTTCAAGCTTCACTCCCAGGTTGAGCAATACCTGGGCTGCAACACCTTCCTGCTCTCTCAGTAACCCAAGCAAGAGGTGTTCTGTGCCGATATAATTATGTCCCAATGCCCGCGCCTCCTCCATGGCATATTCCAACACCTTTTTCACGCGCGGAGTAAAAGGAAGTTGCCCTACCGAAACCAAGTCAGACCCGCTCTGAACAATTTTTTCCACTTCCAAACGGATCTTTTTCAGTTCTATATCCAGATTCTGCAAAACATTCGCAGCAACCCCGCTTCCTTCTTTCACCAGGCCCAACAAGATGTGTTCCGTCCCAATATATTCGTGATTAAAACGCCTGGCCTCTTCTCGTGCAAGCGCCATGACCTTTCTGGCACGGTCCGTAAATCGATCAAACATAAATACACCTATCCTTTCACACGTTATATCATTTCCAGGCGTTTCCTTACATACGCTGCGCGAATAATATTTCTTTGCTGGGAAGTAAGTTCGCGCCCTTCTAACTTTTGTAAATGCCCCGGTAAGGTGAGAATGAAAAGCTCATTTAAGGTTTTCATTTCGATGTCATTAATTATCCCCAGATTTACTCCCATGCGGACCTGCGACAGCAGATGCATAATTTCCTCAGAAGAAATAATCCGCGCCACCTTCAGCATCCCATACGACCGCCAGATGCGGTCTTCCAGCTGTTCGCGGTTTTCAGAAACTAAGGCCTTCCGGGCCATCCGCTCATAACTCGTAATTCTGGGAATAACACCTTCGATAATTTCGATAATTTCCACTTCAGACTTGCCAAGGGTAAACTGGTTTGATATCTGATACAAATCTCCGGAGACTTGAGTTCCCTCACCATACAAACCCCTTACCACCAAACCAAGTTTCATTACTGCATTGAAGACCTTTTCAATATGGTGCGTCATTCCTAATGCGGGCAGATGCATCATAACGGACGCCCGCATCCCTGTGCCAACATTAGTAGGACAAGCCGTCAAGTAACCAAAACGCGATGAATAGGCATAATTGAGCCTTTTCTCCAATTTATTATCGACCTCGTCAATCGTCTTCCATGCCTCCTTGAGCTCAAACCCGGAACGGATCACCTGTATTCGCAGATGATCTTCTTCGTTGACCATCAGGCTAACGGTCTCGGATTTCCCAAAAGCCACCCCTCTTTCCCCTTCTCCTCCGGCATGTTCCCGGCTAATCAGATGGCGTTCTACAAGAAAAAGCCTGTCGACGGAGTCAATGTCCGCGAGATTGATATACCGGAGATCAGAGGTAATTTCTGCTTCTTTGATTTTGTTCCTTACAACTTCTTCAAGCTCTCTTTTCTGTTTTACATTAGCCCTTGAAAGAAAAGGGAATCGGGCGACATTTCTTGCAAGACGGATTCTGCTGCTGATAACAATGTCCGATTCTGCCCCTGTTCCCCTGAGCCATTCACCGGTATTATCCGCCAGATCGCTAATCTTCATCGGTGTCACCTGAAAGTTCATAAATCCTGTCCCGCAGCTCGGCAGCCTTTTCGTAATCCTCTTTTTCCACCGCTTTATTCAGTTCATTCCGCAATTGCATGAGCTCATTCTTTTTGATTAACTCTTTTCCTGCCCTTGACGGTACTTTTCCCACATGCTGGGTGCTCCCGTGCATCTTTTCCAGTAACGGAACCAGTCCTTTCCTGAAAATCGTGTAATCCATGGGACAGCCCAACCGTCCATGGGAGCGGAATTCCAGGTAGGACAACCCGCACACCGGGCAAACGATCTTGGACATTTCGCTGATTTCCGGAGCTACCTGATTGATGAGACTTGTCAGTATTTCGGTAGGAGAAGGTATTTTCGCAAGCTGCTGGTTAATGCCCTGTGCACAATCTTCGCAGAGATGCCGCTCCTTCTTTACTGTGCCAACAATCTCTGTTAAATGCACCGTTGCATGTTTTTTATTACAAGATTCGCATTTCATTCTTTGTATGCCCTGATTGAATCTTCAATGTTCTTTATCATCCCTGTCTTTCCCATTTTAACAGATCTACAACTTTTCCTAAAGAACTTTTTTCAGATACGATCTCTTCCCGTATCCTGTTTTCTTTTTCCAGACAATCCATTCCATGATTGATCCACACATCTGCCACGGGCAGGGGGATTACCATGAGTCCATCGTCATCCCCAAGAATCCAGTCCCCCGGATTGATCCGGATTCCTGATATCGTAACAGGAATATTAATTTCTCCAAACCCTTTGGGCTCGCCGGCGCTTGGCATGACCATCCTGCTAAAAACAGGAAAATGTAATTTTCTGATCTCCGACACATCCCGTATTGCTCCCCAAACCACAACACCGCTGATCTTTTTTTGCAAGGCACTGTGGGTTGCCAGTTCCCCCCATACCGCAGGGCCTGCCCCTCCCGCATCAACGACGATCACATCCCCTTCCTTCGCAAGGTCTATTGCCTCAACTGGTTTTGCCCAATCGCCAGGGTAGGTCCGAACCGTAACAGCCGTTCCGATGATTTTAATATCTGGGTAGAGGGGATACAATTCGGTAATACCTTTTGCTCGATGGCTACCGTCCGAAATATTTGCCGTAGAAAGCTTTTCGAGTGCTTCACGAACGCCTTCGTGCGCCACCCTCTTGAAGAGTGCTGTGGGAATCTTTCGGTTTTCCCGGATAGCACGTTTGATGCTCTCTGCTGCTGCTCTTGGGTCCTTTGACTTGGTAATATATCCGCCGACAATGACAATGCTCGCCCCGGCATTCACCGCGTCCACGACATTCTCAGAATTGATACCGCCTGCAACAGCAACGGGTATGCTTACTTTGTCTGAAATGCGATGCAATATATCAAGCGGTGTTTTTCCATGCATTTGATCATCTATGGCGGTATGAACCGAAATATACGCTGCCCCCCATTGCTCTATCTTAGCAATACGGTCTTCCCTTGCATCGTCGTGCAGATAATCTACGCAGACTTTTATGCCGTAGTTTTTCCCCGCTTCGATGCACTCCTGGATGGTTGAATCCGGGGCGTCTGCCATGACAACAGCAACATCAGCGCCTGCCTTAGCAGCCATCTCCATTTCTGCACGACCCGCATCCATGGTTTTCATATCTGCGATCAAGGTTGTATCAGGGAACAACCTTCGAATATGGCGAATTGCATTCATCCCCTCGCTTTTAATAAGCGGCGTACCAATCTCCAGCCAATCGGCGCCACCTGCAATCGATTCCCGGGCAACCTTGATTGCCCGGTCAAGGTCAACAAAATCGAGGGCTACCTGTACTATTACCGTCATGCGTATTAGCTCAAGTTGTTAAAGAACTGTTATTCAAAATACGAAGCGCCACAACGGTCGGACTCCCAGGTCGTAACTTTTTCTACCTTCACCCCCATGGGGAGATCCTGCCTTAATGCATTATACAATATTTTAGACAAATGCTCGGTGGTGGGGTTTATAGCTGCAAAATCTGCGAGTTCATTTAAATAAACATGGTCAAACCTATTGATGATTTCTCCTATAATCCTTTTCGCATCCCGGAAATCCATCACCATGCCTAATTTGTCTAACTTTTCCGATTGCAGGACAACCTGCACCTTCCAATTGTGACCATGAAGTCTTTCGCATTGGCCTTTATATTCACGCAAATTATGGCCTAATTTGTCTAACTTTTCCGATTGCAGGACAACCTGCACCTTCCAATTGTGACCATGAAGTCTTTCGCATTGGCCTTTATATTCACGCAAATTATGCGCTGCAGCAAAATCAGTTTCAATGATAAGTTCAAACATGTTTTTTGATAAGAAAAAATGCCGTATTTTTCGCTGTTGTCTCAGTTACCTTGAAAGTGAATTAAATGAAAATCTTATCACCAGTGAAAATAAAAGTCAAGGGTTTTTTGGCTGCTTTTCAGGACTTAACCGCTCATTATTACAAAACATAGGATAATTTCAATCCTGCTGGTCTGATTATTTCCTCTTGAATTGTTTTTGTAATTCGTCCAGAGAAAAAAACAAGGTGGTGGGTCTCCCATGTGGGCAGTTGTTCGTATATGCGTGAATACTCCTTCTCATTTTTAAAAGCTCCTCAATCTCCTGTGGTTCTAACTGCTGCCCTGCTTTCACAGCACCTTTGCATGCCATGATACTTATTAATTTGTTTAAAATCTTGTCTTTCCCCTTGAGATAATTCTCGTCGCTCAATTCAACCAGCAAGCTTTCGATAAATTCCTTGCCGGGCATATGTCTCAGTACTTGAGGAAAGGCGCGAATTACAATGGTACGTTGCCCGAATTCCTCAATTTCGACTCCCAATTCTCCGAGATAATTCTTTATGCTGGTAATGAAAAAAAAATCCCTGGGGTTTAACTCTATCATTTCCGGTATTAACAGGCGCTGGCTCAAGGATTGGGACTTCTGCATATTTCTTTCTATTTCATGGTATAAAATGATTTCATGCAATGCGTGCTGATCAATAATGTTGACCCCTTCGTCAGTTTCTTCGATGATAAAAGCATTGTGAATCTGAAACGACATCTTTTTCTTATTGATTCCCTCCGCGGGAAATACGTTTTCTTCCCTGTCCCTGGTTCCTGGTGTTTGGGCATTATTCTCTCCTTCAGATTTTTCTGCATGGGAAAATGCCTCGTATCTCTCCTCTTTGTGATTTCCTGAAGGGGACAAGATTGTCTCTCCTTTGTTAGCAGGGGTAAACGTATCAAGGTTTCCTGCCCTGGAGATGGATGGCCAAGTATCCGCACTCACTCTGGCATCCTTCGTTTCGTCCGTTTTTAAAGGAGACGGTTCCCATAACGACCTCCTTACAAAGTCAACATCTTCTGTTTTTGCTGATTCCTTTGCCGGTTCCTGGATGAAAGACGCTGCACCCGACGATTTCGGAGACGATTTGTTCAGGCCGTCTTTTAATGCAGAAAGAATATAGTTGTAGATCGTGGACGTATTGCGGAAACGCACCTCAGTCTTTGTCGGATGAACATTCACATCTACTTCAGACGGCTCTATCTGTAAAAACAGAAATACGATTGGATACCTCTTGTGCATTAACTTTCCGTGATAGGATTCGTTGATGGCGCGGAAGATAGCACTGTCCTTGATGTAGCGGCCATTTAAAAAAATAAACTGCATCCGTGCATTGGCCTTGTCAAAAAAAGGCGGAGCAATATATCCGGAAAGAGTAAACATCTCTTCCCGGAGAAATACCGGGATGAGATTGTTTTTCATCTCATCACCAAAAAACGTTGCAATTCGTTCGGCTGTTTCCCGAACGGGCGGCAGATTAAATACCGTCCTGGTGTTATGCATAAGGGTAAAATGGATTGCTGGATAAGAGAGTGCAAATCTCGTGAGCACTTCTGAAATGTATGCCATTTCTGTAGGTATTGTCCGTAAAAATTTCTTACGGACCGGCACGTTAAAAAAGAGGTCCCGCACTTCTACCTGCGTTCCTTCCGGTGCGCCGCATTCCTTCATTTGATTTAATACTCCCCCGTCTATCGCAATGTGCGCTCCCTGTATCGCCCCTTTCATTCTGGAGATAATGCCGGCGTGTGAAACGGCTCCGATGCTGGGCAATGCCTCGCCTCTGAAACCAAGTGTATGGATAGCAAAGAGATCGTCTGCATTCAGGAGTTTGCTGGTGGCGTGGCTTTGAAATGCAAGGGAGAGATCTTCGGCATCCATTCCAATGCCGTCATCCGATATCCGGATCATTTTTCTCCCCCCATCCTCCAGATAGGTGTCGATCCTTGATGCCATGGCATCAATTGAGTTCTCAATCAATTCTTTTACGACAGCGGCCGGACGGTCAATGACCTCACCGGCAGCAATCTTGTTAATAACCGATGCCGGAAGCATCCTGATATGCGACATAATATATTTCCTGAAAGGTAATAATCAATACAAATAATTGTATTTTACCTTATGATGCTTCTGTAAGTAAATCATAATAAATAGAGCTACCGTATGGATGTTTCTGTTGCAAAAAATAAAATACGTGTCATCTATATAAAGTTCAGCGAATATCAAAATGCTTAAACCTTCTCAGGAATATGCCGATACTGTTTCTTTGTTTTTGCATTATTGTTTGTCTTAACGGAACGTTTTTATAAAGGAGATGGAGATGATGAGAAAATGCCTGACTTTTATACGGTGGTCTTCTTTTGTCATGATCCCGTTGTTGCTGATGCTTACCCAGGGATACAGCAGGGATTTATTTGAGACGCATCTGACCGTTGTGTCTTCAAGCGCGTATTCATCTGAAGTAGAGGGAAAGATCAGCATACATGATACGGGTACCGTGGAATTGTCAATAAAGGGCTTGCGTTCTGCCGATGATCAACTGATCAATCAAAACAGCATCCTTTCTATTGATGTAGAAATCAATGATAGTCCGGAAACCTATTCACGATCATTCGATATTGTCAACGGGGGAGCCAGTCTCGAATTTACCCTCGAAGGGCTGAGTAAAGGCGACAAAGTAGAGATTGTTGGTGTCATAATTAACAAAGCGGGATCTCCAATACCTTCCCCAACCCCGACAACAACGGCATCACCATCACCAACGCATTCTCCAATTGCCACTCCTGTGGCAACACCGACACCATCTCTTGCCCGCGCAGTCTCGGATCTTGCAATCCTGGCACCAGGTGGCATAATTGCAGTATCTACGGCGCCAACACCAACGCCCACGGCCACACCGGGAGTTATCAATGCAGACGTGGAGATCAAACCCGAGACGATCAACCTCAAGGGCAATGGTAAATTTAAGGCATTTATCAAGTTTGAATCTGATTCTTCTTATGATATCAACGACATAGTGGCAGAAACCGTCGAATGCGAGGGGGCAAAAGCCATTGATGGGAAAGTAGATAAGAATCGGTTTATTGCAACATTTAACGTGCAGGACTTGGATGTCAACTCTCAAACAACGTTATATAGAGGTCAGAAAAACGGCGAAAAGGAAAGACGGAAACTTACCGTTACAGGCAAACTGGAAGATGGTGTGGGATTCGAGGGAAGTGATACCGTGAAGATAAGGGACAGGGGAAAGGGTCATGATGATGATGATGACGACAACGGCGATGATGATGACGATGATGGCCATGGGAAAAAGAGGCATCATTAAACGAAGTATTTTTTAAAGCAAAAAGGGAGGCTTTTTAAGCCTCCCTTTTTTGTTTCATCTTTGCTACAATTATCCTTAGTAACTGACGAAAATTGTTTAAAACAAAACTCTTGTAACGAGGAAACAGATGCTTACTAAGGAGTGGCAAACCGAAATTCATAAATGCGCAAAATGTGGTAAATGCCGTTCAATCTGCCCCGTCTTTATCGAGACGGGCAACGAATCCATGGTGGCGCGAGGTCGCATCAGCCTGGCTGATGCATTACGAAACGGCGAGATTTTTCACACAGAACGCTTAAGGGATTACCTCCTCTCCTGCAAGAAATGTCTCCGGTGCTCCAGCATCTGTCCCTCGGGTGTTGATTATGATCTCATCATCCAATCCATGCTTGATGATGTGGCAAATCACCTCGGCATATGGCTGATACCGCGAATTATTTTCAGGCTGTTCCTGACCCGCAGGTGGCTCTTTAACCTGCTTTTGAAAACAGCCAGCACCTTTCAACGCCTTATCCCACTCAAGCGTCACGGTACCATGCGACACCTACCCTTTATGCTTATGGGTGGCAGATGGATTCCTCCTTTGGCGAAGAAGCCTGTGCTAAAAAAGTATCGAAATCGAGAAAGACGTATGGTTTAAAAAGGTGCAGTGGTCGTTGTCCAATGTACCTGGCGACGATTGGGGGCTGGAGGCTCTGCCTCCAGTCTACCAGCTAAAGATATCTCGAAGATGTCGAGGTTCTTTCAAGTTACGGCGTTGAAGTACGCTATCCTGATGAAGTTTATTACGATATTCCCAAAGAAGATGCACAAGAAGCTATTGATTTAGCAAAAAAAGTCAAAGCCGTTGTTTTGGAGCATCTCAAAGACAAAGATGGCTTTTAAAAAAGAGAGAAGGGGGCAGAACGCGCAAAATATGGAAAAGGTCTCATTCGGGGACTTTATAAGGCAACCTTTGCCGCCAAACAGCGTGAAACTATGAGTCCTTCAAAAAGCAGGACGAAAAAAGAGAAATTGTCCAATTCGAAAGGGTCGTTTCTGTGGGTATAAGGGTAAGGCAGGGAACTGGTGTAGTGGTTTAAGATATGAGGAATAGAAAAGATAAAATGACCTTTGACCGGCTTGTCTCATCCATACAGCTGGTGCATGATTATCTGTCGGCACAGGCCGGTAAAGCCGTAAACATCCGTTTGACAATAAGAAACTGGATAATCGGTCTGTATATTGCCGAATTTGAAATGCATGGGGCAGACAGGGCCGGGTATGGTGGTAAGCTTCTAGCAAGCTTGGCGGATGAACTGGAAAAACTCAATATAAGCGCTTGCGGCAAACGACAACTATATCAATATCTTCGTTTCTATCAAATGTACCCTCAGATTGTGCGGTCACTGACCGCACAATTACACGACCTTTTCCCGGATGCAATAACCGATATTGAGAGGAAAGTGCGGCCTACGACCGCACTTTCCGGTATTGATCCACAGATGCTTCTGCAACGGCTTTCCTATACACATTGAATTGTGTCATATTTACGTCTAACGCAATTAGCGACACAATTAAAAATTTATTCGTGTTACTTTTGCGCCTGGTGTAAATATATTGCTCATGGAAATATTTAAAAGAAGGGAATCCCTCTCCAATTCCGCACGTTTTAATCACTTGATAATAAGTCGGCGGTATTGGCGGGCATTAGTTTTTTACGGCAAAGAGCAGAAAAGCGTACAAAACAATTTTCACCTTTTTATCTTGAAACTGTTTAATATTCAGATGGTGGTTGTGTAAAATATTTCACGTTCAATTATGGAACGAAAATTCTTATGCCTCTAGCACAAAAAACAAAAAAACATCCCTATATTGTTTCTCTGAAAACCCATTAGTGTTACGCAACAGGGGTTATAATGCCTCGCACGTTCTTGAAGTGGGCAGAACTGGCAAAAGCGATGGCCTTATCCATTTCTCCTTTCTGTGTGGCAAAATAGATCGATACCGACATGGTTCCTGTAGAAGATGTCAAACCTCCTGCGAGTCATAACAATAGTAAATCTGTGATTTTAAATAGATGCGGTTTTTTTGCAAAGAGGCGGAAGGAGATATTTTGCAGGATTGTACAGGGGAGGGAAAAGATTAATGCTCACACAATCTGAGCAGATGCCTTATTTGCAATGCCGAAAAAGCCGAAATCAAGCGGTTCTTATACTTTCCCACACGCTGGAAGGAAATTGATTGCGGAGCTTGTGTCACTGAACGGTAGAGAAGTTTTTGATAAGGCTTCCAATAAAGGATTATGAGATAATAACATATTTGAAAGGAGGTTGAGATGCAGACGAGTTATAAAGAAAAAATATTGCGTGAAATCGAGAAAATCCCTGATGACAAGCTGGGAAATATTTACAAAATTATCCACTTGTTGACCGAGGAGATTACAGTTGGTGCAAGAAAAACAGGCAAAAGGGCTTCTCTAAGAGGGATATGGAAGGGCAGCCAAATTGATGATTCTCTGTTTACTGATGCCAGGAAGTCACTTTTCCCATACGAAAACAGCAGGGGGCTTTAATGGACTATGTAACCGATACCCATTCGCTTGTCTGGTACTTTACGGACGACAGCAGGCTGAGCAGCAACGCGCTTAACGCTTTTCAGACGTCTGAAACAGAAGGAACCGTATTTGTGCCCGCAGTTGTTCTGGCAGAGATAATGTTTATAGCAAGAAAAGGCAGGATTACACTTTCTTTTGATGATACGCTTAAACGGATTGAAGAAAGCGACAATTTTGAAATTGCCCCATTAAATGCGGAAATATTAAGAACTGCCGACAAAATCGAGGCTGAACTAGAAATGCATGACAGGATTATCGTCGCAACAGCCTTACATTATGAAGCATCTTTAATCACAAAAGATGACATTCTACTAAAATCAGGCATTGTCCAGACAGTTTGGTAAGGAATTTATAAGGCAACCCCTTCCGCCTTGCTCCTTATAGATGACAGTTATATAATTAATGCTATTAAAGGCAAAATTGATAGGTGGGAAATTATTGAATTGGCTGATAAAGACGGATAATTACTAAAGTTAAAAGGAATTTGCCGCCAAACAGCGTGAAACTATGAGTCATTCAAAAAGCGGGACGAAAAACTAGAAATCGTCCAATCCGAAAGGGGCGGTTTTGCGGGTAAAATGGGGCTGAATCTTTGCCTGTTCCTGGGCAATTCTTACGACTGTCAATATTTTTTACATTTTTATTGACAAATATATTTACATAGATTAACATGATAGCGTAAGTAATAATATTGTGATATCGTAAAAAATCAAAGTCTATTTTTGGAGATATATATGGCTAACTATCATGTTTCCAAACACCCTGATGGCGGATGGCAGGCTAAAAAAGAAGGCGTGAACAGAGCGGCTGGAATTTTTGATACTCAACGAAAAGCTGAAAAAGCGGCGAAAGAATTTTCCGCTAATTCCGGCGGCGGAGAAGTAAGAATTCACGGGCTGGATGGCAAAATAAGGGACAGCGACACGATAAAACCGGCAATAGACCCGTATCCACCCGAAGACAAGGTATATTAAACCATGCTTCCAAAATTCATCCAACACATGCGCAAAAAGCACAATCTGACCCAGGAGTATCTGGCGTCAAAGATTGGTGTCTCCCGGCCTACTTATATCCAAATAGAGCAGGGCGAGAAGGATTTAACTATTTCCGCAGCGAAAAAACTTGCAGATGTTTTTGGCATTTCTTTTGACGATTTTTTAGCCGGCAAAGAGCCAAGACATAAGGTTATTTTAGAAAAGGCGAGAGCAGACAAAAGGGCAGATTCTGGTCTTCAAATCCGCGTAACGCAAAAAAATCTTGATAAATTCAAGCAAGTGTTGCTTTATATTCTGGAAAAAGTCGGCAGCAAGCCAAATGTTGGCGAAACCGTACTCCATAAACTCCTTTATTTTATTGATTTTGATTATTATGAAAAGTTTGAAGAAAACTTAATGGGGGCGACTTACATTAAAAATCATCACGGACCGACATCGGTTGAGTTGGGGACGATTTTAAAAGATATGCAGAGAAACGGCGAGATTGAAGCGGTGAAAAGCAAATATTTTAACCATTTGCAAAAAAAATATCTGCCGATTAAACGAGCCGATCTTAATGCCCTATCGGCACGGGAAATTAGTCATATAGAGGAAGTCCTGGCGCGTCTTTCTGATAAAAATGCTAAAGAAATAGAAAATTACTCTCACGAGGATATGCCGTGGAAAGCGGCAAAGGAAGGTCAGCCAATTTCTTATGAAAGCGTATTCTATCGGGATGAACGTTATTCAGTAAGAAACTATGACGATGAACTTTAATGAACTGCCGGAATTTGCCAAAGAATTTAAGCGGATGACCAAAAAATACAAATCATTGCCGGATGACCTGGAGGAGTTTAAACGTGTAATCGCAGTTGAACCATTGGGAAACAGTAAACATTTTAATATCATAACAAAGAATGACCGTTGCACTGTCGTAAAGGCGCGTTTGTTTTGTCGCTATCTAAAGGGTTCTTCTCTGCGGATTATTTACGCCTTCCATAGCAATGATTTGAGGGTTGATTTTATCGAGAGATATTATAAGGGCGACAAAGAAAATGAAAACAATGAAAGAATTAAAGCATATCTAAACAATCTCTAACCCACCTACCGCCAATTAAAGGCATCCGAATCTTGTAGTTGCGAGCGTTCCTCTTGATTTTCCTGTACCTTATAATGGGATCGAGATTTATGCCCACATCTTCATATCTATGTCGAGGGTTTTGCAAGTAGGTGGGCAATACCAGCACCGGCAGAGTTGGTAAATTCAAATAGTAATCTGTATAACGTCATGAAAAATTTTTTAACATACTGCAATGTACAAGAAATACCTGATATAAAGAGCGGGTTATTCATATGAGTGTTCTGGATTGCCATCAACTTGTTGAAACCTACGCACATTGGCTTAAAGAAAAGGTAAAAGTTAAAAAGATCGGGGATGTCTGTGAACTCACGACTCCGTCTGTTGACCGGCATAATGATTATTTGCAAATATATATAAAGGCAACTCCGTCTGGCGTAGTTTTAACAGACGATGGTTACATAATTCGAGATTTAGAAATAAGCGGCCTTGAATTTAATACTGAACGGCGAGGAGTGAACTGAATAATATTTTGAACGGCTTTGGGGTAAGGCTTCATGGAGATTGTCTGGAAGTTGAAGCACGTCCAGATAATTTTCCGCAGAAAAAACATAATCTATTACAGGCAATGCTCGCCATAAATGACCTTTTTGTTTTGACTCCTGCAAAGGTTGCAAGTTTCTTCAAAGAAGACGCGGAGCGTTTTCTTTCACTACATGACATCAGATTTACAAAAGATATTAATTTTATCGGTAAAAGCGGTTTCAATCACCATTTTGATTTCGTCATACCGTCATCCAAAAAAGAGCCAGAAAGAATTTTGAAGGCCATTAATAATCCTACGAAAAATTACGTGTCCGCTATGATTTTTTCCTGGGACGATACCAGAAAGATAAGATCTGAAAATTCGATTGCCCCTGCCGTTCTTAACGATCAGGACAAAGAAATTACTTCTGATACCCTGCATGCCCTCAAGGCTTATGAGATTGAACCAATGGTATGGAGTAAACGTGAAGGATATGTTGAAAAGCTTGTTGCTTAATCGAAGGAGACCGCTTATGACTTATCAGGAAATAGAGAATAAAGTAGTTTCCATATTAGAGAAATACAATGTCAAGACGATAGGAATCTTCGGCTCCTATGCCAGAGGTGTTCAAAGGCCGGACAGCGATCTGGATATCCTGGTAAATTTCAAGGAGAGAAAGAGCCTGCTTACCTTAGTGAGAATAGAGCGGGAGCTGTCTGAGACCATTGGTGTGAAGGTTGATCTTCTCACAGAACAGTCCGTAAGCCCATATCTGATTGACAGGATAAAATCGGAAATGAAGGTGATATATCAATGATAAAGGACGACACAGTATTTTTGCGGCACATACGGGATGCAATCAATAAGATTCAGGAATATACAAAAGGTATGGATTATGAGGATTTCAGGGCATCCAGCCTGGTGCAGGACGGTGTAATACGACAATTGGAGATCATGGGAGAAGCTGCAAAGAACCTGTCACAGGAAACTCGTGAGAAGCATCCGTATATCCCATGGAAAGACATGGC
>JAJTXE010000003.1:218783-254447 GCA_021463795.1 Candidatus Brocadia sp. | reverse complement strand
TCGCCATAAATGACCTTTTTGTTTTGACTCCTGCAAAGGTTGCAAGTTTCTTCAAAGAAGACGCGGAGCGTTTTCTTTCACTACATGACATCAGATTTACAAAAGATATTAATTTTATCGGTAAAAGCGGTTTCAATCACCATTTTGATTTCGTCATACCGTCATCCAAAAAAGAGCCAGAAAGAATTTTGAAGGCCATTAATAATCCTACGAAAAATTACGTGTCCGCTATGATTTTTTCCTGGGACGATACCAGAAAGATAAGATCTGAAAATTCGATTGCCCCTGCCGTTCTTAACGATCAGGACAAAGAAATTACTTCTGATACCCTGCATGCCCTCAAGGCTTATGAGATTGAACCAATGGTATGGAGTAAACGTGAAGGATATGTTGAAAAGCTTGTTGCTTAATCGAAGGAGACCGCTTATGACTTATCAGGAAATAGAGAATAAAGTAGTTTCCATATTAGAGAAATACAATGTCAAGACGATAGGAATCTTCGGCTCCTATGCCAGAGGTGTTCAAAGGCCGGACAGCGATCTGGATATCCTGGTAAATTTCAAGGAGAGAAAGAGCCTGCTTACCTTAGTGAGAATAGAGCGGGAGCTGTCTGAGACCATTGGTGTGAAGGTTGATCTTCTCACAGAACAGTCCGTAAGCCCATATCTGATTGACAGGATAAAATCGGAAATGAAGGTGATATATCAATGATAAAGGACGACACAGTATTTTTGCGGCACATACGGGATGCAATCAATAAGATTCAGGAATATACAAAAGGTATGGATTATGAGGATTTCAGGGCATCCAGCCTGGTGCAGGACGGTGTAATACGACAATTGGAGATCATGGGAGAAGCTGCAAAGAACCTGTCACAGGAAACTCGTGAGAAGCATCCGTATATCCCATGGAAAGACATGGCAGGAATGAGGGACAAGCTGATTCACCAATATTTCGGTGTCGATATTGCCGGTATATGGGATACCGCGGAACAGGATATCCCGACTCTAAAAAAGTATCTGATTAAACTTTTGTAAAACACGGAATAATAGGTTCGGTGATTCTTTTACAAGAAGAATCGTTGCCAAACTTGATAAAGAAATGCAAGCGCTGGAAGGTGTAAGGCTATTACAGAAAAGCGCATCAGGCGGATTATTGTGAGGTATGGTAGGGAGAAACGGTTAAAATGGATAAAAACATAATTTCCAGGCCAGTAGATACTGCTTATCGAAACATTAGGCAGATTCTTGAAAATGCCAGAAAGACCGCTTACTCTGCCGTCAATGTCGCTATGGTTCAGGCTTATTGGAACATAGGCAGGCTTATTGTTGAGGAAGAACAGCGGGGCAAAGCAAAGGCCGGATATGGTGAGTATCTTTTAAAGGAACTATCAATACGTTTAACCAGGGATTTTGGAAAAGGTTTTACTGAAACGAATTTGCGGTATATGCGGTTGTTTTACCTGTCATTCGAGATTCCGAACGCAGAGCGTTCACAATTTTTGCCTGACAAGATTCATCACGCACTGCGTGACGAATCTGTATCTACTCAAAAAGGTAACGCAGTGCGTCACACATCTATCACATCTCAAAAAAGTCACTCACTGCGTGACGAATTACCCGTAATCCGACCGGAACTCTCTTGGACCCACTACCGTTTGCTTTTAAAAGTGGAGCGGACTGCTGTCCGTAAATTCTATCTTGATGAGTGCATCGCCGGAAACTGGAGTACACGCCAGTTGGAGCGGCAAATAAACTCCTTCTACTACGAGCGCATCCTTGCAAGCAAAAACAAAAGACGGGTAAGGACTGAAATACAGAAGATTGAACCGTCAGCGACACCCCACGATGTCAAAGTTTACGTACCCTTACCGGCGAAAAGATCATATGATTATCAACCAATATTTTGCAAAAAATGAATGAACGGTATGGCGGAGTACATCGTATAAAATTGTAGCGGCAAGGCGTGCCTTGCCATCGCAGTAGCAGTAGGGTGGGCATTGCCCACCAAAAACAGATAATGTGAGCGAGTGCGTGATATTTGGTGGGCGATGCCCACCCTGCCCGGTTAACCCGATTTACAAAAATTGGGAATGCACCCATCCATAGTTTGTTGATTGTTTCACGCAGGCAGAAAGCCTGTGGCTACCTAAGGTGATGCTAAAGAATTCAAAGGCTTGAAACATGATGCCACGATATCATCTGCAGAAAAAAGAGAGAGAAATACATGACCGGAATGAATTGCTGCGGATAATAAAAGCCGGGAAATATCTGACCATTGCGTTGTGCAGAAACAATGAACCCTATGTTGTGACGCTCAGCTATGGTTACGATGAAAGAAAAAATGCCTTCTATTTCCACAGCAGACGGAGAGGGTTGAAGTCTGAATTTCTGCAAGTGAATCCGCACGTATGCGCCACCATCATCGAAGACAAGGGGTACATCATGAACGAATGCGCACATGAATTCCGGTCGGTTATTATCCGGGGGAACATCTATTTCGTGGAAACGTTAGAGGAAAAGAAACAGGGAATGGACATCCTCTTAAAGCACCTGGAGGACAACCCTGATAAGATACGGCAGGAGTCTCTGTCGAATGACGTGGTTTACCGGAGCCTGGAGATTCTGAGACTGGACGTTACCGACATGCAGGGCAAGTGGGGAAGATAGTGTCTTCCAAAGCTAATCTTGACATGTTTAGGAAAAAAAACGAATATCATGAACCCTGTCAGGGTAAACTCGCGAATTCGTGTGTCTTATTTTGTCTTTTCCGACTTGTTCGGGTTAAGAGGTGATTGTATGAAATGCAGGATCGGTTGCGGGGCATGTTGTATTGCGTTGTCGATTTCGTCTCCCATTCCTGGCATGCCGGACGGAAAACCTGCCGGCGTCCGTTGTCTGCAACTCAGTCCGGATAATCGTTGCCTCATCTTTGGTAAGCCGGAAAGGCCGTCAGTGTGTCTGAGCCTTCGGCCAATGGAAGAGATGTGCGGGCGAACCTCCGAAGAAGCGCTTGCGTATCTGGAATACCTCGAACGATGTACAGCGCCTTCATGTTAATACTCCAGGATTAGGCTTCTGCCCGGAGATAATCTGTACCGTTTCGTTTTTTGAAAAAATCCAATAATGGTGATGTTTGACGCGCAGTGTAGGGGCGAAGCATTTGCTATAATTGGCGTACATGTATTCATACCCAAACTGGCAAATGCTTCGCCCCTGCTTTTTTAAAAAACTAAATTGTTACGAAAAAATAGCTTTTCATTCACCACCTAATATGCGAAATGGCTATGGGAATGCTCCCATCATTACGGTTTTTTCTCTGCCTGGCGAAAGGCAGTCATACCACCGCTCATATTGAATACCTTCCTGAACCCGGCTTTCAGTAAAGTGGCGGCGGCGATGTGCGCCCGCGCCCCGCTCCGGCAGAGGGTGATAATCTCCTTTTCTTTAAACTTTTCCAGTTCTTTCAGCCTTTGTGCTACCTGTCCTACCGGGATGTTCAATGTGCCCGAAATGACTCCCAGCTCACCTTTGAGTTCTGCCGGTTCCCGGACGTCCAGGATAACCGTATCATCGAGTTGTTTCGTTTCCAGGCGGCGCCTGACCTCAGCGGCGCTCATGGTGGGTACCTGCTGTTCAGCAATTCCCGGCGCCATGGTGCCCTTCACCTCACATGAGGGGGTATCGGCAGGGATATGCGCCGCCCCGGGATCACGGGTGCAGGCATAATTGGCCTTTAAGACATCGTTCATCCAATCGGCCGGACCGAGTTTCATGCCGGTCAGCCATTTGATATACGCCTCTTTAGAACGGGGTTGTAAATTGGGATTGCACTTTTTTTGCTCACCCAAACCGGAGGGCTCGCAACCGCGGTACTCATGCGCAGGATATACCATGAGATGATCTGGTAATTTGATAATCTTTTGCAGGGATTCCCAATGTTCGCCAGGGTCACCGCCCGGTAAATCGGTACGGCCTGCTCCGCCATCGTCCAGAAATAACGTATCGCCGGTTAAAATACGGTCAGGGAAGACCAGGCACATGCTATCCTTCGTATGCCCCGGCGTGTGCATGACCTTGACGGGGATGTCACTCAGATGGCACTCAAACCCGTCAGGCACACGGAAGGACACACAACGGACGGGGGAATTCTGATGCATGACGTAAACGGCGCTCGTGAGATCAACAAGCGCTCCGGCGCCAGAGATGTGGTCTGCGTGGGTGTGGGTATCCAGCACATGGGTCAGTTTTAGCCCTTCGCTTTTCAGGAGGGAAACATATTCATTTACCTGCACCAGCAGCGGATCCACGATAATTACTTCTTTTGAACTTTCAGAGCCGATGAGGTAGGTTTTGCATGAGGTCTTATTTAATTGTTTGAAGATCATGGTGGCCTCCTTTATGAAATAATCCGGTTTTGATTTTGATACCTTGAAGTATAGGAATTTCAATTCCCCCCATAATTCCCCCGTAAACCGGGGGATTATGGGAGGGAAGTCGCCGAAGGCTTAAATAGGTACAGGAATTTCAAAGTTACGGTTGTAGAGCGACGAGCCTCGTCACTTTACATGGAAAAGCAGTACGCCGAATACCGAGCAGGGAATGTTGCATGATAAAGCAGGGACGCGGAGTGCCGTGTCCCTGCAAAATTCCATGTTCTGTGGTTCGATGTCCTCTTTAAATAAAGCGTCTGAGGCCTAATTCATGCTAAGGAATTTCAAAATATATGGCTTTTAGTATATCATTCCCACGAAAGTGGAAATCCATGCACCTTTTTGAAGAACCTGGATTCCCGTTTACACGGGAATGACAAAGTAATGCAAAGCCGCTGCCACAGGCAGCTCAATTCAAATATTGCACAGGGGTAAGATACGAGGTAGCTATAGATTATTTCTGTGGTTCGATGATTACCTTGATGGACTCCCCGGCATCGGCAACCAGTTTGAAGCCTAGTGCGGTTTCTGCAAGGGGTAAACGATGGGTGATCAATTCGCGTACCCTTACCCTGCCCGCACGGATCAATTCGATGGACGTTGCCGTATCATCCGGCGGACCGGCATAGGACATGATAAGAGAATTACAATTGCGCCAGAGGTCCCATAGGTTCATTGGCGTTATTGCATGAGGCTCTGTTGGGGCAAAAAACAAAATTGTTCCGCCACGGTCCACAGACTGAAACGCCTGCTGAATGGCCGGGGCAGCTCCTGTGCAGACGACAACAAGGTCTGCCAGCCTTCCGTTGCTGGATGCCCGTATGCAGGCAGGGACATCTTCTTTGGCATTCATTGTCGTATCCGCCCCGCATTGTTTCGCCATTTGTAAGCGGTATTCGGTAATATCTACTGCATAGATACGGCCTGCCCCTAATGCCCGTGCCAGTTGAATATGGAGGAGTCCGGAGATGCCGCTGCCGATAACGAGAATGCTCTGTCCCGGTCGGAAATGTGCCTTCTTTTGTGCGAGAAGGGTGCAGGCCAGCGGCTCCGCAAAGGTGCCCTCTTCAAAAGAGACCCCATCAGGCAGGATAAAGGTGCCCCGGTCAACATTGATCTGGGGGACGCGAAGGTATTCAGAAAATCCACCCGGATAAAAATTCGTTGTCCGTAAGGTATCGCATACTGAGTACTGTCCGTTCAGGCAATAGTGGCAGGTATTGCAGGGTACGTGATGGGCAGCCGTTACCCGGTCGCCCACCTTGAAACGCCTTACTCCCTCGCCGATAGCAACGATTTCTCCGGCAATTTCGTGTCCTAAAACGAGGGGTGCCTTTTTTATGCGATACCATTCCATGACATCGCTTCCGCAGATACCGCTCGCCTGCACCTTCACCAGCAATTCACCTGAACCGATGTCCGGGGTTTGCATCTCTTCGATCCGGACGTCCCTGTTGTTATAATACCTTGCTACGCGCATAGTGTTCTTCCCGTTGAATTCGCTTTGATAAGATACTTGCCAAAGACAGGTAAAACTAATTCTTCTTTTCGTTCTTTACGGTATTAAACAGGTCGTCGGCCTGTTTCACGGTTGCATTTTCATGGATGATGGCACGCAATGCCCTGATCATGGCTACCGGGTGTTCATTTTGCCAGATATTTCTGCCCAGATTTACTCCAATAGCGCCTTTTTTCATGCCGTCGTGAACAAACTCAAACACCTCAAGATCTGAATTGGTCTTTGGACCACCGGCCATGACCACTGGTACGGGGCAACCTTGGGTGACCTTTTCAAAATTTTCGCACCAGTACGTTTTCACCACACGGGCGCCCAATTCTGCCGCAATGCGGCAACAGAGGGCGAGATAGCGGGCGTCCCGTTTTTCCATTTCTCTCCCCACTGCCGTAACGGCCATTACGGGAATACCGTATCGTTCCGCCTCATCTACCAGTTTTGACAGATTGAGCAGGGTTTCCTTTTCGTAGTCGCTTCCAATAAAGACAGAGATACCAACCCCGGAGGCATTCAGGCGAATCACCTCTTCCATAGAAGTGGTGAGCCCTTCATTAGCAAGATCTTTACCCACCATGCTGGTGCCACCCGATACCCTGAGGATGATGGGCTTGCTGTTCCCCGGATCTATGCAGGAACGCAATACGCCACGGGTGCAGAAAAGTGCGTCGGCATAGTCAATAATCGGTTTAATAGTTTCGGCCGGACGTTCCAGTTTTGACGTAGGCCCCTGGAAATACCCATGATCTATCGGCATATACATGCACCGGCCGTTTGGCTTAATAAGTTGAGACAAACGATTTTTTATTCCCCAATCCACGGTTCTATTCCTCCTTTATCAAATAAAAAATGTAAGCATTCTGCGTATTTTCAAACACTACCGTCCATAAGCAAACAAAATCGGGCAAAAAACACAGAAATCCAGGCCGGAAAGGCCGTCAGGACATAGCAGGGGGTGAAGCTCCCCTGCTCTTGAATAACAAAAACAACAAACCCCAAAAGGGCAAAAGGACGTTATAAATACATCTCAGATACCGTCCCCGTCTTTATAATTTTTCATGAACATGGTCAGCACTTCTGATTCTGTTTCAGAAACATTACAGGGCTCTTCGCTTGAAAGATTCAACGTATTCTCGAGCTTTATTATCCGCTGTTTGAGTTTGCAATTTTCTTTTAGTACCACCATGATAGCCTCGGCGACAGGATCAGGCAGTTGCCCGTGATCCAGCATGGCTTCCTGTTCATCTTTTTTCCGTTGTTTAATAACTCGTCCCGGCACACCAACGACGGTTGCATGGGGCGGCACGTCTTTGGTTACAACAGAGCCAGAACCAATCCGTGCGTAATCTCCTATGGTAATATTTCCCAGAATGCAGGCGTTTGAGCCAACGACGACCTTTTGACCCAGATTGGGATGCCTTTTTACCTTTTCAATAGTTGTGCCGCCGAGGACGACCCCTTTGTAAATGAGACATCCATCACCGATTACCGCCGTTTCACCGATCACGACACCCATACCGTGGTCGATAAATACCCCCCGTCCTATCTGAGCGGCAGGATGTATTTCAACCCCTGTCAAAAACCGGTTTATATGGGAAATAAAACGTGATAAGGTAATCCATCCTCTCTTCCAGAGGGAATGGGATATCCGGTGCAGCCATAAAGCGTGAATGCCGGGATAACATAAGAGCACCTCAAATTTGCTCCGTGCAGCAGGGTCATTTTGAAAAGCAACATCTATATCCTCACGCATGCGTTCAAACATTAAAATTCCTTAAATAAGACGGTGGACAGATATCGTTCTCCCGTATCGGGAAGCACAACCACGATGAGCTTTCCTTTGTTCTCTGGCCTTGCTGCTGCCAGGAGTGCGGCGTGAGTTGCAGCCCCTGAGGAAATACCCGCCAGAATCCCTTCCTGCCGGGCCAGTTGTCTGGATGCGGCAAACGCCTCCTCATTCTTTACGGGAATAATTTCATCGATGACCTTCATGTTGAGGATGTCGGGGACAAATCCTGCGCCGAGCCCCTGAATTTTATGGGGACCTGGTTTCCCGCCGGCAAGCACGGGTGAATCGGCAGGCTCTACGGCTATAACCTTCAGCGATGGTCTTCGTTTTTTAATAACCTCGCCGACACCCGTAATTGTTCCGCCCGTTCCGACTCCTCCCACAAAGATGTCAATCTTGCCGTCTGTATCATTCCATATCTCTTCAGCTGTTGTTTGGCGGTGTATCTCCGGGTTCGCAGGATTTTTGAATTGCTGCGGCATAAACGAATTCGGGGTATTCTTTTGCAATTCTTCTGCCTTCAGAATAGCGCCCTTCATTCCTTCAGCACCGGGTGTTAGCACAATCTCTGCGCCAAATGCCTTCAGCAGGTCCCTCCGTTCAACACTCATGGTGTCCGGCATCGTCAGAATCAGTTTGTAACCCCTTGCAGCAGCCACAAAGGCCAATGCAATGCCTGTGTTGCCTGAAGTAGGTTCTATGATGACGGTATTTTTACTGATCAATCCTTCCTTTTCTGCGGCTTCAATCATTGCGATACCGATGCGGTCTTTTACACAGCCCAAAGGATTAAAAGATTCCATCTTGGCCACGATGGTAGCACCTAATCCCTTCGTAACCTTATTTAATTTTACCAAGGGAGTGTCACCAATCGTTTTTGTGATATCTTCATATATTCTTGCCATAATTTCCCCTTCATCTAATTCTGATTGAAAGCACATCTTCCTGAGATAAAGATTCAAAGCTCATATACTATCATAGTAAGAAGTTATTTCTCAAGAAATTTTTGTAATGCCCAATTTCCCTTGACAAAAAAAAATAAATCTATAGGATATGTAGTTTTGATTTCTCTCGTCTATAGGTTTTCCATGAACACTTTTGAATTAAGCGCTTTCTTATAGTCAGGATACGTTAACGATACAATTTTTTATATTGTAGTCTGTTTTTTGGAACATAATTCTTATTACAGGTGTTACCATGATCTATAAAAATATTGATGAACTTGCAAAACAGGTTGGTGGTTCATTGCGTCTTACCTCGCTGATTATCAGCAGGGCGAGGCAAATCATAAAAAAGGCGCCTGTGCTTATTCTGGCTGACACCGACGATCCTGTGAGAATCGCATTTTCGGAATTAATGCAATCGAAGATTAAATTAAATGAAGACGGAAGGCCGGGGCTGAAAGTTTTAGAATTAAAAAAGATGGAAAGCGCTGAGAAGGCATAGATCATCTGCAGATGGAGAGGACGATTCGCATGGTCTTTGTTATGGATACGGGGGGTATATTTTATCGGATTAAGGTATTGTAGTTAACGAAATCTTTGGTTGCCGGACTACATTCTCAACTGCCTGCCTATGAATATCTCATCAAGTTGCAAACCTTCATTCCTTGGTTCATAAATTCAGTAAGATCAAACGGTTGTATGAATGGTAAGGGTGGTAACGGATGAACGCGGGGGGGTGATATTTGCCGTCAATCCTCCGCCGGAAAACGTAATGTATTGTATGAACCATGGATAAAGACTCATTAGGGTAAAAAAGGTAAAATTTAGGCATTATTCTAAAGGGGGAGTTTTATAGATATGATTAAAGTTGACCATTTGGCAAAACGTTATGCGGACGTGTATGCAGTTGATCACATCTCATTTCAAGTTGAAGAGGGTGAAATTTTAGGGCTTCTGGGACCAAACGGTGCGGGCAAGACAACGACCATGCGCATCCTGACCTGTTACATGCCGGCAAC
The DNA here is from genome assembly GCA_021463795.1 of Candidatus Brocadia sp. Classification (GTDB taxonomy): domain Bacteria; phylum Planctomycetota; class Brocadiia; order Brocadiales; family Brocadiaceae; genus Brocadia. Next base: position 244,750 of record JAJTXE010000003.1, on the reverse strand, counting down.
TTCAGGGACAGCCACGGTGTCTGGATACGACGTCTTCCGCGATTCGATCAATGTGCGAAAGAATATCGGATATTTGCCTGAAAACGTACCCTTGTATCCTGAAATGCGGGTGAAAGAGTATCTTTCGTTTCGTGCAAAACTGAAGAAGCTGCCCTACCGTGAACGCAAAGCGAAGATTGACGAATGTATAGAAAAATGCAGGATAGTTGATGTCCAGAATCAAATCATCGGCACGCTATCCAAAGGTTATCGTCAGAGGGTGGGATTGGCGGACACCCTGGTCCATGACCCAAAAATTCTCATTCTTGACGAGCCGACGATCGGGCTTGACCCCAATCAGATCCGGCAGGTAAGGCAGCTCATCAAGGAATTGGGCGAACGGCACACCATTTTGCTGTCAACGCATATCCTTCCTGAGGTTGAAATGATCTGTGGCCGCGTCATTATTATTAACAAAGGTAAAATCGTTGCCATGGACACGCCAACCAATCTGGCTGACCAGTTGAGAAGCGGAAATAACATTACCCTGGAGATACGCGGCGATGGCGAAAAAATCAAGAATGCCCTGTCCGGTATCAAAGGCGTAAAAAAGGTTATATGGCAGGAAAAGGGCGTATTGAGTGATTTTAACGTAGAGGCAGAAAGGGGCATGGACATTCGTGAGGATGTTTTTGCGACCATTGTGAAAAATAATGGCGTTATCCGGGAGATGAAACAGGCCTCTATTACCTTGGAAGAAATATTCCACCAGATTACTACGCAGGAACATCAGGAACAGGAGGTAAGGGCATAAATGACGAGTGTTGGCACCATTTTTCAGAGAGAAGTGAACGCATATTTTCTGTCACCGATTGCATATGTTGTTATTGCAGTATTTACGGTGTTTTCCGGTTATTTCTTTTCTATCATGCTGGGGATAACCCAGGAATCCACGTTGCGCTACAGCCTTGCCTATACGCAGTTTATTTTGTCCATCCTGACGCCAGTTATTACCATGAGGTTGATGGCGGAAGAAAACAAGACGGGAACGATTGAACCCCTGATGACAGCGCCCGTAACAGATTTTGAGGTGGTATTTGGGAAATTTTTAGCAGCCTGGGCTTTGTACAATGTTATGATTGCGCCAACCGCTTTTTATATCATATTTTTGGCATGGGTTGGGAGCCCTGATTACGGAGCGATTATTGCCAGTTACATCGGATTGGTCTTGATGGGGGGGCTTTTTATTTCCATTGGATTGCTGGTGTCTGCCGTCACGAAAAATCAAATTATTGCGGCTGTGATAGGAATTGTTGCCCTGCTCATCCTGCTGGTGATTGGTTTGGCGAGCGCAGAACATGATGGATGGTTTTACAACGCACTCAGATATATTGGTACGTATGATCATTGGGATACCTTTACCAAAGGGATTATCGATACCAGGGATGTGATTTACTACGTCAGCTTTACTGCATTACTCATATTTATTGTTGTACGCATTGTCGAGAGCAGGAGATGGAGATGAGCATGGTGAATAAAAAAAAGAATGATTGGTTTGATCAGGCGAGCGGATATATTATCCTGTCCGGCATTATTGCGGTAGTGGCAGGCTTTGGCATATCACGAATCTTTGATTCGTGGGGGATTTCATCTCTTGTACCTATGGGTGTTGGCGTGGCCGTTATCATTGGCTTTAGCTCTGTTGCAGCTATACGGAAAAAATGGTTTTCAACCGAGGCATCCAAGAGAAAGGCGCTGGTGGGAACCAACGTTGCCGTTATGTCCATCTTTGCCGCGTGTATTTTTGCAGTAGTTGGATTTCTTAATAACCGCCATTATGAACGTTTCGATCTTACCGTTACCGGGAAATATTCTCTTTCATCCAAAACCAAAAATATCCTCAAAAATCTCGACAAACCTATTGTTGTTACCACCCTCTTTAATCCGGGCGAGATGTTTTATGAACAGATTATGGATATTCTGAAAGAATATGCCTACCACACGGACAAGATTAAAGTGGAAAGTATTGATCCGCTACGGAATCGCACCAAGGTTGAAGAGCTGGCGAAACGCCTCAATATCAGTGATCTTCAGCTCAACACCGTAGTTTTTGAATGTGGTGAGTACAGCAAACATGTCCAGCAAAATGAAGTGATCGAAAAGCAGTACCCGTTTAAGTTTAAGGGAGAAGAGGCGTTCACGGAGGCAATTCTCAACGTTACTCAGGAGAAACAAACGGCCATTTACTTTGTTACCGGACACGGAGAACGGAGTTTTGAGGATTTTGACCGCGCGGGGATTTCCGGAATTGCCAGTGCCCTCAAAAGAGATAATTGCCGTGTAGCTCCCCTTGATATTCTGACCTCGAAGAAGATTCCTGATGATTGTGAGGTGCTCGTGATTGCAGGGCCGACAAAGGCATATCTGACGGAAGAGTTGAATATCATCCGGAATTATCTTGAAAACCGGGGAAAGCTATTGCTTATGCTGGAACCGGCGCTCAGTCCAAATGCCCCCACAGGATTTAAGACGCTTTTACCGGAATATGGCATTGCAGTCCGTGATGACGTCGTCGTCTACAACAAAGTTAATATGCCTCTTTTTGGTATACAGACCGTTGCTGAAATCTATGTAGGCAAGGATGAATATGCTGAAGACCATCCGATTACCAATGACCTGAAGACGTATAATACAATTATCTTTGGCGCATGTCCCGTTGATGCTACGCCGCCGAATGACCAGATGCCTTATCAGGCAACCGTGCTGATGCGTGCGCCCGAAGGATCATGGGGGGAGGTTGATGTTGAAAATATACGGCAGAAAAAACCTGAGTATAACATCGACACTGACGTGCAGGGACCCGTATCTCTGGCGGTGGCTTCCCGGGTAAAGGAACTGCCAAAGGCTGTTACCCAGTCGCATCCTGCAATGGCGAATGACCCAACGGCGAAACCGCAGGGTGCGCAACTGGTTGTCTTTGGAGACGTAAATTTTGCCACCAACGAATATATAGAAAATCCGGGAAATACCGATTTATTTCGCAATTCCATTAACTGGTTAGCGAAAAAGGAAACGCAGCTTGGGATTTCCGCAAAGCCGCCTGATTTCCGCAAGGCGACTATCAGCCCGGTTCAGATGAAGGTGATCTTCTGGATATCGATTGCAGGTATTCCGGTAATACCCATTATTATTGGCAGCATCGTTTGGTGGAAAAGGCGCCGTTAATTCAGCAGCGTTACGCAACGAAGCGGTACCCTGGTTCCAATTTTATGATATTCCATTCTGGAGGAAAGAGTTAAGCTATGAAACTGAAAACGACCATTATCCTTTTGATTGTTGCTGCCATCGGCCTTTCGTACGTCTTCCTTTACGAAAGAAAGCAAATGCCGCATGAAGAGTGGGAACGGCTGCAAAAAAAAGTATTGCCAGACTTTAAGGCTTCGATGATCAAAAAGATTGAATTAAGCAATGAAAGCGGCAAGGTCGTCATGGAAAAGGCAGATGATAATTACTGGCATATCACCGAACCCCTCAAGCTCCGTTCAGATAATTCTGAGGTCAATAGCATTCTCTCTGAATTTGAATTCATGAATAAGGTGGGCTCTTTCCGTCAGGAAGGGGAGAAGCCGTTTGATCTCAGGGATTATGGTCTGGATAATCCAAAGATTTCCATTACCATGTATACTGATATCCCATCAAAACCCGGTAAAATACAGGTGATGGGCCCGAAAGATAAATATACGGTATTTGTTGGCCAAAAGCTTGCAGCAGGTGATAATGTATATATAAAACTCGATGCGAGCGATGAGGTTATGGTTGTGCCGGGGACGCTTCTGGGCAAGGTTACGAAAAATGTTCTCGATTTGCGAAGTAAATGGGTGTTTGCCTTTGACAAGGAGGCGGTAGATAAAGTCGAGGTGAAAACGGCGGAATATCATATCGTCTGTGACCGGAAGGGCAGTTTTTGGCGTCTTTCAGAGCCGGTGAATGATTTGGCAGATTTGGAAAAAGTCAGGGATCTCCTTGGTAAGTTTAAGAATCTGCAAATTGACCGTAATGATTTTATTACCGAGGAATCAACTGATTTGGTAACATTTGGGCTTGATAAACCCCGCTTTACGGTGACACTTTATGAAAAAGGGGTAGCACAATCAGTCCTTTTTGGACATTCGTTAGACAACAAGGTTTATGCGAAACGCACGGATGAACCGACCGTCTTTTTTCTGAAAGATACTGTGCTTATCGATCTGAGCAAAAAGCCAAATGACCTGAGAGACAGGAAGGTCGTGAGGTTTGATTCGATAGGAACCTATGGCATAAACAAGTTGGAGATCAAAACGCCAGGAGATCTCATTGCGATTGAAAAGTCCTTGGACCTTGATTGGGTGCTTACAAAACCCGTTAAAATTTATGCAGACCAGGATACGGTTAAGAATTTCATCGAAAAGGTGAAGACCCTTGAAATAGAGGATTTTATTTCGGATAAGCCGGCGGATTTATCTGCCTATGGTTTAAAAGACCCCATCTTCGAGATCTCCGTTACCAAAGAAGAAGACAAGGAATTGGCCAAGTTTTATGTGGGTAAGAAATTACCTGACGGCTCTACATGTTACGTGAAACGCGTTGGAGAAGATCCGGTATACACCGTTCCTACCGCTGAATTCTATGATAAGATTGAGACGCCTCTCCTGAGTTTCCGTGACAGGCTGGTATGTGATTTTAACAAGGATTTGGTGAGAAAGCTGGTTGTCGAAAAACCAGATCGCACCTATGTATGCGATATAACCAACAGAAGGGATGAAGAAGGGCAATTCCTGTGGGAACTCTCAAAGCCTGTTCAAACGATTGCTGACACACATGCGATAAATCAAATTATTTGGGACTTGTCTTTTCTCAAGGTAGACAGCTATGTTGTCAAAGCACCGGCAGATCTTAAGCCCTTTGGATTGCAAGATCCGAAAATCAAGGTTTCAGTAACCTATGAGAAGGCTTTGGAGGAGACTCCTCAGGAACAAGGTAAAAAAATACAAGAGGAGCAGACGGGAACGGCAGGGAAGCAAAAAGAACCTTTGGAGAAAAGAGTCGAAACGAGGACGCTGCTTATTGGAAAGAAGGTTAAGGAGGGTGATAAGGTAAGCTCGTATGGCATGTTTGCCGACAGTGATCTTGTGTTTGAGCTTTCCTGGCCAAAGATTAAAAACCTGGATGCGGAATTGGCGCCAACCAGAATCCTGAATTTTGAAAGAGTCGACGTAAAAGCACTGACGCTGAACTATAACGAAAGAACTATCTCATTACAAAAAAACGATAACGTCTGGAAATTAAAAAATAATGAACAGAAAGAGGTCTATGGCCGTGAGGTAGATTACTTTATCCGTTCCCTGAACGAATTAAAAGCAAATTACATCGAGCAATATAAAGCTACCAATCTGACACAATTCCAGCTCGACAAACCTCAGGCAGTGATTACCATTGGATTGGAAGACAGGGAGGCCGTACTTTATGTTGGAAAGAAGAAAGATACCGACAGCTATTACGTAAAAAATAAAGATTCTGATTATATCTATGTTGTCGGTAAAGAATCAATTGCGAGCCTGATAAAAAAGGAGGAGGATTTTACAACACCTCTTCATGAAACGGCACCTCAAACGTCTGGAGACGGAGCAAGGGCAGTCCCGGGTGAAATGCCTGCAGGTAGTGTTCCACATGCCCCGCACGGGAAACCACCCAAGAGTTCTCCACATGGAGGATTTCATTAAGGTACAGAGCGCAGCAAAGCTGCAATTAAATGTATAGAAATTTCAACTACCCCCCCATAATCCCTCCGTTTACGGGCGGGAAACAGGGGGGGAAGTAGCCGAAGACCTGACTAACCCTTTATCGGCAGGACAAGCGACCCCGTTTGTCATTATCATGTCGACAGGGATGGCTGATCTGTAGCAGGGGATGATTCAGGTTGTGTTAAAAAAAATGTAAAAACTTGTCACCGTAAGAGAGGAATAAAAATTTTCTGTCAGTGAAGAGGATAAAACGGTTATAATAGACATTTTTATAATTAGCACAATACAATTTTCGGGTAAATCGGCTTGAAAAAAATCCCAGTCTTTTGCTCAATATTTTTAACGCTCGTTTGCGTTTCTCTTTTATTTCACAAGGTATTTGCACGTGAAACCACATCCAATCGCAGGACCCCCGTTGTTATTGCAGTGGAGAAGGTGGGGCCTGCTGTGGCCAATATCAGCACCGAGCGGCTGATCACGGCACGGCATTCCGATCCATTCTTTGGGTCGAGAAGTGAACTCTTTGACCAGTTTTTCAATGATTTTTTTGGCCAGAGCCAGAAGCAGACCGTCGAAACGCCGTTGGGCTCTGGCGTTATCATTGATCAGGATGGTTACATTGTTACCAATGAACATGTTGTAAGCCGCGCATCAAAGATCAAGGTGCGGTTGTCCGATGGCAAAGACTTTGAAGCCACCATGATCAGCTCTGACCCGATCAGTGATCTTGCCGTATTAAAAATAAATTCACCCACACCGCTTCCCTTTATTAAGATGGGAACCTCAAAGGACCTCATGATTGGTGAGCCGGTCATAGCGTTAGGTAACCCGTTTGGCCTGGAAAACTCCATTACCACAGGTGTGTTGAGCGCAACAAATCGCACCCTGACATTCAACAGCCAGTACGGAGACATTAAGTATGAAGGCCTTATTCAAACTGATGCGTTGATAAATCCGGGAAACAGCGGAGGTCCCCTCATTAATATTGACGGAGATCTTATCGGCATTAATGCTGCCATTGTGAACCAGGCGCAAGGGATAGGTTTTGCCATCCCCGTTGACAAGGTAAGGCAAACCCTTGTCAAACTCTTCAATTTCAGAGAACTCAATAAGATATGGTTTGGTGCGCAGGTCGAGGAGGATGATAGTTCAAGGGGCATTAAGGTATCATCGATTGAGCCGGGAAGTCCTGCTGGCAAGGCACAAATCAAAGTTGGAGATTATATTACGAAAATAGACTCGAAAGAGATTCTGGATGTTCTTGACTTTGAAAAGTCGATACTCAAGAAGAATGCCGGTGATAAGCTGTTTATTCATATCAATCGTGATGGGCGTGAATTCAAGGTAGGCGTTAAATTGGAAAAGGCGCCGCTTCCTTCCATTGAGAAACTCGCACTGGAGAAGCTGGGTTTGTATGTGCAGGATTTGACCCCGCAACTTGCAAAACAATTGAACCTGTGGTGGGTAAAGGGAGGGGTGTTAATTTCCGGGGTGCAAAGAAGTAGCCCCGCTGCCGAAGTCGGGCTGAAAGAGGGACACGTACTGGTGTACGTTGGCCAGTATCGGATTAACGATGTTGAGGAACTGGGCGCATTGTTGAAAATTATGCAAAAGAGTGACGTCTGGGAAATTGGTATCGTCTGGTCTGATAAGCTTGGTGAGCACCAGGGCTATGCCAGAATAAAAATCAGATAGCTCATCTCAGGAGAGGAAAGAATATGCAATATATGCCGCTTCTTACGCTGTGCATAAGTATGTCCATATTTTTGTATCTTTTGCTCTTTTTTTTCATTTCTGTCTGCGTAGGTATTTTTTATAAATACGGTGGGCTTTATATTAAGGCCACTACATCAGATGCCCGCGTTTCTCTTGCGCAAATGATCAGCATGACGTTCCGGAATGTTGATGTACGGTCTGTCGTTGACCATCGTATTATGGCAAAGAAGGCAGGGATTGATATTGCAACATCTTCCCTTGAGGCTCACCACCTGGCGGGTGGAAGGGTGAATAATGTCATTCGCGCCCTTATTGCCGCGCGAAAGGCAAACATTCAGTTAAGTTTTGATCATGCCTGCGCCATCGATCTCGCGGGGAGGGATGTCTTTGATGCCGTTAAAACCGGTATTAATCCGAAGGTTGTCGAATGTCCAGACCCCTCGAAAGGTTGCGCCACTCTGGACGCGGTCACCAAGGATGGTATTCAGATCAAACTGAAGGTGCGTATCACCCTTCGCACAAATATTGAAAGAATTGTGGGCGGCGCTACGGAAGAAACTATTATTGCCCGCGTTAGTGAAGGTGTTCTTGCTACTATCAGTACGTTTGAAACCTATAAAAAAGCGTTTGAAAATCCCGATCTGTTATCCAGGCTTGTTATGGAAAAAAACTATGATAGTGACACTGCCTTTCAAATTCTTTCGGTCAATATTGTAGACATTACCATAGGTGACAATATTAACGCAAATCTGCAGACCGGCCAGGCAGAAGCAGATAAACGCATAGCTCAGGCCGATGCCGTGAAACGACGCGGCATGGCACTTGCGCGTGAGCAGGAGATGAAGGTGCTTACCGAAGAAAATATTGCGAAAATTCTTGCTGCCGAGGCTGAAGTGCCAAAGGCTATTGCCCAGGCGTTTCGCGAGGGGAATCTGGGGGTGATGGACTACTATCATCTAAAGAATATCCAGGCTGATACCGAGATGCGTGCATCGTCGGTTTCAAAACTTGGTATCCCACCACCCGCAATAAAACCATGAAAATTTCTTTGATTCTTGCACAGAAAATATTATACTGATGAATATGCCAGAGTGGTGGAATTGGCAGACACGCCAGACTCAAAATCTGGTCCCCGTCACAGGGGGTAAGGGTTCGACTCCCTTCTCTGGCATTTTATGAAAAGTAAACATGTTTTTGTGCATTGCCACCTAAAGGGCAGCAAAGAAGGAAGCCTCTCTTCCTGGACCTGCTGTTCAGGAATTTCAAAGTTTATAATGCAGCACCAGGCAATCCCTGTAGTCTCATATGCGTTAACGTAAGAAAGAACCATAGCATTTTAGATCAAAATATCGAATACCGCCTGGAATATTGAATTACGAGGGGGAAAAAGTTTAATAATTCGGTATTTCGTTGCATTCAAATTGAAGTAATTTCTTTTTTGCCCGCCATTCTCTCTCTTGCACGACCTGACTCATAACCGTTGGACGGTTATACACCTGTAATTCGATATACCTGTACAGGAATTTCAATCTTTTTGACTCATGGAGAGTGACCAGCCTGGTCGTTTTACAATGAGCTGAAAATGCAATGAATAATCAACAAGACAAAACTGCCTTCTCTTATCAGGAAGCGTTGACATTTCTTTATAAAGCAATCGATTATGAAAAACTGATTAGCTATCAATATAATGCATCCACGTTCAGTTTGGACAGGATGGAAAAACTGCTTGCATTTATAGGGAATCCTCACAAAGAACTTCCCTGCATTCATATTGCCGGTACCAAGGGAAAGGGTTCAACGGCTATTATGATTGCCACCGTTATGGAATACGCAGGTCTCGTTACCGGCCTTTTTACCTCGCCCCACCTCGTTGATCTCAGAGAGCGTATTCAGATAAATCACCAGAAGATACCTGAGTCCGAGTTTGCCTGTATCATGTATGAACTGCAACCGTACATCCGTCATTTACAGGAAACGGCGTTGCCCGCATCTCCCACCTTTTTTGAAATCCTTACGGCGATAGGTATGGTGTACTTTAAAAGGAAGAGTACAGAGATGGCCGTCCTGGAGGTAGGTCTCGGCGGGCGTCTTGATTCCACCAATGTCGTCATACCGCAGGTATCAATAATTACCAACATCGGATTCGACCATACCGCCATTCTGGGCAATACCCTTTCAAGCATCACCTATGAAAAGGCCGGTATCATCAAACATGGTATCCCCGTTGTATCCGGAATAGAAGGGGCAGATGCCCTCTCCGTCTTGGAAAAAATCTGTGGGGAGAAAAACGCCTCCCTGTGCCTGCTCGGCAGGGATATGTGGGTTGAGGAGGTGAAACCTTGCGAGAGAGACGGTATCAGGGGCATGCTCTGCAGGATAAAGACCTGGCGATGTACCTACGATAACCTGTATCTGCCTCTTGCCGGCATCCATCAGGCAAAGAACTGTGCGTTGGTCTTAGGCGCCTTAGAAATTCTGAGAGAACGATCTGCCATGGTCATACCCGACGACATCATCCGGAAAGCCCTTGCAGCGCTTCATTGTCCGGCGAGGATCGAAGTTGTCGCAGAAAAACCCGTTATTATCCTGGATTTTGCGCATACGGCAGATTCAACCCGGTTTTTGAAAAAAACATTGATAGAAAATTTTGTCTTCCGGAAGTTAGTCCTGGTGCTGGGTTTCTCACAGGACAAGGATTTAGATAATATACTGAAGGAAATCGTCATGGAAGCGAATGCTATTATGGTAACAAGGAGTAAAAATCCCCGCGCTGCCACCCCCGAAGATTTATATCAGAGAATAGAGCGCCTTTGCGGCAAACAACCGGTGATAGTTACTAATGTCCGGGAGGCCGTAGTTGCTGCGAAGCACATGGCGTCCGAAGATGATCTGATCTGTATTACCGGATCCGCCTACGTGGCTGGAGAGGCACGGGAAGCGCTGGGGATCTCATGAAAAATAATACACGCGCAAACAGAAATTTGGGCGCGAGTCAAATGGATTGCCTGAATCCTTCACTTTTGTCATTCTGAGCGAAGTGAAGAATCTGGTCTTAATGAGGCCATGTGCCTTCTGCTCAGGGTGTTATTTTTATTATCTCTTGTGAGCCAGACACTCATGGATATTTCATGTTGAATTATTTAGAGTAATTGAATAGCAAAACATAGTAAGAAATGATTAAGAAATTTAGCTTTTATCTATTTTTACTCTTTATACTATTTTGGAGCATAAGTCCTTTTCTGTGGATTTTATTGACCTCAGTCAAGCCGCCTGCCCAGATTATGCAATTGCCACCCGTATTTCCTAAATTTTATAGTATGGTTTCTTACAAAAATGTCCTTTTGGAAAGCCCTTTTCCAAAATATCTCCTTAACAGTTTTATGATTTCATTATCGACCGTATTGGTCACGATACCCTTATCGCTTTTTGCTGCCTATGGTATCTCGCGCTTCTCTTTCCGGGGAAAGACCTTTGTTTTGTTTATGATAATCATCCTGTTTACCCTTCCTTCGATAAGCCTGGTTGCAGCCCTGTACAAACTTTTTTATGCCCTGGGCTGGATTAATATGCCCGCCTCACTTATCTGTACCTATAGCACCCTCAATTTTCCCCTGACATTTTTCCTCCTGATAAAATATATTGACAAAATCCCAATCGAAATGGACTATGCCGCACTCCTGGACGGATGTACCCATTTTCAAACCTTTCGCTATATTATCACCCCGTTAGCTGCCCCCGGTATCATCTCTGCTGCAATTCTCGTCTTTATCTTTTGCTGGAATGAATTTCTTTTTGCCCTTACCTTTGCTCCTGATGAATCAACACGGATGGCGTCTGTGGGGATTGCCCTGTTTCAGGGTACCTATGAGATCCCCTGGGGCGATATTGCCGCCGCCTCTGTCGTGGTCACGGTTCCCCTCCTTATTATTTTACTGTTTTTCCAGAAATATATTGTACAAGGATTAACCTCGGGAGCGGTGAAAGAATGAAGATACGATTCCATGACCTGACAAAGCAATACGGAAATACCACCGCGCTCCATCCTCTGAATCTGGACATACATGACGGAGAATTCCTTGTGATCCTGGGGTCCAGCGGGAGTGGGAAGTCCACTACCTTAAATATCCTTGCAGGTTTGGAAGCGCCCACTTCCGGATACCTCTTCTTTCATGAACGTATGGTCAATCACGTACCACCCGGGAAGAGAGACGTTGCATTGGTATTCCAGAACTATGCCTTATATCCTCACATGCGGGTCTATGACAATATTGTCTTTCCTCTGAAGATACGAAAAGCAGGAGATAGTCACCAGAAGGTCACCAAAACGGCAGAAATGCTGGGAATGGTTGCCTTATTGCAAAAGTATCCCAAAGAACTCTCCGGTGGAGAGAGACAGCGTGTGGCGCTGGCAAGGGCGCTCGTCAGAAATCCGCAGGTATTTCTCATGGATGAACCGCTGAGCAACCTCGATGCGCGCCTACGAATTTCAGCGCGCGGCGAATTAAAAAAACTGCAAAGAGAACGTAATATAACAACCATCTATGTGACCCATGATCAGGCTGAGGCGCTCACCCTGGGAGATCGTATCGCCATTATGGATAAAGGCAGATTACAACAGGTTGGCACTCCCAATGAGGTATACGAGAAGCCGCAGAACATGTTTGTTGCCGGTTTTGTAGGGACGCCTCCTATGAACATGGCACAAATAAGTATTGATAATCCACGCTCATTCAAGATTGGCGGCGTTGTGGTTGAATATCCAGTTCTTTTGCCCGAAACAAAAGACGTCATTCTTGGCATACGGCCTGAAAAACTTACTCTTGTACCCCCGCGTTCTCCTCTTGTAATTACCGGAAAAATCGTGCATAGAGAATACCTTGGAAGCGAATCAATAAGCCATGTTGAAATTACAAAAACCATCCAGTGGTATTTGAAAGGGAATGCGGCAGAAGGAACAAAAACAGGGGATATGGTAGGCTTGCAGTTTTCCCCCGAAGATACCCATTGGTTTGATCCTGTAACCGGTGTAAGGATAGAATATTGATACAACGTAACAGTTCGACTCACCGCAGAGAACGCTGAGGTCGCAGGGAGTATGATAGAGGACAAACGAAATAAGCTTGCAGATTCCGTCAATTCTCTTTGTTTCTCAGTCTTTGGAGCTTCTCCCCGAAGGCAGCTATCGAGGGCGTTCTCTGCGGTGAACTGTTCCCCTTTTTGCATTGACTAAAATAAAGTGAGGTATTATATTCTAACCATCCGGGAACTCCCTAGCGAACGCGATATAAAAACGACGATACACACTCATGCTTGAACAAAGGAGATCGCCCGTCCAAAGCCAGGTTGTGGACAGTATTATACAGACTATATAATTATTGCTGTATTTCTTACAGGAGAAAAGAGATGCCGCTATCAGACAATGATCTTAGGGATGTCCAAAGGCGTGTGCTGGAGATGTTCATGGATACGATTAAGACATTCGAGATGATTGAAAAAAACGCAGATATCATTTATGGGGATAGATCATCGGAAGTGCGAGCTGCAATCAATGAATACCTCAATGATTTTCTACAGAATACAGTTGCATCCGGTGAGAAGCATCCGGAGGCATTGATTTTTCAAACGCCACGTCAGAACTTTCAGCGTGCCGGATTTTATGGCGCCCAACTAAATATCAAAGAACGTCAGGTATCAAAAGCCAACGCTACGTTACGCGAGCGGTTAGTAGGTGGGGTACGCGCGCTCTGGAAAAAACCGTTTAAGAAATGGGTAGACATTATCAATAATTTCTTGGGAAGCTTGGCGTCCGCAACCGGATTGAGTGAGGCCCTAAAAGAGTTGAAGGATTGTTTGCGAGACGAATTGCCTGATGATGACAAGGAATAAGAAATGCAACCATCTGATGCAGCCAATGCCGCAATGCGGCGAGGCTGATCGGAAACGTTAGGGGGATACTTAACAAAGCACTTTCTACGCCCCCCTTTTACAATTATGGTTTCCTATAGAAGTCCACCGTGGAATTTAATTCAAAAAAAGCAATTATCGTATTTGGGTATGTCCTGGTTGGGATATGGATTGCCTATACTTTCTTACGGACAAATAAAACGGACGAGCTGGTTTTCAGCATCGGAGCCGGCACAGTAATGCAGGTTGGGTTGAGGAACGAAACCCAACGATTTAATAAGGCGAGAAAAAATGCAATATCGCAGATCACAAGCGCAAGGTGCAACGTTCTTTTTCACCGTAATAACATACCATAGAAAGAGAATATTATGTCACGAGGCAAGTGTGGAGTTGATAAAAGCGGCTTTCCAATATGTTATCAAGCAACACCACTTTAGAATTCGGGCTTTTGTCTTACTTCCTGATCACATCCATTGTATTTGGACATTACCAGAAAACGACAATGCTTTCTCAATGCGATGGCGATTGATCAAGAGTTATTTCAGCAGACGATGCAAGATTGAGCGCAAAATATTTCAATCAGCTTCAAGGCAACGCAAAGGCGAACAAGGAATTTGGCAACGACGTTTCTGGGAACATCAGATTAGGAATGAAATTGATTTTACAAAGCATGTTGAATATATTTATTTCAATCCAGTTAAGCACCGATTGGTAAAATCACCTATTGATTGGCCATATTCCAGCTTTCATCGCCATGTAAAGCAAGGTACTTATGATAGTGATCGGGGGGTAAGTACAGAAATAAAATTTGATGAAAATGTGGGACATGAATAATGTCAATTGTTGGGTTTCGCTTTGCTCAACCCAACCTACATAACTACATAACTTCTTATACATATCGAACAGTCAGAGTTTGCCGTTTTATAGAGACTGTATAATCACTGTTATCTAATAAATACAAATGAATCAAGACATAATTAAAATAGTGACTGCATATGGAATGGTTCTGGTAGAGAGCCAACATAAATATTTCTTAGAAGAGTCTGTCGATAATTTGGAGCATATCCCGGCGATCAAAAGAATTGCCGATACGGCTTATCGATATTTGATAGCAAACGGCATCAGCATTGACAACAGTACTAAAGTTAAAGAAGAATTAATTCACCATGGAAAAGACCTTTTTGTTCAGCTGTGGATAAAAAGCATAATTGAAGATGAAGAAATACCGAGTAAAAAAGACATAAGAGAAGCCGAAAAGACTTTTGACAAGATATTAAAAACAGGAAAAGAATAGACAACAGATTTATAAATGATAGAACAAAATTTCATCACAGTTGATTCCATTCGTTATGCCTATCGACTCCGTTTCCCCGGAGAATTCGAAGCGCAATTTTTGACTGATTATTCGCGTCATTACTTAGTCCTCTCCAGGGTCGCCCTTTTTGTAGCGATGATTTTATATGGGGGATTCGGATTATTAGATATCTGGGCTATGCCTATTTCTAAGAATGACATTTGGTTCATCCGATATGTCATTGTTTGCCCGGCGATAGGTATGGCGCTACTGGCCTCCTTTTTCTCATTTTTCGAAAGATGGATGCAAATTTTTCATGCTATACCCATTGTCTTAGGCGGGCTTGGTATTATTGCTATGATTGCCATCTCTCATAAGCAAGAACCTGGGTACACATCGTACTATGCTGGATTGATGTTAGTAATGCTGTATGGATTTACCTTTGTACGACTCCGCTTTAAATATGCAACCGCTTACAGTTTGATCATTATTTGTGGATATGAGATTGTCGCTATTGTGTTACAACAGTTCTGGACGTCCACAGAAGGTATCCATATGTTTATCAACAATAATTTTTTCTTTCTGTCGACGGTGATTATTGGAATGGTAGCCTGTTACTTTATGGAGGTTTACTCCCGCAGAGATTTCTTGCAACGGCTCATTATTGAATTTGAACAACGCCAGGCTGAGCAATTGTTGCTCAATATCTTACCTGAAGAAATTGCCATGAGACTCAAGAAGAACCCGCAAATCATCGCCGATCATTTTGAAAATGTGAGCGTTTTATTTGCTGATATAGTGAACTTTACGCCCTTATCAGAAAAGTTGGAACCCAAAGCGCTAGTTCAATTACTCAATAAAATCTTTTCTCACCTGGATGCTCTGGTTGAAAAATACGGATTGGAGAAGATTAAGACCATTGGAGATTGTTACATGGTAGCTGCTGGTATACCTACGAGTCATTTCCATCACGCCCAAGCTATAGTAAATTTGGCCATGGATATACGCGAATATGCCGCAAATCATCCATCGCAAGACGGTACGCAATTAGCTTTTCGTATTGGAATCGCTTCGGGACCTGTAGTTGCTGGTGTGATTGGACTTAAAAAATTTATTTATGATCTATGGGGAGATACGGTCAATACGGCTAGTCGTATGGAGTCTCATGGGGAATCTGGTAAAATCCAGATTACCAACTCGACTTATGAACTCATTAATAATGAGTTCATCTGCGAACCAGGCAGCAGGATCAAAATTAAAGGAAAGGGTGAGATGCAAGTATGGCATGTAATAGCCAAAAGGCGCAATTCGCATACAGCATAACAAGTCGTTGCAGCCGACTGCAAGAGCGGCGGCTGAACTTAATCGTTGTGCGGCGAAGAGAGGCATAGCAGCCTGACCTATTAGAGGAATACTTAATATAGACTTACTACGTCACCCGCCTTTTACAATTATGGTTTCCTATAGAAGTCCACTATGGAATGTAATCCCAAAAAAACAATTATCGTGTTTGTTTATGTCCTTGTTGGGGTGTGGATTGCCTATGCATTCTTACGGACGGAAAAAACGGACGAGTTGGTTTTCACTATCGGAGCCGGTACAGAAGAAATCAGGGTTATAAAAAACGGTATGCCGTCGTTATGTAGGGGCAGGTTTGAAACCTGCCCCTACCGTAATGTCGATGATACATGGATATTGTTTTTCAAAAAACTAAATTGTTACCATTTTTGTTACTTTCTATTTTTCTGTGGATATACGGATCAGCTTCCCCACCCTTAATGGAACGGTTTTGGAGAATGTGCGATAAGTATTGTTTTATGCATATTATTTTTCTCTCGTTTCCTATCTTTCTTGTTTTTTCCACTTTATCGGGCAAATCTTGACGGTCTTATTCCCGCCTGATATCCACACTTCCCCCTCCTGAATAGTACACGGGAAGTCCATGGTGCGTTGCGCCAATGCCGCCATTTCCTGAATAGATTCCGACGGCAGATTTATTACCGATAGATTTTTGAAACGATGAATATCGGGATTTATCTTTTTCCACCAGGCGTTTGCGCTGTTGCCGCTATAGGTGTAGACAATAACCTCTTTAGCCCGGCCACATGCCTTGCGGATCTGTTTTTCGTCCGGCTGCCCAATTTCTATCCATACCTCGATATTCCCGCATAAATCTTTTCGCCACAGGTCAGGTTCATCACCCCTGCTCACGCCTTGAGTAAATGTAAGGTCTTCGTGGGCGTTCAGGACAAACGCCACGATCCGTGCCATCATGCGGACGTCATTCTCTGATGGATGCCGTGCTATGGTGAGTTTATGATCATGGAAGTAATTGCGGTCTATATCCGCTATATTCAGGGCGATTTTAAATATAGTTGCTTTTATTGCCATGAGTAGAGTATTACCGTATAAAATATTTTCTATGATTCAAAACTCCTGGTTCAATCGTTCCGCTGAGCGCTTACGACGAAGCCAGCAAGAATGAACCAGCATTTGGCGCTTTATATCTCAACCGTCCAGTCAGGATCGTATCTGGCATGACAACTGGGGCAGATAAGGATGATCTTGCAGGTCTCCTTTGTTGTCCGCACAAATGAGGTGTGAAAACCATCTTCATACCCGCAATTGGGGCACTTGTGGAGTTCTTGTTCTATCTTTATGGATACGGGTTTTGGTGTATTCTTTTCCAATTACTTGCTCCTTTGTTTATGGTCTCTTGGCCGGTTCAATCGTCCCCGATTGAACCGAAACGTTTAGCATTTTTCACAACTCGTTTCAGTTCGAAACCTAAAGCATAGTCAAAACTTCTGGTTCAATTGTTCGGCTGAGCGCTCACGACGAAACCTCCAAGATTGAACCAGCATGAGAGATTCAGCATTATTGCTCATTCCACAATCACGATTAAATAATTGTCGTTTTGAAAGATTTGTTTTGCCAGGCGTTCCACGTCCTGTGCGGTAACCTTTTTCAGCTTATCTGCCTCCTGATCATCTGCCTCTGGTTCTTTGCCGTTAAGCACCTGCATGCTTATATAATATGCCTGGCTTACCCGGTCCAGTCGCCGCATGCCGCGGCGTCCCAAGATAGCGTTTATGGTTTTTTGTACTTCCTGTTCTTCGATCTTTGCTTCACGCATGGAATGAATCTCATTACGAATACCGTTGATGGATCGTTCTATATTTTCCGGCCGGGTGCCCATAGATACACGATACCACTGAACATCTTTGTATTTATGAAAGGAGACGCCAATACTGTAAGCAAGTCCCTGCTTTTCACGCAGGTTAAAAGCGAGCCTGTCACTAAAGATGGTTTCCATGACATGGAGCGCTGGTTGATCTTCCTCGCTCACATCACAGATATTTGCCACAGAGATGTATGATTGCTGCTTGCCCATCTTTTCACGTATCGTAGTACCAAGGGTTTTAAACTGTAGTGGAAAAGAGGGGGGTTGCCATGCGGCCTCACCCCACGCACCGCCGAAATATTGTCCGACCAATGACAGTGCCTTTTCGGCGGGTACATTGCCGGAGATGACCAGTATTAAATTTGCCGGGTTGTAAAATCTTTGCTGAAAGTCCTGTATGTCTTTCAATTGAATCTTTTCCAGTTGCCTGGCATCACCAAACAATCTGCCAAAACCGGGATTTTCTTTGAACAGATTGTCATAAAAGATGCGATCCGCTGTCTTTGGTGTGCTCATTGCAGCACTGGTTGAAAGTGATATGACGTCATTTCTCGCTTCGGTAAAGACATTTTCTGTAAGCTTTGGTTGCAATACCATTTCCGAAAGCAGTTTCAATCCTTTCTTAAAAAAGGCATCCACAAGTTTTAGACGGATGTATGCAAAGCGTGGCGTTTGGTAGTAATCGTCAAAAGGAATGGACGGGTCGTCGTGGAGTTTTATTTCAGCGCCGATAGACTCGAATGCCTGATAGAGCGCATTGCCGGGGTGCTCCGTGGTCCCGCCATCAAGGATCATCCGCTGCAGGATCTCTGTCATGCCCCATTTCCCTTTCCCTTCGCTCAGGCTGCGCTCCTTTGCCAGAAGATGGATGCCGATCACCCGGCTATCCTGGTTTTCTTTCACGACAACGGTTAGTCCATTTTTCAACGTCTCCATTTTGTACTTGCTGGCAGATTGTGTTAATGTCTCCCTGGTTGTTTTCTCAATTGGTGGGGACATCAGGGTAACCACTGGCATCTGAGTACTCATATATTTTTCTGCAACCCTTTGAATAGCCTGCGGCGTTACTTGCATTAAGCCGTCCATGTAATTACGGAGCATCGTATAGTCGCCGGCGGCCAGATAACCTGCTTTCATCATGCCGTAGTAGTGTAAACTCTCCTGCAAATAAATCTCCTGCGTTACCCTTGCAACCAGGGTTGATTGCACTTCATCGTTGGGAACGGGGTTTCTTGCCATACCCTGTACTGCCTGGAGAATGAGCTCTGCCACACGCCCAGCATCGGCAGTTAAGGGGAGTTCCGCGGAGATCTGCAATGTTGAAAAATCACGGTTAAATTCCATGCTTGTGTCGATATCTTCAATAAGGTCTTTATACAGTTCCTGTTTAAAAAAGGTCTTCAGAACAGCGTTCTCCCTGCCACCGAGAAATTCTGATAGCAGCACAAGCGCCTGAAAATCATCTGAAAGGGGTGGTGGTAGTACGTAACCCAGGTTCAGGTACTGACGATCCTGGGGAAATTTACCCATTCCATTTGCCTTGAGAATGCGCAATCTATGTGGTGAGTGAAGGGTTATGGTTTTGTGCTCAGGTATGGGGCCAGCCGGATACGGACCGTACTTTTCTTTTACCAAGTTCACCATCTCCGGGGTCGAAAAATCGCCGATTACCATTAAGGTCATATTGTTGGGCACATACCAGGTTCGATAGTATTCCCACACGCTTTCCCGCTTGAGGTGGGAAATGGTGGAAACCGTTCCAAGCACCGGACGCCCATAGGGTGTTCCGGCATAAAAAACCCTTTGAAAATGATTGCCAACCTGATAACCGGGACTGTCTGTGTCTTTGCCGATTTCTTCAATCACAATGCCGCGTTCCTTTTCAAATTTTTCTTCAGGCAAGGTAGAATTGAAGAGCATGTCCGCCTGAATATCCATCCCCTGGGCGATAAAATCTTTTGGCATGAGGATCAGGTAATTGGTGAAATCTGGTCCGGTATGGGCATTGTTGTAACCGCCGTAAAAATCCATTTCGTCATAGAGTTGTTTCTGTGTGCGTGTCTTTGTGCCATTGAATAACAGGTGTTCAAGAAAATGTGCCGACCCGTTGCTGGCCTCATCTTCATTCCGACTGCCGGTCTTAACAATAGTAACTGCGGAGATCATGGGACTGGCGTGATTTTCCACAAGAATAACTTCCATGCCGTTATCCAGATAGAATACCGAGGCTTGTTGCGTTTCCTGAAATAAAGACGATATCTTATTGTTTTGATTCACACCGTAACACAAGAGGCATCCGATCCAGAGGTATATTCCGATAATTACCATGAAATATTTTATGCCTTTTTGCGCATCCCATGGTAAACGTAGTGTTTTCAACCAGAGTTTGAGTGTATATGACATAGTTCTTTCCTCAGTTTTTGTTGTGATTGTTTCTTTAAACGTATAACCACCCCTCTTTCCCCTCCTTCGCATGGAGGGATAAAGGGGAGGTATTCCATAGACTTTTTACCTTACCACCATGGTTACGGATACGAAACCTGCATGAATAAAATGAAAATATCTATGCAATTAAATTTGCCGATTTCTCTATTAGCAATGCATCAAATAAAACGTAACTATTGTACCAGCAACCTGACGAACTTCAAAAACTATCTATAGTATTATCATATAAAACTTTCTCTCATAGCAAGTTTTTTACCTTCCCTTTTTGTTCGGCTGAGCTTTTGTCTGATCTTCGACAAGTGTTTGACTGAACCCTCGGCGAGAGATCAGTCGAACGCTCACGCAGAAGATTCAGTATGAACAGGATTGCATCATCAGTGCATGGTGGGCGTTCGTCTGGGCTCACGCCGAAAACCTGTCGAACCATCACGTCAGAGATTCACAACGAAATCCCTTTCGTGCGAAGGCTATCTTATCGAATTAAGGGGTGTGTATTTTTCGTTTGTGCCTAATTTGTTAATGCAAGAGATTGTGACCGCGCTCCTCTTCTTCCATTTCGCTCACTTACACAACTGATCTTGAAATTACGCGGATATTTACTCTATTTTGACGTTGTCCTGTAAATGATCTTGACAAACCAGTTCACTTCAGATATTTTTTAGTATGGTGAGTCTGTGGAGAAAACGATAACAAAAAAACTGAAAGACGGCAATCGTCTTACGCAGATTATCAAACGAGTTGAAGCGGAATTGCATCAATGAGAAGATTACATGCTGACTGACAAAATGGATGACAGCAGAGCACTATTACCATACCTTAAACATACGCCTTAACCCGATCCCTGTTTCTGCAATTTTCAATTTAAAGATGGGAGGTGATGAAAACAAATATATTCCCCTATGTCAGAAAAAGCTATTTCTGTAATCATTGAAAGAGGAGAAAAAAGTCATGGAAAAAAAAGAACTAGTAGCTAAGTTGCTTGCGGCGAAAGAATCATCAGGGAAAACATATGACGAATTAGCAAATGCACTCGGCCTCTGTAATGTGTATGTGGCACAATTATTTCATGCTCAAGCACAATTAAAGCCTGAAACCGAGTCAAAAATTGTAAAGCTTGTTCCGGGGATAAAAGAAGATATGCTCAAAGAGATGCGCAAATGCCCCATGCGTTCATTCGATCCAGCCATTATTCAAGAACCTAATATTTATCGCATGACGGAAGTATGCCTGCACTACGGCAACTCAATCAAAGCAGTAATGAACGAAAAGTTTGGTGATGGAATTATGTCTGCTATAGATTTCAAAATAACTGTTGACAAAGTAAGGGGGGATATGGGAGAAGACCGTATGGTGGTAACAATGAATGGGAAATTTCTCCCTCACATTGAACAGACAAAATGACTTTTGAGTTGCCGAAGGAAGATCTTGTGGTCACCCATTTTATGACCGATCTCTTTAATCTCCATCCATTTCCTGGGGATTATTGAAAGACCAAAGCCAATTACAAATTAGCCAGTCGCAATCATCATTTCTGCAAACACCTGAATCTCCGGAGATCTTGGCAACAAACAATCGAAAAATAAAGATTAGAAACCACATCAGCTTAGCCGTAGCAATTATAGCTTTATTGATAATTGCTTTGCCAATTTACTTTGTCCTCTACAGAGGACAAAGAGACACTATTTTAAAAGATGACCCACATGTTGGGCGAATGGTAAGCTTCAATCTTCCTTTGGCATACTCCAGTGATTGCGTTGGTTGCGGTGGATCAGAAAGAAATTTGGAAATTAATCGCCGTTTAGAATGTATTGAGGACATCGGTTCGGTGGGTGCTCGTCTCTACAATGATAAATTTTACCATGTGAGTTACGTTCCGTCTGATATGAAGTTTGAAGTAATTCGAGATAGGCTGCAGCTTCCAAAAATTTTTTAGCCTCCCAAGAGGGCACAGCGGAATGGGAAGGTGAAGGGTGGAATTCTGCCGCACTGGAGCAAGGCGGATTTGGAGAATCCGGCGCTTATTGCACGAACATTCCCTGACATAGCGAAAGCTTAACCTTCTTTCAATACGGAGTCAATAATTAGGTATTGTGTTCCCGGAATTCCCGACAGAAAAATCCCGAAGGGATGACATGATTATAGGGAAAAAACTACACCCCCAAATTCAACCCCGTAGGGGTGAAATGATGCGAAAATACTCCCCTACGGGGTTAACAATAACAATAATTGCATAACGACATGCTATAATAATGACATCCCTTCGGGATTCGATAAGCAATATTTTCTTCATCCGTAGTGGCGTAAGCAAAAATATGCTGAAAAGTTACGATGTATCTATATAAACTCTGAATTTCAACATTGTCTATGCCTGCCTCTAATATTAACATGTCTATCAACAAGAAAACAGTTATTGCCTTTAAAACCTGGCTCATTTGTGAATGAAAATCACACTAACATTCACTGTCATAGCAAAAGCTTAACCATCTTTCAACACGGAGTCAATAATTAAGCTAATGTCCCCAGAGTTAACCAATTATCAACAATATGATCACAAATCATGGATGACTCCATTCACTCCATTCATTTAACCAGTAAATTTGGGTATTCCAACCATCTTCACCTCTCTCTGCAAAATAATCGCGCTTGTTTTAGGACTAGTATTATAACAAATTAATTACGAAACATAGTGTCTTGACAGCTTTTGATCAGCATCTTGTCGTGTAAACTTCCAATCTATTGTTGATTTGGCCTGCTGACGGCGGTAGCTATGGATGAGGGTCTGCGGTTTGCCATCCGGGAAGGCGGAAAGACGGTCGGAGCTGGGGTTGTTACGAAAATTATTGAATAAATATCTTTTTCATGTTGACTTTGTCAGAAATTGTGATATTGTAGTTCTTTTTTGCAATTAGCTTTTATCGTTTTATTTATCGGAGTGTTATAGTGCTGGATCAGAAAATAAGAATACGCATGGAGGCATACGATCATAGGATATTAGATCAATCATCATTGGAAGTCGTAGAAACTGCAAAACGTACGGGGGCAAAGGTGTTTGGCCCTGTTCCTTTACCGACGCGTATTGAGCGATATACGGTGCTTAGATCGCCTCATGTTGACAAAAAATCCAGAGAACAATTTGAAATCCGGACGCATAAAAGATTGATAGATATTTTTGAGCCTACGGCAAAGACCATGGATGCATTGAATAAAATAAACATGCCGGCAGGCATAGAGATTAAGATAAAAGCTTAACTTTAATGGAGCGAAGTGGATGTTAAATAGCTTTCTTGGCAAAAAAATTGGGATGACGCAGATCTATTCAGAGGACGGTAAGTTAATACCGGTAACTCTGGTGCAGGCTGGGCCATGCAGTGTAATGCAAATAAAGACGGTTGAAAATGACGGATACTCGGCTATTCAGCTGGGGTTTGATGACAGAAAAAAGAAGAGTTCTACAAAATCTGAGATAGGACATGCGTCGAAATGTTCTTTAGAACCAAAAAGATTTATTCGTGAAATAAAACATGAGTCAGATGCGGACATAAAAATAGGTCAAAGTATTACAGTTGATGTATTTCAGGATGTCAAAATGATTAATGTGATCGGAATAACCAAAGGAAAGGGCTATGCCGGCGTAATGAAAAGATGGAATTTTAAAGGTGGTCTTAACACCCATGGATCAACAAGACATCGTCCACCTGGTTCGATTAGTTCAAATACCGACCCTGCAAGAGTAATTAGGGGGAAAAAGATGGCGGGGAGGTTGGGGGGTGAACGCGTAACAATAAAGAATATTGATGTGGTTAAAGTCGATTTCAAAAGAAATCTGTTATTTCTAAGAGGGGCTGTGCCTGGGCATAAAGGAAGTTATCTGATATTAAATAATGCAAAGTCGGGGAAGGTTGGTAAATAAAAGCTATGGAGATATCGGTATGTAGCAAACAAGGTGATAAAGTAGATACTGTGCAGCTCGACGAAAAAAAATTTGGAATGCCTATTCGTACGGCATTGTTGCGTGATACGATTGCGATGTATGAAGCAAATAGGAGACAAGGGACGGCTTCAACAAAAACAAAGGCAGAGGTGGCTGGTGGTGGAAAAAAGCCGTGGACTCAAAAGCATACAGGAAGGGCCAGGGCTGGTAGTATTCGATCTCCCTTATGGAAGGGTGGAGGAATTGTGTTCGGTCCAAAACCTCGGGATTATTCGTATACGATTCCAAAAAAGGCGAAGAAATCAGCGCTTTACTCAGCTATAGCAGTACGGGCGCGGGACAATGAATTGATTATAGTGAATGATTTTCAATTCGATGTACCAAAGACTAAAGAAATGGCAAGTGCTTTAAGAGCCCTAGGCGTGAGTGGTGAGAGTTGCTTAATCGTGCTACCACAGCCGAATGAAAAGATTTGGAAATCGGCTAGAAATATTCCATACGTTAAAGTTATGACAAGCTCATCGTTGAACGCATATGAAGTTCTTAAGCCGAAAAAAATCCTGCTAATGCGTGGCGCTTTAGAAAAAATACAATAGGAGTTGTTCACAAATGGATGCATATCATATAATTAAAAGGCCTTTACGAACAGAGAAAAGCGTTGCCGATGGTGAGGGGACGAATTCTTATCATTTTGAAGTTGATTTAAAGGCAAATAAAATTCAGATTAAGCAAGCGG
The DNA here is from genome assembly GCA_021463795.1 of Candidatus Brocadia sp. Lineage (GTDB taxonomy): Bacteria > Planctomycetota > Brocadiia > Brocadiales > Brocadiaceae > Brocadia. The sequence continues at coordinate 219,781 of JAJTXE010000003.1, read as the reverse complement.
TAGAAAAGTTTTTTAATGTCAAGGTTGATGATGTCAGGACCTTAGTTAGAAAAGGGAAGCAGAGAAGGGTAAGGCTTAAAGTGGGAAGAACAAAAGATTGGAAAAAGGCCATCGTTACCTTAAAAGAAGGAAATAGTATAGATCTTGGCTATTAGAGGCCAGGTTAATTAACAAAAAGGGGCTAATATTTATGGGTATTATCTATTATAAGCCAGTAACTGCCGGGAGAAGATTTGCGAGTGTTTCTGATTTTTCAGAAATTACAAAAACGAAACCTGAAAAATCGTTGTTAGAACCGAAAAGAAAAACTGGTGGTAGAAATACTGAAGGTAAGATAACGGCGGAGCATATAGGTGGTGGAAGCAGACGCCATTATAGGATTATTGATTTTAAGCGTAAAAAAGACGATATCCCTGCCATGGTTGCTGCTATCGAATATGATCCTAATAGAACAGCACGTATTGCCTTGTTGCATTATGCCGATGGTGAAAAACGCTATATACTTGCTCCTGATAGTTTACGTGTTGGTCAAAAATTAATGTCTGGTGAAAAAGTTGAGCCAGAAGTGGGCAATTGTATGCCTCTTAAAAATATTCCGTTGGGTTTGGAAATTCATAATATCGAGATGCGCGTTGGCCAAGGGGGACAGCTGGTCCGTTCTGCCGGTGGAACTGCAAAGCTGATGGCTAAAGAAGGAAATTATGCACACATTGTACTTCCTTCGGGTGAAGTAAGAAAAGTTTTTTTCGGATGTAGGGCCACCATTGGAAAGATTGGCAATACGGAGCATAGTAATATTCGCCTAGGAAAAGCAGGTAGAAAAAGATGGAAAGGACGAAGACCTCATGTAAGGGGAGTTGCTCAAAATCCGGTAGCGCATCCGTTGGGAGGTGGAGAAGGCAGAAGTGGAGGTGGAAGACATCCGTGCTCCAGGACTGGCTTGTTGGCAAAAGGTGGGAAGACAAGAAAAAAGAAATCGTTGAGTAGTAAGTTTATTA
>JAJTXE010000003.1:186581-218762 GCA_021463795.1 Candidatus Brocadia sp. | reverse complement strand
TAGATCTTGGCTATTAGAGGCCAGGTTAATTAACAAAAAGGGGCTAATATTTATGGGTATTATCTATTATAAGCCAGTAACTGCCGGGAGAAGATTTGCGAGTGTTTCTGATTTTTCAGAAATTACAAAAACGAAACCTGAAAAATCGTTGTTAGAACCGAAAAGAAAAACTGGTGGTAGAAATACTGAAGGTAAGATAACGGCGGAGCATATAGGTGGTGGAAGCAGACGCCATTATAGGATTATTGATTTTAAGCGTAAAAAAGACGATATCCCTGCCATGGTTGCTGCTATCGAATATGATCCTAATAGAACAGCACGTATTGCCTTGTTGCATTATGCCGATGGTGAAAAACGCTATATACTTGCTCCTGATAGTTTACGTGTTGGTCAAAAATTAATGTCTGGTGAAAAAGTTGAGCCAGAAGTGGGCAATTGTATGCCTCTTAAAAATATTCCGTTGGGTTTGGAAATTCATAATATCGAGATGCGCGTTGGCCAAGGGGGACAGCTGGTCCGTTCTGCCGGTGGAACTGCAAAGCTGATGGCTAAAGAAGGAAATTATGCACACATTGTACTTCCTTCGGGTGAAGTAAGAAAAGTTTTTTTCGGATGTAGGGCCACCATTGGAAAGATTGGCAATACGGAGCATAGTAATATTCGCCTAGGAAAAGCAGGTAGAAAAAGATGGAAAGGACGAAGACCTCATGTAAGGGGAGTTGCTCAAAATCCGGTAGCGCATCCGTTGGGAGGTGGAGAAGGCAGAAGTGGAGGTGGAAGACATCCGTGCTCCAGGACTGGCTTGTTGGCAAAAGGTGGGAAGACAAGAAAAAAGAAATCGTTGAGTAGTAAGTTTATTATCCGGAGGAGAAGGGTCGGTGCAAGAGGTAATTTGTAGGGATTGATTTAACAGTACAATGCAGGAGATGCTATGAGTCGTTCAGTAAAAAAAGGACCGTATCTTGATGGTAAATTGATGAAAAAAGTGATCAAACAAAAAGAGTCCGGTGGCAGTGAACCTATTAAAACATGGGCAAGAAGTTGTACGATTGCTCCGGAATTTGTATCTCATACCTTTATGATTCACAATGGTAAAACATTTCAGAGGCTTTTTGTTACTGATGACATGGTAGGACATAAGCTTGGTGAGTTCGCTCAAACCAGAATTTTTAGAGCTCATGGGGGTGTAAAAAAGAAAGAAACGCCTCATGGTTAATGAGATGGTATTTGTAATTATTTGATAGTTGTAGTGAAAGGTCTTGTGCAATGGAATTTAAATCCAGTTATAGATATGCAAGGATATCGCCGCGAAAAGCGCGGTATGTGATTGATCTTATCCGTGGAAAATCGGTAAATGATGCATTACGGATTTTGAGAGTTACCCACAAACGGTCATCCTATATGATTGATAAAGTAATAAGGGCGGCAATAGCTGCTGCAAACGAAAATTTGGATGTTAACGTTGATTCGCTCTATGTAACACAGGCTCTCATTGACGCCGGGCCAACGAGAAAATGGCAACGTACGAGACCGCGTGGGATGTCAGCGCGTATTTTAAAACGTACCAGCCACATTACGGTAGTATTATCAGCAAAAATATAGAGTGCAGGTATTTTGAAATAAATGAGGAGATGAAATGGGTCAAAAGGTTTGCCCGATAGGTTTACGTTTAGGGATTACCCAAGGGTGGAAATCACTTTGGTATGCCGATAAAAAAGATTTTGGCACGTTATTAGTGGAAGACCAGAAGATACGCAAAATAATCAAAAAAAGTTACGGCTTTGCAGGTATTCCTTGCATATCAATTGAAAGAACTCGGCGAGATGCAAAAGTGACCCTCTACACGGCGCGTCCTGGGTTGATTATTGGGAGAAAAGGGGCAGAAGTAGATAAACTGAAAGAAGAGATACAGAAATTTATCGGACGGGAAGTTGTTATCAAAATAAAAGAGATTACAAAACCAGAATTGTACGCGCAGCTTGTTGCAGAAAATATAGCGGAACAATTAGAGAAACGGGCTGCCTTCAGGAGAACAATGAAAAAGGCTATGGATGCCTCAATAGACGCAGGTGCGCTAGGGGTAAAGATGCAGGTTGCAGGCAGACTGGGTGGAGCAGAAATAGCTAGAACTGAGAAAATGGCATTTGGAAGTGTTCCTTTACATACGTTACGTGCTGATGTTGATTATGGCTTTGCTGAGGCCAAGACGACGTATGGGGTAATTGGAGTAAAAGTGTGGATTTACAAAGGCTTGATAAGTTCAGAGAAGGAGAAGAGACATGCGCCTGATGCCAAAGAGGGTGAAGTTCAGGAAGTCGCAAAGGCAGAAAATTAAAGGGAATGCCACTCGGTGCAATACGGTTGCATTTGGTGATTTCGGTTTGCAATCTTTGGAGCCGGGTTGGGTAACTGCGCAGCAGCTTGAGGCAGGAAGGGTATCTGCATCTCAATATCTTCCTAGGGAAGGAAAATTAACCATAAGGGTTTTCCCTCACAAATCGGTTTCATCAAAACCTATTGAAACTCGTATGGGTAAGGGAAAAGGAGAACCTGAATTTTGGGTTGCTGTAGTTAAGCCTGGCACAATGCTGTATGAGCTTAGTGGTATCAATGAGGAGATAGCTAGGCAAACGTTCAATAGAATAGCGCATAAAATGCCAATTAAGGTAAGGCTCGTGCAAAGGAGAAAGACCATTTGAAGACCAATGAAATGAGAGGTAAATCTAGACAGGAAATAATTGATGAAGTTGGTGCCTGTAGACGAGAATTACTTAATATGCAGTTTCAATGGCTGGCTGGTGAAACGAGGAACCCAGCACAAAAAAAAAGCATTAGAAGGAATATTGCACGACTGAAGACGATCATGAGAGAGATAGAGTTAGGGATTCATCCAATAATTCAAGGTTAAGGAGTTTATTCGTGATGAGTATGGAAAATGTCAGAGGCAGTAGACGAAAGGTTATTGGGATGGTGATCGGTGATGCGATGCAGAAGACGATCGTGGTTGAAGTAACGCGTCTTGTTAAGCACGTCAAATATGGTAAGTATATAAAAAGATCTACCATTTACAAAGCACACGATGAGAACAGGCAAGCAAGGGTTGGCGATAAGGTTGAGATTATTGAAACCAGGCCGCTGAGTAAAACAAAGGCAACGAAATTAGTTCGCATAGTCGAAAAAGCTAACCGATAAAAAAGAACTGGAGTTATGCATGATAATGGAACAAACAAAGCTTGATATTGCTGATAATAGCGGAGCAAAAAGGGCGACTTGCATCAAGGTGCTTGGTGGAACGAGCAGGAAGTATGCAAGTGTTGGAGACATAATTGTTGCAGCGGTGAAGAAAGCGATTCCTGATGGAGTGGTAAAAAAGGGAGATGTGGTGAAAGGGGTTGTTGTTCGAACAAAAAAGAATATTCGCAGAGACGATGGTTCGTATTTGAAATTTGATAAAAATGCCATAGTCATCATTGATAATGATGGTAATCCCAAAGGTACTCGTATTTTTGGCGCTGTTGCTAGAGAGCTCAGACAAAAAAATTTTATGAAGATCATATCCCTGGCGGCAGAAGTGGTGTAGACAGATGTCAGGATAGGGAAAATAACGGAAATTTTCTGGAGAGATGTATGCATGTTCGCATAAATGATTTTGTAGCAGTAATGGCTGGTAATGAGGCTGGCAAAACAGGGAAAATAATTAAGGTTCTGACTGATAAGAAACGGGTTATAATAAAAGGAATAAATTTAATCTATAAGCATACAAAGCCAAGCCAAAAGAATCCACAAGGTGGAAGAATACGGAAAGAAGCTTCTGTCGCTATCTCAAACGTATTGCCAGTTTGTCAAGTCAAAAATTGTAAAAAATACAATAAAGGGGTGCGAACGAGGAAGAAATTATTAGAAAATGGAGCCAGACTTCGTACGTGTGTGTATTGTAGTTCCGAAATAACGGCAGCTGAGTGAAGTTTTAGGATTGAGAGATATGACAAGATTGATAGAAAAGTATAAAAAACAGGTAGTGCCTCAACTCATTGAAAAGTTTCAGTACAAGAATAAAATATCTGTGCCGAAGATTCAAAAGATTGTTTTAAATATGGGGGTAGGCAGGGCTACAGAGAATAAAAAACTCATTGAAGAAGCGACAAAGCATCTTACAATCATCGCCGGTCAAAAACCTCTTATTACAAAAGCTAAAAAAGCAATTTCCGGTTTTAAGCTTCGGCAAGGGCAGGCCATTGGATGTAAAGTGACGCTTCGTGGTAGAAGGATGTATGAATTTTTAGATCGGCTGATTAGTATTGTATTGCCAAGAATTAGAGATTTTCGTGGACTTTCTACAAAATCTTTTGATGGGCAGGGTAACTATACACTTGGTCTTACGGAACAGATAGTATTTCCAGAAATAACAATTGAATCGGTTGAGTTTGTTCAGGGTATGGATATTACTTTTGTTATTACCGGTAATTCGAAGGAACAATCTTGCATGCTGTTGAAATTATTAGGGATGCCTTTTAAATAAGAATAGGGAGTTTGAATGGCAAGAAAATGTCTGATAGAAAAGTCAAAAAAAGAGTCAAAATATAAATCTAGGCAATATAACAGATGTAAATTATGTGGTCGGCGCAGGGCATATTTTCGCAGATTTCAGATTTGCAGACTATGTTTTAGAAAGCTAGCCTCAAAGGGAGAGATTCCTGGAGTAAAAAAGGCAAGTTGGTAGTTGATAGAATGAATGGAGATATAGATTCTCTCTACAATTAAAATTAAGTCTTAACATATAAGGAAAATAGAATGAGTATGACTGACCCAATCTCTGATATGTTTACGCGAATTAGGAATGCTAACGCAATTAAACGCGAAACCGTAGATGTTCCGTTATCAAAATTGAAGGTTTCTGTTTTGAAAATACTAAGGGAAGAGGGTTTTATCAATGAATTTAAAGAGATAGCACAAGAGGGGAAGAAAGACTTTATCAGGATTTATCTCAAATATGGACCATTGAGGCAACAGGTAATTAATAAGATAAACAGAGTGAGCAAATCGAGCCGTAGGATTTATAAAAAATCGGGGGAGATTAGCAAGATTTATGGAGGAATTGGGTTAGCTATTTATTCTACGTCAAAAGGTGTGATAAGTGATAGGGATTGCAGGAAGCTTAAAATTGGCGGCGAACTTATTGGTATTGTTTCGTAATAGGTTCTCTCCGGATTGAGGTCGAATATGTCAAGAATAGGAAAACAACCAGTTAAAGTGCAAGATGATGTAAAAGTCTCCGTAACCACTAATACGGTGAATTTAGAAGGGCCGAAAGGAAAGATGACTCAGGTTATTCATCCTGATATCAGAATTGAGTTTGATCAGCAAGAGAGACAAATTGTGGTGAAAAGATCTTTTGATGAAAAATACCATAAGGCCTTACACGGTTTAACACGTGCTCTTATTGCCAATATGGTTTTGGGTGTGACTAAGGGGTTTTCTAAAAAACTCGAAATCGTGGGACTTGGGTATAATGCCAAGGTGCAGGGTAAAGAGCTCATTTTGTCGCTTGGATATTCACATCCGGTGCATTTGGCAATTCCGCAAGGAATTAAAGTTGAAGTAACGAATCCAACGAATCCTGCGAGACTTACGATTTCTGGTTCTGATAAACAACTGGTTGGGCAATTTTCTGCAGAGATTAGAGGCAAAAAGCCACCAGAACCATATAAAGGAATGGGGATTAAATATGATAATGAAGTTATCAGAAGAAAAGCCGGAAAGGCTTTCTCGTCAGGTTCAGCGTAGCCGTTAAAGGGATGAAACATGAACAATATTAAAGAAAAATTACGTAAAAGAACAACACGCCATCTTAGGCTGAGAAAGAAAGTAATAGGTACGAGCGAAAGGCCTCGCCTAAGTGTTTGTAGAACGCTAAAAAATATTTATTGTCAAATAATCAACGATGTGGAGGGGAAAACTCTGGTTGCAGTCTCGACTCAATCCCCTGACATTCGTACTCAAATTCCTTATGGCGGAAATGTGAAAGCTGCTGAGTTTATTGGAAAAAAGATTGCAGAAGAGGCAGCAAAAAAAGGGATTACAAAGGTAGTATTTGATAAGGGTGGCTATAAATATCATGGCAGGATAAAGGCCTTAGCAGAGTACGCAAGAAAACATAATTTAAGTTTTTGATAAGCTGATTCAGACAAGGAGACCGATTTGGCGCGTTTGGAAGAACCAATAAATTTGGAAGAAACCGTTGTGAGGGTTAATCGCTGTACCACGGTGACAAAAGGTGGAAAGTCGATGAGTTTTAGTGCTATTGTCGTGGTAGGTGATAAAAAGGGGAGTGTTGGTATCGGTTTTGGGAAAGCAAGGGAAGTGCCGAACGCCGTTAGTAAAGCGGTGAAAGAGGCAAAAAAACAAATGGTAAAAATTCCCTTAAAAGGTGATACGATACCGCATGTAAGTTGGGGGAGGTTTAAGGCTGCAAATATCTTTTTAAAACCAGCATCTCCTGGTACTGGAATTAAAGCTGGGGCATCCGCAAGAGCGGTCCTTGAGTCGGCAGGTATAAAAAATATTTTATCAAAATGTTATGGTAAAAGAAATCCACTCAATGTAGTCAAGGCGACCTTGATGGGTCTCATGGCCTTGCGAACTAGGGAAGAGATTGAAGCACTGAGGGGGGTGAAGATAGAATGAATTTCATGGATATCAAGGCCTTACCTTTTGAGAAAAAACGGAGAAAAAGGGTAGGACGTGGTAGGGGATCTGGTATGGGGAAAACTTCTGGCAGAGGTGGCAAAGGAGCTACAGCGCGTTCTGGTAATGAAACAAAGATACAGTTTGAAGGTGGACAAACTCCGCTTTTTCGTCGTCTGCCAAAACGTGGATTTAATAATCCATTTAAGAAGAAATATGCTATCATTAATCTCAAAGATATTTCTCATTTTGAGGAAGGCACGAAGGTAGATGCTGAAAAATTAAAGGATGCGGGAATCATTAAAAAAGTAATGCATGGTGTTAAGGTGCTAGGTGATGGAGACTTAAAGATTTCTTTGGTTGTGATAGCACATAAATTCAGTAAAATTGCAAAGGAAAAGATTCAGGCTGCCGGAGGAGAAGCAAAGACCGTATTATGATAGAACAATTTGGTAATATTTTCAGGATTCCGGAATTACGCAAGAAGGTGCTTATAACCCTTGGTCTTATTGCTTTGTGTCGTGTTGGTGTTTATATACCAATACCGGGAATTGACACAACAGTATTAAAATCCTATTTTCAGCAATTTACTCAAACTGGTGTAGGCCAGCTGTTGGGACTCGTTGATATGTTTGCTGGTGGTGCACTTACGTCTGGAGCGATATTTGGCTTAGGGGTTATGCCTTATATTAGCGCATCTATCATATTTCAGTTACTGGTTGGTGTCGTTCCTTATCTAGAGAGATTGCAGAAGGAGGGTGAGGCTGGACGGAAAAAAATTAACCAATATACACGGTTGGCAACAGTTGGATTGTGTCTATTCCAGGCTTTTGTCATGACGAGAACACTTTATACGGTTGAATTCAATGGTATGCCAGTAATTCCCGTCTATCTTCAGGGTATAGGTTTTCAGTTGATGGCAGCGCTTCTTCTGACGACCGGGACAATGACGCTTATGTGGATCGGGGAGCAAATTGAGGAACATGGCATTGGAAGTGGCATCTCTATTGTTATCATGGTTGGTATTATAGAACGCTTACCATGGGCTTTTTCCCAGGTAATGCAGAGTTTCACCTTTTCTGTTACTCCAGCGGAGCATCAAATTGGGATTGTTAAGTTAATTATACTATTGGGGATGTTTTTTACGATCGTTGGTGGAGTGGTATATATTACACAAGGGCAAAGGCGCATTCCAGTCCAGCAGGCGAAGCATACGCGCGGAAGAAAAGTGTACGGTGGACAACGACATTTTTTACCCCTTCGTGTAAACCAGGCAGGTGTGATGCCAATCATTTTTGCACAATCATTGTTAATCTTTCCGGCCGCTATTATGCAAGGTATTCAGGTAAGACTAGAGCCTGGTAGCGTAGGTTATTGGATAACTTCACGGTTATCCGATATTTTACAGGGGGGGGTTGTATATGTTCTTCTTTATGTCCTTCTTATAACCTTTTTCTGTTATTTTTGGACTGCAATCCAGTTTAATCCGAAAGAGATGTCGAATAATATGAAAGATTACGGGAGTTTTATCCCAGGAATCCGGCCTGGCCATAGAACGGCTGAATATTTGGAAGGAATTATGGGTAAAATTACCTTAGCTGGTGCTGCATTTTTAGCCTTGATTGCTATTTTGCCAAAACTCGTGGCGGGTGGTTTTGAGCTCAACAGGGCTATAGCAGGTTTTTATGGAGGAACGGGGCTGCTTATCATCGTTGGTGTTGCACTTGATATGGTGCAACGGATAGAATCCCATATGATTATGAGGCAATATAGCGGTTTCCTAAGCGGTGGTAATAGAATCAGGGGACGAATGGGATGAGGATTGTGTTTCTCGGGCCTCCAGGGGCTGGGAAAGGCACCCAGGCAGAAGCCCTGAGCAAAGCAAAAAGGCTACCTCATATTTCATCCGGTAACCTGCTGAGAGAAGTTGTAGAAAGTGCAGCGACTACTGGTATGAAAGTACGTGAGTACATAAATAAAGGGCTCTTGGTTCCCGATCAGATTGTTGTTGATATTATAAGAGAGCGTATTTTAAAAAATGATTGTAATAATGGTTTTATCCTTGATGGCTTTCCAAGAACACTTTCTCAGGCAAAGGTTTTAGATGATACGTTAAAAAAAATTGGAAGCAAGATAGATGTAGTGTTTTATTTTTCCGTTTCCAAGGAAAGTATTGTCCAGAGATTGTCAGGCAGAAGAATTTGTCATTCATGTGGTGCAAACTATCATATAGAATATGTTCCTTCTTCTAAAGACGGTGTTTGTGATAAATGTGGCGGGAAGTTGTATCAGCGTACTGATGATAAGCTTGAAACTGTGATTGAAAGAATAAAAGTTTATCATGAGCAAACGGAGGATTTGATTAATTATTATAGAAAAAATGGGATTTTGAAAGAGATTGAGTCAGAATCTAAAATAGAAACAATAACTAAAAATATTTTGGATGCCATTAAAAAAGCGTCGCAAAAGCCAGGTTTTATTAATCACGGAGTAGTCTAAGTTGATAGTTTGCAAGTCGCCCCGTGAAATTGAACTGATGAGGATTGCGGGAAAGATAACTGCGGAAGCGCTCAGATTAGCTCAAGAAATAGCGAAGGAGAATGTAACAACAGAGCACATAAATGCAGAGCTGGAAAGATACATTTTCAGTAAAGGTGGTATCCCTATTTTTAAGGGGTACAGAGGTTTTCCAAAAAGTATTTGCTCATCCGTAAATGAAGAGGTTGTTCATGGTATTCCTGGGCAGAGACGACTAAAAAATGGCGATATTCTTAGTATAGATGTAGGGGTAGGTTATCGTAAATACGCAGCAGATGCAGCTGTGACAATACCTATAGGTATAATCACAGATGAAGCCAAACGGCTTATTGATGTTTGCGAGAACTCGCTTAATCTTGCAATTAAGGTTATAAAATCAAATGAAAAACTTTCTCTGATTTCCAAAACAATTCAGGATTATGTGGAGAGCAATGGTTATTCAGTGGTAAGGAATTATACAGGACACGGGATAGGCAGATGCATGCATGAGGATCCCCAGGTGCCTAATTTTGTAAGTAAGGCATTATTGAAAGCAGATGAAGTTCTGGTGCAAGGGATGACCATTGCTATTGAACCAATGATTTGTATGGGTAAATGTGACACTGAAGTTTTGAGTAATAAATGGACGGTTGTAACTAAAGATAGAAAATTATCTGCACATTTTGAACATACTGTAGTAGTTACTGATGATGGGGCAGATATCTTAACAATTTAGGATAGTTTTTTCTTTTCATTCAGATGCCAAAAGAAGAGCCAATTAGAGTGGAAGCTACTGTAAGAGAGGCGCTGCCTAATGCAATGTTTTGGGTAGAATTACAGAATGGTCACAAAGTACTGGCGCATGTTTCAGGTAAAATGAGGATGCATTTTATCAAGATATTGCCTGGTGATAAAGTAACGATTGAAATGTCTCCCTATGATCTTGATAAAGGTAGAATTATTTACAGACAAGTTTAAGAGGATTGGTAAGTTTTGTGTTTGGGGGTTGGTTTTATGAAAGTTAGAGCTTCCGTAAAAAGGATTTGTGAGAATTGTAAGATTGTAAGAAGGAAGAATGTTGTTCGAGTGATCTGCGTAAACCCCAGGCATAAGCAGAGACAGGGGTGAGTAATCTAGTGATTTGAAAAAATTGAGAAAGGAATCGGTAAATGCCAAGAATCGCAGGAATTGACATTCCCGCAGAGAAAAGGATTGTTATTGCACTGACCTATGCATATGGTATCGGAAAGGCGTTGGCAACGAGAATATTAAAAGAGCTGAATATCGATGTGAGTATACGTGCAAAAAATCTGCATGAAGATCAGATGAGTGTTTTGAATGCTTATATTGAAAAAAATTTTACTGTGGAAGGCCAATTGCGCAGGCAGGAGATGCAAAATATAGCGCGACTAAAAAGTATCAATTGTTATCGTGGAATACGGCATAAAGTTGGGTTACCGGTTCGAGGTCAGAGGACGAAGACAAATGCTCGCACAAGAAAAGGTAGAAAGAAGACCGTTGCAGGTAAAAAGGGTGTAAAAGAACTGGGTTAAGTGTGAAAGGTTTTTGTTAAAATTTAGATATGGTATATTCTGCAACGAATCACGATGAAACTAAGAAATATATTGCAGATGAATTAAGATCAGCCAAAGAATTGTTAAGGGCATTATCATTAGATATAGAAAAGACTGAAGGTGGACGAGATTTTAAAAAATTTAATGAAGTGGTAGGCTTTTGTGAGCAGATACTTCGGATACTTGAAACGACTCCGCAAAACAAAGAAAAAGTGTTTCTTGACTGTTCCTGTGGTAAATCTTATCTGTCATTTGCGTTAAATTATATACTTTCGAAAAGATTCTCTTTTGAGACTTTTTTTTATGGGGTTGATAGTAATTCTGTCCTAATAGACAGATGTGAGCAGATTAAAAATAGTCTTGGCTTTGAAAACATGCAATTTGTTCATGCCAAGATTATCGAAGTTTTCCCCGAAAAATCCATCGATATTGTAATAGCATTGCATGCGTGTGATACCGCCACGGATGAGACAATTGCCAAAGGTATTAAACTGGGAGCTAAATATATCATTGTCGTTCCCTGTTGCGAAAATCAAATACGGAATCGTTTAAAAAACGGGCATCCGTTGGTTGGTCTGACAGAATTTGGTCTCTTACGGTACCGTTTTGCAGATATTCTGACTGAAGCATTAAGGGCACAATTCTTAACGGGCACCGGTTATGTTGTTAAACTTGTTGAGATTACGTCTCCTAGGAATACGCCAAAAAATTTAATGATTATAGCAAGGAAAAAAAAAGGGAATAAAGAATTTAACTTGGATGAATATAATAAATTGAACGAAATGTTTCATGCGGAATTTATTTTAAAAGATTATTTTCAGCTTGAGAAATCTTAATAATTTGTTTGTTTAGTTTGAGATTGGAAATACTATGTCAAATGGAATCAAGAAAAAGGTAAGACGCAACGTTGCACGCGCAATTGCGAATATTAAAGCAACATTTAATAATACGTATGTAACTATTTCAGATCTTAACGGCGAGACGATATGTTGGGCTAGTGCTGGCACAGTAGGTTTTAAGGGATCACGGAAAAGCACACCATTTGCTGCACAGAAGGCAGCGTCAAGTGCTGCCGACAAGGCACAAAAGTACGGTGTTCAGGAGATTGAAATCAGGGTTAAGGGGCCTGGCCCGGGCCGTGAGTCAGCTATCACTGCACTTCAGGCGGCTGGTTTGAGTGTGAAGGCAATTGAAGATGTTACTCCGCTTCCGCATAATGGTTGTCGGCCGAGGAAAAAACGAAGAGTATAATTAAGTTTTATTAGAATCGGGAAAGGATTGATATGGCGAGATATGTGGGTCCTCAATGTAGGCTGTGCAGGAGGGAAGGAGAAAAATTATTCCTGAAAGGAATACGCTGTGATACGGTGAAATGCGCGATTACAAAAAGAAAATATCCCCCTGGTCAATTTACTTGGGGGAAAGGAAAATTATCAAAATATGGCGTTCAATTCAGAGAAAAACAAAAAGTTAAACGTTATTATGGAATCTTGGAGAGACAGTTTAGGAATTATTTTCAAAAAGCGGAGAGGCAAAAGGGAAATACTGGTGAAAATTTATTGATAATGCTAGAAAGAAGACTGGATAACGTTGTGTATCTCCTTTCATTTGCTTCTTCGAGAAAAAATGCCAGACAGCTTGTTTTGCACGGCCATTTCATGGTGAATAATAAAAAGGTAGACATTGCGTCATATTTGGTGAGGATGGGTGATATTATTAAACCTAGGGGTCGTGAGATAACACAAAACATTGTTAAAACGAATCTAGAATTAGAAAAAGGTAGAAATATTCCCTCTTGGGTGCAGCTGAGGCTGGACGCCTTGGAAGGGTTGGTAACTCAGCTTCCTACGCGTGACGACATTTCAGTTCCTGCTCAAGAACAGTTAATTGTTGAGCTGTGTTCTAAATAATTCTGTCTGGTTTGGTTGTTGCTTTTAATAGGATAAACCGACACATGATAGATGATAGCTTCATTAATACTTTTTTCTTAAGATATATCGTGTACACAGCCAGATAATTTAATTTATTTTCTGATCCCTTATTAAATGAATTAGGGGGAAAAATATGCGAATAAGGTGGAGAGGTCTTGAACTTCCTGTCCGAGTTGATGTGGAACGAGAGACTTTAACCGATACCTATGGTAAGTTTATAGCAGCTCCTTTCGAGCGTGGTTTTGGCCACTCAATAGGTAATAGTTTAAGAAGAATTATGCTTTCTTCGTTGGAAGGCAGCGCAGTCGTATCTGTCAGAATTGATGGGATCAGTCATGAATTTACGAGTATTTCCGGTATTGTAGAAGATGTGACTGATATCATGTTGAATATAAAGAATCTTGTGATAAAATTGGATACCGAACAACCTAAAGTCGTAAAGATTGAGGCAAAAAAAAAGGGTGAGGTGAAAGCAAAAGATATTATAGCTGATGCTGGGGTAGAAATAATAAACGGTGATTTGCATATTGCTACGCTCTCTGAGGATGTAAAATTTAGTGTAGAGATGGAAGTGAAGAAAGGTCGTGGATATGTAACCGCTGAGGAAAATGAACCGGAAGAACAAGAATTTGGGCTTATTGCTATAGATTCGATTTTTTCTCCTGTGAGAAATGTCCGTTTCTCTATCGAAGAAACGCGCGTTGGCAGGCGTACAAATTACGACAAGCTTATCATGGAGATATGGACGAATAGTGTTGTTTCTCCTGAAATGGCTCTGGTTGAAGCAGCAAAAATTATGAGAAAACATCTGAATCCTTTTGTACAATACTTTGATATTGGCAGAGAATTGCAGCAAGTGGAAAAAAGAATGGGCATTGAATCGATTCCTGAGATATCTGAGGAAGAGCTTGCAAAGAAGATGTGCTTACCTATCGCTGAGTTGGATTTATCGGTAAGAGCCTCAAATTGTCTTGAAATTTCTGGTATAGCAACTGTCGGCGATCTTGTTGCAAAGACTGAAGAGCAACTTTTAGAAATAAAAAATTTTGGTAAAACTACACTTAGGGAAGTTAAGACGAAACTGGCTCAATTAAATTTAACGATTGGAATGCCTGTGGCGATTAAACAAATGGAAAAAGGGAAAGGATGATTCCATGAGACACAGAATGAGGGGGAGACATTTATCGAGAACCGCCGCACACAGAAAGGCACTAAGGCAGAATATAACCAATAGTCTTTTTACGTACGGAAGAATTATTACGACGCTGGAAAAAGCGAAAGAGACTAAATCTTTTGCAGAAAAGCTCATCACCATGGCAAAAAAGGGGTTATTAAAGAAGGATACTGATAAAGCCGGCTATGTACATTGCTATCGTCAGGTTCTAGCACGATTGAGAAATATTGATGTTGCCAGGAGGTTGTTTGGGGAAGGATTATGGCGAGAAACTGGTGGCATTGCACAACGATTTGCCAATCGGAACGGCGGGTATACAAGAATATTGAAGTTATCGGGGACTCGGTTGGGAGTCTTATCAGGGAACAGTGTGGGCAGGATACCAGAACTTGAATATAGGACGGAAGGCCGGGACAGAAAATTGCGATTGCTTGGTCGTCGCCTCAATGATAATGCATCACGGGTGATCTTTGAGTTGGTTGAGGGTTCTGCTGAAATGCAGCCCATTGAAGAAGTGAAACCGGAGATTACTACCGGTTAGGTGAAAAGTATTTCGAAAGTGATGGTTTTTTTATGGTTTACCCTTCTGCTAGAATTCATAGTAGAAGGGTTTTTTTTTATTAAATGAAAAATATTACAGAAAAGCGCTTGATCTTGGCGACAAATTCTTCAAGACGGGTCGCCTTGTTGAAGACGTTAGGATGTTGCTTTGATATTATACCGCATAACATACAGGAAAGTATTCCTCGTAATGTATTGCCGACGGATTTAGTCCAGAACCTCGCGTTCATGAAGGCAAATGATGTTGCTGAAAGAGTGAATAATGCTATCATTGTGAGCGCAGATACCTTGGTGTTTCATAAAAAAAATATTATTGGTAAACCGAAGGATGCCCGTGATGCGAAAAGGATCCTTTCTCTCCTGAGTAATTCTGTACACAGTATTTTTACCGGTGTTTGCATCATAGAAATGCCTTCAAAAAAGAAATTATTGCGAAACGAACAAACACGTATTACAATGAAATATATTACGGAGGAGGAAATTGAGGCGTATATCCAGTCCGGTGAACCAATGGATAAAGCGGGAGCGTACGCTATTCAGGGAGAAGGAAAAAAATTTATTGAAGCGATAGATGGCAGCTACTCAAATGTAGTTGGTTTACCTTTAGAACTTGTTCTGGAAATGCTCAAAAATTTTATCAAAGATACAAATGCCGAAAAATTTTAGTTGGATTATCGAGGGTGAAATAGCGGGAATGGCAAGGCCAGTATCCGTGGTGTTAGACCTTGAATTTCTGAAAGACAACGGAATTGAGGCGATAGTATCATTAACCGAACTGCCTTTGTATAAAACCTTTATAGAAGAATTTGGTTTTGAGTATAGACATATTCCGGTAGCTGACCTTACCTCTCCAACCCAAGAACAAATTGATGAGTTCATAACTTTTGTAAATAATCTGACATCTTCTAAAAAAAAGACTGTTGTACATTGCGATGCCGGGATTGGGAGAACAGGGACAATGTTGGCTTGTTATCTTGTAAATAAGGGTTATAGTGCGCAAAGGGCAATGGCGGAGGTGCGCAGAAAAAGACCAGGTTCTATTGAGACGATGGAACAAGAGGGAACAATCGTAAAATACGAAGAGAGGCTTTTAAAAAGACGCCGGGGCTAACGCTGTAGTATATGCTGGATAAGCAGGAGTTTATCAAAAATAAAATAACAGTATTTCTTATTTGGTGCAGGATAAGATTTTTTCTTTGCAATGATGTCTTGATAGATTCTTTGAATAGTTCTCAGAAGCAACAAGGGCAGCACCAAGGGCAGTCGTAATCTGTGGATTAGGAGGAACGTAGATTTCTGTTTCCAATTCTTGTTCTAATGCGCTCTTCAATCCGGTATTGAATGCAGGGCCTCCATCAAAGAACACCGCTTCTTTGACACCAATTTTTTTTACCATTGCACTTACCCGCTTTGCGATCGACTTATGAATGCCTGCAATAATATCTTCCACATTTCTGCCCTGCGAAAGGAGCGAAATAACTTCCGATTCGCCAAAGACAGTGCACAGACTATTTATATGAGGGATATTTTTCGCCCTTTCTGATAATATGCCCAGTTCATCTAATTCCACTTCAAGAATACGACTCATAACCTCTAAAAATCGTCCCGTTCCAGCTGCACATTTGTCGTTCATAGCAAAATCAGTCATGATACCTTGATCATCAAGGGCAATAACCTTGCAGTCCTGCCCACCAATATTAATAATGGTTCTTACCTTTGTCTGCTCGCGCATGAGCCACGCGGCTGCTCTTGCATTCGCCGTAATTTCGGTAATAATTTCGTCGGCCGGTATTATCCTGCGGCCATAGCCGGTAGCAACGGTATATTGGATTTTGTCTTCTTGTAAATCATAATCTTTGAGTATTTCATGGAGCAGGAGTTTTACTGTTTTTTTGCAATTTGTTCCTGTTGAGGATGTTTTTGATCCAAGGAACGAATGTCCCCTTAAGAGCGCAACCTTTGTGGTAGTTGAGCCGATATCTATTCCTGCAACTATTTTCATAAGTTAAATAATAACCGTAACAGACGTACAAAACAAGGCAAAAGTCCTTGCTGCTTTCAGAAAGGATAACTACAATGCCCTGTCTGGTCACACGGAAGCATCCTATAATCATGGGAGGGGAGTGGAAAATGTACAAACGTACAACTTGCACACCGGGGAACTGATTTGTATACTATGCCGGATGCTTACAAGCAATCATCGGATTTACAGATATTTAAGGTTGTTATGGTTGGGGTCGGCCTTTATAGAATAGTTTGTTCTTGGAAAAAATGGAAAAATACGTCACAAAAGTCTTTGTCAACCCTGCATTAAAAAAATTTCTTTCTTTTGTAAAGCCTTACCGTCGGTTGATTATGATAGCCACCATTTGTGGTCTATTGAAATACAACATTCCACTAATATTTCCATGGGTATTTAAGATAGTGATTGATCATTTATTGTCGCCGTCTTCCTATGATACCTTTAAATTACATTACACTATGGTAGCTATGACGGGGCTCTATGTGGTATGGGCCGTCGTTACCTACTTTCGTTCCTACTATGCAGATCAGGCAGGGCAAAGGCTTGTTTTTGACCTGAGAAATGAATTATATGTTCATCTGCAACGGATGTCACTGAGTTTCTATGAAAAACGTCAGGTAGGGTCGATTGCATCTCGTCTGCTGGGAGATATAGCGGTTGCCCAAAACTTTGTTGGAGCTGCCTTTACCAATACAGTTATGGACGCAAGTTCCCTGTTTTTGATTGCCTTTTTACTTTTTCGTATGAATTGGAAATTGGCGTTGGTCTCTGTCTCAATTTTTCCTCTTTATGTGGTGCTGAACAAACATTTCAAAGCCCAAATCAAGCAAACGAGCAAGCTTGCCCGGCAAAAGATGGAAGAGATATCCGGAAATGTTCACGAAAAGCTCTGTGGTATTTCCGTCATACAGTCTTATACGCGGGAAAAGGCGGAACAAAAACACTTTTTTCAGGATAACCGGGAGCATTTATTCTATCAGTTAAAACATATACAACATCATGCAACAGCCCAATCTATTATTGGCTATCTAACTTCCATTGCACCGGTTCTTGTGGTCTGGTATGGGGCCATGCAGGTGATGCATGGCAGTCTAACGGTAGGAGAATTAGCTGCATTTTATGCATATCTTGGCATGTTGTACAATCCTCTTAATCGCCTTACCGAACTCAATATCCTTTTGGCAAATTCCCAATCTGCCATGGAAAGGATCTTTGAGGTGTTTAACACCTCTACGGAGATTACTGACAGCCCCACCGCCAAAGATTATAAATGTATAAAAGGTGAGATCCGGTTTATTAATGTGAATTTTGCTTATGAATTTTCAAAAACTGTTCTGAAGGACATCAATTTGCATATTCCGGCTGGTTGTACGGTTGCAGTGGTAGGCCCGAGCGGAGCTGGTAAATCTACCTTTGTAAAGCTTATTCCAAGGTTTTATAATGTTACCTCAGGAGGAATTACAATTGATGGCTTGGATATACGTGATTTCAGGCTCGATTGTTTGAGAAGGCATATTGCCGCCGTGCCACAGGAGCCTATCTTGTTTTCAGGTACTGTTTATGAAAACATTCTTTTTGGCAAGCAAAATGCTGCCGAGAAAGATGTTCAGAACTCTGCTATTTCGGCCAATGCGCATGACTTCATCTGTAAGCTTTCAAAGGGTTATCAAACGGAAATCGGTGAGGGTGGCGTAAAACTTTCTGGGGGACAGAAGCAACGCATTGCACTGGCACGTGCCTTTTTAAAGAATGCGCCCATTTTAATTTTGGATGAAGCAACTTCTTCTTTGGATTCAAAGGCAGAAAACCTGATCCAAGATGCATTGAAGCGATTAATGAAAGGCAGAACAACGATAATAATTGCGCACCGCCTTTCTACGATTCAATCAGCGGATATCATTGTCGTCTTTCATAACGGGGAGATTGTGGAAATCGGCAACCATCATGAGCTGTTGCAAAATTTGTATGGTCATTACAGACAGTTATATGAAGAACAATTCAATAAGAAGTTTGCAAAGCATATTGAGTAACTGAAGAATTTAAGGTTGATTGCTATGGAAATCTTCATAGAAGTTGATTACCGCGAAAAAGATGTTGGAATTCTGGAGGTACTTGGCAACGCAGAGGGTCTTGTTGTTGAAGAGACACATTTACCCATAGGTGATTATCGCATTAATAATCATATTGTTGTTGAGCGAAAGACAACCAAAGACTTTGTTGTATCCATTATTGATGGACGGCTGTTTTCTCAGGCAGCGCTTTTAAAAAGGCATACAGAAACTCCGTTTATGGTAATAGAGGGAGTAGATTTGTTTTGTACTGGTTATAAAATTAACCATCAAGCCATAAAAGGGGCGATCGTTTCATTGTCTGTTTCCTGGCAAATACCATTGATTTTTTCTAAAACACCTTGTGGGACGGCTGAGATATTAATTATGGCAGGAATTCACAATGCAAAATACAACCATGATGTATTAAAAAGAATGGGAAGAAAACCCAAACGCCTCCAAACTAGAAAATTGTATTTACTCCAGGGATTACCAGGTATTGGACCAAAGATGGCAAAAAGGATGTTAGACCATTTTGGGAGCGTGGAGAAAGTCTTTGCTGCCAATGAGGAGGAACTTATTCGTGTGGAAGGGATAGGAAAAAAGAAGGCTATAAAAATTCGTGAAATTATTGTATAAGGTATTGTAATTTGGTGTAATAGATACGGTTAGAATATCTCAGTCTTGCCGAATTGAGTTTGTTGTACTGGAAAGATAAGGGATAATATATTTTGATTGAAAATAAAATTAAGTAGATGTATAAAAATTAGAGCTCGTATCGGTAACTACAACCCTTACTTTCTGTTTAGAAAAGCTAAAAAAGGTGGTAGATATGGTGCCGCAAAAAATTGATAAAGATTGTATGATAAAGAGATTGGAGTTGGAACGGGAAACTATCCTCAATATAAACCGTTTAGTGCTTTCTCGTATGAATTACAGGGATTTTTGTAACGCCTTATGCCTTGAACTGAAAAAGATCATAAACTTTGATTATTTTAGCGTAATATTAAAAACGCAACCTTCAGGTGAATACTATACGTATTTGTTGAATTTGGAACAAAACACCCATAACTTTTACAGAGGTACCGAACTGAAAACCACCCTGGAAAAGATTCTTTATAATGAAGTGACAAAGTCAAACAAAATCATTATGAAGAATGGATTGGATAAAAATGCCAGTGATATCGATAAGCTTCTGCTGAGTAATAGCATTACCTCATTTATGGTATATCCGCTATTTATTAACAATGCGTTAATTGGATGTATAAATATTCTCAGTAAAAACTGTACTCATTTTATAGGAACCCATAGTAGCCTTATCGATCAGGTTTCAGCACAAATTACTGTTACCTTGATGAATGCTATGCTGTTAGATAGTCTTACTGCCTCAGAGGAGAAATACAGGGACATGGTTGAGAATGCGCCCGAGATAATCTTTAAACTGAATAGTCAAGGAAGGTTTCTTCACATAAACAAATTGGGATTAGAGGCCTTTGGATATAGAGCAAACGAAATGACCTCCTTGTATCTGTTTGATCTGGTTGCTGATGAGAATGGGTCTGTTATTAAGGAACAATATGATTCCTCCGTTCACTCAAGGATAGATAACAATTTGGTTGTGACATTGTTGGCGAAGGGAGGTAAACGGATAGATGCAGAAATCATGTGTTCCATACAGTATGATGTGATTTTAAATGACTATATAGTAATGGCATTTGTTCGTGATGTAACTGAAAGAAGGGTATTGGAAAAAAGAATATTTGAATATCAGGAGCGTTTGAAGGGTTTATTAAAAGAGAAATCGCAGAAGTTAACTGAAACAAAAAAAGAAATGTATAATCAAAGAAAATTTCTTGATGCACTGATACAAAACACCAATGTTTATGTCGTCACGATTACTTCGAAAGGTGAGATTGTGTTTGTAAATCGTGCAATAGAAAAGAGATTTGGTTTTACGCTGTCCGAAGTGTTTGGTAAACCTGTGGTTGATGTTTTTATTCCGCAAGACAAAGTAGAAGAGCTATTTGATGACATCCAGATGCTCTTGAGCGGAAAGAAAGGGGAACAGATTGAAATACCATTTGCTTCACGTGATTATCAGATTCGGGAGATCTTATGGATTGTAACGTATCTGAGAGATGAATGGAATGCTATTTTGAATATAAATTTATTTGGTTACGATATTACTGAGCAAAAGATGCTAAAAGAACAACTTATTCAGGCTGAAAAGATGAGCAGCGTGGGCACCATGATTTCTGGGGTTGCCCATGAACTGAATAATCCATTATCTATTATTTTGAATTTTAGTGAACTTATGTTGATATGTGATAATCTATCAAAAAATGCAACGAACCGATTACGACATATTATCGATGCTTCCCAACGCTGTACCCGGATTGTAGAAAATCTGCTCACTTTTGCAACGAAACGAAAAGACGTTCGAAAGGGACAATACGTTTGTATCAATGACGTTCTGAAAGACGCTCTTGAACTAAAAATTAATGATCTCAGAGTCAATAATATCGAGGTAGAACAATTTCTTTCTCAGACTTTGCCAAAGACAATGGCTGATCGCGTTCAACTCATGCAAGTCTTTATCAATCTTATTAATAACGCTTATGATGCAATGAAGGCTGCATATGGAAAGGGCATTTTGGCCATTCGTACTCACCAAAAAGGTGATAAAATTGTAATTGAATTTGAGGATACTGGGCCTGGTATCCTTGAGCCGGAAAAGTTGTTTACCCCTTTTTACACAACGAAAGAGGTTGGGAAGGGAACGGGGTTAGGTTTGGCGGTAAGCTATGGTATTGTAAAGGAACATGGGGGGGTGATTGTTGGAAAGAACAGTCAGAAAGGTGCTATTTTTACTGTCGCCCTCCCGATCAAAGTGCAAACTGGCAAAGAAGTCAAATTCCCTATCAAAAAGGATTATGATTTGAGTGGTTTACGTTTATTGCTCGTAGAAGATGAGGTGGGAATTGCAGAATCTTGTAATGAATTGTTGACTGCAAAAGGTTGCCATGTAACATCCGCAAACAATATTAAGGATGCGATGCAGGCAATCCAAGAAGATCAGTTTGATATCGTTGTTATGGACTTTAAAATGCCTGGAGAAATGTCTGGAATTCAATTCTATGAGTGGATGGTAAGTTATTCACCTGTTATCAGGGGAAAGGTAATTTTGATGACAGGAGACACCCTTTCGTCTGAATATAGGACGTTTATTGAAAAGAGTAAAGTGCCTGTGATCACGAAGCCGTTTCGCTTTAACACCTTCATAGAAAAGATTGGTATAGCAGCAAAAAGGGTGGGCTTGATTGAAGTGTGAAATATAATATTAGGCAGAGATTATCACGCGGACTAAAAAGTGCGTGTCTTCTCCGTTTTGTGTGGGTAAAAATTTGTAATAGTCTTTCACAAGGGATAAAAGAAATTTCGTGACACTTTAGTTCTTTGAAAAATTAACCAGTGGTTTTATAAGCTAACCCAGAAGACGTTTTAATTGTAAGAGCGTTTTTTGTGCTTGCCAGAAGTTTTTCTACGGGATTAATTCCCTGTAATTCCGCAGAGCGAAGAAGAGACATGATGATGGCCGGTGTCTTAGCGTCATCCTCAGAGCGGCTCTGCTGTAAGGCTTTTCGGGTCAATACCGTTTTTCGTATCTGCTGCTTAGCATGGTTATTATAGGGACATACGCCCTCATGTTTCAGAAACGTGAAGAGTTCCTGTTTATAACGATTCAGGCGCTTGGTCAATCTTTGTGTGTCTTTATCCTGACGGGGTGTTGCCAGAAACTGTTCAAGTCTGCGATACAATCTTTTTTTGAGCCTAAGAAAGCATGCCTGGCTAAGGTCTGTCTTTTTCCCGGATAGCCGGTGGCATCCTTGAGCAACCGGGAGAGTTTTCTCCTGAACCTTTTCCATGAAATAGGCTGGTTGTGTTTTCCTACTTTTATGAGTTCTGTGAACAGATGATAGAAACACTGCTGATAAAGACAACAAGGTGCAATCCGAGTTGGGCGATTGGCAAGGCATTTGTATCCAGAGGTTGAACGATCTTTTTGCAAGAAAAACACCAGTGTCCAGAACCGTATGTTTCGTCACGACAGGGTCAACCCGTGGGATTTCCTCGATGTATCGCTTATACGTTTGCAAGTGGTCATTTTGGTAGTCTCATCCCATCCGATGAAACGATCACGGTCTTGACTTTTCATGCGGTACTTACCCATTCAAGGCAGGCAACGCCTGATTGCCGATACGTACGATGGTTTGAGATGTTTACTAACAGGTCTGGGCATCCGAGGTAGTGGAAGTGATACAGGAGATAACCCCAGAGGTAACTCCCTTGATGATCGTTTACCACCTGGATCATTGGGAAGAGTATGCTTGGCGATGACACTTTCCCGTGTCCTTTTGTCAAAAAGAGGCATCTGTCAAAGACCTTGTTTTTGTGATTATTTTTTTACCGTATGCGTGGTGGAGACAAAATCAATCCATGCTCTTCCAAGCTCAGAAGGAGGTCGTATTCTTTAAACTTGTCATTGGACTGTATTCAGTTTCAACTCTTGCAGAGTTCTCGGAAAATATAACTTCGTCCTCTAAGAAAATGATGCTCAATGAGAGCCTTGATAAAGACTATATCGTCTGCATGCAGTTCTCGTGAACGGTAGTAGGGGAGTATGGGTTTTATAAAAAGGGTTCTCTTTTCTGAAGCTTCTTATACCATAAAGAGTGCTGTGACGTCAGTTTTTTCACGTTTAACACTCCCGCAGTTAAAACGCCTTCTGGGTCAACTTATAAAACCGCTTGTTAATTTTTCAAAGAACTAAAGTGTTACGCTATTTTTAAGTTCAGTAAATGAGTTTAAAAAGGTTTAAATTATTTTTAAAATATACCGATATATAAAGGTGTCTAATAATACATCGCAGGATAGTGTTTCTATACGTTTATTATTACATGAGTATAGGCACTATCAAGGTTGCATTGATTTTTTTAGGAGGATGACAATGACTATAAAAGATGTTTCTAATACTTCCTTACACACCAGAGAAGTTAATTCAAATTATGTTGAGGAAAATCAATTGCGAATAAAGATTAATAAAGAAGATCAACCTGAAGATGAAAAAGCCGATTCTGTTGATATTTCCGCAGAAGCAAAAAAACTAGAACAGACGATTACAGAACTAAAAAAACTAGCAAACGAGATGCCTGATGTGAGGCATGAAAAAATGATGGAGATTAAACAAAAAATAAAAGAAGGCTATTATGACAGACCTGAAGTGATTTTGCAGACAGCGGAAAAGATTATGGACCTTTTTGGTAATAAGAAGTAAAGGTGTTTTTATGCTAGAAAACAAGGCAACAACTATCCCAAGAATGTTTAAACGGCATGTTGGTGTTAAATTTGATTGTTGCCACGTTTATACGAGGGTTTATACGAATAAAGAAGGAACGGCATACGAAGGCAGATGTCCAAAATGTCTGAGAACAATACGTATCAAAATACATAAGGATGGTGTGAATTGTAAGTTTTTTTCAGTACTTTAAAAGAGCGTTCCATAAAATAGCTGGATAGTTATGAAGACTATAGAGCCTGTCAGTTTGTATAAGGTTGAAATACAAATTAACGGGCTTTTTTATTTTACTAAATAAACTCGTGGCGAGAAATAGTGCTTGGATTAATCATGCGTTTGAAAATATATTGCCAATTTCTTGCAATGCTGTTCATGCTTTCGATTAGTTTCCAGAGTAGTATTTCTGGGAATGAGAGAAAGATAAAGATCGTTATTTTCCCTTTTCAATACAATTGTGATTCAAATGGTCTTTTCCCGGAAATTGATGATGTAATAAGGTCTGAATTAATTCGTTCTGGGTATGGTGATGTAATGGAGCAAGAGCGAACATATGAGTTTATTCAAGAAGCCGTGTTGTCAAATATTATTAAAATAGAGAATGCGGATGTGAAAAATATGCTGACAAAGGCAAATATTGTAGATTTATTTGCTAACGTTAATTCAAAGGTACTCATTCGAGTTGCAGAAAAAACAAGTGCTGATTTTGCTCTCAAGGGTACTTTAAACCAGTTTGGAGATATTCTGCGGGCCAATATTGAGGTTGTCCACGTGAAAGCAAAAAAAACAGTAAGTGTGTTGGTTGGTGAATGTGAATCACGGGAAAAAATACCCGAAATGACAGAGCAACTTGTTCAACAAATTATTCATGTATGTAAAGGTGCAAACATTCAAAAAGAAATTGACTATATACAATGCAATTACCAACAAGGAAATATTACCTATGAAGAGGCAACAGAAAGATTAAAAAGTCTTTCTGTTGAGATACCCGGGTCATTTTTAATTCACAGTGCTTTGTTTTCACATTATTCGAAATATCCGGAAATGAGAGACTCTTTAATTGAAGAAGGCAAAGAGTTGATAAAATATTTTGCTGCCGATGAGGAAGATATCCGTTGTTTGTCATTTTTGGAAGTCGATCCTTTTTATGAACTTGCGAATATTTACCATAATATGGGGATGTTAGATGATGCAATTAATGTTTATAATCGAGTAATCCCAATCTACCCCATGAATCAGATAAAATACTATAAACATTTAGGGGAATTATATAAACTTAAAGGCAAGGATGAATTAGCTATCAATGCATTTAGCCTGGTTTTAAGCAGAAATCAAGCCGACAATGAGACGAGATTGAATCTCGCTTCTCTCTATGAAGCTAACGGAAATCTGGCAGGCGCTCTTGAACAATACCAGTATAGCCTGAAATTTACAAAAAATATTAACGAAAATTCGCGATCACAAGAGAAGATTAAACAATTGCAATTGTTGATAGATGTTCATAAGAAATGATACAGACGGAATGTTGTTTGCTAATTCAAATAGTAAGATATGTCATCTAAATATGTTGAAATATTCAACGTATTATGGTAGTTTTCTAATGGCATGTTTAATAATAGAACGTTAATTTAAGAGGTCTGGTAGGCTGTTTTTTGGTAAAAAGGGGGTATAAATGTCGTCTAAGGCAATAATTCTTATTGTGGACGATGAGGAAACGATTCGTTTTTCGATAGAAGAGTTTTTATCTGGATTAGGGTATGATGTTATTGTTGCAGAAACTAGTGAGCGGGCACTGGAGAAGATAAACGAATTTTTACCAGACTTAGTGTTATTGGATTTACGATTACCTAACATGGGTGGAATAGAGCTTCTGGAAAAAGTAAAAACAAAAGATCCTAATGCTTTAATTATTGTTATGACTGGATATGGGAGCGTTGACTCTGCAGTGGAGGCAATGAAATCGGGGGCTTATGACTATTTGGAAAAGCCTTTTAAAACGGAGCATTTAAAGCTAGTTGTTGAAAAGGCGTTGAGTACTCAGGCATTAAGAAGAGAAGTTCTTGAATTGCGGGCACAGCAGTGTACTTTTGCTGATGAGCCTGGTTCTGTAATTATAGGAAATAGTTACCAGATGAAAGCAATTTATAACCTTATAAAACAGGTAGCAAAGAGTCCATCAACAACGGTATTAATACAAGGAGAAAGTGGGACTGGCAAGGAGCTTGTAGCGCAGGCTGTTCATCATTTAAGTTCAAGGAAAAATGGTCGTTTTGTAGATATAAATTGTGCAGCTTTAACAGAGAGTCTTCTTGAGGCAGAATTATTTGGTTATGAAAAAGGCTCGTTTACGGGTGCAATTACAACAGGAAAGCCTGGTTTGTTTGAAGTTGCGGATAAAGGTACTATCTTTTTAGATGAAATAGGTGAAATGGGTATTACTTTACAAGCAAAACTTTTGAGAATCTTACAAGAGCGGCAATTTAAAAGGGTTGGTGGAATTAATGATATTAAGATTGATGTCAGGGTTATTGCATCAACAAACCGAAATCTGGAAGAAGAAGTAGAATCTGATAATTTTAGAAAAGATCTTTATTATAGATTAAAGGTTTTACCCATTTATATACCGCCGTTGAGGGAAAGAAAAGATGATATTATGCTTTTGGTGAAACATTTTGTGCATAAATATAATAATGAATTTAACAAAAATGTTCATCACATACCTGCAGAAACAGAGAAAATGCTTTTGGAATACAAATGGCCTGGAAACATTCGTGAGTTGAAAAACGTAGTCGAGCGCGCTGTTTTAATTGCAGGTAACGGCGTACTGAACCCAGAAATCGGTGTTTCTATTGATTCGAGAAAAGGATGTGTTGTAAATGCTAATGTTACCAATGACAAGAACAATGACGGGGAGAATAATGAAACTTTAGACATTCGTTCTTTGGCTAATATTGAAAGACAACATATTCAGAAAGTTCTTAATGAGACTTCCTGGCGGAGAACCGAGGCTGCCAAGATACTGGGTATTAATAGAACAACATTATATAATAAAATAAAAGAATACGGTCTTTGCCCATCATAATTGGATGATGAAGCTAAAAAAATGATTATGTGTTTATAGTAAAAATGGAAATGTCTGGGTTGTTTGTTTTGTAAATTTAACGATATCAAATAAGTATGAAAAAAAAGATTTTATTAGTGGATGATGAGGAAACACTACGGTGGGCATTGCACGAAGCTTTGACAGAAGAAGGTTATGAAGTTGAGAATATTAGTGATGGTGTTAAGGCATTAGAGTTTGCCAAGAAGATCAGTTATGATTTGGTGATTAGTGATTTAAGAATGCCTACAATGGGTGGAATACAATTGATTTCCGAAATAAAAAAGATACGCCCAAATGTCAAATCTGTTATTATCACTGCTTATGGTTCAATAGAGACAGTAATAGAAGCTATGCATATTGGTGTATCAGATTTTATGACAAAACCATTTAAAATAGAACATATAAAGGCTGTTATCCATAAAATATTAAATGATTCTTTCATGATTGATAGTGAAATTGTTGATGGTAAAAATAGTGAAGGGCTTAAAGTCGAGTATAATGACAGATGGAATCAGTCAAAAACATGTTTTCTTACAAAGAATTCTGGAAAATCTACGAATAATATCTTTTATGATTGTATTACGTTGGATAAATTAAGTGCATTTCTGTTCATCGGTGTTTCAAATAAGGTTAGTTTAGATAATTTAGATAAGGTGGTTAAAGCAATTTTCCGTTATAGTTATATAACAGAGGTGGATAAATCTCCTGCTTCTTTGTTGAAAAATATTAATCAATATTTTTGTAAAAATCTTTTACAACGTTTTCCAATTAACATGTTTTGTGCGGTATTAGATACACAAAGGCAAATGCTTTGCTATTCCGGGTATGGAGAGGAACTGGCGAGTGTTTTATACATGTCTCACAAAGAAGCTATGGTATTGGAATCACACCCTTTTTCGTTAAATATGTTTCCCGGTACAATGATTTTGGAAGAAACAGTTTCCGGTGTATCTGGCAGTAAAATAGTTCTCATAATGGGCAGTTTGTTATCAACAGTTATGAAAAATGGAACAAATACCTTTTATATTGATAAGTTAAAAAATGTGATGACTGATGAAAATTTTGGCACCTGTGAAGAGATAGCAAAAGAAGTTAAACTTCAAATAGAAAGATGTGAAGAGTTCATTGACAAGGAAAATGATATTTCTGTAATGGTTTCGGAGCTTGGATATGAAATAAATACATCTTGTTGGGAGGAAACGGTTTCTCTCACAATACCTATCGGCAATTATGAAAAGATTTTAGAACAATTTGAAAAGATCTTATCTTCTGTGGTAGTGGATAATATCAAGAGACATCAAATTATCACTTCTGTCAATGAGGCTATTTTGAATGCGGTAACTTTTGCATATAATAAAAATAAATACGGCGAAGTCTTTATTAGATTTATTAAATTAGGGAACGAAATTATTACTGAGGTTTGTGACCATGGTTGTGGTTTTGACGCCACGAGTTATCGAGAGCCTGATAGGACAATTTATACAGAGTTAACAGAAAAGAATGGCAGAGGTATATTGCTTATGAAACATTTAATGGATAGGGTAATGATACAGTCCTCAGAAAAAACGGGGACGACTGTTCATATGGCAAAGCGAGTAACTTGTAATGAAAATTGAAAAACAAGAAAATGAAAAGACTGTTATGGTATTACCGAAAGGCAATTTAGTATATGAAGGAATAGAAGAACTCTCAACTCTTTTAAAAGAGTTGAGAAGCGAAGTTCGTTGTATCATAATTAACCTTGCTTATACAAAATATCTCTCTGCAAAGGCAATAAGTATGATAGTAGATAACGTAAAATATTACAGAGCTCTGCGAAGAGACTTGAAACTTGTTAATGTGAATGAAAATATAATAGAGTTGTTTGATATTACCGGTGTTAATAAAATTATTTCAATATTTGAAAATGAAGATGCAGTTCTAGCAAGCATCGGTCCTCATGTTGGTAAACTTGAGAAAAACCTTTTGTGGTCCAAAGAGTGTATTTTTTAAATATCTTAATGGATTTCTGGTAAGGAAAAGGATGTCGGATTCTATTCAACAAGATGAATCCCCCAGCACAATGGAAATTCACCAACAGTTTGCTGAGGTATTGGTTGATACAAATAAGAAATCAGAAAATGAAAAAAATGCTAATTCATCTCCTGAAGTTTCCCGAATTGCCTTAGTACTCCGACGATATGGACTTTCGATTGCTATTAACATATTTATATTAGGTGTAGTTTGCTTTTTGTTTTTAATTCAGAAGTACTGGACGAATAATGGGAAAAAAGACATTGGACGTATTGTAGAAGAAAAGGCAATAGAGAGTATGAAGAAGAATATATCTTTAGATAATACCATTATCAATGGTTCCAGGGAAAATGAAAGAGCCGGATCTTCTGTAAATAACAATAAGGATACGGATGCTTTAGTTTCTTTGAATAGCCTAAATGAAGCTCATATTGATAGTTCAAAATATATAATAGAAGCAAATCGATTTTACGAACAAGGTCGCTATGAAAAGGCGGCGGTTTTTTACGAAGAAGGTTTAGACAATTCGATATCCTTTTTAAATGAGGATTTTATTATGTATCGTTTAGGAGATTGTTATTTATTGTCCAAGCGATATGGAGATGCATTAAAAGTATTTCATGCTTTAACAAGCGATTATATAAATAGTCCATATCAACTCAAAAGTCGATTGAAACTAGGTGAATGTTACGCAAGAGTTGGGGAATATAAAAAGGCGCGGAGATCACTTTACGCTGTTTTAGCACAAGAGGGAAAATGCTCTTCCGAAGACGAGGAATTGATCGTTACAGACTCATATTTTAAAATAGCAGATTATTACATGGAAGAGGCAATGCGATTTCTTAAAGGAATCACGATTGGAACGTCTAGTACAAATCAGTAGTTGTTTCCATCAAAACATGGCTTGTAATTTAAGCTCGTATTCATATTTTGTTTATAAGCAAAATGAAGAGAAGGGTATTGTTTAAAGCGCCTTTATTTATTTGTGTTTTTTTGACACAAAATTATTCTAACGTGCAAGGAGAGCAAGTTGAGAACAGTTTGTATAATATGCAAGAGAAGCTAACTATGGAAAAGCATAATTTGGAAAAACTTAGAACTCAATTACAAATTCTTGAGACAAATAAAGAGAATGAAAAACTTGGGAGCAGGAAGGACTTTCGAACTCGTGCGAGAATCAATGGTAAAGGCGATAACAGCCAATCGATTGTGATTAATCCAAATGATAACATAGAGATTACAAAAGAAATAGACGAGTATGATATCCCTTTATACACACTCGAAGCAACTCATGCAAAAATAGGAGATGTATTACAAGCATTGTCTGCATTTCTTGGTAAGAGCATCCTTGTTGATGATGAAATAGATCCTGCCTATTTAGCCTCTTACACAAACATTTCAGTTAAAAAAAGTCCCTTACAAGATATTATAGAAATTGTTTTGGGACTGCAAGGCTTGGAATTCATCCAGGATGAGAATGCTATATTTATCACTTCTGTGGCAAAACTCAAGCTTGATACACCTTTCGAGTATTATAGAGACAAGAGTATTCAATTGTATCAAAAAGCCAAGATAAAATACCCTAACGACCGGAGGATCGTAAAGGCCTATTTTGAGATAGGGAATTATTATTTTGAACTCGGTTTTTATTTTCTTGCGCTGCAAGAATATCAGATTGTTGTGGGAAAATATCGAGATAGCCCGGAGGCAAAAGAGGCGTTATTCAAAATAGGCCGTTGCTACAACAAGCTAGAAGATTTGGAAAGTGCGCGTCGGGCTTACTTCCAATTTATTTGTAATTATCCAAAAGATCCATTGGTTAGTGAAGCGCTTCAATCAATTGGTGACTCATTGGCGGAACAAGGTTTCTACCATAAAGCAATAGATATCTATAAAAAGATTATTCGTGAACATTCTGAAAATGAATTTCGTGCTGTCATCGATGCCCAATTCCGAATGGCAAAAACTTATATGCAAATGGGTGATTATCGGACTGCAATACCTATGTTCTTAAAGGTAAGATGGAAACATTTTTCAGAGCAAACGAGATTGGCAATCGAATATCATATTGGCAACTGTCTGTATTCATTAAATGAATATCAGGATGCCGGGAATGTATTTGTAAATTATTTAGCGAGTGGTCAGAGCTTAGAATTTGCTGAAAACGCAAGTTTTTTGCTTGGTGAATGTTTATACAAACAAAATGATTATTTGGGTGCGTTTCAAGTATTTAGGAAAACAATCGAGAACTACCCTAAGAGCAATAAGATACCTTATGGAATGTACTATATAGGAAAATGCCTAATGGCAATGAAAATGGCCAAGTCTGCAATAAAAGTGTTTTATGATGGAATGCAATCATATCCTGCAGATATATGTGCTGCGAAAATGGCATTAGAGATAGGGAGATGTTATTTTGATAAGGAAGACTATTTGCTATCATATAAGGCATTCGATAACTTTATAAAAGAGTATCCTGATGATGAATTTATAGTTGAAGGTATGGTTGGAAAAGCTGATTCGCTTTTTCATGGTAAAAAATATGCAGAAGCAATTGATAAGTATTATGAATTGCTGAAAATAGCTGACAGTGATCAGATAAAACCCTATCTATTTAATCGTATAGGAGAGTGCCATAAACACTTGGGAAACTTGGAAGAAGCAATCAAAGCATATAGACAAGGTTTGGATAATGACAAAAAGTAACTATTCAGCGAAAATATATTAGAATTTACTTGACACTCGATGCGAGAAAAGCAGGCATTCTCTTGGTTAGAGGTATATATTGCTGTAGATACAGCAGCGGTAGCCGATAGGCGGTATTTGTGCGGAGACGTGTGGGGTCTGTTCAGCAACGGAAATAGATGCCTTTGGGGTGCACGCCAGGGAGCAAGAAATGGGTGAAAAAGCCTGTGGTATAATAGCCTCAGTGGGTAATTTGTGGGCTATTGATACAGGTGTCATCCATTGACGATAGAGAATATAGACATAGATGCGACACTCAAGAAGGTAGAGAAGCTGCTTTCAGAGGAGAAAGGGCTGTCACCGGCGATGAGGTCAATGGTAGAGTTGTTGGTGTTAGTGATAACTCTACTGATGGGACGTCTGAACCGGAACAGTCGCAACAGCAGCAAGCCGCCCTCAAGCGATCCGAATCGCAAGAGAGAAAGCAAGGCGAAGGGGGAGAGGAAGGCAGGGGG
>JAJTXE010000003.1:176740-186560 GCA_021463795.1 Candidatus Brocadia sp. | reverse complement strand
CTCTTATGCAAATGGCAAAAACCAGTGCTGCTATTGCCCGGTTTCAGGATGCCGGAGGATTGTATATCTCGGTATTAACCGACCCGTCTTTGGGCGGGGTCATGGCCAGCTTTGCATCCCTGGCTGATATTACGATAGCCGAGCCGAAGGCACTGATAGGTTTTGCCGGCCCCAGGGTCATTCAGGAAACAATCAGGCGCGCACTTCCGAAAGGTTTCCAGACCGCGGAGTTTTTGTTAGAGCACGGCTTTTTGGATATGATTGTCCCTCGTCAGGACATGAAAAAAGAATTGTTCAGATTGATTGCTTATTTACAATAAATTATAGAGAAAACAAAAGGTTCCCCTGTAGCTCAATGGTAGAGTAGCCGGCTGTTAACCGGTTGGTTGTAGGTTCGAATCCTACCGGGGGAGCCAATTTTTATATACAACAAACATCTCCTGCATCAACCGAAAGGTTTCCCTTGTCATCTCCGCTCGAAAAAGACCCCTGTTCCATCTAACCTTTATACAACTGTTTGTCGCTTACAGTCTTGAAATGAGAACCTGCGACTTCATCAAATGTTACCAGATTAAATTTCATGACGGGACACTGATGAAGTAATTGAAAAGGGGGTCACACAAATCTGTGCATGACATAAACGTCGACCAAGCCAAATTTCCTATGGTGAAATGCCTTTGGCACAGTTCCAACAATCCTAAATCCGAGTTTTAACCATAACTGTATTGCAACAAGATTTGTACTCACCACAAAATTAAACTGTATCGCTGAAAAACCCAGTTTCCTTGCCTGCCTTATGGAATGGTTTCCCATAGCCCTGCCTATTCCTTGCCCGTGCGCCTCCGGATGGACCATATAAGCCGCATTTGCCACGTGAGAGCCCAGACCCGGCTGATTTTTTCTCAGAATATAAGTTCCAAGAGTTTTATTCTGCAATTCTGCAACAAAGGTATGAATAGAAGGAGACATCCATAAGGTTTTACAATCCTCTTTGCCGGCCAGTGGATCAAAGGCAAAGGTATCCCCATTTTTCACTACCTGATAAAAAATATTCCATATATCTTCAAAATCAGAACCCTTTGCTTTCCGTATCTTAATCATTGTTCTCCCGAAGTTTTACGGGTAATGTAAAGGTGAAGGTACTCCCTTTCCCATAGTCACTTTCTACCCAAATTTTTCCTCCATGTAATTCCACCAGATGCTTTGTAAGGACCAAGCCAAGTCCTGTTCCTTCGTAACGGCGTGAATAGGAGCTGTCTAATTGAAAAAATGGTTTAAATAATTTATCAATGTCTTCTGATTTAATACCAATACCCGTATCGCTTACCCCAATTTGAACATATTGTTCCACCAGTTTTACGTTGATTGTAATCGTGCCATTTTTTGCCGTAAACTTAACGGCATTGGATAAGAGATTAAACATAATTTGTTTAAATTTTATTTTGTCAGCAACTAAGTGAGGTATGTTCGCATGGATATGCGTGTGTATGCTGATGCCTTTCTTGTCAGAAAATTCGGAAATCGCATGTAATACCTCAGCAATAACCGTTTCTAAGGAAAACTCTTCATATTTGAGCTCAAATTTTCCGGCCTCAATTTTTGTGAAGTCAAGGATGTTATTAATCATGCTGAGCAGGTGTTGACCGCTACTATGGATATCATCCAGGCACCCTTTTTGATCTCCGTTGAGAGGACCGATAACTTCGTCCCTTAATACTTCGGCAAAACCGATAATTGCATTCAACGGAGTACGCAACTCGTGTGACATGGTTGCTAAAAATTCTGATTTCAGTCTGTTGGCCTTTTCAAGTGCAATATTTGCCTGGCGAAGCTCCTTTGTTCTTTCTTCCACTTTTTTTTCAAGATTCAAGTACAAACTTTCCAAATGCTTTGATTGTTCAACCGCAGTTTTTTTGTATACGTCCAATAAATTTATTTGAGTTGCTATCAAAGACCTGAGCCTTTCCTCTTCTTTAATCTTGGTTTTATCGCTGACAAATATCTTTTCTGTTACAAAAGGCAACACCGCCAACCTTACATGCAATGCGACGTTTTTGAACATATTTGCTGTCTCACGGGGAATTCCAGTTCTAGAGAATATAATGAGCGATAATAAATTTCCCGTTGGCAATATGCTCCCAAATCCCAAAACAGACGTAATTCCAAAAGGGATTACAAATTTGTCCTGAGCTGGAATATAAGGGCTTCCAAGGGCATCGGGTACGTGGAATATATTGAAGACTTTGCTTCCCAACTCTACGATAAGTTCCGGGCCGGGATTGAGAACATTGCTGATATCAATTCCTAATTGGTATATCATTTGGGAAATCATGGGAATTTGTTCCACGGTATGTTCACTCACCAAAGGGATAACCCGGTGTTCTTTGGAAAGTTTCGTCAAATTCCACTCCGGCCGTATTCCTACCGTAGCTAATTGAATTAAACATGTCATCCCCTGCCGTACGGGCTGCCCAACCAATATTTCATTGGCCAACTGACGTAGTTCAGGGTCAAGACTTGCATAAGGATACGTCATGAAAAAACGAACCAGGACACACGATCTTTCCCCTGTTTGTTTATCAGTGAGAGTATCATAAAAATAGTGCACCATGAGATTTGCTAACTCTTCAAGGTTTCTTGCTTTAAGCCCAAATTGCTGTAAAGCATCTCCGCAGCGGGTCATGTCTTCTAGAGTAAATTTTGTTAAATCATACATTGTTTTGCAAAACTATCCCTTTCAGGGAAAGGCACGAAGGAGAAAGAAGGTATATAAAATCATGCCCGTCATCTGCCTTTCATGTGCATGTTCAGAATGCTTATCCTAACCCGGCCTTCGCAATTCGCGACAAAAATAGGTCATTTTTAGGCAAGAGTTGTCAGGCAATCCTTGATTTTAGTGGGGTAGATTATCAAAAAGCCTTGTAGTGCCGACCTTTTTATACGACCCATTGATTTTACTGGCTTGGCGGCTTGCCTACCCCTCGAATTGCGAAGGTTGGGCTAAACTATGTAAGCACTCCGGATTTACGCAATTATTCGGCCTTTGCTTATGTAAGACGGCAATGATATTCTCTGCTGCCATGACAGCCATTTTAGCGCGGGTTTCATTAGTCGCACTGCCAAGATGGGGAGCGAGTACGACATTATCCAGCTCTGCAAGTC
Organism: Candidatus Brocadia sp.; assembly: GCA_021463795.1. Lineage (GTDB taxonomy): Bacteria > Planctomycetota > Brocadiia > Brocadiales > Brocadiaceae > Brocadia. The sequence goes on along the minus strand of JAJTXE010000003.1, from coordinate 183,398 downwards.
CTGGCTTTAATTTCGGTTCCTCCTCATAGACGTCGAGTCCCGCCCCCGCAATCTGCCTGTTTTTTAAAGCACGCACCAAAGCCTCTTCATCAATTACCGCACCTCGTCCGGTATTGATAAGATACGCCGTCCGTTTCATCAGGGAGAGTTCCGTGGCACCGATCAGGTGTCTGGTCTTTTCGGAAAGCGGTGTATGAAGAGAAAGGAAATCCGACTCCCTGAGTAACGCCTTTAAATCTACCCTTTGAGCGCCAAGCATCTCTTCCAACACATCATTTCTGCTTGTCTGTGTGGTATAGAGAACCTTCATACACCATCCCCGCGACCGCATGGCCATGGCCGTCCCAATCCGTCCGGCACCAATAATGCCCAAAGTTTTTCCTGCGAGATCACCCCCAAGCAGCATCAGGGGGGCCCAACCGGTAAACTTTCCGGCACGGGTAAGCTTATCGCCTTCAACAATTTTCCTGGTTATGGAAAAAAGTAATGCCCAGGCCATATCGGCTGTGCTGTCTGTCAGCACACCTGGCGTATTCGTTACGACAATGCCCCTGGCAGTGGCAGCCTTGACATCGATATTGTCATATCCTACGGCATAATTGGCAACAATCTTCAGATTTGTTGCCTCTTGCATCAAGCGTGCATCAATCCTGTCTGAAAGCATCGTGATGATCGCATCCCTGCCTTTTGTCTCCTTCAGCAGTTCATCATAGGTCAGTGGCCTGTCATACGGATTTATCTCCATCTTTTGGCAAGCCTTTTTAAGAAGATTAATACCATCTTCGGGAATCTTTCGGGTAATAAAGACATTGAACGCCATTTGTTATTTCCTTTAATAACGAATTATTTACAATACGCCCTGTACAAAATCATGTAATTTACAATAATTTTCTTCGCCTCAGGACGCAAGTCCTGTTTGAGATCCGCATTTTGTAAGACCCGTTCTATGATTTTCCAGGCCTCACACCAATCTTGTTCAAAGGCTATTTGTGCCTTTGCCAGGGCCAACACCGCAGACACGGTAAAACTGTCATTTGCCGCCTTGTACGCTTCTTCGAGCAATATGATCGCATTTTCAGGATGAAAATAGTCATCCATGGCGATAAGATATCCCAGACAAAATATCTCATCGGCACTGAGAAAATCGGTATTCAGCTCGACAACCGGCATATGATACAATAATCCCAGATAGTACGTATACAGCTCTGCATTATTCTTTCCTTCGAATCTCCATGAAAGAGCATTAATTACCGCTGCCTTATGATCGACAGGATTTTCCGGGGATGAAAGAAACTCAGCAATTTCTAGCCCCATTACGCCTTCCAGATGCGCACGCTGAACCATTTTGACATCCAGATATGCCTTGTAAAAATCGGTAGCAGTAATCGGTGAGTCGGCATGGCTTATTCCCGGAAATACAAACAGCAGCTTTAATAAAGTGATCAAAACCAGTATCTTTTTCATCTCAATCCTTTTCTCTTAGTAAATATTGGGGAGATAGACCTGACGTAACCGTTTAGGGCAAAGCGACTTGGTTTAAGTTTTGCTTTTTGCATGTAGTATAGTAAGTCTAACAAGTTGTCCTTTGTGATAATGATAAGCAAAGTCATCTTCCATGATACTATCATTTGCCTGTTGTGGCTTTCAGAAGCTTATGTAGAATACATCTGCCTCGTCCTCATAATCAACCCAGATACGTTTTGATGGCATCTTCAATAGATAAGGGACGGCTTCTTTTATCTCCTTTACATCTTCCATTCAACCCCCTTTTTGGTTATTTTTCCTGGTTTAGAAGTCATAAAAGCCGCTATCACAAATCCGTCAATTTCTTGTTCATTATAGATTCCAACAGCGTGTTTCTCGGAAATGGAGGTTTTCGCATAACGCTTTATTGCGATACGTTCATCCTTTGTACCACCCACAATGATATCCGGGCTTTCAAGAGTTTCAAGGACTACGTCCTGGTTCCCTGTCATATAATCATGAGACTCTACAATATGAGCCCATCTCTCCGCTGTAAGACGTATTTCTTTATTATGTTTTGAGGTGGTTCCTATTATCGCATCCACTATTATTTTAAGTCAACTATTAAACCTCTAAATTTTTTCGTGGGATGATTCAATCTTGTTTGCTTCCACGTAATAGTCTGGATTGATTTTTGCACCCAATGCGCAGGAATCTTTCCTGTCCAGGGCAAACCGGAATCTTTATATTCAGGATAAGGCTTCAGTTTTTGACTCATCTGTTTTTCCGCAGTTATTTTAAATGTTAAAGAAGTCGTAGCAATTTAGCATCTTAAAAAATGCCAATAATAAAGATGTTTGCCAAACAGTGTAGGGGCGAAGCATTTGCCATAACTGGCATGCGTGTGTTTATGCTCAATTTGGCAAATGCTTCGCCCCTACTCACACCGAGCTACAAAGAATTAAGGTAAAAATGTTTGCTGAATTGTCAAGTAAAATATCTCCTCAAAACAATATTTTTTTCTCATCTTTTTCTGATACCAGTTTTACGCAATTTCCTAACCGGACAACGCTGCAAAAAACTAAATTGTTACGTTTTTTTTAATTTTACGTCAAATGTTTATCTGAAGGCGCTTCATATGACAACGATTCTTGTAATAGCCCCTCATCCGGATGACGCAGAAGGAGGTATGGGAGGCAGCATCCTGAAACTCGTCTCCCTCGGTTATGATGTCCACATCCTCGATCTGACGAACGGCGAACCCACCCCGCATGGCAGTCCTGAAATCAGACAGAAAGAATGGGAACGGTCAACGGCCATGCTCGGTGTAAAGAGCCGGACAGTACTTGATCTGCCCAATCGTTATCTCATGGACAGCATAGATACCCGTAAAAAGGTCGCTACCGTGATCCGGAAGATACGGCCACACGTAATTTTCCTTCCTTACTGGGTCGATGCGCATCCTGACCACGTCCAAACCACCCAGATCGGCGAGGCCGCCCGGTTCTATGCAAAACTGACAAAATCAGACATCCCCGGAGAGCCATGTTATCCAACCCACATCTATTATTACCTCTGTTCCCATTTCCGGCTACATGTCACCCCCTCGTTTATCCTGGACATCAGCAGTGAATTTGAAAAGAAACTCCAGATTGCGCGGGCCTATCAATCTCAGTTTGCCTATGATGACGACCGGTGGAAATATATCAGCCGTTCGCTTACCTCAAAGAATCAATATTACGGCAATCTGATCCGCGTTGATTATGGAGAACCCTTTATGTGCCGGGAACAGGTTGGTTTAAAGGATATACGCGATATCGTATAGCAACAAAGCCATAACCAAGTCCCCCTTACAAAAGGGAGATCAAGGGGGTTGTAAAAACACTTGATAAATAGTTATGAAATATTATCCTGTAGGAAAACTTGATTTCCACCTGCTGGGAAAACTCCTCAACACAAACCCCATCACTGACCCGAGGATCATTGTAGGGCCCTGGATTGGTGAGGATGCCGCCGTCATCGATTTTGGGGAAAAATACCTTGTTGCCAAGACCGACCCCATTACCTTTACTACCCACCGCATCGGCTGGTATGCCGTCAACGTAAACGCCAATGACATTGCCACCATGGGCGCAACTCCCAAGTGGTTCCTGGCAACACTCCTGCTCCCCGAAAGAAAGACAAACAGAAAACTGGTCACGCACCTATTTCAAGACATTATGAAATCGGCCCAAAAACTCAACATCACCCTGTGCGGCGGACACACGGAAATTTCTTATAAAATCGACCGCCCCATCGTCATTGGTCACATGCTGGGCGAGGTTGAAAGGGACAAGCTTGTGGTGAACTCAAACGCAAAGGCAGGCGATGACCTCTTGCTCACCAAGGGGATTGCCATTGAAGGAACAGCCATTATTGCGCATGAGAAGTCGGCATTCATCCGGAAGCATCTTGGCGGCCGGTTTCTCAAAAGGGCACAGACATTCATTGACAAGCCCGGTTTAAGCATCGTTGCAGATGCCTTGCTTGCGAATAAAACAGCCCGCATTCATGCCATGCATGACCCAACAGAGGGTGGACTGTCTACCGGCATACTGGAGCTTACAAAGGCTTCCGGAACGGGGGCCGTTATTTACGCAGAAAAGATCACCTGCTATACAGAAACTGACGAGATATGCAGGCTGTTCGACATCCACCCGCTTGGTCTCATTGCGTCTGGGTCACTGCTGATTGCGCTCGATCCGGCAGACACACAAGACGTTGTCGCCACCCTTGCGAAGCATGGTATCGCATGCACCCAGATCGGCAAGCTTACGAAGAAGACCGGGGGATTAAGGCTGTTAACAAAAGGAAAACCGGTAAGAATGCCTGCCTTTAAGGTAGACGAGATCACGAAAGTTTTTTCGTGATAACCCGGTACAGCAGATTATTTCATACAGCAGCAAAGCCGCAACCAATTCCCCTCTCTTGGCAGGATAAGCGTTCCCGCTTGTCATTATGATGTCATCCGGGGACGGTTAACCTACCTCAGAGATTTAGGGGGTTGTGAAAAAACTTGCTAAAACTTGTCCTCATGAAACTTGTCCTCATAAAAACCGGGAATGGAGAAAGGAAGTTTTTACAGGATACTATGATACCCATGTGATGATCACCTGCTACAGCTCCGTGCTCCGTGCTGGTTCAATCGTCCTCGATTGAACCAAAACATTTGGCATTTTTTTGCGACTGCCCTCGAGCAATTCTGGACATGCACACATCTTAATTCTTTAATAACAAAATCAATAATTAAGTATGGTATCCCCGGAATAGCGGTCAGGTGAAGCGAAGCAAAGTGTTATGCCTTGGTTAATCTGTCGTATAGCTCCGGTTCAACATCTGGTACTTTTTTTAATAGAGCTTCAAAATCTTTTTTCTTTCCCAGTTTAGCCTCTTTTTTTAAATAATCCACGGTCATAATGGCAGAGATCTTTTCGGCTGCTGCACTGCTTATGAATTGGTTAATAGAAACCTTTTCTTCTTTGGCAATTTTCTTTATTTTTTTATGTAACGATTCCGGCAATCTCACGCTCAAAGTACTCATAGTAAACCTCCTTGTAATCCAATAAATTCTTTAGGTGTTATTGGTTTTGGTTTGAATTGCACCAAACCCTTAAAATGCTTAATATTGTGAGTGACAATGTAATCACAGTCACCTGCTACCGCTAATTCCAAAATCATATCATCTTTTTGGTCTTTTAAGACGGGTCTCCATAAATAGAAAATCTCCTGATGGATACAAATTTTACAAAAATACCTTAAAAATCCCATGATTTCTTGCTTTGAATATCTTTCTAAAAAGCTTCCTTTTAATAAAACCTCTTGATATTCCACGTATAACGGAACAGAAAGCATTATTTGAAAAGTATTGCATGACAATTGTGAAATTAATCTGTATGATGCGCCTCTCTTAGACCTGAGAGCTGAATATAAAACATTGGTATCAATGACAATTCTCATAATGTGGTATTATATACAATACCATGAGTTTTGCAAGGATTTTAATGTATAATACTGCCGTTCATCGGCAGCGACCGAGACGCGGCCCGCACTTCCGGTGAATCGGATTACGGCCGCAGACCGGTGCAATGGCCTGTTCGGCACCGCAGTCACGAAAGAATCCCTTTGGCAGCAAGGCGCCTGGCATACAGAACGACCGCTACAAGAGTGACCCACGCGATGACCACTCCTGTGATTACGGAGCCGCCGGACGCCCGGACAAAATTCGTCGTGGCTGCGTGGATCATGGTGTACCCTACGTTGCACGCGAGGGTGATAGCGAAGAGCGAAACAGCGACGCGGCGCAGAAAAACAACGACGTAGCCGCTACGAGGGCCAATGCGGACATGCAGACGGTGATGAGGAAGTCCAATGCCGACAGATTGGCGAAGTAAACTCGTTGGGCCTCGCTTACGCCTATGCGTCCCGTAAAGATGAGGAAAAACGATAGAAGAGTGAACCCAGCAGAGAAGAGGTAGAAGCAGAAGATTACCAAAACCCAGCCGGGCTGCTTGCGTGAAGCGTTGGGATGTTAGTCGAACCGCCGGCAGGCTGCATGGAAGGGGCGACCGATGCCCCGCATGAGGCACAAAAACCGCGCATCGTCGGCAATGTGTACACCGCATTTAGAACAGAACATAGAACCGTCCCTCCCACACCGCAGAACATTAAGTATTTTATCCGTAGTTGAGCGGAATGAAAAAAAACGCACTAGCTTTGTCTGCATTTGCGAAAAGAGAAATATTCTTATCATTGCTTCTTCGCAAGCTCAATTACGGATAAAATACCGTTGAACGAAGCCGCTGCCCCCAACACTATGGGGATTCAATCATACAACTTCCAGGTAAAATACTGTTTTTGTTGCTTGTGTAGTTGATATTTGTCAATAATGCTGTAGGAAACATCATGTTTTTCCTGTGATATTTTGAAAATTCAGGTATTCTTTCAAGGTATTTGCTCAAAAAGGGCGTACTTCTCCCCCTTGTATGGTAAAAATACACTTCCCTAGGGAATAAATCAAGGCTGAAATTGCCCCTTGCCGGGAGTATACCTTACATTACCAAAATAGTGGAATACTTTTTATTTTTTCTATAACGAAAAGGAACTCCTCTACCAAAACCAAAATTACTGGATCAGGTGTGTAATGCAATTTGGGTAA
>JAJTXE010000003.1:126285-176719 GCA_021463795.1 Candidatus Brocadia sp. | reverse complement strand
TACCTTCCTCCTTCTTATAAGATACCGATAGCATATATACGGCTATCGGCTATTTTACCATAAAAAAGCGGGTTGTCAATGCCCGCTTCCCTTTATTTTGCTAAACTTACCACGAAACCCCCGTGGTTTTTTCCCGCATCGGTAAACACCATATCAATACTTCGCAAAGCATATTTACAAAAACTGCACTTATTATAAAATCCCTCGTAACAAAATTAGGTTTTATAGTGTTCTTTTTTCTCTTTATAGCGATTGCATCTTGTTGTATCATTACTACTTATTGAATCTTATTGTTCCCTTAACTTAACACCTATGCCCTGAATCCCCCTCCGAAGGGGGAAAAGGGGGTGGAAAGAGGGAAGGAAAGACTTTCAAAAAAAGAAAGCTTTTATAAGGTAATACGATGTATACCTATGTATAAAAACAGACCAAAAATAACAAAAATATACAGAGGCAAATTCCTTTATATATCTTGAAAATACTGGGAATACAAGAGGATAGTAAAAAACGTAAATGCCCATGAGAAGCCCTCTGAACGCCCTATAATTTTCTTGCAATAAACTGAAAAATAATTAAAATTAACCATATTCTGGAGCATCGGATTTGAAAAAAACCCGGGAATATGTAAAATCGTAACAATTTCGCTTTTTGAAAAACCCGTATCTTGTATACATAATCAATACAAAACGGAATACGTAACACGGGTGTCGTCCCCCGCCCAATGCTGACCACAAGGGAACGGCGCTACATTTTTCAAAAACTAAATTGTTACGAAAAATCTTATATTGTTTGATTTGAATTCACCACAAGGAGATATTGTTTGGCTGAGAAAACGGTGACAGAACTTGAGAATTTAATCTTAGAGATTGAGCATCAAATTGAGGATTTACAAAGTGCCTCTTTAAATGACCACTTTAACAGGGGGACGGAAATACAGAATTTGAGGGAACGGCGGGAACGTCTTCAGATGAGACTATGCTCGAAATTAACTCCATATGACATTGTCAAGCTTGCCCGGCATCCTTTGCGTCCTCTTTCCGCTGATTATGTAAATATGATGCTTGATGATTTTATTGAACTGCATGGGGACAGGCATTTCGGTGACGACAAAGCGATGATCTGCGGACTAGGGAGAATTGGGCAGGAACGGCTTTTATTTATCGGACAGCATAAAGGCAAAAGCACCAAGGAACGTATTGCATGTAATTTTGGAATGCCCAATCCTGAAGGATACAGAAAGGCATTACTAAAAATGAAACTTGCAGAAAAGTTTCATCTGCCCGTCGTCACACTCATAGACACGCCCGGAGCTAACCCTGACATTGGCGCTGAAGAAAGGGGACAGGCGCAGGCAATAGCAGAGAATATATATGAAATGTGCCGGTTAAAAACCCCCATCATTAATATCGTTATCGGCGAAGGTGGAAGTGGGGGTGCATTAGGGATAGGCATCGGTGACAAATTTGCAATTTTGGAATATGCATATTACTCTGTAATTTCACCCGAAGGCTGCGCTGCAATATTGTGGAAAAATGCTGAAAATGCACCCATATCAGCAAGGTCATTGCAGCTTACGGCAAAGGATCTCTTACGTTTTGGCGTGGTTGACGAAATTATCCAGGAACCACTGGGCGCAGCACACAAGGATCCCAGGACTATGGCTGGTATTCTTAAAGCACACATAGCAAAATATTTGGTGGAATTGAAGAACATTTCCATTGACAATCTTTTAGAAAATCGGTATGCGAGATACAGAAAAATAGGCAAATATTTAGAAGATTAACTTACAAAAGTGGATGTTTTACCCAAGGTAAACAATCACGAGCCAAAGATGACCAAAAGGGTGTGCTCGTAATTTTTTATAAAAAAAGCGCTGCCAGCTGGCTGCGCGGTAACATGCCCCTGCATACCCGTTCCATATCCGCAACTGTTCCGTCGTCTTCACCTTCAGCGACCCTAATTCTCTTATTTCACCTACATCACCAGGTATCCCTTTTGCATCCCCTGCACCTTCTTTTGCAGACTGCATTCCAACTTTCTGCCTGACTTATCTCCTGCGCAACAACCACATGATCAGTGAGAGGATGATGCTGATGGTGATGCAGGTGGTGATGGGAAAGTAAAAGCTAAAGTTTTTCTTTTGAATGGCAATGTCGCCGGGAAGTTTTCCCAGAAAGGGGATCTTTCCTCCCAGCATAAACAGCCCTCCTGCAATAATCATAAGAATACCAAGACCAATAAAAATCTTGCCGAAGGCGCTCAATTCACCCACTATGTGTACCTACCGTTTCTCAACGAACAATTTAGTTTTTTGAAAATTTTCAATAATTGCAATATTTGTCGTACAGGGTAGGGGCGAAGCATTTGCCCGTTTTGACATAAATGTGTTCATGGCAATTATAGCAAATGCTTCGCCCCTACTTTTTCAAAAAACTAAATTGTTACCTCAATTTGAATTTCACGTTCTGTATTCCCAAAGAGATAATAACTGCCCGGAATATGAGGAATCTGAAAATTAGACCAAAAAACATCAGCAAAAATATCTTTAAAGCTGGAAAAATACTCTATATTATCTACATTATCAAAGCTATCTTGATAAGCCAGGAGATAGAAATTAAACTGAGACAAAAAAGGCAAGAACAAGCTTCTCATAGTAAGGGGAGCCTCGCTCAAAGACCAGGTAGCAATAAACATAGAGACATCAAACAGAGAACTATCAACAAATAAAGAAGATAACTGATGCATATCAGAAATGCATAATACCCCCTCATCCCCCTTCACAAAATCAGCAACAGACAAAACAGGCAAACCAAGAGATTTAAGATAATACCTCTGCAAAGCAGATAATTCAGGCAAATCAAAGATTATATAACGGCCAGAGAAGCCAAGATTATAATACAATCGGCACATACTACCGTAACCGCCTCCAAACTCCAAGACAAAATTCATGTCATTAACCTGTGTCTTATAAAAAGACTCAAATTGAGCAAGATGATAAGCATGATGTAAGAGATTACCACTGCTATCAGGATAATACCTGGAGGGGGCTGGAGAACCAAAAGGTGACTCTTTGATAGCAGAACACCACCGGGAAGCAAAGTCAGAAAGACACAATAAATAACTCAATTCAACAGGCGTATAAACCGCATCAGGAATAAACATAGTTTTTACAATAACATCCCAACGTAAAAAATCTCGAGGGTCATTATTGAGAACAAGATTCTTCAAAAGATCCAGATTCTTCAACCAGGCAGGTTCAACAGATACATGCGAGGGTAAAACAAGAAAAGCAGACCTAAGCTCAGATATTAAAGATTCCTCTGTACGCGAAGGGGGCAACAAAAAATTACTTCCCATACATAACAACCTTAACTTAAAAAGGTTATCGTATAAACGAGTCCTATAGAAACGGCATTTTCTTAGTAAATGAAATCTCCCATGAACAGGATAATTTTATAAGTATTTATAATCTTTATCAATGATTTAATTTGAAATTTCTCCTGTTTTTCGCTAATATTATCGCGATTTTTACTTTACTTTTTGCCATAAATTTCAGACCTTCGGTGTATCTGCTATGAAATATGATACGTCAAACAATCTCAGGGAGTTTGTTGGCAAATACATGATGGGTGAAGAAAAGGAGATCGTTGATCTTGCGTGCAAATTAATCAATGCAAAGACCGAAAATCTTCCAGGAAATGAAATCCTTGCGGCGCGAATTGTTGCGGATTTCTTTCAATCACTCCGGATCCCCTATGAACTCTTTGAAAAAACGAAGGATCGGACAAACATCGTCGGATATATCGGAGACAGGGGCAAACAGACCTCCGCCCCTGCATTGCTGGTTGCATGTCATTTAGATGTCGTGCCGGCAGGCGACGACTGGAAGAGAAATCCCTTTGAGGCGTGGATAGAAGATGGCAGAATCTATGGCAGGGGCTCCTCAGACAATAAAGGGCAGATGGCCTCCATGATGGCCGTAGCAAGATTTCTGAAAGAACACGAATCTCAACTGAAAGGGCAATTTATTTTGGCAGGGGTTGCGGATGAAGAGCGGGGCTCCGCACTGGGCCTGGAATATTTACTGAATGAATGTGGAATCAAGGCTGATTACGCTATCATTCCGGATGTTGCCCATAATATGAAGTTAATCGATGTTACCGAAAAGGGGGCTTTGTTTCTAGAGATCACGTCACACGGCAAACAGGCACACGGCTCCCGGCCAGAAATGGGGATGAATGCCATAGGGAATATGCTGCCCTTGCTGGAACGCATCAAGCGATTAAAGTTCCAAAAAACCGTACATCCGCTCCATACCCCCCCTACGGTAAATCTCGGATCAATTCACGGCGGAACGGCGCCCAATATTGTACCTGCCCTCTGTAAGATACAATTGGATATCCGGTATTTGCCCGATGATTCATCGGACAACATTATCAATGATTTAAACAACATTATTAAAGAAGTTGAATCACAATTTTCGGCAAAATTTGACTTAAGGGTCATTTCCAACCAGTTGCCCACTGCCGTCCCAATAAACAATCCCCTGGTTGAGCTGATTTCAAAACATACTGAGGATATTCTGGGGATCAGGCCAGCACCCAAAGGCATGTCCGGAGCAACGGTTACAAAACAGCTCATCCAAAAGGGAATTACCGCCGTTGGGTTTGGGCCGGGAGACGAGTCTGAGGCGCATGCAACAAATGAATCCATTAGTATACAAGAACTCGTTAATTTTGCTCAAATCATGGCCTTAATCTGCCTTGATATGCTATCGTAACCGGCCTATTGCTCTAAAACGTTCAGATCGATTTATCTCGTTAAACAGGATAATAAATGTTTTTCTTTGTGTCTTCGTTTTAAAGGTGTCTTTCCTATGAAAACCTACGTGATGATCCCGACGTATAACGAACGGGAGAATATAGGAAGCTTAATTGGGGAAATAGTACACCTAAAAATATCTGACCTCCATATTGTCGTTGTTGATGACAACTCACCAGACGGTACCGCTGAAGTAGTTAAAAACTTGTCAAAGAAACATCCGGAAGTAGCGCTGCTCCTCAGAACAAAAGAAAGGGGGAGGGGTTCCGCGGGCATTACTGGTTTCCGATATGCCCTGGAGCACGAAGCAGACTATGTAATTGAAATGGACGCAGATTTCTCTCACCATCCCAGATACATTCCTTCTCTCTTAGAAGCTATGCAGCATGCTGATATGGCTATCGGTTCCCGGTTCATAGGCGGAGGCAAGGATGTGAACCGGGGGGTTGTCCGCAAGGTAATCACAAACCTGGCTGGTATCTATGTAAGAGTTCTGTTAGGATTAAAGATTAAAGACGTTTCTTCCGGCTACCGGTGTTTCAAGCGTAAGGTATTGGAGGCAATTGAGCTGGACTCCCTGGTCTCAACCGGCCCATCCATCGTATCTGAGGTATTCTACCGCGTACATCTGAAAGGATTTTCTATCAAGGAAATCCCCATTGTATTTGAAGACCGCATCCATGGCGAAACAAAGCTAAATTTTAAAATCCTCATAAAAACCCTGCTCATGGTCTTTAAATTCAAACAACTGAATAAAAGGGGATTGTTGTTTAAACCATCCGCAGGAAACCAATCCGGAGATTAAACACAACGTTTCTTTTCTGAAACGTAGAACCGGTATCCTGCCTCTGTATATAATTTTTTTACCCCTGTTTTAGGAGATGAACCGTTTTGCTCATTTCTTCTGCATGGACAAAGAAATTATCCGCCTTGATACTCATAACTCTTCACCAACGTTTCAAAGCGCATATTTACCATAACCGCATTATGCGGAATTAAGACGTATTTCCAGGGTTTCCCTCCATTGTGAATGGTAAAATCAGTAGCATGCATACAATACTCTAAGGCTGCTTGAGCTTTTTCCTGAACATCTGCCGATTCAACATCTTTCCCTTTCTTCGTTTCTATAAGATAAATAGCGTCTTTCGTTTCCACAACAAAATCAGGGTTGTATTGCCTTGAATTGTGTTTCCAGTAGATATGGAATTGATTCGATGCAGGTCTCAGCCACTTAAGAACTGTCCTGTCCTGCTCGATAATAACAGCAAAATCCTTTTCTGTCTTAGAAGCAAATTTATACAGGGTGTGACATGCCTTTCTGAAACCACTAAATACCTTATTGGGAATAACGCTGGTTGGAGTGATTGTCCCGGTAAAATGATGGATGCTATCTTTTGGGTATTTTGAAAAATTGTGTTCTTCTATTCTTGTAAAAGGCTTTCCTAGTCCTAACCCGAACGAGTCGGAAAAGTTTTCTATTTTAGGAAGCTGCAAACGTTGTATACAATAATAAGCGAATAGCCATTTTAACCTACTCGTTCGTGTGCCTTCCGCTTTGCCTGATAGATTACCCCCAGGGCGAAATGATATTTGTCGTCGTTTGGGTTGAGTTCCAGGGCTTTTTGTATGGATTTAACAGCCTCGTCAAGCTGGTCCTTCCTGGTGTAAACTACCCCCATATTATAGTAAGCATCTGAGAATTGCGGGTTAATGGTCACGGTTTTTTTAAAGGCAGCAAGCGATTCATCCAGGGATTCCATGGCGGCATAGGTCACGCCTAAATTATAATATCCCTTTTCAAATTTCGGGTTAAGCTCTACCGTCTTTTTAAACGCAGCCACGGCATCTGCATATTGTTTCTTGTCATAATACACGATTCCTAAATTATACTGTGCCTCAATATACTGCGGAGAGAGAGTGAGCGCCCTCTTAAAGCTTTCAATAGCTTCGTCGAATTGGCCTGTCTCATAATAAATTACGCCAAGGTTGTTGTGTGCTTTTGCAAAATTAGGTTCAATTTCTAATGTCTTTTTGTATTCGGCAAGGGCTTCTTCTGCCATTCCTTTTTCGTTGTACAAAATACCGAGATTATAATGCGCCTCAGCGTAATTAGGGTTTTTTTCTACCGCCTGCAGAAATGACTTTATTGCGGCGTCCAAAGAGTCGTCTTTCCCCTGATTCTGGGGATAACCCGCATTTCCTAAGGTAAATACCATCAGTACGATACCTATAAACATTCTTGTCCTCATAACCTTACTCCTTTTGAATACAATCAGCCGGGGCACAGATACAGACAAACAATATTTGTCGTTCGACCGGGCACTTGCAACGAAATCTGTACCGCCCGGAAACCCGCTTAAATAAAATGGAAATTCCTATGAATGAAAATAATAGGCTGCTCTTGTGTTCTTAGACACGTTTACACAATTATTCTATGGGAATCGATGCAGTCTTTTCCGATAGAGGCGATTGAATCCTTGGTTCTTTAAGTTTCGCACTTGGTGCATCTCGCATTACCCCAAGAAGTATCGCACATCTCGTATCGTTTTTTTCTGCAACTTCCTGTATTACCGGCTCATGGGTTTTTACTATAAAAGGAAGAATTTTCCCCGGTGTATTGTCCCCATCCAGACCAGATGCATGTTTTTCATTGAAGAAGAGTGTTTTCGTTTTGATGACGTGCTCTAAAGGTGTTAGTTGCAACGCTTCTGAATGCATGTCAGATGTCATTGGCTCTGCGATGGTAGTTGCTAGTTGATCTAGCGACACTGCTGGTGACAGTTGTTCAGGTTTGGTTTCCGGAACTGCCTGAGGCATTTCCTTTTTCGTTAACACAGAGATCGGTTCTTTTTGGATAGTCTTTACAATCTTATGAACGAGCAGGTCTCCTACCAGGAGTTGTCTCAGCGTAGCGTCTGTTTTCACAACTTTTAAATAGTGATAATTTACGAAGATGAGCGCAATCCCAAAGCCGATCGCTATTACAGAGGTAATGATCTTGGAAACAAAGGGGAAAAATTTCATAACGAGATGAAACAGAGCAACAAAAATGAAGGCAGACATACCAACCTCCAGGAGTCCGGCTTGGGGCGAGCCTGTTGAGGAAAAATACACCATGACCAGCACGATGACTAAAAACAGGATGCATACATGGACAATCATGTGCTTCCACGTATTCATCGGTCTCTGTGGAGACAGCATCCTTTCCGGTTCGGCGAATTTAATGTTTTTATCTATGTTGGTGTTATGTTCTGTCATTGGTATATTGGTTATGTTGAAATGCAACCGTTTGCAAACGCTGAATGAATTTCCTCTCAGAAGTTCAATAGAGTGAGTATGATCAACACATTAATACTAAAACATTTTTCAAAATTTGTCGAGTAAAAATGTAATAGCGACGCTACTTTATGAAAGAGCCTAATTTTCTACTCTTTCTGCCTTTCTTCAAGGCATCTTACCTTTTCGGCTAAAAATGCGGTATGAATTTCTGCATTTTTCCATGTCTGCAACCCAACGTCATATCGGATTTTTGACGTCCCCAGTCTTGTTTTAAATATCGTAATTCGCTGTCCGTTTACGGCCTGTTTCCACTTTATAATACTATCAAATTTTACCTGCGCTTTTTTTGTAAATTCATCTTCTCTCATACCCTCTTTTTCTGATTTAAAATCCTTAACAAGTTTCTGGTCATCAATAAATGCCTTATCAACAATCTCCTTCAACCGATTAGTAAAAAAAGAAACGACGGATGACTTTTCCTTGACGTCTTCCTGTATTTCAGTAATCTTCTCTCGCGCAAAATCAATCTCCTTCAGAATCTCCGGGATTGCATCATGAGGTGTTATTGCAATAATATCACCCAGCAAAAAGATTGACATTAAGTGCACAACCTGATCAGAATAAACTTTTGCCTGATCATGGAGTGCACTAATACGGTCATTATATGTTTCAATCAGTTCATTATCAATGTCTCTCTTTTCCTTCATGGCTTCAATATCTTTCTCGAGTAATTCTAAATACTTTGGGTTTCCTTTTCTGCCCTGATAATCATTTTTCTCCCGCTGGAGTCTATCGTGAGAGAGAGCGAGAGCCTTTTCCTCCTGTTCTAAACTTACCATAAAGGATTTTATCTCATCGATAGCTTTGCCAACCTGTTCCTTGACTTCATCTTCTTTTATCACCGCATGTTCAATATCTTCTGCTTTTACCGTTATCACTGATTCTTCACGCCATCCTTTGCCGTTCTTTCCTTTTTCCGTGAAAGGAACCGGCGTTTTCATGGTTTGTGCATTTACCTGAAAACAGAGACCCGTACACAGGAAGCAAATACTCAAATAGTGGAACAAAGTAAGAGTATTTCCTCTGTCAAGCACCCGGTACCAGAAAAACATCGCCATGCTCCATACCTAAATATGCTGTTAAAAAACTGTTGACCTGACTGAACTGCAATGTAGAGAAGCCATTCACTTAGCAGCAGGCCGCAATCTACAGAAAAAAAACCTGAAATAATCGGTAACGCATCTTTTAATAAAGGGTTATCTTTTATATCATATGGCGTAAAGGCAAAAAAAACAACCATGATATTGCGATTTTACAGTGTTAAGAGTAACACTCATGAATCAAAAAAATTTTGTTGTCAAAGAGTTGATTGCATGTTATATAACGTTACAAAGCCAGCTGGTTATGCTGAGAGTGTTCTCGGCGGCCTGGCTAAATTTCCTAAATCTTGAGGAGGAGAAGGAAATGTTAAAGAGGTTAGGTTGTAGTCTTACTGTTGTAGGGGCGTTAGTGTTTAGTGTTGGTGTTGTAAATAGTGCGCTTGTCAGTCCTGTCAGGGCAGAAGATAAAGACAAGGACAAGGACAAGGAAGAGAAGTCTGGGAAGTTGATGACTGGCGCAGTAACGACCGCATTTGCCGGCACGGTCATGTCAGAAGACAAGGACAAGAGCAAGGACAAAGAAGGAAAGTCAGGAGAATTGATGCCTGGTGCAATAAAGACAGCATTCTCTGGTACGGTCATGACAGAAGATGAAGGCAAAGGCAAGGACAAGGAAGAGAAGTCTGGGAAGTTGATGACTGGCGCAGTAACGACTGCATTTGCCGGCACGGTCATGTCAGAAGACAAAGACAAGAGCAAGGACAAAGAAGGAAAGTCAGGAGAATTGATGACTGGTGCAATAAAGACAGCATTCTCTGGCACGGTCATGACAGAAGATGAAGGCAAAGGCAAGGATAAGGAAGAGAAGTCTGGGAAGTTGATGACTGGCGCAGTAACGACCGCATTTGCTGGCACGGTCATGACAGAAGATGAAGGCAAAGATAAGGAAAAAGAAAAAGAAGGAAAGTTTGCAGAATTATCTTAACTGCTAGAAGTATTACCTCAGCCCTGCAATCGGTTATCTGCCTGGATTGCAGGGTATGAGGTATGAAGATTTGTATGTCGGTGCAATGAACGCATATGCATTCCCTTTCTGTCGAAAACAACCCATTTGACAAATCTTAGCTCATATTTTTTTTCCCATAATGAAAAGGAATTTATAATCCAAATTTATCTACAAGGTGTACGGTGACTGATGTGTTGTTTTCACCAACGTGAAATTTAACCTCCCCCCATCGCGGATGGCGTCGTACTTTTTGTACGTCTAACCTTGAAAAACCTATAGGCTCCTGAGGTATCCCCAGAATGCCGCTGCGTTCTAATTTTCCGTTGTTATTGAGGTCATGATATGCAGAAAGCGAGTACTCTCCCGGGGTGACATTGTTAATCCTGTATTTCCTCAAATTATCCGTCTTCTTAATCAATTCTGCATCAATATTCACATATCCCTTGTCTCTTTTCATGTGACATTCTTCGCTGTCACACAGAGAAAAGCGCACAGGTGCGTTATTATTATGATGGAATCTATCCACGGTAATAATTACATCACCAGCAAATACTTGAAAAGATAATACAACGAATAATAAAGGTATCCAGATAAAAATCATATGCTTCTCTCCTGCAAAGAAAATAAGTATCTTATGAATATCTGATTTTTGACTTTTCTTACCGGGTATGCAATGAAAGAAATAATGTCTCAACATACTACCCGCACATAGCTCGCCAGCAACTGCTGGCTGTGCCGTGTTCCTGCTAATTTAACAAAGACCCGTTGAAAATCAAAATAAATAAAGAATAATTGGTTTCCACCATTGATTCTTTTGGGTTCTATCGTGGTTTTTATATGGGACTTTTTTCAAATTTTTTTCATTCATCAAATATTTTTTGACAACCTTCTGTGATAATGCTAACATGCTCATCTATCTATGGAAATACAAGACCGTTCACAATTGCTTACCGAGCAGCGTAATCCGCGTACTTTCAATATCGACTGCAAAACTACCCTGGAGATTGTTGATATTATTAATGCAGAGGATGCAAGCGTCTTTACCGCAGTGTATAAGGAACGGGAACATATTGCACAGGCGGCCGACCTGATCGTCACTGCCTTCACGGAAGGCGGACGGCTTATGTATGTTGGCGCCGGTACCAGCGGAAGACTGGGCATTCTTGATGCGACAGAATGTCCCCCTACCTATGGCTCCGATCCCGCTCTCATTACGGGAATCATTGCCGGAGGTGAAAAGGCGGTATTTCAATCCGTGGAGGGAGCCGAGGATTTTCCGGAATATGGAGCAAGGGACATCCAGCAAAAAGGGGTAAGCCATAAGGACGTTGTTGTAGGCATCACTACGGGCGGAACAACTCCTTATGTGATGGGAGCCCTCTTTGAGGCAAAAAAGCGGAATGCAAAAACAATCTTCCTCTGCTGCAATAAAGAGACCCTGCCTCATTTTGAGGTTGACATCATCATCAGGCCAATCACAGGTCCTGAAGTCATAACCGGTTCTACCCGTATGAAGGCTGGCACAGCTACGAAGCTCATATTAAACATGCTGACCACAACTTCTATGATTAAGATTGGCAAGGTCTATGAGAACCTTATGGTCGATCTCAGGGCTACCAATGTAAAGCTTGCAGACCGTGCAGAACGCATCATTATGACGGTTACCGGCATCAACCGGGAAGATGCAAAAAAACTGCTGGACTTAGCTTTTGGAAATGCAAAGATTGCCATAGTTATGCAGAAACTCGGAATTGATTACCCGGAGGCAAAAAAAAGACTTGATGCACAGGGTGGATTTGTAAGAAAAGTTTTGAAATAAGATGCAACCGCTAAATCTTCAATAACATATAACAATAAGGTGTTTTCTGCTTCGTACCTGATTCGTACCCTAACCCGACTTTTGCAATTCGCGCTCAAAAACAGTTGTTTTTTGGCGGGTATCGTCGTGAGACCGTTGTTTTAAGCCACCCTTTGTCTAAAAGCACAGCTATTCATTTCAAATCTTCTATCAAAAAGTGTGACATGGCACACTTTTGTCACGTCACACTTGTGTGCCATGTCACACTTTTTTGCGTTGTTTGAAAGACCCATCCATTGTTCACCTCTTTTTCCATCTGTTCATAAGTAATTGAAATTTAATGCGTAGTGAAGTAATTACAGAAAAAATTTTCCTTTATACAAATTCCGGCATTTCTTTTGTTAATTTTCACATCAGATACATTTCGATAAAAGCAAACCCTGAGTGATCGGGGGACGCAAAGTAACAGGGTCTTTTAAGCATACACGGACGTAGTTTTTAAAGATAACCTTACTGCATCCGACAGAAAAAGACAGCCTTACTGCCGAAAATGTTTTCCATAAACATTTTGCAGTAAGGCTTTTTTTGTTTGATGGTAGCTTACGAGTATTTTCAAACAATTTGTTATGACGGTAGCAGTTATTTCAGAAAAGGAAAAAGGAGCGCCGGTCAATGAAGACACCGACAATTTTAATCGTGGAACGGAATGATGCGTTCCGGGAAAAACTGAAACGGTTTTTGCTGCAACAAGGGTATCAGGGCATTGCATCGTCAAACAAGACAGAAGCCCTCGGTATCATGCAATACAGCGTCATTCATCTTGTCGTCATGGGATCGTTTGATGGTGGCCGGGAGAGTATGCAAATAGCACAGGAGATCCATCGGTTGAATAGTGCCATTCCCCTTATCCAGATCACACACGAAGGAAACGAAGAGCTTGCCATTGCCGCCTTAAAACCCGGGATGAACGATTATTTTAAACAGCCAGTTTCGTTTGAGGCGCTTGCTGCAAGTATTCGTAAGTGTCTTTCCGGGCTTTCTTTTCACGCATCTGCTGGAATGCAGGAAGCCTCACGGAATGCCATTTCCGATGCAGAGAAATTCGTAGGTGACTGCCTGCCGATGAGGGAGATTAGGACATACATTGGGAAGGTGGCCCGGACGGACAGCAATGTGCTCATTACCGGAGAAACCGGCACGGGGAAGGAACTGACGGCTGAACTTATCCACAAGAACAGTCCGAGAAAGAAGAACCCCTTTGTCTGTATCAACTGCACTGCGATACCCGACAGCCTCCTGGAAAGCGAACTCTTTGGTTATGAACGGGGGGCATTTACGGGTGCAGATACCCTGAAGGAAGGCAAGCTGAAACGGGCGGATGGCGGCACCGTCTTCCTCGATGAGATCGGAGACATGAGCCTTTACCACCAGGCAAAAATACTGCGGGTCATTGAGAGCAAGGAGATACAACGGTTAGGTGGGAAGGGGAATATACCCTTAGACATCAGGATCGTTGCCGCGACCAATAAAAATCTGGAGGAGATGGTATTAGAAGGCACGTTCAGGAAGGATCTCTATTACCGGCTCAATGTGTCAAATATTCATTTACCGCCGCTGAAACAGCGGAAAGAGGATATCACGGTACTGCTGGACCATTACATACGTGAATTAAACAGTCGTTTCGGGCGTGATATCAAGGGGTTTTCCGGTGATACCCTGGAGTTTTTCCATGCCTATGATTGGCCTGGTAACATCCGGGAACTGAAGAACCTTTTGGAGGCAGTTATGGTCAGTACTCACTCCCCATGGATAATGTTTCAGGACCTGCCGGAAAGATTCCGCAACCGGGTTATTGATGGGAGGATGTTTTCTCAGGATGAAAAGGATCGTTTGCTTGCCGTTCTCTTATCTACCAAGTGGAACAAGGCAGAATCGGCCAGAAAGCTCAACTGGTCCAGGATGACCCTCTACCGGAAGATGGAAAGGTACCAAATCATTCAGCCGAAAAGTAGCATGGTCACCTGTCCATAACGCGGTAAAACCGTACCATTCCCCTTTATCGGTAGGACAAGCATCCCCGCTTGCCATTATGATGTCAACCGGGACGGTTGACCTACCTCATGGGCTTTAGGGGGTTGTGAAAATTTTTAATACTATCAATCGATGTTACACTGTTACACCTTCTGTTACACTTTTTGTTACACCTTATTTTATCGTATGAATCGTCTGTTTTACCTCATCTAAATATTTATTTTGGCGAACCTTAACGACATTTCCTCGGGTTATTTTGCCCTTTATACGCCGTTTTTCAGCTAGAGGATGTTACACAAGCTGTTACATTTTTCAGTTTTCTCCAGATATATAGGAAAATTCAGAACCTGCGCAAAACCTGCAAATACAAGGGATATGAGGAGAAATACATTTCATGCTTGGTTTGGTATCGACCTTGCTTATTTCCAAATAACGAGGGAATTCAAAGTGGTTGCCTCCCCTGTATTTTCCTCATTGAGTGGGGCAACCATTTTGTCCGTGTCCTTCGTCAACATTGGTTAAGAAAGGGTACGGAAGGATAAAAAAATCTCATAATTCAAAATTCTTTGTTCGATATTCGGTATTTTATGCACTGTTAAATTAGTTTGTTATTTTAAGTTAGTGTTTATGGGTGAAGGGTATTTTTGTATCAATACAATAGCTTAGCTCTTGTACTATCACGATAAGGGTAAACCCTGAGTGATCAGGGGACGCAAAGTAACAGGGTCTTCAAACTTTTTTCCTGCCCTTGCAGGAAAAGAGAAAGATAGCCTTACTGCCGACGATGTTTTTGAAAGGACTTTTTATACATCTTTACAGTAAGGCTTTTTTATTTAAAGTAAAGTACGATAGAACTGGGGAGAATAACAATGAAAAGGGAATCGGAATGTTACTCACGAAAAGGCTGCTTGCATTATTTAATGAACGGCATATTTTATACAGTCATATCTTTTAACGTTATATTCGGTGTGAGCGGACTGTTTGAGTTGAATGTGTATGCCAAAACCAACTCGGTGTCTTCATTAGAGAAAGAAAAGACTAAAAAAGTAACCATTAAGAAAGGGGATGAATGGCGTTATTTAAAGGGAACTAAAAACCCCCCACGTGGTTGGAATCAAAGCGGATTTGATGATAGCAACTGGCAAAGGGGGCCATCGGGTTTTGGTTATGGACGGGCAATGGCAAGGGGAAAGGACCGCGAAACTCTAGAAATTAGGAATAAAACCAAACTTGAAGATATGTGGAGCAAATATTCAGGTATTTATGTACGCAGAGATTTCGCTATTGATGACATACACGCAGTTACCAATATGGCTCTATCTGTTGACTGTGATGGTCCATTCATTGTATATCTTAATGGTATAGAAGTTATTAGAAACGTGTCGGGTTTGCCGGATGAACCGTTAGATGTGAGCGGTTTTATACACGAAATGTTTCCCGGTGAAAATATTTTGGCTATTGAAGGGTACAATGACGAGGTTGATAGTGATGATTTTTCTTTTACCCCGGAGTTCGAATTAACGGAAAGGCTGGACAAATAAAATGGCGCACAACAAGCTTTGCGGAAAACATACGTGGGTAAGACAATTCCCCCAAAAAACTTTTAGTATTATTTTACTTGTTCTTGCTTTGCTCATTCTTACCGGTAGTGGATTTGCTCACGGCGGAAATGCAAAATATATTATTTTATTTATAGGGGATGGATGGGGCGCCAAGCATATCGAGGCAGTAAATAAATACACTGGCACAACGCCCTCATATCAATCTGATCCTCAATGGGTTAAACACTGGGTTTCTACCTTTCCAGCGGGTGGGAGTTATGATACAGCACAGGCGTGGTCTGATTTTAAATATGTAAATACTAAGGCTGATACTCAGGATAGCGCTTGCACTGCTTCTGCCATTTATAGCGGTTCGAAAACTTCTCCCCCACGAGTGTCCGTATCTTCTGATGGTTTAATAAGACTGTTCTCAATTGGGGAGAGGGCGAAAGCATTAGGAAAAGCAGTGGGTTCAATTACCACAGTCCCTGTATCCCATGCCACCCCAGGGGCATGGGTGGCCCATAATGATTATCGGGTAAATACTTTTGCAATAGCAGACGAGGGTTTTTTTGGGGATCCTAATACCACCGGTACAATTGCTACGAATACAAAATATGGTGGAGGCCATGGTCCCACCTTACCTCCTGCGGATGTTCATATTGGCGCTGGTGGTACTAATTACATAAGCAGTCAGATCCTGAACAAATTGAGAACCGAAAGCGGACAGGCAGGAAAGCATGTTTTGGTTGAACGCCAGACAGGGGTTGACGGCGGGGATGCCTTGATGTCAGCAGCGAATAACACTTCCACTTTAAAATTGGCCGGATTATTTGATCAGGTATTTCACAATGCAAATGATTCCGGCCATAATTTTGAAAACCCCACCCTTCCTGAGAGTATATTGGCTGCAGTGAAGGTGTTGGACAGGAACCCGAACGGTTTTGTGCTTATGGTAGAAGGCGGCGCTATTGACTGGGCCTCCCATGCGAATAATATGAATCAGATGATCGGTGAAGCGAAAGACTTTTATAATGCTATTCAGACGGTAACTGACTGGGTGGATGACCCTGGCAATGATGCCACATGGAACAATACCTTGGTTATTGTAACAGCTGACCATGAAACTGGTTATCTTACTGCAGGGCCAGGGGTGTTTCCTGACCAGCCTCTTGGCAATGTGAATGCCGCAACTCTTTCCAAAGAGAAAATAGTCTCCAACACTGGCGGACTAAAGGCGAGCTGGGAGGACACGAATACTAACAACCTAATCGAAGCTGGTGAGACAGTGTACTGGTACTGGAATTCCAGAGGTCACACAAACACGCTGGTTGCGTTATGTGCAAGAGGCACAGGCGCTGAGCTTTTTGGAAATTACACTATTCATTCTGATGCTGTTCGGGGTCTTTACCTTGATAATACAAATATTTTTACCGTAATGAATAGTGCAATAATGGCACTCGATACGACGCCGCCGGTGGTGAGCGTAACGAGTCCAGTCAGTAATGCGACTGGAGTGTCTGTAAACACTGCCATAACCGCCACATTCGGTGAGGCGATGAATGCCGCTACTGTTACCGATACCACATTTACCATAAGCGGTGTGGCTGGGACGGTATCATGCAGTGGAACGACAGCCGTGTTTACCCCGTCAAGTCCTTTGGCGTATTCTACCAGGTACACGGCAACAATAACCAAGGGGGTAAAGGATATGGCTGGCAATGCTATGGCGGCAAATTACTCCTGGAGTTTTACTACGACAGGTGAAGATATGCAGGTCCACTATAGATTTGACGAAGGTTCGGGAACAACCGCTCGTATTCTTTGTTTCAAGAAATTCTTCATACTCATGCTCAATAGCGTTGGTTTCCTTCAAGGCAACGCGATACACATAGAACGTATACATTACGATACCGCCACAGAGGATACCACCTTCCGTCCGGCTCAAGGTACCATCCCATCCCATGAAATATAAAAGGAATGAGATACCAACCATAATTGGCATCTCACGATAGAGGAGTTTCATATCGATCGTGAGGGGACGAACGAGTGCTGACAATCCAAGGATAAGGCCAATATTGGCAATGTTGCTCCCAATAACATTCCCCATGGCAATATCGCTCAGATGCTTTATGCCAGCGGTTATGCTGGTGACAAGTTCCGGGGCAGAAGTGCCGAAGGCAACGATGGTGAGTCCTATGACGACGGGTTTGATGTGAAAGGATCGGGCGAATCTCGATGCGCCTCCGACAAGCCATTCAGCCCCATAATAGAGGCCGGCAAGTCCTGCAAACAATAAAACGATTTGCAATACCATGATAATTCCTTTGAAAAAAATATTTAAAAATACGTAACAATTTAGCTATTTGAAAAAGGTAGTGCCGATCCCTTCCGCCGACTGGCAGGCGTGGCCGGCTTATGCGGGTGGATATCCACCCATCTTAACCTTATACGTGTTAGGTTAAGGAACAACAATCACTGGCAACCCATTACGTGTGCCGCATCCGCCATGTCCCCCGCTGACGGGGGTATAGGGGGTGGATTGGACTTCTCTTGTCGCTAATACCCCTTTATTATGGATACGAATTTTCACCTTTACCCTGGTGTTGATTCACCAATCATTGCAAGTGCGCCATGGTTTAAAAATGCTTATAGATATTCGGATTATGAGCATGCAGAAATTCCTGGTTTTGCCAGTCCACCCCCTTGATCCTCCCCAGCGGGGGACACACGCTTTACGTATTCAGTTTGTGTAGACATCTATCCATAAGCCAAGAGATCACAAAGGTCACGAAAATACGTCACCCTCCCTTGATCCCTCCCGTCAATGGAGGGAAAGTTTCCTCACCAATTGTGTGAAAGAGTGTCTGGGTGAGGAGTATTTTCGCGCCATTATTATAAAGCCAACACCATATCCTTAAATTGTTTTCCACGCTCTTCATAGTTAAGAAACATGTCGTAACTGGCGCAGGCGGGAGATAACAGGACAACATCTCCGGATTTTGCTATTGTGGCTGCCTGCTGAAATGCATCCCTGAAGGCATTGGGAGTGAAGATTGACGGTGTTTCTTTTTGTCCCCTCTTCTGGATGATGAGTTCCTGTATCTTCTTCGCCGTTTTCCCGATAAGCATAACCGCTTTAGTGTGTTTTGTACAGATCCCGGCAAATTCCCCAAAATCGCTTCCCTTATCATAGCCACCGGCAATGAGGATAACAGGCGATTGAAATGCCGAAACGGCTGCCATTGCAGATTCAGGTGTTGTGGCCTTGGAATCATTATAGTATTGTACGCCATTGATTTGGCGGACAAATTCCAGGCGGTGTTCTAATCCGGAGAAGTTGGTAATCATATTTTTAATATGTTGTTCATTTGCATCGGCAAGAAAAGCAGCACATGAGGCAGCCAGGATATTTTGCAGGTTGTGATTACCGGGGATTTTAATTCCGGACACGCACGGTATTGTTGTTGTCTTGCCTTTTACCGAAAGTACCATTGCATTACCTTCGATATAAGCGCCATCCGATAATCTGCTTTTTGTACTATACCATAAAACGCTACCCTTGCACTCCTTCTCCCACCTTTGTAATTCAGGGTCGTCGTGGTTAAGGATCGCATAATCTGACGGTTTTTGATATGCAATAATACCTTTTTTTGCCTGGATATACCCAGTCATACCCGGATATCGGTCGAGGTGGTTCGGTGATATATTGGTTACAACACTGATGTCGGGGCTTGATTGCGTGTTCCGGAGCTCTTCCAGCTGAAAGCTGGAAAGCTCAAGGACTACGATATCGGACGGTTGCATCTCCTCAAGGTGTAGTAGCAGTGATTTTCCGATATTTCCTCCAATCCATGTCTTTCGTTGGGTTCGTTGCAATATGTTGCCGGTAAGGGTGGTAGTGGTTGACTTCCCATTGCTGCCCGTAATTCCGATAATGGGGGCCGGACATAATTGAAAGAATATGTTTATTTCGGAATCCAGGGGCACCTGGTTATTTCTTGCGAGGCGTATGAATCTTGAATCCTTAGGTACAGCGGGGTTGATAATGACCATGTCTGTGTTTACAAAATCTTCCTCGCAATGTCCTCCGAGTTTATAGGAAATGGGAAGACCTTCAAGCTGTTTTACGGAAGGGGATAATTCTTGCGCGGTTCGCACGTCCGTTACCGTAACCTGAGCACCTTGCCTTGCAAGAAACTGAGCAACGCCCACACCGCCGCCAAACAGGCCTAACCCCATAACCGTAATCTTTTTGTTTTTAAAATTGTATTGCATAATTCTCATCGCTAACCCAGGTTAAATTTTTTTCAAATTATACTATCTTTGATATTTATAGCAATACCTTTCTCTGTCAATGCTTTCACGATACATTTATGCTTCTTGATAGTTTATTTTTGAGTTTATGCGTAGGCTCTTAAGTATGAAATTTAAAAAGATGGGGATGAAAAGAGGGAGTCCTGCACTTTTAGAGAGGTTGGGAGAGTGAATTCTTCTTCTGATCATGCACCGTAACTCTGTTACGGCCTGCCTTTTTAGATTCAAAAAGGGCTGCGTCTGCAAAGGTAATAAGATCTTTATTGGTAAAATTATCGAGCGCTGGCATTATTTCTGCCACCCCAAAACTAGCAGTTACGTTATACTTGTTATTATGAGCGACAAAAGTATAATTAGCAATTAATTCTCGCAAACGTTCAGCAATAATTCTGGCATCGCGGTCATCCGTATCAATAAGCATAATGGCAAATTCTTCTCCCCCGTACCGAAAAAGCATATCATAATCCCGCAGTGATTTTTTCATTAACGTGCATAATTCCTTTAAAATGGCATCACCTGCCTGATGCCCGTAATCATCATTAAAATTTTTGAAATAATCAACGTCTAGCATAATTAAACTCAGTGGTGAAATTTTGCGGGTTGCAATGCTGATTTGATTTTGAAGCATTTTTTGAAAGCAGCCATGATTATATACTTCCGTCAGGCTATCCAATTGCGCGAGCTTTTCAAGGTGTCTGTTTTTTTCTTCAAGTTCTTGGGTAAGCTTTTGCAATTGTGCCTTGGCATCAATAAGTTCCCTGTTTATTTGATCATACGTTAAGTTTATACTGCAGAGAGAAGCATTGGCCTCTTGCAGTATCTCCTCAATTGACTTGTGGTCCTTGACATGAAGGCCAAACAATCCGGCTGTCTGATTGATTTCTTTAACAACATCATCCAGTATTCTGTCAACGATTTTCTCATCGAAACCGAATGTTGACTTTGATACATCGAGAAATTTTTGATGATATTTCTGAGGCCTGTTTGAGTAAAGAATGTTCGTGAATATTCCTGATAGGTAGACGACATTGACGGCAAGCCTGAGCTTGTGGTCATCATCCTTATAGTCCTGTGGACTATGATGATAGAGAATAGGAATATTTAACTCCGGAGGGAATCCCCACATTTTGGCAACTTCTTGTCCAATACTGGTGTGATCTGCACCAATAATCTGTTCTTCTATGTCAATGGTGTCTCTTTCTCCGCTGGATGTTTCCCTTAATAATTGCGCATATTTTTGTGAGAAGCAATTGGCCATAATCAACTCACCTATGTCTTGTAAGAGTCCGGCGATGAATACCTCTTCGCCGTCTGATTTGCCAACCTCTGCCATGATAAGCTTTGCCGCTACTGCATTCGAAAGGGATTTTTCCCAAAATTTTTCATAATCAAACATGTCCTTATAGTTCTTTGCCTTAATAGATAAGAACGAAAAGGAAAGCACCATACTGCGAATTGCATTTAAACCAATTCTTGAGGTAGCCTGATGTATGTTGCTTATTTTAACAGGAAAATTGTAAAGGGCTGAATTGGCAATTTTTAATACCTTTGCAGACAGGGAGGCGTCTTTGGAGACCAGATTTGCGATTTCCTTCATCCCTATCTCTTCCTGAGAAGAAATGGAGATGAGTTTACAGGCAACTGCTGGCAGGGTAGGTAGCGACTCGGATTTTAAAACAATTTTTATGACTTCTTCTTTTTTCATAGGATACTATGCCTGCATCAAACAGAAAATATGGATATTTTTATTTCCTGTCTTCCTGAAGCAGCATCAGATTTATTTTTTCTCCTCTTTATGTGTTTCTGCCTATTTTGGCTTAAACCTGAATTCCTGTTTTAAAGAATTGAGAGATTCAATAATCATTATGCTGCACATAAGGATGATCGATATTAAGAAGAAGATAAAGGCGTCAATTTCGCGAAAAGAACCTTTATCCCTTTTTCTTCCAGTACCCAGGAAAAACACAAGGGTATCTATTATGTAGAGAGCTATTCTCATGGCATACACCCCTTTCTTTCATTTGTCGTGTTCCTTAGTAAAAACGATAGTATAAATATCGGCATTTTTTATCATAATATTATGCTCATAAAATCCATGTGTTATTCACGACTGGAAGCAGATGCTGCGGAATAATTTGGGATACATAACCTTGAGAAAGGTAACTGGTGTTGCTTATTCAGGGTATGATATTAGCGGCGAAGGACTGAAATTTATTCTATTTTCGTGATATTACTCCTGAATAAGAGGTAGTATGGTCTGCGAGATAATGTATCTGTTATTGGAAATCCACCGGTAAGCTGCATACAAACAGGCATTACCTCCCGGCAATTGCAATAACAGATGCAACCACCGGTATCCTCGTAACCGGATGAGTATCTCCGGCAATGCTTTATCACCGGCAAGAATCTGGTCACAGGAAAGCGCTAATTGAAAGGACTGTATACAGGTTTCGTCGCGCATCTCCGGGAATCTGTGTCTTCGTTCGTCTGACCGGCATGGAATAAACTCAAAGACGTCTCTTCGGATGGCATGCAACTCAATCCATCTCCTGCATCCACGGCACAAGCTGCACGTGTCGTCATAAATGAGCACAACGGTTTCCCGTTTACGCATAGGTATGATTCAACTAACGAATTTCAATTTCACATAGTTCAATTCCCGATAAATTGGAAATATCTTTTACCGGCTGACTGCCATCATACCTGCTTTCCAGAACAGCATTACCATTATGGTAAACTGAAACGGGCACGTTATTGATATTCCTTTGGAGGATGAATTTATAATGAAATCGGGTACGGTCGCCGGAATTTCTGGTAATGACCGATACAACCCTGTTCAGGCCGGGCATCAGTTTGTCCTCTATGGTACAGAATCCCGTTCGCTTCAATTTTTCAGATTTTTGTGTTTCTGTAAAAATCAGGGCAACTTCATCACCCGCCGTCAATTCTGCAAGATAAAACCCCAGGTCTTTACATCCGTCGGGAATGACGACCCGTATCGGGGTCTTATGAATGATTTTTTTTGTATCCTCCCAGGCCTTCGGGTCTTTTAAAAAATAATCCACAATATTGCCCTGCGCAAGGCTTACCGTAGGTAACGAAAAAGGCAAAAATATCATGAACAGGTGAATATATTTCATTTTATCTCCCACAGTGACGCTGTCATTTTCGCATTCTCATGTTACGTCTTTGCATAAATATCATGAGTCCCGATGTATTCTTCTACACAGCGGGGAACTAAATACCGTATGCCATGCCCACGCTGCAGTCTTCTCCTGATTTCCGTTGATGATATGCCAATATGCGGTATCGTAACTTTTAATCGTTCAATCTCTGCTTTCTTCTCGTGAGAAAACACCTCAATACCGCGAAGCTTCTCCCTCGGGAAGGGGGGTGGGGAATCATTCCCATTTGTTATCATAGGGAACCGGTTGACGACAATAAAATGACACATCCGGGAAAGTATGTCAATGTCTTTCCATGCGCTTATTTCGCCGATCATATCCGTTCCCATAATGAGAAATAAATTATGATTTTTTCCGTACAGCTCTTGTAAAGCACTTATGGTATCAATGGTATATGATTTCCCAGCTCGTTTTATTTCTAAATCGGACACCTCAAAATGTTCATTGTCGCTTATTGCATACTTGACCATCTGATACCGGTGAAAAGCATCAGGCAAGTCTCTTTCATCTTTATGGGGGGATATGCCTGTTGGAATAAATATAACCTTCGATAAACGCCGCTGTCGATACACTTCTTCCGCAACGATAAGGTGCCCGATATGTATTGGGTTAAACGATCCGCCATAGACGCCAATATCCATATTAATCCCAGGTTATTCAACCACCTCAAGACAAAATAAAGAGTGCCATGTTCATTTGCATTATATAATCGAATGTGGATAAGTCAATAAAAATGGGCTGTTTTTCATTGACTCACGATAAAACGTGTGCTAGCATTTGAATTTTTGGACGGCGATCTTAAGCATTCTCTACAAAGGAAAGACGTTATATGAAAATTGCATACTTTGACTGTTTCTCGGGTATCAGCGGAGATATGACTCTTGGGGCATTTGTTGACGCCGGCCTTGATTTTGCCGTGTTACAAGAGCAACTTGCACGACTTCGCCTCCATGGTTACACACTATCAGCAGAAAAGGTAAAACGAGCCGGAATCAGCGGCACCAAGGTTCATATGCTCATCTCTTCTACGGATACTAGCAAACATCACCATGACCATCACCACCATACACATTTAAGGTTTTCTGATATTCAGGCTATCATAGAAAAAAGCGCGCTCCATCATGGCGTAAAAGACGACAGCATCAGGATTTTTCAAAGACTTGCAATGGTTGAAGCGAAAGTCCATAATACTACGATGGAAGAGGTCCATTTTCACGAAGTTGGTGCAATTGACTCAATCATTGATATTGTCGGTTCCGTGATTGCAATCAGGCATTTGGAAATCGAAAAGATATATTTTTCTCCTGTCCCTACGGGATATGGATACACGACATGCGAGCATGGTTCATTCCCAATCCCGCCTCCTGCAACAGCAGAACTTTTGAAGAACCAGGTAGTAAAATCTATTGATGTTGCAAAGGAATTAACCACACCAACAGGCGCTGCCATAATAACGACACTCGGGGAGGGTTTACGCACCAATCCGGAGATGAAAGTCATGCAGATTGGTTATGGGGCGGGAAGTAATGATAATCCAAACATCCCTAATTTATTACGTATCTTTATTGGCGAAACAACGCACCGGGGAATTGACGAAATGTGGATCGTTGAAACCAATATTGACAATATGACGGGAGAGGTATTGGGCTACGTTATGGACAAATTGTTTGAGGCAGGTGCGGCGGACGCCTATTTTACCCCGATCCAAATGAAAAAAGGCCGGCCGGGAACGATCGTCAGCGCCATTGTTTCTGAAATCCATCTCCCTTCCGTTGAATCAGTTTTATTCAATGAAACGATGACATTCGGTATCAGGAAATACAAAGTGCTTCGCACAATACTTGCCCGTGAATTGAAAGAGTTTGATAGCGCCCTGGGGAAAATTAAAGTAAAGATCGGAAAATGTAACGATGATCTGAAAACTATTTCTCCTGAATATGAAGATTGCAGACGCATTGCTGAAGAAAAGGGCATCCCTCTCAGACAAGTTTATAGCGTCATTGCAAAAGAATTAGGACGCATATGAATTTTTCTTAAAAATCCCCCCTTTTAAGCCGTTCCGAGCATACCTCAGATTTTGCATCAGACACCGCCATAAAGCAAAAAATTGTATGAAAAGCATAAGAACTGTAGCCCTCTTTTACCCAATTATAATCCTTGTAGCGATAACACAACTTGTTTATTTGAATTCCTTATCAAATAACTTTACCTATGATGATGAGTTCACCATCGTCAATAATTATTTCATAAAAACGTGGACCACGGTATCATCACTCTTCAGCGAGGAATATTTTACCTTGTCAGGCGAATTGAGTTACCGGCCGGTTGTTACCTTATCCTATTTCATCGATTACGCCCTATGGGAACTGAACCCTTTGGGGTATCATTTCACCAATTCACTGCTCCATACCTTCAATACCGTTACCCTTTTTTTTCTGTCGCGACGGTTTTTTAAACAGCCGGCCATTGCCTTTCTCACAGCACTTTTGTTTGCCTGTCATCCTGTTCTCTCGGAAGCAGTAAATGCCGTTAGTTATCGGGAAGACCTGCTTGGAACTGTCTTTATGATAGAGGCTTTTCTCCTGTACCTCAAAGGAGAGAAAAAGAAGATGCCGTTCTCCGTATGGTATCTCTGTTCCGTCGTGTGCTACCTTTTCGGCGTATTTTCTAAAGAGATAACGATTACCCTGCCTCTCCTTATCTTTTTTTACGACATTCTCATTGCAAAAAGAACGAATTTATCCGATAAGCTGATTCCTTATTCAGGATATTTGTGCATAACGATTTTTTATCTTGCAATACGATTTGTAATCCTTCATAACCCTGTAGAATCCCATGTTTCATACCCAGGCGATAGCATCCTGGTAAACTTTCTCACCATGTCCAAGGTGCTCGCCTCGTATATTAAACTCCTCTTTTTCCCTTTTAACCTGTGCGCAGATTATGTCATGCCCCTGTCATATTCTCCCAAAGACATCTCCTTTGTCTTGTCATTTCTTTTCCTTTCCTCCGTTGTCGTTATTGTTATCAGATTGTTTTCGTATTCGAAAATAGCATTTTTCGCCTTCTTGTGGTTTTTTATCAGTCTGTTACCGGCACTCAATATTGTACCCATAGAAAACATTATGGCCGAGCGGTACCTCTATCTGCCCACCCTCGGTTGGTGCATGTTCGCCGGAAACCTTTACGCATTTTCAAGGCATTCCGGATTTTGTGAAAAATCTTTTATGGGATGGCGTCGCAGCAACCAGGGCTATAGGGACACGGGGGGATCTTTTTTATGGAATACGGTAGTTATTACCATAGCGGCTCTTGTGGTAACCATTTTTTCAATCACGTTAGTGAGGAGAAGCCATGTATGGGCTAATCAAATAGTCCTGTGGACTAGTACTACAAAGGTATCCCCGGCGAGTTTCAAAGCCCACAATAACCTGGGAAACCTGTACCGGGAAGCCGGGAGATATGATGAGGCAATCGTTGAGTTAAAACGCGCAATACAACTGTACGACAAGTATGTCGATGCACATAACAATCTTGGGGTGACTTACAGAAAAAAGGGCATGCTGAATGATGCCCTTCAGGAATATCAAAGCGCATTGCAGTTAAATCCGCGTTACCCCTATGCCCACAATAACCTGGGAGTCTTGTATGCAAGGTCAGGTCGTGTAGATTTGGCTATTGATGCATTCAGGAATGCTATTGAAATTAAGCCCGATTATGCTGATGCCCACAACAACCTGGGGGCAGCCTATATCAAACAAGGGTTTTATGAAAAGGCGATAGATGAGTGTCTGGAGGCCATCAGATTTAATCATCGCTATAAGGACGCATATTATAACTTGAGCGTTGCTTATTTTAACAGTAAACAATTCGACAAGGCGCTCGATTCATCGAAACGAGTTTTATCCATGGAATCAAATCACCCCGGTGCCCGTGAAATAATCAGCTTAATCCTTGCGCAAGAAGGGTCGGCAGAAAAGTGATCCAATTTACTGGTAAGGTTGAATGCCGCCGTACGAGTACCCTTATATAAGCTGGGATTTGATACGATATCCTGCCTATAGAAGTGGGCTTCTTATCAGTAAATGGTATGAATCTAATGGATTATATAAATTTCCTTGAACGGCTTGAGAATGCTGATAGAATCAAACAAAAAGGGTGGCTCAACACCATATATGTTACCTTAAGAAAGAACTATAGCATTTTAGAGCAAAATATCGAATGCAGAACAAGGAATATTGAATTTCGAAGGAGAAAACCCCCATAATTCGATATTTTCTGTTTGATAGTTTCGAAACCTTCCTTTTTCCGACGATTTTTTATAACCCCCTTTATCCCTGAGGTAGGCTAACCCGTCCCGGTTGACATTATCATGACGAGCGGGGATGTTTGCCCTACCGATAAGGGGAGATCGAGTTGCGGGTTTGTTGTGTCATGAAATTAGACAATAAGCTGAAAAATCTTCCAACTTCGCCAGGTGTCTACCTTATGAAGAATGCCAGGCATAAGGTGATCTACGTTGGCAAGGCCAAGAATCTCAGGCATCGGGTAAGAAGCTATTTCCAGAGGGAAAGGGGTGATCGGGCCTATACGGAATATCTGGTTCGCCATGTTGTCGATATTGATTTCGTGCTTACGGAAACCGAAAAAGAGGCGCTCATCCTTGAAAATAACCTCATCAAACAATTTAAACCGCGGTTTAATATTAACCTGCGCGACGATAAGACCTTCATAAGCATAAAACTGGAAGTTAATACGAAATTCCCCTATCCAAAAGTGGTAAGACAGATTGCAGACGATGGCGCAAGGTATTTTGGTCCATACGCCTCAGCCAGGGCTGTGAGAGAGACATTGAGATACATTAACGACATCATTCCTATTCGTAAATGCCCCGATACGGTATTCAAAAACAGGGTAAAGCCGTGCCTGTATTATCAAATCCATAAATGTCTGGGTCCCTGTTGCGATCTTGTAGATGAAGTTACCTATCAGGGGCTGATAGATCAGGTAATCCTCATTCTGAAAGGCAAGCAGGAAGACCTCGTCTGGGTGTTGAAAGAACAGATGTATGAAGAGTCAAAAGCGCTGAGATATGAAAAGGCGGCAAAGATTCGCGATCGTATCCGGGCTATTGAAGAAACAGTGGAAAAACAGAAAATCCATTCCATGACCTTTGTTGATCGCGATGTTTTCGGCTATTACCTGGCGGGCAACGAGGTCTGGATTGAGGTCATGTTTATCCGGTCAGGGAATATGGAAGATGTTGCTTCGTATCATTTTCCCACAAACTATAACATCATTGAGGAGGTGTTCCGGTCATTCCTGAACCAATTTTACAGCCAGACGAGATTTATTCCTGCGGAGGTAATTATTCCTGTGGAATCTGCAGATTCACGCTTGCTTGAAGAATGGCTTGCTGACAAGAAGGGGAAAAAGGTGGTGGTCATAAATCCGAAGCGGGGAGACAAGGTGCGGCTGGTTGAAATGGCACAAAAGAATGCTGAGAATGCCTACCGGGTGTCTCAAACTCATGAAGGAGATTTGACAAGGACTTTGATGACACTGAAAGAGACTCTCAAGCTTAAGCATATACCGGAACGTGTCGAATGTTTTGATATCTCAAATATCTTTGGCAAGCATGCGGTGGGATCCATGATAACGTTTGAACAGGGAAAACCCAATAAATCCAGGTATAAAAGATTCAGGATCAAGACGGTAGGACAAATCGATGATTATGCGATGATGCATGAAGTGTTAACCCGCAGATATATACGGGCAGTGGAAGAAGGTGATTTGCCAAACCTGGTTATGGTAGATGGCGGAAAGGGCCAGATGGGAGTCGCTTTAAAAGTATTTGACGAGTTGGCCATCAGTAATGTTGACTTGATTGCATTAGCTAAAGGTAAAAAGGAAAGCCTTGCATTGGATGGAAAGGGGGAGGAACAGATCTTTGTCCCCTGGATGTCAAATCCTGTTGTGCTGGCTTCATCTTCGCCGGAACTCTTGTTGCTTGATAAGATACGGGATGAGGCCCACCGGTTTGCGGTTGCTTATCATAGAAAGCTTCGTCGCAGGGAGTATTATGCGTCACCTCTTGATGAAATTCCTGGGATTGGACTTGCGCGCAAAAAGAGACTTATCAAATGTTTCGGCAGTATTGAAGGTATACGAAATGCCACCATCGGACAATTGACCGAAATTGGTAAATTGCCGGCAAAGTACGCAGCAGAGATATTTCATTCCCTCCATAAGGCAGAGGCGCCAGTTGCTGAGACGGCAAACCAACGCGGATGATAATGTGCATGCGGCAGGCAGGTATGGTTGAAAAAACAGGAGGAATGGTGTGACAACCGCAGAGATTATAACCATTGGAACTGAAATTATGACGGGGCAGATTGTTGATTTCAATGCCCGGCACATTGCAAACATGTTAACCGAAAAGGGAATTCGGGTGCTATTTCAGACATCGATCGGTGATGATGAGGAGGTAGTAAAATCTGCCCTGAGAGTCGCAAATGATCGGGTGAGGCTGATTATTACAACGGGCGGGCTGGGTGCTACCGCAAACGACATAACCAGGGAAGCGGTATCGGATTGTTTTTGCGTCCCCCTGATACCTGATAAGAAATCACGGATGCGTCTTCAAAAATATTTTGTGAACCGGCACACGAACAGGAGGAATGAATACCGGCGACAGAGCCTTATTCCCGAAGGTTCGGTTGTGCTTTATAATGACTATGGGACGGCGACGGGTTTTGCCGTTCATCATGAGGGAAAAGAAATTGTCTGTTTGCCCGGAGTTCCCCGGGAAATGCAATTGATGTTGCACAAATATCTGGAACGGTATATACAACAACACAAGGCAGGAAAGAGATGCTCGGTTACAAGAAATTTGCATACCTTCGGTGTTTCTGAGCGAGCTGTCGAAGATACGGTCAAAGATTGTTGGGCAAATACAGGACAACAGAAGGCAATAACATTGGTGCACGACGGCATGGTAACGATACAGACCCAGGCAACTGCTTCAGAAAGGAAAAAAGCGGTAGCGCTATTGGATAAGATGGAGCGGGTGCTTCGAAAGAAGTTTGGCCATGCAGTGTTTGGGGCAGGTGAGGAAACGCTTGAATACGCTGTTTTTACGCTTCTGAAGGAAAAGAATACCACGATTGCCGTTGCAGAATCGTGTACCGGCGGATTAGTTTCGGATAAACTCACCAATATCCCGGGTATCTCCCGGTTTTTTTTGCAGGGTGTCGTTGCCTATAGCAATAAGGCAAAAGAAGATGCACTTGGTGTTCCGGGAAAGCTTGTCATGAAGCATGGTTCGGTAAGTTCACCGGTGGCGAAAGCGATGGCTGAAGGAATAAAAAAAAGGGCGGCTGCAGATATAGGTGTTGGTATTACAGGAATTGCCGGTCCTGCCGGTGCGACACCGGGGAAACCGGTCGGTTTGGTCTACATTGCGGTAGCAGAAAACGGTCTCGTCCGCGTGAAGAAATGCCGGTTTCGTGGTTCGAGGATAGATGTTAAAAATTTTTCAGCAAATACCGCGTTAAATATGATACGTCTTGCATTACTTGGTGATAGGTAAAAGCTGGAAGCTGGAAATAGAAAGCCCTTTTACGGAACCATTTCTTAAAACCGGTACGTGAAATTCATGGCAATGATATGCGTGATGAGATCGTAGTGGCCGTCTATGGGAGTGCCAAAGGCGTCTCCCACGTTATTGTTTACCTCTCTGTTTTCATAAAACACGATACCGTAAGCAAAGTCTATCCATTGGTTCAAATTTTTACCCCATCCGTATCCAAATCCCGTATGTAATGAATGGCGGCTGCTTTGCGGGATAGAGGGCTCAAAGGTTTCAGCCGGAACGGGTGATTCATGAAATGCATAACCGCCTCGCACTTTGAGCGTCTCATGTACACGATATTCCCCGCCCAGGGCAAAGCCCCACGTATTGTGCCAGTTTCTGACATCCTCTAATTCAGAGCCAAGCAGAGGGTTTGGTGGTTCAAGGCCAATTTCAAGGGCGTCAAATCTCGACCAGTTCGTCCACTGGGCATCTGCTTCTATACTCCAGGTTTGCCCATGCCGGTATGCATAACCAAAAGAGACCATTTCGGGTAATGTGGCAGTGGTGCTGGCGTCTGACCTGAAGCGGTCAGACCCGGTTATGGCTTCTGGCAGGCCGCTGAGTTTTAGCTCACCATCAAGGTCTAAGTCTGCCTTACTTCTGAAAGAAATCCCAACACTATGCTGCGGAGTAAGAGTGCAGAGTATTCCCGCATTGTATCCAAAGCCGTCGCCATCCATTTCGAGCTTGCGGAACCCCTCCGGGGTTCCTGAAACGAAAGAAGGAATGCGCCCTTCCTGAGTAGAATCGGCATAATAATAGTTGAGCCCAGTGCCGATTGAGAGAAAGGGAAGCGGTTTAAAGGTTATGGTTGGGTTAATGTTAATGATGCTTAAATCAAAATCAGTTATGACAAACCGTGAAAACCCATTTTCGTCCCACTTTCCCTTAAGCCCGTAAGGGGCTGTTAACCCTATGCCGGCAGCTAATTTGTTTTCGATGATCGGGCTGGCAAAATATGAATGCGGTATCATGTTTATGCCGGTATCCATATCTTCAGAGATACCATTGCCGTGATATTCCACGGAAGGGAGCACGAAGCTCATACCCGAGGAGATCTGAGGTCTTGTGAGTTGCGTCAGGCCAGCCGGATTGAATGCAATTGCAGATGCGTCGTCTGCACGTGCTACAAAGGCATTTCCCTGGGCAAGGGGCGAAGCGCTAAAAACGGGGTTATGGAAACCTGAAGCAATTTGTGCATTGGCGTCTGTTCCTTTCAGGTAACTGAGAAGAATGAAAAAACAAATTGCAGCAAATCGTTTCATGACAAATATCCTCCGGTCTGGATGGTGCTTGGGTAACATGAAGTGTCAGTGAGCTAAGGATTCTTCTATCTGTTCACGTTGCTTGCCTGCTTCATGATATCGATGGATAATGGCGAGTACCTTTTCTGTCAGGATTGGCGTAAATTGGGTATGTATTCCCTGGGTAATAATTTCGCAGGCTTTGTGGTGAGGATATTTTTTATGATAATGCCTGTCTGTAGTGAGGGCATCATACGCATCTATGATGGAAAGAATGCTGGCTTCAAAAGGAATATCAGACCCCTGCAAACCATCAGGATAACCTTTGCCATTATACCATTCGTGATGGTGCCGCACGATTGGTAAACATTTTTCCATAAATTTTATTGGCGCAATAATTTTATAGCCAATCTCAGAATGGCGTTTCATTAAATAAAATTCTTCCTGAGTAAGGTAACTGGGTTTTGTCAGTACGAGATCGCCTACCCCAATTTTCCCGATATCATGGAGATAGGCGCCATATCGCAGGACCTCAATTTCTGACTCATTTCTGTCTAATTCTTTGGCGACAAAGGCTGAAAGTTCCGATACCCGCTTCGAGTGGCCGGCAGTGTAAGCGTCTTTTGCATCTATGGCTTGCAACAGCGCCTCTGTGGTTGAAAAGAAATGTTGTTGCGCCGCCTTCCTTAGGTTATTCACCAGCATATCTTTTTCCCACAGTTCGTTGCTATAGTGCAAGGCCTTTTCAGCTACCTGGAGGATTTCTTCCGGTTGAAAGGGTTTCACGATAAAATCGAATGCGCCATTCCGTAAAGAGGTAATGGTGTTTTCGATGGAAGGGTGGGCGGTAATCATAATTACAGGGATAGTAGAGTTTGCAGAACGCATCTGTTTGAGAAAATCCAGACCATTTGACTTGGGCATCTTTATGTCAAGGAAGATCATCTCTGGCTTTATGCTATCCATACTGACAAGGGCTTCATCAATGTTCGATGTTATGGAAACAGCATATTTGTCCCTTAGAATGATTCGTAATGATTCCCTTACGCCAAGGTCGTCATCGATTACCAGGATATTAGCCGATTTTGTTGTTTGTTCCATACCTTAACCTCGAAGGCGTGTTTATAAAACACTTCTTGTGCCAAATCAAAAGAAGAAATTCAAAAAAATATTTGTAAGTTGTTTATATCCAGCGGGTAATAACTATTTGCTTTCAATCGGTAAAAAATGACACCCTGTAGAGAACGAATTTACAATATTGTTCAATATTTCATTTTTTGTGAACAAAATTCATGGTTTTGTGTGCACAATTATCTCTTTGAAGGATAGGAATTTCAATTATCGCTCCATAATCCCTCCCGTTTGCGGGGAGTGGGAAAAAGGGGAGAAGTGGCCGAAGGCATGATTTAACAAAAATGATCGCTCCTTTCTGATTTTTTGTATCTTCAGACAAGTAACTCTTTTAGATAACTTCGTAGTCTTATACCTGAAAAAGAAGAATATTGCAACAGAATATGCCTAAAAAATGAACATATTTTCTGTATTGTCTTTAGGTTAAGAATTTCATTCAAAGGTATATCAGTCTTAAGTATCTAAAAACATGCAACATGCATCAATATCGCGGTTTTTGTTGTGTTGTTGGTACTAAAATTGCGCATTGGTCATAATTGTTCAGGTGATTCTAAGTACAATTGTTTAAAAAGCTTATAAACATGTTTATTTATTCTACATTTTTCTTAACCAAAAGATTTTTGAAAAGGAGATGGTTATGTACTCTATTTTGATCGTATCGGATGATGGTTCCGTTAATAACCTTTTTAAAAAATCTTTAAATGGAGATTATGTAATTCACTATGCAAAGGCCCCCGATGACGCGTTGCAGATATTATTTAACAAAGACATCGATATAACCTTTTTAGACGTCCTCCTGAATAACGAAGGGGCAACCAAATTATTGGAAAAATTCCGGCAAATCAGTATTGATCCGACGGTCGTTTTGGTGATTCCGGAGTCTCAACCGATGCTATCTGAAGATGCCTTGAGGATCGGTGCCTATGAACTGCTTGAAAAACCATTAACGAACGATGCGATACAGCATGCATCAAGACGGGCTTTGGAAAAACAATCGCTGAAAAAAGAACTGGGTTTTATTCAATCTCACATGAAAAATTTGCAGCCGGTAAATAAAGATATAGGTCTTTCGGAGCCCGTAGTGCACAGGCGGCCGGGTGCGGGAGAAATGCATCTGAAATATAAAGAGGTCTTTCAGAAATTCTCGAAAGTGTTAGCGCGGGTGCAAGACCTTGGAAGACTTGCGGACCTGACGGTTGAGTCAATATCAGAAATATTTGGTGTGGGTAAGGTGATTTTTATGTTGGTATACAAAAAGGAGGGACTCAGCCGGCCTTACCGGTACATGGGTTTTGATGAAGGAGTTGCTAAAAAGGTGTGTTTTAATAATAATCAGAGCATCATGCTCTGGTTGGCTAAAAAGCATCAAATATTGACGAAAGAGGTTATCGAAAAAGAAGTTGCCGGTAATACCCTGGGTATTCGTGAGGCGATCAACATCCAGAGAGAAATCAATCTGTTACAGGCCCATCTGTGTATTCCCGTCCTGGCTTACGGGAGTCTCAGTAGCGTGATAACCTTGGGGAACAAGATTACGGGAAAGGCCTTCTTTGATGACGATATTGAATTGCTGTCCATGCTGGCCGGGTACATCGGTATGGCAGTTGAAAATGCATTTTTGTACCGCGAGGCGAATCTCCGGAAGATTCAAAATGAAAATATCCTGGAGAATATCCCGTGCGGTGTTATTGCCATTAACGGCAATGGAAAGATTAATGCCTTTAACAAAAATGCAGCAAGGATGCTGGATGTTTCTTCGCACGATATCCTTGGAAAGGATGTAAAGCATGTTGGGTCTCTCTTTACTGATATTCTCTTGAGAACATTAAAAGACAAGAAAACCTATGAGATGAGTGATGTGATACATCCTGTTACTCATGCAGTATACACGGTCAGTACTTCTTTGTTGGAAGCCGGGGGTGAGTTGGGCGCAATCATGATATTTTCAGATGTAAGTGAGATTCGGAAATTACAATCGAGTTTAAGCGCCGTTGGGGAATTAGAGAACAAACTAAAGAATTTGGAAAACCGAGCGGCCTCATCCGGCATCACTGCTGATTTGGGTAATATGCTTATTACTCAGGCAGACTGATTATCAAAACACGTTTTTAGAAAAAACTTTTCTCCTCCTTTCCACCGCAGGCGTTCATGATAAAAATGATTTAAGAACCGTCCAAAGAGCAGTTCCGTCGAAATAGATTATACAACCACTGGCCATCCTCGTATAAGAACAGCAGTATGGCATTTATTCTGCAAATGCAATAACGGAGAGAAGGGTTTTATCGGGCACATAAGAAAAGTATACTATATAGGATGTCGGAATATTTTAACGAGAGGAAAAGGAGCATTCTGTTTTTTCTGATTCTTGCGAATATTTTATGAAAACGCTTTTACTTGTAGATGATGAATCCAGTGTTGTTGAATCCCTAAGGCTTATCTTAAAGGATAATTATAAAGTACTCAGCACACTCAGTGGAAAAGAGGCCTTAAAGATGCTGGAAAAAGAGCATGTAGATCTTATCCTTCTTGATTTAAAAATGCATGAGCTGGATGGTCTGGAATTTCTGAGGAGATTACAACCCTTTGGTTATGAGGCCGGCGTCATAGTATTAACTGCAGTAACTGACGTTAAAACTGTTGTTGAGGCAGTTAAGCTGGGTGCGTTGGATTATATCGTCAAGCCTTTTGGAGTTGAAGAAATCAGGATAACCATTGAAAAGGCCCTGCAGTTAAAAAAATTAACCCGTGAAATTCACTATCTTCGTTCAGAATATAAATACCATGCACTTGGTAGACTTATCCAGGGACGAAGCCGCATTATGGGGGAAATTCTTGATATCGTCTCCCGTGTGTCCCGGGTTGATTCAACCGTTCTTCTGCGCGGCGAAAGCGGAACCGGCAAGGAATTAGTAGCGCGTGCAATCCATTTTCATAGTAACCGGCGGGAGGAGCCCTTTGTTGTGGTAAGTTGTCCGAATCTGGCAGGCGATCTGCTTGAAGCAGAACTGTTTGGTTATGAAAAGGGATCGTTTACCGGTGCATATGAGAGACGGTTAGGGAAGTTTGAGATTGCCGAAGGGGGCACCATATTTCTTGATGAAATTAGTGAGATAAACCTTCCGTTGCAGGCAAAGCTTCTGCGTATTTTACAGGAGAAAGAATTCTCTCGTTTAGGCAGCCATGTGGTTATCAAGACCGATGTGCGTATTGTTGCTGCAACAAACAAAGATTTGGAATCCATGATCAGGGATGGCCGGTTTCGGGAGGACTTGTACTATCGTATCAATGTAGTTCCCATCTATCTTCCGGCGTTGCGGGAAAGGCAGGAGGATATTCCTCAATTAGTGGAACACTACTTTGATGCGTTTCGGAAAGAGTGTCATGCAAAGATTGAATTTATTTCAAAAGAAGCTATGGAAGCATTGTTAAAATATCACTGGCCCGGAAACGTAAGAGAACTGAAAAATATTATGGAGAGAACGGTTGCACTCTATGGCAATGAGCCGACTCTTTTCCCTGAACACCTGCCTGTGGAAATCACAGGTATTTCTTCCCGGAATCTGCAATGGGTAAAATCGGGCAAAAACTGGCAAATGTGTTTAGAAGATGAAGTAGCTCGGGTTGAAAAGAAGCTCATTGAGCAGGCCATTCAGCAATCAGGCGGCGTGAAATCAAAGGCGGCGAAGCTCCTCGGAACTACCCGCCGCATTATTAACTACAAGATGCAAAAATACGGAATCACGGACATCGGGGACTAAATCTGTACAGATGATATTTTATCTTCTGCGACAATAGTCGCCAGATCTTTTTAGGATATCGGTTATGCAGACAACAGATGGAATCGATCTTATGCTATGGAATTCCTTTATGGGAAAGGCTTATTCCGTTAGTGATTGCTTTCGGGAAAATGGTATTGGAATACTCGCCAGGGCATGCAGGGATGCAGGTTTTACGGTTACTATTGAAGACCCGGCGGGCATTGAATTCTATTCCACGTTTACAAAAAATGACCTTGCCCCGCGACTGTCAGAACTCTCTCTTCGCATTTTTGGTGCGAAATCTGGAGAAGATATGGCGTCATTCAGGAAGGAGTGGAACCGGTTGCAGGACGCCCTTAGTGGAATTATCCAGGAAAAAATGGAGAGGTACCTTATCTCTCTGGCCCACAAGGTGCATAAAAATCACGTTAAAGTGCTCGGAATAAAGACCTGGCTTGGTGACAGGTTTCGCTACTCTGAAAAACTTGCACAAAAGGTGAAGGAACACAGTCCGGATACTTTGGTAATTGCCGGCGGGCCACAGGTCAATCAATTTAAGAGACATGCACTGGAAAGAAGCCCTTTTGATTTTTGCATTGATGTTGAGGGAGAAACAACTCTGGTGCAGATAC
The DNA here is from genome assembly GCA_021463795.1 of Candidatus Brocadia sp. Lineage (GTDB taxonomy): Bacteria > Planctomycetota > Brocadiia > Brocadiales > Brocadiaceae > Brocadia. The sequence goes on along the minus strand of JAJTXE010000003.1, from coordinate 139,240 downwards.
TTACCATCGCGCGGGAAATCTATACCTTGAGCGGCACGAAATCCGAAATAATAAAGAGGGTTACTGAACTCGCAGAAACGGGCAAGATCAGTAACTTGTTGTATAGGGATGCCGGCGGTGTCGTAAAAAACACACCGGTTAAGAGACTTCCTTTAAACGCAAAACCTTTTCCTTGGTATGAAAAAGAGGATGGGAAGGTAAACATCGCCGTAATAAATGAATCTTCCGGATGTTATTACGGAAGATGTAATTTTTGCACCCATCCCAATATTACCGGTAGATATCAGGCCAGAGACGTTGCCCTGACGATACGGGAAATAAAAAATACCATAGAGGAAACGGGTATCGGACTCTTTCGTTTTGCAGGTTCTTCAACGCCTATTTCGCTGAGTAAGCGAATCGCTGATGCTCTATTGTCGGATGGTTTACACATTGAGTACTCAATGTTCATCCGGGCAGAGACCACGGCAAAGGCGAAGGCAGGAGAATTGGTAGCAGCCTATGAAAAAATAATACGCTCCGGACTGAGGGCAGTCTTTCTCGGCGTTGAGGTTGCAAACAACGATATCCTTTCCAATATTATGCAGAAAGGAAATTCCATAGAAGATTTTTATTTTACGATTAAGGCCATAAAGCAAGCCGCCCACAACGAAAGAAAACATCTTGATGTAGGAATAAGTATGATTTATCCTTGCCCACTACCTCCAGGAAGTGGTATAACACATGAGCAGATTCTGGAAGATAATCTCTCTTTACTTCAGAAATTAAAAAATGCACATTGCATGCCGGATTCGGTTCTGATAACTCCGGCCGCACCCTTGCCTGGTACGGCATGGCAAACAGAGCCGGAAAGATTTGGGTTTGATCTGCCTGAAGATTATTTCCAGACTATCTTGCGTTATGAGTATGAACTGACGAAGGACCCCAGTACATGGCCTGAGCTTGATATCTCCCTGCAGGGGCTAAAGTTCCTGGATATGCTTAAAATGTCAGGACTCATGGAGAAAAAGGTCAGAGAAATGGGTTATACCGTAAACGTCTCCGATGAACACTGCCTTGCGGCAAGGAGTGCTGGTTTTATCGGGCAGAAGGGATTAGAGGAATTTAAGACGAAAAGTGATTTGGCTTTATTAACGACAGACTACTCCTTCTTGAGAAATGTTTACCAGAAAATAAATGTATACAGTCATACCCTGGCAGAGAAAAATTTTTCTTCGTCAAACAGGGGTGTTGCTGAGAGTGGAAAAGTTCTATGCTAACCAGAAGGGTTGTTATCACCGGTTTGGGCATATTAGCGCCTAATGGCAATGGGAAGGACGCATACTGGAATGCACTTATCAACGGACAATCAGGTATAAAAAGAATTGCCTCCTTTGATCCATCCCCTTTCAGTACCCAGATTGCAGGTGAGGTAAAAGATTTTAATCCGAGCGATTATTTTGATCAAAAATTAGTTAAAAGAAGCGGAAGATTCACCCACTTTGGTGTTGCAGCATCAAAGATGGCGGTTGCAGATTCCGGCATTAACCTCAACAATGAAAATCGATTCCGGTGCGGTGTATGTTTTGGAACAACGATCGGTGCTGAAAATGATATCTACGAAGGCCAGCACAGGAGATTCTTAGAGAATGGGCCGAAAGCGGTTAGCCGTTTTACCGCTCCCGAGTTTACGCCGCATGTAACAACGGGTTATATCTGTTCAGAATTAGGAATTTCCGGACCGAATTCAACCCTGTCGTCGGGATGCTCTACCGGGCTTGAAGTTGTGAACTGGGGCTATACGATGGTAAAGCGGGGAGAGGTAGATGTGGCAATTGTGGGAAGCTCTGATGCTCCCATCTTTCCGTTTGCTATGTCCACATTCTGTGCCCTGGGAATTCTGTCGAAAAGGAATGATGCACCTGAGAAGGCCTCACGACCATACGATAAGGATCGTGATGGTATGGTAATTAGTGAAGGGGGCGCTGCTGTAGTGATCGAGGAACTGAATCACGCCTTAGGGAGAGGGGCAACTATCTATGCAGAGATTGTATCTTATGCATCTACCTGTGATGCGCAGGACGTTGTTCGGGTTGACGTTAGTGGACAGGCGCTGGTTTCTGCATTGGGACATGCGCTGATCTCTGGTAAGATGAAAAAAGAAGAAATCGACTATGTCTGCGCTCATGGGAATGCTATTCCCAGCTATGATATATCAGAAACAAACGCATTTAAAACATTCTTTGGAACTCATGCGTATAAAATTCCCGTAAGTTCAATTAAATCCATGACGGGCCAGGCTTATGCAGCTGGCGGCGGCTTCCAGGTAGTTGCAGCGAGCCTCTGCCTCAAGAACGGCTTTGTTATTCCAACCGTTAACCTTGACATGCCTGATCCTCTCTGTGACCTTGACTATGTCCCTCTCCATGCCAGGCGTTTCTCCATGGATACAGCACTGATAAACAGCCATAGCGTTGGTGGGACACATGCCGTTCTCGTGCTAAGGAAATATCCTTAGGAATGTAGCTTATGCTTGCAAGCCAGTCAATATTCATTTTTATATTCCTGCTGATTGCTGGAATTGGAGTCCTTGTACTCTTTAAAAATCCGGCAAACGTCATCAATAAGAGATTTTGTATCTTCGCACAAGTCATAGCGGTCTGGATCTTTCTTATCTTTTTTTTGCTTCAGACCACAGATCCCGCATTGGCTACTTTCAGACTTCGTCTGGTTTTTTGTGCCGCGATCTTTATTCCCCCCGCCTTTTTCTCCTTTTCGTCCGTTTTCCCTACCCAGGAGGAAAGGTCTTTTGACCGATATTTGAACATCTCCTTTTTTGCCATAAGTGTTCTTCTTGTATCTTTTTCTTCCCATATTGTTCAGTCTGTGTACTTCGTGGAACAATTTCCCCAGGCTACGTATAAGCCACTATTTCCTCTCTACTGGTTCTATTTTATTGCTTGTATGACGTACTCCTTATATTCCCTTTACCGAAAAAGTATACGCTTTTATGGCATAAAGAGATTACAAGTCCAATATTTATACTTCGGGGTAGCGGTGTCTGTGTTTCTGGGCATCATCACAAATTTTCTCTTACCAATGTTTGGTGTATGGCAAGTTGAAGTGTTTGTCCCACTGGTGGCCGTTCCCATTCCGATTGCTGTCGCTTACGCTATTGTAAAGTACCATCTCATGGACATCAGCGTAGTAATCAAGCGAAGTACCGTTTACGCTGCTCTCTCCGTTACTCTCAGTATCATCTATTTTGCAGTTGGTTTTATCATGAGCAGGATACTGCCAGTATCAGAGTATACAGAGACGATCACGAACATGGTTTCTATTATCGTAATGATCTTAACCTTTGTGCCTGTCAGAGAATTAATTCAACATTTTATTGAGAATAGCTTATTCCGTACCAAGTACAGCTATCCGAAGATACTGAGTGGCTCTACGCTCATGTTTTCATCAATCCACGACTTAAACAGAATGCTCCGTTTTGCCATCCAATATTTATATGATTCCGTAGGTATCGAGAAAATAGGCATATTGATACGGGATGAAAAAACCAACCGGTACCAAATGCAAGCAGCACTTAACATTCCTTCCCATAACACCATATTCCTTGACAGCCAGGATGCTGTAGTCGTTTGGCTCTGTAAAAATCGAACCGTTCTTTCCAAAGAGCAATTGAGCCGTTTTCGGCACACTGAGTATGACCGTTTGCTGGAAGAAACGTTGACGTCTCTGGATGTTGATAGCTGCCTGCCGGTCCTTTTGGGGAACGATCTCTTTGGAATAATTCTTCTGGGGAGAAAAGTGAACAAAAAAGTATTTACCCAGGAAGATATTCAGATGTTTCTTGCGTTTTCCGGCCAATTGGCAATGGCTGCTCATAATGCCCGTCTCTATTCAGGATTGGATGAAGCGAAGACCTACCAGGACAATATCCTCCAAAGTTTACAATGCGGTGTGATTGCTGTAGATACTCATGAAGAAGTCACGATGATCAATCATGAGGCAAAAATAATCCTTGGTCTGGAAGATACCGGATCTAACGGAACGGCACTCAACGCCCTCAATAAGGATACGCACTATCTCCTGCAACATACCCTCAAGAATAATATAGACTATCGTGACATAGAAACATTTATTGAGAGAGATGATAAAAAAATCCCGTGCGGAATAACCATAACTCAGCTAAAAACCGAGGCAGGAGAAAAACTTGGTGCGCTCATGATTCTAACTGACCTGACGGAACTGAAATTGCTCCAGGCAGAAAAGCAACATGCCGACCGGCTAGCATTTCTTGGCGGACTCGCCTCAAATATCGCCCATGAGATAAAAAATCCCCTCGTAGCTATAAACACCTATTTTCAACTCCTTCCGTACAAAAAAGACGACGTGGAGTTTCACACCAACTTCCGTGAAATTGCAATAAAGGAGATCGGAAGGATCAACAGGATTATTGAAGATATGCTTAATCTGGCAAAACCTTCTCAGCCGGTCATACGGTATATAGATCCCCATTGCTGTGTTATGGATACCATAAACCTGCTCCGGCACACGGCTGCAGATAAAGGTGTTGAGATAACTGTGGCGCTGGAAGAGAAACGATGCCAGATCATGGCAGATGAGGACAAAATAAAGCAAGTGCTCCTCAATATTATGCAAAATAGTCTGGACGCTTTACCGGAAAACGGCTGTGTTCAGGTGAGTACCCGTATCGTAGACACGATTTCTGAATTCAGAACGATGACAAAAGAACATCCATGCAGTATGTTCTTTTCCTTTGCCTCTCATCAGTTAGATCAATTCAATAGGCAATATTTTGTGGTAAAGGTCTCTGATAACGGCACGGGTATCCCTGCAGAAAAGATTGCACACATCTTTGAGCCGTTCACTACGAATAAAGAAAAAGGCACAGGCCTTGGCCTTGCTATTGTGTATCGTATCATAGAGGATCACGAGGGATGTATTTATGTAAAAAGCAAAGAAGGAGCGGGAACAGATTTTTACATCAGTCTTCCGTTATATGGCCTGAATCCTCTGGATGACATGAATCCCGGACAAAAAAGTGCGTAATAAGGTAGTTTTTGAAAAATAATACCCACGGATTATTGATATTGTGGTAGGGGTAGGTTTCAAACCTGCTCTTACAAAGCGACGGCATACTATTGCGCTATTAAAATTTTTCTAAAAAGTAGATGATAACATTTTTATAAGTGTTTCCTTAAGGCAGCGATATCAGTCAGGAACCGTTCGTTGGAATACTTTCCCTTTTTTACCACCAGGGAGACACAGTGGTTTAGCTTTTTCTTGTCTGCCTGGGTCAGATCCTTTGCAGTAATCACGATGATGGGAATGGTGTTTGTCTCCGGTGATGTTTTTAATTTATCCACGACATCAAAACCATTTACCTCCGGCATCATCAGGTCCAGGAGAATCATATCCGGTTTGTGGAGAAAGGCCTTGTCAATCCCCTCCTTGCCTCCGGAAGCCTGCAATACCTCATATCCTTCAGCGCTGAGGAGGGTATTGAGTAATTCGACCGATTTGGGGTCGTCGTCAACAATCAATATCTTCGAGTGTGAGTTGTTAACCCTGGGGAGCAATCCATATGAAGAGAGTTTTGACAAGAGTTCGTTTCTGCTTACCGGTTTGCTGAGATAATCTGTTGCACCCAGCCCAAAGCCAATATCCTTATTATCTACCAGGGAAATGACCAAGACAGGGATATCTTTCACCGCGGCATCCTCTTTCAGTTCTTTTAGTACCTCCCATCCGTCTTTTTTGGGAAGCATGATGTCCAGGGTAATGGCAAATGGCTTGAATTTTCTTGCCTTTTGCAGCGCGTCTTCCCCGTCGAATGCAGTAATGGTCTGATACCCTGATTTGTTTAAAAAGACGCACAATAATTCACTCGTCTTAGGATCGTCTTCTACCACCAGAATCGTCTCACGGCTTGCCGGTCTCTCTGGTAAAGAATGAACGTGTTCCTTTTCTGCTTGGGTATCTCTGTTTACCGGGAGGGTGAAGAAAAAGACGCTGCCGGTTCCCACTCTGCTCTGAAAGCCTATGGTGCCGCCATGCATCTCTACTAATTTCTTCGTGAGAGCAAGGCCTAGTCCTGTTCCTTCATATTTGCGGGAGTAAGAGCTGTCGACCTGTGAAAATTCCACAAATATTTTTGGATAATGCTCGGGAGCTATCCCAATGCCCGTATCGGTAACTTTGACCTCAATACTGTTGTTTTCTTTTTTCTGGGATGTGGTCTGAAGCGTAATCCTTCCCTTATCCGGGGTAAATTTAATGGCGTTGGAAAGCAGATTATACAATATTTGTTTGAACTTGGTAGGGTCAGCAACAAGGCGGTCGCCGGGGTCGTGTACCATGGTTTCAATGGTGAGCGACTTTTTACTTGCAAGACCTTTCAGGGTGATTAAGACGGCATCTACCGCCTTGCCGAGCTCAAATTCTTCATATTTTAATTCCAGTTTGCCCGACTCCACTTTTGAGAGGTCCAGGATGTCATTGATCATCTGTAACAGGTGCTGGCCACTGCTATGAATGTCTAGAACGAAATCCGACTGCTCCTCATTTAAATCACCGCACAGTTTGTCCCGAAGGACTTCGGCAAAACCAATAATTGCATTTAATGGAGTGCGCAGCTCGTGTGACATGTTGGCGAGAAACTCGCTTTTGGCCCTGTTGGCCGCCTCGATCTTCTTATTTTGCAGCTCGGTAAGTCTGACCTTTTCCTCAAGTGCGGCGTGATAACTGTGGATGTAGGCATCCATAGCCAGTTGCATGTCCAGGTTCATAATCTTGTCCATGACCAGGATATAGTCCGTCATCTTCTCTGGCTGGCCTTTATAGGTTTCAATGATAAGCGGGAAGATCAGCCGGTGGTAGAGGCAGTATGCGCCGATATACCAGTTGGGATGCAGGTCTATGCGATCATGGGTTTTTCCCACGTTTAAACGATGTTCAAAGTATTGTTTGTCATAATTTCCCGCGGTTAGCATCAGGAGATATTCCTTCTGCGTGCGTTTAACCTCCTTGATCGTATCGTCATCAGATAAAAAAGCCCGGGTTTTTTCGAATCGGAGGAGATGGTGGTAAAACTTGCTTATGATAGTGTCTGCATGTTGATGAATAAGGCTGTTTAATTCCTTAAGCAAGACGACATCTCTCTCGGTAAAATCCAGATACTCTTTTCGGGTTTGGCGCTCCTGCTCACTCAGGCTTACGTCATTCATAGGCATGATATGTTCTTCCATAAGCAACACCGATATAATTAAATTTTCCGTAATTCCTGGCTACACAAGCAGAGACGTTATTTCTGCCTCTTCGAAACGCGGATCTGCGGCATGATGATTATTTTCTCAGTTGCCCATTTCCAAATACTACAAATTTGTACGTGGTGAGCTCCTCAAGCCCCATGGGTCCGCGGGCATGGAGTTTGTCTGTGCTTATACCAATCTCCGCGCCCAAACCAAATTCATAGCCGTCGGTGAAGCGTGTGGAGGCATTGACGTACACGGCTGCCGAATCAACCTCTTTGGTAAATTTCAGGGCATGATTGACATGGTCGGTGACAATGGCATCGGAATGACTTGATCCATATTTGGTTATATGAGCGATGGCATCGTCAATCGTAGCCACCACTCTTACATTGAGGATCAGGTCAAGGTATTCATGGTAATAATCGTCTTCGCTGACAGGTTGTATAGTGTCTAACATGCTGCACGTCTTGTTACAACCCCTGATTTCTACACCGGCATCGTGCAGTTTTTTTGCCACGTACGGCAAAAAAACTGATGCAATCTTTTCATGCACCAGCATCGTCTCCATGGCGTTACAGGTAGCGGGACGTTGTACCTTTGCGTTGAAACAGATCTCCCCGGCCATGGCGATATTGGCAAATTCATCCACATAGGTGTGACACACCCCTTTGTAGTGCTTAATAACGGGAATGGTTGATTTTTCCACTACCGTGCGAATAAGCGCCTCGCCGCCTCTGGGAATAACGACGTCCACGTACTGGTCTGCCTTGAGTAAAAAGTCGATGGCTTCACGCCCGGTAACCTCCACAAGCTGGATGCACCGCGGGTCCAATCCCGCTTTTTCCAGAGCAGAGGTGAGGATTTTGTAAATGGCAATATTTGAATGGATTGATTCCTTCCCGCCGCGCAGGATAACGGCATTTCCCGCTTTTAAACACAACGATGCCGCATCAGCGGTAACGTTGGGGCGGGATTCATAAATAATGGCAATGACACCGAGAGGCACCCGTACTTTCTGAATTTGCAACCCGTTTGGACGGGTGTGTCCCCCCAGGAGTTCACCAACAGGATCGGCAAGCTGGATGATTTGCCGGACGCCTTCCGCCATGCCATGAATACGGCTGTCGGTGAGACGGAGGCGGTCGATCATGGCCGCAGACAGCCCGGCTTTTTGCGCCGCTAAAATATCCTTTTCATTTTCTGCATTGAGTACAGATGCTGAAGAAAGAATACCTTCGGAAATAGAGTGAAGTGCAGTATTTTTTGTGGTGGTGCTTGCTGAGGCAATGGATCGTGATGCGGTCTTTGCGTGTTTAACAATTTGATTTACGTAGTTTTCTATATTCATAATGATAGGAGAGTAAATAATAAGACGCCGCAATGAGAATAACGAAAGCGGGAAACTGCCAGGGAAATGCGCCATCAAAGAGAAATACCTTCCATCGGTTCCGTGAGGGAGTGATTTCTGGCTCTTTCTGTGCGGTGCTTTTAATGCGGAAACGATGTTTTTCGTAAATTACTTCATCCGGTCCGGTAAAACCAAGAAATTCTCTTGCCTCTTTTTCTATGCGGACAGGGTCTTTTTTGAGAGCAGAGTATTCGTTTTCCAGCCGGAGATTTTCTGCCTCCAGCCGTGTGGCTTGTTTCTCTAACACTTTTTTTACTTCCAGCATCCGGACCCTCTCCAGCCGTGTCTTGCTAATAGTCCAGGAAAAGAAAATTACCACGCTCGATGTTATGAACACCATCAGCACGAATTTCCTGAAATAGGGATTTCTGTCCGCACCGCCGTCCTTTTCGCCGGGATGCGAGGCGGATGCAGAAGGAAGAAAATCAGGGGTGGAATCGTATTCACCATCGGGTATGCCTATTTTGATATCTTGCATAGTTTTCCTCCGTAAATGGCGTTGTGTGAAAGATCTTCTTCAATGCGTAAGAGCTGATTGTACTTGCCTATCCGGTCGGTCCGGCAGAGAGAACCGGTTTTAATCTGTCCCGCATTCGTGGCCACGGCAATATCTGCAATAGTAGTGTCTTCCGTTTCCCCTGAGCGGTGTGAAATAACGGTGGTGTATCCATTCACTTTGGCCAGTTCAATGGCGTTCAGGGTCTCGGTAAGCGTGCCGATCTGATTGACCTTGATGAGGATGGAATTGGCCACCCCTTGCTCAATTCCCCTGGCTAAGATTTCCGTATTGGTTACAAAGATGTCGTCGCCCACAAGCTGGATCTTGTCTCCCAAATTTTTTGTCAGCTTTTTCCAGCCATCCCAGTCCTCTTCGGCAAGGCCGTCTTCAATGCTGTAAACAGGGTATTTCCCTGAAAACCTTGTATAAAGGTCGATCATTTCGTCACTGCTCTTCCTTGCACCGCCTTCAGCCCGGAGTACATATTTACCATCCTGGTAAAATTCACTGGCAGCTCCAGGTTGTTGTCTGCGTGTTTGCCCCCGTTCAGGATATTCATCATGGGAACCGGCAGTATCTTGGCATTGGTGCCTCCAAGGTAACGGTAGAGCGGAAGACACAGGGCGTTCGCTGCTGCCTTGGCTACGGCCAGTGAAACGCCCAGCATGGCATTCGCGCCCAGTTTTTCCTTATTTTTTGTTCCGTCCAGGGAGATCAGGAGGTTATCAATCTCGGCCTGTCTCGTGGCATCCAGTCCTTCGAGTTTGTGAGCAATAATTTCATTCACATTTTTAACGGCGGTTTGCACACCTCTTCCCATGTAACGTGACGGCTTGTCTGAATCCCTCAGTTCCAGCGCCTCTCGCTTTCCCGTGGATGCGCCCGATGGCACGGCGGCACGTCCAAGCGTTCCGCTCGTCAAAATTACGTCTGCTTCAACGGTAGGATTTCCTCTGGAATCTAAAATCTCACGCGCCTTAACACAACTAATGGTAGTCAATGGATGCTCCTGTTTTATATGTATGCTTTTGGTGGTAGGTAGGTTACAAAAGAAAAAAGCATAAATTTTATAGTACATTTTTGAGGACTTGTCAATGAGATTCTTGAAAAAATGATTGACATCACCTGCCAATGTGTTATGGTGTTGAAAACAAGGGTGCAGACCGGAGCCAAAGCCGCAAGGCGACGTGAAAAAGAATGCCTGTTTTTTGATATAAAATCCGAATCCCGCAATCCGAAATCAACCCATCAATTACCTTGTGTCTCAGTGTTTCTGAGATCATTTTGTCAAGGAAATGTCGGAGAATAAAATGAGGATAAAGATAACCCTCTCAGCAGATAAATCCGGTATCATCGACTTCAATTACCAGCACCAGATACAGGCCGTCATTTATGGTTTTTTGTATCGATCGAACCCCGACTATGCCCAGTGGCTTCACCATCAGGGTTTTGTTTACAAAAAAGACAAACGGTTCAAGCTCTTTGTCTTTTCGGGTATCATATTCAACGGCAAGATCAAAAGCATCAGTTCAAACCGTTCAAACAGTTTAAACGGTTTAAACCGCTTGAACGGCTTAAACGGTTTAGATAATCGAAACAGCCGGAATGGCTTTGCTTTTGACGGTTCTGCAAACTCCCCCTTCACCTTTTCTTTTCAGATCGCATCGCCGGTTGACCAATTTATTCAACATCTGATTGACGGTATATTCCGCGAAGGGAATGAGATAACCCTGGGGCGGCAGCAGGTAATCATCGATCGCGTTGAAACCCTCCCGGATCCTTTAAACGGCTCAAACAGTTCAAACAGTTCAAACGGTTCAAACGGTTTAAGCGGTTTAAACAGCTTAAACAGCTTAAACTGCTTAAACAGCTTGAACTGTTCATTATTAAAACCCTTAGAATCCCCCATTTTCATCAAAAAGCCTATGCCTGCAGGACAACGGGATATCTACTTATTTCCGGGTGATGTAGGTTATGAAGAGCTCCTCAATCAAAACCTCTTGCACAAGTTCGAAACCCTTTACGGCAAGCCCTTTGAAGGCGAACCGGTAAAATTCAATTTTCAGCCTGAGCGGCTTGAGCGGTTTGAACGGCTTAAACCGCTTAAACCGCTTAAACCGCTTAAACCCAAGGTAGTTAAATCCTTCAAAATCTTTAAAAACGGCAAGATAACCGGCGAAATAAAAGGCACACTACAACCCTTTACGGTAACGGGCCCCAACGAATTAATCAGGATTGGCCTGGAATGCGGTTTTGGGCAAAACAACAGCATGGGTTGTGGGTATGTGGAGCTTTTTAACAAGGATGCACAGGATAGACAAGATAGTATGGTTTAGCCACGGATGAACTCGAATAGGCGCGAATACGGTGAAGATGTTATCAGTCTTTTTTACCGGTCTGGTGAAAACACATCTTTTAGGGCGGCATGGACAAACTTGTTTGTCCGTGTCTGACTTGATTCGTGTAAATTTGTGTTCATTTGTGGCTAATTAGGCGAGGTATTATGAGACTGGATAAAGGACAGATTGAAGTAGTGGACGATGCTATGGCAGAAGTGCTGCGCCGCAAAACACCGGCAGAAAGGATTCGCATTGGTTTTAACTTGTGGATATCAGCGCGTAATATGCTCATGACGCACCTGAAAAAGACTCATCCTGAATAGGATGCCAAAAGACTTGCCCGGGAAGTGGCCAGGAGACTTATGCATGGGGCAGTTTGAACTGCTTCAGAGGATTGTTGAAATTCTTGAACGTCTTCAGATTCCTTATCTGATAACCGAGTTTGTTGCTGTTATGGCATATGGAGAGTCGCGATTAACGAATGATATTGACATCACGCTGGTATAAAAAGAAGAACATATTCCCGGCTTGCTCAATGCCTTTCCTGTAATTCAAAGTATGTTTTTGTATAGGGAATGTTTACACAAACGGTAACAGGACAGGTTGTGTTGATGAAGGAGAATTTTCCAATCATCCATATTATCGGCTCACCCGGTGCCGGGAAAACCTCTCTGGGAAAAAGGTTATCAAAGAATTGAATTTACCGATATTAGGATTGATACAACAAAGCTCACCCAGGAGGAAGTCTGTAAAACGATTATGAGAAAATTAAAGTTGTATAGACTCAAATAATTTTATTCACGGTTTAAGCCGTTTAAGCCGTTTAAACCGTTTAAACTGCTTGAACGGTTTATTATAAGGAGACAACCATGTACTTTGAAGACCTTGAAGTCTGGAAATTAGCAAGAGGATTGGCGAATAAGATTTACAAAGTCACATCTACCGGTGCATTTTCAAAAGATTACGGACTAAGAGATCAAATCCGCCGTGCCTCTGTTTCAGTCATGTCAAACATATCTGAAGGACACGAACGAGGAGGCAATCAGGAGTTCATTCAATTTTTATCGATTGCAAAAGGATCTAGCGGAGAAGTGCGCAGTCAGATATACGTTGCTTTGGATCAAGGCTATGTTGGTGAGAATGAAGGTAAGCGATTAATCGATGACTTTAAAAAACTATCAATTATGATAAACAACTTCATGGAACATCTAAAAGGTAGCAGATACAAGGGGGCAAAATACAAAATGCCAGAGCGAAAGAGTACGAAAGAAACCTTAGATGAAATAATGAAAAAGATTAATGCAAAAAAGGATCCAGCCGTTTAATCCGCTTGACCAGCTTGAACCGTTCAAACAGCTTAAACGGCTCAAACGGTTTAAACAGCTTAAACAGCTTAAACAGTTTAAACCGCTTTTTCGGCTTGAACGGTTTGTACGGTTTAAAC
>JAJTXE010000003.1:109790-126264 GCA_021463795.1 Candidatus Brocadia sp. | reverse complement strand
GAAAGACATGCCTCAATTGCTTCATAGATATTTTGCAATAATTCTTCCCATGTATCGCACTGTGTAAAACAGCCTGGAATGGCAGGCACTTCAGCCCAATAACCACCTTCTTCTGCCTTATGAACAACAACTTTGAGTTTCATATGGTATTCCTTTATCTAATAATATTTTTCTGAATAATCAGACACTTTCTTTTTCTCCCGTTGTTGATTTATCCCTTCTATTGCAGAGATGTTATCCCATTTAGACGATACTTTTTTCCCAAGCATCCTCCATTTATTTTATGCTTTGAAATGCGTGTTTTTTAAGTTCCTGAAGCAACTGTTTTCTTCATATACTCTATTTCTTAAAACCTTTTTGCAAGGAAATTCCTTAGCATCAACGATAACACGGACAAACGTTTTTGTCCATGCCACCCAATTCCCCAAGTATCATTTATTTCATCTATCCCCGATTGAGTAACCATTTCGCATCTCAAAAAAAGCCCATGGGGTTCTTGTCGTATGATACGAGCAGGTTCTTTGTGCGACGGTAATGTTCCAGCATCATCTTGTGCGTCTCACGGCCAATGCCCGACTGTTTATAACCCCCAAATGCCGCATGCGCCGGATACAGGTGATAGCAGTTTATCCAGACCCTGCCCGCCTCAATCTGCCGCGCCACCTGATAGGCCTGGTGCATGTCACGCGTCCACAGACCTGCACCCAGACCATACAGCACGTCATTTGCCAGCTCCACCGCCTCCTTTTCATCCTTAAATTTTGTAACAGAGACGACCGGCCCAAAAATTTCTTCCTGAAACACCCGCATCTTATTATTTCCCTCGAAGATGGTTGGCTCAATATAGTAACCACCGGGACATTCCTTGTTGCGATATGGTTTACCACCGGTAAGACATCTGGCTCCCTCCTCCTTGCCAATTTCGAGGTAATGGATAATCTTCTCGAACTGATCTCTGGACGCCTGCGCCCCCATCATGGTCTCTGTATCCAGGGGATTGCCTGCCTTTATCCTGCTGACGCGCCGTAATGCCTCCTGCAGAAATTCATCGTAAATCGATTCCTGGATCAGCGCACGGGAGGGACAGGTGCAAACCTCCCCCTGGTTCAACGCAAACATGGCGAAACCTTCCATACACTTTTCAGAAAAGGCATCCTTCTCCTTAAAAATGTTTTCCATAAAGATATTCGGTGATTTCCCTCCCAGTTCGAGGGTGACGGGGATAATGTTTTCTGAGGCATACTGCATAATGAGCCGCCCTGTGGTCGTTTCACCCGTAAATGCCACCTTTCCCACGCGGGGAGACGATGCCAGCGGCTTGCCCGCTTCTATGCCGAAACCGTTGACAACATTGATCACTCCGGGAGGCAGGAGGTCTCCAACGAGTTCGAGAAGTAGCAAGATGGTTACCGGGGTCTGTTCCGCAGGCTTGAGTACCACGCAATTACCGGCTGCCAGTGCAGGCGCCAGTTTCCATGCCGCCATCAGTAACGGGAAGTTCCAGGGGATAATCTGTCCCACTACGCCAATGGGTTCCTTGAGATGGTACGAAACGGTCTGTGCGTTGAGCTCGGACATACCGCTCTCCTCTGCCCTTATCACACCGGCAAAATAGCGGAAGTGATCGATTGCCAGGGGCAGATCGGCCGCCAGGGTCTCACGCACCGGCTTGCCATTCTCCCAGGTCTCCGCTACTGCAAGCCATTCCAAGTTTACCTCCATCCGGTCTGCGATTTTTAGAAGGATATTGCTCCGCTCAGCAGCAGATGTGTGCCCCCATTGCACCTTTGCCTCATGCGCCTTATCCAGGGCAAGTTCAACATCCTCCTTTTTCGACCGTGCGACCTTCGTAAAGGGTTTTCCATTCACAGGAGAAATATCTTCAAAATACTCACCGCCTCTGGGGGCGACCCATTTCCCGCCGATATAGTTGTCATATGATGACCTGAACGTAACGAGGCTTCCTTGTGTATTCGGTTCCTTGTAGATCATAGGTACTCCTCTCTAAAAAGTTTCACTGAAAAATAGATGCGAGAATAACCCAAAAATCCGCAAAATTCAATTTTCATTTTAACCTTAAATCAGGCTGCCTTTGGCAACAAATTTACCCTCCCCTCATTGTAAAGCGACCAGGCTGGTCGCTTTACATGGGGGTGCCGTAACCGATTTACATACTTCTAAATCCCAAAGGCAGATCAACCGTCCTCGGTTGACCCGACCTTCGCAATTCGAGGGGCAGGCAGGCCGCTAAGCCGGTAAATTCAAGGGATCGTGCAAAAAACCAGCATTACAAACCCTTTTAAAAATTTACCCCTTTAAAATCAACGCCCCTACGACGAAATCCGTCCAAAAATAACCGTTTTTGAGCGCGAATTGTGAAGAACGGGTGAAGATCGGGTTAAGACTCATTTGGGTGGGGGTACAGTTATGAGGAACAAACGTCCTGCCATGAGCAATAAAGGACATGGAGAAGATCAAAGAGCGGGGCTTATTCCCGAAGATAAGATAGCCTGTGAATCATAGGAGATGGCGTACAATAGATTTGGAACTGGTGTAAAGAGATATTTCCATCGGCAAAAGGAGATACCCGGCTATTACCGTTGTATGGCTATTGTTAATTATGACCCCTCTTTTTTAAGATGCGCCAGCATTTGTTGAAAAGCTGAAAAATCAGCCGTATTTGCCAGTACCAGCAAAACATCACCACTATCTATAACCATATCTCCTGATGGTATAACAAATTTACCTTTCCGGCAAATAAGCATAATAAGACATTTTTCAGGGATATTTAAATCGCCGATCCGCTTACCCACCACTTCTGAATCAAACGGAACAATAACATCTATCATCTCGGCATCGAAAGACGCTGTCTTTTCGAATTCAATGGGATAATTTGTCTTGTTGGTCAGAGGAACATCCAGCTTCAATATTCTGGAAAGGATCGGGATAGAGGTTCCCTGGATAAAAACTGATGCAATAACGACAAAAAATACAATATTAAAGATAGTATCTGCCTGCTGGATGCCTGCCATAAAAGGAAATGTCGCCAGGATAATCGGGACTGATCCACGAAGACCAACCCAGGCAATCATAACTTTCTTTCGTATATTCATCTTAAACGGCACGAGACATAAGAACACGCTAACAGGACGGGCAACCATCATAAGAAGAAGCGTAAGCAAAAATCCTGTTCCTATGAGTGGAACAATGTGCGAAGGAAAAACAAGCAAGCCCAAGGTTACAAACATTACAATTTGCGCAAGCCAGGCCAAACCTTCGTGAAATCTCATGATCATCTTTTTGTTTGGGAACTCTGCCTTCCCCAGCATCAAACCGGCAAAATAGACCGCAAGGATTCCGTTCCCTTTCAGAAAAACTGCGATTACGTACGTCAGCATTACAAACGAAATCATTATTACCGGATAGAGTCCTTCGTATCCCAGCTTCAAACGGTTAATGAAGATCACAATAAATCTCGCCATGAGATAACCTATGACCGCTCCCACACTCATATCCAGCATAAATCTGGGAATCAAGGCGGCAATACCCATATCTTTCACCGTCAGGATGCTGATAAATCCGACAGTCAAAAAGATGGCCATCGGGTCGTTACTACCAGACTCAAACTCAAGCAGCGGCTTCAACGGTTGCTTCAGACTTATTCGCTTAGACCTTAAAATGCTGAACACGGCGGGGGCATCAGTTGAAGAAACGATGGAACCAAGCAGCATTCCTTCCAAGACAGAAAATTTCAGGATATAGACGGCAAAGAACCCAGTTATGACTGCGGTCATTAAAACTCCTACCGTCGAAAGGATAGCTCCCGGCAAAATAACTGATTGAGCGTCTTTCCAGTTCGTGTCAAACCCTCCGGAAAAAATAATAAAGATGAGGGCAACAACCCCAATGGACTTGGATAACTTCGCATCATCAAAATAGATGCCGCCGATTCCTTCGGAACCGGCAAGTACCCCTATGGTCAAAAACAGCAACAAGATAGGTATCCCAAACTTATCGGAAAGCTTGCTTGAAACTACGCTCACGAATATCAATATTGCAACCCATAATAAAATATGTTCAATCTGCATACGAAATTATCTTTTCTTTTTGTTATGCTTAATTCCTGAGTTCGACTACCCACGAGGCGGGTAAGAATAGCAAAAGCTATGCTATTGTATTTGCAAAAGGAATCCCCTCCTCTACTCTGAAATGCACATGTGAATGCTTGAAATTTGCACAATGACAGATGGAGAGGAAGACGAAAAAGAGTTTATCACATGCCCTATGAGAGTGCAAGTATCATGTAGCATGGGTACCTAAAAAACGGGAGGAAAGGGTCACCGTTAGAGAATATAAAACCCGATCGTTCTCTTTCTTAACTACTCAGCAGATCTTCAGACAATACCGTCTATAGCAGATAAAATAAGACAACACACCTGGAAATTAACACTCCTCTCATGAGGTTATACGGCCTGAAAAACTTTCGTTTTCAATGCCTCCAGCTACCGCTGACCCGGGGAGGGGGCTGGCCTTTTATCTTACATCACTACAAGGTCTGAGCTTTTGTAATTTATTCTGAGTCGGCTATCTACGGAGAATAGAGTGCACCGGTATTCAATTCATGTCCATCATAAACGGTAGCACCTCCACCCCAAACAATCATCTGCGTGCCCGTCCACACCGCCGTGTGATAGAGTCGAGCACTTGGTGCGCCTACCAGGGTTGTGGTCGTCCATGTATTTGTCGCCGGGCTGTAGCGTCCACCATCACCATAAAATTCCCCCCATGCAACTTCATCATAATAAATTCCTCCACCCCAAACAATCATCTGCGTTCCCGTCCACACCGCCGTGTGTTCAAATCTGGCGCTGGGTGCGCCCGTCTCGGTTGTGGGCATCCACATATTCGTTGCCGGGTTGTAACACGCTCCATTATTCAAATAAAATGAGTAATCTTCATAATGACCAAGACTATAAATATAGGTTTGGATGCCGCCCCAGATAATCATCTGTGTACCCGTCCACACCGCCGTGTGTCTGTCTCGAGCGTAAGTGTCGTCTATCGTGGCTGCCGTGGACATCCATGTATTCGTCGCCGGGCTGTAACGTCCACCAGTGTTAAGAGAATAAGCTCTGAATTCTTCCATATAAGCATCCTCATTATAATGAGAATAGGCATATACACCCCCCCACACAATCATCTCCGTACCCGTCCACACCGCCGTGTGGTAGTATCGAGCGCTGGGTGCGTCTGCTGTGCTTGTGGCCGCCCATGAGTTTGTCGCCGGGTTGTAGCATCCACCCGTGTTGAGAACTACATTATAACTTTCGTACCCCCCCCACACAATCATCTCCGTACCCGTCCATACCGCTGTGTGCTTGGTTCTAGCGCTGGGTGCGTGTGCCAGGGCCGTTGACGTCCATGAGTTTGTCGCCAGGTTGTAACGCCCGCCCGTGTTATATCCACCTCCCCAGACAATCATCTGCGTGCCCGTCCATACCGCCGTGTGTTCAAACCTGGCGCTAGGTGCATCTATCGTAGTTGTGGGTATCCATGAGTTTGTCGCCGGGTTGTAACGTCCACCGGTATTAAGGGCTCCCCAATAACCTTGGCCCCCCCCCCACACAATTATCTGCGTGCCCGTCCATACCGCTGTGTGCTTAGTTCTAGCGCTGGGCGCGCCTGCCAGGGCTGTGGACGTCCATGAGTTTGTCGCCGGGTTGTAACGTCCACCGGTATTGAAATGACTCGTACTCGTATTATTCGTTCCACCCCAGACAATCATCTGTGTGCCCGTCCATACCGCCGTGTGAGTGTTTCTAGCACTGGGTGCACCTGTCGTGGCTGTGACCGTCCATGTATTTGTCGCCGGGTTGTAACGCCCGCCCGTGTTATATCCACCTCCCCAGACAATCATCTGCGTGCCCGTCCACACCGCCGTGTGGTATGCACGGGCGCTAGGTGCGCCTGTGAGAGCTGTGGTCGTCCATGTGTTTGTCGATGGGTTGTAACGTCCACCGGTATTGACAAAACCAGTAGCAAAACTATTGTTTCCACCCCAGACAATCACCTGAGTACCCGTCCATACCATCGTATGAAAGTATCGGGCAGTGGGTGCGCCTGTCGTGGCTGTGGCCGTCCATGTGTTTGTCGCCGGGTTATAACGTCCTCCCGTGTTGAGGAAACCATTCTTATCGTGTCCCCCCCAGACAATCATCTCCATGCACGTCCATACCATCGTATGAAGGTATCGGGCAGTGGGTGCGCCTGTCGTGGCTGTGGATGTCCATGTGTTTGTCGCCGGGTTATAACGTCCTCCCGTGCTGAGGGACAAACTAGTACCGTACCCCCCCCAGACAATCATCTGCGTGCCCGTCCATACTGCTGCGTGCAAGTGTCTGGCATTGGGGGTATCTGTTGTGGTTGTGGCTGTCCATGTACTTGTTGTCGGATTGTAACGTCCGCCCGTGTTGAAATAACTTATACCATTCGACCCACCCCACACGATCATCTCCGTCCCCGTCCATACCGCCGTGTGGTATGCACGGGCGCCAGGTGCACCTGTTGTGGCGGTGAGCCTCCATGTGTTTGTTGCGGGATTGTAACGTCCACCGGTATTGACAGAACCACTAATACTAATCCCTCCCCAGACAATCATCTCTGTGCCCGTCCATACTGCCGTGTGATGGTATCGGACAGTAGGGGCATAATTAACAGCCGTTGGTGACCAGGTGTTGGATGCATATGACAGGGGAAGCAAGGAGGATCCCGCTGCAATTTCAGGTAAATTGTAGGTATATACCCCGGCTTCTACCTCAGGAGCAAACCGCTCACCCACCCGTGACCACCACGCATCAAACCCGACCTTCCTCCATTCCACCACGGCCACCTTCAACCGATCCTTCCCCTTCCTCAATACCTCCATGACATAAAACCGTTCCTCATCTTCCTGCAACTCACTTACACGCCTGAGAGGTATCTTCTCTTTCTCTACTCCAAATGTCTTTGCCAACCTTCCTATCGCATCCTGCCACTCATCCTCAGAGAGTTTCAGGACGTCTCCACTTCTGTTTCCCTTTCCGTTATCTTCTGAATTTTTTCCCGCATCTCCGGATGAGGGGTCCCCGCCCTTACCACTCCCTTTCCTCCATTCCACCTCACGGTACTCACCACCTATCCCCTTCATGTCCGCTGTTCCGCCCAGTTGTCCCATCTTCCTCATTATACGTTTCTTCAGTCTCCCGTGAAACCGTTCATCAAAGGCATACCAGTCGTGTATGAGCCGTTCCACGAGCGTCTGTCTGGCCAGGACATCCGCTACCAACTGCGGGTCATTCCCCAGTGCAAACCAGAGTTCCCGCAACATCTCGGGATTCCGGGTGGTCTCTGCCATCCGCTCCATCTCCGCCTGGAGCTGATACCCCTCAACCGGCTGCCTCCAGATAACCTCCAGCGCCTTTGACATCCTCAGCGTCTCCCCAACCTTCTTTCTCACTTCCTCTTCAGACATTACCTCGTTCAACGGTGGTTTTGGAGATGTATTCGCCTCCGGCCACAGGGTATGTTTCCAGTACACCTCCTCTATGGCCCGCTGGCATGCCACCCGCGACTCAATGCCCATGTCTGCGTTCGCCCGTCCTGCCTGCCCTATCAGGACACAAACAGAGAACACCACCAACAGACCGATCATCCACCAACGACATCCAACAACTTCCCTTGCTGTTCGACGCATCTTGCTCCTCTCTCCCTGGTACAAAACAAGTCCGTTACATCGTGAAAAACGCTCCCCACGACTTTCTCACCTTAATTCCCGGCCGTATCCGTAAAAGCGCGGTTACAAAACAAAAAAACCCTACAGCATAATACATCTTTCAACAACGTCTCTGGCAGTAAGGCTATCTTTTTATAAGCCGTTCGAACGGCTTAAGCGGTTTAAGCGGCTCACAAGATCCTTTCCCTTTACGTCACCAGATCGCTCAGGTTTTGCCCTTCTCACGACATGTTTTTTAGACAACATACATAATTTGAAATTTAATATCAACGGAATTTTAAAAAGTTTCATAATACCTTAGCTTTTTGAGAAACCCCTTTCTCTGTAGGTGCATACCTGCCGGTATACGCGTAAGAAAAACAAAAGCAGCTCTCAGGATTTGGTGGTCAACCAGGAAAGCCTTCCCGTTTTTATGCAACCGTAATGGGGCATGGAAAAAAACAACCCTGATAGGGTTGCAAATAATGAGGGCAAGTATATGGTTTTTGAAAGACTATAGTGCGGTAAAACTGCCACCATTGTCCATCGGAAACCTTTGTAAGGAGAGGTGTGGGGGGTTGTTCAGCCAGAGAATCCCATGCATTGGTAATGCGGTATAGAGCGAAAGAAATGGATGAAAAAGCCTGTGGTATAATAGATTAATTCAGACTATTATTACAGATGTTATCCATTGACGATAGAGCATATAGACATAGATGCAACGCTCCAGAGGGTAGAGAAGCTGCCTTCGGAGGAGAAAGGGCTGTCACCAGCGATGAGGTCAATGGTAGAGTTATTGGTGTTGGTGATAACACTGCCGGAGGACTTCTGAACCGGAACAGTCGCAACAGCAGTAGCCTCCCTTAAGCGACCCGATTGAAGAGACTACCTACATAAATTCACTCAAGACACTCGTTACATCAATATTTTCTATTTGCTCCTCCACTAAAGGTATTCTTTGGCTGAGACCTCTTTTTTCCTCATAGGTTTCCTTTTCAGCCTTGTAAATTATCCCGATAGGAATTCTGTCTCCCCATTCATGCGCTTTTTCATATGCAGCCATCTTATCTTCAGGGTTATACGAGCTATCATCGTTAAGTTTATAGACCCTCTTTGAGTACCATTCGAATGTATTTTTTCTATTAAAAGAAACGCACGGCTGTAACACGTCGATTAAGGAAAAACCTTTGTGTCGTATCCCTTCCTCCATTAACCAGGAAAGATGTTCGATGTCTAGCGAATATCCCCTGGCCACAAATCCTGCACCCAAAGCAACTGCCATCTCCAGCGGATGCAGGGGTTCGAGGACGACTCCTTCCTCTTGTATCTTGGTTACATATTCCGGATCGGTTGTAGGCGATGCCTGCCCTTTTGTGAGGCCATAGATCTGATTATCATGCACGATGACGGTGATATCGATATTTCTTCGTATGTTGTGAATCAGGTGGTTGCCGCCTTCTCCGTAACAGTCTCCGTCTCCCGTGGTAACCAATACCGTCAGATTACGGTTGGCAATTTTTGCTGCGGCGGCAACGGGAAGCGCCCTTCCATGAAGGCCGTTAAAACAATTGCACTTTACGTAGTGGGGGAGTTTAGCTGCCTGACCAATGCCCGAAACAAGCAAGATATCCTTTGGAGGTTTATTCAATTTCACCAGCATTTTTTTAACGGCATTTAAAATACCAAAGTTGCCACACCCCGGGCACCATGCTATCTCATCATTGCTTTTGAAATCTTTTATGTCCATGAGGTTATCCTTCCTTTTTGATGCGATTCAGAATATCATCTAAATCAAAAGGCCTGCCGTCATATTTTAATAAGGATCCACGAACCTGGAATCCCGTCTCTCTTCTTAGTAAACGAGCGAGTTGCCCTCCCGCATTATTTTCTACCGTGAAAACCCTTGCGGCATCTTTTAACAATGCAACCATCTCTGATGATGGAAATGGCCAGACCTGGGACAGGTGAACAAAACCTATGTTTTTATCAGTTGCCGTATCACTAACCTCCTTCATTACTCCATAGGTTGAACCGAAACCGAGCAAAACAATATCGGCTCCTTCCAGTTTATATGCGTCAGGTTTTTCTATCTCCTGCGAAAGGCCGGAAAATTTCTTATACAATCTCTTTTCAACCATCTTTCGGCCTATATCAGCATCCTCAGTAATATGACCTTCCTCTGTATGTTCGTCGCTATCAGCGTAAATAACATCCTCTATCCACGAAGGCACGGCTCGGGGCGATACTCCCGATTCGGTAAATTGATACCGCTTATAATGTTTTATCTCTTTGGAATCTTCCTTTGATATGATGTGTCTTTGAACTTTTTCTTTATTCAAACCGAATGTTTCGACATCTCTGTAAGAATCTGCAAGGTGCTGATCTGTCATAATAAAAACGGGAATCTGGTATTTTTCTGCAATATTGAATGCCTTTATCGTTAGAGAAAATGCCTCCTCTGTAGTTCCCGGCGCATAGACAACCCTAGCAAATTCCCCATGTCCGGCATGAAGCACAAGCTCAAGGTCTGCTTGTGCAGTCCGCGTGGGAAAGCCGGTTGCAGGTGCAGGTCTCTGGACAACAACGACTACGATAGGCGTCTCGGTCATTGCCGCCAGACTGAGACCTTCCGTCATGAGGGCAAAGCCGCCGCCAGAGGTAGCGGTCATAGAACGAACTCCCGCAAACGAGGCGCCAATGATCATATTAATAGCACCGATCTCATCCTCTGCCTGCTCTACAACGATATGAAAATTCTTTGCGTACCGGGCTATCACTTCCATAATACCCGTAGAAGGGCTCATAGGGTAGGCCGAGTAAAATTTACAACCAGCCCGTATTGCCCCCAGGGCAACCGCATCGTTTCCATTCATAATGAGGGTCCTGGTATCTTTGATTGCGCCAGTTGTTACCCTGAACGTATCTAGCTTAAAATTATTTCTGACAAAATCATACCCTGAACGTGCTGCATCCTTATTCTTTCGGAGAATCTCATCACTCTTACCTGCAAAAGTAACCCCCATGGCCTGATCAACATAGCGGAATTCTATCCCTGTAATCCCTGCAATAGCACCGCATGAGACGGAATTGATAAAAATCCTGCTACCACCTGTACTCGTGGCTATATCATAGAAAGGAATATCAAAAAAGACCGCGTCTTCTTCCGTAATATTGAATTGTTTTCTGTCCAAAATCAAAATACCACCATCGGCTATATGTAGCCTATGAAGAGCAACACTTGCTTTATCCAAGGCTATGGTAATATCCGATTTTTGTCGAAGGGTAAAAAGGGGTTTATCTGAAATCCTGAGTTGAAAGAAATTATTACCACCACGTATCCTTGACATAAAATCCTGGTTAGCAAAGATATGGCATCCTACGTTTTTGAACATCTGACACAAGGCTGCCCCGATGGTCTGCATTCCCTGACCAGCCTCACCCGTAATTTTCATGGTAATCTCGTGTGCCATGTTGTATCTACCTCCTTCACCAACTATACCTGCATTCACATCCGTTATCCAATAAATTTTAACTGAAGGCATCAAATAAAAGACTGGCTCCACATGAAAATATCAACCCCCCCGGGTTATTCTGAGCCCTTCGTTTGTCATTCTGAGCAAAGCGAAGAATCTCTTTTACCGCTCAGGGTAAACTCAGCGAAGGGTATGAGCAAGACCCGTCGGCTTCGGCTCAGGGTGACATTTTATTATCTCTTGTAAGTCTGAGGTTTGCATTTTTTACTGAAATAAGAGATAATAAAAAAGTGCGTTGAATTGCAAACAAGTTTTACGTTCACCTGTCCTTGAGTTAAAACAGAGCTATAAAAATGACTTGGGCTTGCCCTCACCAGAGAAACCACGAATGTACCAGGCTTAAAAAAACATGCCAGCCTTTACAAAAGGGCTGTGTAATGGATGGAAAAGCTACCTTTATCGATAGTCCTTTGGATATGGTAAAAAAGAACGGAACACAGAAGGAGAATAAACAGGCGAGGAAGTTGCCGCCTCATAAGACATGAGATGATGAAAATCCTTTTGATTGCCTTCGGGGATGCAAAAGAGGATTAATTTGCAGGTAATTCAATTATAAATGTTGCCCCTGAACCTAATTCACTTTCCACATAAATCCGGCCATTATGCTGGTGGATAATACTATGTGCAATGGATAACCCTAATCCGGTTCCTTTGCTATGCCTGATATTTTTTGCAGTAAAAAACGGTTCAAATATCCTCGTAAGATATTCTTTTGGTATGCCAGGGCCGGTATCTGATATAATAATTCTTACTTTGTCTCTCTGCCCCTCTGTCCGAATAGTCAAACATTTTTCAGTTTTTACTTCTCCCATAGAGGCGCAGGCATTTTCCAGAAGGTCCGTGAAAACCCGCCGGATTTGATTCTTATCCACAAAAACTGCCGGCAATTTTTCATCCAGAAATTTAAAGATGGTAATGTTTGCATATTCAAACTGGTTTGCCTTTTGTTCGATAATTTCCTCAAGAATATCGTTCGGATTAATCGGTTCTTTTGAGAGGGTGTAATTTCCGGTAAGGGTCAAAAGGCTCTTTATGACACTCTGTATTTGATCCGTCTCCTTTTGTATTCTGTTTAAATACTTTTTTGCTTTTTCACTAATGGAGGGTTCGTTGAACACCAGATCGGCGCAAAGCTGAATCCCTGCCAGGGGATTGTTTAATTCATGCGCTGCCCCTGCTATTAAATTACTCACGGCAAAAAGCCTTTCGGTCTTTACCACCTGGTGTTGTAGCTGATATTCGCGCGTTACCTCCCTGAGCACAATAATGAACTCGGCTTTTTCTCCGGCAACGCCAGGTACCGGTGAGGCAACAACAACGAAATATTTTTCTTCATTTTCTTTCGTGCGTATTTCACACGAAAGGTAACGTTGTTTTTTAGCAAATAGCTCGTTACAAATTTCTTTGAACTCAATATTATTGAAACCCATGACAGAACCGTCATTATCCTTCCTGACATCCAAATATCCGAGCATCTCCTTACCTGCCCTGTTGATGAATGCTATTTTCCCCTGGGTATCCATTACGACAACACCGTCAACCATCCCCTCTATGAGGGCAGGCGCTTGCAATGCTGCTTCATTCAAATATTTTTCAAGGCAATTCATCTGGTACTTTTTTACCGCATTTTTACAAACATCGGAGGCCGTTTTTTCGTCAAACGGCTCCACGATATAGTCATCCGCACCCGTCTTCATCACATGAATCACCATCGCTTCCGAACCACGGTCAGCTATGACAACAACCACGGCATCAGGCAGCGTATTCTTTATCTGTTTTAGCGTCTCCGATTCGTTTGATGTCGCCATATCAAAGGATAAAAACACAAGCTGTGGCCTTTCCGCCCCCAGAACAGGTACAACCTCTTTTCTCTCATGTACCGCTAAAATTTCATACCCTTCCGCACTCACAATATTTCCCAATATCCTTACGACATCGGCATCATTTGCAGCAACCAGTGCCTTTGCCGGATATTGGAAGGTACTGGTCTTGCCAGCAATGGCCTTTTCGGGATAAATTTTATGGTAAATCAGATGGAGTAAATCTTCCTTAGCAACCGGTGCATGAAGGATACCATAAGCGCCTGCCGACCTCGCCAATTGAGATGCAAAACAGTTTTGATGCGCTCCCGACAGCAGGACGACAGGAACGTTGTTGCCATTCCTGCATGCAGCAGACTTCATGATTCTGCATAGCTGAAATCCATCCAACACCGGCAGATCTACATCCAGGACAGCAAAGTCCGGTGTGGAATCATGAAGATGCTTTAAGACTTCATCTCCGTTGGTTGCGATCACTATATCGGTAAATCCATGTTGTCTCAAATAACCGGCAATGTCTCCATACGTTTCTCTGGCATCCGTTGCAAATAATATTTTCGTATGTATCATATTTCCTAACCCGAACAAGTCGGAATGCGTAGCGTGGGTGGTTTATCCCCCGCCAAAGGCCGACCACAAGGGATCGGCGCTACGTTTCTTTGCCGAAAATGTAAAAATATATTTTGTGAAATACTATTATATCCAACTTGATTCACTATTTCCAAGCGCAATACAACCACCCCCCTGGCAAAGAGGGAATAAGGGATTTGTTAAAACCATACAAAAAAGAGATTCTTCCAGGTAATACGATAACGCCGCTAATATTTTCTCTCCTGCGGTTCAAATGGTCCGATAGTAACAGGTTTATAATCCAGTCTCACACCCTCAGGGGTAAAATATGCCAGCGTGTGTTTCAGCCAAACCCTGTCGTCTCGTTTCGGAAAATCTGTCCGGAAATGAGAACCCCTGCTCTCCTCACGCGCCAGCGCTCCGGCAACAACGGCTGCAGCAACATCAAGACTTCCCTTCAGTTCTAATGCCCATGCAAGGCTGAGGTTGGCCCGTTTACCGGTATAATGCAACTTAATGTGCTTATACCGATCCTGCAAGATTTTGATATCGTTCACAGCTTCTTTCAAGTAAGAGGCTTCACGGAAGATACCCGCCTTATTATCCAGCACTTTGTTGAGGGCAACTTTGATATCAACAGGAATTTCATTCCCCCCTGATTTACCTAATGCATCAATCCGTTCCTCTGCACGCTTTAAGGCGCCGGTGAGGGCACTTTCACCCTTTTTCCCGCCTAATCCCTGCACATACTTTGCAGCATTGCCGCCCACAATCGCACCGAAGACAATTGTATCCAATAATGAATTTCCCCCCAACCGGTTGGCCCCATGCACACTCACACACGCCGCCTCTCCGGCTGCGTAAAAACCTTTTATGGCTGTTTCTCCTTCTGTGTTACAATCAATCCCACCCATGGTATAGTGTTGACCCGGCTGAATAGGAATGAGATCGACCACAGGATCTACCCCGGCAAATTCCAGACAAATATCCCGTATGCCCGGCAATCTCTGGATAATTTTTTCTTTCCCCAAGTGTCTTAAATCCAGATGTACATACTTATTGTCGAAACCACCTCCTGCCATAATTTCGCGCATAATGTTCCTTGCAATGATGTCGCGGGGGGCTATTTCCATATCTTTTTTCGAATCATGGTATTTGGCTAAAAAACCACCTCCTGCCATAATTTCGCGCATAATGTTCCTTGCAATGATGTCGCGGGGGGCTATTTCCATATCTTTTTTCGAATCATGGTATTTGGCTAAAAAGCGCTCACCTCTGTTATTCAGGAGAAAACCACCTTCACCACGGCAGCCTTCGGTAATCAAAATGTTTTTACCCAATAAGGTAGTGGGATGAAACTGGATAAACTCCATATCCTTGAGCGGCACACCCGCCCAATAGGATAAGGCCATACCCATGCCGGTATTAATCAGGGCATTCGTGCTGTTTCCATAAATACGGCCAACGCCTCCCGTGGCAAATATTACCGCTCCCGCTTGGAATGCCTGCAATTGACCGCTCATCAGATCCAATGCTATCACACCTGCACAGACCCCATCCTCAATCACCAGTTCCACAACCAGCCACTCCTCATAAATCACCATCTCTTTTCGCTCAGAAGCATGTTTAAATTTTAAGGCTTGCTGGTAGAGGGTGTGCAAAAGGGCGTGTCCCGTTGTATCTGCAACGTAGCAGGTACGAGGAAAACCAGCGCCACCAAAAGGCCGCTGGGCAATCTTCCCTTCAGAAGTCCGGCTGAAAGGGCACCCCCAGTGCTCCATCTCATAGATGCGTTCGGCAGCTTCCCTGGTCATGCGGATAACGGCATCCTGGTCCGCCAGGTAATCGCTTCCTTTTACCGTATCGAAGGCGTGCTTTTCCCAGGTGTCGTACATACCGCGCGGATGATTACCCAGGGGGGCATTAATTCCGCCCTGAGCAGCAACAGAATGCGACCGGATGGGGTGCACCTTGGAAATTACCGCAACCTTCACATTATGCTGATTAAGTGCAATGGCAGCCCTCAGCCCCGCCAACCCTCCACCCACAACAATAGCATCATGATAAATCATGAATTTTTCCTTGAAATGCAATAACGACGCTGCATCTTTTCCGATATTTTCTGTCGCTGTTTCTATGTTTCATCCATTTGTTCTTGCAAATATTTTTCAATTCTATCTTTATTTAAATAAAGGCTAGAGAATTGTTTTTCGCAAACATCGCTGAATCGGGCTAAAACCTTACGACTAATTTTCTCTTGATCCTCATAAATAGCCACAGAATGAAATGGAATGCCCCATTTTTCATATTGCAGACAACCGATCGTTGCATCTCTGCATTTATCGTCAGTAGCAACAGCAAAAATATAAAGAGGCTTTTTTATACCATTTATTTTACAATCGACAATATACTTTCCTTCCGGATCATGCACTTTGTCAAAATAATCAAAACATCTTCTTTTCTCATCGACTTTGTCAGTTATATATGCCTTAAAATCCTCCATAAAGGTAGATCTGACGCGTTCCCGATTTAAATAATTTGGTAGAGTAGAAAAAGAGAGACCTGGCTAAAGAAAAAGCCCTCCAATTATGGTAAAAAATAGTTTTGGAGAAAAACTAGACCATAAAGAAAAGGAGGGCGATATGGGAGCAACCCCAAGCACAGATAGTATCACAATAGAATTTGGATGTCAATTTCGAGTGGAAATAAGGGAGAGCAGTTTAGGGACGATCCTTATAGCGTTTGGCAAGTTGCTGCCGCAGATATTGACAGATTTTCTCCAGAAGGTACTTATAGGGTTT
>JAJTXE010000003.1:95973-109769 GCA_021463795.1 Candidatus Brocadia sp. | reverse complement strand
TATTGTCTGGGGAAGGGGTATAGCCATACCGTCTCTTACTTGGAGAATGCCAGGCCAGACATGTTTACGGCAATTGAAAATAGGCTCACTGGCAAGACGACAAGTAAAGTAGAGCGAGTAATGCGGACGGTTAATATGCGGGTAAACGTGAGTAAATGGAGTATTGCAGGAGCGCTGAATGTTACCAAGGTTCGGCTTGCCTATTATTACAACGGCTTTGATGCATGACAACTATACCTTGGAGGGCTTTTGTCAGGTCCCCACTTGACAACGCTACTAATAATTTATATCAGTAATTTTTAAAATTCCCTGAACAAAATTGTAAAGGGCATCGCCATACCTGCTATCCTCTATATTTACCACTATTTCGCCATCGATCTCCTCCAAATTAAACATGGACAGCGTCGAACTGATTATTTTTTGTCTGGTTCCCTTTTCCAAATCCTTCATATCAAGCTCGTAGCTAAGATGCATATACGTATGAGCCTCATCTGTAATAACCCATCCTTTTGGAAATTTTTTTAATACAGAAACCAAATGGTCACCATCTGCAAACATAAATGGTGTAAATATTTTAAACCTTTCCTGGCCTTCAGGAAAAATTTCTATTTTCTCGCTTATCTTCTTTTTAAATTCACTTTCTATGAAAGCAATATCCATTTTATCTTTTGTTTGAAAAAGGATTTCATAATTGAGAGGGAATTCTTTTCGCTCATTTATAAGGTTGGATATCTCCATATCGTTAAGAATTATAGCCGCCATAAAATATTTACCGCAAGGACGGTAATGGTTTTCAACGATACTTCTATTCCCGACATTACCAAAGTACCGTCTTAACGCCAACCGCCGCAATCACAAGAAGGGCAAAAATTGATATCCACAACAACTTCTTTTGACTGCGGGTGACACCGCAAAAATCACCCACCGTAATCCGTATTCCGTTGATCAGGTGTATCGCTACGGTAAGGAGTAACACATATTGAAACAGATACCCAAATTTCGTATCAAATTTACTAATTGCATAATCGTAGGCATCTTTTCCACGGAAAACGGAGCTGAGGGTCCAAATATGTAAAAAAAGAAACACGGTAACCACGACACCGGTAATGCGATGGACCCAGAAGGCGTACATGCCGGCATTTCTGTTTTTTAAAAGATCCTGAAAGGCTTCCTTGATATTCCGGATGTTCATTGCTGATACCTAAAACCCACTATTTGTGGTTGTTGCAAACCAAATAAGGATATATACCCCAACACCAAAGAGGGTAATTCCCGTCAACCAGAGCACCCCCTTCACGAATGGTACGATTCTTTCATGCCATGAAAAATCTGCAAATATGCCCCATAAACCATTCAAACCATGAAAAACAACCAGTGCAAGGAGGCAGACATGAAAGGCGATCCATCCCGGCGAACAAAACCGGTGGACAATTTCATCGTAATAGCGGGAGGCATACCTGCTGGGGCTAAAATGAAAGACAAAGAAATGAATCGCCATTCCTACCACCAGCAATATGGCAGTAATTCTCTGCAAAAACCACGACCAGTAGCCACGTTTTTCAATGTTCATTATTTTTCACCGCAGGGCATGCCGGGTGCGCAGAGAATCAGAAAAATTAACCATCCACTGAACACCTTCTTTCAAAATTTCTACAATACTTGTTTCCATTGTTTTATTTAGTCTTTCCTCATTATCCGCCTCAACGACCTTAGCGGTGAATGGTTATCTTTTCTTGTACAAATTCATTAAATCGTCACGGGTAAAGATGGACTCGAAGGGAATATTTACCTGCTCAATCTTCTCACGCCCACCTTCCTGGCGATCCACCAGGGCAATGGCCTTCAGGACATTTAGGTGTGACTCCCTGGCCCGGTCAATAGCATCTATCGTTGATTGGCCGGTGGTTACGACATCGTCCACAATTACAACCTTGTCCCCCTCCCGCACGTTACCTTCAATCCATTTCATTAATCCATGTTCCTTGGCCTTTTTTCGCACAACAAAGGCATTAATTGCATCGTCCTGCATACCGCTGACCATGGCGGTAGCGTAAGCTATCGGGTCAGCTCCCAAGGTCAGTCCCCCAATGGCATGGACATGAAACGGTTTGACCTTATGATAAAAAAGGTGCCCGATTAAGAGCATGGCCTCCGGATCCAAGGTTGTCGTCTTGCAGTTAATATAGTAGTTGCTCATCCTTCCCGATACCAATTTGAAGACGGGTTCTTCACTATACTTGAAGGATTTTTGCAAAAGAATTTCGAGTAGTCGCTTTTCCGCTTTAACGAGGTTCATAGCCTAATAATTTTCAAATCTCAAATACCAAAATCCAAAAAATATTCCAAATGTCAGATTCCAGGATCATCCAATCCATTCGTTTGAAATTTTGTGTTTTTCTATTTGAATTTATTTGGTATTTGGAATTTGTTGTTTGGTACTTATCAAAGCAATCAATCTTTTACAAACAATACACTACAACATCTTATCCACTTGTTCACACAGGGTCTTTACCGCCCCGGCAGACCGCTCCAAGGCTGCAGATTCTTCGGCATTGAGTTTGATCTCAAAGATCTGTTCAATGCCCTTTTCACCAAGTTTCACCGGTACACCCACAAAGAGGCCATTGATGCCGTATTCCCCTTCGCACAAAACAGCGCAAGGCAGTATCTTTTTTTTGTCTTTCATGATGGCCTCTGCCATCTCTGCAACCGCTGCCGATGGGGCATAAAAGGCGCTACCCGTCTTGAGCAGGTTCACAATCTCCGCGCCGCCCTCTCTGGTACGTTTTACGATCGCCTCAAGCCGGGGTTTCGGTATGAGCTCCTCTACCGAAACCCCTGCAACCGTCGTATATCGCGTCAAAGGGACCATGGTGTCCCCATGTCCACCCAATACACAGGCATGAATGTTTTCCACCGAGACCTTAAGCTCCATCGCAATGAAGGTACAAAACCGCGCAGCATCCAGCACGCCTGCCATGCCAATGACACGATGTTTCGGAAAACGACTTATTTTATGGGCCACATAGGTCATGGCATCTAATGGATTAGACACGACAATCAGGATGGCATTCGGCGAGGTTTTCACCACATTTTCAACCACTTCTTTTACAATCCCGGCATTCGTCTTCAGCAGATCATCCCTGCTCATCCCTGGCTTCCTGGCTATGCCAGAGGTAATAACCACGATGTCGGAATCCCTTGTTTCCTCATATCCGTTTGTACCACATACCGTTGAATCATAACCATAGATTGGCGCAGATTCCAGGATATCCAAAGCCTTTCCCTGGGGCATGCCCTGGATAATATCCACCAGGATCACATCTCCTGTCTCTTTTTCAGCAAGGCGCTGAGCCGTTGTCGCCCCCACATTCCCGGCACCGATAACGGTTATCTTTTTTTTCGACACACAGACCTCCTTTTCTTCATGTTGTCCATCAACAGCTCTTTTGAATTAGGCATTCGGCGATTTATTTAAAGAGAAGACGAACCGCAGAACAAGAAATTTAGCAGGGACACGGAGCACCGTGTCCCTGCTATATTCCTTGTTCGATATTCGATATTCGGTATACTGCTTTTCAATGGAGAACGAAGAAGCTCTTCGCTCTGCAACAACTTTGAAATTCATAAACCTACATAAGGAAACCTTGCCGTTGAAGTGAGATGAAGAATATATCACAAGATGACACAAAAACACAACCGAAAATCGGTTGATATACTCAAGATGTTCATAAAAGATTAATTTTAAATTGGTAACAGGGTGGCACGGACAAACAAAGTTTGTCCGTGTTAGAATTGCGCGACATTGTTTACGAAGGAGTCATTTTAACATGTGGATAGATAATGCAAGCAAGTATAGCTTGTCCGTGCCACTCCGTTAGATTATGGCGACTCTGTATCAAGTTTATACATCACACATTGTAAGCTGCTTGAGTATCGCCGGGATGCACACTACTCATTTCTCAGCGGGGCAACCGGCTTCTTTATCAATCCAAGGTCTGATACTATTGCGTATATGTCCTGATTCCTGAGATAATTCGGGTCGTATTTCAGCATTTCTCTCAGGTGTGATCGCGCCCGTTCCTTGTCCCCTTTCGCAAAGTAGATCATTCCAATATTCTTGTGTGCACTTGCATTGCGGGGATCGTAACTGACAGCTACGAGGAATTCCTGCTGTGCCAGATCGAACAATCCCTTTTGGCAATAGATAGCCCCAAGATTATTGTGGGCATTGGCATGGCCCGGTTGTAACCGCAATGCCTCTTTCAGTTCAGAAACCGCATGATCTAAATCGCCCCTTTCGGTATACACATATCCCAGGTTGCTATGCACCTCTGCAAAACCGGGTGAGACCGACAATGCCATTTGATAATACTTCACGGCCTCATCGGACATGCCCTTTCTCATATACGCACTGCCCAGATTGTTAAAAACCTGCGGGTTATACATTCCTAACCTGATGGCTTTTTGAAAATAACCGATACTGTCATCCGGCAAACCTTTTTTAATAAAGGCATTTCCCAGGTTGTAACAGGCCTGGGGAAATTGAGGCTTCAGCTTTATCGCCAGAGAATACTCTGCAATGGCCTTGTCGATGAATCCCTTGTCCATATACATTGTTCCCAGGCTATTGTGTCCTTCGGGATAATTCTGGTTCAAGCTAACCGCCTCTTCCAGTTCACGAACCGCCCTGTCTAAACGCCCCTGCTTATAGAAGTAATTTCCCAAATTATTATGGGCATCGTAATTGTAGGGTTGCTCTTTCAGAATCCTGGTCCAAAAGGTATACTCATTCTGCCAATCCCTGTTTCTCAAAAGGGTCATCATGGAAAACGATGCACAGAGTGCTACGATAAACGCCACAGAAACATGTCTGCAGCGGTTGTATTGATGAAAGGAAACAGGGCATTGTTTGCCTTTAGGCGATGGTACCGGCGCGGCACTTAATAAAAGACCACTGATAACAACACAAAATCCGGCCACAGGGAGGTAAAGGTATCGATCTGCCATAATATGCCCGATGGGAATAATATTCAGCACCGGCAGCAGCGCCACAAAGAAACACAGCATGAACAGGCCGTATATCCGGGGCATATTGATAATAGTATTCGATAAATATATCTCTTTTGTCGTATATCCTTTAAGAGGGATTGGGGTTCGGGAATCAGGTGTCTGGCTTTCAACTTCCGACTCCCAATCCCTGACCTTAGCCCCCCGGCCCCGCTTTATCACCCTGAAAAGAATACTGGCCACCGCAATAAGGAGAATCCCACTTGCAAGAAAAGAGAGGTTAAAAACTGAGGTGACGGGAGTAATCGTATAATCGGCATTCAGCCGGAACGGAAAAAACATAAGTTTTACGTATGACGCCAGGATCTTTACCATCGTCATAAAATTGATCGCAACACTGTCCTGCACATAACCAACAGATACCTCCACCGGGTTTTTTAAGACAACAAAGCGGAGCAACACATAGAAGAGGCTTATGAGTACGTATCCAAGGTAATAGCTGAAAAAATCGTCAATCCACCCTGACTTCACATGGCTTACCGGTTTATGCCCGTTTGCCAGGAGGGGAAAGGAATGTATCGCCGCCCCTCGATGGGAATACGATGGACGAGGTTCTTTCTGCTTACACAATGCCCAGTAGAGAAGAATAAACAGAGGAGTTACTATCGCCGTCTCTTTAGAAAAGAGGCTGAGCAGATAGGCAAAAAGGGCAATTGCATAAAAAACCCTCTTTCTCAGCCCGGGTGCATACCGGACAGAACCATCTTTATCCTCCGCGATCATCTTCCTGTTTTGTAAGAATGAACGGAAGGATTTGTTTCCGTATGGATCACAACGATTTCGGCCTGATTGCATCAAACAAAGGCATGATACCAGAGTAAACAGGGCAACCAGGAGATCTTCCCGGTAGCTTATGGCATTCACCGCCTCCGTTCCACACGGATGTATTGAAAACAGCACTGCCGAAAGCAATGCAACAGAGCGTATCCGTATCAGCCGGACAGTCAGGGAATAAAGGAGGACCCCATTTATCGTATGAAGGATTACATTGGTCAAATGATAACCAAAAGGGTTCAGTTGCCAGATCGCCCAGTCTGCGAAATAGCTCAGGGTAACGAGAGGACGGTAGCTTAATTCATTGGAAAGGTGGAAGTACTCTTTACTAAATATTTTTGGCACATTATGGAGTGTCCGGATAAAATAATTATCTTCAATCACACCAATATCATCGTAGACAAATCCGCTGTGAAGTGAATTCAGGAAAATCCCTGCCGATATGACCGCTATAAGGATATAAGGAAGTTTGGGATATTTTCTTTCCACTGAAGATGATGGATCATTGAATTAGACCTTCGGCCACTTATGTAGAGTGAACATCGAACCGCAGAACAAAGAATTTAGCAGGGACACGGTGCTCCGTGTCCCTATTTCATCATTCAACATTCCTTGTTCAATATTCGGCGTACTGCTTTTCAATGTAGAGCGACGAGGCCCGTCGCTCTACAACCGCAACTTTGAAATTCCTATACATTAATTTAGGCCTTCGGCAACCTTCCCCCCCCCTCTTTCCCTTCCGTAAACGGGGGGGATTATGGAGGGGTGATTGAAACCTTATCCATTAAATCTCTTCCAGGCTCGTGTTGCGGTGCTTGACGACCTTGGCCTTTACGATATAGATAACTTCTTCAGCAATATTGGTAGAATGGTCGGCAATCCTTTCCAGGTGACGGGAAATCAGAATCAGATGCACTGCCCGTGTTATGTTTGCCGGATTCTGCATCATATAGGTCAACAACTCCCTGAATATCTGATCATTCAGGGAATCTACGGTGGAATCACGTTCATAAACAGCTCTGGCGAGTGCCGTATCCTTGTTTACGAATGCATCTATGCTGTCTTTGACCATGGTTTGGGTGATAGTCGCCATCCTGGGGATATCAATAAGCGGTTTCAGTTGTGGCTCCTGATTCAGCGGGATCACGCGTTCTGCAATGTTGACGGCGAGATCGCCCATGCGTTCGAGATTGCTGGTGATCTTAATTGCAGAGGTAATAAACCGGAGATCGATGGCAAAAGGCTGCTGTAGCGCCAGCAAGTCCACGCATTGCTTTTCAAGTTCCAGTTCCAGGGTATCCACCTGTTCGTCGTTTTTCACGACCAAACGGGCCAATTCACTATTTCTCTCAATCAGTGATTTCACGGCATTGGCAATAGCCGTCTCCACCAGAGAAGCCATCTGAATAAGGTTTTTCCTCAGTAACGCTAGTTGTTGATCAAAATGCCGCTCCATAACCTTTTCACTACCCCGAATAATGTAATTCGAAAGAGACAAAATGAGGGGTGATAAACCTCTTTTTTGTTATATTATACACTCTTAGCTGTCCGTGCAATAAAAATCCTGTATAACCGGCCCCCCCCTGCTGTCTCCTGCATATTTCTCAACATATCTTACGTTTCTGTTAAGACCTTACACAAGATCACATCAGAAGACTTGGCGCCGATCACCACATTGTCACCAATTCTTAGGTTCAAACGACTCACTTCTTCCGTATCGATGAGGGTTTTAAAATACTGGCCTTCATGCAGAACGGTAACCGCCGCCATAATGGAGTCGGACTCTATATCTACTACCTTCCCTGCGATCTGGATACGGGTGCTGAGCCTTCTTCCCATGAATACATCTTCAGGTATTCCCTGTTTTATGACCCTGCCAGCTTCCAGCACGACCACATAATCGGCCAGTTTATACACCTCCGTAACATCGTGGGTGACAAATAGCGTCGTTGTCTGAAATTGTTGGATAATCCGCTTTAAATCTTCCTGCAATCGCAACCGTGTCTCCATATCTAAGGCAGAAAGCGGTTCATCCAGGAGGAGGGCATAGATATTTGCAGTCCCGTAATTCAACGCCTGCACCTCGTCGTAGATAGCCACCGATGCAACCCTGGTTACTCCCGGGATATTTCCTCCAATCATAAGGATAACCCCAAATTCACCTACCGTGTGCGCAAAGGTAAGCACGCAACCGGTAATAATACCTTGCCGGGAAAGAGGGAAAATAATGAAAAAAAAGGTATATAATTTGGACCTGCCCAGGCTCCATGAGGCTTCGAGCAATTTTTTATCTACCCCGGTAAAAGCAGACTGAAAGGGTCGTATAGAGAAGGGCAGATTATAGATGAATGATCCCACAACAAGTCCTTGAAAGGAAAAGGCAAGTGTCTTGTCAAAAATACCTTCGTACCAGCGTCCAACAAAACTGTTTCCTCCAATGGCCATGAGGAGGTAAAAGCCTAAAACCGTAGGTGGGAGGACGAGAGGTAAAGCGACTACGGATTCCACAATAAACTTTAATCGTAGCCTTGAGAAGGCGAGCCAGTAGGCAAAAGGGATACCTATGATAAATAATAGAGATGTGGTAATGGTAGAAAGCTTTAAGGTTAAGAGGAAAGGAGCCGCGAAATCCATAGGAAAATAATCCAGTAATTTAAAAGGAGTTGGCCTATATACGCCTGTACATACAGTATCTTACATAATAACGATTAGTATGCAAACAGTTAACATAATTTAACGTGTATGATTTCGCATACAGCCACCGTACAGGGTATGACGGCTGTATGTAAGTTGTTATTTTCCTCTATTTGGTACGAATTCCTGTCTTCTTCTGGTTAGTCTACCATAATCATAACGTTGGAAGCCTTGATAACGGCGTAAACATCTTTGCCTTTGGCTAGTTTCAGCGTTTCCGCTGAGTGTTTAGTAATTACAGATACAATTTCAGCCCCTCCCGGCAATTCTATATCCACTTCCGTGTCCACCATACCATGCTTCACCTCTTTTACCTTACCCTTCAGAATATTACGAGCGCTGATCTTCATATCCTTCTCCTCGCTTCTTGAGTCAGTTCCAGATCACTGATCCCTATAATAAATTTAGGACATCTGGGTCCTCAGGGGAGGTCGTTCCCCGTTCATGAGTGCGTTAACTATTTTTCCTAAACTTTTGTTAATCTATTTTGGAAGTAAATAACCGTATTTGAAAAATATTTTTTTCCCCTTTTTCCCACGCACAAATTCCAGGAATTTTCCGACGCCCGGCTTATCCTTGCCCCTTTGCAGGACAACATAGGCTTGTCCAAGCTTGTTATACGCTTCGGCGGGGATAACCCAATAATCTCCGTCATTTTCCATTTTTGGTGAAATTGCCTGAGACAGGGCAATAATGCCCACGTCGGCTGCGCCTGACTGGACGAATTGCGCCGTTTGCGAGATGTTTTCACCGAAGACCAGTTTTCCCTGAACCTTGTCCCATAGGCCATAGTGCCGGAGCGCCTCCTCTGCCGCCATACCATACGGCGCGAGTCTTTGGTTTGCAATGGCCAGCGTTTTTACTTTTGGATCTAAAACGAGATCCAATCCCTTTCGGGGATTTAGTGCAAATTTCTTCGGTATCCAGAGCACAACACTTCCAAAGGCATAAATTTTATTCTCTCCTTTTACCGCCAGACCTTCCTCTTCCAGACGCGCGGGATAGGTTGTATCGGCTGAGAAAAAAATATCGAAAGGAGCGCCCTGTTTTATCTGGGCGAAGAAATTGCCGGAAGAACCGTACGACACCTCCACCCCGATGGTGGGGTATCTCTTCTCAAAGCCTTTGCAGATATCATCCATAGCGGGGTTCAGGTTGGCGGCTGCAGCAATAAGGATTTTTTCATCCGCGCAAACCGTGAGGTGAAATGTCATGAATAAAGATAGTAACCAGGTTACACATACTAGCGGGATAACATTCGTAATCCGTCTGTTGTCTATTTTCAAAAACATCACGTCCTCCCCTAAAAGATCATTTGATATTGTAGCCTGATTCTGTTTTCGTCTTTATCTTCACCTGTGGTTTCTGTTACAAAGTGACCTACGTCAGTCTGTACCTTTTGCCGATTTCCCCGGATGTAATAATTGACGCCAACTGTATACTCCGTCTGTACATCATCCCGCACATCCTCATCAGGATCGAGCATGGAGTAACGGGCTGCAAGTTCCAGTTTTCTGGGCAGCACAAAATACCCCGCCTGGGTATAGAAACCGTCTGAGGTTACAGAATCACCATCGTCTTCAGGGTCGTTCTCCCTTATATAATATTCACTATCCCACGTAAACCCCCTGTACCTCACACCAAGGTCAACGTCGCCGATTGCGGAATTGGTGTCCTCCAGCTTCTTGTCGTTCTCCTTCGCATTGTAAACGAATGATGCGCCAATTACGGCCTTGAAATTTTCTTCGTATTTCATGTCCGTCTCATTCCAGCCCGATGCTAAATTGTTGGCATCGCACCATCCAAAAGGATAATACCGTGCGGCAAGCACATACATGAGTTCATTGTTGGTGTTTTCATCCTTGCCAAACGCTTTTGAGGGATTCTGGCCAGCGCCACGGAAAACGGCTGCGTGGTATTCCATGTGGCCATCAAAGGGCTTTCCATAGAGGTCCACACCGTAATCGCGGTCCTGCCTAAAGTTATCGCTGGCAATGGACCTATCCATGAGCAGAAGTTTAAAGCCTGATGAATTCCATTGACGGTTTGCCGGCACCTTAAAATACCCGGCCTTTACACTAAACGCTTCCTCGGCTGCCGCTGGCGTCCACCAGATAAAATAATCCCTCAGATTCGCCTCAAAGCTATCTGCGTCAAGTTCCACGTTATAAAACAGATCCTTGCTATAGATATTGCCGGCAAAGCAAACCCTTGCCCTGCGCAGATCGATATCGGTTATATCACTTTCATCAAAATCCTCATCTTTGTCCTTGTAGGTAAAGCGCATCTGGGTTCTGAAACCTATATTTAAAGAATAGTTTCCATCCCGTGTTTGAAAACCTATGGAGGCCTTTTCTCTATCGGGCAGGTAGTAGCCGTTAACCGGTTCATACTTGCCGGGCAAGCCTAATCCCAATTTTTTCCGTGCCTCATCTGATGCGAGGTAATTCCCCACCTCCTGCTTTACTTCTTGCTTAACCTCTTCTTTGATCT
This sequence comes from Candidatus Brocadia sp., assembly GCA_021463795.1. GTDB lineage: Bacteria > Planctomycetota > Brocadiia > Brocadiales > Brocadiaceae > Brocadia. The sequence continues at coordinate 98,738 of JAJTXE010000003.1, read as the reverse complement.
CTTCTCTTGCGACTGTCACGGGTTTTTCACTCATGGACTCGACGCGGACTTTCAGTTCTTTGATTTGCTCCTGCTGGCTTAATGCTAATATCTCCATCTGTTTCATCATTTTTTGCTGGACCAAAAAAGCCTCTTCCATCCGTTTTATTTGACTTTTCAGTTCATCCGTTTCACTTTTAAAGGCATCCCTGTCCTGAACTACCTCTTGGGCAATTGTATCCTGTGCTTTTCCGGTAAAACATAGAACACAAAATACCATAGCCAGTGATACACCACACTGAAACCACCTATTTCTCATGTATCCTCCTTTTCGCTATTGTTGCATTATTTATGATAGAGCGATGATAAATAAAAATGAATGTCCGAATTCAAAGGAATCCACCCTGCAAGACATCTTAAAAGATTGTTCCGAAAACAACGTATCTTTGGCTGTACACCGCCTTTCTGTTTTGCTACAGCAACTGTTGGGTTGAGTCGGTGATGATTACAGCTTCATGTAACAAATCAATCAGAGGCACACCGATATAATCCTTTGTGACAAGGCCTTGACTGCCGGAATAATAGCTGAAGGTTATGTGACAAGACTTCGGGTGCTGTTGCAAATCAGACAAATTATACGTGCGACGGTTTTCCACCGGTACATGCAACACAAAATCCAGTAGTCAGCGATAAAACATAGGTAAACCTCAATCCCGCATATCCCCTCCTTTCACCATCGTTATACCAACATAGACATAACGATATATATATAAAAATGGGCATCAGATTTTAACGTGGTCTGCCCTACAAGGTGTTTCAACCAATAAACCCGAAACCAATCTATAATGAATGCAAAAAGAATGTTTCATTGTGTTCACATTTGCTTTGCCAGGAATGACCGTCATAGCAGAAATTGTTTCGGGCTATTGTCCACGCAGGACGCTTGCATCTGTTTACGCTTGCCATAGTCACGATTCAGCATACCTCCGCCCCCATGCATGCTATATTTCCTTCGACAATATCAGTTCCGTTGATTTTACAACGGCGATAACATCGTCGCCTTCTTTGATATTCATTTCCTTCAAAGAGGCATTGGTGATAATGGCATGGAGCATTTCACCCTGGGATTCCACAAAGATCTTCGACAATACGTCTCCCTGAATAATCTGCCTTATCATCCCCCTGGCCCTGTTCCTGGCGCTCAACATCCCGGTGAATGCCTTTGCAATCATAATATCTGTGCCCTTGACCAGCACCGAAATAGTATCCCCCGCCGAAAGATGCATATCCTCACATGAAGCCTTGGTGATAACGACACTCAGCGGTATCTCCTTCCAGAGGATTTGAACGTGGGCATGGATTTGCCCTAGAGTTATATTGACAATCGTTCCGCAAAGCCTGTTTGCCATAATATGATCACCATAAATTAGGCCTTCAGCTACCTTCCCCCCTGTTTCCCCCCGTAAACGGGGGGATTATGGGGGGGTAATTGAAATTCCTAAACATTTAATTAGGCCTTTGGCAACTTAATTTAAAGAGAAGATCGAACCGCAGAACAAGTAGGGACACGGTGCTCCATGTCCCTACTTCATCATTCAACATTCCTTGTTCGACATTTGATATTGATCGTACTGCTTTTCAACGGAGAACGAAGAAATTCTTTGCTCTGCAACAACTTTGAAATTCCTCTACATCGGATATGAAGGCGTCATTGCGATTTCTCATTTTCAAAAATACGCTTGAATTCTTTTTCCATCAATACGGTTATCCTGCCGGTGTATTTCTTGTATTTCAATATCAGTTCCTTTGCCTCTGACGTCAGGGTTGCCCCGCCCCCACCCTTCCCCCCAGTAGTAACCTCCAGCAATTTCATGCCCAATGCCTTCTCTGTGGCCTTGATCTTTCCCCAGGCAGCCCGGTACGACATACCCAGTTCTTTTGCCGCTGCATTCAAGGATCCCAGGCGCTCTACCGCCTCCAACAGCATCCGTCGCCCATCAGCAAAGGCGACACCCCCATTTTCTTCAAACCATATCTTACATTTCACCTTCATATTTGTAAAGTATTTCTAAAGTATTCATTATGTCATAAAAGACATATTGTTGTCAAGAAAGTATTTTCCCTTTGGACATTTTTTTACAAAAAGGAAAAAATGAACCATTTCATCCAACGAATACACACCTCCGTGCTTCTCACGTTGTGGCGCTTTATCTGAATTACGCTACTCGCCAGATCCAGTAAATGTTTAGGAATTTCAATCACCCCCCGTTTACGGGCTTACAGTTGGACAATTTTTTGCTGGACAAAACGAAGCATAAAAGGCATACTAAGGTACATGATACCAAAAGTAAGCCAAAGCGAAGAAATTGGACATGAGGGAAATACGGGAGAAAGGAGATACCCGGAGTATGAGCTGTGGGAATTGGGAGAGATCGGGATAGAGTTGGTAAGAGGAAAAAATGATCCCAACTACAGTATTTGGAAAGAGATGCTGGAAGAGCATCATTATTTGCATTCAGCAAAGTTGTATGGTCAGCAGATAAAGTATTTAGTAAAGAGTTCAGGGGTAGGGTGGATAGGAGCGATGTCGTTTTCATCATCAGCATGGCGAGTAAAGGTGCGAGATGAGCGATTGGGATGGGATGAAGAGGCGAGGAAGAGTGGTTTAAGGAAAGTAGTAAGCAACAGTCGATTTTTGATAGTACCGTGGTTGCGAGTAAAAAACCTGGCATCCCATGTGATGTCAAAGGCACTCAAGAGGCTGCCTGGTGATTGGGAGGAAGTGT
>JAJTXE010000003.1:85088-95952 GCA_021463795.1 Candidatus Brocadia sp. | reverse complement strand
AACGAAGGTCGCTCATGTAAAAAAAGGCATTTATAGCCTTGTTCCGCTCAAAGACATACTTTCGCGTGCGAATCACCGGTATCTGGAATTCATCTCTACCCTTGACGACAATCGAGTGGGAAGCGTGAATCTGAATAAGATTTCAAAGAACGTAACTGAAAAGAATCACACGTACAAGGGATTTAATTTCTTCCACGATGATGATCAGCAGATATTTCTGACCATTGCGCGCGGAGAGTTCAACATCCGGGGTTTTCAAAACAAAAACCTCAGAATGAAACTGAAAGAGAAAACCACGAGCCAAATGTGTCGTATCATAAAGCGGCTGAGAGTCCACGGATTAATCAGAAAGATTACCCATTCATACAAGTACCATCTGACAACTCTTGGTCGTAACGTAATCGCACTTGGGCTGAAACTCAAAGAACTCGTGATTATTCCTCAACTCGCTATTCAAAATTAATTAATTATTTTTGCTCAAATTGTCAAAATATTTTTTATTAGATACTTTGGGTCATTTCTCTATATGCCCTGTGCTTATCTTTTGAATCAAAATGAGAAAGAATAGGCGCTGTACGTAACCACCCGGGTGATTTTTTGCCATAGGCGTATACGGGATAACTGCTCCATCGATAATCCACTAAACGCCTGACGATTCCTGCTCGCAGCGGATTCCTGTGGATATAGCAGTGAATGAGGGGGAGTAATGTTTCTCTCCTCACCATCCTGCCCGTTCCATCAAGGGCATATCCGGAGATCCATCCCGGTAAGCCTGGTAAATAATTCTTCCTATGTCAACGAACGAACTATCGAATCCCTACTCTCTGAAATGCTACCGCGATGCGGTTTCGTTCAACGACAGGGCTAACAGTCCGGCTTTGGAGCGCCAGCGGAAAAGACAGTCCTTGCTCAGCCCTTGGTTCGGCCAAACCTCTCTCTCAGTTCGTTGAGGCGACCTCGCCAGTATCTTGGCCGTCTCCTTTTGGTGCGTCACCGCCACGATCACGACCAACTCCGACTCAACAGCATATAACAGGCTGTATGGGAAATGGTTCAAGACTTTTCGTCTATGCCACTTCCAACTGCCGCTGCTCCAAAAGGATTCTCTGTGATGAAGTTCACACCCCTTCGGACTTCTGCAATGAACCTGAGGCCGACCCCTGGCGCTTCGTTTTCGTAGTACCGAACCGACTCGCGGAACTCGGCCTCAGCTTCCGAGAGGAATTCTGAGTTCATGAGATGTCAGCTATAGCCCGGTTGAAGACTTCTTCCGCTGGGATGCCTTTAACCTTGTCCTCTCGGTAGTCTCGAAGGCGATGCTCTGCCTCCTGTAGCCAGAGGTGCTCCACCTCAGTTTCCGATGGTTCATCCAGGCTTGACAGGAGCGTCCCTGCTAACTGCGCACGCTCTTCCAGGCCAAGCTCCATTGCTTCATTGATGATTTCCTCTAATTTCTTAGACATTTCTCCGTCTCCTTTGCTCTTGAAGATCGAAAGACTGAAATAGGCTGCCGTGGTAATCAGGCTTTGAATAGACCGCCGATTTTTCCCCATCGCCTTGATTGACTTGCTCGGTCTCATGTTCCAGGCTATTCGAGAAGCTCATATGGGTAAGCTAATTGCCATCTAGCCGTACTAATAGCCGTCTTATTTTACGGCTATTAGTACATATAATACGTTTACCGGTGACTTATTATACGGCTATTTGGACATGTAATCAGATCCGCAAATATTTTGTTGGTAATATACTTTAAATTACCACGATTGTTCAAGATCTTTTGTTTTTCAAGGTAAAAGGTAACTATTATGTCCAAACCTAAATTATTGGATCAGGTGCGTGATGCAATCCGGGTAAGACACTACAGTATGAGAACCGAAGAGGCGTATGTTTATTGGATTAAACGATTTATCTTTTATCACGAGAAACGACATCCATTACACATGGGAGAACAGGAAGTCAGTAAATTCCTTTCTCATCTTGCCGTTGAGGGAAAGGTGTCTGCTTCTACTCAGAATCAGGCATTAAGCGCTCTTTTGTTTCTCTATCAGGAAGTGCTCAAACAAGAGCTGAACTGGATTAATAAGGTAAAGAGGGCAAAAAAGCCTTCTCACTCTCCGTTGGGGCATTGAACACTGCTTCAAGGAATTAAAGGACACCTTTTACTTTGATCACTACCAGGTCAGGCATATCAACAAGATTGATAGATACTGGAATCTTTGTCTTATCGTCTGAAGAAAAAATTCGCCGCTTAAATTTTTAATAAAGTACTGTAATAACAGCAACTTTGTGGAAAGTGAATCGTCGGAAAGGACTTTTCAAGCAACCTTGCGCTCTATCTCCTCGAATTTAACAGCCACCTTCATGGATACGCCCGGCTCCTGCATGGTAATGCCATACATTACATCGGCAACGCTCATAGTGACCTTGTTATGGGTAATAACGAGGAATTGTGTGTCCCGGGTAAATTCCTTCAAAATATGGGTAAAGCGGTTGATGTTGCTCTCGTCCAGGGCGGCATCCGCCTCGTCCAGGATGCAGAATGGACTGGGCTTTGACTGGAATACGGCAAACAACAACGCTACGGTGGTCATTACCTTTTCACCACCAGAGAGGAGGGTGATGGAACGCAGCTCTTTGCTGGGTGGTTGTGCCATGATCTCTATGCCAGCCTCCAGGATGTCCACATTTTCCTCTAACAGGATATCGCCTTTGCCCCCGCCAAACAGCTTTCGGAACATTATCTGAAAATTCTGGCGAATGTCATTGAAGACTTTTTCAAATAATTCCCGGCTGGTGTGATTGATCTTTGTTATCAGGTTCCGCAGGGCATCCTGGGATTTTTCGAGGTCTTCCTTCTGATTTACCAGGAATGTCTCGCGGATCTCAAGTTCGTCCTGCTCTTTGATGGCCTCCAGGTTCACGTTCCCCAATCTTCCGATCTTTCCTTGCAACTCCTCTATTTCCCGGGAAACTGCCTCCCAGAAGTCAGCATGAGGCTGAGTGGGATCGGCACGTTCTGCCGGAGGCGTGATTAATTCCAGGGTAATTTCACCGGTAGTAGTATCCAGGTCTGACAGATCGAGCTGATATTCCTCCCTGACGCGTTCTTCGAGGTTGCTTTGACGGATCTGATACTCGTTTTCCTTTAACTTCAATTCCTGGAGCTGTTGTTCGAACTGTTTCTGTTCTGTGCGCTTTTCTTCAAGGTGTTCCTTTAATTCTATGGCTTTCAGATGATGGCCATCCTGTTCGGCCTTGAGAGATGCAATAGTTCCTTCCAAAGCATTTCTCTTTGTGCTGAGTTCACTGAGGAGAAGTTCCAGATGTTTAATCTCTTCCTCCGCCTCCCGCCTTTTCTGCTGACAGTTTTTACCCTCCTGTATAATCTGAGTAATCCGCACCTGTGTTTCCCGCACTTCTGCATCGAATCTCTGCAACGCCTTACTCAGACCATCCTTCTTTTCCAGTCTCTGCGCAAGCCCAACTTTCGCCGTAGTTATTTCCTCCTGAACACTTCTTTTTAGATGCTCCTTTTCTTCTGCAAGCATGGAGGATTCTTCTACCTGTTGCTCTAACTGTTTGCGTTGCTGATTAAGCTGCATTAACTCTGCCTGCAAATCCCGCTCACGTTCAGAAGCATTTTCTACTTCCACATCGATCTCTTCCATCTCGTTTTCGTTGATCTTTGTTTCTGCCGCAAGTTCATCCCGCTTCTGTTCATTCTGGGCAAGTTCATTGTCTTTGGAAATTTTCAGGATATTTACCTGCTCTATTCTCTTTGCAAGTTGAGCCGTCTCCGCTTCGAGACCTGTTAGCTCCTCGATGTGGTATTGTTTGTCAATCTCCAGTTTCTCGAGGGTTTGCCGGATGTGAACCAGATCCTCTTCGATCTTCTTGAGTTCACTTTTTCTGGATATGATCCCCACCTGCCCCTGCCTCTTACCACCACTGAGCGCACCTTCCGGCTCCAAAAGCTCTCCATCAAGCGTAACATAACGGATCGTACGGTGGGCGTTACTCAGGGAAAGTGCAGCAGCAAGATCCTTAACAACCACCGTACTATTCAGGAAGCTATCGATTACCCTGCAAACATCTTCCGGATTGCTGACGAGTTTACGTGCGACACCGACAACATCTGGTTTTTGCAGGATTTCGTCAGATATCAAAGCGTGGCCATGGATTCTGTCTAACGGGAAAAAGATTGCATGTCCTTTCTGATTCTTCTGTAAGAATGCAACCGCCTGAACAGCGTCATCGGTAGTGTCCGTAACAATGCCCTGCACCCTTTCACCCAGGGCAGTTTCAATAGCTAACGCATAGGGGAGATCAACTTTTACCAGGTCGGCAATCATGCCCCGTATGCCCTTTACTGCCGCAGGGTCATTCCTGGACTCCTCCAGGATGGCCTTAGCGCCAGACTCCACCCCTTCCGCCCGCGCTTCGAAGTCCATGAGCACTTCGTGCCGGGATGTTTTGCTGCTCTGCAGTTGTTTTTGCTGATTGATCTGCTCGTCCAAAGAACGCACCATACTCACCAGTTCCTGGATGCGTCCCTTTGAAGTGGATAATTTTAGGTCTAAGCCATGGGACTCTTCCACGAGGGCATCCTTTTTCTTTGTAGTTTCCAGATGTTTAGCCATCAGGGAATCAGCGAATGAGGCAATTTCCTCTTGCCTCTTAATAAGCCTCAGCTTCCTGCCTTTCAAGGTGTTCTTCCCGGTAGTCAAGCTGCCGATTTCATTCTGAAGACTAGATTCCTGCTGGAGGACAGAGATGACCTCAGCCTTCTTCTCGTCGATGCCCTGATAGAGCAGATCACATTCGAAGCTGATCTCTTTCTGAAAGGCCTCTTTTGCCTTCTGGATATCAACAAATTTTACCATCTCCTGCTCTACCGTATTCACAAGCTCCTTAGTCTCTGCAATCTTGTTGTTCGTCTCGAAGACCTTGTTCTCAAGATCCTTTTGCTGCTCCGTGTATTTCTCGCGAAGCATTTCTGATTCCTTTATGCGCTCGTGATCATAGCTTATTTTATCCTGACTTTTGGATATTTGAGTCTCCAGATTAACCCGTTCGGCATGCATCTGTATCAGTTGCTTTTCCAGTTGCCCAATGATGGCATCAATTGCGGCTATTTGCACATCAAATTCATTCATTTCGGCAAGCGCCTTATTGTTTTGTTCTACCGTCTGGTTGATCTGTTCAGAAACAGACGCTTTTTTCTCCTTGAGATTACGATAGTTTCGCAACGAAAGCCCGACCTTTAATTTTTTGAGATGTTCCACATACTCCTGATATTTTCTTGCCTTCGATGCCTGAAGTTTCACCGAACGAAGCTGTTTCTGCAACTCCTCAATGATATCGCCAACCCGGAGGAGATTTTGTTCCACGTGTTCAAGCTTACTTAATGCGGCCTTTTTACGCGATTTGAACTTACTGATCCCGGCAGCTTCTTCAAACAGCAGCCGCCTTTCACGGGAATCCGCCTGCAGCATGGCTTCCACGTTGCCCTGCTCAATGACGGAATAGGCATTTGCGCCAAAACCGGTATCGAGGAACAACTCCCGGATATCCTTTAACCTGCTTGTCTGTTTGTTGAGCAGGTATTCTGACTCTCCCGATGTATATAAACGGCGAGTTATGCAGACCTCTGTGTATTCGAGGGGTAAGAGCCCTTTGTTATTTTGGATGGTCAGAGAAACCTCGGCGTAACCCAGGGATGGACGTTTATCTGTCCCATTAAAGATTACATCCGCCATTTCATTGCCCCGGAGTGATTTTACGCTTTGCTCACCAAGTACCCACTTAAGTGCGTCAATAACGTTGCTTTTCCCGCACCCATTGGGTCCCACAATAACGGTTATCCCATCCTCAAAAATGATTTCAGTTTTTTCTGCAAAAGACTTAAATCCGAATAATTCCAGTTTTTTCAGTTTCATGATCGTGATAATGCAAAATGAGAAAAGACTTCCCGGTACTAAAAAGGGGTATTTCGTTTGTGCGAAACACCCCTTTCTCATTATACATACTACAGTTGGTCTCTGAAATGAAAATATAAGAATTTTTTATACATTAACCATGAATATCAAAACCTATGAGATATACAAAATTTTCTTTGTTGCTAAGATAATAAATTTCTGAATCTAAAAGTATCTTAAAGGATTTTTAAAATACCAGGCAACGAACACGTTCTCCTATCTATTTCTTTGTTGGCTTCTTGGTGCTTTTCTTTGCGGTTGCTTTTGTTGTCTTTGTTGTCTTTGATGAACTTCCACACTTCTTCATCGCCATAAATAATCACCTCCTTTCTTTGACTGAGTATGAGACCAAACAGTATAATGAAATTACCAATTTCGCTGCAAAACTTTTTCCTCCTCACCCCGCACACAGCAGTGGCCAACATATTTGTCGGCCCGCGCGGCAAAACCTCTGAGCATTTCGGTGGGATACGGCTCAATTTTTAACATCCCGGCATCCAGACAATGATTCGGACGAAATGCCTGCAAGATGTATCGCTCAGCACCTTGTATGGTTCTGGCAATTTCCTCAATGTCATCTCCGTCAAGCTGCGACGGGCAAACGGTGGTGCGAAATTCATACTCGATTCCACTTGCCATGATGATCCGGATGCTCTCCCGGATATCTTCAACATTACACGGTACGCCAGAGACCAGATCGTATTTTTTCCTCTGAAGAGGGGCCTTGATATCCATAGCCACACAATCCAGAAGCTTTTTGGCAATCAGGTCCTTTACGATACGCGGATTTGTGCCGTTGGTATCCAAACGCACCAGGACTCCCGTATCTTTCAATAACGTAAGGAATTTTTCGAGATGTTTGTGGGAGGTTGGCTCACCGCCAGTAACAACTACTCCATCCACCCATCCGGCATTTTGCCTTATCTTGTCAATCACGGTATCAACAGGGATCGACTCCAGATCATTCGGCGTTTGCACTAAATGAGGGGCGTGGCAATATGGGCAACGCAGATTGCATGTAGGCAAAAAGATTACCGAGACAATCTTCCCTTCCCATTCGATAAGACTATTTTCTATAAATCCCTTGATTGGTACGATCACGCTATGACGAATAAATAGACGGGATAAGCGAAGCAGGTCTATTCCCGTCTGTGTCCTTTAAACAGTTTAAAACCAAGGTTGGGTGCGCTCCGCTTCACCCAACCTGCATACTGCAATTAATTCCCCCTCAACAAAGGGGGCGAAGGGGGTTGTAAAAAACTTCCCTATAAAAAATCACACATAAAACACCTTACTGTCCGAGATTTAGCACTTCGTAGCGCATGATGCAGCAGATACCGGCATCTCATTGGGCACAAGATCACTCACCGTATAGTTACCCTTGTGCCGGTCTGCAAGTTCTCCGATCTTGGACTTGTTCCAGTTATTAATACGGCTGAAGTATCCCACAATCCTTGAAATACCATATACGTTTTTGGAGCCGCAGTGTCCGCAAATATCGGTAAGTTTTTGCGTAACTTTCTTGCAATCATTGCAAATGGTGAATTCCGGGGAGATAGTAACCTGCGCAGCCTGGGTGTTCTTGAAGGTCTTTTTGACCAGATTCATGATGCTGGATGCCGGAGGCCGTTCTTCGCCGACAAATGCATGAATAATAGCGCCCGACTCGATCATCGTATGGAACTTACTCTGGAGGAAGATTCGAGTAATCATGTCCACCGGGGCATCCGGGCGCAGGTGCACGCTGTTGGTGTAGTAGAATTCGTCTTTTTCAATGCTTCCCTTGACCATATCCGCTGCCTCCGGATAATTTCTTATATCAACCTTTGCGAGCCGCCTGCTGGCGCTTTCCGCCGGAGATTCTTCTAAGGAGAATTTCAGCTTATACTTCTTGCCCGCTTCCTTCACGCGCATATACATGTGAGAAACGACCCGCAATCCCTGCTTAATCATATCGTCGCCTTCATGCAACTCTCTTCCGGTCATAAATTGCAGGCATTCATTCAATCCCAGGATACCCACGATATAGGTTGATGTCTCCAGATCCACATAAGGACGTCCATCCTTTGCCCTCTTGCCAATCTCCCATAGGGGCATTTCCGGGCTGGCCATTAGCTTTGCGGCAAATGCCTTTTTCTGGAGATGTGCCTTTACGGCAATCTCGATACCTTTGTCAATCTCTTTGTACAGCGCATCCCAATTCCCCCTGCCTGCCCGGTAGGATGCCTGGGGAAGGTTAATCGTAATATTCTGAAATCCACAAAAACGCATACTTTCCGGATGTTTAATCATGTAATTATCATCTATCGTGGTGCGCAAACGGCAGCACGCCGAGAGGGTGATCTCATCCCTGTCGAAGATAAAATAGGGAACGCCATTTTCGCTGGCAATCTGGCAAGCATATTCAAGGATCTCGTATTGCTTTGGATCGGTAAGGGTGTCCTCATTAATATGGAAATCGCACTTTGGAAAGGCGAAGACGTGGCCGTAACAATCCCCTTCACGCCATACGTCCAGCATGGCCAGGGTAAACTGACGCGCCGTCTCCTCGTAATCCCCATAGGTCTTTCCGGTGGGTTTCCCGCCCGGCCCGATAGCAGGGATATTTCTTAAATATCGCGGAATACCGGTATGGACGTTAAAATCCAGGAACAGGGTCTGCCCTCCGCGGGAAAAAGCGCTCTGGGAACAACTGAAGATAAGGTGCTGTGCCTCCTGCTTCATTTCTGCATAGCTCATCCCTTCCAGATACGGGGCATACATGATATTGACATACGCTACACCAAGCGCCCCGGCATAATAGGCCTGCATTGACGCTAAAAAGGTATTCAGGTGTCCCGTCAGGGTGCGCGCATGCTTTGCGGGAGCGGATTCTGTGTCAAGATTTTGGAGCGACAATCCGTACTTCTTCAAATATTCGAGGGAATGGGAAGAGCAATATACCCGTGTCGGATACCCCAGATCATGGATATGCACCATCCCGTTCAGATGGGCATCCGCCACATCTCTTGAAAACACCTCCTGAAGTGCAAACTGTTTTAAGGTATTTTCTGCAATCGCAAGATTTATTGCCTCCGGGTTGTTGGTGGCAATATTGCTGTTCTCCTTGTTCTTTGACATGATCAACTCTTCGAGATCATACTTCGGCATACCAATCACGGTCTGTTTCTCGAGCTTCTTATTGTAGCCCCGCTCAAAGAGTTCATTATCCACCAGTTCCCGTATTAATGCCGTAGAAATACGATTTAGTCCGGAAGAAAAAACCCGTTGCTCAACAACGCTGGCAATTTCAGATGCAACCTCCCCGGAAATATCGGCCTCCTTCTCCAGGGCTTCCGCAATCTTTCTCTTATCCCAGGGAAAGGTTTCATCTTTTGTCTCGGTATCGACCAAAAGGGAGACATCCGTGGTATCTGCCCGTTTTTTCGTCTGTTTTCGCACCCGGAGGGAGTCCCTCGCCCTCGCCCTCTTATCACGATAAAGGATATACGCCTTAGCCGTTTTGGCATGTCCTGTTTCAATAAGCACCTTCTCTACAACATCCTGTATCTCTTCAATGCCAGGTTCGGTTTTTTGCCCTGCATATTTTTTTTCTAAAAACATGGTAACAACGACTGCCAGCTCATCCGCCAGGGCACGGTCTTCACCACCCACTGCCTGCGCAGCCTTGAAAATGGCATCAGCGATCTTTTTCTCGTTAAAAGGTGCTAATCTTCCGTCGCGTTTTACTACGTGCTCCATTGCTGTTGCTGTGTTCATTTCCCTTCCCCTATGGTCTAATGTTGAAGAGATATACTGCGGGAGTCAGTACCCCCATCTTTTTTCTTCTTTTTTTCACCCGTCATGAGCGGCTTCAGCTCATCAATAAACTCTGAGATATCCTTAAACTCCCGATATACTGATGCAAAACGCACATACGCCACTGCATCAAGGATCTTCAGTTTTTGCATCACCAGCGACCCGATGAAACTCGCAGTCACTTCCCGGTCAAATTTGTTGTAAATTTCTCGTTCTATTTCATTTACAATATTTTCCAGCGTGTCGGTCGAGACCGGTCTCTTTTCACATGCCTTCAAAAATCCATTTAATATCTTCTTGCGATCAAACGACTCCCGTGTTCCATCTTTCTTAACGACACGCAAAGGACTTTCTTCAATCCGCTCGTAGGTCGTAAAACGGCGACCGCAACCCAAACATTCCCGTCTTCGTTTGATGCTCAGACCATCCACCGATGTCCTGGAGTTAATAACCTTGTCATTGTCTACCTTACAGAATAAACATTGCATAAAATTTTACAGAAACACCCCTGGAAAACTGGATACTTTGCGCGCACCTGGTTATGCAGGATTGCTATATATATGACGGCCAGAGTATATAATATACAACATACATATGTCAAGGAGATTTTTGAAAAGAGGAAAAATCCCGTGATTCAGGGGTTTTCTGACTGCCACTTCCCATTGCACTGCAAAATACGTGACTCAATTCTTTCATCCTTCTTTCCATATATACTTTCTTAAAATCTGATGAATCACTTATTCAGTGCGTCAATCTTTGCCGCCAGGATAAAATCGCTCTCCGTCAATCCATTGATCTTATGGGTATAAATTTTGATCTCCACCTTTCCCCAGGTAAAGGTGATTACGGGATGGTGCCCCTCTTGCTCGGCGATTTCGCCTACCCTATTCACAAAATCAAGCGCCTTACGAAAGTCTGGAAATTTAAAGGTCTTCAACAAATGATGTTCTTCTACCACGTCCCAGCCTTTTACTTGCTTCTGCAAGGCTTGAAGCGCTTCGCCTTTTAAGGGTGGCACCCCTCCCTTGCATGGAACGCACTTTTTAGCGGCAAGTTCTGACATAATTTGTATTCTCCATAAAAATTTC
>JAJTXE010000003.1:77122-85067 GCA_021463795.1 Candidatus Brocadia sp. | reverse complement strand
TTTCCAGCGTGTCGGTCGAGACCGGTCTCTTTTCACATGCCTTCAAAAATCCATTTAATATCTTCTTGCGATCAAACGACTCCCGTGTTCCATCTTTCTTAACGACACGCAAAGGACTTTCTTCAATCCGCTCGTAGGTCGTAAAACGGCGACCGCAACCCAAACATTCCCGTCTTCGTTTGATGCTCAGACCATCCACCGATGTCCTGGAGTTAATAACCTTGTCATTGTCTACCTTACAGAATAAACATTGCATAAAATTTTACAGAAACACCCCTGGAAAACTGGATACTTTGCGCGCACCTGGTTATGCAGGATTGCTATATATATGACGGCCAGAGTATATAATATACAACATACATATGTCAAGGAGATTTTTGAAAAGAGGAAAAATCCCGTGATTCAGGGGTTTTCTGACTGCCACTTCCCATTGCACTGCAAAATACGTGACTCAATTCTTTCATCCTTCTTTCCATATATACTTTCTTAAAATCTGATGAATCACTTATTCAGTGCGTCAATCTTTGCCGCCAGGATAAAATCGCTCTCCGTCAATCCATTGATCTTATGGGTATAAATTTTGATCTCCACCTTTCCCCAGGTAAAGGTGATTACGGGATGGTGCCCCTCTTGCTCGGCGATTTCGCCTACCCTATTCACAAAATCAAGCGCCTTACGAAAGTCTGGAAATTTAAAGGTCTTCAACAAATGATGTTCTTCTACCACGTCCCAGCCTTTTACTTGCTTCTGCAAGGCTTGAAGCGCTTCGCCTTTTAAGGGTGGCACCCCTCCCTTGCATGGAACGCACTTTTTAGCGGCAAGTTCTGACATAATTTGTATTCTCCATAAAAATTTCAAAATTTATTCAGGTATTATTACTCCTTTTTCCTTTGCCACCTGCTTAGCCTCTTCATAACTTGCATCCACGTACCGCGCAATTCCAATACCTGGGTCCACCGTTAAAACCCTTTCCAGCCTCTCATCTTTTTCTTTTGTACCATCAGCCACAATGACCATGCCAGCATGAAGGGAATTGCCAATACCCACGCCGCCTCCATGATGAAAGCTTACCCAACTGGCGCCATTTATGGCATTCAGGGCAAAATTCATTAACGGCCAGTCGGCAACGGCGTCACTGCCGTCTTTCATGTCTTCCGTCTCGCGATACGGGGACGCCACAGACCCGCAGTCAAGGTGGTCTCTGCCAATAACTACGGGTGCTTTGACGACGCCCTTTCTCACCATGTCATTAATTATTAAACCCATCTTTACGCGGTCTCCGTATCCTAACCAGCAAATCCTTGCGGGTAGTCCCAGTTGTGGTACTTTTTCTCTGGCAAATTTTATCCATCTTCTCAGAGAAGTGTCATCAGGAAAATGTTGAACAACCGCATCGTCAATCTTTTCAATATCGGCCTTGTCGCCCGACAAGGCCACCCATCTGAACGAGCCTTTTCCCTGACAAAACAAAGGACGTATAAATGCAGGCACAAAACCCGGATACCAATATCGTCCATCAGAATCCCTCATGGATACACCTGCCATCTCTGCCTGAGACCTCAGATTGTTGCCGTAGTCAAAACACACGGCGCCCTTCCGTTGCATGTCTAAGATAGCTTTTGCATGGTCGACTATGGCATCCAACACCTTTTCCTTATAAGCCCGCTTATTCTTTTCCCTGAGTTTGTCGAGTTCCTTTACATCACCAACCGGCACATACGACATCAGGTCATGAGCAGAGGTTTGATCTGTTACTACATCGGGAATGATGTCCCGTTTCACCAGTTCCGGGTGGATTTCTGCGGCGTTTCCCACCAGACCAACCGACAACGGCAATTGCCGGGATTTGGCGTCGAGAACCCACTGAAGCGCCTCGTCGAGACTGTTTGTCATCTTATCACAATACCCCTCTCTGACCTTTTTCTCTATGCGCTCTTTCCGTACCTCTACACACAGAATTGTTCCCTCATTCATGGTAACAGCCAGTGGTTGTGCACTGCTCATGCCTCCCATGCCTGCCGTGAGCACAAATTTGCCTTTCAGAGATTCAGCATTGAATGCCTTTTTGGCGAGGGCGGCAAAGGTTTCATATGTGCCCTGCAAGATACCCTGTGTCCCAATAGAGATCCAGCTCCCGGCAGCCATCTGTCCATACATGGTAAGTCCCATTTCATCATAGGTATCAAAGACATCCTGTTTTGCCCATGCAGGAACCAGGTTTGAGTTTGCAATAACCACGCGCGGCGCCCATTCATGAGTCCTGGCAACATATACCGGTTTGCCCGATTGAATGCACAACGTCTCGTCTTTTTTCAGGATTTTCAGGGTGTTTACGATTCTCTGATATTCCTTCCAATTCCTTGCGGCACGGCCTGTACCCCCATAGACGATGAGTTCTTCCGGCTGGGTGGCCACATCTGGATCAAGGTTGTTCATCAACATCCGCAAGGCCGCTTCACTATCCCAGTTGCTGCACGCAAGGGTAGTTCCCCTTGCCGCCTTGATAGGGGTCTGCGGTCTACATTCGTAAAACATCGGTCGTATCATAGATAGGTATCCCTTTAGAAAACAGAGCACAGATTTTTCAGGATCAGTATTGTCTGAATTCGTTTGTGTTGAAAAAATAAAATTTATTCCTATACCTCGGGCAGGAATTTGGCCAGCTCCTGCATCCACTTCCAGGTTTCGTTCTTTATATCTTCCGCCTCAACGCCGTCTTTGAATGAGTCTTCGTTGTCCTCAATAAAGCAATAAATCTTCCCCAAAAATTCCTTTAGTTCAGCCACCTGTTTTAAGATATCCATAAATTCTATTCCTCCAAAAATAAAGAAAGAGATTCCCACTTTGACGGCTATATTAAATCATAAAAATACCAAAAAAACAAAAATATAGTCCCTGGTATGACAAGAACTCCTGCGAGGGAAGGTATTGTTTATGCTGCAAGGAAAAACGAATCATTCGGGGGTAATTACCGCTGATGACAAACGGTACATGCAATTCCCATCGGATTGAGATGTGGCGGCTCACCGGCCCTGCCTATGGGGTGGCAACCAGCCTGAGTGCAATTCCCGGAAAAGGGTGGGTGTGGAGAATCTATCGCGGAGGGATGCGTTGGGGTTGGATGGCATGCCGTGCAATTGACCATTGAAATGGGGAAATGGCAATTGACACAATGACGGTTTCTGGTATTTTCTCCGCCCCACGAAGCATTATGGCTTAACGGCGTTGTGCTCTCATGGCATCGTACACAAAAATCCTCCTGATGGCATACGCTGCATTTCTTCCGTTCCCATGATGCTGCAAACCCATGGGTCTTTCTGCGCCAGGTGTTATTGTGATTTCTGGGTTTTTGATCCTGATGACAGTTGATACACCAGTAATTATCGTTATGGCATCTCTTGCAGTAATCCTGATTGTAATAGAACTCATCTCCATGTTTTGATATCCACCGGGGATCGTCGTGCTTAACCCACCGGTCTTCATGATAGAGCGGCATCCGGTCCTTTTTAATGTGCTTGTGACAGACATCGCATGCAATCCTTTCTTTGCCCCGTTCTTTGTGGCACGGAATGCAGGAGCCAAACATATCCGGGATAAGGTCCTGGGTAATTGCGTCACTTGTCACAATACCCGCATGACACTGGTTACAGGCCACATTATTTTCCAAATGTACCTTATGGGTAAATTTCAAATCCCGATATTTTTTCGGGATATTATGCTTCACCTTTATTTCCATGCCCGGTTTTGTATGACACAACAAGCAGGACTGAGGATTGCTGGTATCAAAATTTTTCATATGGCAGGCAAGGCATTTTGCCATCTTGGGCCATGTAGGCTCGAGGGTGTCCTTGTAGGAGTGGCATAGATTACAATCATTCAAACCCCTCTCCATATGCCTGGCGTGGCTGAAATGTATCTCCGACTCTTTACAGCCACCCAGCATCGTAAAGGTAACAAAAGTTACGATAGAAATGAGATAGTGGAATTTTTTCATCCGAAACACCGTTAAACGTTAAGGAATTTCAATCACCCCCCCCAATCTTCGGCACGATAGAAGCTAATTGTCAACAGTCGTTGTCAGGAAACAACCCTCGCATAGAAAATCAAAGGAGGCCTATCTGTAATTAGGATATGTTTCAGCTCCAGATTAATAGGCGAGGGAATTGAAAGCGCACATACGTTTTACCCGGATAACGAAAAAAAGACGAAGGCATGGATTTATGGGAGAACTGAAGTAACAGAACAAAAGACTGTGGATATTGATCATTTTTCAAGCCTTTTGCTTATCTCTCAATCATCTCGACATTTGCCCGTGGTACAACGACAGTGGAACCATCAGAAAATTCAATCTCGAGTATGCGCACGGAGGCCTCTGTTTCTATTGTTTGAGGGGAAAAGGGAAGCGCCTTAATCCTGCCAATCTTGCCAAAATAGGGTACTCGGATAACCCTGACGGTATCTCCGACCTCCATGCCTCTGTCAGCGGGCTTCTCTGTTTCTACTCCGGATGGCTTACTGATTTCATAGGGGATGACAATCTCAGGCCTTACGACACCCGCCCGAATCTGGGTGGCGCCGTTTATAGAAGCCTTTGCGCCTGCGCGTGATTGTAGCAGTTCGAATGTTTTTTGCGCTATGGGTATCTGTCCAAAACCCTCCGTTAAGATAAGGGTGAGCCCTATCTCTTCCGACCCGGTAATCGCTACTCCCAGGTCATACCCTAGCAGTTTTTTCAGATCTTCATCATTAAATCCGCCGATAATGATCCCCCTGACGCCAACCCTTCTTGCCTTCTCAAGGGCATCGTGCCGGACAAAGGCGCCGCCGACAATAATCTTATCCTTATGGGCAGGTAATATGCAGTCATCGGCAAGCGTGTCTTCGGGCTTATCGACAGCAAGTACGAGTTCGCCAACAGTTTCACCGCCCACCCCAAAGATCCCCTGAATAAGAGTTGCGGTCGTCTCGATAACGACACCCTCCTTTTCTAAGATCTCTGTAACCGTGCCGTCCACGTATGCAGACACCTGAATTGGTTTTGGGGGTTCCCGCAGAAGGATTTGCCCCGTTACCGTTGATATCGTCTCAATCGTTCCTGTGATGGGGGAAAGCAAAACCGCCTTTAACATCTTGACCCATGGTTTGGTTTCGGCAATGATTTCATCCTTCTGGACAGGGTCGCCTTCCTTCTTCAGCATATATTCCCTGAGGTCTTTGGGTTGGATGCCTAGCCGGTTCACGGCATTAATGGCGTGAACCTTGCCAGGCAGATGGGTCATGGCCACTACATCCTCTGCCCTCAGAACATCACCCTTTTTGACGACAACGTCACCCAATAAGGGCAGGACGCGATGGCTCGCGACCTTTGTCTTTTCGGCTATTCGTAAACCCGGTGTATAAGCGTGAGTCATAATTTTTTACACTTTTCTAATATTTCTTTACATTTAGATAATATAAACTCTCTATTTTTACAATTTTCCAAAATCTCATAATTGTCCTTTAGTACTGCTACTTTTCCGATGGAAATACTTTTCTGATTTATTTGTTCGATAAGGGCTGTAGGGACAAAATATAATTCAATTAAGCCTGTATCTTTAGGTTTTACACCAATTACTACATCAGAGGTTGTGGTTGATTGTATATACTCCTTAACACCTGACTTATACTCTCTATCTACACCGCCTCTACCACCACCAGTAAATTTAATAGAATTTGCCGATACTGTTTTTATTTGAGCGCGTATAAAGTTATTCCTTTCGTCTCCTTCTTTTAGAACAATAATTACGTCATATTTTTCTAAAGGAAAATCAACTAAAGAAACATGTTTATACCGTTTCATTAAAATTCCAACTGCTATATGCTCATAAGCAAATCCATTTACTGCTGCTTGACGCCCTTTTTCTTCTCTATTATCTATATTTCCTGACATTGTCATTATTTTCTTAATACTAAAATCCAATCGGTGTTGATTCGTTCCTCTCTGGGAACCTTAATAAAGTGTTTTATAATTTCTGAAGCAAAATAATTTTCAATGTTAAAACCTATATCTTCGGCTAAGTTCATTATATATTTCCAATTTTCAAATAATTCCCCGCGAATCTTGTTATTGCCAACAACAATAATATAGCTCCCACCTTTTTTTAATACCCTATAAACTTCCGCGAGATTTTTTCGCATGTCATCTAAATATCTGAAAGCAATATATGCCCGCCTTTGATCAATTTTAAAAATTTTTGAGATAATGATATCTGCCTCTTTTACTCCTATCTTATGAAGTTTTTTATACTCGATGGATGAAACACTCTCGGTTCCTACATGCTTTTTCTTTAAGTATGCTAATGAACCATTGGCCAAGCCTAACCAATACATTTCTAATTGATGTGTTCTTGGATAATCTACTGCATTGACATAAGGTGGAGATGTCAATGCCAAATCAAAATGATTTCCTTTATATCCCATATTTCTTGCGTCCATGTCCTCTGGCAAAATGACATCTATATCCATTGGGCATTTTTGAGAAAATTCTATCATTTTAGGAATATTAATAAGTATAGCTTCCGCAAATTTTTTCAAGGCATCGGCGGGATAGACTTTTTTATTTAATTTTTCCCTTATCACGGTTCTCGTGCAGTTGTCATCGGCATTAGATACGGAACGAATAATAGAGGAAAAAGATATTTTGAAAAAATCTTTTATTTTATTGCTGGTCTCAAGCGATTCTATAGCTTTTTTTAAATAAGCGAGTTCAAAAATAATTTCTTTCTTAAACCAGTTATCCCTATAAGGAAAGCAGGGTATATCTGATTCTGATACTTTTGAAGGTTGATAATTTACTATTGCCCGCAAAAGATATTTTTGAGAAGATTTTAATTCCTCCTCATTTAAAGGGGTTGTTTTAACTTTTGCGAGAAAACGCGAAAATGGATCAACATCGATGCCAACAGAATGTCTCTTGTTCAGTAAAGCTTCAACGTTTGTCGTCCCACTGCCAGAAAAAGGATCAAGAATTAAATCGTTTTTTTGGGAATACCGCTTTACGAGCCAACGGGGTAATTCTGGGAAAAATTTTGCGGGGTACTTATGTAATCCATGGGTAAGGCGACTTTGATCATAGCTTATAAATAGAAATCTACCTCCATTATTGACAATTAAATCTGCGGGGATCTCGCCGTCAACGCGTATAATCTTTTCTCCAAACTCGTTCTCTATTTTTTTTATGTTATCCAATGTCTTGTAATCAAATAATGGAAGTTGATGTCCACCATTATTTGATAAGCCATTTCGCCTGCCATTTTTTCTTGCAACCGCTGCTTTTACCTCTTCCAATGAAATTGGATAAAAGAATGGTTTTGTAATGGTTTGCATTTTCAACTCCTCTCTAATTTCTATGTATTATCCGACAGTAGTATTCACTGCGTTATTGGTGCAAATCAGTAGTTTCTTGTTTTCTTATACCGGATACGCCTCTATGGCCTTTGTCCATCGCTGGAGTTGTTCCCCCCTTGACGCCTTATCCTTTGCCAGGGTTATGGGCCTTCCGCGGGTATCAATAACGATGCCTACAACACCCCCAAATACCTTTTTTGTCATGGGTTTGCCCTTTCCTGCGCCAACATCAAAATTCTTTGCTGGCAGGATCTCAATTTCAGCCATTTGATCAATACCCAGGGGTAAAACACGTAATTCCCCGTATGGGAGCGAATCTTCTGTCTTTTTACCGTCGGGCATCGTTATCTTATATGAGATGCATTTTTCTTTAGATTTTCCAATACTGCCTTTCACGAGAGATACGCACGTCCCCAGATGAATCAGGCAATCCTTCTCAAACACCTCTGTGGCAGCCTGTTCATTTACCGTTGAAAGGACGCCAAGATGAGGCATCATGAAGATACTATCAACGGCAATCCTTGTTATGCCCTCAGGCTGAAAGGCATCGATCATCATG
>JAJTXE010000003.1:48540-77101 GCA_021463795.1 Candidatus Brocadia sp. | reverse complement strand
GGATAAAAGAATGGTTTTGTAATGGTTTGCATTTTCAACTCCTCTCTAATTTCTATGTATTATCCGACAGTAGTATTCACTGCGTTATTGGTGCAAATCAGTAGTTTCTTGTTTTCTTATACCGGATACGCCTCTATGGCCTTTGTCCATCGCTGGAGTTGTTCCCCCCTTGACGCCTTATCCTTTGCCAGGGTTATGGGCCTTCCGCGGGTATCAATAACGATGCCTACAACACCCCCAAATACCTTTTTTGTCATGGGTTTGCCCTTTCCTGCGCCAACATCAAAATTCTTTGCTGGCAGGATCTCAATTTCAGCCATTTGATCAATACCCAGGGGTAAAACACGTAATTCCCCGTATGGGAGCGAATCTTCTGTCTTTTTACCGTCGGGCATCGTTATCTTATATGAGATGCATTTTTCTTTAGATTTTCCAATACTGCCTTTCACGAGAGATACGCACGTCCCCAGATGAATCAGGCAATCCTTCTCAAACACCTCTGTGGCAGCCTGTTCATTTACCGTTGAAAGGACGCCAAGATGAGGCATCATGAAGATACTATCAACGGCAATCCTTGTTATGCCCTCAGGCTGAAAGGCATCGATCATCATGAGCATGGCCTGTGACCTGCGCGGTGCATGGGAAAGCACCCCCCCGCTTCCCACTAACAGGTCTAATTGTAACATATCTACCAGCGTCTCACCTTCCATCTCCTGTTTAAATGCCTCGGATATATCGCGTTCCCGCTGTACCCCCTTCAGCCCGACGGCCAGGGATTTGTGCTGGCTAAAAGAGACCCGAAGGGCTTCACGGGCTATGGCCTGTTCAATCTTCAGCTCTTCTAATGTCTGAGGGATGGTTGTGGGGCGGATCATCTTATTTTTGATCCTGTTTCTGAGATTGGATTCTTCGATATCAAATGGCACCCACCGGAGAATATTCTCAAGCCCTGCCTCGGCCAGCACGTTGGAAATGCTATAACTCATTCCAAGATTGGCGCTCACCGTGCGGTTAAAGATTTCACCGTATACCGAGAAGACGTCTGTGGTGGCGCCTCCGATATCCACCCCCACCACATTTATAGTACCCTTTTTCGCAATAGCTTGCATAATGAGACCAACCGCCCCGGGTGTAGGCATAATGGGCGCCCCCGTCCAGGACATAAGTTTTTTGTAGCCGGGCGCCTGCGCCATAACGTGTTCGAGAAAGAGCTTCTGGATCTCCTGCCGGGCCGGGAAGAGATTTTCGCATTCAAGCGTGGGCCGGATATTTTCCGTGACGCTCAGCGCGGTTTTATTGTTCAATATCTCTTTTATCTTTTCGCGGGCATCCTTATTGCCAGCATAAATAACCGGGAGTTGAAAGGTCATACCGAGCCTGGGCCTTGGGTTGGCAGCAGAGATATATTCGGCCAGTTCTACAACATGGGTAACCGTGCCTCCGTCAGTACCGCCGGAAAGGAGGATCATGTCTGGTCTCAGATGCCGGATGCGGTCGATCTTTTCGTGGGGGAGTCGCCGGTCGTTTGATGCGATGACATCCATAACGATTGCACCCGCTCCCAGTGCCGCGCGCTGAGCACTTTCTGCTGTCATAGTCTTTACGGCTCCTGCCACCATCATCTGCAACCCACCGCCCGCGCTGCTTGTGGAGAGATAGATGTCGACACCTACATTTCCCCTTGCAGGGGTAATAATCTTTTCGCCGTCCAGAATTTTTCTGCCAGAGAGTTCTTCGATCTCAGCAAAGGCATTTAAGACGCCGCGGGTCACGTCCTCAAAAGGGGCTTCCACCGTGGTTGGAGACTCTCCGCGAAATGTCTGCCGGTACACCCCGTCCTTTTTTTCAATCAGGATAGCCTTTGTGGTGGTGCTGCCACAGTCTGTTGCAATGATAACATCCAAATTTATTATCCCCTTTTTGTGGTAAATAATTATTTTTTGCAACCATTTAGCTTTTTGAAAACCCGCACCTTCATGGAAAACCAATAGAAAACGGTGTATGTAGCGCGGGTGGTTTATCCCCCGACCAAACGCCGGCCACAAGGGACTTCGTCGTGAGCTCAGCCGAACGGTCGGCGCTACTTTTTCTTTTTCAAAAAGCTAAATTGTTACTATTTTTCCAATTCCTCAATAATCCTTTTGATGCCTTCTCTTTTTTCAAGAATACCCTGAAGCAGGTCATATTCCGCAGGAGCAAACAAAAAGGTCAAAAATGGTCTGAAAAACACCATCATTTGACTTCCAATATAGTTGAGTGGTTGTGCACCCTCAAGAAACAATGTCGCGGGGATGGTAAGCCGCCTTTTTTTCATGATCATCGTAAGTTTTTGAATCAGAGCCAACTCCGGTTCGTTCAGATCTCTGTTTTTATGTGATGTGCCCAGACTGAAGGCGTGCTTGAACCCGCGACGGACAGACGATTCGTCCAGCTTCGGAAAGCATGAGCATATTTTTGACAAAACTTTATGCATATACATAGACATGGAAATCTTATCAAAACAGGGTTGTTTTTGTCAAAATCAAAATACTCACAACACCCTCGTTTGCGTATATTTTCCTTGTAATTTTCCATCCGTCTGCCTATAATAAAATGCGTCTGTAACGGCAATTTCCTGCGAGCGAAAAGAGAGACAAAGGGCACTGAAAAATTTGTGTTGATGTCGCTGTACGCCCGACGCTGTTGCCTGATAGCCGGTGTTTATATCAATGGTTATGGAAATTTTGAAAGGAGAAACGGGTCATGCCATACAGGGCATGGTTTCAGTGTATATCGGGGTGTAGTGAAACGTACGAGTTGAATGAAGTCGTATACCAGTGCAAAAGATGCGGCGACCTGCTGGAGGTTAAACACGACATAGAAAAACTCCGCAGGCATTCTCCGGAACAATGGAAGAAGTTATTTGACGAACGCTATCGGCGGACCAAGTGGCCCTATGGCAGTTCCGTCTGGGGGAAGAAAGAGTGGGTTTGCCCCACGGTTGACAACAGCAACGTCGTTTCCCTTTACGAAGGCGGCAGTAATCTCTTCTGGGCAGAAAGACTCGGAAAGGAACTCGGCATTGAAGATCTCTGGATTAAGCAATGCGGCAACGCCCATACCGGTTCTTTTAAAGACCTCGGCATGACCGTTCTGGTCTCTATGGTAAAACAGATGATTGCCGAGGGAAAAAATATTCCCGCGGTTGCCTGTGCTTCTACGGGTGATACTTCTGCGGCGCTGGCTTCGTATTGTGCCGCTGCTGGTATTCTTGCCATAGTATTTCTGCCAAAGAACAAGGTTTCTCATGCACAACTTATCCAGCCGATTGCCAATGGTGCGCTTACCCTATCGCTGGATACCGACTTTGATGGGTGCATGAAGCTGGTAAGGGAGATATGCAGTAAAAATAACATTTACCTGGCAAATTCCATGAATTCCCTCCGCATTGAGGGGCAAAAGACCGTAAGCATCGAAATAGCACAGCAGTTTGACTGGAAAGTACCGGATGTTGTGATTGTTCCCGGTGGAAATCTGGGGAATACCGCAGCGCTGGGAAAGGGATTTCTCATGATGAGGGATCTGGGCTTGATCGATAAGCTGCCGCGTATCGTGTGTGCACAGGCAGCCAAGGCCAATCCGCTCTATCTGAGCTATCTGAAGGATTTTAGAGAATTTGCACCCGTAAAAGCGCAAAAAACCCTTGCCAATGCCATTCAGATCGGTGATCCGGTGAGTTACAAAAAGGCTATCAATGTTTTAAAAACCTTCCATGGCATGGTAGAACAGGCTACAGAAGATGAGTTGGCAAATGCCTCTGCACAAGCAGATAAAACGGGACTCTTTTGCTGCCCGCATACGGGAGTAGCGCTGGCGGCATTGATAAAATTACTGAAAACAAACATGATACGGCCGGATGAAAAGGTTGTTGTTATCTCCACGGCACACGGTTTAAAATTTCCAGAATTTAAGATAAGCTATCATGAAAGTAAACTGGAAGAGGTAAACTCCCGCTTTGCGAACCTTCCTGTCGAGGTATCCCCTCAATACGATGCGGTCAGGGCAGCGATCTACCGTAAACTCGAAGAAATGCCGTCTTAGCGTAGCGAGGCTGCAAAACCAGAAATCAACATTCTCGGCAAATCTCTGATATTATGCTTCAAACAAGAACCACATTCCACATTTCTAAACGCTATCACCGGTCGTGATTTTTTGTGGTTTTAGCTGATACTTGCTGACATTAAATTCCTTGACAAAAAACAGGCGGTACTTATAATATTTTTCAGTTATTGCAGATATGGAAAAGGTTCATAAATAGTAAATTTTTACGATACGTTTTCGGTGTTTTCTAAAAAGTCCTTTGACAGATCAATGGAGATGGTTGTCTATGAATTATTTTAAAACAACGATATTGCTTATAGCCTTAACGCTCTTGCTCGTTTGGGTAGGAAGCATGGTCGGCGGACGCCAGGGCGCTGTTTTTGCCTTTGCTATTGCCATGGGTATGAATTTTTTCAGTTACTGGTTTAGCGACAAGATCGTCCTCAAAATGTATGGAGCCAGGGTCGTTTCAGATCAGGAGTCACCAGATTATTATGCTATGGTCAGAGAGCTTACTGATCGGGCGGGAATGCCCATGCCGAAGATCTATATCATCCCGACGAATGCTATGAATGCCTTTGCAACAGGGAGAAATCCTGCTCATGCTGCGGTTGCCGTTACCGAGGGGATGCTCAATTCGTTGCAACGTGAAGAATTGAGGGGAGTGCTGGGGCATGAACTCTCTCATGTCAGGAATCGGGATATCCT
Source organism: Candidatus Brocadia sp. (assembly GCA_021463795.1). Classification (GTDB taxonomy): domain Bacteria; phylum Planctomycetota; class Brocadiia; order Brocadiales; family Brocadiaceae; genus Brocadia. The sequence goes on along the minus strand of JAJTXE010000003.1, from coordinate 72,313 downwards.
GATTTCTACAATTGTAGCAACGATCGCAGGCGCTATTATGTTACTCGCCAACATGGCCCGGTGGGCAGCGCTCTTTGGAGGTTATGGCGGCAGGGATGATGAAGAAAACCGGGGCAGTGGCTTTGCCATGTTGTTTTTGGCCATTTTGGCCCCTCTCGCCGCACTTGTCATTCAAATGGCAATTTCCCGTTCGCGGGAATACGCTGCCGACAAGGGCGGAGCGTTATTGACCGGCAATCCCTTGGGACTGGCCAGCGCCCTTGAAAAATTACAGCAGTCATCTGCGGTCAGGCATATGAATGCAAATACTGCCACGGCGCATATGTTTATTGTGAATCCATTAAGCGGACGCTCGCTTCTTGCAATCTTTAGTACTCATCCACCAATTGAAGAGAGGATCAAAAGGCTCAGGGCCATGGCATAAGAAAAGATGATGAAGTCTGAGCGCATATTATGGCATCCGTCTCTGCTGTAAGTTGTAACCATCAGCCTGCAATTAGTCTTGTTTCATTGCGCAGCACGCCTGCAAAGAAATCTCCTTACGGTAAGGTGCGATAAGGAGGGGTGGAATTTGTGAAAATCAAATACGTTCACAAAAGGATGCTATGAAAGAAGTTAAGAAGTTTTTTATATTTCCATGAGTTTGAACTGTTGCCCAAACAGATGGTGTTTTTACAAAGATGGCAATTTACTTGGAGGAACGTGAATGGTGCACTATACGTGTGATATGTGCGGAAGACCATTGTTGGCAGATGAGGATGTCCGGTATGTGGTAAAAATTGAGGTATACACTGCATGTGATACAATGGAAATGGACGAAGACGATGATATGGATGCAGAAATTTGGGAACTGGAAGAAGGCAATGGCCAGGATGATGCATCATGCCACGCAGAGGGATTTGAAGACGCAGATTACAAGACGTTCCGCTTTGACTTATGCACCAAATGTCACAAAAAATATTTACAAGACCCGCTGTTTTTAAAATCATGGAACAAAACTAGGTTTTCAGAAAATTAACCTTCTTTTAAATAATCTCGATATTTTTCCGTGCTTGCATCTCGAGAAAACAAGAGCAAGTACATTATTATCACGAAAAAAGTATGGGAATGACAATAACCGAGAAGATCATTGCGGATCATTCCGGACTCAAAGAGGTGCATCCTGGACAATTCGTATACGCAAATGTGGACATTTGTCTTGGCAACGATATTACTGCGCCTATTGCCATTGAAGAGTTTGAAAAGACTGGCATATCAAAAGTTTTTGACCCGGAAAAGATTGTATTGGTCCCCGACCATTTTACCCCCAGTAAGGATATAAAGTCTGCACAGCAATCAAAGATCCTGAGGCTTTTTGCTGAAAAACATCATTTAAAACATTACTTTGAGATTGGCCGAATGGGTATAGAACATGCTCTCCTGCCCGAACAGGGAATTGTGGGGCCAGGCGATCTTGTCATTGGCGCTGATTCTCATACCTGTACCTACGGCGCCCTCGGTGCATTTTCAACGGGTGTGGGGAGTACCGACCTTGCCGCCTGTTTTGCCACGGGAAAGGTGTGGCTTAAGGTGCCCGAAGCGATGAAATTTGTTTTTCACGGCAAGGTAAAAAACTGGACCTCCGGCAAGGATCTCATCCTTTACACGATTGGAAAGATTGGTGTGGATGGCGCCCTTTATAAAGCAATGGAGTTTACCGGCAGCGCTATATCACATTTGCCGATGGACGATCGCTTTGCCATGTGTAATATGGCCATCGAGGCCGGGGCAAAGAGCGGCATCATCGCCCCCGACAAAAACACGGAAGGATATATCAAAGACCGGTTTAAAAGAAGACCCGTGATTTACCAGAGTGACCCCGACTGCAACTACGCAAGAATACACGAATTTCATGCCGATGAAATATCACCTCAGGTAGCCCTTCCCAACTTGCCGGAAAACACAAAACCCGTGGAAGAGGTTTCGGGGATTAAAATTGATCAGGTCGTCATCGGTTCTTGCACTAATGGGAGAATTTCTGACCTTAGGATAGCAGCCAGAATCCTCAAAGGGAAAAAGGCGCATCCATCCCTTCGGCTCATTATTTTCCCGGCAACTCAGGAAATTTACAAACAGGCTTTACAAGAGGGCCTGATTGAGACGTTTATTGATGCTGAGGCGGTCGTTTCCACCCCGACATGCGGGCCATGCCTCGGCGGACATATGGGAATTTTGGCGGAGGGAGAGCGGGCGCTTTCCACAACCAACCGTAATTTTGTTGGCCGCATGGGACACCCGAAGAGCGAGATCTATCTTTGCAGTCCCGCTGTTGCAGCTGCTTCTGCAATCACGGGAGAGATTACGCCACCGGATGAAATCATAAAGAATTGATGGAGAAAGCGAGTTAAACCATGTCTCAGAAAAAATATATAGGACTTGATATTGGTTCTGTAAGCGTAAAGGCGGTATTAGTCAACGGCCATAAGGAAATCCTGGAAAATCATTATATTCGCTCACACGGGCAACCGGTAGAAACACTCATCCTGGTCTTGCGGGATATCTTTAATCGAACCCATATTGACGATATTGATGGAATAGCGATAACCGGCTCCGGTGGCAAGCTTGTTTCTGAATTAATGAACATTGCCTTTGTTAACGAGGTTGTTGCCCATAGTCAGGCCACAACAACGCTCTATCCGGAGGTGCGCACCATCATTGAAATTGGCGGTGAAGATTCAAAACTTATGTTGATCGAAAGGGACACAGCCACCGGGCAAACAAAGGTTTCAGATTTTTCCATGAATACCATGTGTGCTGCAGGGACGGGTTCATTTTTGGATCAGCAGGCAACGCGGCTTGGTATTGCTATTGAAAAAGAATTCGGAGATCTTGCGTTGAAATCCAAAAATCCTCCCCGGATAGCCGGACGATGCAGTGTCTTTGCGAAAACAGACATGATACACCTGCAACAGGAAGGAACGCCCGTGCACGACATCGTGGCCGGCCTCTGTTATGCCATGGCCAGGAATTTTAAAAGCAATATTGGCAAGGGTAAGGAATTTTTCATGCCCATTGTTTTTCAGGGCGGTGTCGCAGCAAACGTCGGGATGGTCAAGGCGTTTGAGGATATCCTGGAACTCAAACCGGGCGAACTCCTGATACCAAAATATTTTAATGTTATGGGGGCTATCGGCACGGTATTTACCCTTATCGACAAAAGCATCCATTCGCCATTCCGCGGTTTAAAAGAGGTTGAAGAATATTTGAGAAATCGTGGCGCAAAGGCTTCAAACCTGGAACCCCTTCAGGCGGATAATTATAAAATCGTTGAAAAAACGCATTCGATTGCTGGTGACGAAAGAATCGAGGCATATGTGGGGGTTGACGTGGGATCGATCAGCACCAATATCGTTGTTATTGATAAGCATAAAAATGTCCTGGCGCGGCGCTATCTTATGACGGCGGGAAGACCGCTTGAGGCCGTAAAACAAGGGTTATATGAGGCTGGCCTGGAGGTGGGGGACAAGGTGATCGTCTGTGGCGCGGGAACAACAGGTTCCGGGCGTTACTTAACGGGGGATTTTATCGGCGCAGATATAGCGAAGAATGAAATTACCGCTCATGCAACAGCCGCCGCACATGTAGACAAGAGTGTAGACACCATCTTTGAGATCGGCGGACAGGATTCCAAGTTTATCCGGCTTGAAAACGGGGCGATCGTGGACTTTGCCATGAATAAAGTGTGCGCCGCAGGAACCGGCTCATTCCTGGAAGAACAGGCCGAAAAGCTGAGCATAAGCATCAAAGGAGAATTCAGCAAACGGGCGCTTTCGTCATGCTGTCCGTCCCATCTTGGCGAGCGATGTACTGTGTTTATGGAATCCGACCTGAACCACCATCAGCAGCGCGGGACGTCTAAAGATGATTTGCTTGCAGGGCTGAGCTATTCTGTCGTGTTAAACTTTATTAACAGGGTCGTAGAAGATAGAAAAATCGGAAATTCGATCTTCTTTCAGGGAGGAGTGGCAGCCAATCGCGGGGTGAAGGCTGCATTTGAAAAGGTAACCGGGAAAAAGATCAGTGTCCCGCCTCATCACGATATCATGGGCGCCATCGGATCCGCAATTATTGCCATGGAGGAAAAGACGTGGGAAAAATCCCGTTTCAAGGGGTTTGACCTCCGGCATAAGAGATATGAGTTGTCTTCCTTTGTTTGTAAGGATTGTTCAAATATCTGTGAGATAAGGAAGGTCACCATCGATGGAGAAAACCCGCTTCACTATGGAAGCCGCTGCGGTAAATTTGATGATGAACGGACGCTGAAAAAGGGGAAACACCTCCCCAGACTCTTCCGTGAGAGGAAAGACGCACTTTTCAATACGTATAAAAAAAATAAACCTGATCAACCAGTTGGGAAAAGGATCGGAATACCGCAGGTTTCTACGTTTTACGATTTCTATCCGATGTGGAAGGCATTTTTCACGGAATTAGGTTTTGAGGTAATTACTTCCAGCGATACCAATAAAGACATTATCTATAATGGGGTGGAGGTGATTACTGCAGAAACCTGTTTTCCCATCAAGGTAGCGCACGGGCACGTCATCGATATGCTGGAAAGGGATATTGATTATCTGTTCCTGCCCAGTGTGATTAATTTAACGCACAGCAGCCCAAAACTTACTCACTCATACGCATGTCCTTATGTGCAGTGTATACCGTATCTTGTTCGTTCGGCGATCGATTTTCAGGGGAAAAAGTTTGAGGTTTTGTCTCCTGTCATTCATTTTGAATACGGAGAGGAATACCTCAATAAGACCCTGCGTGAGATTGCAAAAAACTTGGGAAGAACGGGAATGATTGCTGAAACGGCCATAAAGACTGCACATGAGGCGCTGCAGAATTTCAACAAAACGCTCGAAGCGAGAGGAAGAGAGATCCTGGAAAAATTAGGGGAAAATGAAAAGGCCTTCGTGCTGATTAGCCGATCCTATAATGGCTGTGATACAGGCATGAACCTTGGGCTTCCGGAAAAATTGCGGGATTTAGGCATCCTTACCATCCCGCTTGATTTTCTGAAGCTGGATATCGAAGAAGTGTCTCATGATTATCCGAATATGTACTGGAAGACCGGCCAAAAATTCCTCGCTGCAGCCCGGATAATAGCAAAAGATAAAAGGCTCTATCCGTTATATATCACAAACTTCGGCTGCGGTCCCGATTCCTTTATATCCAAGTTCTTTGCCAAAGAATTAGCAGGGAAACCATGTTTAACCATAGAGATTGATGAGCATAGTTCTGACGTTGGGGCAATTACCCGGTGCGAGGCATTCATTGATAGCCTGAAAAATGTCAAACCTTCCGCCGGGAGGACAAAGTTAAGGGATGAAGTGCCGATCCGTACTTTGGCTGAGAAAAAGAAGCGGACGATATACGTACCCTATATGTGTGATCACGGCAGGATGATTGCTGCTTCCATGAGGGCGAACGGGGTACTGGCAGAGGCATTGCCCATGGCAAATAAACAGTCGGTGGATATTGGAAGAAAATTCACTTCGGGGAAGGAATGTTATCCTGCAATTCTTACCACCGGGGATATTGTAAAAAAGGCGATGAGTCCTGATTTTGACCCCGAGGCAAGCGCTTTCTTTATGGCAACGGCATCCGGTCCCTGCCGGTTTGGCCAGTACAATAAATTCCAGCGCATGGTGCTCGATGATCTTGGGCTTCCCCAGGTACCTCTTTACACGATGGACCAGGGAGATAATTATGATGAAGATACAAAGAACCTCGGCACCCACTTTCGCAAGCTGGCATGGAACGGCATTGTGTACATAGATCTCTTGCAAAAATTGCAGAGAGAGACGAGGCCCTATGAAGTCCACAAAGGAGAAACTGACGTTCTCTATGAAGAATATGTGAAAAAGGCCGAGGTTGCGCTCGAAAAGCATCTGAATTTAGTTGATTTCGCCCGTGAAGCCAATGAAGCATTTGCAAAGGTGAAGGTAGACCGGAGCAAGCCAAGACCGTTAATTGGAATCATTGGGGAGACCTATGTCAGATGCAATGAGTTCGCAAACAACTTCCTCTCCAGAAGTATTGAAAAACTGGGAGGAGAGGCTTATATCCCGCCCTTTTCCGAATGGATTAATTATATTGCGCACTGTCGCAGGGAATCATGTCGTTTTGAAAGGGATTACAAGGGCCTTTTTGGTGAAATCATTTCAGACGTAGTTCAGAGATATGATGCCTATAAGCTCACCAGGGTTTTTAGGGGGACCATCAGGCACTTCCTGAAAGAGGCGCCAATTAAAGAGCTTATTAAAAAGGGAAAGCCATACATCGATGATTCTTATAAAGGCGACCCGGTGCTGAGCATGGGGAAAGCAATTGAATACGTAGAGGAAGGACTTGACGGCTTAATTAATATCATTCCATTCCACTGCATGCCGGGTACGGTGGTCAATGGAGTGCTGGAAAGGTTTCAGAAGGATTTTTACGGCATGCCGTGTTTGAAATTGTCATTTGATGGTCAGGAGCAATCAAACGAGGAAACACGGCTGGAGGCATTTATGCACCAGGCGTATCAGAGGATGGAAGGCAGGCTGCACTCAAAGAAACAGGGCACAGCAAACCACAGGCGGCAAAAGGGTGCAAAGAGCGACAGGGAGTTGGTGGCGGGAAGGAGATTATAAGAACATGCAAAAAGATGTTTTTTGCCAATACGATAGTATGAGGATACAATGAAAGGTAAATGCTGGAAGTTTGGAAATAATATCAATACGGACGAGATCATCCCGGCGCGGTATTTAAACACCACCGATACAAAGGAGTTGGCAACTCATTGTATGGAAGATGCCGATCCTGATTTTATGAAAAAGATTAAGGCGGGAGATATTATTGTGGCTGGAGACAATTTTGGATGTGGTTCCTCCCGCGAGCATGCCCCCATTGCCATCAAGGCGGCACGGATTTCCTGTGTTATTGCAAAATCATTTGCCCGTATCTTCTTTCGGAATGCCATTAATATCGGACTGCCTATCTTTGAGTGTCCAGAGGCAGCAGAGCAGATCCGGGAAGGAGATGAAATAGAGGTCAACCTTACCTCCGGAGAGGTACTGAATCACACCTCAGAAAAAAGATATAAATTCGAACCTTTTCCCCGGGAGATGCAAGAAATTATTCAGGCCGGGGGATTGATGAATTTTGTTAAAAAGAAGATACCTGTTGCTTAAATTTTAAATCACAAGCGCTAAATTCCAGGCAAAACACAATCAACAAAATTCCCATGATAAAATAGTTTGGGGTTTTGAAGTTTGGAGTTTGTTTAATGTTGTTACTTAGAATCTCGGATTTAAAATCTTCCCTTGCGGAAGTCAGGGCGATAACATGCAAACCTTAGAAATCAAAAAAGATATTCATTGGGTTGGAGTATTAAATGCAACCCTCAGGGCATTCGATATCGTATTTCAAACCCGGTTCGGAAGTACGTACAATTCCTACCTTATTCTTGCAGACAAACCTACGCTCATTGATTGCGTTCATGAAAAATTTACCTACGAATATCTTGAAAAACTTCGTTCGTTAATTAACCTCAAAAACATCTGCTACATTGTGATAAATCATACCGAAATGGACCATACCGGGGCGCTGGACATGCTCTTAAAAGAAACACCAAACGCCCAGATTTTGTCCACAAGGACGGCAGCCCTTTTCCTGAAAAATATTTTACACCGGGAAGTAAAAGGTACGGTAGTTGAAGATGGTGAAAGCATAAGCCTGGGCAATAAACAATTAAAATTTATTCATGCGCCATACTGGCATTGGCCGGATACGATGTTTACCTATCTGGAAGAAGACCACGTACTCTTTCCGTGCGATGGTTTTGCAACCCATTTTTGTGATGAACGACTCTTTGATGACCGGGTTGATGACTTTATGGAAGATTTTCGGTATTATTTCGAACACGTCATGGGACCTTACCGAAAGAAAATTCTTGAGGCAATAGAAAAGATAAAAGACTTGGATATTCGCCTCATTGCCCCAGGTCACGGCCCTATCCTCCGGACGGATCCATGGAAATACATCCGTGCCTATAGAGACTGGAGTACGGCAAGAAAAGATCCCTATAAAAAACTGATTTTGGTTTTTTATGCATCGATGTACGGAAACACAAAAAAGATGGCGGAGGCAGCAGCAAAGGGCGCCTCTACGGTAAATACCGAGGTCAAACTCTTTGATGCCTGCAGTGTATCGCCGGAATTCATGCGGTGCGAGATTGAATCTGCCGATGGTATTCTGCTAGGCTCGTCGACAATAAATGGCGATGCGTTAAAACCTTTGTGGGATATTACCAACATTCTATTTAGTGTGAACGTAAAGCTTAAGAAATGTGCTACTTTTGGCGCCTATGGCTGGAGTGGTGAGGCAACAAGGCTCCTGGAAGAGCGTCTAAAGGGTCTGAAACTCACCATTGTTCAATCACCCCTGAAGGTCCTTTTTACACCGACTGAGGAAGACCTGAAAAAATGTTCCATCTTTGGGTATGATTTTGCAAAATCACTGGTAAGCAATCCAATACCATAATTCCGGAAACCAGGAGAAGCGGCTTGCAGGCTCTTAAAGATACTATTGTCGGTACCCCTTGAAACTCTTTGAGATTAGTGTGAGTGTTCGTGAGTTGAAGACGAAAATGAAAGTTGCGTTGCCAGCAGCGTCACCTTTCACATGCGGGTGAAAGGAGATCATTTCTGAGCCTTACTCTCAAATCGCAGATAAATTTCTTTGGTTTTTTCATCAACCGTGACGTTAAAATTTTTCGAAAGACGCCTTTTGTGTCGGACCAGGGATGCCTTCAGAAGAGAGGGGCAGGTGACGGCGGTAAACACGATCACCATAATAATAGAGGAGAACACAACATCATTCAATACCCCAATATCGCTACCTATTCCGGAGAGAATCAATGTCCCTTCCAGCTTCATTGCCATCCCTATTCCTATGGCCATGCGATTTATACCTTTCCCAATGGGACAGACACTGCAAAATAGCTTTCCCACAACAGCTGCGCCCGTAATTGCAAGACCGAGAAGTGCCGCCTCCATATTCAAGATACTCTTCAAATCCACCTGTGCCCCTACCCGCACAAAGAGTATCGGAACAAGAACCATATAATATGGCCGAATAACTCGTTCCACGGTGCTGTATTCTTTGTCATCAGAATCTTTAAATTTTACATTTCTGAGCAGCAAGCCTGCAGCAAATGCCCCTATTACGCCATGGAGTCCAATCGAACCGGAAATAAAGGCAAACAGGAGTGATACCGTTATCACGATAGAAATCTTTAATCCCTCTGCCGCTCTGCTCGTTAAGAAATTGCCGAATCTCTCTCCGTATTTTAAGGCTATGATTAAGACAACCACTAAAAAAGAAAATGCAATGCCGGTAGTAACCAATAGATTCGTCACAGATACTTCACCCTTCGTAGCAATTCCACTTGCTATGCCAAAGGTCAATATGACAATAATTTCGGTAAGAAGGGTTGCGCCTGTTATAATTCTACCTTCGATGGTGTTCATTGCCTTTAATTCAGTCAGGATTGCAAATAATAACCCCGTGCTTGTATTGCAAATAATAATGGCCAAAAGAAGTTTTGAACTAAATGCAGAGTCGGAGAGGAAGAAATGGCCTACGATAAGACCTAGTCCGGCCGGTGCTATGATACCGCCAAGGCTTACCAGAAATGAGGAAGCCCCCACCCGCAATAGTGCCCTGATGTCTGTATGAAGGCCTGCCGTTAAAAGAAGTAACAATGTCCCAAAATAGGATATCATCTTCAGAAATGGCATTGTCGTCAGAAAATCAAAAAACTCAGACCCGGTTATAAAAAAGAAATTACCCAGAATTATCCCCACGATTAATTGTCCAACCACCTCAGGAAGCGTCACCAAGCTAGCCAACCAACCACCTGTTTTGGCTGCAATAAGAGTAATTGCAACTGCGATGATGACACTAAGAGTCGGATTAGTATGCCATATTTCCCATGAGGGCCCTAAATCTTCGGACTCTTTTCCTGTCTCTGTTGGAGATTCGGGTGAGGACATTTCCTTTTCGGGTTCTTTTGCCGCCTCAATACGTACATCCTGGCCCCCTTTCACCGCCGGAAAAGAAGGTTCCTCTGCAGGAGTGAAAGTCGATCTACTCTCATCTGTTGTCTGGCGAGAGGTATCTTCCACTGCAAGCGTCTGAGTTCCTTTAGCCTCTGTCGGTGGGAATTCTCCTCCAGCAATAGTTTCATCCTGAATTTCAGGTGTGGTCATTGACTTTGGTGTGCTTATTCCTTGGGTCTCTTGCGGGGTCTCTGGAAAAGGGGTGTCCGTCTGGCACCGCTCGCCGCTCAGATATTTTCCCAGATAACCCTTTTTATCCACAAAGATTGGAAACAGGGATTCTTCCCCGGCCAATGGCTGGCGAGACTTGTTATCTTCCGGATGTCTTTGAATCACGCTTTCCTCAAGGACAGGAGAATGTTGCTCATCAGCAAGCGTGGTCGCAGAACCTGGTACAGTTGGTATTGAACTGAAATCCGTTTTTTGAATGTCAGCAGATATCTCCTTCTCTGTGATCTTTGAAGGGGAGCCTTCAACAACGAGAGTGCCCTCATGACCTTTTTCATCCACAACAGAAGGAGGAGAAGGAGGTTCCTGTGTTGTGACAGCCTCGTGAGATTCATTATTCCCGGTCGGGGTTTGTGTGCCTTTCTCCTCTTCAACGAGGGGTTGTTCTCCGGTAACAGACGTCATGGCATCTTCGGTGTGAGAAACAGCCGGGCGGTTATCATTTTCTCCTGCATTTGAAGGCGTCTCGTTCTCAGCGACATACTGCTGATGCACCCTGTCCAAATATTTCTCCTGGAGGTCTTCATTCTTTGCAATCTCCAAATATCTCTTTATGTATCTCTTTGGAGAAAGCATTTCGTCAATAGTGAATGACCCGGTTTGCCCTTTAATCTTGTTAGGAACTGGCCTGAAATCTTTATTAGATACTGAATATTCGGCTTCGAATGAAGGTGAGCCAATTGCAGTAAAGCAATAGAAGGAAAATGTTACAAAAAACAAGACGTATAAATATAGCACTTTCATAAAAGAGTTTCTTGCGATTATAAACATACTAACCTTACCTCCTGCCTACCAAATAGACCAAGTGCTGTGCAGTAGTAATTACCTGTATAGGAATTTCAAACAAGAGCTCCTCCCCAATGATGTGGGAGGCCAGATGGGGGAGAGAGAAGAGTGTTCACCCTCCATTAGGCATCCCCACCAAAAGGCGGGGAATGTTTGGCCACCGAAGGCCTAATTCAATGTATCGGAATTTCAAGCTTTTATAATTCCCCTCTATCGGTAGGACAAGCGTCTCCACTTGTCATTGTGATGTCAACCGGAGACGGCTGACCTACCTTATAGTATTGCTGCATAAAACTTCCTTTTTTGTAAGTTTTTACAATCCCCTTAGCCCTTTTTTCTAAGAAGAATTTATTAAGCCCCCTTAATAAAGGGGGATACAGGGGGTTGTTTCCCTTACTTGACGGGCTTTGGTTGTGGCGTAGCCATACCAGGGGATAAAGGGGTGTGTAAATCGGTCGCAACACACCCCCTGACCATGTAGAGCGACCAGTCTGGCGCTTCACAATGAGAGGAGACTAAAATAGCAGCCAAAGGCAGCCTAATTCAAGTGTAATGTACGTTTTCTTCAATCAAGTATACATACGTTCATATAAATGTCAAGAATAGTATACATAAGTATGTTTGCACAATGCTGTTAAACTCTACTATAAAACAAATGAAGGCCGCATATTGTTTCTTACTTGTTTCATTCTCCGAAATATTTTATCAGTAAACCATTCCGATGCTTTCATCATGATACTGCCAACGGTGGTGCTTCGGTAATACATGGCGCCGCAAGCCGCACCAAATCCCCTTTAGCAAAGCTAGTGGGTGTAGGGGGTTGTGAAAATACTTGCTAAAAATAGTTTTTACAGGGTACTATGATAGATACTAGCAAGAGGTTTCATCGGGTAAGCAAGGGAATTCACTACAGGGTATGGTTTTTGACAGGATAATGGAAAACAATCCTCTTGGAACAAGACCAAATCCAATCCTTGAACCGGCTCTTTTGTTCAAATCGTATTTTTTCTCAATGAAATATTCACAAATGATCTTAACTAAAAGAAGAAATATCGTAACATTTTAAATTTTTGGTAACAATTTAGTTTCTTGAAAATTGATGCATATATCTTCGGGCATCATGGGTGGCACGGACAAGCAAAGTTTGTCCGCACCACCCTACATAAACTGCAATATGTTTTCAAAAAGCTAAATCGTTACGAAATATTCATTATGATTACTTCTATAGAGGCAAGCTTTCCTAAATGCTTATAATCGATCGACATCCCGAATGTGACAAGAAAAATTGCCGCGAAGAATTGCTGGAATGACGTAATTGCTTCTGAAATCCTGTGCCTTTATTTTTTTCCTGCGAAAAACGGCAACATAGGAATGGTTGATGCTGGCGTCTAACACGCCTGACAAAAACTAGTCGATGAGGGAAACGCCGAGTGATAATACGCTTTCAGGAACAAAAATTTTTCATCAGTGACTTAAGGAATCATAAAAATATTTACCTGCCGTGAATTATCATCGACATACGTCTCACCGGGCACTTTTTCCAATTCTGCCCGTATCGTATAAGTGTCTTCTTTTAGCCCGCTGGTATCCCAGCTATAAACGATTCTTTTTGAAGACAAACCCTCCAATGTTTCTGCCTCGCGGCCAATGAGCTGTTTTGTTGTAGAACAAGTTATAGTCAATATCGTTGTCACCTTTGTTGTCCTCTCGTTGCCAATAACAACATCAACATTAACCTTATTCCCAATAGTTTCAAGCAATGGAAGATTCATCGATACGATCATTACCCCATGCACTATGGGCTCGTATTTTTTCTTCTCGTCAGCCAGGCTATCCGGCACTCCACAGAATATGAAATATCCAAAGACATAAATCAAACAGAACTCCCAGCCATTTATTTTGCATCTCTTCATACTGGCCTTCCTTCCTTTAACGAATACTTCATAAACAGATTCACCAAAATATAAAAGACAAATCGGTTCTTCAGCCGTATTCTGTGAGCTAACAGGTGTGAATATCCCCTGTTAGCTCACTTTTGACGTATTGAAAAAGCCTATTCCTTTTCTATCTTTATCAAATCACCATTCAGGTACCTCCTCATGAAATCATTCTCGTTCCCTGCCGTATAACCTGTCTTTGCAGGATCCCATAACCCTTTACCACCCATACCCCCATCCTCAGCCTTGGTAATCTTTACCAGCGTCTCTTTCGGAGTAGTATTAATGCCGTGGTTATCAGCCTCATACCCAAAAATGAACTTCATGCTTGTCTTTGATTTATGGAATAAGCTATCCAGTTGATGCATAGGCATTGACCAATCCCGCGTGATACTCTGCTGGGAACCATAACGGAAACTGGATTGATATCCTGTACCAGCCGACAGCGCCCTGCCATCTGGTCTTGACTCGTGAGCCTTTACGCTTCTTTCCGTTGAAATCCATGCAGAGTGCTTCATCATGGTTACCCCATAGGGGTACGCCGGATTATATTTGCACCGTAACATGAGCCTGGCCACCTTGTAAAATGGGTCACTTGGTTTCCAGCCTTCGTAGGGCCTGTCAGCGGGGTTTGCATCAACATACACATAATCACCATCATTGATACCCATATCCATAGCCGCTTGCGGATTTAAATGGATCTGATGTTCACCCACACCAGGCATTCTCTTGTCCATCCTGTAGGGATCGCCAAAGTTATTATTCCAGATAAAGTTCCAGTCTGTTACCGCCCATTGTGAATGCACCGTGTGTCTTGATTTCGGCGTCACGCAATAGAATTTGTAGCCTTTTTCCCATAAGAAATTTTTTGTCTGCTTTACTTCAGCCCATGACTTTTTGATATTCCTGACAGTCCTTTCATCCCAGTGTTCTGCACTCTCAGGGATTCCATAATCATCCGGACGGATATAGGGATTTGTGCTGGCGATAACGTTAGGCAGATACGGGGTAGCCTCAGGTCCTTCACGATGGACTATGAAATTCTCGCCATACTCAATGATCTCAGGTTCATCATTGTAAGCCTGTAACCTTCCCGTTGGAGTATAGAATGGCAGGCCTTCGTTTACCTGTTCCCAGAATGGATGCCTTGGGTAAGTCCTGTAGAGCAACAGGGCGACGCCCGGTTCTCCATATTTTCCATTCACAATATCCTCAAAAGTATAACCTTTTGAGGTCGTACTCCCGTCCAGCAATCTCTGGATATACACTTCTGGCCGGCCTTCCAGGGCGAACTTCCAGTAATCCCTGAACCTCATATCCCTGAGCAATTCTCCCAATTTCGCTGCCATACCTGCAAGAATCATGACATCGTCTCTTGAATCATTGACAGGCCTTATACCGCCCTTCCATATCTGAAAAAATGGATTAGAGCATGAGCTTGTAATCTCATGGGTTTCAAACTCCACCCAGGAGTTTGCCGGAAATGCAAAATCGGCATACTCGATTGAGCCCGTGATTTCAATATCGGTGGACATAATTTGTTCGATGTTGGGATTAACATTCTTCAGCATTTGATACACATGCTTTGCATTGTTAACCAGGTTCACATTGGTAAACCACATAATCTTGGTCGGTGTCGGCATATGCGTTTTACCCGTAAAGCATTTACGGCCATACTTGGGGGTGTTAACAATCAACGGTCTGTCATTATGATTCCAGTATGCCACCTCTTCATCATACGCACGGCCCTTTACCTTCAGATCCGTTGCAGGTGCACATGGGTCAAGGTTTGGATTAAATACATCCTCAGCAACCCATCCGTAGAAGCCGGGGCCACTCCACTTGGATGCCTGAAAATTGCCGGCCTTGTAATTACCAGACCAGGTATGGGAACCAGAACCTTTATAGCCTACATTGCCTGTTAACATAAGAGGTAAATACGTCGACCTGTTAAATAACGTTGCATGGAACCAATGATTGATACCCTCACCGTAATGAATTGCCACCGGTTTTATGGTCGCAATATCATGCGCCAGTCTTTCAATGAGCTCTTTCGGTGAATTGGTTATTTCAACTACCGTGTCTATATCATAATCTTTGAGATGTATCTTATACATCTCAAAGAGCGGCATGACCTCGATCTCTTTGCCACCGACAGTCTTTACCTTATAGATGCCATCAAGTGCAGGATCGATCCCTTTCGCCACCAATTTATCACCGACATCATCTCTGGTAATCGGTTTTGGGCCATTCGTCTTTGCATCCCACACCACAAAATCACCAATCGCCTCTCTTTGATCGTCATGCAATCCGTGAATCTTATAACTTGGACCATGAGAAATATCTTCCAACGTATAATCCGGGAAGATATCCTTTGCCTGCAATCTCTTCAGGGTATCCGTCCGCACAAGCAAAGGGAAGTCGGTAAACTTCTTCACATAGTCTGCATCGTATAACTTCTCATCTATTAATATCCTGGTTAAACCCAGGAAAAGAGCCGTGTCGGTATTGCATCTGATCGGTATCCAGTAATCTGCTTTCTGAGATGATGGGCTGTATTCTGGTGTGATGACAACCAGCTTCCCACCTCTTTCCATTACCTCCGTAAGCCAATGGGCCTCTGGCATCTTATTTTCAATGAGATTCTTTCCTGTTTGGATGACCAGCTTTGAAAAGCGTATGTCGTTCATATCAACATCTGATGTCTGCAACCCGTGAACAAAGGGATGGCCAGGGGCCTGATCTCCATGCCAGGTATAGTTCGACCAATTCCTCCCGCCCAATGCCTTATCCGGCCCTAATCCCCTATTATGACTGTCAACTAAGGCGAGGGTATTGTTAAACCGGTACATCCCGTACTTCCCTATGACGCCCAAAAGACCCATTCCGCCACGACCCTTGAAGGTACGTGTGCCGGCGCCCTTCATGGCATCCACCATCTCTTTCGGATACCCCTGCTCTATCAGTTTTTTTGCACCTTCTTCACCGCTGTATTTCCTGGTAATATGGATAATTCCCTTTGCCGCATATGTCCAGGCATCGTCCCAGGACGCCTTTAAAAGTTCGTCCTGCCCCCTGGCATCAAACAGATATTTTGTTTTATTTTCCGGTGTCAATTCCGGAAATCCGTCATCTGCCCACTGTTTCCATCCTTTTCTGATAAGCGGATACCTTAACCGGTAAGGCCCGTATACCCTGCGATGGAAGGTAAATCCTTTAAGGCACATCCTGGGATTCCAGTTTCTCGTGGCTTTGTTCCCATACAGGTCTGCATAATTCTGATGATCGTAGTTTTGTTCAACCCTCATAACCACTTCATTTCTTACGAATGCCCTCACCCTGCAGGCATGGGTATCATTTGGAGAACACGTATAGGTAAATGAGCGATCATACCTATATTGATCCCGGTATACGCTCTCCCACGCGCGGTCAGGGTAAGCATCTAACGGATTTCCCACCTCCACGGCAGGTTTCAGGAGCCTGAACGCCATCGCTTTATTGGCAAGGGTAAAGGTTGCTCCCGTTGTTCCTGCCATCTGCAGGAACGTCCTTCTGGTAAGCTTCATATTTCCTACTCCTTTCTCAAATAAATTGAATGATAATATTTTGAGACTCTGACATATACGGTTTATCAACGATCATCCTGACAACCTCCTGCATTCATACTCGGACACACCCTTAATCCCTGGCGTAGTTTCTTCAGCAGCAAACAATACAGCGTTATGAAAACGAGCACCTAAACTAAGTATACTATCGTTTACTAATATGTCAACACAGAAATATTGGCAACAATTCATTTTTTGAATAATTCCCATAATGGTGATGTTTGCTGTGCGGTATAGGGGCGAAGCATTGCACTCATTAGCATACATGCATTCATACCCAGACTGGCAAATGCTTCGCACTTACTTTTTCAAAAAACTAAATTGTTATCAACATCGTATGAATAATGCTGATTCATAAAATCAAAAAGGCCAGCTTTGTAAAGCTGGCCTTTTCTGCACTGAGACTTTTGCTAACGCTAAAGGGGTGACGTTAGGAAGTCCTTTGTGCACAAATACCATGTCAAAAATATACTCATTGTTCCCTTATCAGGAATCCGTTTCTGAATTACGATTTCATCTTTATCTTAATATCTTTAATCTCTTCAGGAGACTCGTCTTCTCGTAATAACGCAGCACTTCCGGAACCTCCTTTTATGGACCTGGTCTTCCTGTCCCCTTTCTCATCCATAACAGTAGCAAACCAGTAGAGAAAGGTTACAAAGAAACTGCCACCTACGATGTTGCCAAGAGTCACAGGGACAAGATTCCAGCCAAACATCTTACTCCAGGAAATTACTGCCGGGTCATGGGGCAGTAAATTTGCAATTGTTAAAAAAGTCATGTTCGCCACGCTGTGTTCCATCCCGGTAGTAACAAAACAGAATAAAACCCACCAACACATTATTATCTTGGCGCTATCGCTGGTGACCCGAAAGCAACTCCATATACCCAGACATACGAGCCAGTTGCAAAAGATACCCCTGAAAAATAATTCCCACCATGGCGCATTCATCTTATAGGCGGCCGCCTTGTTCAAAAAGGTATGCCATGGATCAGGGGCGAACACACCGGACATATAAATTATAAGCGCAAAGATCATGGAGCCGCCCAGGTTGCCCAAGTAAGTCCAGAACCAGCCCAGCATTGCATCGCCAAATGAGACTGTTCCCCGGAAAGAACCTTTTAATATCAGCAGGTTATATCCGGTAAATAACTCAGCGCCACCAATAACTACTAATATCAAAGCGATAGGAAATACTGCACCACCAACAATTTTCCCTATTCCAGGATTTATCGCTGCAACGGGAGCAGCTGCAATAACCATGAGAAGGACGCCAAATCCAATAAAAAAGCCAGCCACCACAGAAAGCGTCAGGAAGCCTGTCAGGCTATGCTTCATAGCAGTGGCCTTTTTTAATGATACCGCTGCAATTGCATCTACGTTTCCAGTATATAACATTACTTGTTCTCCTCTCAATTGTTGTATACATCGTTTTCAAATAACGACATCTTTCCTCCTCTTCCTCGAGATAACAACTCATTTCAACGTAATAATTTATTTTGCACACCCCCTTTCTATTTCAAAAGAAAATACTTTTTTCAGAAAAACCCCTTTCGGCTTCGCATGGTGAATACACAAGAAAGTGCGCATATCTTGCCACCAATGGGCAGGGGATCCCATCTTCCCCCGACAATCTCATCTGAAACATCCACAAGCTCCTATATATATGATATTTATTATGTATCCTGCCGTTTACTTACACGAAATACATGCCACTTTTGCAAAGAAAATAAATTCGTTGATCTATTTTATATAAGAGGCATCAAACTGGCGTACTTATGTAAACGATGATTTATTTAGCAAAGTATGCTCTGATGAAATACCCGGCCTATCATATTTTTCATTGTGCAATAGTGATTTCACATTTGAATGCCACCTGCAAAATCAAATATTATATAAACAGACGGATACTGGCTAACAGCACAACTGAATAGATGCATGAATTCATTACAAATATTCTGTCTGGTTTTCCATCGGTACAGAAAAAAACAGATAGTTTTTGACCTATCGGTATTTTCCCTTATAATGACAAAAGTGATAACAATTTAGTTTTTGAAAAAGCCAGGGCAAAGCATTTGCTTGTTTGTGCATGAACAGATGTATACCAGCGCTAGCAAATGATTCGCCCCTAAACTACGCTGCAAACAGCACCATTATTTGAATTTTCCATAAAACTAAATTGTGCGGATGAGAAAGATAAGTTTACAACGTTTGGAGTGACTGCCAGCGCCTGTATGGGTGTGTCAAATGACTATGATTTATACAAAAGAGTCAATAAAAGAACTTATTTCGAATAAACTGAAAGAGTATAAGCTTATCGTTGTTTCAAATCGCGAACCATACATACACAACTATGCAGGCGAAGAGATTAAATACTTTATCCCGGCAAGCGGGATGGTCACAGCACTTGATCCTATTATTCGGGCTGATGGGGGGACATGGATTGCTCATGGCAGTGGTGATGCCGACAAGGAGGTAGTAGACAGCAAAGATCGTATTGCCGTTCCCCCTGATAATCCTCAATATACCCTTCGGCGGGTCTGGCTTACCCATGAGGAAGAGGAGCGGTTTTATTACGGCTTTTCCAATGAGGCGTTGTGGCCGCTGTGCCACATTGTGTACGTCAAGCCCAAATTTCAGGAAACAGATTGGCTCGCCTACAAATCAGTGAATCAGAAATTTGCCAACGTTATTCTGGAAGAAGTCGGAAACGACAAGGCCTTTGTTTTTATTCAGGATTACCATTTTACCTTGCTCCCCAGAATGCTGAAGGAAACCAAACCTGACCTGCTTATAGCACAGTTCTGGCATATTCCGTGGCCAAACCGGGAGGCATTCCGTATCTGCCCATGGGGTCAGGAAATTCTGGAAGGGCTATTGGGAAATGATCTTCTGGGATTTCACGTACAGTACCATTGCAATAACTTTCTCGATACCATTGACAGAAATTTAGAATCAAAAATAGATTATAGTAAATTTACCGCCACAAAAGGAGGTAAGGTCACTCACGTTCGCCCGTTTCCCATCAGTATTGACTTCGATGAGTTGAGTATGCAGGCACAGAGTCTGGAAGTTGAAAATGAAATGATGCGTCTTAGGAAGGAACTGGGTTTAAAGAACCAAATCATAGGCGTGGGTCTGGATCGTGTTGATTATACCAAGGGCCTGCCAGAAAGATTCACAGCGATTGACCGGTTCCTTGAAAGATATCCTGAATACAAAGGAAGATTTACCTTCATCCAGGCAGGCACAATCAGCCGTATACAAATCGACGACTACCGCAATTATAATGATATCATCTATGACCTTATGGTAGAGATCAATCACAAGTATCACAGCGGGAGATGGACGCCCATTCGGTTATTAAAATCACACTTTAACCGTGTAAGCGTTCAAGCACTGTACCGTTTATCAGACATCTGTATTGTGAGCTCTTTGCACGATGGCATGAATCTGGTTGCCAAGGAGTTTATTGCCACCCGTTTCGATGAGTCCGGCGTTTTGCTCCTCAGCCGGTTTACCGGCGCTGCCGAAGAACTCACGGGCAGCATCCAAATCAATCCGTACGCGACCGATACGTTTGCCGATGCAATAAAGACCGCCATTGAAATGCCCATTGATGAAAAAAAGAAACGGATGCAGCGCATGAGGGAACAGGTGCAGGAGCACAATGTTTACAACTGGGGACAAAGCATCGTGAATGAACTCATCAAGTTACATCAATGAAATACGCATTTAACCATTTTCAAACGATCAACGAACTGCTCCGTGCGCATAAGAAGATCATCCTTTTAACCGATTTTGACGGTACCCTGACGCCTATTCAGGAACATCCTGACCTGGCTCTCCTTTCAGAAGATATGCGTCAAATTCTCCTGAAATTTTCTCAGAACAAGACATTCTTTCTTGGCATCGTAACAGGACGTTCACTCCGGCAGATAAAAAAACTGGTAAATATTCCAAAAATACTATACGCTGCCAATCACGGGATAGAACTGGAAGGGCCTGGCATACAGTTTAGCAGTCCTGAGGCCAAAAAGGCACGGTACAATCTCTGGCATGTTTATATGCAGCTTTTCAAATCCCTGAGACATATTGAAGGGGTGTACCTGGAGGATAAAGGATACACCGTTAGTTTGCATTACCGGCTGGTGAAAAAGGCACGCGACAGGGAATTCGTAACGAAGACCCTTGATAGTATTATCAAACCATACCTGGAGAAAAACATCCTCTTCCTGTGTACGGGAAAGATGGTTTATGAGATACGTCCGCCGGTAACGTGGAACAAGGCTACGACGATTCAATGGTTGTTGACCAATTATTTTCCCTTAGAATTCAGCGGAGATGCACTTCTCGTATATCTTGGTGATGATCAGGCGGACATCGAAGTGTTTACTGCTTTCAGCGGACAAAGGCTGATGGTCTTTGTCGGAACACCCGCCGATACATCCGCGGCTGATTACTATGTTAACTCCCCCGAAGAAGTAAAGTCGTTTTTAGAACTTCTGTATAAACAAAAGGAAGAGAACCACGATGACCTCCTTACCGAAGGCAAGAGAACCATTTAAATTCTATACTCAAATCCATATCCCAGAACTTACCGGGCTCAAGGCAAGCAATCTGCAGGAATTGCTTGATCTCATAAAAATCGTCCCCGGTTCTGTTATTTACTATCATACCCACCGTTTTCTCCAGCAGCACCAATTTCTCTCACCAGAACCCCCCAATGACTTTGCCTACTGGATTACGGGCATCATAGGTGAAGCAGAGCTTGGAGAGGCATTGTATAGTATCGATACCATTCAATATACAACCATCCGTGAGCTTCGGGACGAGATTGTTCGCACAATGGAGAATTACATTGAAAAACATCCCCGAGCGCTTCAGAGATTTACGATACCCGGCGAAGAGTTCCATTTTATAAAATCGGTCAGCTTCGTTTGCCAAACACCGTATATTGCGTCAGATATCAAGGAGTTTCAGGCTGCGCTTCAGAGAGTATCGCTTGAGTCTATCTATTTTCACATGTTCGAGGCCAGACTTCGGATAGGGAAAGGTATCAATGATTTCTCCAATTGGCTTGAAGGCAGTTTATCAGAGAATAAACTGGCAAACAAAATCGCCTCCCTTGATCCGTATACCCATACGATGGAAAATCTCCGGGCTACGCTTCTAAAGTTGATTGAGAAAAGAATTATTGAGTCTATGGAGAGACCTTCTCATGCCAAAAGTGAGATTGCTCTGTCTAAACCCTAGTATTGCGGAACGGTTCTTTACAAAGAAATATTTATCGGCAAGAGAGGATGGACACTTTGAAAGAGGCATGGAGTGCGATGGTAGTCACACATCAATGGATGCACGCAGTGACGGAAACATCTGCCCGCAACCGTCTATCAGGTGAAAATTACCTGTTATGATTATTATGGCACGCCGGAAAAATATCCGTAGGAATAAAAAGCTTCACAAAAATAATGAAGGATAAAGAATCATGCCAAAGATTACCGAATATGAACCTATCGTAGGACCAAACACCATTGATGAATTACATTTGCTGGCAGGAAAACTTCAGGGAAAGGTGATTCAGAACATCAATTCCACGGCTGTGGGAGGCGGCGTAGCGGAAATCCTTAGTCGCATGGTGCCTTTATTACAGGAATTAGGGGTTGATGCCCGATGGGATTTTATTAAAGGCGGAGAGAGCTTCTTCAATGCCACGAAGAAGTTTCATAATGCGCTGCATGGAAAGCCGGAGGAAATTACCCCACAGATGTATGAGGTCTTTATGGAAACCAGCCAGAGGAATATTGATGAGGTAAAACTGTGTGGAGACGTCATGCTTATCCATGATCCTCAACCCATTGCGCTGGTTAAGAAGAAGGGTTCCATGCTTAACAGTAAGTGGATCTGGCGGTGTCATATTGACGTCTCAGCACCCAACAAACAGGTATGGGATTTCTTGACGCCATTTATCCATCAATACGATGGCGCTGTTTTTTCTGCCCCGGGTTTTTCGCAACCACTGCCTATCCGTCAATTCCTGATATCTCCCTCTATTGATCCTTTAAGCGAAAAGAACAAAGATTTGCCCCAGGAAACGATAGATGCGGTGTTAGAAAAATATCACATCCTCAGCGACAAACCCATTATTACCCAAATATCACGGTTTGACTATTTAAAAGACCCGGTTGGGGTTATTGAGGCATACCGCCTGGTAAAGAAGCGGAATAACTGCCAGCTCATTATCGCCGGCGGGACGGCAACTGACGACCCCGAATCAACCAGGGTTTTTGCCGAAACAAGGGAGGCAGCCGGGAATGACCCGGACATCCATATTCTTCCCATTCCGTCAGGCAGCGATCTGGAAATTAATGCACTCCAGAGGGCGTCCACGGTTATTGTGCAAAAATCACTGCGTGAAGGGTTCGGTCTTACGGTAACCGAGGCACTGTGGAAGGCGAAACCGGTTGTTGCGTCCAGCACGGGGGGAATTCCGCTGCAGGTTAAACACAAATACAGCGGTCTACTCTGCCATAGTATCTCCGGGGCGGCCTTCGCCATCAAACAGTTATTAAATAGCCCGGAATATGCCAAAAGGCTTGGTGAAAACGGGCGTGAGCACGTCAGGCAGAACTTTCTCCTTACCCGTCATCTAAAGGACTACCTGCTCTTGTTTCTCTGCATGTATCACCCGGAAGACATTATTTATTTATAGAGCCTACGGCCTATGCATAAACTTAAAGACAAACTCCTCAAAGGCAGAAATGCCTATTAAAAGCACTGAGAGAGGCGTGCCTTGAAGTATGGAATACCTAAGTGGTTGAAAATACCATCTCTGCGAGCCTAAGTCCTTGTGGAGAAGTTTGTACCTATACGCATACCATGGAGCAATCCGTATGCGTAGAAAGATAGCGTATTTCCCGTGAGGGGTATGACGGAGTTACGAGGTACAGACGACCTTTTGGGGTGTATGAGTATGGCGTGTTATTCGTGCCAACTGCCCTTTCTCGGTGAAGCACTGACACTGTCCCTGTTAGAGATGATGCAAGAGATTAGGCGAAAACATCTCTGGATAAT
>JAJTXE010000003.1:0-48519 GCA_021463795.1 Candidatus Brocadia sp. | reverse complement strand
ATGGCAAATCAAACAATTTTCTTAGGTCAAAGTATCCCTGATGAAGATCGAAGACACTATTTTCACCATAGGCATTGGCAAATCCAACAGTCGTTCCTTCAGCGCCAAACGTTCTGGCATCCTGGAGTTGAATAAATACCCTTAAATGCTCATTTACATCTGCATCTGCCCAGAGCCGTGTCTGGTTTAATACATAATCGTCATCATATGACGTTCCCCGGCCAGCAATTCCCGTTGCGCCTGGTAAAGTAGCATTGCTGGTAGGTACCTGGTAGAGACCATTCGCATACTCTGCGCGGGTTCTGATCTGTCCGCCCAATTTTACCTTTTTAGCAAATTCAGAATAGACATTTCCAGCAATATCTTCTGCCTTGATTGGTTCTGCATTGGCGGCAGTTCTCATCTCTTCCTTTAACGTGCTGACTTCATTTCTTAATGCTTCAACGTCTTTTTCCGTATCAGAAGATGATGCAACTACCGGTTTTTCCTGTTTTACAGACTCAATCTGGTCAGTTAATGCAGAGACAGACGCCCTTAAGGCATTCAACTCTTTTTCCATCTCCTCAAGAGACTTAGTACCTGCTCCATAAGACTGGCTAGCAGCCGCTGTGCAGAAGATGGCAACGGCTAAACCACCCACACAGGTCTTCCATAATCCATTTTTCATCACAAAACCTCCCTAATTAAAGATAATTGGACCCCCAATGAAAACAAAAATAATTAAAGATAAAAACTAACCGCTGTTAAAGCAATCTAGAGCAAAATAGCCTCCTTTCTCCTCCTCGTGTCAGTTTTCATTTAGATAACAATGCTTAACAATCTATTTGGGAAGGCATGTTAACAAAAAAAAAAAATAATGTCAAATAAAAAAACTTTAACCAAATAGCAGATAAATACTTTAGTATGTTTTGCGTATGCTAAAAACAAGAAAATGTCTTTATCCAAGCGACAAAGTCTAAGAAGTAATTTCGCAAACAATATTCCAAATCCAACAAATGAAAGCAATGCATCGTTTGTTGTTGATTGACAGTTACTTAGGCATTATTAATCAAAATAAAGAAATGAAAAAGCAGCTATCTATAGATCACACAAAGATGCAAAATATTGCAATAATGAAATTTGTTTTACATTCTGAATATTTTGCATTTATCATGTGTCTGATAGGTGACTCTGTTGATTAACTCTCATTTCGAAAACATGCTATACCATAGTATAATGATAGACAAATAGTTGGTAATATGAGATTGTATATGGTATGCCAAGTTGGTTTGTAAGAACTTAATCTACAGAGTCATAGATTATCATGCAGCGTATTATTAAAGACTTGTGATAGGTAGTAAAATATTTGACTTGTCTTATCATTATGGGAAGGTGCTCGTGTTGATGTATTTTAATTTTTTTTATTGACGTTATAATAACATGCTCATATAATTATGACCGAATTTTGTAATAGAGAGAAGATTGTAATCCTTCATTAGTAATCACCTTAAGAAAAAGGCGGATTATGGATAAGAACTTTAAAGTAAAGGTTAAGTATTTTTACTTATACAGGAAGATAATTACTGCCATAATTATCATGGGCGTAATTATTGGCGGAATATATGGCGGCAAAGAACTTAGCTGGAAAGAGATTGCTGCAGATGAAGTGGCTGTTGTGGTAAACAACCTCACCGGTGGCATCAAATTCATAAACAGGGCCGGTGCTGTCCTCTATTATCCATTCATTCAGGACATTTATGTCTTGGATAAGAGGGAGCAAATTTTAAAAATGACAGCGGCGGAAATTGATGAAAAGCATCCTCAGGGAAATCCTCTTATGGTAAAATCGATTGACGGCGGTGATGTCGTACTTGATCTACTCATACATTATATGCTGAGGCCGGAATACGCTGTGCATGTTGTCCAGAATACAGGGACAGGAGACATTTTCAAGCAAAAATGGTTGTATGATTATTCAAGGACCATCTGTTACTATTGTTACGGAGAATTAACCTTAGATGAGTTTCCGATGGCCTCCAAGCGTGATATTAAGGCGCAAAAGGCGAAGGAAGAGATAAATAAAATGCTGGAACCCCACGGTTTTACCGTTACTTCAATAGACTTGTCAGACTATCGCTATTATAGGGAATATGCTGAAAAAATCCAGGAACGAAGATTGGCTGACAAAGAGGTTGAAGAACAAAAAACCAGGGCCACTGCTGCAAAGGAAAACCAGCGAAGGGTGGTTGTTGAAGAAACGAAGAAATTGGAGGTTGAAGTGGCTCGGTTTCGTGGTGAATGCGATAAACGGATTATGGATGCGCGAGGTAGTGGTGAGGCAAAAAAGCAGGATGCAGATGCTTATCTTATACGGGCAAGATTTGAAGCTGATGCTGAGTATGAACGACTTGCAAGGGATGCGGAAGCGATTCTTGCCACGCTCAAGACCGAGGCGGAGGGAGTCCGGTTGCTACGAAACGCCTTGGAAGGAGACGGCGGACGTAATTTGGTGAGGCTTGAGTATGCCAAACGTTTAAAGCAGGCTATTGTCAGAAGCACGCCGATTGTCCGGCAAGGTATAGAAACACCACAAAGCATACAAAGATTTAAATATATTGAGGATGCCCCAAAAATTGACTATATGTTTCCAGAGCCTCCCGATGCAGCATTGGTTAGTCCTTTAAAGCCTGGGCCAGATAAGTCTCCTTAAAAGAAATTTACCACTACATTTGACATTATTTCATAAAAGAGGCGAAAAATGAACTTAGGTAAATTTGCGGCGAAATATATTATCCCTATCGGTATTCTTGTTTTTTTTGTTATCTTTATCATTGGTATAAAATTCTTTGTCATAAAGGTGGGAGTTGATCAGGTAGGGGTAAGAACAATAATCTGGGGCGTTAAAAGGGGGTTGGTGCAAAAGGATTATGGTCCCGGATGGCACAGGGCAATTAGCGGTATCGATCAATGGGACCTCTATGATAGCACCGTACAAACACTTGAGCTTGCCAAGTCGCCTTCCCGTTTAGGGCATGATGAACGGCAGGAGGCTGCCATAAGAACTGCGGATGACTATGATGTCTCAGCGGATATTATTGTTAAATATCAAATTAAAAAAGGGCATGCGTGGAACTTGCGGCAGGATATTGGCGTTGGTGAGCGGTATAAAATAATTGTAGAGAACGAAATACGTGACATTGCCAGAAGTGTGCTGGGGAAAATGAGTGAAAGGGATCTCTACAATCCTGATGAAAAGCGAAAAAGGGCAACAGCATTCAAGGATCAACTCACGGTGAGACTTGCTGATAGACATGTCGACATTATTGACGTTTTGATCCTGGAGATGAGATTTGACCCACAGCTGGAAAGAAAGATTAAAAATATTAAATTGGCGGAGCTTGATAATGTCCTCAATATATCGAAAGCGCAAGCCGCCGAACAAAGAGGTATTACTCAAACGATTGATGCAGACACTGAAGCTATTGCACAAAAAATCGTTGGAGACAAAGAACGATCGATTACCGTACTTGATGCTGAAACGACGAAGCAGACAATAGAAATTCTTGCTGAAGCCGATAAGTACCTGATCCAGAAGAAAGCTGAAGGCGATCTTTACAAAGAACAACGCGTGGCAGAAGGTAACCTCTTGATTAAGCAAGCACAGGCGGAGGGAGAGAGACTGCGAAGGGAGGCGATTTCAGGTATGGGTGGTGATATTATTGTTGCCATGGAGGCTGCCCGTAACATGAACCTTGCAGATTTAAATATTTCCAGTCTTGACATTAATCTCCTTGATGTAGATGAAATGGCAACGCGCTTTGGTGTTTCAGATGTCAAAGGAAAGCTGCGGGTTGACTCAAAAGCCTTTAAACAAATCCAGGATATGCTGAATCTGCCTAAGGGCACTGATACGACAGGGCACAAGTAGACAAACCATTCTTAGAAATATTCAAAAAAAATCCTGCAAAAGGCCACATTGTTTAATGTGGTGTAGTGCTAATCACCAACTGTATGGTTTAAATGGACCAATCCTCTCCTCATGCTCTACTTCGGCTAGTATTGCACCATGAATCATCTCTCTGTAAAACAATCACTTAGACAAAAATAGCAATTACGGAATACTATTTGCTAGTTTAGCCCATCCGTTTGTTAAACTTTTTAACTTTATTAACATTTCAGAGAGAAGGAAATTATGCCGCGCGCAAAAAATCTATTCAAAGAAAGTGTTCTGTCTTTCAGCATAATGTTAATACTGCTCCTTATCAACTTCTCAAAGATGCATGTTATTTTAGCGGCCGACGAAGCGAGTAATAATAATCAACTGGAAAAGCCCGCAAAGTATTCAAAATTCTTTGATGAAAAGAAGAAGTGGTGTGACTCATTAGTAATTACTTGTAACGATTTCCGGTTTAATACAGCAACACAGGAATTCATTAACAATCGACTTGGCATGAAAGGCACATATGATTACATTTCCATACCTGGTTCTATCAGAAACCTGCTTGACCGCAACACAAGGGATCTCGTTTTAAACAAATTTGGTGTTTCAGTCCTTCTTCATCACGTAAAGCGTGTAATCATCCTGGGGCATCAAGATTGCAGGATTGGTTATGGAGGAACGAAAAACTTTAAAGAGGCATTGGACGAATATAAAACGGTATGCAAGGATTTAAAGAAAGCGAGAACGAGAATGGGTATCCGATTTCCACACCTCAAGGTATATTTGTATTATATAGCGATTTTATCAGAGAACCATCAGCGTGTTTATAATTTCGAACAAATAATGTAACATAAAATTTTTCGGAAAGCTAATTTATGAAAAAAAATGGAAAGACAATATTTGCATGTTGTATGATGTTGCTACTTCTTCCGGCTGGCTGTACGCTGAACAGATCTTCTTTACCCGATCGTTTGATAGATGATCAGCAAATAGCCGTCTCCGCCGGCCGGGAAGCGGTACGATCTGACTGCGATACCCTTGTAATTACCTGTATTGACTATCGTTTTGTCATCGCAAATCAGGAATTTGCAAATGATACGCTTGGTTTAAAAGACAATTATGACCAAATTTCTATACCCGGTAGTATTCATAACCTTGTAAATCCTGACACCCGGGCGCTTCTGTTTAGTAAATTTGCTCTTTCGGTAAGCATGCATCTCATTAACCGCGTGGTTGTCGTCAGCCATCGCGATTGTGGAGGCTATGGAGGTTCTGCTGCCTTTGGTTCAGAAATAGCAGAATATGAAACCCTGACTGCTGACTTAAAAATGGCAAGGGCGCTCTTCCTGGAAAAGTATCCAATCCTTAAGGTAGATCTATTTCTGGAATCACTCGTAAAAGAAGGTAATGAAGAGAAGGTTCATTTTGAAAAAATACTCTAATCTTTCTCCACGATGCTGATTTTTTTGAGCATTTTAAAGAATGGGGTCTTATGTCATTGTGGGTATGAGAGGGTAATTTATTTTTCAGCAGATTTTGCGCAACGAAACCCGATTTGCGGGCTCTGGGCATACCATGGCACGCGATAGCGTGCAGCGCACCGTGCAAAGTGTCCGAAGTAAAGAACGCCCCCTCCGCGAACAACTTTTTGAAATCCCTCAGCTGGGCCAGAAGGATTTTTTCCTGGAGACAGAGAATAATAGTTCGGATCATAGTAATCTGCGCACCATTCCCATGCATTTCCAGCCATGTCATAACACCCGTAAGGGCTTGCGCCCGTTTCATATTTTCCCACAGGAGTTGTCCATCTGGCTCCCGTTTCTTGTGATTCCCACACCGTACACCTGGTTTTATCAAATTTATTGCCCCACGGCCACAAACGCTTGTCTCTCCCTCTTGCTGCTTTCTCCCATTCTGCTTCCGTCGGTAATCGTTTCCCGGCCCATTTTGCATAAGCTACGGCGTCATCCCACGTAACCCCAACAACGGGTTGATCCGGATGATTAAATCTGGCATCGTTCCAGCATCGTGGCATGCGATAACCTGTTTCCTCCATGAATTTTTTATATTGCTTATTGGTAACTTCGTATTTATCTATGTAATAGGCATCCAGATAGACCGTATGTTCAGGCCCGTCGTAAATATTGTATGCCAGCAGAAAACTCCAATTATAGCGCGTATTATCACCCATGGTAAATTCACCGGCTGGTATCAGCACCATATCAGGGTATTTCTCTTTTTTTTCTTCCACCGCCGCAAAATTATGTGCTGAGAAAATACTCAAAAGGCAAATGATGCCGATAAAGATGAATCCCTTATTCATAAGCACTTTTTAATATCTCCTCTTGGTAAGAATTTCATACCGTGCAATCTCCAACGGCGTATATCCTGAAATAATTTCATTGAACGTCCTGACCTCACCCGTCTTGAAGGTCTTAAGTGAAAAATCCTGCGTGAACAAAAGCATCTCCGAGGTATTATAAACCTTAACGACAAAAGCGGCAATACTTCGGTCCTTCTCCGAAAAATTCTTAATCTCTCCTTTGATCTGCGAAGATGACCCAAAGAGAGAGAGCGTAACATTCCGGACATAAAACCCGTCTCCTATTTCCTTATAACCCTCTTCTTCCGGCGTGACGACGCGCTCCTTGACTGCTTCTGCAGTTTGTGTTCCCGCTGAGACCTTTGCCGTTTCAGTACCCGCAGAAGATGGTGCGTGCGTGACTGACACCGCTTCGGCAGTTACTGTACCAGTAGCAGCAACAATACCACTTTTTTCTATTTTTTTCAATCTCGTTTCCAGGTCAGAAACGGCCTTTGATCGCCCATCAAAGGATTTCATTGCGGCGTCTAAAGAAGCCATACGTGTCTTTATGCCGTCTTCAACCGAGGTGATTCTTTTTTCCTGTTCTCCTAATTTGTCTGTTACTAACTTGTTGAGATCTTCGATGGCCTTTTTAATAGGATCCAAAGGTCTTTGGGCCTCCTGGTATCTTTTTTCGAGTACGGCGGTTTTTACTTCCTGATCCTCAACACGTTTCGTCAGATCAGACAAGAGCTTTTTTATAATATCAAGCGTCTTGCCAAAAGAGTCCAGCAACCCTTTGACATCAGATACGGATGTTGTTTTCTCGATTCCCTCCAGCCGTGAAATGATGGAATTCAATTTATCGTCATTCACCTTGAAAGCCTTCTCAAACTCTTTTAAAGGGGTCAAACTATCACCGACATTCTTCTGAAAGTTAGTGAATTGTGATGCCAGGGTATCCAGATTCTTCATCCAACCGGAGAGGGCCTTTTGGAAGTCATCTAGTTCCTTCATAACTTGCTGCCCGTCGCTTGCAGTATCAGCAGCATTCGTTATTCCTAAAAGTCCAAAGAGTATAAAGGTGTTCAAGGTAACGAAACGTATAAATTTCATTGAATTATGCTCCGTCGAAAAAGGTATCGTTCTAAAGAATGGTAGGTAGTTTAGCAAAAAATCGCACATATCGCAAATATATATCTGATCCCAACAGGAGGGACTTTGAATTTGATTTTCTCAGAGAAAATGAGTATCATAATAGTCTTTTACATGATAAAAGATGCGAAATCGTGCCCCTTATTATCGCAGCCAAGGGGCATATTCCCCTGGTAAATTTTGAAGATATTTGTTTTAAGAAAGGATACTATGCAGGTTTTAATTGCTGACGAACTTCCCGATATATGCATTGAAATACTAGAAAAGGCCGGTCTCAGGGCATTGAATAAGCCGGGGATAAAGGCGGATGAGTTAAAAACCATTATCGATTCCTGCGATGGGATTATCCTGAGAAGTGGAACAAAAATTACTGCGTCCCTCCTGGAAAAGGCTGACAAACTCAAGGCGGTTTGCCGGGCAGGCGTAGGGGTGGACAATGTCGATGTGTCCGCCGCGACAAAAAAGGGCATCGTCGTGATGAATACACCCGAAGGGAATATTATATCCACGGCAGAACTTGCCGTGGCCTTGCTCTTTTCACTTTCACGTTTCGTTCCGCAAGCATGTGCATCGGTAAAAGCGGGCAAATGGGAGAGAAAGAAGTATACCGGCATTCAAATAACGGGAAAGACGCTGGGTATTATTGGTCTGGGCAGGGTAGGAAGGCAGGTTGCGAAACGCGCATCAGCCTTAGAAATGAAGGTCGTTGGCTACGACCCTTTTATTTCACCAGAAGTCACCGCTCAATACAGCATCCATATTGCGAAAAATCTTAAAGAAGTTCTCTCGCAGTCAGATTATATCACGATCCACGTCCCTTTTAATAGTGAAACAAAAAATCTTATTACCCGCAATGAATTTTCTATCATGAAACAAGGCGCTCGTATCATTAATTGTGCCCGGGGTGGCATTATCTCGGAAGAAGACCTTTACCAGGCTATCAAGAGTGGTCAGGTTGCGGGGGCTGCTATTGACGTCTTTGACGTGGAACCGCCTGTGGGCAATAAACTCCTTGAGCTTGATCAGGTTATCACAACGCCCCACCTGGGGGCATCCACGGAAGAGGCTCAGTATGCGGTTGCAATAGAAGCTGCAGAACAAATGGCCGATGCACTTACCGGAAAGGGTTTTCGTAATGCAGTAAATCTTCCTCCGTATAATATCGAAGAATACAATGCTCTGAAACCCTATATCATCCTGGCGGAAAAAATGGGATTGCTTCTTTCACAACTTGCTAGGGGGGGGATCAGTGAGGTCGATATTATTTATACGGGAGAGATAACGAAAAAAAATATTACCCTCGTTACGGACAGCCTTATGGTTGGATTGCTCAAGCCTGCCCTTGAAGATGGCGTAAATCTGGTTAGTGCGCCTCATCTTATTGCAGAACGCGGTATTAAGACCAATATCACCACAAGCAGCGGCGCAAGTGATTTCGCAAGCCTTATTACGGCGAAAATAAAGACTGCTCAGGGTGAAACGGTGGTCTCCGGGGCGGTATTTGGCAAAAATGAACCGAGGATTGTGGATATTAATGGTTATGGGGTAGAGGCAGCAATTGATAAATATATACTTGTCCTCTTCGGGAAGGATAAGCCAGGGTTAATTGGGAATATCGGACAACTCCTTGGCAGTAAAAATATCAATATTGCCCATATGGCATTTGGCAGGAAGGAAACCGGTGGTGATGCTATTACCGTCATTAATGTAGACGCACACATACCAAAAGAATGCCTTCAAGAGATCGAAAAAATTGACCATATTGAGGCGGCTTATTTAATTCGTTTTTAAAATGCCAGTAAGGCTTTTTTCAGAAAAGAGCACGTCAAAATCGTATAAGATAAAGCGTGGTGATGTTTCGCAAAGAACGTCCCTAACCCATTAAACGTAAAGCGTTTACTTCCGGTAGTCCTGCTTTATATATTTTGTTAACGGCATCGTGGATATTGTATTTGATGCGCTTGATTTGCACAATATTTTCTTTTTCGTCGTAAATCGCATAAGACGCCCGGATGTCCCAGTCGCGGGGCTGTCCTACGCTTCCTACATTGATAAGCGCTTTGTCTGCGTTGCGTAAATCGAATGTCCCGCCGCGATCTACATGCATGGTTCCCTCTGCCAAAAAGATCGCCAAGGGCACATGGGAATGCCCGTAAAAACAGATCCGTGTTTTTAAGATATCTAAATTTAATTGTGCATCTGGCCCGCTTGTAATATAATCAAAAAATTCTGGATGGTTCAAAGAGGCATGTACAAGGGTGATGTCGTTCACTTCCTCAACCAAAGGCAATCTTTTCAAAAATTCTGCATGTTCATTGGTAAGCTGATGAGTCGTCCAGATGATTGCAGCCCTTGCGTCATTATGAAAATACGCCGAAGGAAATTTTCCTACTGCAGCATAGTCGTGGTTTCCTGCCACGATTGTGCAACCTAAGTCGCGTATTATTTCCATGCATGGTATCGGTTCGGCCGCATAGCCGATAATGTCTCCCGTACATAATATCTTGTCGACCCGTTCTTCCTGCAAATCTTTTACAACTGCCGTTAATGCCTCATAGTTGCTATGGATATCTCCAATTACACCATATTTCAACAATGCATCCTTTCACTTGCCAAAGATTGATCAACTAACGGCATTCTTTTTTATCAAAAAATGAAATGGTCAATGTGATGACAAAGACAATATATAACAGGGCGTGGATCAGTAATGCTCCTATATACGAAGCGCTCAGGGATACGATCTTGCCACCCAACCCAATCGTGCTGAATTCCTCAAGGTTTGGGAAGAAGACAAAGATTGAAGATAGACATAATCTGGGCCAATTTGACAGAGTGGGGAGCAGATCATGGAAAAAGCCTGTAAGGTTTCCGATGAGATAGATCGTCATGCAGCAGCATAGATTGGGTATTATGCTCAGATAGACAGAGCCGGCAGTTGCAACAGCGCACATGATAGCAACGGGTACAAAGGAAAATGCAAGCCGAAAGACCGTAGTATTGCCGAACAGTGCAAGTGATGACAACAGCCCCGCATGATGATCGATCGACTCCCTGAAACACAAAAAAACGATCAGGAGGGTACCCATTGCAATAAATACTAACGAGACTGCGGCAAGTATCCCAAAAAATTTCCCCAGGACAACGGAATATTTGTTGACCGGTTTGGCGAGCAACAGCATGATGGTGCCCTTCTCCGCCTCCCTGGATATTGTGTTGGCGGCGCTCAATGATGCAAGAGAGAGGCAACAGACCGAAATTGTCGATATTCCCATCTCCTGGATCATCCTCGACTCTTCTCCAAAGGCAAAGAGGGTGAATGCGAAGGAGCAGAGGAGAAGGGTCATTCCTCCTCCGGTAACTAGACAAAAGAGGCCTTGCCTCATTACGTCTTGTGCAGTATTCGCAGCGATTGCAACGATAGACCGGTTCATAAAAACCTTGCAAATTTAAAAAAAGATCATACACTAGGATCAAATGGTGTTCCACGTGGAACATCTGTCGCTCACAAAGAGAGATAAATCCTAGCATTCCTTATACGGAAATGCAACGGAAAATTGAGACAGGAGTCAAAGCTATGTCGAAAAAGGAAAAGCTGAGCCGCAGCCTCCAGTCGCTCCTTGGCGGGGTGATCGGGATTGAGGGGAATGCCGGACAGGACGTAATTATCAAGCTCAACCCTGATGATCTTCAGCCTAGTGATTATCAGCCTCGGCACGTTTTTGGTGATGGAGAGATGCGGGGGCTTGTCGAGTCGGTGAAAAAGCATGGAATTCTACAGCCGGTCATCGTAAAGCCACTCCCGCACGGTTATATGCTCATTGCGGGGGAGCGGCGCTGGAGGGCGGCAAAAGAGCTTGGACTGAAAGAGATCCCCGCCATCGTTCGCAACTCCGACGGTGCAAATACCCTGGAGATCGCCCTTATCGAGAATATTCAGCGCGAAGATCTCAATCCGATTGAGAAGGCCAAGGGGTTTAAGGAGCTTGTAGACAAATTTGGCCTCACGCAGGAACAGGTGGCAAAGGCGATGGGGAAAGACCGCAGCTCTGTGGCCAATTATCTCCGGCTCCTGGAGCTTCCGCAGGAGATCCAGGAAGATGTTTCACGTGGAACACTCTCGATGGGGCACGCGCGGGCAATTCTGTCGGTGCATGACCATGAGATGCAGCGGCGGCTCTGCGAGCGTATCCTGAAAGAGGGATTGTCGGTTCGGGAGGTAGAGGGGATTGTTTCTGAGGGAAAAAACCAGGCAAGGGGAGGAAAGGTGACTTTGAAGAAATCGCCGACCCCTCATATCGAAGATCTGGAAGACCAGTTTCGCAGGTTTTTGGGAACGAAGGTAACGATCAGGGAGAGGAATGGCAAGGGGAGGATCCTGATCGCCTTTCATTCAAATGAAGAATTCAGCCGGATTGCCAATGCCCTGGGTATTCGCCTTCTGTGAAAACAAGAGGACCGCGCTTCATCGCGCGGCTCTTTTACAAGATCGGGGTGATGGAGAAGATAGATGCCGTGGTGGTTTTGTCGTAGGAATCATAAGATTCACGTGGGGAAAGACGGATGTTGACGGAACCGTAACGCTTCCTGATACGTTAACAAAGATTACCAAGGGCAAGAAGGCGCAATTTTGATATGGATACTATTTTCCTGTTGCACGTTTTCGTTTTATTGTTGATCATTCTTCCTCATCTTCCGGAGTCTTCCGCTCTATTCTTTGTTTCCCTCTTTCCTCCTTCTTACCACAATGAATAAAATCGACTTCTCTCTTCAAAAAGTCGATTTTATAGATCTTTACCCTGACAACTTCTCCGATCCTGTACAGCTTCTTGCGGCGAGTACCGACCAGAGCCATCGCTTTTTTGTCTACCTGATAGATATCGTCTGACAGGGTGCGGATGTGGACGAGTCCCTCTAAAAGGTACTTATTTAACTGGACAAAGAAGCCGAACTCCTGGACGCCGGTAATGACTCCATCGAAGGTCTTTCCTACCTCATGTTCAAGGTACCGGAGTAATTTCAGTTTGGTGATCTCCCGCTCAACCTCGTCTGCCCTGCGTTCGGTCATAGAGCAATGACCCGTCCACTCTGATAAGGAGTTCCTCCAGCTCTCTTGTACTGAAGGAGACGAAAGCGCTCCTGCAAAATATTGGTCTAGGATTCTATGGACAAGCAGGTCAGGGTAGCGGCGGATTGGGGAGGTAAAGTGAGTATAGTGATCCAACGCAAGGGCGAAATGCCGCCCTTCGCCTGCAGCATAAACGGCCTGTTTCATCGATTTCAGGAGAACCAGGTTTACGGTATATGCCTCCGGCCTGCCGCGTACCTGATCGAGGAGCGACTGCAGCTGTCTGCTATTAAAAGGGTCTATCCGGGTGTGCTCCAGACCGCGGATAAATTCCGCAAATTCCCGCATGTCGTCTTTTTCTGGTTCCGGGTGGATACGGGAGATGAGCGGCATCTTTTTCTCAAACATAAAGGTTGCCACCATTTCGTTAGCCAGGAGCATAAATTCCTCGATGAGTTTATGCGAAATATCCCTTTCCAGCTTTTCCACCTCCTTGATGTAACCGTATTCGTCCAATTTTAAAGATATTTCAGGAAGGTCTAGTTCTAAAGCGCCTCGTTCCAGGCGGTTATGAAAAAGCAGGCCGGCAAGATGCGCCATATGGCGCAGCATATCCACCGCCTCGGCGGACAAGTTGGCATCCGTTTCGTTCCTGAGAATGGCCGTGGCTTGGTTATATGTCAAGCGTCTCGTTACGTTAATCACCGAAGATTTGATCTCCGCCCTGACGAGATGCCCTCTTTGGTCAATAGTCATAAAGACGCTTTTGGTGAGCCGATCCTCCCCCTCTCTCAGACTGCAAAGGGCATTTGACAATATTTCCGGCAACATTGGGATGACTTCTCCGGGCAAGTAGACGCTGGTGCCCCGAAAACGTGCATCCCTGTCAATGGCCGTATCAGGTTTTACATAGTGTGAAACATCTGCAACGTGTACCCCCAGATGCCAGTTCCCGTCTGAATTCTTTTCAAGGGAGACCGCATCATCAAAGTCTTTGGCATCGTCGGGATCAATGGTGATGACAAGGTTGTTGCGCAAGTCGAGTCTGCCCTGGATGTCTTCTTCCGAAACAGCGCGGGGTAGTTGTTTTGTTTCTTTTATTACTCTTTGACTAAAGATATGTGGCAATTTGAATTGATAAATAATAGAACGGAGGTCAACCCGTGGGTCTCCTTCTTTTCCTAATATTTCTGTAACCTCTCCCTCCGGATTCAGGTGCCGTGACGGCCATTCAGTGATGCGAACGACTACTTTATCGCCAGGTTGTGCGCCTTTTGAAACTTCTTCTGCAATGTAGATATCCCTAAATAATCTTGGGTTGTCAGGGGCAACAAAACGCATCTGTTTTGTTTTTTCAAAGGTGCCCACGACGAATTCGTTCGTGCGTCTTAATACGTTGACAACTTGACCCGTTACGCTTCTTCCCCTCTCTCTCCTTTTTTTCAGGATTTGGGCGCCTGCGGGAAGGCGTGCCACCACCAGGTCCCCATGCATGGCAGAGCCCATGTCCGTCTCGCTGACATAAATATCTTCGCCTTCGCCCTCTTTGGCCGGGATAACAAAACCAAATCCCCGCGGATTACAGTCCAGGGTGCCCACGACCAAATGAACTTTTTCCGGGTCGGCGTATTGTTTTTGCTTGATCTTTACCATTTCACCAGAAAACTCCAACTCCTGTAAAAGATCGCAGAATCGCCGGTATTCTCTATCGCTGATCTCGAAATGATCTGCCAGTTCAGCGGCCGTCATGGGGCAGTATTTTTTACTGCGGATGAACTTGAGGATGTCGATGGGATTGAGCATGGTAATTTCCGATGTGCGAAGCACGATTTATAATTTGTTTCTGAGATCTTTCCTGTGGCAGTAAAGATCGCTGCGAATGTGTTCGTTACTTTTTATAAAGCCTCCGTTCAAACATCTTAACGTATTCTGTCCACGAGCTGCTGGCGTCCTTATGTTCAGTTATGGCCTTTGTTGCTGCATGCACCTTTGCATCCAGATTATCCAGGTGATGCAGGGCTATGGCCTCGGGTGTGCCCGGCTTTACCGGCGACCCCCATTCGTATTCCCCGTGATGACTCAATATAAGGTGGAAAAGTACGTTGAGAAGATCAGAGGGAAACCCGTCAATTCTTTGAGCCTTTTCATAGATCATCAGCACCCCGGAGATAAGGTGTCCGGTGAGTTGCCCTTCATCCGTATATTGGAAACTGCGTTCGTAGGACAGTTCACGTATTTTTCCGATATCGTGTAAAATAACGCCGGTGAGCAATAAGTCTCGTTTTATCATAGGGTACAGGTTTGAAAAGCTGATTGCCAGTTTGGCGACAGAAAGGATATGCTCCAATAATCCTCCCAAATAGGCATGGTGGTTTTGGGTAGCGGCTGGCGCTGTGGAGAACGCCCTGCAAAAGGATTCTTCGCTAAAAAATGCATCTAAGAGTTTTGAAAGATAGGGATCACGAATTGTTTTGATGAGCTGTCTGAGGTCGTTCATCATTGCGGAAACATCTTTTTCCGTGCTCGGTATGAAATCACCCATATGCACATGTGCTGAGGCGAGAGGACTTATTTCGGTAATACGGATTTGCAGGGTGTTGTTAAAGGTTTCGACAACACCTTTTATCTTTATAAACTCATCTTTGTTAAAGCTGTTAGACAGTTGAGGCGTTGTATCCCATTTCCGGGCCTCAAGGGAGCCTGTTTTGTCGGCCAGTTGTAAGTTGAGATACGGCTTCTTTTCGCGGGTTTCCCTGATTTCCTTTTTCAGAACAAGAAACACCTCTTCAACGCTCTCCCCGGTTTTTAGATTTGCAATATATTTTCTGGGCATTTGTACGGATTCTACGTAACTCAGGAGCGAATGTCAAGGAGTATACGCCAATAGTCCTTCATTTTTCTATTGCAATTAGATGATCAACTGATTAATATTTGAAGCAATCTTTTCAAAGGACAAAGAAATAAACTGTTTGTCTGGGTAAATAATTGAAAAAGAGACCTTGTGGGTAACCCAGGATGTAAGTGCTCTATTGGCGCTTGATGCTGTCAGTATCTGTGTCCCAACGCCTTGAAAAATATTCATAAAAAACACATTGTGCGACTCTTACATGGCTGACCTGCTTTTT
This sequence comes from Candidatus Brocadia sp., assembly GCA_021463795.1. Classification (GTDB taxonomy): domain Bacteria; phylum Planctomycetota; class Brocadiia; order Brocadiales; family Brocadiaceae; genus Brocadia. Next base: position 32,950 of record JAJTXE010000003.1, on the reverse strand, counting down.
GAAATTGGCACGGAGGAAATTCCTGCCGGTTACCTCGCCCCCGCGCTGAAACAGATGGAAACATTGTTTGAGGAACACGCGAAAAAACACCGTCTGGGCTTGCATGCTCTTTATAGTACGGGTACACCAAGAAGGCTGGCCTTGTTTGTGAAGGGACTTCCCCAACGGCAGGAGAGTATAATGGAAGAGTCCCTCGGGCCTGCGGCATCAATTGCCTTCGATAATGCAGGAAATCCTACCAGGGCAGGGCTAGGCTTTGCCAAATCACAAGGTATCGAGGTAAATGCCCTTCGCATAACTAAGACTCCAAAAGGAGAGTATTGCCTGGCAATCAGGAAGATCGAAGGACGGGAGACGTTACACCTTTTACCAGAAATTTTGGCTGAAATTATCAAAAACATCTCATTCCCCAAATCCATGAAATGGAAAGGGAACAAGGTGTTCTTTGCGCGTCCCATACGTTCACTCCTTGCACTTTTTGCAGACAGGGTTATTCCGTTTGAATTGAATGGAATAATCACTGGCAAATTTATCTTCGGACACCCTTTCTTATCCGGTAAAAGGACTGAAGTATCTCATGCCGATTGGGATCTGTACAAACAATTGCTGAATCAGGAAAAGGTCGTAGTCGATATAAATGAGCGCCGTGAGACATTAAGAACGAAGATTACACAACTCATGACACCCTATGGCGCCGCTCTGGATGACGAAAAGTTGCTGGATGAAGTAGCTAACCTGGTGGAGTACCCTCACGCCATTGCATGCGATTTTGATGAAGAGTTTCTGGATATCCCCGGCGCTGTAATAGAAACGGCCATGAAAGAACACCAGCGGTACTTCCCCATAAAAAAAAGAGATGGCAGTCTGTTCAATAAATTTATTGCAGTGCTAAACCGTGACGAAAACAATGCCCAAACATCGATTCATGGGAACGAACGGGTATTGAGAGCGCGACTCTCTGATGCCAGATTTTTCTGGAAAGAAGACAGAAAGATTCCTCTCGAAAAAAGGCTGGATGACCTGAAAAACCTTGCTTTCCTTGAAAAACTGGGAAATTATCGTGACAGGACGGAACGTATCGTTCACCTTTCTGAATATTTGTCACACCTTTTGATTGCCCTGAAGCAGTTGCCGATAGAAGCCGACGCGTTGGCGAAACGTGCGGCTCTCTTGTGTAAGGCAGACCTCCTTACTCAGATGGTGGGTGAATTTCCATCATTACAGGGAATTATGGGGAGGGAATATGCCGAATGGGACGGAGAAGAGCCAGCGGTCGCCTTAGCAATAGCCGAACATTATATGCCTCGCTTTGCTGCCGACACAATTCCCACATCAAAGGTCGGCGCTGTGGTGGGTTTGGCCGACAAGTTTGATACGATATGCAGTTGTTTTGCCGTACACTTAATACCTACAGGTTCACAGGACCCTTATTCCTTACGACGGCATGCCTATGGTATTATCCGCATCATAGAAGAGTGCGGGTTTACGCTGAAAATTCATGATGTGCTTTCCAAAGCTTTTTCCCTGCTTCCTGTGTTTCAAAAGAAACCAGGCCGTAATCATTACCAGACAGAGCAGGATAAACAGGTGCACGACATCATGGCCTTTTTCCGGGACAGGTTATTTCAGATAAACGTAGAACGGGGGCATCGCTATGACCTGGTAAACGCTGTATTGAATGCCGGCGCAGGACATAATGACATCCATGATTTTTTCCAAAGGTTACAGGCCTTGTCCAGGGTTTCAAAAGAGAGCTGGTGGCCTGATCTGGTTACGGTTGCTGAAAGGACGTTTAATATCGGTAAAAAGGCAAAGAGCAGCGGATTTGTGGAGGAGCGTCTCTTTACCGATCCGGAAGAACGGACATTGTGGGATATTTATAAAGGGAATGAGACGGCTATTCGAAACCAGGTGATTGAGAAAAGATATGAAGAAGCCTGCCGGACGTACTACGAGATATTTGCCCAGCCTGTCCATAGGTTCTTTGATAAGGTCTATGTGAATGTTGACGACGAGGCCGTTCGTAACAACAGGTTATTAATGGTCAGGACCATTAATGAGTTATACTCCGAAAAGATTGCCGACCTTTCTCAAATGGAAATGTCCAGTGGCAAGCATAATGAAAGTGCGTGCGCAGGGTGAGGTTTCACCATGATTTTCCCTGGCCTTCAGAGGAAGATTAAAGAACGGGGTCGTCGATTTTTTGCGTGGGAAAGAAATGTGTGGTAAAACTATTTCCGGCATTTTTTAAGAAATTGAGGTTTTGTATATGAAAAACGTGGAATTTATTGTAGAAGGGAACATCCTTAGTATTAAGATTGACCTGTCAAAAGAGTTTGGCCCCTCTTCTTCAGGCAAGAACATTATCGTAGCGTCAACGGAAGGGAACGTCACCATTCCCAATCGTGAAGAAAAGATTGGTTTGAACATCTATCGCAAGAAATAGGAGGGAACTGTCAGGATTCTGTGCCTTCTCTTGAAAAGATGCCTTTGGCCCAATCACCAGAGAGACTTTTATCTTCACGCCTTCTTCTGGGATGGTTATAGCAAATTCTTCTTCAATAGCAGAGGGGATGCCGGGATCTGATAAATCATCTCTTCCACGCCCGGCACGTTTGCATCATTATGAACTTTCAAGGCTTTTTTAATAAGCTGCCTCATTCTCTGCTCAATCTCATCGGACGTTTTGTCTATTACTTACCTGCATCTATTTAACGTTATATCCTTTTGCAGATTTTGTTTTTGTTACAATGAATGTTCAGGAAATTCAATCAGGTGGCTGCAACCTTTTCTGGTGCGTTCGTGGGGCATAGGTAAAATGTTTGGTAGAGTAGAAAAAGAGAGACCTGGCTAAAGAAAAAGCCCTCCAATTATGGTAAAAAGTAGTTTTGGAGAAAAACTAGACCATAAAGAAAAGGACTTTTATCTCAGATGACGGCCTTATTGCCAGGGCTATTCAAGAACACCGCGTTATCCTGACCATGGACAGGAAATTAACGGAACGAAAATCAGCAAAAAATTCCCTGCTGATCAGGAGTCCTTATTATAAAGAACAACTCAAACAGGTTATCACCTCTTATCATGTCGATTACCAGTCCGGTATTTTTACCAGGTGTTTGCCTTGTAATACCTTGTTAGACCGGATTGACAAGGAACAGGTAAAAGACAAGGTGCCTCCCTATGTCTATTCAACACACGATGCATTTGACATCTGTCCCCAATGCAATCGTTTGTACTGGTCAGGTACCCATAGGGTAAAAATGCTTAAGACGCTGGAAGAAATATTGAAATGAGATGTCTCGATAAAGCTGGAGATTGTAAGGAGAAAAGGGGGTTTGGCGTGTTCTGTCCGTCATGCGTTTGAGTTCAAATCCACCGGAGGCAGTGCAGGGTGCTTTTCTAAAATCTTCCGTGCTTGTGTAACGGAACGAAAAAGATACAACAAGATCACGCCAACGGTCCTCTTTTACCGGGCCCCGTGGTAACCCAAAAGGGAACTCAGATCGAAAGGCGCCTGCTTTATCTTTCCTGATAAAAGCCAGCAGCGCCGCCATGCACCTGGTGCGTTCATTCCCGGAGCCGGGCAGCTCTGGATGTGCAGCCGGTCATCTGCTCTTATCTCACTCGTGATCCCTATCCTATTTCCGGCATCGCAGTACTACTAAAATTGGCACCACAGACCTTGCGCGGAAGGTCTGATGGATTGAGTGCAGACCTTGTGCCCTTGTCAGGGATCCCTTGTATCGTGCAATTCCGGCCTAATTATTGCTTTTTTCTAAGTTGGCGAGGCATTCTCTCAAGTGATTTAATCTTGCCGTGATCGTTGCGTTAAAACCAGAGTCTGCCATACCAAAGAATCTTCTGTGCATCATGAAATTGAGGTGTCTCTCTAAAAAGTCCAACAATCCTTTGGGATTAAAACCGGCTTTTTGTGCATACAAAATGCCCTTTGTATCAGCGTCTTGTTCGAACTCTTCAAGGTGACTATGTAAAAGCAATAACTTGGTGGTAGAATGAGTTCCTTCTTCACGGTGAGAGTTGATTTCCATGACCTCGCGATAGAGTTTGGTGGCGTGCCTCAGGGATAGGTGGGCAACTTCATGGCCAACAATACCTGCTACTTCATCTTCCGTTTGAGCAAATTTTAATAAGCCATAGGTCAGATATATATACCCGCCCGGTGCGGAAAATGCGTTGATAGAAAGAGATTGCAGGATGGCACAGGTGATGGGGATGGTGTTTCGCTCAGATACGGCAACAACCTTTTGTATGATGTTGTTTACCGCATGGTTAAAACCAGGGTCTTCTTCCAGGTAAAACTGATGTCGTATATACTCATCCACTTGTTTTCCCAGCTCGATCTCTTCCTCATCACGTATTTCTTCTTGAGCATCAGGTAATTGCCAATCTTCAGTCGCAGAACTAAAACGCTCTGTAAAGAAGAGGCTTATTGCTGGAATGGCTATAAGAAATAAGGCTCTTTTGGTTACAATCATAATGCCACCTTACCGCAACTAAAGGAATCGGCGCTTTTTGTTTCATACCACTCTCACATACGTCGCTTGTGGCCCCTTTTCGCCCATTTCTTCACCAAAGCGCACCTCCATCCCAACGGCCAGCTGTTTAAATTTATGGTTTTGAACACTATGTTCGTGGAAATAAATCTCACGACCATCCATTGTGGTTAGGAAGCCGTAACCCTGATCTTGAAACAGTGCTTTAATAAGACCATGGGGCGTTTCAGTATGTTGTTTCATATCGCCGCGTTGCCTTGCGCCAAAATCCTCCAGCTTCCGGCGAGCATCATGAAAGGCATCTCGTATGGCAAGATACAAGTCCGTGTTCGGATCGAGTTTTACGACAATCTCTGCACCAGGAACTGTGATGTCGATATGCAGGTTATATAATGACCTGTGGGGCAATGCCTCAACCACGATCCTGCAACTTGTGATTCTGCTGTAATACTTGTCTAGCTTTTCAGCGTGCTCACGGATATTTGTCTCGATTGCTTCGGTGAGTTCTAAATTTCGCGATGTAATTTGTACCGGTAATATCACAAGATATCCTCCTTTGACTTTTGGAATAGAAAGGGCAAGGGGAATCGGACTCCCCACCCTTGTACCCGGTTTGGGTAGCCTTTAAGGGTTTTAAATAGCTTCCTTATTTATAGCGAATGATAAGATATATAATATCAATTTTACAATAGTTACTGCAAGTAATATAAGTAAAGTTTCACTATCAAAATGAAGATTTTTTAACGAGTTAATATGTGACTTGAAATCTCTGAAAATAGAATGGAGCGGGCGAAGGGAATCGAACCCTCATACCCAGCTTGGGAAGCTGGTATTCTACCACTGAATTACGCCCGCTTTAGATGTTTATGGTGTGGTGTCTCAATGCTTCTGCCTCTTGTTCCCCCACGGTTTTTGAAGAACGTGAAATCTCATGTTTTATCATAGACACGGAACGGGCACATTGTAAGCCCTGATATGTGTCCCGCCGTTCAAATTCTCTTGTTATTCCATCGGTAATCTCTGTCTTGCTGGCATTCCATACAGGCGACAGGAGAAAATTGCCCTGTGTGTCACCTACGAGCCTTTGAACGGCAACATCAGATGGGATGCGTTCTAAAAAACTGACAGCAAGTTTGATATATGCATCCTTGTCCAGAGTCTGCACTTTTCCCTGAAAATACTCCTCAGCCAATGCCGTATTTTTCGCCACATATAAGTGATGGAGCTTGATCCCCTGTATGCCTAAACTTGCCACAGCCTCAGCGGTTTCCATCATCTCGTCTTCCGTCTCACCCGGCAACCCTAAAATAACATGAACACATATATTGATGCAAGTATTTTTTGTGCGATGTATGGCATCCAGAAATATCCTGGAGTCATGCCCCCGGTTAATTCGGCTTAAAGTCTTGTCGTGGATGGATTGGAGTCCGTATTCGATCCAAACATGATATTTTTTTGTATAACCCTCGATAAGGCCTAGAACATCATCCGGGATGCAATCCGGCCTTGTGCCGATGGAAAGTCCCACAACATCCCGGTCGCTCAGCGCCTCTTCGTAACAGGATTTTAACGTATCGACATCAGCGTACGTATTGGTAAAAGACTGGAAATATGCAATGAATTTTTCTGCCCCATATCTCTTTCTCTGGAATTCCTTGCCCCTTTCAATTTGCTCCCTTACCGGAAGGGAATGCCCACTGACATTCGGACTAAAACTTTCATTGATGCAGTACGTACAACCGCCTACCGCGACGCGTCCGTCACGATTCGGGCAGGTAAAACCTGCATGAAGCGGTATCTTGTGCACCTTATAAGGAAAATGCTCCTTCAAGTATTCACGAAACGGGTAAAACCGGTGTTTAAAAAGATTTGGTCGCAGATGAAAAGAAGAAATTTCATAGTTCATATTTTTAATGTATCACGAATATGAAAAATTATCAAATACAAACTGATGATGTACTGCAAGGGGGGTACTTCCTTTGCCGGAAAATTGCCAGGCACACCTGTTTCACGTAGTTCTTCTCGTATTCATATCAGATTTGTAGAAGCGGTAGGTATTTTTGCCTCGTGCCTTGGAAAGGTACATGGCAATGTCTGCTTTTTTGATTAATTCTTCCGGGCTCTCTGCATCGAGCGGATAGAGACTGATACCGATACTGGTGGTGGTATGGATTTCGTGGCCTTCAAGACTGAACGGTTGGTTAAGTGCATCACTAATTTTGCTTGCAACAATGACGGTATTGAGGGCATGAACTAAATCAGGCAGGATGATGGTAAATTCATCGCCACCCGTACGCGCGACGGTGTCGCCCTTGCGCACGCATTGTGTAAGCCGCTCCGCGAATCCTTTTAACAGCAAATCGCCGACGTGGTGGCCTAATGCATCATTAATGGCTTTGAAGTGATCCAGGTCAAGGATCATAACTGCCACCATTTTTTTATAGCGCTTTGCATGAGCCAATGCCACTTTCAGGCGGTCGTGAAACAGGTTGCGGTTGGGTAACGTAGTGAGGGTATCATAGTAAGCCATATAGGTAACGAGGGCCTCTGAGTGTTTGCGTGCAATTGCATTTCCTATGATCTCTGCAATGATGTGCAGCAGTGCAATATCTTCCTCATGCCAGGGATCAAGAGCGGCAACGCTGTCAAAGCCAACAAACCCCGCTAATTCCCTTCCGGCATGTACCGGAAGAATCAAAATTGCCCTGATACTTCTCTTTTCAAATTCCCGTTTTTCAACAGCAGCTTCATCCGGCATTTGAGAAACATCCGCAACATGAATTACGTTGCCGGCCCGCAAGTTCTCCATAAGCCAGGGGAACATTGCTGTGGGAAGATTTTGAAGATGCTGAATTTCTGGCGCTACCCCTCCTGCACACCATTCATTGGTATTGTCCATAAAGGTGCTGTTATCGCGGAACTGGAAAAGGTATGCCCTTCCGGCCTCGCACAACCGGCCAGCGTCAGCCAGTGATTTGAAAACAGCCTCATTGAAGTCGGTAAAGGCAACAAATCTTGAGGAAACGCTGGCAATGGTTTTTTCAAAATCTATCCGATGTATGAGTGCTTCCTCCGACCGTTTTCTTTCGACGAACTGACCGATCTGATCGCCGATTGAAGCCATGAGTGTGAGCAGATCGTCATCGGCAGGTTGTATCTCGTGACTGAAAAATTCAATTACGCCAAGGATATGTTTTCCCGTTATGACTGGAAAACCAAATGCCCCATGCAGTTTCTCTTTGGCTGCGACTACCGCCCGGGGAAAATTTGTATCGGAAACGACGTTGGCAATCCAGAGAGGGGCCTTGGTGGCATAAACACTGCCGGGCAGTCCGACATGAGGGGAGAAGTCAATCTGCCGGGTAAGCGCTTCAAACTCAGGAATTTCCACGGATGGTTTATGCCATATTTCAGAACAATGCAACGTGCTGGTTTTTCCTTCAACCGCCCAGAATACCCCTACGTCCCATTCCAAACTTTCACACATGGCCTGAAGTAGTTTTGGGACGGCTTCTTTGAATGTGGCCGTCTCAGCCAGCACCCGTGTTATGGTGTACAATATGCCCTTTCGTCTCTTGATCCGCCTCTGTTCAGTGACGTCTGATAAGATAACCAGACAGCCTACCACAGCCTTCTCCGAATTTCGCAAAGGCGAGGCATTCATAATCAGGTTAAATACTTTCATGTCGCCTGGAAGAATACCGGAAGCATAGATCAGATTTGCTTCGGCGCACTGAACGACCTTGCTATCTAAGACGTCTTTAATGCAAAAATCCGTATAATCTTTTTCTCCGTTTTTTATTTGAAGGGGAAAGACCTCTTCGAAAACCTTGGATACCGGATCACTGCCACAGAGGGCATGGGCAGCTTTGCTGGCACACATAATTCTACCCTGGACATCGCATACCACAATACCCTCCATTGTCTGATCAAGGATCAACTGTGACAAGTACCCATCGGTGAAGATTTCTCCATTTTGTTCGTCTCCGTTGGCCACTGCGAAGCAGCCTTTGTTTTCAACCTGACGATCACTCTTTGTTTTATTTCGGTTTCCCATAGTTATCTCGTCGTGTATTGTAATTAAGACTGAAAAGCTATCCCGGTTTTTTTCATCTTTACCGTAATCTCTTTCTCTTCTCCGTTTTTTATCGTTACCACCTGTCTGCTTTTTTTATACCCTGTTTTTTCAGCAATAAGAGTATAGCTATCATCCTCTATCCCGGTAAATTCAAAAAACCCGGACCTGTCTGACAAGGCATTCTTTTGTATTTTTGTTTCTTTCCCCTTGAGCTTTATCTTTGCAGATTTGATGGGATTCCCTTTGTTGTTCACCACATATCCGAAAATTTTGCCTATTTTTATTGGGTCAGGTGTTGGTGACAGCGTTGATGTTGGCGTAACGGTTTGCGAAGGAACGGCGGTGGGTGTTGGCGATGGTACGGTGGTGGAAAGTGTATAAATTTTCCCATTCAAAGCACAGACGAATAGTTCATTATCCTTATCAATTCCAAACGATGAGATGTTAATATCTTCTTGTATTAAAAGGGTATTGATGGCAGGATGTTCACCATCATAACGTAATGCCCAGATTCTGCCACTGCAATAATCACCATAGAGATATGTCCCGGTAAGTTCCGGAATTTTCTTCCCGCGATAAACATAGCCCCCCGTTATTGAACACCCTCCCAGCGGGTCATGTCCATACTCCCATACCGGCAAGGTAAGTCCGGCGATATCGCAAGGCGGAGGTTGATAACAATGATTCCCTTCCATCACCCTCCAGCCATAGTTTTCTCCTTTTTTGATAAGGTCAATTTCTTCCCATAAATTCTGACCCACATCCCCTGCCCACAGCCATCCTGTTACAAAGTCAAAACTAAATCTCCATGGGTTGCGTAAACCATAACTATAAATTTCTTCTTTAAAGCCTTTGGAATTTCCCGCAAAGGGATTGTCGGGTGGAATACCGTACAGGGTGTCTCCTGAAGTGCGGTTTACATCGATACGTAATATCTTGCCGAGGAAAGAGGTTCTGTTTTGCCCGTTATTCCTTGGGTCACCGGCAGATCCGCCATCTCCTAATGCAATATATAAATAGCCATCAGGACCAAAAGCCAGCTGTCCGCCGTTGTGGTTTGGAAACGGTTGTTTTACCTGGAGTAGGATGATTTCGCTCTCTCTGTCTGCAGCATCAGGGTCTTTTTTCTTTACGGAGAATTGTGAAATAATGGAACGGAGAGGATTTGCTGCCGTATAATTCACATAGAAGTATCCGTTGTGCTTATAGTCGGGATGAAACGCTAGTCCAAGCAGTCCCAATTCTCCGCCGGCAATTACTTTGTCCCGTATGTCTAAAAAAGTCTGTGTCGACTTTGTGAGGGGGTTATTTTCAAAAACAGAAATCAATCCACGCTGCGATACAACAAAGAGTTTGTTTGTGCCATCACCGGCGTGCTGTAAATCCACGGGATTATCAAAGGAAAGATGCGGAAATGCCTCTTGCAGTTTATAGGAAGGGATGTGCTGGGCGCTGGTCAAGCTGGATACAAGAAACAAGAAAAACAAGGTGACAGTGATATACAAGAATTTCATAACAGACTCCCATCCATGGTAACGGTGAAACAGAGCTGTTTTTTATGCCCTGGGATGCGCCTGATCATACACCTGTTTCAGCCGTTCTGTCGTAATATGGGTATAGATTTGCGTTGAGGAAAGGTTGGCATGCCCCAGAAGCTCCTGGACAGACCGTAAATCGGCGCCGTTGTCCAACAAATGGGTTGCAAAGCTGTGCCGAAAGGTGTGGGGGGAAATATTAAGGCTCATACCGGCTATTTTTACATATTTTTCCAGCATCCGCGCCACGCTGCGCTCGGTCAGCCGTCCGCCGCGATTATTTAAAAAGAGCGCTTTTTTATCGGAACCCCTTTTGTTGAGATACGATCGTATTGCATCTAAGGCATGATTCCCGATAGGCTGCAAACGTTCTTTCCTTCCTTTCCCTTTTACTTTGACAACTTCATTAAAAAAGTCTATATCCTCAACGTCCATTCCCACCAATTCGCTTACCCTCATACCTGTGCTGTACAAGGTCTCCATAATGGCCCGGTCACGAATGCCTGGCATTGTGCTCAGTACCGGCAGATTCAAGAGGGTTTCTGCCTGTCTGACACTCATAAAGCCGGGAAGTTTCTTTTCCAGTTTCGGCGCCCGGATGTTCGCCACGGGATTACATTTTACCAGGCCCTCGCGGCACAGAAATTTATAAAGAGACCGGATTGATACCAGCTTTCTGGCAATCGTGGTTTTCGAATAGTCCTGCTTTTTTAAAAAGGCGAGAAAGCTTCGCAATAACAAGCGGGTAACGCTTTCAAGATCAGGGCAGTGTTCCTCTCTAAGAAACAAAAGATACTGATATAAATCATTTCGATATGCCCGTAACGTCTGAGGTGAGAAATTCCTGTTGTGCTCAATGTGAGCAAGGTATTTATCGACATAACCCTGCATAGATCTATTCCTGCGCTAAAATCAAATCATCATAAATTCAAGGCCTTCATTCACGGCCAGGAGAAACCGGTAAGCGTTTGGAGCAATCATGACAGCCCTTCCTCCTGCAAACGGATACCGTGATAATTTGAATATTTATTTTAACATGCTCTTAAGGAAATAACAAGGATAAATACGGTATTTAAAGCACTTAGCAGATGATTTACCTTGACAAAATTTTACAGCATATCTAGAATTATTCACCATAAACAAAATTCATTGGCTCCATGAAAAGATAAGAAATCCTGTATGAAAAAAGAACCTGAGTTTACTGTGAACCAGTCACCATCTGAAGATGCCGGGTAATGTCCATGGATTCCAGCAAAAACATAGCCGGTGAGGTTTTTATCCATGAAATTAGAGATGCCTGCGCCCCCTTGGAGGCATTTTGCAGATTTTCTTCACAACCAAACCTCTTTTTTCTCGACAGCGCCCTGCCGGTAAAAGGGATATCGAGATATTCTTTTTTGGGATTTCATCCTTTTTTGGTGATGAAGGCGAAACGTCGTAAAATCACCTTGATTGATAATAATGGTATCCTTGAAATTGAAGGGAACCCTTTTGAACATCTCCGCGAGTTGCTCAAGCAGTTTTCATTAAAAAATACCACCGAATCAGTCCCTTTCGAATGCGGTGTAGTTGGATATTTTGGCTACGATTTGTGTCTTTTTATAGAAAGACGCTCTGCCAAAGCCGTTGATGATATTGACTTGCCTGATATGTGTCTGGGGTTTTATGATACAATCATATCGTATGATAACTTTCAGCAAAAATGTTACGTAATCGGGGTAGATTTCGGTCTGGACAACACCCTGCAAAATAGAATGGAACATATTGGTGGAGTGTTGAGCAGAAAATCCGATGCGGCAGTTGTGGCAAAGGAGACAAGACAATGCACCTCCCATTCTGAGCGCTTTGCGCCCGCGCTAAAATTTAACTTTCCCAAAGAGCGCTATATCGATGCAATAAGACGTGTCAAAGCTTACATTACCGCCGGTGACGTTTATCAGGTCAATCTCTCTCAGCGAATAGAGACGCATGTTAATATTCCTCCGTATGAACTGTATAAAAAATTGCGTTTAGTAAATCCAGCCCCGTTTTCAAGTTATCTGGATTTTGATGACGTTGCTATTATCAGTTCTTCGCCAGAACGGTTCCTTAAAATGAATGCCAGACATGTCCAGACTCGTCCCATTAAGGGCACTAGGCCGCGAGGTAAAGATAGTCATACCGATGAGCTTATGAAACAAGCTTTGCTTTCAAGTGCAAAGGATGATGCTGAACTTACGATGATTATTGATCTTGAACGCAATGACCTTGGCCGTGTGTGTGATTATGGTTCCATCAGAGTTACGGAAAGAAAGGTTTTAGAAGCGTATCCCACGGTCTATCATCTGGTTGCTACGATCGAGGGTGATTTGTATGAGCGGTATGATTTCATAGACCTGCTGAAGGCCACATTTCCTGGCGGTTCTGTAACTGGGGCGCCCAAGATCCGTGCCATGCAGATCATTGACGAACTGGAACCCACCCAGCGGAGCGTTTATACAGGAGCTATTGGTTATGTCGGGTTTGGCGGAAATGCAGACCTGAATATAGCCATTCGCACGTTCATTATGAAAGGCAATACCGTATATTTTCAGGTGGGGAGCGGCATTGTGGCAGATTCCGACGAAGAAGATGAATATGAAGAGACCCTCCATAAGGCCAGGGCCCTCATTGAATCATTAAAGACGCATTCTTTCGTGAATATCAGTGGTGCATGATAACGACGATGCCAAACGTTATCTTCTTAAATGATACCCTTATTGAAGAAACCGAGGGCTGTTTAAGGGCGCTGGATCGGGGTTTCCTTTACGGGGACGGGCTTTTTGAGACCCTGCGAGTCTACGACAGGAAACCCTTTCGGCTCGATGCCCACTTTACCCGCCTTGTGAATTCCGCACGGTATTTTGATATTCCTTTTAGTTATACATCTCAAAACCTGCTGCAGATTATTGAACAACTCCTTACCAGAAATAACCTGCAGAACGCCTATGTCCGGATGACATTGTCTCGCGGGTATGGAATGAATGGGCTCATTCCGGCAGGTATATGCCAACCGACCTTTTTGATTCATACAAAACTGCTTACGGTTTATCCGCCCTCATTCTATAAAACAGGCGTCTCGCTTATTACGTCCTCTATTCGGAGAAGCACCACCTGTCCCATTTCAAACCACAAGACACTCAATTATTTGACGAATTACCTTATTAAGAAAGAGTCTGTTTGCCACGGCGCTCACGATGCGCTTATCTTGAATACAGAGAGTCACATCACTGAATGTGCCGTTAGCAATGTCTTTGTTGTTGAAAGAAATACCGTTATTACCCCTTCCCTGAAGGCCAATCTCCTGCCAGGCGTCACCCGCGGGGTCATCATGGAACTATGCAGAGAAAACGGCATACCTGTATTTGAGGAGCTGTTTGGATTAGAAAGGGTATTGGCGGCTGATGAAGTCTTTCTTACGAACTCTCTGATGGAAGTAATGCCGGTCTCTGAAATTAATGGACAAACCATAGGAATACATGTCCCGGGCATGATAACGAGCCTTTTGCATGGAAAGTACCAGGCATTAATCTATTGATCAGGGAATCATAGCTGGTCGAGTCTTTATAGATTATTCGCGCGTGTGATGCCCTTCTTCTTCATGAAACCATCTGATGAAGCGCCTCGTGATATACCATGAGTGTTACAGCAAGGCTCTACAACCATGATTGAAAATGATAATTCCAGTGTGAAGATAAATTAAACATCAATGTCTCAGATCTAAACAGACTTGTTTTCTCTTGCAACGAATCCTAAGAATCAACAAATATGAATAAGTTTATAATGCAAAGCAATTAAACGAATTAAAACTTATTTGTGTTGAAAAGTATTCTCTTGCACACGATTTGCGTCATTCCAAAAAAGTTGTCTTAACCAATTGCATTGTTGCGAAGACAACTTAAATTCCTCATAAAGAAGCCGATAATACCCCTGCGTTTGATCCTCAAATCCCAAATAATAGGGATAGCGTGATCTTGCAAAAAAAAGTAAGACCACAATTTGCTACTAACACAATGTAGTGTCTTTGGAAAAAAGTTTTGGCAGAAAGGAGGGTTGTCCTTAGGCAGAAACACTGAAACGGGCATTGATATTTGTGGATCGTCGCTTTCTTAATAAACCATCATTTATAAAGGAGGTACACAGAATATGAAAAAGTTGTTAGGCGGTTTTTTTACGATGTTCACTGTTATAGTCTTAGTCGGTTCCGTATATGCTGGCCCTGCTGACGATGTGGCGCCGGAGGTTGGAAATAAGACCCGGCTTTTTGGTGCATCCGTTGACCAGGGAGTTCTTGTGTGTGACAACTTTGGGTACAAATGGTCCCTCAGTATTACTGGTCCGGGACAGTGTGCAGGAAAGGTAGATACCGGTGGCTGTGGAGTATGGGATGTTACGGGCACCTTTGATGCGGTAAACATACAGCTGGTAGCAAGGAACAGCACGGGTAACTCATGTTGCAAACAGTTCACGTATACCGGAAAACATACCGGCAAACAAGGCAAGACCGCTTCTGGTAACTGGAGTAACATTTGTGGCGGTAGCGGTACCTGGTCAATGGCCATCTGCAACTAAAACCCTGCATGTTTAAAATATCAAAGGATAAAAAAGCAGAGAATCGGGGTTGTTTGACATAGGTTAAGCAGGAGATTGTTTGGTTTTATCTGCATAAGGCGCATTACCTTCGATGTGAGGAATGCGCCTTGTTTTATAAGATCTATCTGAATTAAGTAAACGCAAAAGGAAGGTTGCCATTGCAAGGGGCGTTAGCCCGAAGCCATCTCAAGGGTGGCACGGACAAACCCCGTTTGTCCGTGTTGGACTTGTACGGCATTGTTTGCGAAGTATTCATTTTAACATGTGGATAGACAATACAAGGCAGACCGCGCAAGCACAGGGAAGTAAGCAGTGATGCAAAAACACGGACAAGCGAGCTTGTCCGTGCCACCCCGTTAGATTATGACAACTCGGTATCAAGTTTGTAAATCATAAATTGTGAGCCTCTTAAGTATAGTGCCGTCCCAGCTCAGATGCATAGATAATACCAATACGCTCTGCATTATCAGACAGCCAATCACTCAGGCGAGTCTTCCCCGTTGGAGGGTTCCCTGAAACCAGGAGGTTCGACATCAACCCATAGACTTCATCGCGGGTCAATATCACGTCATTGACAAGGTAGCCGACCAGTCGTGAAAAGAAAAGCGCTAGTTCCGGACGGAGACAGAGTATTCTTGCTTTGCTATGGACCTTTTCGGCAATGAGTTGAACCATATCATGAAACGCATAAATTTCCGGGCCGACTGCATCCATGGTCATATTTTCTTCATATTGACCGGCTTTTACCGCTAACTCTGCCACATCTTCGACAAAAACGGGTTGTATCTGGTAGTTACCGGACCCAAGAACAGCAAAGAGTGGGAAGCGACGCAAGAGCCAGGCAATATTGTTAATCAGGATATCTTCATGCCCAAAGAGGACGGTTGGGCGGATGATAGCATAGGACATGTCTGACTGACATATGGCCTTTTCCAGAGTTCCTTTCCCTCTGAAATAGGGAAAAGGCGATGATTCGGAGGCATTTGTGATGCTGACGTGCACAATCCTTCGTACGCCGGCTTCTTCTGCAGCCTTTATCAGGGCCTTTGTATTTTCAACGGCCTTGTCAAAGGTAACTTGTTTATAAGAAAAGCGCACCCAGTAAGTATTATAAAGAGTTGCCGCTCCCCGCAGGCTTTTGACCAGTTCACCCGGATTGTCAAAATTAAAGAGGGATATGCTTACCTTGCCACCGAAAGGATTTGGACGGTTGGGATGCCCCGTAATTGTACGCACCTTTTTTCCCAGAGACAGGAGCCTTTGTGTTATATATTTGCCGGTATAACCAAATGCCCCCGTGACGACGTGGAATTCTTCGTTACTTCCCATAGTCTCCCCTCTTTCGCATTTACAAACTAAAATCATTATTATGCAATGAACCTTGAAAGTCAATATCCGTTCCCATTCCCGTTAACATGCCATCGGTTTTTCAGGGATCTTCCGAAAATAATTTTGTCTTTTCCGTCCCGTTCCGGTTAGGGCATGATGCTTGCATTTCCCTGTCTGATATGCTACACTCCTCGTGTGCTGAGCAATTTCAATTTTGAGCCATGTCTCATCCCTGTTTGCAAGCGATACGATCCAAAGACAGGGAACTTTACACCGGGGACTTATCCATAGGTAAACAAGGAGGATGGCAGTAACATTCCCAATAAAGGGCGGTTTTCCGGATAGCGCCATTCATGAGCACCAAGATTTCCGTATCTTTTTTTCTCCTCTTTATGAACTGCCTGCCCGTTTTATCCTCACAGGGTGCAGATCTTCGGTTGCCAGGAAATATCTCAAATGCGACTTTGCATGCCCCAATAAATCATGCCGATACGGTTTGCATAACTCATAAAGACGTGTTCGAACAATTCGGGAGTAACGCCGAAAGACTCTATCAACAATATGGCGACTTTGTCCTTGATTTTTTGAAGGAGTATAAAATTGCAGGTCTTGCATTGCTCGAAAAATACGGTAAAGAAATAGCGAGCTTACATCCGCTCCTCGATTCTCGCGAAATCTTTCTTCTCTATAGCGGCCCGGATAATAATATCCTTCATGCCAATGTCTTCTCGCCCAGGGCACTCGCTGAATTTTACAAGACTTTCGGGAATGAAGGAATGAAATATATTGCCAATAACCCTGAAAACTTTTTTCTGATAAGTGAGGATAAGGAGCGGGGGATGGAGCTAATTAATTTAGCCAATGAAAAGGGAGACATTGTCTTCCCCCTGGCACAAAAGCATGGAATTAATTTTGCAAGACTTTACGACAAAGAGGTATTAAATATCATTGTGAAATTCCAGGATGAAGGTCTCTTCGCTATAAAAGAATACGGCGAAAAGGCAAAGATATTGTTCAGCCTTTTCTTGGATGATGACATCTTTTACCAGATCATAAAGACATACGGGCACAAACAAACGATTCCTATTATGTATCTTTTCTATGACAATAAAGATTTTAGCAGCCAATTCTCCAGCTATGTGAAGACTACCAGTGCCTACGAGTGGATATCGGCCTGGTGGTATGGTACAGGCACACCTGCAACAAATACCAAAAGTGATATATCTGTGCAGCGGGAAAATGCCAGGCGGGCTGTCAACCTTATCTACGAGTTAGGAAATGATTTTATGGACAGATTTGAAGTGCTTGATATCAATAATGTCAGGGAAGAAGCCATTACCATTATTTCGAATAAATTACGAAATTTCTTCATTTCCGATGTAGAAAAGGTTAGCCGGAAATGGATTCGGCAGGAAGACATTGCCTTCCAGGACAAGCTGTTTGCAGGACTGGATATTCTTGGACTCATACCAATTGGAAGTGGTATATCCAAAGGAACAAAGCTTGTGGCACAAGGGGCGTGGTTTGCAAAGACTACAAAAGGTTTCAAAGGGGTAACCCTTTTGACGGAGGATCTTGTTACAGCGTACGGAGACGACGTTGTTCCGTTTGTGGCAAAATACGGAGACGAGGGCATGATGGCATTGAAGGCAACTGACGGAAAAATCATTCATCTCTCACAACACTACGGAGATGATGTTGTCCGGTACGTCTCCAAATACGGTGTTGACGCCGGGAAAGCAATCGAAAAATACGGCGATGATGTTTTATCCCTGGCGCGTCGATATGGAGATGCCGTTATTCGGTATATTATGCTCTACGAGGATGACGGCATGAGGGTCATTCAGAAGTATGGGAAGGATGTGGTGCTTTTGAGTTCTGTGTATGGTGACGATGTTATTAAATTAGCGGCCTTCTATGGTGACGATGTTATTTCATACGTATCCAAGTACGGTTCCGTTGGTGTTCAGGCCATTACGAAATACGGGTATGAGGTGATCAGTCTTGCAAGGCGGCACGGTGACAACGTCTTTTCGTATGCCGGTAGGTATGGAGATGACGGGCTGAGGCTGGCCAGAAAAGGAAAGGCCGGACTTTTTGTTATGCGTTTTATGCCGCCAAAGGTATTCGCAGGATGTGTGAAGTTTATTAAATATGGCATTGCGGCCTCCCTCCTGATTGCCTTCGTGATGCATCCGGTTGCGTTTTTGTCTGGTCTCGTAAAAGCGATCGCCTGGCTATCGGGTATCAATCCCGTAATTATCATCGTACTTATGGGTCTTATAGCTGCATTCCTCCTCATCAGGATTTCAAGGAAAGTCGTACGGATTTCCCATCCCATGGTCACAGGTTTCAAGACAGTAAAAAAATGGTACAGAGCTTGTCGCAAAACCTGACGAAGAGTTGCTTTTCGTTTAGGATCGCACTATCCTTGCGTTCCGGGTCTTTTGAGATTGTCATACGACCTGTCAATAATGCCATCCAGATACCGGATATTTACCGTCCTCAATTTCTGCACTGCGGCTCGTTTCCTGAATAGCTTGAAGATGTTCTTGTAAATAAGCCAGTTGGCAATGAAAGGGGACAAGAAAAAACCGGCTTGAAAGTCTGTCAGGACGGTCTTGATTTCGCTGAGACCGTATTTGAAATAATATTTGAACAGGTAATATGCCGGATAATTCTTGAATATTACCCATTGCTTATTGCGGTAACCGGTATAACGAAGCTTCATGCTTGTCTTGTTGTGACTGGCCGTTCCCACGTGATAGACAACGGCAGTTGGGACATAAAGACACGGAAAGCCCGCAAGTTGTGCCCTGAAACTCAAGTCGACGTCCTCGAAAAATGCCCAAAAGTCTTCATCGAATAGCCCAATCCTCTCAAAAAGCGCCCTGCGGTACATGGCTGCACCTGCCGAAGCGCCAAAGATGAATGATGGTTGTTGGTAATGATCCACAGCCTCTCCTTCGCCCCTCTTATAAGCCCTGCCCCAGGAGGAAAAACCAATTCCGGCACAATCAACAAGACTTCTGTTGGTGTAATTTATCATGAGGGAGGCGCAAAATCCCGCTTTTCTATGGCTTTCAAGCGCACGAAGCATTTCCCTGAGCCAATTTTCATCCGTCTCCGTATCATTATTCAGGAGTGCAAGGTATTGGCCTTTTGCCTGCCGTATGCCCTCATTTACGGCCGCTGCAAAACCAACGTTCTTTTTCAGGGCTATAATTCTTGTTGTGGGGTAATGCGCCTGAACAAAGGACAACGAATTATCGGTAGATGCATCATCTACCAGCAGTGTTTCAAAATTAGTGTAGGTCTGTTTGCTGAGTGCCCGCAGGCAGGTTTCCAGGAAGTTTCTGCCGTTATAGCTGGGAATAATAACCGATATGAAAGACATGGTATTCATATTTTTGCTAAAAATGTCAAAAGTATCTTTGGAAGATAGTACGTCTGCGGTGAAAGCCTTGATTTCATTTTTTCCCGTATATTATAAAAGACTATGAGAATACAAAAAAGCAAAATAATAGCAACATTGACTTGAATCGTTTGAAATTACCAGTACAATAGATGGTGTTAAAAGGGGAAAAAGATTGAAAAAACTGCCTGAAAAGATAAGGAATACTCTTATGAAATTCACAAAGATGCACGGTATTGGTAACGATTATATCTATGTCAATTGTTTTGAAGAAGAGGTTCCAGATCTCGCAAAGCTCGTCCCAAGGATAAGTGACAGGCATTTTGGTGTGGGATCAGACGGCCTTATCCTTATCTTGCCATCGAAGGTGGCGGACTGCAAGATGCGTATCTTTAATACCGATGGCAGTGAGGCGCAGATGTGCGGGAATGGCATCCGTTGCGTTGCGAAATATGTGTATGACCATAAAATCACGCAAAATAATCCGCTTACCGTGGAAACCCTGGCGGGGATCAAGAAGATTCAGCTTTTTACCGAAAACGGATGCGTGTCTAAAGCTCGGGTCAATATGGGAAAACCAGGGCTTATGCGATCGGAAATTCCCATGATTGGCAAGGAAACACCGGTGGTTAATGAAATCCTGACCCTCAATAAGGATGTGTCCTGCCGGATTACGTGTGTCTCTATGGGGAATCCCCATGGTGTTGTCTTTGTGGACGATCTCGACGGGGTTGATATTGAAAAATATGGCCCGGAAATCGAGCGTCATCAGGCATTTCCGGAGAGGATAAATGTCCACTTTGTCCGGATCCACAACCAAAACGAGGTCACGATGAAGACGTGGGAACGTGGTTCCGGGATAACCATGGCCTGTGGAACAGGCGCCTCGGCGGTTTGTGTTGCCGGTGTCCTCAACAAAAAGACCGGGCGCAAAGTCCTTGCACATTTACCGGGCGGAGACCTGGAATTAGAATGGGCAGAAGATAACAACGTTTATATGTCAGGTCCTGCAACAGAGGTATTTAAAGGCGAATGGTTCTTCACACAGAAGGGTTGTTAGGTATTACCCCCATTGCTGCTATCTAAGAGTGAAGGGCGTAGCCATGCCGCCTTTACGGTTCCTTATAATATTTTAGCGCTTCCGGAAGTTCATTTCGAATATCTTCTACCCTTTTTTCCGGCGCCGGATGCGTGGATAAAAATTCAGGCGGTCTCTCTCCGCCCAGGTTACCCATCCTTTGCCAGAACGGAATAGCCGTTCGTGGGTCATAACCAGCCCTGGCCATAAGGATAAGGCCAATGTGATCCGCTTCCGACTCGTGGCGGCGGCTGTATGGCAGCAGGACTCCCACATTCGCGCCTACCCCATATGCCTGCATTATTAAATCCTTGGCCAGCCCGGGCTGGCTGCTGAGCGCTACCGAGAGGGAGGTTGCTCCCAGTTGTGCAAGCATTACCTGGCTCATCCTTTCACCACCGTGGTTTGCCAGGGCATGCGCCACTTCGTGACCCATCACAACTGCCAGTCCGTTTTCATCTTGTGTAACCGGAAGTATGCCGGTATAGACCGCAATTTTTCCCCCAGGCATGCAGAAAGCGTTTACTGTTTTATCATCCTCGATGAGGTTAAATTCCCAATGATACGTTTCAACTTCTTTTTCCATTCCGTTTTCACGCATGAACTGTTCTGCTGACGATGCTATTTTTGCTCCGACTTCTGCCACCATCTGCTTCTTTGCGGAGTCGTTAGAAAGCTTTGATTGAGATAGCAGTTGATTATACGCATCGATACTGGAGGTAATAAGCTGGTTTTGTGGTATAAAAGAAATCTGTTTTCTCCCTGTTATTGGCACGGTCGAGCAACTCACGAAAAGCATCATCGAAATAAGGAACGCCAGAAATCTCACTTTAAACATAAGACAACCTCCCCATGAATAAACCGCTACGGTAAAAGGACTAGATGGTAGATCTCCAAAATAATACTGACTATACAAAGAAATTCTCGGTATAGTCAATACATTTTAGAGATTTTTTTCAGGTAAGAAATAAAGGGACAAATCATCTTTCGTACGCATAGTTAATAGAAGAGATGCCTTTTTTGTTTTTACGGGCCTGTGGTTCCTCTGATTTACAAGGAAGAGGCAGGGCGGCAGGCATCGTGAAGTTCCTGTTTTCTGTTGCAGCCTTTCCCGGTTATTACTAATTTCCTTGACTGAGAATTTTATAATGAGTAAAATCATTGGTTCCGAATTATTAAGAAACTTCTATTTTCATCGAAAGGATGCTTTCGTGGATAACATCACCATTGTTGCAAGACATTTAGACATAACGGAAGCTATTAAAAATTACGCCTTGAGCAAGGCAAAAAAGGTAAGAAAATTTTTTGAATGGATCTTACAAATACAAATTACCTTGGATATTGGTGGTGACAATAGCCATATTGTGGAGATGATTGTTTCGGTTTCAAGAGGACCTACTCTGATTGCAGAGGTTTCGAATCCTGATATGTATCGGTCAATTGACCTTGTTGTGGACAAGATCGAGGCTCAACTGAAAAAACATAAGGGCAAAATCCAATCCAGGATCGTTCGCAGAAAAAAGCCTGCAACGCGGGAAACGGAAGGTTTTGAAGGTATACCAGAAGGATGATGAACAACAATTCTACGGGAGGAATTATATCATATGAAATTGACTGATTTTGTCGTAGAGGAAGCGATTATCACAGAAATTAAAGCCACGGAAAAAGAAGCTGTTATTCGCGAGATGGTGTGTTCGCTGAAAGATACCCAGAAAGTCAACAGTAAGGATGTTGAACACATTATTAAAGCCCTCATGAAGCGGGAGGAACTGGGTAGTACAGGTATTGGGAAGGGGGTAGCGGTTCCTCATACAAAACATGATTGCGTAAAAAAGATCATGGGTACCATTGCGCGGTCAACGAAGGGTGTTGACTTCAACGCACTTGACGGAGAACCGGTGTATCTTTTCTTTCTCCTGCTCTCTCCAAACGATTCTGCCGGAGCTCACCTTGCTGCATTAGAACGAATATCTACCGTTATACGGGATAGTGATTTTCGCCGATTTATGCGGGAGGCAAATGGTAAAGATGGGATGGTTGAAATATTACGCGAGGTTGACGGTATCCAGGTTTAATTCGGAAGCAGTCTTTCTTCAATCCCAACAAGAGAAGGCAGGGTAATTCATCGCTTACCGGGTAAAGCTAGCCCAGGTAACCCCTTTTCTGATAGTAACGTAATTTTTGAATATCAGAGGATCGTGTATACAACAAAAAGCTCTGAGTAGCATTTTTATTATCTTATGGATATTACCACCAAAAATTCTCAGTTATTAGAACGTAAAGCAAAAATCTCGAATTCTAATGGGATGCATGCGCGGCCTGCTACCAAATTCGCTGAGATTGCCAATAAATATACGTCAGAAATCCGTTTAAAAGCAAAAAATAAAGAGGTTGACGGAAAAAGCATTATTGAACTTTTGACGCTGGGCGCGGAAAACGGCACAGAGATTGTTATTTGTGCTAAAGGGACTGATGCGGCAGAGGCGTTGGATGCCCTGGAAGGCTTGGTAAAAAGCAAGTTCGAAGAAGAATTTATGGAAATTCGAAAAGGCATTGCTGTTTCTCCTGGCGTCGTCATCCGCAATGCCTTCATGTTTGAGAGTGAGGGATACCGTATTCCCCGTCATATCATAAGAAAAGATGAGGTGGAAGATGAAGTCCACAGGCTTGAAAAGGCTATTGAAGATTCAAAAAGGGAAATTCATGATTTAGAGCAGAAGGTCTCCGAAAACATGAGTTCTGAAATTGGATCAATCTTTGGTACTCACCGCATGGTATTACAAGATGCACGTCTAAAAAATGAGATACTTGATAAAATAAGGAAAGCTAATTTTACGCCGGAATTTGCCGTCTCGCTTGCCTTGCGTGTTTACATTAGAAAATTTCAAGATATCCACGATTCGTATCTTGCAGAACGGGTAAGTGATATTTTTGATATTGAACGGCGACTGTTAAAAAATTTATTGGGTGAAAAGAGGGAAGAGCTGAAAAATCTTGCGGAAGAGGTAATTCTGGTCGCCCATGACCTTACGCCTTCCCAAACAGCTTCGCTCGATACCGGGAAGGTTAAGGGGTTTGCTACTGACGTAGGGGGCAGGACATCTCATACCGCCATAGTTGCCAGGGCATTGGGCATACCTGCCGTGGTGGGGCTTGGAACAATTACGTCAGATGTTTTTGGGGGTGACACGGTCATTATAGACGGCAATAGCGGCATTGTTATTGTTAGGCCAGATAATGAAACCCTGGCGGCATACCAAACCAGGGTGAAAAGCATCCATGTCTTCGAAGAAAAACTGGCTACCGAGTTAAAAGACCAGCCTTCAACAACGGCAGATGGTAAACACATCTCTATTTATGGTAATATCGAATTTCCAAAAGAAATCAATATAAATGTAAGATATGGTGCTGAGGGAATCGGTCTTTACAGAACAGAATTTCTTTACTTAGGCGCACCCAAGCCGCCGACAGAGGAGGAGCATTTAGAGGCATATACCACGGTTGTGCGGGAATTAAAAGACAGGCCTGTTATCATCAGAACTCTGGATCTCGGAGCTGATAAATTTGATTATTTGGATGATAGAAAAGAAGGGAACCCCTTTTTAGGGTGTCGCTCTATCCGGTACTGTTTTGAAAACCCTTCCATTTTTAAAATACAATTGAGAGCGATTTTACGGGCTTCTGCCTTGGGTAACGTAAAAATTTTATTTCCCCTGATCTCTTCCCTGCAAGAATTACAAAGGGCAAAACAGATGGTTTGGGAAACCATGGAAGAATTAGATAAGGAACAGGTCGTCTTCAACAAAAACATCGATATGGGAGTAATGCTGGAAGTCCCCTCTGCCGTGATCATTGCAGATATCCTGGCGAAAGAGTGTGATTTCTTCAGCATTGGTACGAACGACCTTATCCAATACTCTCTGGCGGTTGACAGGAATAATGAGCGGGTAGCTTATTTATACTGTCCCGTACATCCTGCCATCTTAAGGCTTTTAAAGGTGGCAATCAAGGCCGCGGCAGACAATAATATCCCTATTGGGATATGCGGACAAATGGGAAGCGAGATTGAGTACACTGCTCCACTTATTGGTATGGGCCTTACTGAGTTTAGTGTAGCACCAGCAACGATTATACCGGAAATAAAAAAAATTGTGCGGTCAATTACCTTTCAAAAAGCAAAAGAGATAGCAGAAACAGCTTGTCAATTTGAAGATCCGGAGAAAACTATCCGTTACCTTCGAAATATTGCGTTTGATATCCTGCCGGAGGTATTTGAAGGGCAAAATTATCCTTGACACCAGAAAACATCCTTATTAGAATTCCCCATAACTCTTTTACTTTATTATAGTTGAAGTTTTTTATAAGGTTGACCCATTATAGCAAGAATACGAATTCGGTTTAGTAAGTCAGGTGATATTCGCTTTATCTCTCATCACGATTTAATGAGGCTTTTTGAGAGGGCAATCAGAAGAGCTAACATTCCGATAGCGATGTCCAAAGGTTTTAATCCTCACCCGAAATTGTCCATTCCCCTTGCATTAAGTGTTGGAATACGCGGTAAAGATGAAGTCTTGGAAATAGAATTGCTGAGGGTAATGCCTTCTCATATTTTCGTTGAACATTTATGTCTTCAATTGCCAAAAGAAATTGATATTCTTTCTGCAGAAGCTGTTGCTGATACAGAGAAGAGTTCGGTTCGTGATGTGCTCTATGAAGTGATTTTTAAAGATCCGGGGTTTTTGCATACCGTAAAGGTTGACGAATTTTTGCAACAGCCGTCTATGGTTGTAAACCGCACCAAAGATGGACGCCAAAAGCCTTTTGATATTCGACCGTCTATTCAGGGAATCGTGGTAAAGCCGGATCGTTTAATTCTATCAATAAAAGTAGAAACCGAAGGAATGGCGCGACCGGAAGAGGTTGTCTGTGCCTTGCTGGGAAACGGGAAAAAGGCGATCTTTGAAATTACCAGGACAAAAATCAATTTGACTTCTTCTGCATAACTGAGGGAAAAATATGGACAAGAAGATGCTTATAAACGCAGTTGAACCTGAAGAATGCCGAATTGCTATTTTAGAAAACAATGTTTTAGAGGAACTTTACATTGAAAGAAGTTCCCGGGAACAGATTGCGGGAAATATTTATAAGGGAAGGGTCGTGAACATTGAGCCCAGTATTGAAGCGGCATTTGTGGATATCGGACTCAAAAAAAACGGGTTTCTTCACGCATCAGATGTTTTGATTCCTTCGGAGAATGGGAGTCAGGCATCTGACATCGATGCCCATGGCAAACCGCATCGGGAATTCCGTAAAATACGGGATCTTCTGCATCCCGGTAAAGAGGTGTTGGTTCAGGTAACAAAAGTAAGTATTGGTACAAAAGGCCCAAGTTTGACAACGTTTATCAGCCTGCCGGGCAGGTTCCTGGTCTTGACGCCTGATGTTCCCCGTCACGGGGTTTCCAGGAAGATTGCAAGTGACGAGGAGCGGCAAAGATTAAAAAAAATCCTTGCAGGATTAAACCCCCCTGCAAATGTTGGATTCATAATACGAACAGCAGGGGAACAGCAGACAAAAAAAGAGATTCATAAGGACTTTCATTATCTCTTAAAACTCTGGAAAAATATAGAAAAACGGACAAAAGACGCCAAAGCCCCCGCAACGATTTATCAGGAAAGCGATCTGGTTATTCGTGCTATTCGGGATATCTTTTCGACAAACATACGAGAAATTATTGTAGATACGGAAGCCGTCTATGAAAGGACACGTGATTTTCTTCGTATGATTATGCCGAAATCTGAAAAACTCTTAACCCTCTATAGCGAGGATAAGCCGTTATTCCACAAATACAATATCGAGCAGGAGATTGAGGAGATAAACTGCAGAAAAATCCGTCTGCCGCGCGGTGGTTCGATCGTCATTGAACAGACCGAAGCGCTGGTGGCAATTGATGTTAATAGTGGTAAATTTAAGGAAGAGTGCGATCCGGAAGAAACAGCCTTTAAGACGAATCTCAAGGCGGCTAAAGAGATTGCTCGCCAAATCCGGCTGCGCGACTTGGGTGGGGTAATTGTAATCGATTTTATTGATATGAGGACGGAATCTCATGTTCATGCTATTGAGAAGGTTATCACGGATGCTTTGAAAAGAGACAAAGCGAGAACCAAGATGCTCAAGATGTCAAAATTTGGCACCATAGAGCTTACCCGTCAACGGATACGGTCAAGCCTTCGGGATGTTCTTTTTGAAGAATGCAAGTTTTGCGGAGGTACGGGATACGCCAAGACTGTGGAAAGTCTTTGTTTAAACGCCATGAGGGATCTGAAGTTTGCTATCCATTCACCGCAAATTGCGAAAATTGAAGTCATCGCGAATCCAGCGGTTGCTAATTATCTGCAAAATCAAAAAAGAAAGCAGATGATAGAGATTGAAGAATCTTATAATAAAAAGATACACATTTTTAGCACATCGAATCACGAATATAGCAAGATCGATATCCGCTATTTGAACCAGAAAGATGAACCTGTTGTAATCTAACACACCTGTTGTGTTGAAAAGCAAATAATATTTTTTAATGAATACGTAGCATCGTATATAGATTAGGAAAGGAGAAAATAAATAATGTATGCAATTGTAATAGACCGGGGTAAACAGTACAAGGTGAAGGCTGGAGAAAGTTGTCTCATCGATCTGAAAGCCGATGCTCAGGCTGGACAAGTCCTGGAATTTCATGATGTGCTGGTGTGCTCAAATGAAGAAGGCAAAACGACTCTTGGGGCTGAAAATAATAAAAATGCAAAGGTTATTGCAGAAGTCGAAGGTGTAAAAAAAAGCGCCAAATGTATGACGATAAAATTTCGCAGAAGAAAGGAATCCTTGACCAGAAGAGGGCATAGAGAAAAATATACCCGCATAAAAATTAAGGAAATTATTTGTGGCTAAGCGTTCACTTACGACACAAAAATTCCATATGAAAGAGTAAAAAACCAACGGGGTTGTTTCGTAGCTAATGTGGCTGGTATCTCTAAGATTTTCAGTATAGTTTTATTTTTTTGAAACGGAGGTTAGTAGCATGGCACATAAAAAAGGACAAGGTTCATCAAAAAATGGAAGAGACAGTAATCCGCAAAAGCGTGGAGTAAAACGATATGGTGGACAATTTGTAACTGCTGGCTCCATAATAGTCCGCCAATGTGGGACAAAATTCAAACCCGGCAGAAACGTTGGAATTGGCAGGGATGATACCCTTTTTTCTATGATAGAAGGAACGGTAAAATTTGAAACGCAACGCCGGGTAAGTGTTTATGCAATCCCCAACCCCTAAGATTTGGTTCTCTCTCTGATTCCTGATGGGT
Organism: Candidatus Brocadia sp.; assembly: GCA_021463795.1. Classification (GTDB taxonomy): domain Bacteria; phylum Planctomycetota; class Brocadiia; order Brocadiales; family Brocadiaceae; genus Brocadia. The sequence goes on along the minus strand of JAJTXE010000003.1, from coordinate 5,035 downwards.
TATTTAAAGCTGATTATGGCGGGCTAAACGGTGTTTGTCGACGAAGCGGTTATATTTGTTAAGGGCGGTGATGGAGGAAACGGTTGTGTGAGTTTCAGAAGGGAGAAATACGTCCCTCATGGCGGGCCAGACGGGGGGAACGGCGGGAAGGGCGGAGATATTATCATTCATGTCAGCGATAAAATAGATACCTTGCTGGATCTCACCTCCCGGGTAAAATATATTGCAGAAAGCGGGGTGCATGGAAAAGGCTCTACGAAAAAAGGTAAAGATGGTAAAGACCTTCGTATCGATTTGCCCCGGGGGACGATAATCAAGGACAGAGAAAGCGGCCGAATCCTGAAAGACGTGAGCATCGTGGGGGAAACGATTGTTATTGCGCGGGGAGGAAGAGGGGGAAGAGGAAACAAATGTTTTGCGACCTCCACGAATCAAGTTCCCCGTCAGGCGGAAAAGGGGAAACCTGGTGAAGCGCGATGGCTGATTCTTGAATTGAAATTACTTGCAGATGTCGGCCTCATCGGAATGCCGAATGCCGGAAAATCAACCTTGCTCTCCCGGATTTCGGCTGCCAGACCTAAAATCGCTGATTATCCGTTTACCACATTACAGCCACAACTAGGAATTGTAGAAATCGCAGATTACCGGAGATTTGTTGTTGCTGATATCCCTGGGCTTATTGAAGGGGCGCATCGGGGGATTGGGCTTGGAGACGAATTCCTTCGGCATATTGAAAGAACGCGATTGTTAGTCCATCTCGTAGATGTTTCGCCATTTGCTAAGGTTGCACCTGCTGATGCATATTTCATTATACGGAATGAATTAAAACAATATAACCCTGCCCTTGCTGAAAAGACGGAAATTGTTGTTGCAAATAAAATGGATCTTCTTGATATCCGGGATGGTATGAAGTCAATTCAAACCCTCGAAGAAAAAATATCCAAGCCGGTGTGTCCCGTGTCCATGATTACGGGGAAGAATATTGACCAACTGATAGGTCTTATGGCAAACGCATTACACGAAGCGCCGTCCGCTCTCAATGAATCTGTATGCGGTTAGCTATTGATATTGGCAATACCAACATCCATATTGGGGTATTCGAAGAAGACATCCTGCATTCTGCACATACCATAAGAAGTAGTTCTTTGCTTCAGACCAATTTTACAAAAATTTTTGATCCCGCCGTTCTTTCCAGAATACAAGCTGTTATTCTCGCATCCGTCAATCCTCAGGTTGAGGCAGGCATTTTCGGATGTATCGGAAGACATAGCCCCGTACAACCCTGTCGTATCGGGAAAGAGATTCCCATTCCTATCCCGGTTTTGACCGATTCTCCCGAAATGGTAGGTGTTGATCGATTGGTAAATGCAATCGCGGCATTTGAAAGGACGAAAAACTGGACGATTGTCGTTGACGCGGGCACTGCGATAACCATTGACGGAATAAACGGGAAAGGGGCTTTTTTGGGAGGAAGTATCGCGCCAGGGATAGAAACATCAGTAAAGGCGCTGCACCATGCTACGGCGCTTTTGCCTCTGGTATCTGTCAACAAACCAAAAAATGTCCTGGGAAAAAACACGGAAGAAGCAATACAATCGGGGATTTATTGGGGAGCCGTCGGTATGGTGCGCCATGTGATCGACCTGATGAGCGATGAAATGAACTGTCAGCCAACGGTACTTGCGACCGGAGGAAATGCGCCGCTGTTAGCGCAGGAAATTCCCGTCATTGCTGCAGTCTTACCGCATCTGACGTTGGAGGGGATTCACATTGCGTATAAAATGCATCTTGCAGCATCGTTGTATTAGTATAATTTTATTTTTTCAATCAATTGTTGATATCGGGCATCTTGTCTCAGATGCGACAAATCCTCATCTCTCTCCAGATGGAAGATGTCTTTATAACCTAAAGCGATTGCCCTCTCCAGCGCTTCAAAAGCGGCATTACTATTTTTCAGCAGTGCATAACTGCAGGCAAGATTATAATGTGCCAACGGATCCTCCGGTTTAAGACGGCACAACTTTTGATCTACCAGAAGCCCTTTTTCATACATACCCCGTGCAGTGTACATATTACCCAAATACATAAGGCAATCAATATAATTTGGGTTTTGCTCAAGAATGCCTTCAAAAAACCAGATCGTAAATTCCTCTCCTTCTTTTTTAAATTCAGGGGCGTTAAGAACGAAATCGTAATTTGGCAAGGTAATCGAATTGAGAAATCTATTTTTCGTATCTGTTTTCATGTGGTTGCTTACTCTTTCATATTACTGATAGTTGTTGCTCTTCAGTAAATATATTTATAAAATATGCGCTTGTCAAGTCTCATGATAAATATTTTTTTCACGAAAGCACCGGAGGAGCAAAAAATGCCTATCGATAAAGAGGTCATAAAAAACAAAATCCACAGCAAGGAAGACATCTCACTGAAGACAATCACCGATATTATCGCATATAAAATCTATGAGAGTCCGGAAAACATGGGTCCGGAGGCAAATTTTCTTGCTGCCGCTGAGGCCGTCGCTCAATATGTATCCGAAAAATTTAAGGATTTGGATGCATTCAAAAACTATGTATCTCAGTCTGATAAGGGAACGAAATCAATGAATCTGGTTGCCGATACAATGTATAATTCCTATCAGGATAAACAACACTTGAGTTTTGATATCGTTAAGAACATGATTTCCGCCGTAAAAGACGTCAACTTAAAAATGATCGCCGATATCGTGGCTTATAAAATTTATCAAAGCCCTGACGACAAAGGTCCGGAGCTCAATTTTATCTCAGCCGAAACATTTGTTGCTCAGTACCTGTCGGAAAATTTTAAAAATATCCGCGAATTCAGAAGATGTCTTTCAGACCTTGGCAAGGGCCCATACGCGCTGGAGGCATTTGCCGATTTAGTGTATAAATATTATTGCCAAAAGAAAAACTAATTACCATGAAAATATCCAGAACGCACAAACCGGAAGACCTTAGTCTTGAGGAATGGCAGCGGATTCTCAGAAAGCAGTATGGTGAACAGCGAAATTACCAGCTCGAAAATACCGGCAACCATCCCTTCTTTACGGAATTCAAACTCACCAACCCTGAATCCGGGGAGGTGTATAAAATAGCCGTTCGGGGAGACGCCCCCGGAGATAATTACTGCTCCTGCCCTGATTACAGCATTAATAACCTTGGGACATGCAAGCATATCGAATTTACCCTCTCCTGGTTAATGAAAAGGAAAGGGGCAAAGAAAGCATTCATGGCGGGATATACTCCGTCATACTCTGAGATATATTTGCATTACGGGCTGAAGCGAGATGTCCGGTTTAAGGCAGGGAAAGATGCGCCACCTGAAGTGCTCTCCCTGGTAAACAAGTATTTCGATATTGTGGCGAAGCTGATAGCAAAGTGGCGACGTTATAAATTCCTGTGCGAGGCGGACCAGCGGCGGTTACAAATAGCCTTAAATTATATGCGGATGGCAGCCGATAACACCTGCCTTGTCGATAAAAAAACGATTCATGCCCCAAAGATTGAAGAGTTAGAAATAATCCAGAAAGAGATAATCATAGAGGGTGGAGAAAAGGTTGTTATCTTCAGCCAGTGGCTCAGAATGACGGAACTAGTGGAGTATGTCCTGAAAAGAAACAGGATCGGTTACGTCCACTTGAATGGCAATATCCCTTCTAAACAGAGGGCGGGGTTGATGACACAATTCAAGGAAAACCATGAATGCAAGGTGTTTCTATCCACTGATGCGGGCGGGGTAGGGTTGAACCTGCAAAGTGGATCGACGGTCATCAACATGGATATCCCCTGGAATCCCGCTGTTCTCGAACAACGCATTGGCCGTGTGCATCGGCTCGGCCAGCAAAAAACGGTTCGCGTCATTAACTTTGTCACGACATCTTCCATTGAGGAAAGGATGCTTGATCTGCTTAAATTTAAAAAATCATTGTTTGCAGGGACACTCGACAGTGATGGAGAAAATGTCGTCATGGTTGGCGAGTCCCAGCTCAAGCGATTCATGCAGTCTGTAGAGACATTGACAGATAATTTAGAGAAGGTAGACACTGACTTGGAAAGGCAAGATCAAATAGAAACGGAACTGGATGAGAAAATGGCTGACATAAAAGAACTCACCATGGAGGAAGGAGGCCATGCCATAAGTGCGGCAGAAGGAGATAGAAAAGGATTGGATCATTTGCATAACCTCCTCAATTGTGGCGCTCAATTCCTGTTGAATCTCAGCAAGGTTATAACACACTCTGATCAATCCATCGAAAAACACCTGGAGACAGCCATCAGCAGGGATGAAAAAACAGGAAAGGCTTATCTGAAAATACCCCTTCCTGAAACGGCGGTCGTGAAAACCCTCTTTTCAACGTTAAGTGAATTGATGTCGAAAACATTACAGATGAAAAAATGAAAGGTTTCACAAGCGCTGAATCGGCAGAGGCGTCATTTAAATTGGTGCGTTACCATACAGGGCGTAATATTGTTGTTGCCTTTTATAATGCCTTTCACGGCAGGACTATGGGAGCGTTCTCCCTCACTGCCAGTAAGCTGTACCAGCGCAGGCATTTTCTTCCTCTCGTTCCTGAGGTTATCCAAATTTCCTTGCAGTAAATATTCGGGTGATGCGCCTCGATTTCTCCGTGCTACTGCGTGAGTTGCAACCGTAGTGCTTTTGCCGTATTAAAACCCCTGCGCCCAGCATCCTCGAAGCGGTCGCTTTCCTCGTGATTGATTTAGAAATAGTCCGTGCCATAGTGAAAAGCCAAAAAAAGACATATGTCAACTTTACCCTGTTTGGGGACAAAGCATCCCTGTTGAGCGAACATATGAAGGCATTTATGATGTATGCAGTCAAATAGTAGAAGTTGGGTGGCACTGGGTGATCTTGTCTGCCTGGAAAGTGAAATGCCTGAATTGATAAAGAAATTTTGTGATATGTGCAACCGTCATGACGGATGGACAGTTGCGAAGTCGATCGGAGAAATCTCCATATTTATATTGACCTTGTGCTAATTTTACTTAAACTT
>JAJTXE010000029.1:0-4303 GCA_021463795.1 Candidatus Brocadia sp. | reverse complement strand
TAATTCTAAATTCCTTGTTCTGCGGTTCGGTGTTCTCTTTAAAGTTGAACTATCACGATGGATTGATTCTGTGCCGGGAGAAAAATATGGGTAATAAAGATAGATGTGTTATTTTGTGGTCCCTACTGATGCTTATAACGTCCATGATCATCTTGCCATTCAGGACGTTTGCCGTACCGGCATGTGACGGCATCTTTGCGTTGAGGCAATCATCGGGTTATTCCTTCAATGCCAGGCAATCCGGCGATGAATGGCATAACTGGATTGAGACAACAGACGGTTATGGAATTTACCAGAATGTGATCACAGGCGACTGGGAATACTATATGTCATCTGATGTTGACGCCGGTAAAACTGAAGGCAAAGGCTATTTGCCCCCGGTTGACAGGAAAACACCAGCCGTTGTGGGCGTAACAGATCCTGTCTTACTCAACATTCCAAAGGGTTTGCATCCGCCCGGAACCTTTGACGAGAGACAACTGCCCCTTGATTTTCAGCCGGAGGCGAGATCCGCCAGGACTACGGCAATAAGCGGCGCCATGCATCTCCTGGTAATAGGCGTGGACTATGCCACAAAACCTGCCACGTATACACCAGCCGTGATACAGCCGCAGATTTTTGGGGACAGCAACAGTGTTGCGGATTATTATAAAAAGACGTCTTATTCCGCTGTGACGATAGAACCGGCGGCTGAATCCTACGGGACATCCAGCGACGGCTTTATCGGATGGCTGCGGTTAGACGGAAGTCATCCCAACACGGGTTCGGCTATTGATGCAAGAAATCAGCAGATTGCCAAAAATGCAATCATCGCCGCTGACCAGTTCATTAACTATGCTTCATACGATGACAATAACAATGGTATTCTTGAACCTGCGGAACTTTCCATTATGATCCTGGTGGCTGGATATGAGGCGGCTTATTGGCCTAGCCCGCCGTCTGTGTGGGCACACAAGTGGAATATGAATGGTGTCGGTTATCCGGTGGTCGATGGCAAAACGATACAGGTCTATGCACAGTTCGGTGAAATACATTACCACACAACCGTGGTGCCCCATCTGGCTACCATTGGTGTCATGGCGCATGAATTAGGGCACTTGATCTTCTTATTGCCGGACTTATACGATACCAATAAAAGCAACGGAGAGTCCCATGGGGTAGGTTTTTTCGATTTAATGGGGGACGGAGGCTGGGGTGGAATGTCCGTGGCAGATGCCGGATCATCTCCAACCCAGTTATCGGCATGGAGCAAAGAATATCTTTCGTGGGGAGTTGTGAACACCATTTCATCAAATCAAATTGTTTCCTTCCCGAAGACAGATGGTAATAAAGCCTCCATCTTTCGTATTAATACCCAGGATCCGAGTCAATACTTCCTTATAGAAAACCGGCAGTTCACCGGATACGATAAGGGTTTTCAACGGGAATCTGGCTTGGAGAGCCACGGCGGTCTGGCAATTTATCATATTGATGTATCCAAAACGAATGTGTGGCCGGATTCCAATACCGTGAATGCGGATGAAAACGAAAAGGGTGTGGATGTGGAAGAGGCCAATGAAGGGAGTTATGGAGCGAGTATGCTTGATAATAAGGTCTTCAGGGGGCATACCGGCATGTTCTTTTTCGCGGGAAACAAAGACCGTTTTACGGGTACTACGACGCCCGGATCAAGGCTCAAAAATGGCGCCTCCACCAATATTTCCGTTATCGGTATTTCTGCGTATGGCGATGTAATGACAGCCGACATTAACCTCACCGGAGCCACAGTCATTGAATTGGTCTCCTTTACGGCAGAGGCGGTGGATACGGGAGGCGAAGCCCTCCTCTCCTGGCAGACCGCCACGGAGGTGGATAATGCAGGGTTCAACATCTACCGTTCCAGGCTCAGGGATGGCGAATATAAAAAGATCAATGGCGCGCTTATTCCGGCAAAAGGCGATGCCACTGCCGGTGCGAGTTACCGCTATGATGATACGCCACCAGCGAAGGGGTCGTATTTTTATAAGCTGGAGGACGTGGACATAAACGGCGTAAGCACGATGCACGGGCCGGAGAAGGTGAGGGTGAAAAGATAGTTGTCGGTTGTCAGTTGCCAGGAGTCAAAACAAAGAAAACGGTAAACGGTCAGATGTTGGCTTTCAGGCGTAGCGCGGGCGGTTCATCCCCCGCCTATTGGAAGAACCACGAGGAATGGGTGTTGTATCGTTCGTATTGTATGAATGGAGGCCGACCACAAGGGATCGGCGCTACGTTATTGATGGAAAACACCGTAATGTAGCGCGGGCTTTGTTCCCCGCTGGTGGCGATCATGGGTATGGTGTCACGTTATGGGCGTTGGATGACCATAAAGGTAGGTGTTACCATTTATGACAAAATTCCACAGGAAAATCCGTTTAGATAAAGATATATACGCTATTGAAGGCGCTGTGTGCTTTGTTACGGTCTGTACGGAAGGCAAAACTCCATCGTTCCGGAATGAAGCGTTAACACGGGCTTTTCTGGATCAATTGAAAACCGATGCAGAATCAAGCGGCGTACCGGTATTTGCATATTGTTTCATGCCCGATCATCTGCATCTTGTAATAGCGGCGGGAATAGAGAAAGACATCGTGGGATTTGTAGGTGAGTATAAAGGGAGGACGACCAGAACAGCATGGAGGTTTGGTAAAAAGGGTAAATTTTGGCAGACGAGTTTCTACGATCATTTTCTCAGGAAGGAAGAGGACGTAAGAGACACGGTAATGTATGTATTGAATAATCCGGTGAGAAAGGGATTGGTTTCGGAATGGAGGGAGTATCCCTATTCAGGGTCGTTTGTGTATGATTTGTGACTTTTTTTCATGACCAATACGGATGCCATCGAAAGGTTTGGCCGACCATAAAGGATCGGCGCTACGTTATTGATGGAAAACACCATATCGTAGCGCGGGTGGTTCATCCCCCGCCTGGCATGTGCAACAAATTTGGGTCAGGCATTAGTCCACCGGAATAATCACGAGGGATGGGTGTTGTGTCGTGTGCGTTGGATGGTTGGCCGACGCCACCGAAAGGTTGGCCGACCATAAAGGATCGGCGCTACGTTATTGATGGAAAATACCATAGCGTAGCGCGGGTGGTTTATCCCCCGCTGGCTTGTCCTCGAATAGTATCGGGGAAGGGATCGGTGCTATAGTATTACCCTGTAAAAACCTCTTTTTTTTGTAAGTTTTTTCTGTGCAATCTGTGAAATCTGTGGTTTCTGTTGTTGCCTGGCAGTCACAGCGGCTTTGGTTGCGGCGGCGCTGCGCTATGACATTGATTTTGTGTGAATGGTAGCGCGGGTGGCTTGTCCCCCGCTATCCGATTGTTTCTTTACTTTCAAAACAACTTTTGTAATGGAATTGTTCATGAAAAAGATTCTTATCATTACGTGTATCGTATTGTCTGGTATTTGTCTGTCTTTGAGTCGCGCAGAGTCTTCGTCCGGGAGTAAGATCAGGGTAGTACGCTCTGACACCGAGGGTGTCGTCGTCGAACTGCGATTGAGCGGTTTTCAGACAGAGACGACAGAACACGAAGGTCAATCATATCAAAGGATCATCGTGCCGGATCTGGTGCAGAGTGACAGACCGGGCAAACCCCAGGTGCCTGTGAGCGGCGCATTGATAGGGATTCCGGCCATTGACGGCGTTTCCCTTGACATCATCGACGCCAGCTTTGAGACGGTGCACGGGTATCGCCTGCCGCCGGCGCCGGGGTGGAAGGTTATGGGAAATAATCTGAACGATTTCCATGAAGGGGGTATAGAGAAAACCTTTCTCATGGACGTGGATATTTACCAGACCAATGCCTTTTATCCCGAAGCAATTGCGGGTATCGGTTACAGGGGATACCTGCGTGATCAGGCTGTGGCTCAGGTGCAATTTTATCCGGTGCAGTATAATCCGGTTGAAGGCACAGTGCGTCTTTACCGGCGTATCCTGGTAAAGATTGCATGGGATGCCCGGCAGGTGTCGTCGTCCTATAAGACGCCGGGAACCAGCCCTGCCTATGAAGAGATGTTCAAAAACCTTCTTTTAAATTACGACATCCTGAAGCGTCCGGTATCTGCCCCTGAAATACCGCATACGGATCCGGAGGCTGAATTTAAAGACGTTCTTGAGAAGGGCAGCGACGGAACGGCTATTAAAATTGGTGTTACCGAAGACGGTGTCTACCGGCTTGACTATCATGATCTTTCCGGTGCCGGGCTGAATCTTAAAAATACAGACCCCCGGACAATTAAAATAAGCAACCGCGGCGCTGAAATTCCCATTCTTGTGTC
>JAJTXE010000028.1:6125-6989 GCA_021463795.1 Candidatus Brocadia sp. | reverse complement strand
CTACCGGGACGACCATGACAGGCATCTGTTTCTTGAGTTGTTGAGTGATGGGCTGAAAACGTATCATATCATCCTGTATTGTTACGTCCTCATGGATAAGCTTCCATCTGCTTTTAGAAACACCCCTTGCCAATCTCAGCGAATTTATGAGATGGTTTAACATCACCTACATTAAAGTGGACGGGTTTGTCAAGACCAATTTGTATTAATATTTAGATGCATTACTTTATTAATAACAGTGTGCAGAAGGATAACGGAAGGAGCCCGTAGGGCGACTGGAGTTATCCTTCTGCACACTCCGCGATTTTTCGACACCCCTCCTCGCCGCCTTTTCCTTATTTGTTCTCGCAAGGAACTCCAAAATGAACTTCATGCGGTGTTTTATATTCCAGGGATTGATGATACCTCCGATTGTTATAAAATGAAAAATACTTCTCCAACCCCTCACGCGCATCACGACAAACCTCGTAATCTTTCAGATAAACTTCCTCGTATTTTACGCTCCTCCAAAGCCGTTCCGTAAAAATGTTATCAAATGCACGACCTCGACCATCCATACTGATTGCGATCTCTTTGCTTAAGAGTATTCCCGTAAAATCATTGCTCGTAAACTGAGAACCCTGATCACTATTGAATATCTCCGGATGCCCCTTTCCCAAGGCTTCCTCCAATGCCTCTCTGCAAAAAGAAACATCCATCGCATTGCTTATACGCCACGACAACACATAGCGACTATACCAATCCATTATCGCCACAAGGTACACAAATCCACGCCTCAGCCGTAGGCATGTTATATCGCTTGCCCATACCTGGTTTGGACGGATGATTTCTATGCTTGACAAAAGATACGGGTATATCTTGTGG
>JAJTXE010000028.1:0-6104 GCA_021463795.1 Candidatus Brocadia sp. | reverse complement strand
GGTTGCGGCAGTACAGCAATATGATCTATCATCCATAGAATTTCATCCCTCTAATACAAAGAAAAACCAATCCTTTATTCATAAAATGAAACACACCTGTAATAATAGAACGAAGATGCCGATATGGTCGTTTTAAAATAGTGAGAACTTTTGCCTTTTTTGCACAACGACTGGAAATTTTCACTACTCTATTAATCGTATGGGTGGTCATGAGAAAAATGACGAGCAGCGTGGTGTTCATTTTCATCATGATGCTTATATTCATTTTTAGCTGAACAATGCTGTTGTCCTTTCTCTTTATGGCAATTACTCTCCCCAGGATAGATTCTTCCCGAATCCATGTACCGGCAATGTTTTGATCGCCCTTTTCAAGAAAATAAAATTTATTATTTTTCCTTCGGCTGTCTATTACTCTGTGGGCGCTGAATGGAATAGCATCCCCTTTAAAAACAACACTATCTCCTCTCCTTATTTCCTTGCACTTAACAGATTTCACGAGTACCTCTTATCTCCAATTTGAATAAGGGGTTTCATGCTGCCAGATATTATCGTTAGCCATAAATTTCCCTTTTCTTTTATAGTATTACCCTGTAAAAACTTCTTTTTTTTGTAAGTTTTTTCTGTGCAATCTGTGAAATCTGTGGTTTCTGTTGTTGCCTGGCAGTCACAGCGGCTTTGGTTGCGGCGGCGCTGCGTTAGGTATTCTTCACCTAATTCACACAATATTTTAAGGTGGACGGGTTTGTCAAGACCATTTTATGTTAATATTTAGATGCATTAATTTATCAATAATAGTGTGCAGAAGGGTAACGGAAGGAGCCCGTAGGGCGACTGGAGTTACCCTTCTGCACACTCCGCAATTTTTCGCCACTCCTCGCCGTCTTTTTTCCATGTGTTTCCGTAAGAAACTCCAAAATGAACTTCATGCGGTGTTTTATATTCCAGGGATTGATGATACCTCCGATTGTTATAAAATGAAAATACTTCCCCAACCCCTCACGCGCATCACGACAAACCTCGTAATCCTTCAAGTAAACTTCCTCGTATTTTACGCTCTTCCAATGCCACCTTTGCCATAAATTCTGTATCAAAACTCCTCCTCATTTTCAGACCCTCCCTTATCCTACTCTATCTTACCATAATGCATCTTAACTACTGGTCTGAAATTGCCAGTCAATTATGTCGCCTTCTTTCAAGACTTTCCCTGTAATTTTTAATCGTATCCCGAATCAATTGATAATCCTCTATTGCTGGCAAATCCTTCAGGAGTTTTTCAAGCTGTAACTGATGCTTTTGGAAGTCTGTTTCATCAATCCCGGACAATGTGACAGCCGGCGTATTTTTTGCCTGTTGATTTACTCTTGCACATCGTCTCCTTTCAAAACTCTTTACATAGATTTTCAGTATATCCCGGACTACTTCATAATCTTCCTTTATTGGCAATGCATTCAGCAACTTTTCAAATCTTTGCAATATCGCTTCAATCTCCTCCCTGGAGTATCGCTTTCCATTTTTGGCAATAAGTATTTTTTCATGCTTGCTTGCGGTTGTGCCTTCTTCTGCCGTCAGAATTTCTTCAAAAAGCTTTTCTCCGGGTCTCAGACCTATAAACTCTATATCGATATCTTTATGCGGTTTCAGCCCATGGATTCGTATCAACTCCTCCGCTAGCAGTAAAATCCGTACGGGCTCTCCCATGTCCAATACAAGGATATCTCCGCCATTTCCCATAATGGACGATTGCAGAACAAGGGACACGGCCTCGGGGATAGTCATAAAAAATCTCACCACATCCCGATGGGTCACGGTAAGGGGACCACCTTTCTTTAGTTGTTCCAGAAATATGGGCAAGACACTTCCCCGGCTGCCGAGGACATTGCCGAATCTTACTGAGAGAAAACCGGTACCTGAACATGCATTAAATGCCATACAAATATATTCAGCCATTCTCTTTGTAGTGCCCATAATGCTCGTTGGGCGCACAGCCTTATCTGTCGAAATCAAAATAAACTTCTCCGCGTGGTGTTCCGCTGATGCCTTTGCCACCCAATATGTCCCAAACATGTTTGTCTTAACCGCTTCTCTGGCATTATTTTCCATCATAGGCACATGCTTATATGCAGCAGCATGAAATATAACCTGGGGTTTAAATTTTCTGAACGTCTCATTGACCACATATTCATCCCGTATATCCCCTGTTATAAAAACTGTATTGTCCTTGCTATGGAAACCATTGTGTCGCTCCTGGGAAGAAAGAGGGAATAACCTTGCTAACCGCAGGCTTAAGTTGTGAAGTTCAGTTTCATCGATATCGAAGAGAACCACTTGTTTGGGCCTGAATGAAAATACCTGTGTAGCAAGTTCAGAACCAATGGATCCTCCGGCCCCTGTAATAAGCACCACTTTGTTATTTAAAAAATCTCCTATTCCATGGTGATCTATAGTTACCTTCTGCCGTCCCAACAGGTCTTCAATGCAAATATCTTCAAGATTTTTCGTCTGAATATCCGTCTTATGCAACTCATATATCCGAGGTACAATTTTTATTCTATCTACCCCAAGCTGTTTTGCTGATTCATATATCTTCCTGAGGATTTTATAATTGAGTGAGGGAATGGCTATAATGATTGCCTCAATTTTGTAGAGAGAGACAACATCCCTTAATTTGTCTGTTGTGCCAAGCACTTTCAGACCATGGAGATATGTGCCAACCTTATTTCTGTCGTCATCCAGCATTCCTATGGGATAATAATCCCTATAGCCTTGCCTTTTCATGTCCCTGGCGATCATATCTCCTGTGTTTCCGGCGCCAACAATGATGGTTTTCTTGCCAGTATGCGCGATTGCCCTTTTGTGAATAAATTCCAGAAAGAGCCTTTTCGAGAATCTCAGTCCGCAGAACAAAACAGAGGAAACCATCCCGTCAATGAGAAAAACGCTTCTTGGAAACCCACTTTGCCGTATGTTAAAGAAAAATTCCGGAATAAAAGAATGAAAAATTGCCGGCAGGGGTGACAAAACAAGCATCATCAGGATGGCTATTGATACGGTTTGCGCAACAGCAATATTTACGATATCGTTGAGACTCACGTATCTCCAGGTAATCTTATAAACCTTCAAGCACGAAAACACCGTCAGCCTTACCAGAATAAAAATCGGCAATACCTCCAGGAACAACAGGGTGTATTCAAAAGACATTGAAAATTCAAAACGAATATAGAAAGCAAAATAGAGGGAAAAGACGACTATTGTCAGATCAGATAACAGGAAAAAAAACAGGCGTTTACCGTTCATCAAGCGTATCAGGTTATCATGAAAAATATCCTTATGCTCTCTTGAATTACTGCTGTTCAATTCTTGTTCTGTGGTTTCTTCACAATCCATTGTCTTCGAGACTCCTTTTGAAAACAAAAAAACTTACTGCCAGAGTTCACATAAAAAACTATGGTCACCCGAGGTTTACCTTTTCATATTATACTTATCTACAGAGGATTAAACACTATCTTTCTGCTGATGACTTACCTTAATAAGTCGAATCTCTAGACCACGCGCGAGAAAATTCTCAAGCATAGCAATTCCTAACCCATCGATCCGGTCTGCGCGATCAAGGTCGAGGATCTGATAACATCTCCCTTCGCCCAAGCATTTATACAGGTAATCCTGGATCTCAAATACCCCATTGCCAATTAATCCGCCAATGACCTCGGCAACTTCTATCTTTGGAGTGCCTGCCGGAAAGATAGGATTCGTATGTGACACAAAACGGGTCTTCCTTGATTGAAAACTTTTTTTAAAAATTTAATCGACAACGGTTTAATCATGCATGATTGAACCGGAACATTTGCTATCATTTCATTCCACAGCGCAAGTTCAGGGTTTTTTCGGCGCCGCTCCCATATTTGACAACATCCCGTTACGCAACAAAAATCAAACCATACATAGATTTCATATAAAATAAATCATAGGCAGCGGGGAATCTTATAGTTATGCATAGAACAAGAGGCGATCGAGGGCGGGTATCCTGCGTTAAACCTCCACAAGACTTTTCTTAAAGCAGTATATGATGCTTGATACGATACGCTATACAATATCTTGTACAAAAAGGCCGTTTCTCCGGGTTTTGAATGCAGGAAAAACACGAAAGACACTGTTATGTTTCTAACATCTGATTGTCATAATTTTTGGGAAAACCGATCGATAATTTACTGCAATTCAGCTATTTAGGATAATTGTTAGAATGCTAACAGTAAAAGGTAATTTTCCTAACGGGAGAAAGGGGTCAAATCTTTATCATTGACAAAGGATTTTGAAATGGCAAGACTGTTACGCATACAATACGAAGATGCAGTATATCATGTAACCTGCCGGGGCAACGAGCGCAAGGCAATCTACCGGGACGACCATGACAGGCATCTGTTTCTTCGACCATCCATACTGATTGCGATCTCTTTGCTTAAGAGTATTCCCGTAAAATCATTGCTCGTAAACTGAGAACCCTGATCACTATTGAATATCTCCGGATGCCCCTTTCCCAAGGCTTCCTCCAATGCCTCTCTGCAAAAAGAAACATCCATCGCATTGCTTATACGCCACGACAACACATAGCGACTATACCAATCCATTATCGCCACAAGGTACACAAATCCACGCCTCAGCCGTAGGCATGTTATATCGCTTGCCCATACCTGGTTTGGACGGATGATTTCTATGCTTGACAAAAGATACGGGTATATCTTGTGGCCAGGATGTCCCTTGCTCATATTCCCTTTCGGATATATGGCGCGCAACCCCATTTGCCTCATGCACCCCTGCACCCATTCGCGCCCTACCCCAAAACCCTCACGCCTCAATGCCTCTCGTATCCGACGACTCCCGTAAAATGGATATTCCGTAAATAGCTCATCTACCCGTCTCATCAGCCACAATGTCTCGTCTGATACCTCTGCCGGTTTATAGTACCAGTTCGATCTCGTCAGTCCTACCAGCTCACATTGCCTCCGAATACTTAATCCCGTATACTCTCTTTCTATCAACCTCCTTTTCTCTTCAATGCCCAATCTCTCTAGATTTTTTTTTAAGCCATTCGTTCTCCACCTTCAATTGCCCTATTTGCCGATACAACTCATCTATTACCTTTGCCTTCTCTTCTACGGCTTTTCCCTCCTTCCCCTGAAATATCCCCGCCAATCCTTCCAACACCCGCTTCCGCCATCTTGTGATTTGTGTCCGGTGTACCTCGTACTGCGATGACAACTCTGCTATTGTCTTTTCTTCCTTGATCGCTTCCAATGCCACCTTTGCCATGAATTCTGTATCAAAACTCTTTCTCATTTTTCAGACCCCTCCTATGGTATTTTATCTTACCAAATTGCATCTTCACTACTGGTCTGAAAATGCCAGTCCATTATACATTACAATAGAAGACATAAAAGGATGGGTCATTTGTATCAGGGAAGATACAAGAGCATTCTCGTGGAAAAGAAAAGTTATCTGCATGTTTTATCCCGATATATTCATTTAAACCCGGTTAGAACAAAGCAGAAAGGAAAGCCACGGTTATCAGAAAAGAAGGAATATTTAAGGAACTACCCGTGGAGCTGCCTTTGGGGTTATATCGACGATGCCAGAAGAAATGGCATGGTTGATTACGCAAGGATACTTGAGTCATACGGAGGGGGCTATAGAAAAGGAAGGAGATTGTATTGGGAAGCACTCTGTAATGATGTATCGACGGGGATTGATATAAAAGAGAAGGTTATTGGAGGAAGCATCCTGGGGAGTGATACTTTTATCAACTGGGTAAAAGACATCTTTTCACCAGCAAAATCACGTGAGATTCCCGCAGTACAGCGGGTACAAAAATATACCACAGGAGATAAAATCATTGAGGCCATCTGCAAGGAGACGAATAAGAGTTTTGCTGAAATAAAAGAGGAACGAGTTATAATAAGGCAAATAGCAATGGACTTGTTATATCGGGTTGGTGGACTCAGCGGAACCGAGATAGGGCGTGCCTTGAAGTATGGAATACCTAAGTGGTTGAAAATACCATCTCTGCGAGCCTAAGTCCTTGTGGAGAAGTTTGTACCTATACGCATACCATG
>JAJTXE010000027.1:0-1185 GCA_021463795.1 Candidatus Brocadia sp. | reverse complement strand
TAGGTCAAGTGTTATCCTTGTGGTGTTGAAACAAAAGGAGAAACAAATGACCTACCCCAATGATTTTACCGTACCGAGCGAACTGCTGGAGCAAGTCCAAGAGCAGGGTTTGAACGTTCTGCCGGAGTTAATCCGAGTGATTATCAACACGGCGATGCTGGCAGAACGGACGGAACATCTGAACGCAGGACCTTACCAACATACGGTGGAGCGTCGAGGCTATGCCAATGGCTTCAAGCCCAAGACGATGCAGACCAGAGTAGGGGAGATCACCTTCGCGGTTCCCCAAGTGCGGGAGGGGGGCTTTTATCCACAGGCGCTGGAAAGAGGTTTGCGCAGCGAACGAGCCCTGACGCTGGCGCTGGCCGAAATGTATGTGCAAGGCGTGTCGACCCGCAAAGTGAAGGCGATCACCGAACAATTATGCGGGGTGGAGGTCTCGTCCTCCCAGGTCAGTCGTGCGGCTGCCGAGATGGATAGCGAACTGGAGAAATGGCGAGAACGTCCACTGGGCGAATACCCATTCCTGTTTCTGGATGCCTATTACGAGCAAGTTCGGGAAGATGGACAAGTTCGCCATTTGGCGATTTTGATCGCTGTTGCCGTCACGCCCGCAGGAAAACGCGAGATTCTGGGCGTGTCCGTCTCTTTGAGCGAGCATGAGGTTCACTGGCGGACCTTCCTAGAGAGCCTGAAGCAACGCGGCTTGGGTGGTGTGCAACTCATCACCAGTGACGATCATGCCGGTCTGCGAGCGGCGCGGCTGGCAGTCTTTGGCGGTATTCCGTGGCAGCGCTGTCAGTTCCATCTGCAACAGAATGCCCAAGCCTATGTGCCACACAAAGACATGCAAGCGGAAGTGGCTGAGGATATTCGAACCATCTTCAATGCTCCCGATCGGGCGACGGCAGAAGCTTACCTTGCCAAGACTGTCCTCAAGTACGAGAAGACTGCCTCCCGTTTGTCCAGTTGGATGGCCAGCAACCTGCCAGAAGGTTTGATGGTTTTTTCCTTTCCGGGAGGTTTTCAACGACTGTTGCGCACGACGAATGGCGTGGAAAGACTCCACCGAGAAGTCCGTCGCAGAGCGCGGGTCGTCAGCATCTTTCCGAACAAAGCCTCTTGCCTGAGATTGGTTTCCGCGGTGCTCTGCGAGATCAGCGAGGAGTGGTTGACTGGAAGAAC
>JAJTXE010000026.1:0-538 GCA_021463795.1 Candidatus Brocadia sp. | reverse complement strand
GCGCATGGGGTATGACCTGGATGAACATTTCAGGATAAATTTTGACAACCTTACTATGTCTTCGCGATTTACCGACCCCGGCCCTGTAACAGCGCCCCGTAAGAATAATTGGTACAAGGTTCGGGTACGGGACGGCACATCATTTGATGTTGAAAATAATTTCGAGAAAACCTCCGGGATAGTGAAGCTCTATGGCAGCTATGGCGAACATTTAGTCTTTGACGGCTTTAGTTCACAGGATCAGATTATCGGTGGCTACTTTCTCCAGAATTTTACTATTATTGAAGACAACACATTTACCATCGGCGCAGATGTGAAAAATTATGGCGGTGAGGCAAGAAATCAGGATACGAACGCAGATTTTGGCAGGCATACCATTCAGGAATATGCTGGCTTCCTGACTGATGAACACATATTTTGGGAAAGATTGAAACTCTCCGCCGGTCTGAGGTTACAAAACAACAGCGAATTTGGCGACGAACTCTTGCCGCAGGGAGGTATTTCTTTCAAAGTCCTTCCGGAACTGGAACTCAGAAGC
>JAJTXE010000025.1:0-1040 GCA_021463795.1 Candidatus Brocadia sp. | reverse complement strand
GACAAACCTCAGCAGGCTCACGTAGCGAGCCTGGCGGGGAGGAAACTGGGCTCATTTTCACCGGCGAGGAGAATGGGCCATGGCGATGAACCGGGTGCAATTTCAGGCAGGACTTTCGATGACCGAGTTTCTGGATCGTTACGGCAGCGAGGAACAATGCGAGGCGGCGTTGGCGGCCGCGCGCTGGCCCGAAGGGTTTCGCTGCCCGGCCTGCGGCGCGGCCGAACACGGCACGTTCGTCCGCGGCCGCCGCCGCTACTGGCAATGCTGCACCTGCCGACATCAAAGCAGCGCGCTGTGCGGCACCATCTTCGAGGCCACCAAGCTGCCGCTCACCCGCTGGTTCCTCGCCATGCATCTGCTCACCCAAGCCAAGAACAACGTCTCCGCTCTGGAGCTCAAGCGCCACCTGGGTGTGTGCTACAAGAGCGCTTGGCTGATGAAGCATAAACTCATGGAAGTCATGCGCTTGCGCGAGGATTCCCGTGTGCTCGACGGGCGGGTCGAGATCGACGATGCCTACTTGGGCGGCGAGCGCAGTGGGGGTAAAAGCGGGCGCGGCTCGGAGAACAAGGTGCCTTTCATCGCCGCCGTGCAGACCGGCCCCGACGGCCGGCCCCTGTATGCCTGCCTGGTCAGGCAGCCCTTCACCTCGGAAGCCGTGGCGATCTGGGCGGCCAAGTCTCTGGCCACTTCGGCCCAGGTCGTCTCCGACGGGCTGTGGTGTTTCCGGGGTGTGAGAATCATCGGCGCCGAACATGAGGTCACCGTCACCGGCGGCGGCAAGGCAAGCGCCCGGCTGCCCCAGTTCAAGGCGGTCAATACCTTGCTGGGCAACCTCAAGACCGCCCTGAGCGGCACTTACCATGCGTTCGACTTCGTCAAATATGCCCATCGCTATCTCGCCGAAGTGCAGTATCGCTTCAACAGACGTTTCAATCTGGCCTCCATCCTGGCCCGCTTGCTGCGCGCCGCAGCGCTTACACCGCCTCGTCCAGCCCCCATCATCCGGCTGGCTGAGGTTTGTCACTAATCAGGTC
>JAJTXE010000024.1:0-2102 GCA_021463795.1 Candidatus Brocadia sp. | reverse complement strand
TTGCTGAAGTTCCTGGATTCGATGGAGTATGGGCGAATAATAACTCAATTGAAGAATGCCGCAAGGAACTTATAGAAGTTTTAGAGGAATGGCTTGTTTTAAAGATAAAAGACGGAGATTCTGTTCCTGTGATTAAAGGAATCCAAATAACGGTAAAGGAAGAAGTAACCACCTGAGCATGTCGAATTGTATTTCAAGGAAAGAACTCATAAGAAAATTCAGGGTATTAGGGTACTCAGGTCCATTTTCAGGAAGAAAGCACCAATTTATGAAAAAAGGACCAAAAAAGGTTCGTATCCCGAACCCTCACAGGAGTGGAGATATACATATAAGTTTAGTTAAAGAAATACTAAGGCAAGCTGGAATAGAAAACAATGAATGGAATAAAGCCTGATTATATAGGATTTGTAATAACCCAAAATAAGAACATTTTTAAAATATTTATTGTATGTATTTTTTGTCTTGCTATCTTGATTTGTACCGAGGGCAAGACAGTGGGGTCACACCTTGATTTGTGATTATAATTCTGAGTTCAGGGTTCTGTAAAAAGCAAAGGGGTCAAATCTTTATCATTGACAAATGTTCACCACAGAGGCACAGAGGGCACGGAGAAAGCACATTTCAGGGTTCTGTGTTCTGAGTTCAGTGTTTCACGCAAAGCCGCAAAGGACGCAGAGGAAATAGTAAGTTTCAAATTACAAAAACCAAAATACAAATTTCAAATAATCTACAAATTCCAATTTCCAAAATTCCAAACTCAGGTATTCCGGCTCCGTGAGTATTGTTTAGCGGTTTGGTTTTTGTTTATTGGAATTTATTTGGTATTTGGATATTGTAATTTGTCGTTTCTATAAGTTGCAAACGAATGGAGCCGACCACACCTGTCCATGACTACGATCGGGGAAGGGATCGGTACTACATTTTTTAAAATACTAAATTGTTACAAAAATAAATATTGATATTTTCTTTGTGTTGTTATAGTGATTATTAGGAGATACATACATATGCAGTTAGAAAGAAAGGAATTAGAAGATTTGGCAGAAAAATTGAATATTTCAAAGGAAGAAATGATCAGGGAGAGCCTGAAAGTATTTTTGGAGAGGAAACTGAGAGTGATAAAAGCAGAGATATTTGAAATACGGGTGAAATATAGGGTTTCCTCAGTTGAAGAATTTGAGGAGTTGTACAAAAAGGGTGAAATTGAAGAGAAAGACACATGGCAGGAACTTCAGCGACTCGATCACCTTGAGTTTAAAAAGGGCGAAATCGAGGGTATCCTGAGGTCCCTTTGATGCTTGAGGGAATAAGGAAACTAAAGGATTTGGCTGAGATAGAGTTTGCAGATATTGTTGAAGATGTTTTTGTTACAGATGTCAATCAGTTGAGAATTATTCTAAAAGATAGTAGTTTTATCGATGTATGGTATTCATTAAAATTGAAGGGGCGATATAGCTATCACTGGGAGAGAAAGCATATTGATGGATTGATATACCGCCACGATAACGCACCCCACAAGAGGTGGTGTTATACAAAAACGTTCCCAAAACATTTTCATGATGGTGAGGAAGAAAAAGTTATTGAGAGCAATTTAAGCGAAACCCCAGAAGTAGGTTTGAGAGAAGTACTCCTTTTTGTAAGAAGGAAATTAGGTTGACCAAAATATACAACCCCCTGTTTCCCCCTTTAATAATGGGGAGTAAACTGATATTGAGGTGAATTTCCATGAGATTGTTAGAAGAAATGATCGGAAAATTAT
Organism: Candidatus Brocadia sp.; assembly: GCA_021463795.1. Taxonomy (GTDB): domain Bacteria; phylum Planctomycetota; class Brocadiia; order Brocadiales; family Brocadiaceae; genus Brocadia. The sequence continues at coordinate 346 of JAJTXE010000024.1, read as the reverse complement.
CCCCTGAAGATCAGCAAGAGGTGGAGGATTTTGTTGAATTTATATTTTAAAAGCATGTTAAAAAAACAGGTAGAAAGCTTTGCCAGGTTTGGGCTGGAGGGGTGGTTCGAACGGATGGTTTAGAGTGGGGTATGAGAACAGGGACGGGTTTGGCTATGGACCATGGTATATGTCAATCTTCGTCTTAACAGGGGGATATAGGTTTTGGTCGGTTTACAACCCCGATGTAGAAACTGTTTTCAGGGCACTTCTCGAAATGATACATAGTGCAGCAAAGCCGCAACCAAAAAGAGTTTCACCACAAAGCGCACAAAGTCTTACACAAAGGACACAAAGAAAAACTTAC
>JAJTXE010000023.1:0-1805 GCA_021463795.1 Candidatus Brocadia sp. | reverse complement strand
TTTAGCAAAAACCCAATCTCAAATTTTAAAATGATCTCTTGGTAAGGAAAAAATCGCCCGCGCACTTTTACAAAAAGTGCGTTTTCGTTCAGACACTAAGCTATTTTTGATAACCTGTACGGCATCTTTAGCCATGCTTTGCACTGGCATTTTTTTATCAACTGCCCTGTCTTCTTAATCCAGCCTAATAGCCTGCTGTTAATCACAAAGCCAACTTGCTCATTTTCCTCTTCTATCTGTTTACCACAATCCGGGCAGCGATCTCCATCAACCGGCTTTAAATCACTTTCATAGATGCGTTTGCTTGTAATCTTGTCAAAAAATAAATGGCTATTTTTTGTCATGGGTATCATGATTGCCTCCTTTCTTGGACTTTCTGACTTTTCGATCTTCCTTTGGCTTTTTTCCCAAAGACCCTACACACTGCCCATGTAAACCAATAGGCGGAAAATACGTACGAGATATCTTACCTTCGAGATACTCTTCAAAATCTTCTTCACAGCCTATGCCACCATAACAAAGCAAATCGCTAAGATAAGATTCTATTGCTTCATAGGCATCATCAAACAAATCCTCTTCGGAGGCATTAGAAAAAGGATGTAACATTGTTGACAGTTCAGATACAAATACCTTAGTCAGATTTTCAGCTATATCGCAAATTAACTTTAATTGTCCCTTTTCCCAGTTAGCCAAATATGGAAGTTTTTTAATAGAATTGGTTGCGTCCTCATCAGATTTAGAAGACTCCCTTATCTGTCTTACGAGAGACAACCACTCTCTTGAAGACATTCTCTTTTGCTTTATTTGCTCATAGGTAAGACCTTCCTCGTGTAATTTCACAATCTGTTTAATATCATCAAGAACTCTATCATCAAACTCAGATATAGAGCCTTTACCTTGCCCAAGGCCAGTTCTTATAGGTTTCTTAATTAGGCCTAAAGAAGCAAAATAAGTGAGCATTTTGCCACTTATTTTTATGTCTTCCTTTTCCAGCTTTTTAAGCAGGTCCTTTTTCGTTAACATCCATTCACCTCCTTATTACCTTCCACATAATTAGACGTCTAATCAATAATTAGAAGTGTATATCAAAAAGAATTTATTTGTCAACAAAAAAACAAAAATATTTTCATCCTCTCCTACTGTCCATTTCCCTTTGCTTTTTTCGCAAGCTGCTCCAAGTGCTTCAAACACGTCTCTTTTAGCTCCTCACCCTTTCCCTTCAGTTCGCCGTCCCGGTTGATGACGGTGTCCAGGTTTGCAACCTCCTCATGCAATTCACGTATTGCCACATCCCTTGATGTATAAGCGCCAAGGCTAAAATTGTCGATGATAGCCTTCGTGTGTCCTACGAGGTACATATCGCTCTTGAAATATTGATCTACATACTCTTTAATAATCTGCTCCTGGTGCGCCAGGTACAGGTCAATAATCTGTGATAATCCAAATCTCAAAGCTTCTGCTTCATAATTATTCTCTCTGTAGACGTCCGCTGGATATTGATTAGCAAAATCGGAGAGATCGGAACTATTCAGTAAACTAGCAAACGCCTTGAGAGCATAATTATTACTCAAAAGCTTATCCTGGATATCTGTAATACATCCCGGATCAAAACTCCCCTCTTTTTTCTTTTCCTCTGACATGGTTAATTTCCCTCCCTTTCTGTTTTGGATAAGCGTAGTCCTATTCTTTTCTCCACGTTCTCCGCGGTGAATTCCTTTACAAAGCAAACTGCAACCGTGCAATGGCGTCCATCTTCTTTTCATCTGACGTATGCAGGTACTTCTCCGTAGTCCGTATGTGGCTAT
>JAJTXE010000022.1:0-2774 GCA_021463795.1 Candidatus Brocadia sp. | reverse complement strand
CCGATCAGGTTGGCTTTTTTATGCTTTAAAGGTGCGATCAACGATTTTATCGTATAGTGTCTGGTCTTTCCTTCATTCACAACCAAAATAATTCCATCTAAATGAGGACAAAGGACACACGCTTCTTTAAAACTTCTTAAGTTCGCATAATCAACGAAGACAAACTCAAACTTTTCTTTGGCAATCTTCATTACGTTAGACATATTGGTCGAATCTAGAAGGGGAGTGGGATTCAGTGCTGTAGTACCCGCTGGTAACACTGTTAAATGAGAACCCAGCTCTTTAACTGCCTTTTCCAAAGATGTTTTTCCTTCAAGCACATTCGCAAGCCCCCCGTTATCTGAGATATTAAAGAGTTTGTGGATTGCCGGAGCCCGTAAATTAGCGTCAATAACCATCACTTTGTGGCCTGCCTTGTTTGCTAAAAAATTGGCAAGATTGGCAATTATGGTAGTTGACCCATCAAATGAGGATGCTGCGGTTATCATAACAGACTTTAAATTTTTATCTTTCATTAAGAGATAGAGCTGATCCGAGAGGTTCTGATAGGGTTGAATCAAAGAGGCTGTCCGTCTAAGGTCTTTAATTAGTACACCATTTTTAAAACCCTTCCTTGGTATAGAGCCCAAAAGCGGTATATTAAGAAATGTCTCTACATCCTGTGGCGATTTAAAGGTATGATCTATAAATTCAAATCCGAATGCAAGGATGACCCCTAACAACAAACTCATGCAAATGGCAAGCATTAAAATAAGACCTTTACTCTTTCCAGCCGGTTCGAGAGGTACGAGTGCCTGTTCAATAATTTTGACACTCGCCGGACCAATTGCCTCGATGGCGGGAAGTGTTTCACCGGTGAGGTTTTTAGATATCTTATCAATGCCATTTCCTAGTTGTACTACAATTGGATGTTTTTCTCCGTATTGAAGCTGGAATTCAGCCATCTGTTGTTCTAGATCGAAAATAATATATGAGCGGCTAACCACATTAGCAATTAATGCAGCAGCCACAGGGCTATAGTCACTAACTTTTATCGCAAACAAATTCGTGTCAGCTATTGGCTCGACTTTTATCCTGCCTTTTAGACTTTCTACCGCCCACCGAAAGGAATCTGCCTGCCATGCCATTTCTTCTGCGACGGATGATTTTACATTATCGTTTTCATTCGCGGAAGGCGTCGTCTCCTGTTCAGTCAAAAGAGGTACTGCTTTCAAATTATTTTTCGCCGCCTTTTGCATTTTCCGTATCTTACGTCTCACATCAATTACCCATGCTCTAAGAGGTGAACAGAAATTCTTCTCGTAATCGGATGGACGTTCATCGAGTTTTAGAACCCTAACCGCACGCTCAATTACCGGGTTTGAAGTTACTATCTCGCTTTCGGTAGCAGATATTCCAGCACTCTGACCATATCCCAAACCGGTATAATAAGGTGATTTGGTCGGTTTTTCAGCAGAAATGAGCATTTTAACTTGGGATTCATATATTGGCGTCCTAAGTTCTAACCCAAGGATGGCGATTATTGTCACCGTTATGAACGTGGTTATGATAATAGCTTTATGTCTGAATATAATCCTTAAATAATCACGTAAGGTGCTTCCAGGTAAATTTAAATCCATATATCCCCCTCTAAAGAATGCCTTCCATTACAATTACTATATCTCCCGATTCTAAACGGATATCCTTATCAACATCACCTTTCACAGCACCTTTCGTGTCGACTTTAATATTTTCATATCGTGTATTACCATGCACTGTTCTGAGTATCTTGACCCTGTCAGGAGATCCGAATTTTGCAAAGCCACCCGCAATGGATATCGCCCGCAGTACCGTCATTTGATCCTCGAGGGTATATTTACCAGGCCTGGCAACTTCACCATATACAAAGAAATCCTTATTACGCTCCACCACGATTACATCCCCGTCCTCTACAGGCATATCACTGTTCAGAGCATTATCTTTGGTATTTTTAAAATCGATGTTGATTTCCTTGTATGCGCCTTCCATTTTTTGTTTTCGCCTGACTTTTATCTTGCCATACAGGCCATTCGTAGTAATACCTCCCGCAATGGATATCGCCTGGAGTACCGTCATTTGATCCCCAAGGGTATATTTGCCAGGTTTGGAAACTTCACCATATACATAGAAGTCTTTATTTCGTTCCACAACTATTACATCCTCGTCTTCTATAGGCATATCGCAATTCATCGTGCTTTCTTTGATATTTTTAAGATTAATGCTTATTTCCTGGTATGTGCCACCCACTTTTTGCCTGCGCCGCACCTTAACTTTGCCATAAATACCATCTGCAGTAATGCCTCCTGCCGATGAAATGGCCTTGAATACGGTCATATTGCCTTCAAGGGTATATCTTCCCGGATTTTTAACCTCACCATATACAAAAAATTTCACACTCTCAAACCTGGTCAAGGTTACAGACACCACAGGGTACTTTATATAGCTGCTGGAAAGCCTTTTTTCTATTTCCTTTTCAATATCTGATAAACTCAAACCCTTAACGTTAATGCTACCAATATAAGGAAAAGTTATTGAACCGTCTGAGGTAACGGGCGCTGTGGTCTTAAGTTCATCGTGATCAAGTACACTTATGTCAAGGACATCACCCAAACCAACTTTATAGTGCTGTTGCTCCTCTTGAGGTTCATCTGCGTGACAAAGTGAGGATGCAACAAACATATTAAACAATACTAACAAAACAATAGAAATATTTTTTACCATCTTTATCACCCTTTTAATTCAAAAATTTAAAAAAA
>JAJTXE010000021.1:0-1305 GCA_021463795.1 Candidatus Brocadia sp. | reverse complement strand
CGTAGCCCTGTATATGAACCTGGTCCCACATCCACGGCGATAAGGTCGATATCTTGAGGTGACCAGCCAATTTCTTGAAAGGCGCTCTTGATAGCAGGCACCAGTTCTTTCCCATGTTGCATGCTTCGAAATTCCTTGGAAATGATGACCTGGCAGTCTTTGCTAAGGACAATACCACCCCTATTCCCTGATGTTTCTATTCCGAGTACTTTCATGGAGTTTTATTATCTAACACGAACGAGTCGTAAGAGTTTTAAGGTTTTCTTTCATTGCTCTTGGTTCATTTGCGCATATCTCTGGGCAGTATTAACGAACAAAGCTCATTGGGAGCGGCTGGGAAGCCGTGATTTGGTGGAACGCTTTGTCGGACAGACTGATTGTTGTGCTATTTTCATCAAAGTGCGCAGGGCATCATTGACTGAAGTTTCATCGGGGAACGCCGCTGTCACATCAGGACAAAGAAGAACGAGATTTGTACCCTTTTGATGTTCCTTATAATATTTGCCTCTTATTTCCTTGCCCAAATCTTCCCGCCTGTATTCTTTACGCATTGTTTTGTGTTTAATCGCCTTCATATATTTTCCTTTCTTTTCTTGTTGAGCGCCTTGTGCTTATTATCCTGGTTTTTCCATGCCGCTCAGTATGAACGACAACCAATTTTTATAGAATCTAAGTATAAAGTGTCAGGGCATAAGTCCTGCTCATGTGGCATACTACAGTTCCATCTGTTGCCCTTTAAAACCGAACATGTTTAAATTCCCCAATCCCCCATATTTCTTTCATTCTTAAGATATGGACGCTTCCTTATTGTCTCGTTTTCAAAATATTCTGTAAATTTATATTCGTCCATTTAGCAATATATTTGTCTCTGCATTTATAGTGGTATAACGACCAAGCTCGCCTGCTGCTATGAAACGCAGCGGAATAGCAGTTAGTTGGAGCGCCGAGTTAGATATTCTTTTTCTCATGGCTTGTTCTTGCTCAAGGATTCGACAAAGGAACCCTTCAACCAGTTGGCGGCGTCTTTCCACTTCACCTGTTGTGTCCCGATTCCTGCAACCGCCATGACAAATAAGAGCAAAAGGGCGAAGACGATCTTGTTTCGTACGAGCTCAAAACGTGCTGAGAGCCATATGAAAAGCATCGCGGAGCCTATTGCAATAACAAAAAACGCAAGTGCCCATAGCCATGCCCACCTTGATCTACTCTGTGCCTGTGCCATCAGGTTATCATGTCGCTGGTATGCTATATGGATGTCACGAGCCAGTCGTCTGGCAAATTCCTCGTGAAGAGGTTGCCCAGCTC
>JAJTXE010000020.1:0-1456 GCA_021463795.1 Candidatus Brocadia sp. | reverse complement strand
GAGTTCCTTCTCTACGGCCAACACTTTATGCTCGATCATCTTTACCGTCTTGTCCTTCCTCTCATCTATCTTTACGGTGGTGTATACCCTTTCCGATAACTCCAGCATCTTGTTATGACATTTCTTGATCAGATCAAAAACCCGATCACTCTCCCCTTCGACCACCGTACCCATGGCATGGAGCTTGTAATCCAATCCACTCGCATCAATGATTTTGACAACGCTGGCGACGTGACTGGCCAGGTCAATTTCCTTCCCGATGGGAATCACACTAATCTCTGCAATCATGTGTCACCTCCTTCAGCTTTTTTAGGAATAATTGCATGCCTCTAGACAGACGCTTCAACCTAATGATTTATGGTATATGAGAAATACGATAATTTCAAGTATGAAAGAAATGAAGCCAATCCCTTATAAGACTTACTACCTTATCCCCCTTCAAAATCCTCCTTAAATACCTTGCCTAAATCCAGGGCAAAATCCTTTAAAACCGTAGACTGAATGGTTCTGTTCCCACCTTCATCCATATAACCTTCCGAAGAGAGTACATATGTGCCTTTTTCATTCAATGACAATACCTCTATGCACTTCATATAAGGATTGACTATCCAATACTCTTTTACCTTAAACCGTGCATACAAATCTTTCTTCTCATAAACGTCGCGGTATTGGGTGGATGGCGAAACTATCTCTACAACCAAGTCAGGCGGGCCAAAGACCCCCTTTTTTTTGATAGTATCTTTATTTTCCCTTGAGATAAACAGGATGTCAGGCTGAACTACGTTCTCCTCATCTAATACGACATCTGTTGGAGCATCTACAACATAACCCAAACCTTTTGACTCTACAAAGTGCATGATCAAAAACTGTAGTCTCGCAGAGATTAATTGGTGGTTAAATTCAGGCGCTGGAACCATCATCGATAATCTACCTCCTAAAATTTCATATCTCTTGTCATCGGTCAAATGCAGATAGTCCTCATACGTCCACCTCTTTTCTTCAATTATCTGTGCCATTTTCATTCCTCCTGCCTTGCAAATTGGTTAGGGATTATTTTACCGCAAAGGCGCAAAGGGTGTAAAGTTTTAAATCTAACGGTCTTGACTTTAAAATGATCCATGGATTATTTCTGAATGAGCTGAATGGCAGTGAACTTGAAATGGCAATGTTAAAAAATCTGTTTTCCATAACAGGGAAAATCATTTTGCCATTGAGCGAATTATGGTAATGGGTTTGGGTGCCCAAACGTTTTGCTATGAACAACGGGTGAACTATGCGGTAGTAATTGAATTCAATACTATCCGGATTCTTGCTTTTCCCTGTAGTTTTACATTAAAATAAGAAAAATTTGCGTTTTCATTGGGAACCGAATGCCTTTAATTTTATAAACACACAAATATTCCTCGTCTGGGAGGGGTAATGGGTGCGTATTTTTGCCAGGAGATGGTCAATTACT
>JAJTXE010000002.1:2272708-2284717 GCA_021463795.1 Candidatus Brocadia sp. | reverse complement strand
GGACCTCATGGTTTCAGTGAAGTGCTTTATGCTTTTTCATCCGCGGCAAACAATAACGGAAGCGCCTTTGGTGGATTATCCGCCAATACCCCTTTTTACAATATAGCTCTGGGATTGGCCATGTTTTTTGCGCGATACTGGCTTGCCATTCCGATACTTGCCGTTGCAGGATCGCTGGCCAGGAAAAAAATTGTTCCCGTAAGTCAGGGGACATTACCGACGCATACGCCGCTTTTTATTCTATTTTTGGCCATGGTTGTCCTGATTGTGGGGGCGCTTACGTTTTTCCCGGCGCTGGTACTTGGCCCGATCGTTGAACATTTCATGCTACATCATCGTTAATATGGGAGGTTTTCGTGAAGAAATCACAGAAGGCAAAATCTTTGTTTAGTCCGTCTATTATTGGTCCGGCAATTATTGATTCGTTCAAGAAGTTAGATCCCAGACATCAGATCAAAAATCCGGTAATGTTTGTGGTCCTGGTAGGAAGCATATTGACTACGGGCTTGTATTTTCATGCGCTTTCAGGAAACGGAGAAGCGCCAGCAGGATCTATTTTAACGATATCGTTATGGCTGTGGTTCACATTAATTTTCGCAAACTTTGCCGAAGCCATGGCAGAAGGGCGGGGAAAAGCGCAAGCCGAGAGTCTTCGTCGCACCCGGAGAGACACCTTGGCAAAAAAACTTTCAAGCCACAGCTATGGTTCCAGTTATGCGAAGGTTTCGGCTACAATGCTTCGAAAAGGAGATGTCGTTCTTGTCGAGGCAGGGGACATTATCCCTATGGATGGCGAAGTTACTGAGGGCGTAGCGTCTGTTGACGAGAGCGCAATTACCGGAGAAAGCGCACCGGTTATCCGCGAAAACGGAGGAGATCGCAGCTCCGTTACGGGCGGTACGAGGGTGCTTTCAGACTGGCTTTTGGTGCGTATCAGTTCCAATCCCGGTGAAACATTTTTGGATCACATGATTGCTATGGTTGAGGGAGCAAAAAGACAAAAAACTCCCAATGAGATAGCGCTGGGCATTTTACTGGCAGTCTTTACCATCATCTTTCTTTTAGCGACAGTAACGCTTTTACCGTTTTCTATTTACAGTGTCATCTCAGCCGGACACGGAGCGCCGGTTACCGTAACCGTATTGGTCGCCCTGCTGGTGTGTCTCATCCCGACCACGATAGGAGGATTATTACCTGCCATAGGGATTGCCGGCATGGACAGGATGGTGCAGGCCAACGTCGTTGCCACTTCCGGCCGTGCGGTTGAGGCGGCGGGAGATGTCGATGTCCTGCTTCTGGATAAAACCGGTACGATAACGCTTGGAAACAGGCAGGCAGTGGCTCTTATGCCAAACCAGGGTGTCAATATTAATTCATTAGCAGATGCGGCACAGCTCGCTTCTCTGTCTGATGAGACCCCTGAAGGCAGAAGCATCGTAGTATTGGCAAAGAAGAAATACGGTATCAGAGAACGTCATATCCATGAACTCGATGCAAAGTTTGTCCCTTTTACGGCACAAACACGGATGAGCGGGGTGGATTTGGGTAACGGACGGCAAATCAGGAAGGGATCTCATATCCATGAACTCGATGCAAAGTTTGTCCCTTTTACGGCACAAACACGGATGAGCGGGGTGGATTTGGGTAACGGACGGCAAATCAGGAAGGGATCCGCCGAAGCTATTGAAGACTACGTCAGGAAATTCGGCGGTTCTTTTCCCGAAGACCTGAAATTCAATATTGAAACGATATCAAAAAACGGAGGTACGCCGCTCGTTGTAGCAGAACAGAAACAGGTGCTTGGTGTTATTCAATTAAAAGACATCGTAAAGGGCGGTATCCGGGAACGTTTTGCTGAGCTCCGCAGGATGGGGATAAAGACGGTCATGATTACCGGGGATAACCCTTTAACCGCAGCGGCTATTGCCGCGGAAGCGGGTATGGATGATTTTTTGGCCCAGGCTACCCCGGAAACAAAGCTTAAACTTATCCGCGAAATGCAATCCGGTGGGAGGCTTGTTGCTATGACGGGTGACGGAACGAACGACGCACCTGCCCTTGCGCAAGCGGATGTCGCTGTTGCCATGAATACCGGAACGCAAGCTGCAAAAGAGGCAGGGAACATGGTCGATCTCGACTCTAACCCTACAAAGCTTATCGAAATCGTTAAGATCGGAAAACAGCTCCTCATGACGCGGGGTTCTCTGACGACATTCAGCATATCGAACGACGTGTCGAAGTATTTTGCGATCATCCCGGCTGCGTTCGTAGGGACGTATCCATCGCTTAAGGCGCTTAATATTATGCATCTGGCAACACCGGCGAGTGCCGTATTATCTGCGGTTATTTTTAACGCACTCATTATCATTTTTCTTATTCCGCTTGCCTTGCGCGGTGTGCCTTATAAACCGATGACGGCAAACTGTTTTTTAAGAAACAATCTTTTAGTTTATGGGTTAGGTGGAATTGTAGCGCCGTTTATCGGTATTAAATTGATCGACATGATTTTAACCGCTTTACTCCTGGTTTGAAGTGTAAGGAATTTCAATCACTGAGGGTGGCACGGACAAACTTTGTTTGTCCGTGTTTAATTTAATACTAAGGAATTTCAATCTTGTAGTGGCAATTCATGAATTGCCACTACATACAAATAAAAAAGTTGCCAAAGAACGTAACTTGATAAGGAGGAAAAAATGATCAGGGAACATGTGAAACCAGCAATCGTATCTTTTTTGCTTTTAACGTTTATCACGGGGATTCTTTACCCGCTTTCCGTAACCGGGATTGCCCAGGTATTATTCCGTGAACGGGCAAATGGCAGTTTGATTTATAGGGACGGGAACCCCATCGGGTCTTTGCTTATCGGCCAACATTTCGACGATCCCAAATATCTCTGGGGTCGTATTTCATCGACATCTCCCGTTCGGTTCAATGCCGCAGCTTCTTCAGGCTCCAACTTAGGACCTTCAAATTCCATGCTTGTCGATGCGGTAAAAGCACGTATTGAGGCGTTAAAAGCAGCCGATCCGGACAATACAAGCCCTATCCCGGTAGACCTTGTTACTTCTTCCGCGAGCGGATTAGATCCGCATATCAGTCTGGCAGCCGCTTATTACCAGATTCCACGCGTGGCACGGCTGCGGGGATTATCGCAGGATACCGTGAAAAGCATTGTCCGCAAACATAGCTATAACCGTTTCTTAGGATTACTTGGAGAACCAGTGGTAAACGTTTTGAAAGTAAATTTGGATTTGGACTCTTCTAAAATGGAGTATAATACGAATATATGATGGAAGAGCAATCTGATATCGATCAAATTTTGGCGAGAGTGAAGGCAGAAGAAAGCAAACGGGGGAAATTGAAAATCTTCTTTGGAGCTGTTGCGGGCGTTGGGAAGACTTACGCAATGCTGGAAGCTGCACGATTGAGGAAAAAAGAGGGCGTGGATGTCGTGGTTGGCTATGTGGAAACTCACAAACGCGCAGAGACAGAGATGCTCCTGGAAGAACTCGAGGCGCTGCCTCCCAAAAAAATTATGTACAGAGGAATAGCACTACGGGAATTCGATCTGGATGAAGCGTTAAAGAGGAAGCCGTCTCTTATTTTAGTGGATGAGCTTGCCCATACGAATGCACCGGGTGTACGTCATGCAAAACGATGGCAGGATATAGAAGAACTCCTCAATCATGGTATCAATGCATACACCACGCTCAACGTTCAACACTGTGAGAGTGTTCATGACCTTGTTGCACAGATCACCGGAGTGGCGGTTAAAGAGGCAGTACCGGACAGCTTTCTGGAAATGGCCGATGATATCGAATTGATAGACCTGCCTTCTGAAGAGCTCCTCAAGAGATTGAAAGAAGGCAAGGTATATCTTGGGCCTCAGGCTGAACGAGCCGCAACGAATTTTTTTAAACCCGGAAATCTGATTGCACTGCGTCAACTTGCCCTTCGTTATACTGCAAGAAGTGTTGATGCCAAGATGCGTGCTTATAAAGAAATGTATTCCATTTCAAAAGTCTGGAAGGCAAGTGACCGGTTTTTGGTTTGTATCAGCGGAGACCCTTCTGCAATACGATTGATCCGCTCTGCCAAACGGATAGCTTCTGAGACCGGGGCAGACTGGATTGTTGCTTATGTCGAGACTCCTTCAGTAACCAGACGGTCGTATCGGCAGAATCAAGTTGATGCCTTGATTCGATCTGCTGAGAAACTCGGTGCCAAAACCATCATATTAAGTGGTCAGAGAATAAGCGAAACCCTTCTGGCTTATGCGAGATCAAAAAATATCGGAAAGATCATAGTTGGTAAACCCAAACGGCCATGGTTAAGCGAACTTATCACCGGTTCGGTAGTTAATGAGCTGGCACGGCAGAGTGGGGAGATAGATATTTATATCCTCAGTGGTGAGGTAGAAGAAAAGATACCAAAGCCGATACACGCTTCTCACCGACCCCTGTCCTGGAAAGGTGTTTTATTGTCGGTTATGATTATCTTTTTCTGCACTATGGCAAACAGCTTTTTGTTCCGGGTTGTAGAGTTGTCTAATCTTATTATGGTTTATTTGTTAGGTGTTATTTGTATTGCCTTTTTTTTCGGAAAAAGGATATCTTTTTTTCTGTCGCTTTTAAGTGTCTTGTGCTTCGATTATTTCTTTGTCCCCCCGTATTTTACGTTTGCAGTTGCAGATGTTGCGAATCTTCGCTTGAAAAAGATTGGCTAAAACCGGAGGAGGACGAGGCGTGGCAAAATTTGTAAAAGGGGACGTCGTTGTTGTCCCGTTTCCCTTCTCAGATTTAACCCAAGTTAAAAGACGGCCTGCCTTAGTTATTACAGCATTAGAAGGTGATGACGTAATTCTTTGTCAGATTACAAGCCAAACCATTAAAGACAATTATGCACTTTCACTCGATGATAAGGACTTTGAGACAGGAAGCCTGAAGCAGTCGAGTAATGTAAGACCCAATCGCATATTTACCGTAGACAGTTATATTATCTTATATCGAGTTGGCAGTCTTAAAATAGAAAAACTCACTGAGATTATAGATAAGGTTGTCGAAGTCATTCGTAAGTGAAAAACGCAACTTCTGATAAAAATCAACATCCAATTAGGAAAGAAATTAAAAAGGCCAAATGCGAGACAAAGACTACAGTAATTATTCGGCTTCGGGTTTAAATCCAATCCAAACAGAGACATGGTCTAAATACGATTGGTTCGCTATATTAACTTTATTTTTACTTACCCTGGCATATTTCCACAACGTTGTTATTCCTGTAGATTATAACGTCCTGAGTGATCAGAATACCGATACCCGCCACCAGTTATTTTACTGGAGATATTTTGGTTTTCATACGCTGGCTAAAGGAACAATCCCCCTCTGGAACCCTTATATTTATGGTGGGACACCCTTTGTCGGGGGGGTGCAATCAGCCATATTCTACCCGCTCAATCTGATCTTTCTTTTATTTCCTACTTACGTTGCTATCAACTACAGCATTATCCTCCATGTGTTTTTATCAGGCGTATTTACTTATTTATACCTTAGATTTATAAATTTAAATCCGAAATCCGAAGTCCAAAATCCGAAATTTTATGCAATCGGGTTTTCCCGAACGAGTTGTATCGTTTCGTCCGTCATCTTTATGTTTTGCGCCCCGCAGATATTCCACGTCTATCCCGGACACCTCCCCAATCTGTGCACGATGATATGGCTACCCCTTATTCTTTTGTGCGCCGAACTCTTTATCCGCACCAGAAATTTTTTGTATGCACTTTTCGGTGGAATTGCTGTAGCATTCAATATCCTGGCAGGTCATCCCCAATATTTTTTTTATACCGCCATTGCTGTAGTCATCTATTGTATTATACGCATGATCCAGGAATTCAGAGAACACATGAACTGGAAACATGCTTGGTATCATGTAGCAGGCATTTGCATGCTCTACGTTACCGGTGTTTCGCTCGCTGCCATTCAACTATTACCGGCCTTTGAGATGATTCAGCACTCTGCCCGGCAAACAATTTCCTATGAATGGATAAGCCAGTTTTCCTTTGCACCGGAAAATTTTATTACCTTATTTATCCCCGAATTTTTCGGAGATCTATTACATACCCCCTATTGGGGGAGGTGCTACCTCTGGGAGATGTCCTTGTACCTTGGTATCCTCCCTTTGTTCCTGAGCGCAATTGCCGCATGCTATGAGAGAAATAGATTCACAAAGATATTCCTTATATTAGCGCTCGTTACGACGATCCTTGCACTGGGCAAGTTTACACCGTTCCTGAAAATCCTCTATGCCATAGTACCCGGATTTAACCTGTTCCGGGGAAATTCCAAGTTCATATTTATCGTTGCCTTTTCCCTTTCTGTCCTCTCCGGTATGGGGGTGGAACACTTGAAAAACAGTATTTTGACCAAAAGAAAGACTTCGTCTTTTCTCTCTATTACTATTGGCATTGTTGCTGCAATAAGCCTGCTTCTTTTCATCTTTTTTCTCTGTAAGGCAGGATATGGAACATGGTATGGCATTGTCCGTAAGATTTGTTCTTTGGGCGACCGATATACCACCTTGCCCAGTCTGAATGATACCGGATTTCTGCATACAACCTTTGCCGTTGCCACCAGGGGTGTCATAAAATTCATCATTCTGAGCGTTTTAAGTCTGCTGGTCATTGGTGTGTGGATGAATGGCAGGTTGCGGAGACAGGTGTTAATCCCCATCACCATTGCAGTAATATTCGGAGACCTCTGGTGCTTCGGGAACCAATACATGGTAACGTTTGATTCCAGACAATGCTTTTGGAATAAAGAACTCGTCCATGTCTTGAAAAATGATCCTGAACCGTTCCGCATTACAACCGCTGGCTATTTTGAACTTAATCAGGGTATGGCGCACGACATTTCTCATATCGGAGGATACGACGCCAATGTTATTAAAGAATATAGTGAATTCATCAATCTGTCCGATGGCAAACCCATAGATGAACCGCGGATCGTTATGGAGGTTTCTCAGCTTTCCAGACTGACCAATATGCTTAATGTAAAATACCTCCTTCTTCCTGCCAACGTGAAGATTGAACATCCCATGATAAAACCCGTCTTTCATGACTCAAGATACGCCCTCTTTCTTAATACCCAGGCATTGCCTCGTGCCTTTATTGTCCATGAGGCAAAGACCTTGCAGGGGAGGGATGCCATTTTTAAAGAACTTTCCGGCAACGAATTTGATCCCCACAGATATTGCATCCTGGAAGAGCCGTCCAGACTTACCACGAATTCATCCGGGAAAAATTTGCGGAAAGAGGCTAATCCTGCCATTCTTGAATATCTGCCAAACAGTGTTACCATTAAGGCAACACTTGTGGAGGACGGATATCTTGTCCTTGGTGACACCTTTTACCCCGGCTGGAATGCATACGTTGACGGGAAAAAGGGTCGGGTTTTAAAGACAAACTATATCCTCCGGTCGGTCTTCCTCGAAGAGGGAGAGCACATGGTGAAGTTTGTTTACGAACCAAAATCATTTACCATTGGTATGATTATTACCCTGATAAGTATCGTCATTCTCATCCCCGTATCTGTATTTTGTAATAGTCCTGCTGAACACAGCAGATACTGAAGCTGTAATGACCAAGCGCGCTGTTGCTTTAACCTCTCTGCCGAAGGCAGCATACTTTTATGATGAGAAATTAAAACAAAAACTCCTCCCCCCCCTTATTCCCCCTCCAGAGGGGGACAGGGGGTTGTTTCCTCATGGAAGGGAACTAAGGATGGCACCCTTGAGGCTCATTGTTCACTTTAAAAGAGTTGAAGACTTTGAACAATAAAATCCGCGCAATAGTATTCACACTTATCACGGCACTGCCGGTATTGGCGTATCTGAATTCCCTGGGAAATACTTTTGTCTATGATGACTACGTTACCATAACCAATAACCACTTTATCCGGGAATGGCGGTATCTCTCTGCATTCTTCAGCCAGAAATACCCGGTTATCTCCGGCGAGCTGACATACCGCCCCATGGTTACCCTTACTTATTTTATGGAATATGCCCTTTGGCAGCTAAGACCATGGGGCTATCATCTGACAAACATCATCATTCACACCCTGAATGTTTATTTAGTTTACTGCATGGCATACCGTCTTTTTCGCAATCGAACCCCAGCACTTATTTCCTCAGTCTTATTTTCCATACACCCCATTTTTTCTGAGGCAGTAAATGCCGTTAGCTATCGTGAAGATCTTTTATCTGCCACCTTTTTACTCGTGGCCTTTATCTTATTTCTCAAATCAACCACGAGCGCGGGGAGCAGAAATTTCATCATTTGCCATGCCTTCTCCTTGATTGCGTATCTCTTTGCCTTACTATCAAAGGAGATGGCAATTACCCTTCCCTTCCTGATCCTTGCCTACGACCTCATCTTCCGGAAAGGTGTCCCGTTAAACATTCATATCACTATTATGAAGCTAGTGACACGGTATGCAGGTTATCTTGCCATCAGCGCATTTTACCTGTATCTGCGGTTCTCTCTCTTCCACAATCCAGGCGAATCGATTCAGTATCCCGGCAATAATATTCTTGTAAACGCTCTCATGATGACAAAGGTGCTTGGTTATTATTTCAAGCCCTTGTTTATTCCGGCCCCGCTCAATGCAGATTATGTAGTTCCCCTTACCCATTCACCTGCCGATGCGGCCTTCCTGGTAAGTGTTGCCGCAATAATACTCGTTATTGTGCTATCGGTAAAACTCTGCCGTCTTTCAAGGATATGGACCTTTTCAATCCTCTGGTTTTTCATCACACTCCTGCCGGTGATGAATATTATCCCCATAATTAACATCATGGCAGAGAGGTATCTCTACATCCCCGGTATCGGATTTACCCTGCTAATTGGTTCTCTATTCGTCAGAAAAAGGGTCTTACATGAGAGTTCTCTTTCATCCCTCCCAGTGCCCCTCGCTCAACTGAGCGCTCACGACAAAGTCCCATCAGAGAAGGGGAGAAATGTTACTGCCCATGTTTCTCCTCCCCTGGCGGGAGGGGGATTCTCTCCCTTCTTTGCTAAACGTCTTTTCAACGTTCCAGGTAAAATCTTAAACTGGAGGTTATTTCGCATAGCAACAATAACCATCACCTGTCTCTTGTTCACATGGGGTACCATGAACAGAAACAGGATTTGGTTGAATGAGTATACCTTCAGCACGGAAACGATACGCCGTTCACCAGACAGTTTTCGGGTATATAACGACCTGGGATATTTTTACTATCATCACGGTTTCACCGATGCCGCCATTCAGGCATTCAGGGATTCTATTCGAATAAGACATGAGCAACCCAAGGCGCATTGCAACCTTGGCGCCGCATATTCACTAAAAGGTCTTGCTCACGAAGCAATTGCTGAGCTTAAGATAGCGACCCATTTACGGAATGAATACCCTGAAGCGCATAATAACCTTGGGCTTCTTTACAAAAAAAAGGGGATGCTGGATGAGGCCGTCAGTGAATATATCCAGGCGCTCAAGACGAACCCGTATTATGCCGAAGCACACTGCAACCTTGGAAGTGCCTTTATTGATCAGGGGCGGCTTGATGAGGCGTTCTCTGAATTAGAAAAGGCCGTGAAGGTTCGCAGGAATTTTGCCCTCGCGTATTATAACATCGCTGTCGTTTATTATAAAAAAGGGCAGATGGACTCAGCATTTAATAAACTTTTGGAGGCCTACCAATTAGATCCTCAAAATGCCGATGTCCATATTAGTCTGGGTGTTTTGTATCTGAACCATTTTCATGACAACACAAAGGCCTTGAAACATATCCGGGAGGCATTACGCATAAACCCAAAACACCGGCAGGCAGAAGCGATGAGGAAGTCCATCAACAACCTGACATCCGCAGAAGGAAGACCTTAGCTCAATTTTTGCAGAAGGTTGGACTAAGATTTACTGTTTGATTTATTAAATGCAACATTATTGTTACCGCTCTCCATAAACAACGTCTTCTCTTTGATTTCAACTAATATTGGAAACCCTCATGGGAAGTGATCCTGTAGGATCGCGACAAACATAGATACGACGATCCTTCATTCCTCAAGGGGGGCTTATTCCAGAATGAGAAATCAAACGGGCTTTTTACCTCTTTGACAGTCTGGCTTTTGGTCGTATGAGCGTATACCATGGTCGTTCTGACATCACTATGTCCCAACATCTCCTGAATGGTGAGGCTATCGCAATTAGCCTGTAAGAGGTGGGTAGCGAAGCTGTGGCGGAAGGTATGGGAGATACCCGCTTCATAACTCCCCGGTAAAAACCCCGGAATTGAACGATCTTGAAAAGAGGCTCATTTGTTTAATAAAACTTACATCAGAAAACAAAAGAACGAATACCACGCTACGATGCCCTTATTTGGTACATAATGCATTTTTATTTTCTATTGTCTTGCGTCTTGTGTCATGTATCCAGTATTATGTGTTCCAATTATGCAATGTGTGTTCTCCTGTTGCATATGAAGTCTGAGTAAAATTTGGCACACGTAAACAAAATTGATAAAAAGTGCAATGAAAAATATTACCTATACCATACCAAAGAACAACAAGGAGGTCTTTGTTGATCCGGCGATACACCACATTCCGGAAACGATACAGGCAAACAGGCATAAAATAAATGGTTATACTGTTGAAATCAACGGCATACCCTTACCGGTATTGCGAGATAAGGCCCGGGAGGAATTGTTGCGTATTGCGGTTCGTTACACGGAAGGGATTCAATCCCTGATTCAAAAGAACCGGACAGAGTCGTGCCTGTATGTGCGGAATGGCAGCCGGGAAGATGCATCGCGGCACAGAACACAAGAGCTTTTATCCTTTAAGGGGCGAGACCTGGATTCGGTGTCAATCAAAGACATTCCGATTATCCAGACCGGACACGAGCCGGTTTTTTACTATCCAGGGGTATGGATAAAGAATCATCTTGCACAATCTTTAGCCAAGAAGATGTGCGGTATTGGGGTAAATATGATTGTAGATAATGATGCCTGTAAGATGGGTTTTATGCACATGCCGGTTTTGTCAGAAAGACCGGCAAATATCCGGAAGATTGCATTGGTGGAAGGCATGGACGACGTTGCGTACGAAGAGGTCGTTTTTGATAATGTTGAAAGGATACTTCGGTTCCGTGAAGAAGTTCTCAGTGTGTTTAAGAAAAATCTGCTGGATGATACGACAAAAATCAAGGTGGAATCGATGCAGGCCGTATTTGAGGATTTCATGAACTGCGTTGAGAGATGTTATCAGGCAGGTTGTACCGATATGGTGGGTTTATTAAGCGCTGCACGGTGCTCCTTAGAAGCAGACTTTGGTATGGATAATCTGGAAGTTCCCGTTTCCTGGATATGCAATACCGACGGTTTTTATCATTTTTTGCTGCATCTTGTTTCTGATGCGGAACGGTTTGCTCACATTTATAACGAAAAATTAGCTGAATACCGTGTTCTCCACAAGATTCGTTCAAAGGCAAATCCGCTTCCCGACTTGCAGATTGATGGGCATGCAGTTGAGTTGCCCTTTTGGATATGGAAAGCAGGGGGAAAGAGGTCAAGGTGCTACCTGAGAAAGGAAGAGAAGTGCATAAAACTTACTGATGGATCGAATGTTTTCGCTGCTCTCGAAAAAAACAAAGATTCCCGGGCAAATATACCGGAATTAAGGGATCTGAAGAATGCCCATGTTAAGATACGTCCGCGGGCAATCACTACAACGATCTTTTCGAGACTCCTCTTTTCGGACATCTTTATTCATGGGATTGGAGGGGCAAAATACGATACCATTACCGATGAAATTATCAGGGACTTTTTCTGCATTGATCCCCCGTCTTTCGCCACGATCTCTACAACCTTGTTTTTGCCATTGGATACCTTCGATGTGGATGGGGGTATGCAGCAAATCCTTCGCCATGAACTTGCGGACATGAGTTACAATCCTGAGCGGTATGCATCGGCAGAGCGTCTTCA
>JAJTXE010000002.1:2260073-2272687 GCA_021463795.1 Candidatus Brocadia sp. | reverse complement strand
ATGTCGCCCGGAAGTATGTTCCTCAAGATGATAAAAAACTAATGACTTCAGCTGATGTTCAAAATTCAGTTGCAAGGGTTTATTTCCTCGTGCCTCAAGCGGAGGCATGTCGATAAAAACAGATTCAACGGGTTGCCACAATTCGTGAAACGATGGTGCGTTTTGTCTTTTGTCGTGAGGATGAAAGGTGCGCGGCATTTTTCGTAACTCCAATAATTAATGGTTTTTACGAAAAATTTTGTGACCACTTTTTGCTGAATTGTCAAGTAAAATATCTCCTCAAAACAATATTTTTTTCTCATCTTTTTCTGATACCAGTTTTACGCAATTTCCTAACCGGACAACGCTGGCTTTGCATGGTTTTTTGTTTGAAATGACCTGCTAAAAGAGTAAACTAACCTTCGCAGAAATTACTCAATATCATAACATATAATCCAGTAAGGTAGTATATTTATAATTACATCAAATTTGTTTCACAAAAATTTTCACTCCATAGATAATGTAACTGTATTGTAGAAATGAACTAAATTACACATTTGTATTTTGTAGTCGAAGGGGTGTTAAATGGCAAGAAGAAGTGGATTTATCAGTTTCTTAAACACTATGGCGAGGATGTCAACTCGTACTGGCGGGACTGTATGGGAAATAGAAGTTAGGCACGATGGATTAAATAAGTATCGACTTATTCGCGGAAAAGATAAGTATGTGGTAGAACAAAAGGCGTCTGCACAGCAGGCTGTTTGGAATGAAATGTGGCGAAGAAAATTGGAAAAGGAGCAAAAGATAGAAGACAAACAGACAAAAATTGAGTCTTCAATTGAGCAAACCAAAGAATCAACAGAAGCTATAAAAGAATTAGAGAATATTATAAAGCACGCTCTTAATAAAAATTGCAAAATTGACAGGGAAATTTTGAAGAAGGAAATTAAATTCTATAAACAAAAACCTCCATCATCAAAGTTATTAGATATCCCCAAACCACCCGATCAGAATGCCCCGTTTTATCAGCTTAAAAATGGATGGATAAATAAAGTGTTTTCCTCAAGTAGTAAAAAAGAAAAAATTGCCTATGCAGAAAATATATTTAAAAGTGATTATGATAGCTGGTTAAAAAATAAGGAAGAAATAATTTCAAAAAAACAAAGAACTTGAAAAACAATATCAAGATGAATTAAGCAAATGGGAAGCAGAGGAACGGGAATATTTGGCAACACAAGAAAGGAAAAATACAATACATAAGCAATATTTTGATAAGCAACCGAATGCTATAATTCCATTTTATGAAATTATTTTGTCAGATTCAGAATATCCACACTATTTTCCTCAAGAATTTAATTTAGATTATAATCCAGAAACAAAAATTTTAATAGTTGATTATTCATTACCTTCAGTTGAGAATATTCCTAAGTTGAAGGAGGTAAAATATGTTAAATCAAGAGATGAATTGGTAGAAATTTTTCTTTCGGAATCAGAAGTCAATAAACTATATGACAGATTGATCTATCAAATTACATTACGGACTATACACGAAATATACGAATCAGACGTCATAAATGCGATTGATTCTGTTGTATTTAACGGTTATGTTGAATCTATTAATAAGGCTACTGGTCAAACAGTTACTGCCTGTATTGTTTCTATTCAAGCCAATCGCCAAGAGTTTATGTCCATCAACCTTGTAAACGTTGACCCGAAAGCATGCTTTAAGAACTTAAAGGGGGTGGGAAGTTCAAAACTACATAGTTTAACTCCAATTGCACCGATATTAAATATTAGCCGTGAGGATAAAAGGTTTATTTCTTCTTACGAAGTTGCAGGAGAATTAGATGAAACTTGTAATCTTGCAGCAATGGACTGGGAGGATTTTGAACATTTAATAAGAGAATTGTTTGAAAAAGAATTTTCTCAATCTGGCGGAGAAGTTAAAGTTACACGGGCAAGCCGTGATCATGGAGTGGATGCGGTTGCATTCGATCCAGACCCGCTTCGTGGAGGCAAAATAGTTATTCAGGCGAAACGTTACACAAATACTGTTGGAGTATCCGCAGTACGTGATTTATATGGAACAGTAATGAATGAGGGTGCAATGAAAGTAATTTTAGTTACTACCGCTGACTATGGTCCTGATGCCTATGAATTCGTAAGAGGAAAGCCACTTACACTCTTGAATGGTGGTCATCTTTTGCATCTGCTTGAAAAGCACGGTCACAAGGCAAAAATAGATTTAAAAGCTGCAAAGCAGGTATTATCCGAAAGTGAGTACAATAGTAAATAATTTGAGTGAGATGAAAATATGAGTAAAAAAGAATTAGTCATAAGTGAAATTGAACATGTTCCAGAACCTTTCCTTGACGAGGTATTAGATTTTATTCATTTTTTGAAGACAAAGATAATTAAGGAACGGCTTGATACCGCTATCGCAAGCGAATCTTCGCTTGAAAAAGATTGGCTAAAACCGGAGGAGGACGAGGCGTGGCAAAATTTGTAAAAGGGGACGTCGTTGTTGTCCCGTTTCCCTTGGTTGTATTTATCCATGGTTGCTTCTGGCATGGCCATGATGGCTGTAAATATTTCGTAGTACCCAAAACACGGACGAAATGGTGGCTGAATAAAATTAACCGGAATAAACAGCTTGATGCCGAAAACTCAGGCAAATTAAAAAAGCTGGAAAGCCTGGTGGGAGAATTATAGCATTCATTGGAATACTATCATGGAGCAATTACATGTTGCTTGCGCTATTATAGAAAGAAATGGGAAGGTGCTTGCCGCACAACGCAGCTCCACCATGAGTCTGCCACTCAAATGGGAATTTCCGGGCGGAAAGATCAAGGATGGTGAACGACCAGAGGAATGTCTGAAACGTGAATTACTTGAAGAACTCGGAATTGAAATAGCCATAGAAAAAACTCTCTCCCCGATAATACACCAATATTCAACTTTTATTGTTACCCTCTATCCATTTATTTGTAAAATCACAACAGGCGATATTAAACTGCATGAACACAAAGCTATTGCTTGGCTCCATTATGATAAATTTCATGAGCTTGATTGGGCCGAGGCAGACCTGCCCTTGCTCGAAGATTACAAAAAAGTATTCATGAAGGGTGCTTATTATTCGGACACAATAGCCAATTTTCTAAGGACAACATCCGAGGAAATTATTGGTCAGCTAACACTCGGCAGTTACTCCGTCGAACAGTCACAGACCCACGCATGGTGTGAAGAAATTAGCATGTTGCGCGAAGCACTGGGCCTATATGAGGGGAAGATATATTTTGAGTATTCTATTCCACGAATGGGACGACGTATTGATGTTGTACTATTAGTAGACCACGTGATCTTTGTTCTTGAATTTAAGATTGGAGAGAGAGAGTTTTCTTCACATTTCATCGATCAGGTTTATGATTACGCCTTAGATCTAAAAAACTTTCATGAATCAAGTCATTCTCAATATGTCGTTCCACTCCTTATTGCTACTGAAGCAAATGCCGTAGATGTTGTCATTGCTCAGACATTGCAGAATGACAAGCTGCTACTTCCGATCAAGACCAATGGTGAAAACCTTAAGTCTGTGATAGATTTAGTACTCGGCTTTGCTAATGGAGAAAAGATAGACCCCACACAATGGGAACAAGGTAGATATTGTCCCACACCAACAATTATTGAGGCAGCAATGGCACTTTACAATAACCACTCCGTTGCTGATATATCACGAAGTGATGCAAGTGCGATCAACTTAGGTTATACTTCTGATACCATCTCTGAAATTATACGAAATTCGAGCGAGAAACAATGTAAATCAATCTGCTTTGTGACAGGGGTACCTGGTGCCGGGAAAACCCTGGTCGGGCTCAACATCGCAACAACGCATATCAATAAAGAAGACAACCTCTATAGCGTGTTCCTATCCGGGAATGGACCTCTTGTTGCAATTCTTCGAGAGGCTCTTGCTCGTGATAAAGTGAGTCGCGAGAAGGAAAGGGGTCGGAGAATAAAGAAGGGTGAAGCGATGAGCGACGTTAAGATGTTCATTCAAAATGTCCATCATTTTAGAGATGATTGCCTCCGGAATCTAAGTCCTCCGATAGAACACGTTGCGCTGTTTGACGAGGCTCAACGAGCATGGAACTTGAAGCAGACTTCTGCATTTATGCGCAGAAAGAAGAACACACCTGGTTTTAATCAATCGGAGCCGGAGTTTCTTATATCATGTTTGGATCGTCATCCTGATTGGGCTGTTGTCGTTTGTCTTGTTGGCGGAGGACAAGAAATCAATACCGGTGAAGCGGGAATTGGCGAATGGATCGATTCACTCATTCGATCTTTTCCTGATTGGCATGTGTATATCTCTTCCCGACTTACCGATAGTGAGTATGCAGCGGGAAATGCGTTGGAAAAATTAAATTCGAGGAAAAATGTCGTATTCAAAGATGCACTACACCTTGCGGTGTCTATGCGCTCATTTCGTGCTGAGAACGTCTCACTCTTAGTCAAGCAGATTATAGACCTTGATCTCAGTGCGGCTAGAAATACGCATTATACGGTTAGAGCAAAATATCCTATTATCCTTACCCGCGATTTGAGTAAGGCAAAGCAATGGTTGAGAGACATGGCACGTGGAACTGAGCGATATGGTATCATTGTCTCATCTCAGGCAGAGAGGCTAAAGCCACATGCAATTGATGTAAGATCCCCGATGGACCCTATTAAGTGGTTTCTCGATGGAAAGAATGATGTTCGTTCGTCATATTATCTCGAAGATATCGCAACGGAATTTCATGTGCAAGGATTAGAGCTGGGTTGGGCCTGCGTGACATGGGATGCGGATTTTCGATACTCACAAGAAGGCTGGGAACATTGGTCATTTAGAGGAAGCCGTTGGCAACGTATAAATAAACCCGAAAGGCGGATCTATCAAAAAAATGCCTACCGCGTCCTGCTTACCAGAGCACGTCAAGGAATGGTAATCGTTGTTCCCCATGGAGATTCCAAAGATCCTACTCGAAACCCTGCATTTTATGATGCGACTTATAATTATTTACGGGAAACAGGTTTTACAGTGATATAAAATATGGAAGAGTCCGTAGCAGGAATAGGGGTCACAGTGAAGTATTTTTGATCTACGCTTGTGTGATCCCGATAGGGTAGTAAAGCGTGTAAACGAAATCTTATGACTGTTGCATAAAGGTTTTATACTCAGAACGGGTCTTAGGAATCGGTACTTTCAAATTGACAAATTATATCTGAAGGGAACAGTTCAAGGCGCATCATTGCTATCACGAAAGACAAGGATTCCTTGAAAAGCCAGAATAAAAAACCTAAAAGAAAAGAATGTGATGTCACATTGACTCCGGTAGATGTTTACAATCTAACGGGGTTGACCAGCTTGTCTGTAAACTTTACGACCTCGTCCCGGAGGAGATTGCAATTGTGGAGAGGATGAAACCGATTAGACTTTCAGGACATGCAAGAGAACAACTCTTTTTTAGAGGGACTACCGGGGAAGATGTAGTTGAAGCAATCAAGACGTCACAGTGGCGGGCTGCTGAACTTGAAAGGCTGGAGTGCAGAAAAGATTTTACTTTTGAAAATATATGGAATAAAAAGTATTATAAGATTAAACAGGTAAGCCCTATATTTGTCGAAGAAGATGCGGAGATTGTTGTAATTACGGTCTACACGTACTTCTTCTAAAAGGAGATTCAAAATGAGAATCACCTATGATTCTGAGGTAGATGCCCTTTGTATCCGTTTTATCGAAACAACTGTTACAACCAGCCATGTTGCTGAAGGCATCGCAGTTGACTATGATGCAGATGGTAAGATCGCAGGCATTGAGATTCTTGATGCAGTAAAACGATTTGGCAGTAAGGATGTATTCAAGAAAGTTACTCTCGAAGACCTTACCCTGCATACTAAATAAACAATAGCCCTTTATCCCCTCGTTGTTCAAACCCTCTCCGCCGAGCAGAAAAATCCCAATACCGACACTTACGCCCTTGAGAGAAAGAGGAAAGGGATTGCCTATTGAGGTTATAGTCAAGGAGGGTGGTGAAAGGGTAAGCCATTAAAAGGTAAATCTTTCAGATTAACAAATTATATCTGAAAGGAAAATTTCAAGGACGCACCTTTTCCCCGCTTCCGTGAGGACAGGGCTATCGCAAAAGACGCAGATTATTTGAAAAGCCAGGAGAAACAACCCCGTTAACCATGCCTGCCCTTTATCTGATTATGTTCACGATGTTATGATATTTCTGAGCATTAAAAATCAGTTCACGATGTTATGATAGCAACCACCTATACATTAAACTAGGTTGGGTTTTAAAAGACAAAAACCCAACGACGTTTTCTCTTGAATGCATTTTTTATGACGTAGCGCCGATCCCTTGTGGTCGGCCAATTGCCTTAATACATTCAGTTATCTATTTTCCACGATAACTGTGAACATGCGATTCATAGATTTGCAGGAGAGACATGAAATCCCTTTTTCCTGGTGACTGATTGATTATGATAGTACTTTACAGGAACAAATCAACACAAAACAAGAAGCTTCCTGATGACTATTTTTGCAGGGGACGGCCTCTAAACGAGGTAGGGCTATCTGTCCCCTTAGCCAGATTTTATGTCTTATTTATGTGGTGCCTAATCATAAAGACACATCGAAACCGGCAAAAAGAGAAAAGAGATAAATTGTCTTGAAAGCCTTGAAAATACTGATAGAATCAAGAGAAATAAAAAACATAAGAATACGTAAAAACCCCTGAATATGTAAGCAGAACTATTAACGTACAGAAGTAGTTCTTTCCCTGAGTTTGATTGGATGAGCCCATGAGGTTATTTTCCCATGATCACTGAAACACCCATGATGCGTCAATATAACGAGATAAAAAGACAGCATAAAGACGCGCTGCTTTTTTTTCGTATGGGTGATTTTTATGAATTGTTTTTTGAGGATGCAAAGCTTGCCTCAAAGGTGTTGGGAATCACCCTCACCTCCCGGTCCAAAGGTGAAAGTGCGATACCGATGGCGGGTGTGCCCCACCATGCAGCAGAATCATATATCCGGAGATTGATTAAGGCTGGCCACAAGGTGGCTATCTGCGATCAATTGCAAGACCCTGACGAGGCAAAAGGAATCGTTGACCGGGGTGTTACCAGGATTATTACTCCCGGTACGGTAACCGAAGACACGCTGCTGGAGGACAAAAGCAATAACTACCTCATGGCGGTATTCGAGGCAAAAAATCTGCTGGGATTGTCCTGGATCGATTTATCTACCGGCCAATTTGAAGTCGAGGATGTCCCGCGGGAAAGACTTTTTGATGAATTTGCAAGACTGAATCCGTCGGAGGTATTACTGCCTGAAGAAACCGTAAGGAACAATGTCTCCTTTATGGAGCAGATTCGGACAGAATGCAACGGAATGATTACCTCACGACCTGATTGGGAGTTTTCCCCTGATACCGCATATAAGACCCTGACAGAACACTTTGGAACAGCATCCCTGGAGGGGTTTGGTTGTGAAACGATGGGGCCAGCCCTGGGCGCTGCGGGCGCAGTAATCCACTATCTGAGAGAGACACAAAAGACGTCGCTCCGGCACATTATCAAAGTTCACCAATATCAAATAAACAACAGGGTGCTCATGGACAAGGCCACGCAGCAGAGCCTGGAGCTAACCCAGACCATAAGGAACGGTGACCGGGAGGGGTCTTTTCTGGGTGTGATAGACCAGACAAAGACGCCCATGGGTGCACGATTGCTTAGGGACTGGGTCATCAGCCCGCTGCGGGCATCCGCCGATATCAAATACCGCCAGCTTGGCGTGAGGGAGTTATTTGAAAATGCAGCGCTACGCCGGGAGATCCGTGATATGCTGGGCAATATCTATGATATCGAAAGGATTGCAACGAAGATAAGTTGTGGCCGTGCCACCGCCCGCGACCTTATTAGCTTAAAGCAATCCCTCTCAAAACTCCCTGCACTCAAAGAAAAACTAGCATTTTGCATTACGGATATTTTGATTTTCTTAGAGCAACAATTGGACATCCTGGAAGAAGTTCGAATCCTGATCGGCACCGCTATTGTACCTGATCCTCCCCCCACGATTAAAGAAGGAGGGCTTATCAGGGAAGGCTATGACGCTTCCCTTGATGAGTTGCGATACATGAGCAAAAACGGAAAGAGCTGGATTGCGAATTTTCAGGCAGAAGAGATCGCCAGGACGGGAATTAATTCCCTCAAGGTAGGGTATAACAAGGTGTTTGGATATTATATCGAGATCACCCATGTGCACAAAGACAACATTCCTCAGACCTATATTCGAAAGCAGACCATCAAGAATGCCGAACGTTTTATCACGCCGGAACTCAAGGAGTATGAAACAAAGGTGCTGACGGCCGATGAACGCGCACGGGACCTGGAGTACGATCTCTTTCTCCAGATACGTGAGCAGGTGAGCGCCTATACGGCGCGGCTACAAAAGACATCAGAGTCACTTGCTATCATCGATGCGTTATCAACCTTCGCGAATCTTGCAGCAGAAAATCGATATGTCATACCCGAGATCACCGATGATTTGGAATTAAAAATCCAGGACGGACGTCACCCCGTGCTGGATCGGCGGCTGGGGGTGGAAAGCTTTGTCCCCAACGATATTCATCTCGACGGAACGCGGGACACCATTATGGTAATTACCGGCCCAAATATGGCCGGGAAAAGCACGTACATCCGTCAGGTAGCGCTCCTTGTCCTGATGGCACAGATGGGAAGTTTTATCCCCGCAAAAGAAGCGGTTATTGGAGCGGTTGACAGAATCTTCACGCGGGTGGGTGCATCGGACGAACTTTCAAAAGGACAGAGCACCTTTATGGTGGAAATGAACGAGACGGCAAATATCCTCAATAACGCCACAGAGCGCAGCCTGATTATTCTGGATGAAGTGGGTCGGGGTACGAGCACCTTTGACGGCGTCAGCATCGCTTGGGCAATTACTGAATATATCTATCAGCACATCCACGCAAGGACGCTCTTCGCTACCCACTATCACGAACTTACCGAGCTGGCATTACTCTTCCCGGGAATTAAAAATTTCAGCATCGCCGTCAGGGAGTGGGGAGAAGAGATTATTTTCCTGCGGAAAATCGTGGAAGGCGGAACAGATAAGAGTTATGGAATACACGTTGCACGGCTTGCAGGAATCCCGAAGGAAATTATCCAGCGGGCGCGCATAATCCTTAACAACCTTGAAGCGGCAACGCTGGATGTAAACGGCAAACCAAAGTTCGCACCCCTGAAGACTGCTCAGGATAAAAAACAACCGAAGCAATTAAAGCTCTTTGCTTCCAAAGAAGACAGGATAATCGAAGAGATCAGGAAGCTCGATATTTCCAGGATCTCACCCCTTGATGCCCTCAATAAACTCGATGAATTAAAGAAAATATTGGAGCGTGAAGAAACGTGATATATCCGCCGGCGCCGTGCGCAACCGTAAGGTTCACTATAAGAGACATTCATTATTTGCCATTGACTTTAGTTTTTAAAATGTTTAGTATTTGAAATTGTCTTCTTACGATAAGGAGTTTTTATTTGATAGATAAAAAAAAGATCAGAGAGTCTGTCCGCCTGTTCATTGAAGGCATTGGTGATGATCCAAAACGAGAGGGTCTTATTGAAACACCGGAAAGAGTTGCCGACATGTGTGAAGAAATTTTTGCGGGAATCGGGCAGGATTCTCACACAGAAATCAAGGTGTTGCAATCTGAAAAATACGATGAAATTGTGCTGATTAAAGACATTCCCTTTTATTCAATATGCGAACATCATCTCCTTCCGTTCAGCGGGGTGGCCCACGTAGCATATATTCCGCAAGGAAACCGGGTAACGGGGATCAGCAAACTGGCAAGGGTGGTAGAAATTGAGGCAAAGCGCCTGCAAGTCCAGGAAAGGCTTACTACCGACATTGCGGAATCCATTATGAAGGCCTTACATCCCAAAGGGGTACTTGCCATTATTGAGGCTGAGCATCTCTGTATGACGATGCGGGGCATCAAAAAACCAGGCACCAGAGTGAAGACCTCTGTGGTGCGTGGCATCTTTCGTGAAAATCCAGCTACCCGCGCGGAGGCCCTGGCATTAATTAACGGGCAGTGATCCGTAACGGAATACACGCGAATCAACAAGCTTGTTTTCCCTGCAATCAGGTATATTCTCTGCCACACACAAGGTACGGGGATAATCAAAAACGGATAACATGGGAAACAATTTAGTTTTTTGAAAATGTTCAATAATTGCAATATTTGTCGTACAGGGTAGGGACGAAGCATTTGCCCGTGTTGACATAAATGCGTTCATGACAATTACAGCAAATGCTTCGCCCCTACTTTTTCAAAAAACTAAATTGTTACTAACAGGTAAATATTTATCGCACCCTTGTTGTATGGTGATAGTATGAAGAAAGTACGAAAGAGTGATAGTAATGTCTGAAAGAAAAAGCATCCTGTTCCTTATGGCTTTGAGTATTGCTCTCTGGTGCGGGAAAATCACCTTCGGGAGCGAACATCCGTCCAGCATGCAGATGCCTTCCGCAACACCGTCGGCAGGCATTGAGATCGACTCAAATCTGAAATTTGTGCGTCTGAGTGTAAAGGATAGTGTCGCCTATGCCTTGCGCAATAACCTCGATATCGAAATGTCAAAGCTGGATTTAAAAGTACAGGATTATGGTATCACGAAAGAAAAGTCAAGGTTTGACCCTATCCTTACATTAGCAGGTAATATTCAGAACAGCGAAACACCCAGCAGCAATCTCCTGCAGACGGGGAGTTCTACCTCGTCGGTTATCAATCCGTTTGTTATGGATGGGCGTACTGCCGATGCCGTGTTGAAGTCCCTCCTTCCTACCGGTGCAACGGCATCTTTGGGATACCATGTATTCAGGAGTTTTTTGGACCCCAGTCCCTTTCAGTTACTCAACCCATCATATACAAATTTTATTGAGGCAAGCATTACGCAGCCTTTGCTGAAGGGCGCCGGGTGGTTTTATAACAGAAGCCCCATCTACATAGCCAGAAACAATAAAAAGATTTCCCTGGCTCAATTTAAAAGCAGGGCACTCGATGTGTCCAATGCCGTTCAGGAGGCATATTGGAATTATGTGCGGGCAATGGAAAACTTAAAGGTGGCAAAAAAATCCCTGGAACGTGCAGAGGATTTATTGAAGAAAAACAAGGTACAGGTAGAAGTTGGCACCCTTGCACCAGTTGAAATTATCGATGCCGAATCTGGTGTTGCATCGAGGGTAGAAGCGGTCATTTTAGCTGAAAATACTATCAAGGATAGAGAAGACGAATTGAAGAGGATCATGAATTTCGCAGATACAGACATTATCTCCGATGCAACCGTTGTTCCCGCCGATAATCCTTACTTTGAAGCAAAAAAAATCGAAGTAAAGGATGCGATCAGGACCGCCATGGAAAAGCGTCCCGAATTAACAGAGCTTCAACTGGTTACTGAAAATGCAGGCATACAAACCAGGAGAAGAAAAAATGAATTGTATCCCCAGTTGGATTTTACCGGTGGCGTGCGTTATACGGGTCTTGGAAGCGAAGCATCAGACGCCAATGATGCTGCTTTTTCAGAGACCTATCAGGGAGAATTTCTCGGGCTTGCGTTATCAATTCCCATTGGGAATCGGTCAGCAAGAAGCGAATACAATAAATCGAAGCTCAATGAACGGCAGGCTACTCTCAATGTTCGAAAGAAGGAACTGGATATTGTTGTAGAGGTAAGGGCATCCGCGCGGCAGGTAACGACAAACATTGAACGGGTTAATGCCACGAGAAAGGCCAAAGAATTGGCAGAAAAAAGATTAGAAAACGAGGGAAAAAAATATAATGTCGGCAGGTCTACAAGTTTGGAAATCCTGCGTGCACAGGAAAATCTTGCCATTGCGGAGTTTGAAGCGACGAGGGCGATTATTGATTATGAAATATCCCTGGGAAATCTGGAGAAGGCAAAGGGCACAATCCTCGACCTTTACGATATCAAGCTGGAAGAAGATACAAAAACGTGATATTTCGTGCATTTCACCGCAAGGGCACGATGCACTGCGCTCACGCGGGCTTTTTTCATTCTTTCACAAAATTCCATCAGGTGCCCTTGTATCGTGAACGACACAAGAATGTAGTCATTGCAAGAGCGATAGTACGAAACAATCTCTGGGGGATGGCTTGTTTCGCTTACTCGCAATGGCATTTACCTGTATACCTATGTAAGACATTCACTAAAGTTCCTGCCCCTGCAACTCCTTTAATCTTTGCATCCGGTGCAGCTTTCTTTGCTCTGCCTCAGCCCATCGCCGCTTCCCAATATCGGTAAGCGGTGTAAATGGCACGAGAGGGATTGGTTTGCCGTTTTTGTCCACCTTGACACAGGTGGAATAGGCTGTGCAGGCATGGTGTGCGATGTTGCCGGCCGGATCTTCAGCCAGCACCTTAACCCCAATTTCCATAGAAGACCTGCCCACATAATTGAGTGATGTTGCCAGGATGAGTACATCGCCTACATAAATGGGATAGTAAAAGTCCAGGGCGTCCAGCGAGGCCGTCACGATA
>JAJTXE010000002.1:2247673-2260052 GCA_021463795.1 Candidatus Brocadia sp. | reverse complement strand
CATTTAAGGATTTGAAGGGGTCTCTTTCCATCCGCCCGATATGGCATCAATTGGAAAAGAGGATAGAAGCCCATATTTTTGTTTCCTTTTTGGCATTCTGTCTCCACACGACGCTGCGAAATCTTGCCCGGGGGCGAGCCGCAGGGCTGACGTCTGAAGCAATTTTGGAAAAACTATCGAGCATGCAAATGATTGATGTTCATTTACCGACAACGGATGGCCGTCACATTGTCATGAGCCGCTATACCCAGCCGGAAAAGGATGTTTCACTCCTTTTGGCACAATTGGGGTTGACGCTTCCTGAACAACCGCCGCCCAAGGTTTATGCATCGGGACAGGTCGGTCTGTAGTGCCGACCTTTTTACATGACCCCTTGAATTTACTGGCTTAGCGGGTTGTCTACCCCTCGAATTGCGAAGGTCGGGTTAAGATGTTGTAAAGGGTAAAACCCTTGAATTTCAATGTCAGCCCTGAAAAGATGAAAGAGGTTCCTGCTCAATCATGTTTCAATACAATCGGTATTCAATGCCGTATTTCTGTGAAAATCAATACAATCCTCTCTTTCACCCCTTTGGGGTTGATTCTTTTTGTATTTCTTCTTCCTGAGGCTTTATCTCTGGCTATGTACTTTCTGACTTCCGGGCACAGATTGCATTTAATAATTATCAACCCGCCCGAAGGGCATCCACGATATTCATGCGTGAAGACCTGATTGCCGGGAGGACACCGCCGAGAAAGCCCATGACCAGGGAGAAAGTCATGGATTTACAGATAATACCGAAGGTAAGGGAAAAGGTAAAGGCGAGTTCGGAAAAGGTCTGAAAGTTCATGGTCGAAATGGTAAGCAGTTGCATAAATGACGCAAAAAACAGCCCGGTGCAGCCACCTAAAAAACCGAGTATGAGCGATTCCGTGAGAAAAGCCCCCAAAATGCTTTTCCGTTGAAAGCCCAGGGCGCGCAGTGTCCCGATTTCATTCGTACGGTTTGCCACTGCGGAATACATGGTAACCATGGCACCGATGATAGCGCCCAGAGAAAAGATAATCGTAACCGATAGCCCCAGGATGCGCAGGAATTTTGCCATCATCTTTGATTGATCTTCATAGTACGTTATTTCCCGTTTTGCCTCCAGGGTCAGCCTCGGATCGCTTTCAATTCGCGTTTTGAATTTTTTAAACTCTGCGGGATCGCGCAGTTGAAAGAGAACGGATGAATACACGGGGCGCCGGAATGCCTGCATGAGCTGATCCGCATCCCCCCATATCTCCGATGCAAAGCCCGTATTCCCTGCATCAAATATCCCTACAACCGTCCAGTCCCTCATACCAAAACGGAGTGTTTCACCAATACCACCCCCCTTGAAACGCTTCGCAATGCTCCGGCCTGCCAATATTTCAGAAGAACCCGGCCTTGGCATGCGTCCCTCAGCAAGTTTCGCCTGCGGGCGTAATAAGAGAGAACTTCCCGAAATTCCTCTGATAACCACATTCGATGGTTTATTGCTCCCCCGCTTCGGGAGATTAATAAGCACCACCAGCTCTTTCGCCAATAACCGCCGTCCATGCTCCCCGAACGCAACCTCCGGCTGGGTCTCTACGATTGACGCCTGCTGCCGGTCAATTCCGCTCTGCACTTCAGAGGTTGCCGCCTTGCGGATTATCACCACGTTGCCGGAGGAACCGGTGTTTACCAGGGTTTTCCTCAACCCCTCGGCAAGCATTAAGATGGACGAAAACACGAACACCACCAGGGCCATGCCGGATGCCGTGAGTGTTGTGGTAAGGCGGCGGGTCAGGAGGTTTCGGAAGCTGTACAGAAACGGTATTTTCATCTACCCAATCCTCCTCAGGCCATCAGCAATACGGATTCTGACTGCACGCCAGGTAGGGAAAATTGCCGCAATCATACCCACGAGAAGGGCGGCTGCTACATCAAGGCATATGGTTGCCATTGACACGTGAAACACCGGAAAGTACGCACCCATGGTTTTGCCAAAGACTTTTGCTATCGGGAAGGTGCACACAATACCGATGGCACAGCCAATCAGGGCAATAAACAGGGATTCTCCAAATATCAAAGCAGCAATATGCCTCCCTCCAAATCCCAATGTTTTAAACACAGCATATTCCCCGATTCGTTCGCGGGCAGTCATCGCCATGGTATTGGCCAGCACTGCCATTATAATAACAATGACCACAAAAGAAACCAGCTGTATAGCGACAACAATCGCTTCACTCATGGAAACAAAACTCATCTGGAATGCCTTCTCGGTCTCGGTCAAAGTTTCTGCAAGTGAATTTTTAAAGGTGGCATCGAGGGCTATTGCCACCTCCTCAGCCAGATCAGGGCTGGTGATTCCAACCAGATAAAAACCTGTTTGGTCTGCCCGCAGCGGCATCGTCTTTTTTATGGCCTCGTTAAGATAGTCCCAGTGGAAAAAAAACTGAGTTTCATCAGTGCTTTTGTCCCTGCCCCGATAGATCCCGCGCAGGACAAACTCCCAGTTACCCGGGAAAATCGTGCCTTTCAGGGTTATGGTATCACCCAACTCCCATCCGTATTTCATTGCCAGTTTCTCTCCGGCAATTGCGGCCTTCCGGTCTCGCAGAAAAACTGCCCTCTGATCAGGGAAAAGCACATATTCGGAATACAATTCCAGGTAGCTTTTTGGTTCCACTGCGAAGTTGGCAAAAAAGTTTTTTTCATCGATATAGATGCCGCCAAACCAGTTTCCGTACGATACGATCTTTACCCCGGGTATTTGCCGGATCTTTTCCTTATACGAAATCGGAAGCGAAAAGACCAGTGATATAGAATTTCTGGTCACAAGGCGGTTCGCCGAAGACGCCTCTACTCCCGCATACCAAGCGCTGACTACGGTTCTCAAAAGTCCAAAGGCAAGAATTACAATGGCAATGCCAAGGATGGTCAATGATGTCCGGAGGGTATGGCGGAAGGTGTTTTTAAAGATGAGCGTGAGGAGATGCATTGAGGATACCTTTTTCCAGGTGCCTTATGATATGCGCCTTTTCTGCCGCATGGGGGTCATGGGTGACCATGATAATGGTCTTGCCGAGCTCGGCATTGAGGCGTCCCATTAATTCCAGTATCTCTTTTGCCGAAACCCGGTCCAGATCGCCGGTCGGTTCGTCAGCTACAAGAATTGCAGGATCGGTTACTATAGCCCTGGCTATGGCCACGCGTTGCTGCTGTCCACCGGAAAGCTGGCTGGGATAATGGCTCATACGGTCGGAAAGATTCACGATCCGGAGCGCTGCCTCCGCATGTTCTTTCCGTTCTTTCCTGGAAAGGTGAGTCAGCAGGAGGGGTAACTCAACATTCCCAAGGGCGGTGAGCACCGGAATCAGATTATAAAACTGAAAGATAAAACCAATGTTAGCAGCACGCCATTGAGCAAGTTCCGCCTCAGACAACACGGTAATGTCAATATCTCCCACGGTAATCGTACCGCTGTCCGATTTATCAATGCCGGCGATCAGGTTTAACAAAGTACTCTTTCCCGAACCAGAGGGACCCATCAACGCCAAAAATTCACCTTCCTCAATAGCAAAGGTAATATTTTCCAATACAGGAATAATTTGATTTCCCCTGCGGTAGGATTTGTTCAGATTTTTTATTTCAACCAGCGGCGCTTTGTGTTTCATTATTTTTGTGCTGCTTTATAATACCCATCCCTGAATCCCTGTCCAAGAGAGGGTTTCTTTTATTCCCTACCCGGGAGGGGAAAGGGGTGTGTAAGGGAGATCGCACGCCCCTTACTCCCCTCTTTTTACCGGAAATCAGATCATTGACTACAGATGTTAACTTTACGGTGCGGACTCTCGTGCCATCATATAAAGAAATTGCTGGGCATACCCCGCATATCTGCCAAAATAGTCCGTTCCGAAGTCCTGAAGTTTTTGATTAGATACCTCCTGATTTTTGAAATAGAGTTTCTGAAGTATCTTTTTCATCCAGGTATCGACAGGAAATGCCTCGGTAAAGCCTAAAGAAAACAAGAGGATGCAATCTGCAATCTTATCCCCGATGCCAGGAATCCCCTTGAGCGCTTTCTTTGCTTCTCCATAAGGAAGTTTTTTGAGCGAGAGCAAAAAGGACTCACTCACGAGGTCGTTGGCCGTTTTAAGATACTTTGCCCGAAAGCCAGTCTTTGCCCGTACAATCTGTTCATAGTCATTTAAATCACCAGGATTAGGAAACGCATGCATCTCTACTCCTAGTACATCCATCTTTTTCCCAAAGGATTGTGACAAAATTTCAAGATTGAGTTTTATTTTTGGGATATTAGCGGCGGAAGAACAGAGGAATGATATGAGACATTCCCATGGGTCCTGCCGGACGATGCGCAAGCCATGGTATCTCCTGATTGCCTTGCCAATGTGCCTGTCTTTGTTTATTTCTTTTAAAATCGTGGAGTATGGCTCATCAAGGGCAAAATAATGCACCAGGGATTCACGGTCAATACCGTCGAAATCTAATTGATTTGCCGACTGCCTGACATGAAAGATGCGGTCCCGTACGGCAATAATATACCAGCCGTCCCTTGTAGATATGCGGAACAATTGACCGCACAGGAGGGTGGATTCGAGGTTGAAATTTTTTACCAGGATCCTGGGCATGACGGATTATTTCCCTTTGCTTCGTACTTTTCTGAAAAATGTCCTGCTTTTTTTTATTCCGGATAGACAAGAACCTTTTTACCTATTTTATATCATTTATCCGGGTAAGTCTTCGAAAATCTGTGTCTCCGCTAAGGACATCGGAACACACAAGGGATGAATTTCCTTGAAAGCCATGTAAAATCAAGTAAAATCGCACCATCATGAAAAACAGAGGAACACCCGGAAAAAAGGCATGAACATAATCTCTGAATTTTGTATTGGAAATTAAGATGTCCAAAAGACCGTCGTGGGATGAGTATTTTTTACGAATTACGCGGGAGGTTGCCCAACGCGCCACCTGTTTACGGAGACAGGTAGGTGCGCTTCTGGTGATGGACAAACATATTCTGACGACGGGCTATAACGGGGCGCCCAGCGGGCTTCAGCACTGTCTGGAGATCGGCTGTTTACGGGAGCAGCTCAAGATCCCGCCCGGAGAACGGCACGAACTTTGCCGCGGACTCCATGCCGAAATGAATGCCCTCATTCAGGCAGCGCATTATGGCATAAAGATTTCCGGAGCGACCTTGTACAGCACCACGTATCCTTGCTCTCTCTGTGCTAAAATGCTGGTGAATGCCGGGATCAAACGGATCGTTACCCTTACCGATTACCCCGACCCCCTTGCGAAGGAGATACTCTCCCAGGCAAACGTGACGGTGGAAATTGCAAAGCTGGAATGAGCCTTGTATGAAGATAAACCTCTTTCAGGAATCTTAAATTTTAGCGGCGCGAGGGTTGAAAAATGGAAAAAGGCCTGAGGGGATAGATGTTAATACAGTGTTTCATTAAAATGGATACGCAAAAAATTGTTGTTGCGAAGAGTTGAGCGGTTGCGAGACAGCACCTGAAGCAAACATAAGGATTCCTCGATAATACGCTCAGGATAGGACATGCAACCTCTTATCCTGAAAGAATTAAGATTGCTTCACTATCGCTCGCAATGATGATAATGTATGTAGGTACTTTAATGAGATGCTCTACTAAACTAGTGAAAGGAAAACAATATGAAAGCATTGCTGTCTTTTTCTAGCGGATTCTTGCTAGCCGTATATCTGTTATTTTCTGTT
This sequence comes from Candidatus Brocadia sp., assembly GCA_021463795.1. Taxonomy (GTDB): domain Bacteria; phylum Planctomycetota; class Brocadiia; order Brocadiales; family Brocadiaceae; genus Brocadia. Next base: position 2,254,299 of record JAJTXE010000002.1, on the reverse strand, counting down.
CATTATACCCTTGCAGAAGAGTGGGGTCTCGGAGAACAGGCAGAGGAGTTTGATGCGTGTGATAGTGTAATCCTTCATTTTGACGGGAAGACGTGGAATCATATGTATCACGGGTTCGGGATGTGGCTCAATGACATCTATGGTTTTGATTCCCATGATATCTTTGCGGTGGGTGAACAGGGGGTTATTCTCCATTACGACGGTAAGTCGTGGACAAAACAAAAAAGTCCAACCACGCATAGATTAAACAGGATTTGGGGTAGCAGCCGCAAAGATATTTATGTTTGTGGTGACTTTGGAACCATGCTTCATTTCAACGGTATGGAATGGAAAAAATATGATACTGGCGTAGTTGATTGGTGCAGGGGTATCTGGGGTTTCGACGAAAAACATATCTTTGTTACCGGTAATTTGGGCAAGATATTCCGGTACAATGGGGAAACATGGCTGGAGCGCACGATTGATACCATGGATTCTCTGTATGATATCAGCGGTAGCAGTTTGAAAAATGTATATGCAGTGGGTGGGTATGGTACCGTTGTTTACTATGATGGTAAGAATCTGAAAAAGCTTAAACCGTTTACCAATAAAACACTCACCAGTGTATGGACGTTAGACCAGAAAAATGTATACGTTGCCGGTGCGGATGGCTTTATTTCCCATTATGATGGTTCAAAATGGATGCGACAGATGAGCGGAACATCCTACTGGCTGAGAAAAATTTGGGGTATCGATGTCCAAAATATCTTTGTCGTGGGGGATCATGCAACGATTCTTTACTACGATGGAAAAAACTGGAAGACACATAAAAGTGGCACGAATTACTCTTTTTCTGGCATATGGGGGACCAGCAGGGACAATGTATATGTTGTTGGAGCTAATCCAGCGGATCTCTACGATCATTTAACACACTGATAGATGGTATTGAGACACTTTTAACACAAGTATGATTTGGAAAGGAGAATTACTATGCAACTTGGAATGATTGGTCTTGGAAGGATGGGTGGAAACATGGTGAGGCGGTTGATGCGCACCGGTCATGAGGTGGTTGTTTATTCTGCTACGGCAAAGACGAGAGAGGCCTTTGCGAAGGAAACCGGGGCTTTCGCAGCCGAGTCGATTAAAGAGCTTGTGGCCAGCCTCAAACCACCCCGGGTGGTTTGGCTGATGGTGCCAGCAGCCGCAGTTGATGCGACACTGAAGGAGGTTGCGAGTCTGGTGCAAAAAGGAGACATTATTATCGATGGCGGAAATTCCCACTATATTGACGATATTCGCCATGCCAAAGAACTTGCGCCGCAGGGAATTCATTATGTGGATTGTGGAACAAGCGGTGGCATCTGGGGATTGGAACGCGGATATTGTCTCATGATTGGCGGTCCAAAAGAAGCCGTCCGGTATCTGGATCCTGTTTTCAAGTCCCTTGCCCCGGGAAAGAGAGCGGCCTCAGAAACGCCGGGACGGGAAAAATCCGGCGGAACAGCTGAAGAGGGATATCTCCACTGCGGACCGGCCGGCGGAGGTCATTTCGTTAAAATGGTTCACAATGGAATTGAATATGGCCTCATGGCCGCCTATGCTGAAGGGCTGAATATCCTGCGGCATGCTAATGTCGGAAAGAAGGATCATGCCATTGACGCTGAAACAACCCCTTTGCGCCACCCTGAGCATTATCAATACGACTTTGACCTGGCCAATATCACGGAACTGTGGCGACGGGGAAGCGTTATTGCCTCATGGTTGCTCGATCTCTGTGCTTCGGAGTTTGCCGGAGACCCCGATTTATCCAAATTTGCCGGCAGTGTAGCTGATTCAGGAGAGGGACGCTGGACGATCGCCGCCGCCATTGAAGAAGGGACACCAGCCCCGGTATTGAGTGCTGCGCTCTACCAGAGGTTCAGCTCCCGTGGTGAGGATGATTTTGCACGAAAAGTACTCTCTGCCATGCGCCTCGGTTTTGGTGGACACGTAGAAAAATCGGGTTAGTTCCCTCTGTAATGACAACTTTTTTTATGCGATTACTATAATACAGCTTATAAACCTGCAGAGGCAAGCGGTGTCTTGCCCGTGATCGGGTGGACATTGTCCAAAAAACATACCGGTGAACGACTGAATGATGTTTTATGGGCAATGCCCAGCCCTTTGCAGTGAAAATTACTATCCGTCCAGATTTCTGATTATCTCATCAGCGAACTCGGAGCATTTGACCAGCCTGGCGCCTATCATCTGACGTTCGAGATCGTAGGTCACCGTTTTATGACGGATGGTTTTTTCCAGTGCCCGCACAATCATTGTTGCAGCATCGTTCCATCCAAGATGCTCTAACATCATAACCCCGGACAAAATCACAGAACCAGGATTAACCTTGTCCTGTCCTGCATACTTCGGGGCGGTGCCATGTGTGGCCTCAAAAACAGCGGCCTTATCTCCGATATTCGCTCCCGGGGCCATGCCTAAGCCACCTACCTGGGCGGCGCAAGCGTCAGAGATATAATCGCCATTGAGATTCGGCGTAGCAATGACATCATATTCTTCCGGCGAGATAGGAGAAATGTTGGGGGTTGATTATAGTACGGTGAGCGTAGGGAGAAAACGATTACGGGAAAAACTGAAAAGCGACAAGCATCTTTCTCGGCTTATCAAAAGAGTTGAGGCAAAATTGTCAATAGTAAAGATTTGACCCCTTCGCGATGACCCCTTCGCGACCCCTTCGCTCTTCCCCTGCCGAAGTTGCGCATAAAACCCTTGAAATCATAATGGTGTTTTAAGATAATCTACCTTTATGAATCTTTTACTATCCATTGACGTTGTTGCGAAAAAAGGTATCCTTTTGGTAGGCCAGGTGTCTCTGTTGGCGATCAAGGGATTTATAGGGATTTTTATACCGCCGTTCAACTTGAAACTTGTACTCCGGGAAATCGACAATTTTGGGGCAGGATCACTTTTTCTGGTCGATCTCATTGCGCTGTTTACTGGGATGGTGATGGCCCTTCAGACGATTTATGGGCTCCGGATGTATGGTGCAGAGATATATGTAGGCAGTGTCGTTTCCTTAACCCTTGTCAGGGAATTGGGCCCGGCCATGGCTTCCATTATGGTAGGCGCACGGGTGGGATCAGGTATTGCTGCAGAGATTGGCGCCATGCAGGTAACGGAACAGATTGACGCCATGCGTGCCCTGGGGGCGAGTCCCATTAAAAAACTGGTGAGTCCAAAGATCCTTGCAGGAATGATTACGCTTCCCCTGCTCACCGTTACGGCAGATATCGTCGGAATCTTTGGAGGTATGGTTATTGCTCTCTTTGAACTTGAGATAGACCGCACATTTTATATCGATTCCGTTCTCACGACGATTACCATTTCGGATTTAGTGAGTGGCATTGGGAAGACGGTAATTTTTGGGGTGCTGGTTGCGGTGATTGGCTGTTACTTCGGGTTGCGAACCATGGGTGGTACAACGGGTGTGGGACGTTCTACGACCAACACCGTTGTAACGGTATCGATCCTGATTTTGATCTCAGATTTTTTCCTGACAAAATTGTTTTTAATTATGTTCTAGCAATGTTATCAAAAAACCAATGAAACACCAATGATCTTCTGACTCATAAGAGGCAATAAATGCCACTCTGGGCGATAAAAAAGATTCTTCGCGGAGTTTACACTGAACGAAGTGATGTGCTCAGAATGACAAAAAGCAAGAGTAGGGGCGAAGCATTTGCCCGTTTTGTTATGAGCGTATCCAGGACTATGATAACAAATGCTTCGCCCCTACGCTACCCGGCAAACATCGCTAGTATAAAAATCTTCAAAAAACAAAACTCTTGTGAAAATCTATGTAATCAGTGAAATCTGTGGTTCCGTGGAATGTCCAACATAATTATTGAATTTAAGGATGTCTATAAATCCTTTAATGGTCTGCCGGTCCATAAGGGGATTAACTTGTCCATACGGGAAGGTGAAATCATGTCCCTTCTTGGCGGTAGCGGTTCCGGAAAAAGTGTCCTTCTCAAGGAAGTAATCGGGCTCGTGCGTCCTGACAAGGGCGACATCATGGTCTTTGGGAAAAATGTGACACAAATGAGGGAAGACAAACTGATTCAACTCCGCGAACATGTGGGATTGCTGTTTCAGGGGGCAGCCCTGTTTGACTCGCTTACGGTAGCGGAAAATATTGCCTATCCGCTCCGGGAACATCTTCGGCTTACCGAGCAGGAAATTCAGAAACGGGTGGAAGAGAAACTCGAACTCGTGGGACTCCGTGGCATCGAAGCCAAGATGCCGTCAGAATTGAGCGGCGGAATGAAGAAGCGGGTCGGACTGGCAAGGGCTATTGCTACAGAACCCGATATTATCTTATATGACGAACCTACAACCGGTTTGGACCCTATGACTGCCCAGCGGATTAACGAGTTGATTCTTGAATTACAAAGGAAGTTGGGTGTTACCACCATTGTTGTGACTCATGACCTGCATTGCGTGAGAATGGTCTCCGACAGGATTGCCATGATTCACGAAGGAAAGATTGTTACGGTTGGTACGTGGGAAGAGCTGACAGCTTCGGGCATACCAGCGGTGAAAGATTTTATCAGTGGCACGATCTGTGATTAAGGGAGGGTTTTATGACAAAAGATCAATTTGCTGAATTACGGGCAGGGCTCTTTACGCTGGTAACGTTGGCAGGGTTCGGCGTCATGGTCTTTATTCTTGGTGCGCAGAAGGGATATTTTGAGCCTCAGATCATCCTTAAAACAAGGTTTGTGAATGTATATGGGCTAAAGGCAGGGGCTCCGGTCCGGTTTATGGGGGTGGCAATAGGACAGGTGAAGGACGTCCTGTTACCCAAAGAATTGCCTGGTGCAGGGATCGAGGTGATACTGAAGATAGACAAATCTGCTCGAAAAAATATCAACCACGATTCTGTTGCCACGATCAAGTGGCTGAGCTACGTAACCGGAGATTCCTATGTGGAGATTACCTCCAATGAATGGCGTGAATATGCCGTGGAGGATGGGGACTCAATTAAAAGTGCGGAGCCCATCAGCTATACAACTGCCATTGAGGGTGGTATCAGCATCATCGAATCTTTTTCAAAGATCGTGAAAAAACTGGAGGAAGGCCATTTTGCAGAATCATTAAATAACGTCTCAATATCACTGGATGAAAGTGTTAAGGCATTTCGCAAAGGGGACGGATTATTGCCCGCCCTTTTGCACGACCCCAAAGGAAAACAGCTTCTGGAAAATTCGATTACGACAATGGAGACTCTGAATGAGATTACGGGAAAAATTGCCCAGGGAGAAGGCACCCTTGGTGCCCTGATCTCAGACCCAACTCTGTACGACAATCTCAAGCGACTCCTGGGTGGCGCAGAGCGCAGTTTTGTGCTGCGTACTTTGATCCGCAAAAGCATTGAAAAGGGGAAAGAAGAAAAATAGCTGAAACAACCCCCTTGGTTCAGGGCTTACCGCTGGACAATTATTTTGCAGAACAAGCAATGGATATTTCACAAAATACGCCTTATCAAAACAGAGCGTTCTGCTTATCTTTGAAATGGGCGTAAAAAACGATCCCCTCTCCTAAGGTGAATTTCATTATGTCCCCCCGCTGGCGGGTGGGGCGGGGGTGTATATTCATTGAACACATCCTCAAGTTTCTCTTAGTAAAGGGAAATCATGGGGCTGTTATCAATCGTTACCTATCCGGTAAACTATTGCTGAATCAGTTTAAAGTTGTTTTTTTCCCGCCAATTTTTGTCCAACAGTAAGGCTGCAGAGGGGGGCGCCGGTTTTTGCTGATTCGTTTCTCCGTAAACGATTATCCTGCATCTGGTTTAGTTTGGCGGTTCTTACTTCAACCTTCTGATAAAGACGCGTATTTCTCCGTCCTCTTCACAAATTTCCAGGAGTTCATTTCCTGTAGTATTACACCAGGAGGCAATATCCTTCTTGATCCCCTCATCCGTAGCAATGACTTCCAGCACCTTGCCTATTGCTACATCATTCATCTTGACCGACGTTTTAAAGATGGGCATGGGGCACATGAGGCCATAACAATCCAATGTTTCATCCGCCTTCATAAAAACTCCTACGTTTTACTTCGCTTTAAATTTAATGCTCATGATGTTCATCGTGTGCGTGCTGCTTTTTGTTTTCAAGGCCTTTCCCCGTTGTTTTCCTGAGATAGTCATCAATGGCTGCCTCGATGGCCTCCTCGGCAAGCACGGAACAGTGCATCTTGGCTGGCGGCAACCCATCCAATGCCTCTGCCACTGCCTTGTTAGTAAGTTGTAATGCCTCGTCCAGGGTCTTACCCTTAATCATTTCCGTTGAAATACTACTGGTGGCAATAGCAGCGCCACATCCGAAGGTCTTGAATTTTACATCAACGATAACGTTATCCTTCACCTTGATAGACATCCTCATAATATCGCCGCATGCCGGGTTTCCTACCTCCCCCACACCATCGGCATCATTGAATTCCCCCACATTCCTGGGATTGGCAAAATGATCCATAACTTTAGCGCTGTATTGCATAAATAACTCCTATTCTGAAAATATTTCCTGTAAAACTATTTTTAAGCCTTTCAAAGCAGGCGATTCGAGGGTATCAGCCTTGCCATATGTCTG
>JAJTXE010000002.1:2150126-2247652 GCA_021463795.1 Candidatus Brocadia sp. | reverse complement strand
TTGCTCATTGCCGCCGCGATCTTTGCCCGCATTCCATAGGTTTTGAACCACAGAATTGCCAACACCTTTCTTATGACGATGAACAGGATCAACATTGAAGAATAGACTGCACATCGGTATCAATATGATAACCTCGAACGAAACCTTACGGGGTACGGACAGATATATCACGGAAATACTCCATCAGCTCACCATTATGGATTCTACAAATCAGTACTTTATCTTCTATGCACACTGGCAAAAATTCGTGAAACCACTCACAGCATCTAACTTCCGGTTTATCCAAATGGTTCCGCCAAAAGGTACCTTATTAAGGGCATTCTGGCAGGCGTTGATATTCCCCAAAGTGGTAAAAAAGTATCAACTCGATGTGCTTCATTATACCAACCCCATACCAATTCTGAAGCGGTACTGTCCCCTGGTAGTAACGATCCATGACCTTGCAGAATTTGTTCAACCGGAAAAATATGGGGCGCTCAAAAGTTATGCGAAACGCCTCTTCGTACTCCTTTGTGTAAAGAAAGCTCATTTTATCATAACCGTATCAGATGCTACGAGAAGGACAATTCTCGGTCTGCTTGATTGTCCCCCGGAATTCATAGACGTAACACCGGAAGGGATTGCCCTGAATTTATCCGTTGATACCAACGATGGTGAACACATTTTCGAAAAATATCATATTCCCAGGAATTATCTCCTCTCTGTCGGTGTTATTGAAAAAACCAAACAGGTTGAATCGATAGTAAAGGCGTTTTCCCTCCTGGACGATTCCCTGCAAAAGGATTATGCCATTGTGATTGCCGGCAACAGGGGAAATGCATATAAAGATGTCAGGGACGCTGTACGTGATAGTAAATTAGAAAAAAAGGTGTTTTTCCTGGGATACGTCCAGGACAATGACTTGAAATATCTTTACCAAAAGGCAAAGGTGTTTGTTTTTCCATCTCTTATCGAAGGATTTGGCTTGCCTGTTTTGGAGGCAATGGGGCATAGAATCCCCGTCATTGCCTCTGATATTCCTGTCATAGCAGAGGTTGCAGGAGACGCGGCCGTACTTGTCGACCCACATGATATTACCGCACTCAGTGACGCCATGAGCAAGGTGCTGCAGGATGGGGAGATGAGAAAAGCCTTGATCGTGAAATGTTCGGAACGGATTAAGGATTTTTCGTGGGAGAATACCGCCAGGAAAACCCTGGCAATCTACAAAAAAATAGGCAACAACCTTTTGCAACCCAGAAAAGACTTCTGTAAAAACAAAAGACAAGACTAGCTTTTATGGTATTGCTTTTACCGCCGGATTGTGTAAAAATACGGACATGCAAAATACGGTCAATCCAAAAAATTTTGATTGGTTGTTGTTCCCCTTACTATGCATAATTCTTACCGTGGGAATCTTCTTCGTCTGGAGTGCATCGTCTGAGAAATTTCTGTTTAAGCAGCTTGTCTGGGTTTTGATGGGATTTACGCTTTTTTTTACCCTTCTCTACTTTGACTATCTCTCGTTTGCCAACTATGCTTATATCATCTATGCAGGCGTCCTCTTTCTGTTACTCCTTCTGCTGGCATTCGGAGGTTCTGTGAAAGGCTCCAGGAGATGGTTTTCCATCAGTTCTTTTTCGATTCAACCATCGGAATTTATGAAAATCACCCTCGTGCTTATCCTCGCACAATTCTTTCGGTACGCAAAGTACGACCTTGGATTCCTTAATATCGGGATTTCCCTGCTTCTGACAGGAATACCCATGGCGCTCATTGTGACGCAGCCGGACCTTGGTACGGCACTCGTTATGGTACCGATCTTACTCTCCATCCTATATACAGCGGGTATCCGGCTCTATCAACTTGCGCTTTTCATAGGAGCCGGGATAGCTATATCGCCGGTACTCTGGTTGTTTTTGTTAAAACCCTATCAGAAATTAAGGATTATTGGATTTCTTTGGCCTGATAAAACTGCTGACTGGGGAGCAGGGTATCACCGGCTTCAGTCTCTTATCGCTATTGGTTCTGGTGGTTTATGGGGAGCCGGATGGGGGAATGGCACACAGAACCAGATGCGGTTTCTGCCGGAACGTCATACCGATTTTATCTTCGCTGTTATTGCGGAGGAGTGGGGGTTTTTGCGTGCTTGTTTTGTTTTGCTCCTTTATATCTTTTTTCTTACCTGCGGTATTGGTATTGCCAGGAATACGCGGGAACCGTGCGGCCGTCTTATCGTTGTGGGACTGGTTACGATGTTTGCGACTCAAATTGTGGTAAATATTTGCATGACGCTGGGAATTGCTCCCATTGTTGGAATCACACTCCCGTTTATGAGTTATGGCGGTTCTTCCATGATTACTTCATTCATTGCCCTTTCTCTTATCTTTAACGTTAAGATGCGTTCGAAGATAGACCTTGCCTCCAGACACTTTCATGAAATACGCTGAAAAGACTGCGCTGCCGGATTTAAGGAGCGTTGTCCGGCAATGAATTTTATCGCTATAAAAATGCTCATGGGAAACCGGGCCAAGTACCTGGGAATTATTGTTGGGTTGACGTTTGCCTCGTTGCTCATCACCCAACAGGCGGCCATCTTTCTGGGCCTTATGACAAGAACCTTTGGTTTCCTGACAGACACAGGGCTTCCCGATATCTGGGTAATGGATCCAAAGGTACAGTATATTGATGACCTCAAACCGCTGAAAGAGACGGAATCGCTTCGCGTCCGGAGCGTGGAGGGTGTGGAATGGGCTGTCCCGTTGTACAAAGGTCTGCTGAAGGCGCGGCTTCCCAATGGCACCTTCCAGGCGTGTAACGTAGTCGGGCTTGATGACGAAACGTTGATTGGAGGCCCGCCGAAAATGCTGGAGGGGCGACTGGCCAACCTCCGCAGCAGTGACGCCGTTATTGTCGATGTCGTTGGCGCTAACAGCAAGCTTGCGCGAACGCTTCCCGATGGACGCCGCATACCCATGAGAATCGGCGACACCATGGAGTTGAACGATCATCGAGCTGTTGTGGTTGGGATCTGTCAGGTACAGCGGACGTTTCAATCACAACCGGTCATTTATACCACCTTCTCACGGGCAACGGTCTTTGCGCCGCGCGAACGCAAACTCATGTCATTTGTGCTGGTGAAGGCAAAACCTGGCCAGGATATCCATGCGTTGTGCCAGCGTATTCGCAGGACAACCGGTCTGGCTGCCTATACCAGAGATGAATTTAAAGCGCTCACGATTCGCTACTACATGAAATACACCGGCATACCCATTAATTTTGGGACCACGGTCATCCTTGGTTTTATTGTGGGAGTAGCCATCGCGGGACAGACTTTTTATAATTTCACCCTGGACAATATCCGTTATTTTGGAACACTCAAGGCAATGGGTGCATCTGATTTTATGTTATTACGAATGATCTTACTTCAGGCAGCAACGGTCGGGGCTATCGGATATGGACTTGGCGTGGGGATAGCTTCTGCTTTAGGTCTCTTAACGGGCAGTACGGAACTCTCATTCCGGTTGCCGTGGCAACTTCTGCTTTTCAGTGCAGTTGCTGTCATGCTGATCTGCGCTGGTTCTGCAGTGCTGAGTATGTGGAAAGTGATGAGACTGGAGCCGGCAATTGTCTTTAAGAATTAAGATTATGAAAAGAGCTTTTTAAGAGATCAATCTCTATGGACAGCGTTAATAGTATTGCAGTACTCTGTAAAGGTCTGACGAAAAGCTATGGCAGCGGCAACAACCAGGTGCATGCCCTCTGCGGCGTAGATTTAGAAGTCCGGACGGGGGAATTGATGATGTTAGTTGGCCCTTCGGGCTGCGGTAAGACCACATTAATTTCTGTTATTGCCGGCGTCTTAGAACGCGACGGAGGCGAATGTCTGGTATTTGGTTATGATTTCAAACAAATGAACCCGCAGGAAAAAACGCGATACCGTGGAAAGAATATTGGATTCGTTTTCCAGATGTTCAACTTGATACCGGCCCTGACGGCAACTGAAAATGTTGCGGTTCCCCTGATCATTAACGGCGTCAAGCGGCGCGAGGCGCTGGACAAGGCGCGGGAAATCCTTTGCCGTGTGGGACTGAGCGACCGTACGCATGCAGTTCCCGCAGAGCTTTCTGGCGGCCAGCAGCAGCGCGTTGCCATTGCACGGGCAATGCTGCATGACCCAAAACTCATTGTGTGCGACGAACCGACGAGCGCACTCGATCATGAGACCGGTCACAAGGTTATGGAACTGTTGCGCGAGGTGGCCGTTGGTATCGGCCGTGCATTTATTGTCGTTACCCACGATGCCCGCATTTTCAAATTTGCTGATCGCATTGCCAAAATGGATGATGGGCATATTATTAGTATAGAGAACATGCGCACCGATCTCTCAAGCAATACCAAATGTTAGGAGGAAACATTATCAGAAAGTATCTGCTTCCTGTTTTATCAGTATTAGGAATAGGGTTTGCCATATTGACTGTCGTGAGCGGAAGCAAGTCTATCCCGCCATCATCACCGGTTGTGGATCCGGGAACACCGCCCTTTCAAACATCCGTAGCCGGTGCGGGAATCGTAGAGGCAAACACAGAAAACATCGCCATCGGAACGCTCATCGCCGGAGTTGTTTCTGAGTTGTATGTTATAGCAGGCAGCGACGTCAGGGCCGGCGATCCGTTATTTAAGATCGACGACCGCGACCTGCAGGCACAATTAGCAATACGGCAAACAGCGTTGAGAGTTGCCAGGGCAAACGTTAAGGTAGAAAAGGCACAATTGGATGACCTGAAAAATCAATTGGCAAGGGCTGAAGTCTTATCACGCAAACAGGTTATCAGTGTTGACGAATTGGACCGGCATCGTTATGCGGTGCAGACTGCAACGGCTAGACTGACGTATGCCAGGGCAGAGGTTGCTTTTGCTCAGACACAGGTGAAGGAAACGGAGATCAATCTTGACCGGGGTATCGTTCGGGCACCTCGCGATGGCAAAGTATTGCAGTTAAAAATTCATGCGGGTGAGTTTGCCCCGACTGGTATAACCCAAACACCGCTTATACTCTTTGGCAACACAAAACCCCTGAACGTCCGGGTTGATGTGGACGAAAACGATGCGTGGCGGGTACATCCGACAGCACCGGCTTTCGCTTTTCTGCGCGGGAATCGTCAGATTAAAACGTCCTTAAAATTTGTGCGTTTTGAGCCGTATGTCGTTCCCAAAAAATCACTCACCGGCGACAGTACGGAACGCGTTGACACACGCGTGCTGCAGGTCCTTTACCGTATCGAAGGTAGCGATTTGCCGATTTTCCCAGGCCAACAGATGGACGTGTTCATTGAGACTCCCGATCACCTCACACCGTCAGTCGCACCGGTAAAGACCGGGGATGGAAGCCGGAAAATACACTCATGAATACGGATGGAGGCATTGCAGGACATTTCACCTGAAGGACAAATGCTGAAGCAAACCGGATCAAACTTTTTTTGGCACTTGCCACCAGTTGTATCCCACAGCATGTAGACCCCGAATACCTTTCAAAACGAAACAAGACTTGCTTAATACCCGGATACATATTATCATAAATCACCATGAAGAATGCTTTAAAATCATTTGTAACAGAAAATCTATTGCCATTGGTAGAAATGCCTGGACAGTACCTTGGCGGGGAATGGAATTCCGTTGTTAAGGAACATACCGATACCAGGATAAAAGTGGCATTGGCGTTCCCTGATACCTACAGCATCGGCATGTCTCACCTGGGTATCCAGATTCTTTACGGACTGCTCAACGAAAGGGAGGATATCGTATGCGAAAGGGTTTTTGCGCCGCTCGATGATATGGAATCCCTGATGAGGGAGCGCCGGATTCCCCTCTTTTCCCTGGAAACCTATACGCCTTTGCGGGAATTCGACATCATAGGTTTTTCGATCCAATACGAACTCTCCTATACGAATATCTTAAACATGCTGGACCTCTCGGGAATTTCCGTTTGGGCATCTGAGCGAAACGAAGCAGACCCCCTTATTATTGCAGGAGGACCCGCCGCTATTTCTCCTGAGCCACTGGCGGATTTTATTGACATCTTTCTTGTTGGAGACGGCGAGGAGTGTCTGCCACGGTTCATTGCCTTATGGAAGGACATGAAACGGACAAAGCTCTCCCGCAAGGAAAAGATGGTTTCTATCGCCCGAACCCTGAAAAATGCCTATGTTCCATCGTTGTTCGATGTTACCTACGGCTGGGATAACACCATACAGCAGATACGGCCAAAGATCGATGACCTGCCGCCCCTTATCCGGTCTGCATCGGTAGAGGATTTAAACACAACCTATTTCCCAACAAAACCGATTGTACCTTATGTAAAAACGGTTCATGACCGGATCACGATAGAGGTCATGCGTGGTTGTACCCAGGGGTGCCGGTTTTGCCAGGCCGGCATGAGTAAACGGCCTACGCGGCCTCGCACCGTAGAGAACATTGTCAGGCTGGCTGAACTTTGTTATGCAAATACCGGACATAATGAGATTTCCCTGGCATCTCTTTCCATTAGTGACTATCCGGCCTTATCAGACCTAATGGAACAGATGAACAGGGCATTTCACCCAAGGCAGGTAAATATTTCCTTCCCCTCCCTGCGCGTGAATGAACAGCTTATTCTTTTGCCTTCCTTGCTGAACGTCGTCCGGAAGTCCGGACTCACCCTTGCACCAGAGGCAGCAACTCAGACCCTGCGGAGGATCATTAATAAAGATATTACCGATGAAGACCTGTACAAGGGGGTAGGGGAGGCATTTAAACAGGGGTGGAATCTGGTAAAGCTCTATTTTATGGTTGGACTCCCCACCGAGACAGATGATGATATTGATGCTATTGCAAGGCTTGCCTATAAGGTCTCTGAATTGAAAAAGGATATCAGCGGCACTTTTGGACAGGTCAACATCAGCATTGCACCCTTTGTACCAAAGGCGCATACCCCGTTCCAATGGCATCCTATGGTTACCCTTCAACGGATAAAAGAGATCAGAAACAGGTTGTTCGATCGGATCCGGCGTAAATGCATTCGCATCAAATTTCACAACGCGGAGCGCAGTATTCTGGAAGGTGTCTTCGCAAGGGGAGACAGAAGGTTAGGAAAGGTCATCTATCAGGCGTGGCAGGATGGCTGCAAATTCGATGCATGGGAAGAACATTTCCACTTTCAAAAATGGGAAGAGGCCTTTCAAAAAACCGGAGTTGACTGGACTTTTTATGCGCACCGGCAGAGGGATAACGATGAGATCTTCCCGTGGGACCATATCAGTTGTGGTGTAGTTAAGCCATTTCTCGTGCAGGAAAGACAGCGGTCTTGCCATGAGGAAGTTACCCCGGATTGCCGTACCGATGTATGCCCGGAGTGCGGAAGCTGTGCACGTTCTCAGAATTTTTGTACGGTATAAATCTCTACGAAAGAATCAGGAAGTTTGCTTCAATTGACAGGCTGACAAAAATCACTATGATACCAGTATTCATTGGATTAGGTTCAAATATGGGAAACAGAAATGAGAACCTGCAGACTGCGTGCGAACATATTCTTGCTATCCAGGGAATACAACCCCTGAGATGTTCGCGGTTTTACGAAACGGCACCGGTAGGTGGCCCGCCGCAGCCGGTGTTTTTAAATGCCGCCTTTGGTATAACAACCACCCTATCTCCCCGTCAATTGCTTGAACGATTTCAATATATAGAAACCCTTATGGGCAGAATCCGTACGGTAAAATGGGGACCCAGGATTATTGATATTGATATTCTGCTCTATGGTGATGAAATCGTTGATGATGATCGGCTGACAATACCGCATCCCCTGATGCACACGCGGTTATTTGTTTTAGAGCCATTGGTTGAGATTGCGCCCGATGTAGTTCATCCTGGATCACAAAAAACTATTTTTCAATTATATAAAGAACTCCAAACTTCGTTATCGGTTACCGCATAAAGATATGTTTTCCCGGCTCGACAACTATATCATAAAGGCTTTTATTCCAACGTTTTTCATGTGCCTTCTGATTATTTCCGGAATTTATATCATTGCCGACCTCCTTCAAAAACTGGGTGAATTTGTGGATATGGGCGGTGATGCCTTTGGTACGGGGATGCGTTACTATTTGTACCTTTTCCCTGTTATCGTCTTCCAGTTTTTTCCGGCAATCACGCTGATTGCCGTTGGTATTGTCCTGGTAAGATTATCCAGGAATCGAGAAATCCTGGCCATGCAGGTTGCCGGGATCTCCTTATACCGGATTTTATCCCCGATCTTTATTATTACGGTCTTCATGTCCTTTGCCTCATTTGCAGATCAGGAATGGATTATCCCACGATTTGCGGAAAGGTTAGAAACCTTACAGGAAACGTCATTTCAGGATAATATTTACCGGAATCTCCTGATAGAGGACAAGGAAAACGGCACATTCGTTCGCATCTGGAGATACCATAAGAAAACGCAAACCATGGAATCGGTATTTATTCTCGGAAGATATGAAAACAAAAGAAAGAAATTTACCATCAGCGCCGATGAGGGCAGGTGGACAGGTAATAACACGTGGTTGCTCAGCAAGGTAATAAAGCACGTTTATAACGAACAGGGGAAATGGGTTGCACCTTTAGAACAAATCGACAGTCTGGAGATTACGTCCACCATAACACCGGCTGTGCTGGGAGAAAAAAAACTTGACCCCAGTTTGCTGAGTTTTGAACAACTGAAGGAACTGTGCAAAAGCGACTCAAACAATCCAAGGAACCGTGTGTTGTTCCATTCCAGGATTGCTTACACCCTGACACACTTTGTGTTACTCTTGCTCGGCATACCTCTTGTTGTCGGATTTGAACGACTCAGCAGGAATCTATTTCTCCGTGTGGGGCTGTGTGTTTTCATTTGCGGCATCTTTTATGCCTTATCATTCGTATGCGCAAGCCTTGGGAATCTAGGGACAATTCATCCCATACTGGCAGCATGGTTACCCCACGTTATCTTCGGATCGGTAGGATTGCTATTTTTTGATATGATGAGCATGTAGCATATGAACAACAGAGACGCAGTATTTTGCCATTCCTGAATCGTTATTTTGCGGGGGCTATCCTATGGCTATCCATGGGTACTTTCACGCCTTTTTAGATCTCTTCTATTCCCGGTCTTGTCTCCATTGCAACCGTAATTTAAACAGTTCATGCGCACTCTATCTCTGCGAGGATTGCATAAAAGGAATTTCCTACGTGAGCAGTGACCACTGTATTCGGTGCGGCGCTGCTCTGGGGCCTCACAGTATTTCGACGGTGAACGAAGGGTGTATAAAATGCAAAGGAAGACGTCTCTCTTTCACCACAACAACATCCGTTACCTATTATGAAGGCGCCATGAAAACCTTGATCCATAAGTTTAAGTATTCGAGACAAAAATTCTTATTTCATACGCTGAATGAGATACTGTTGGCACGGGACAAGGTGCAAGCGATTGTTCCAAACATCGATGTCGTGGTGCCCGTACCGCTGCATTGGATAAAAAAAATGCGCCGGGGTTTCAATCAGTCGGAACTTCTGGCATGGAGTATGCAACATAATTTTTCAAAACCAGTATCGACAAATAATCTCTGCCGTATTAAAAATACGACATCACAGACCCAATTGTCAAAAAAGCAACGACAAGCAAACATCAGGGATGCGTTTCATGTAAAAGATCCTAAATCCTTTCAGAAAAAGAGAATATTACTGGTAGATGATGTATTAACTACCGGCGTAACTGCAGCGGAGTGTGCGAAAATATTAAAACAATCCGGCGCACAGTCTGTCCATTTGCTTATCTTGGCGACTGCAAAGGATCCTGGCTAACCAAAGTGTACCCCATTGTCTCGATAATGGAGTACACTTTGGTTGGCATGAACAACACGCCATACTCACATATCCCGAAAGGTCGTTGGTATCTCGTAACTCCACTCCTTCGGCTGCCCTCAGGACAGGCTCCTTACCTCACGGTGGATAAGCTATCTTTCTCCGCATATGGATTGTTCCATTACATGCGTATAGGTATAAACTTCTCTGCGAGGAATTAGCCTCGCAGAGGCGGTATTTTCCCATTGCTTTTGCTACTATCTTCTATTATCCTGAATCTCCTTTGTCATTGCTGTATGGTCTGAATAATCCTCATCCTCCAGGGAAATGCTGTGGGAAGGAGACCGGATGCTTCTTTGAGAAAATGAAATTGTTACAAAGATGTTTTTAACCATGGATATTGGTGATGGTTATTTTGGAAATCCGCCAAATATTTGCAACAACCTTGATAAAACGTAACAATTTAGCTTTTTGAAAAACTTTCAAAATAACAACATTTTACATGCCGTGTAGGGGCAGGTTTCAAACCTGCCCCTACAATAAATAATACCATTCATGCAAAATGTTTAAAAAAAAACTAAATTGTTACGACAAAACAAATGTACCTATGCTCAATAATATCTCATATTTTGTATTTTTATATTGTTCTGTTTTCGGAATAACCACGGTCAATTCAGCTGCTTTGGCAGTTGAAGGCACTCAGGTTTCCGTCAAAGGACAGGGTTTTGATACCAAAAACTTTTTTCATCTTGAAGATGTGGGATTTAAGAAAGATAGGGTTGATTTCAATAAAGGGTGGCTCGGTATCTTTATGGAGAATGCAGAAGGGAAAGGTGTGCTTGTAAAAGAGATTACCCAGGGATCGCCCGCTGCTGAGGCCGGTTTAAAGGCAGGAGACATTATTACAAAGATTAATGATGAATCTACTCTTGGCACGGACGACCTCAATCTCATCCAGTTCAAGAAGACCCTAGAGTTCATTGGCGACGGAGGTATACCTGCGCTTACGGTTTCCCGTGATAATACCGAAACAGTATTTCATCCAAGGCTTTTTGGAAAACTGCTCAAAAATGTGACGGAACCCGATCCTTCTTCTATTTCAAAGACAGGTAACAAGCTTACAAAAAAGGATGAAAACACCCTTCCCTTATCCCTCCCTTCACAAGGGGGGAAGGGGCAGGTGGGATATTCGGCTTCGAAGAAAGAAACGAAAATGTATTCTGTTCCAGAAAATGCAGGACCAAGTTTTATCAAATTTGCAATCAAAAACGAAAAATACAAGAATATGCTTGATGCAACAGTACAACGCATTGGTGAAGAGAGCTATGTACGGGAAGGGTTTCAATCCAATGCAGATACTAATCCGTTTCGTTTGTCCTTAATGAATTATCTCTTTATGCATCCCTTCGACACCCCGAAGATCGGCGAGGGTATCATTGATACGTTTTGCAAGAAAGACCTTCGGTCTCAAATTGACTATGCAGCAGCATTGCTGGATGTAAAATTGGAATTGCTCAACGTCGATAATGAGGCGGCCTCTTCATCCCTGATGTCTGTGGGAGACAATGTGCGGGATTTTTCTTCTGATTCGTCTTCATTCCCTCTGTGCGATGGACGAGATAAAGGCGTGGTCAATAAGGCCTCCGGGGTTTCACCTGATGCTGAGCTATTAAAAGAAACGGAGAAGACGGATTCCTTGCAGAAACAACTCCAGATGGTCATCGATAGTTTACCTTCCGTTGTTTCACTGGTGAAAGAGGCATTCAGGGACTTATCAAAGGAAGAATTTGATTTCTTGTATCAAAACATGCACAAAGTTTGGATACCCAACGAGAGGATTGAGCCGCACGATCTCGCCAGGGTACTGGCACTTTCTCAAAAGGTTGACTTGGCAAAGTTGTTCAAGGCGACATCATCGCTGCTGAGTAAACTTTCCCTTGCCACGGATGAACAGGACATAGCCGGGAGGAAGAAGACATACCCCGGATCAACACAAACGAACCTATCGCCATTTTGCCTGCCGGCATCCCTGCAAGATGCACATCAACCGGAAATTTCGGATGAAGCGTACATGCCTAATTACCATGCAGAGAATATGACAGGGGCAGGGAGAGAGAAAGCAGGGGATGTATCAACAGAGAGAATCTTATCTTCTGGTTTGCAGGGAAAAGGAGGATGGGGCACTGAACTGTTACAGGATTTTACCGGTGACATTTTGATTGTGCAGGATACACGTATCGGAAAAATCGTTGTGGGTGGTAGAGGTACGTCCTGTTATTATGCCGATGCAGCAATAATCATCGACCTTGGAGGGAACGATTATTACTTTAATAATGCAGGCGCTTCCAGCACAGATGTTCCCGTGTCTCTTTGCATCGATTTTTCTGGCGACGATGCTTACCAGACGGATGCCCCATTCACCCAGGGCGCTGGAAGATTTGGAATTGGATTCCTGATCGATTATCGGGGAAACGATCAGTATTCAAGCAAAGATTTCTCTCAGGGGGCAAGTCTCTTTGGAGTCGGGTTGTTACTGGATAGAGACGGCAAAGATTATTATAACGGCCATGTTATAAATCAGGGAGTGGGTTACTTTGGCGCAGGACTGTTGCGCGACACTAAGGGCAACGATGTTTATTTTAGCCGGCAATTTGCCCAGGGTGTAGGGTTCACAAAGGGATTCGGTGCGTTGATAGATGCGGACGGAGACGATTATTACTTTGCCGGTGGAGTATATCCGGATTTTCGGGACCCCGGGAAATCCTTTCAATCCATGTCTCAGGGCATAGGAATGGGGATCAGACCAGAAGAGACCATTATTGGGGCATCCGGTGGGGTTGGCATGCTTGTCGATCAAAAAGGGACAGATACGTATCATGGAGACTATTTCTCTCAGGGCAGTGGCTATTATTTTTCGCTTGGATTATTGTATGACCGTAACGGCAACGATCGGTATTATGCGGGTCGCTACGCCCAGGGTGCCGGCATTCATTCGGCTATCGGGTTTTTGAAGGATACGTCTGGCGATGACGCCTACGAATGCACCTTTGGTGTTTCGCAGGGTTGTGGACACGATACCGGCATTGGGTTTCTGGTGGATGATTGCGGAAATGACACGTATCGGAGCAAAACCACTTCGCAAGGCGTCGGCCTGGAAAAAGGAATCGGTGTCCTGGCAGATTTTTTTGGAAATGATCTGTATGATGCAAACGATCATAGCCAGGGTGTTTCATTACTATCGAAGACCGAAGATATTCTTGGTATTGGAATATTAATTGATAACCAGGGCGACCATGATGTCTTTCACGACACCATTGCGGAAAATCTGTTGCTCTATCGGCCCAATGGAGGGCTGGTGTTAAATAAGTGAGACAATAGGCGTTTTGGTTTGAGTTAATAAAGGAAATGAAAATTATAGATAATACCTTACTTAATTCTTTCATGCAGGAGAATGATAAAATAATAGTCATCATCGTTTCATCCATTAAAACTGCCAGAAACAATAAAAGACGAATTTAAAATCCAAAATCAATGTAATGCACGTCAATTTTATCGAACGTAAAAGCCGAGTCCTTACCCGATCCACCTTGAAATGCCTCAGTCAGGTAGCATCGATTAATCCAACCCTGGGATGTGTTCATCAGTGCGCCTATTGCTATGCGCGGGGTTATTCGTTCTATCCGGGTGACGGCACGGTGCTTGTATATGGAAACATGCCTGAAAAACTTAAGAAGGAATTATCTACCTGCCGCAAATTGCCTGCCTATGTATTTTTTAGCACCACCTGTGATGTGATACAGCCTATTCCACAAGTACTCAAGGTAACCTATGAGTTGATAGAAGTGTTGTTTAAATACGGTGTCGGTGTGAACCTGCTTACCAAAGGCCGAATTCCCGCAAAATTTCTCCAGTTATTCAGTCAATATAAAAAATTGGTGCACGTTCAGGTTGGCATTACTACGTTAGAACGGGATATTCAGAAAAAGATAGAATCGTATGCGGCAACGCCACAGGAAAGATTGCTCAATATCAAACGACTCTGTGAAACCGGTATTGTGCCGGAGGTAAAATTGGACCCGCTGATCCCTGGTATAACTGATACAGAATCGAATTTAACGGCCTTGTTCAAGGAGATTCAGGGATTTGGTGTTCATTCCGCCTGCATGAATTATCTGTTCCTGAGGCCACAGATAAAGAAGAACCTGTGTAAGGCATTGGGCAATACACCTTTCTTGTCAAAGATCCTGATGCATTACCAAAACGGTAAGTCCATGAATTTACTGGCAGAAAAGTCACGCGTGGTCGCACTTGATGTACAGTATAGAAAACAGGCATACGAACAAATTTCACAATGGGCAAGGGATTTTGGGATAGATGCCTATGTGTGCGGCTGCAAGAATCCTGACATCAGTAGAACAAAAATATCTGAAGAATACAAGATATTTTCTGTAACTGACGAAAACATCTTGAGAATTTTATAGGAACAGGTAAAATCGATAGCACAAATTCGCGAGTTAATCCTGTCAGGGTTAACCTTGGTCATGATCTTTGCTAAAGATGTCAAAATATTATTTGTAATACACTATGGACCTATCAATTAATATCTGTACCTATAATAACAGAGACTTCCTCAGGCATTGTCTCGTTTCAATCTGTGAGAAAATACGGGATGTATCTTTCGAGATTATCGTTGTTGATAATGCATCTCAGGATGGAACTGCCGATATGATAAAAAAAGATTTTCAGAATGTCTGCTTAATAGAAAATACAAGAAATGCCGGAGTAGCACCTGCACGGAACCAGTCTATTAAACGTTCTGCAGGACGTTATGTGCTCCTTCTCGATGCCGACACCGAATTCGTTTCAAAAAACTTTGTTGACGTTATAAAATATATGGATAAATCCCCTGATGTTGCCTTGCTGGGGGTACAACAGATAACATTTGACAATCAACCGTATCCGGCATCGAGGACTTTTCCCCTTATCCGGGATATCGTGGTGAGAAGACTGGCGTTTCTTGGCTTCGTAAGAAACAGCAGGCTCATGAAGGCGCATCATTTATTACTTCACGATCAGAATACGCCGGTGGAGGCCGACTATGTGATTGGCGCCTTTCAGCTTATCAGAAGGGACATCTTTGCTGCGATAGGCCTTCTGGACGAAAACATGTTCTATGGTTTTGAAGATGCTGATTATTGTGCGCGGATCAAAAAGGCCGGTTACAGGGTGATCTACTATCCCGCTTATACTATTAAACATTATGTCAGCGGAATAACGCGAAAGAAACTCCTGAGTATCATAGGCATGCGATTGCTTTTTTCTCATTTTAAATCGTATACAAAGTTTTACAGAAAACACCGCGATCTTTTGAAAAGGAGGAAACAATGAAGATGCTTTTATCTCTTTTAATCATTCTGGCCGTCTTGCTTATGAAGCCGGCGTACACCCTGCCAGAGACCATTGAAATGAAAGTGGATGCAAAACAAGGATTAGGCCCGGTTCCCGACCTCTTCAGCAGCAGCATCTGGATCGTAAAAGCAAACAACCGGTATAATATAGAACGTTTTTTTCAAGACAACCATCCAAAGGCGATACAATTTACCTTCGACCTCTTCCTCCCGAAGACCAGGAGTCTTGAGGATTACAAGTACAAATTCAAGAACGAGTTCTTCCACCCATCAGGCATACCCTATCTCATCGCCCAAAAGGCAAAAGAGGTGGATGCAGAACTAATCGTAGGCTTCGATCCCTTCACGATACCTGCATGGCTTTCCTTACGACAAGGAGACAGCAGGCCGGCATTTACCCATGAAAGCTGGTGGACAATCGAGCAATTATCACCCCCGCGAGATTACCAACGCTGGGGGGAGGTGGTAGGTTTTGCGCTCAGTTTTTTACGAAATGAACTCGGTGTTAAAAAATTGGGGTTTTATGTAGGCCATGAACCGAACTGGCTCTGGATGGGCTCTGAGGAGAGCCTCTTTCAATATTATGAAGCAGCTGCAAGGGCCGCAAAAGGCGTGAGCAGTGAGATTAAGGTTGGCGGACTTGGTCCCTGGAGTGTAAATGCCAAAAAGGAAGGCGCTGACTTTGAAGGTATTACCCCTGCTATCCGTGAGTTGGCTAAAAAGGAAGGCGGTTGGAAAAACCCGAAGGGAACGCCACTTCTTCAGGGTTTCATCGAATACGTTTCTAAAAACAATGTCCCTCTGGATTTTATTAATTGGCATTCTTTTACCCACAATTCAAAACAGTTTGTCAGTGACTGCGCCATGGTTTCTCAGTGGTTAAAGGAAAAGAACCTTGGGCATGTCAGGATATACATCTCTGATTGGGCTTATTGGGCTGGCTGGCCTTATCCTGACGATTACCTTGACACGGAAGAAACCGCTTCTGAAGCGATAACTGCGCTTTTCCATATGTGGGAGGGTGGTGCTGACTGGCATGGACACGACTTTGATATCCAGGTTAACGCCCATGAAGATAGCCGGAGGAAAGAGAGAAGAAATGCTGAATTTATTGGTGATTGGCCCCTGTTTACCAAGCATGGAATAATCAAACCGGTCTACAATTCATTTAAAGCACTCACGATGGCCACAAAACCATCGGGCGGCATGACTCCTGAATTACTGAAGGCAGAATCATCTTCCGATGACGTCGTGGCGATACCGACCCTGAAAGACGATGGGATCTATCTGCTCTTGAGCAATTTCGTACCAAAACAAGCAAGATTGCGTGCTCCTGTAACAAAACTGCTCCTGGAAAAATCAGGGTTTTCCCCTGAAGAAATCAAATGGCTGAAGGAATGCATCCAGGAAGGAAAGAAAAGCAAGAAAAAAGATACCTTGCTTTCCTGTAAAGATCAGTTTATTGCCCGGGTAAAAGATGGTCAAAAAACAGAAGTAGTTGAATTCCTTGCCAATATCTATTCTCAATTACAAAAAAAACCATCCCTGGAGAGGATTTCCGCATATCTTGGTGAAATTTCATCAAATGCAAAATACCCTCAAACAAAGAAAATTGCTTCGGAACTTTCGGATATGCTAAAAAGAACTTCTTCCAATAAATCACTGAAGATTACCTTCGAAAATCTTTCATTTTCACCATCTGCCCAGGCAACCGTATACACCATTGACAGCAATAATAGCAATGCCTGCAAACTGAACAAAAAAACCGAGCCTTCCTCCACAGATACGCTGTGCGGCATTGAAGGAAAGGTCGACAAAGCGGTGTGGAAGGCAAATGCCGATGCAAATACCTATGCCCAAAAAAAATTGGAAGATTTTCTTCGTTCGAAAGGATACGGAGAAAAAGATTTAGCATTTGTCAGAGAAAAAATCAGTCTCGCGAAAAAACAAAAGAATTTGAAACAGGTGCTCAATCAGCTAACCAATAAAGGGTTCAAAAAAAATGATCTCATGCAGGGATTGAAAAAATTGAAAACCATTAGAGAAGATTACCTCCGGGATCAGATTGACAAAATCAACGAATGGAAAGAAATATCTCTTGATGGCTCGAAGGAAACAACAGCCGTCAGTGTAACAAAAGATATGGCGACGCTAAACATAAGTATGGAACCCAATTCTGTGCGTCTGATTATTCTCGGCAAAAAATAGAAAATGAGAGTTTCCGTACGTCTCATTTCCCGCAGCATCCTCTTTTTCCCACTATTATGTGGGGGATTTGCAGGCGCGTTTTTAGTGTTGGACCCTTTATTCGCAAATATCCTTGCAAAAATGTTTGATATTTCAATAGAGGGTACCAGCATCTTTAAACTCTACCCGTATGAAGTCTCCTCCCTGCTTTTTTTCTTTTTTCTTTTCTTGCCTTTTATAAACAAGTTCATTCTCCTGACGAAGCGTCATTCGGAAAAGGTATTTATCACACTTTTTTTTGGCGGTATGCATATTACCAGTTTGACTACCCTTGTCAAAATAGACCTGGCTGAACTCGTAATGATGGTCTTTTTATTTACCCTGTTTTCTCAATCTGTCGTGAAAGACAAAAGGCTTTGTATATCACTTCTGGACATCCTCAACATAGCCTTTGTTGCCTCAGCGCTTGTTTCATTTATGAATGCCGGAATTGTTCCCTTTGTCATATATGCCCCTACGTTGATAAAATTCATTCTCATTTTGTTCCTGCTCTTGAACTTCATTCATAGCAGAGAGCTATTTGTTTTTGCTTTAAAAGGCATTGTAGTTCTCACCTGTATTTCTTCCCTCATCGGGATCGGACAAGAGATGCTCTTTAAAACAACGGGACTGCTGTGTATCGGCCCTGTTGACAAAAAAAACCTTTCGCTGATGTTTGAAATAACCTCTCAGGGACCTTTTCTGAGAATCCCAGCCTTTTTTGGAACATACAAGCCCTTTACCTTTTTTCTTACTACTGCAATACTTATCGTCTTTAATTACTTCATTTATAACGGGCCTTTCGCATTGAAAAGAAGGTTTATGCTTATTTCTTCTTTCTTGCTCATGATAACCGCACTCTTGCTGACATTTTCCAAAGACGGGTTTCTTTCCCTCTTCATCGGATTGATCTTTTCGCTCTCTGCGAGATGGCCAAAATTCATTATCCATGGTTTTTTTTGTGCTTTGATATCGGGCATTGCCATTTACCTTACAGGTTTTCTGGATGATATTTTCAGGGCAATCTTAGCAGATTGTCATTGGGGAGAATACAGAATCAGGTTACAGTTGGCCAGGGAAGGGATTCAGGGGTTTATACACAGACATCCTTTTGTTGGTGTCGGAGTGAGTGATGTCTATAGATATACATCACATTACTTGCACTGGGCTGTTCACAATGCCTTTATTGAAGCCGCAGATGCCGTAGGTATCATGGGTCTGTTTTTTTATATTGTATTATTATCATATTCATTCTACAATCTTATCAAGGCTAGCCTGATGGCTAAATCACTAAGAGACCGATGGATTAGCCGAGGATTGTTCTCTGGCTTTATTTCATATATGGTAACGATTCAATTTCATCCATTTTTTTATGAACGATTTACCTGGTTTTATATGGGTATTATTAATGTCTATATTGCATTAGTGTCAAAAAAAGAGGAAAAAAGACCTGGAATTGTTTGTGAATCACAATCGTAAGGTAAATACTGGAATATCGGTATGCTTACTACCTCCTTTATACGCTTCTCCTTAACATTATTTTTACTCTATGCAACCACGGTTGTTTTCGTGACGGGAACAACCTTTATACTTCCAGGAAAAGTACAAGCATCAAGTACCACTACCATAACGGTGGATGTTTCGCAAAACCTTGGTCTCATGCCAAGCATTACCGCAACAGGCATGGAGCTTTCTCAATGGGGAAATGATTTTTATAAATTTTATTTCAGAAAGAAATATACGGATGAAATCAAAAATATCGGGAGTATCTATCGAACAGGATTGAACCTGAAATACCATGTTTCCGATTTGTCGCATGACTCTAAAGAATATATGGATTATCTCAACGATCTTGACAACATAATATTGCCGTATGAGAAAACCGGCATAAATCTTATCTTTACCATCTATGGGATGCCAAAATGGCTGAGTAAAAGATGTATAAAAAATAAAGGCGGGGAATATGTATGCGGTCCAAATTGGGGAGCAACACCGCCAGTGGATTATAATGCCTGGGCAGAACACGTTAAAGGAATTGTGAGTTACTATAAACACAAATTGGGTCTTGATTTGTGGTATGAAATATGGAACGAGCCAGACCAGGGGTATCTGTACTCAAATACGGATTTCTGGCTTGGAAGTCAGGAAGACTACTTTACCTTATACAAATACGGCGTCAAAGGAGCTCGTGAGGCAGACCCTCATGTCAAGATAGGAGGGCCGGCAGCTTCGGTTTGGGACAAAGGGGTGATCAAGGAGTTTATAAAATACGCTGCGATAAACAATCTCCCCATCGATTTTATCACCTGGCACACATACGTTGGATGGAATAATTTTTGGGGAACGAAATCAGAATACCAGGAAATGGCTGGCAATATCAGGAAATGGCTCAGACAATATGGGTATGATGAAAATATCCCTCTGGTTATTGATGAGTGGAACCATGATGCAAATCTTGTTAATTTAGAAGATCATGCTACTGAACGAAATAGTGCATATACAATTTTTGCCATCTTTCAGATGCTTGAAACAGGTATTGATAAACAAACATTCTTTAATTTTGTAGATTTTGACCGCAATCTTGTATTTTCTGGCAGTTCTGGTATTATGAGTAACGATGGCATTATTAAATCAGTTTATAATGCATTCAAGGCACTTTCCAGGCTACAAGGTAAATCAGAAAACGAAATTACGAATAGGCTTCAAACAAACATTACGTGCAATGATGGCTTTCCTGCAGCTATTGCATCACAAACGAAAGATAGCCTTAAGTTGAGAATGCTGATCTCTAATTATATTCCTTCCAAACACATGCTAAAGAACGCATTTCCTCTAAAAGCCTATCGGTATGCATTAAAATATTCGAGAAAACCGCGGAAGATGACCTTGAATCTTAAAAATATTCCTTTCTCAGGAGAGGCAATAATGACAACATATCTCATAGATAATGATCACTCAAATTCTTGCGGATACAATAAAAAAACAGAAGTGATACAAACAGACACTCCTTGCGGAAATAATGGAATAATTGATAAGTTCGTTATGCAGGCAAAAAGCGAAACTCAAGAAAAAGCATTGTTTGAAGCCATTGCATACTTAAAAAATAAGGGATATCTTGAAAATCAGATAGAAATAATTACAAAACAAATCCGAAATTGTTTTCAAATAAGCAGAGAATCTATTTTTAAAGACTGTATCAGTTCCTCACTTGAATCAATCTGTTCTCAGGTTATGGATTTAGGCGTTTATCCGACAGACTGCGCGGTGCTTGAACTGGATATTATTGCCTGCAATAAAGTGTACCACAATGCCTATGATAATCTTTATTTCTCCGGTAATCATACAAGTTTTTCTGGCCAAGCAATTAATGTCTCAATGTGGATTGACAAGATAAACAATGACCCAAATGTCTGCCTGGAGGGTTCGACACAAACGAAACAGATACATATAACCGACGGTTCGTACCAGGAAACCATAACCTTGCAGCCTTATGCTGTTTTCCTGATGGAAATAACCTTGCCACAAACACCAGCCCATGAGTAACTATCCAGCGAAAGGAGGGGGGATTTTCAATTAAAAAAATTGAGCAGTGGGTCTTGTTTTTTTCCGTATCTTTTAAAATCACGAATGCAAAAAGGAGAAAATTTGTGAAACGAAAAGGACTATTAACAGCAACATTGCTTTTGCCCTTTTTTGTAACCCTATCTTATGCTGAGGAACAAACGGCAATACCACCGGCAGAAGCCACAACCGCACCGGAAACTTCTGCACCAGCCGTGGCCCCGGCACAACATCAGGCTGGAGTCCCGGTATTACCGCCAAAGCTTGCCTCTCTTGATACAAACGGGGATGGAAAAATCTCAAGGGACGAACTTGTTTCTTGTATAACAAAAAGGGCGAAGGAAAAGATCGCCGAAAGAGCCAAGAGATTGGATACGGATGGGGATAAATGCTTATCAAAGGAAGAGCTGAAAGGGAAAAACAAGCTAAAGGTTCGTTTTGAAGATGTAGACGCCGATAAAGACGGAAAACTTTCAAAGGATGAAGCCGTTGCCTTTGTTCAAAAAAAGGCTGATGAAAGGGCTGCGAAACTCTTTCTCAAGCTTGACGCTAATAAAGACGGGTCTATCACCGCAGATGAAATAAAAAAGAAGACCGCAAACAGCATGGAGGAAACCACGGAAGAAGAAGATTTATAAAGCAACGTCCTGATTCCCAGCGCCCATCCTAAACGATGGCCGCTGGAAGGACAACAGATTCACAAGGGAAGAAAAACACGGAGGTGAAAAAAAGGGTCGGTGATCGTTCTCGGAATAAACAATATGCATGACGCTTCGGCTGCCATCGTTGTGGATGGTACGGTGGTGGCCGCAGCGGAAGAGGAGAGATTCAGCAGGCGCAAACACCATGTTGGTTTCCCAGCCGGCGCTATCAGATACTGCCTGGAAGAATCAGGCGCATCCATAAAAGACGTGGACGTTGTGGCTTTATCATGGAGACCCTGGGTATTGGGAACGAGGGTCATGAATGCCTTAAAATCCGTTTCTTTTTCAGGAAAGGCTTTCCAAGCCAAAGCAAGTCGTGGTATGGGACAGATGGGAAATGAGTGGTACGAGCTCTTTGTCATGAAACGGCTTATCAAGCAGCACTTCGGTTCGCTAACCGGCAAGGTTCATTACCTTGACCACCATCTCTGTCATGCCGTGAGCGCCTTTTATGTATCACCCTTCGAAAAGGCAGCCGCATTAACGGTAGATGGGGCAGGAGAGGACAATACCACCGTTTTTTGGACCTGTGAGGGGACGGAGATCAAACGAATCGCTGCAATAAAAATTCCCCATTCTCTTGGTCAGTTCTATGCAGCAATAACCGGGTTTCTCGGCTTTAAGATACAGTCCGATGAATATAAAGTCATGGGAATGACGCCTTACGGCAAACCAGTGTATGCCGATTTTTTTAGAAATGAGATATTCGACTTTTGCAAAGACGGAACTTTCCGGATGAAGAAACGGTTTCTTGATTATCATCTTGCCAGACAGGGGATATTCTTACCGGAAACGATAAAGGTTTTAGGAAAGAACCGTTTGCCGGATGAAGAAGTCACAAATAGCCATATGGATATCGCCAAAAGTGCTCAGGTAGTGCTGGAAGAAGTGCTCTTCCACATGGTAAACCATCTGCATCGTGAAACACGTACTGATACGCTTTGTCTGGCCGGCGGAGTTGCATTAAACTGTGTGGCAAATGGGAAACTGTATGATAACACGCCCTTTCGCCGGATATTTGTCCAGCCGGCGGCCGGGGATGCGGGGACGTCGGTTGGCGCCGCTCTTTACGCGTACCATCAGTACAACCGGGAACCAAGAAAGTATCAAATGAGGGATGCCTATCTGGGTCCGTCCTATTCTCATCAGGAATGTGTTGGTGTCCTCAATGAGTTTGGTCTTTCGTATAGGGAATTATTGACAAAAGAAGAGTTATGCAGTACAATTGCCGCCGTCTTATCGGAGGGTAAACTCGTGTGCTGGTTTCAGGGCCGTATGGAATGGGGACCCAGGGCATTAGGAAACCGGAGTCTTCTGGCTGATCCCCGAAGGGCGGAGATGAGGGATATTATCAACCTCAAGGTAAAACACCGGGAACCATTCAGACCTTTTGCACCATCTGTTTTGGAAGAGAAGAGCTATGATTATTTTGGCAACCCTATCCCATCGCCCTTCATGCTCTTTGCTTTTAAAGTAAATCCAAACCGACAAAAGGACATCCCCGCGGTAACCCATGTAGACGGAACGGCAAGACCTCAAACTGTAAAGAAAGAGGCAAACCCCCTGTACTGGAATCTCATTAAGGAATTTGAAAATCGCACCGGAGTGCCGGTATTATTAAATACCTCCTTTAATGTCCAGGAGCCGATCGTGTGTTCCCCAAAGGATGCCGTGGCCTGTTTCCTGAAAACAAAGGTGGATTATCTGGTCTTAAATAACCTTCTCATAGAACAACCCTCTAACACACCCACATAAAACAAGAACTCATGGCAGAAAAGACCTTACTAGAGTACTGGTTTATCTTATATAACAAAAAGGTGATCGTACTGGTTATAACTCTTTCCTCCATGATAACCGCAGGGGTGCTGTCAAAGATCCTTGCCCCTGTCTATGAAGCAAAGGCTGTCTTTTTCGTTCCAAAAGCGCCCGACACCACAACCTTTTTTGCCCCGCCAGGCGGGGAAATGGCCAGGGCCCCAATTGTCCCCGATGCCAAAGAAGACACCCATGGACCTTATATTGGTATTCTGAAAAGCAAAACGATCGCTGGCCTTGTCCAGAAAGACTTCCCTCACAAAACGGTTAATAACTTATTGAGACGGGATATCGATTTTGTCTTAAACGATGAGTTTATGCTGGAGGTCTACGCGCGGGATAACAACCCGGGTCTGGCGGCTGATATTGCCAACACCTACGTAAAATATTTCAGGCAACTTATGGGAGAATACTCTCTTGCCTCCCAATCAGAAAGGCAGACGACAATAGAGGAAGAGATACAAAAGAATAGAAAGAGCCTTTCAAGGGCAAAGGGGATACTGAAGGCCTTTCAGCAAAAAAACCGGACGGCAAACCTTGATGAAGAAATCAAACAACTTATCTCTCTGAAGACCACTTTTGAATCTCAGTTGGAGAATGCCTACATTGAGTATCATGAAAATAAGAATAAAATGCTGTCCGCAAAAAGGCGGCTGAAAGACGAGTTCCGTGCCTTCAAAATTTCTGAACTGGTTATTACCAGTCCGCTGCTAGAAAAGTTAAGAGAACAACTGGTAGATATGGAGTCCAAAATGGCAAGCCTCCGGATGGAGATAAAAGAATCACACCCTGAGTATAAGACCTTAAAAGGGAATTACGATGAGATTAAAAAAAATATCGACAAAGAAATTGAGATGATCGTAAAGAGCCAGGTAAAGGCCCCCGATACCTTTTATGAAAATTTGAGAAGACAGCTTATCAGCCTCGCGATAGAAAAAGAGGGAATAGAAGCAAATATGACTAGTACCAGAAAGGTTCTCTCCGGCATAGAGGAAAGAATGCAAGAAATCCCTAAACTCATGAGCCATCTCGATACCCTCTCGTCAGAAGTGGAGAGATATAAAAGGCTCGTTGATACCCTGAAGATAAATCTGGAAGAGGTCAGGGCTCAGGCAAGAAGGTCGCCTCAGGTGGCCGTCCTGGTGGAGGAAGCAACGCCCCCGAAGAAAGCATCCTTTCCCATTTTGTGGCTGAATATGTTCGTCGCTTGTTTGGCCGGTCTTACTGGTGGAGTATTCTATTGCTTCTTTGTAAATTATTTGGAAGATACCCGTGAGCGCAGAATTTATCGGTTATGGAAGGTCATGAAATCAATCCAGGAGTGAGACAGGATGATAGATGAAGAGATTATAACCCTCCTCAAAAAAATGGAAAAAAAGAGATTTCTGAATCTGATCCAGGCTCAAGCTACAAGAGAAGGGCTTATTCCACCAATGCCTTTTCTTTTCTTAAAAAGGATGTCCCGCCCTTTACAGTATACCGGAGGTATTCTTCTCGGTATTTTTTTGGGAGTCTCCATTTTGGTCTTTAATTTTTTACTCTTCGTTTTCTTGCTGCACCTTTAAAAAGCCTTGTCATTGTTTTGCACCACCTTTTCAATAACCAACATGAAAAAAGATGACATCCTTACCCTGAAGATCAGGGAGGTAAAAGAAAAAACAAGAGAGGCGCTTTCCAGGGAGTTTGAAGAGCAGAAGAGGGCAGGATTATATCCATGGGAAGGAATCTGGTTTAGTCCGCAGGACATAAAAAAACTTCAGGAAAAGATGAAGACGAGGGATAAGGTGGTCTTTCTGGAAATTATTCTTCTCTTCTTTGTATTTAGCTTTTTTTCTTATGTACTTTACCGGTTGATGAAAATATTTCTCCTGCCGTAATTCAACTGTCAACCAAACCGATCTTCTTTAGTTCGCCGGCTGAATTACATATCTCCCGATAAGACCCGCTTCAACTCCTATGAGCATGGATTCAAAGGCTTTTATACTCTCTTTTGGGAGATCCGGTATGGTAAATTCCTCTTTTTTCACGAGGACATCCTGATCATTGTAAATTTCTAGGGTAAATTTTGCAAAGCGATAATTTTTTTCAGATCTATTTGCTATCTCACCGGTAAAGAGTACGTTGTCGCTAAATGGGTTAAAACGCACGTTTCTTGCAAAAAACCCCTTTCCAATATCTTCAAATCCATCCTTAAGAGCAGGTTTTGCAGGCTCTTTGCCCCAAACCTCCTTCTTTGACGTTTTTGAAATTCCCGGAGAAATATTTTTTTCTAATGCATTCAACCGTTTTTCCAGGGACTCCACTCGCGTTACAAGATTTGAAACAACGATCTCAAGCATATTCAACTTATTGTCCACATCTTGCGCGCCTAATGTATTTTCCAGGAAAAAAGGAACTATAAGCGTTACCACACCTATGAATACTCTTCTTTTTTTCTCTTTCATATTTACATTCTAAAGCGCGTTATGGTTATCCCGCCAGCACACGCCGGAAGGGAAACCAGAAAATCAAGGCATGAAAAAGTGCTTTACACGGTTTTTTGCCACGACTGCCAAAACAACTTTTGTAATGAAATATCGAGGCGTGACTTATTCTCTTTTTCAGGTCGATATTATCATACTCTCATCATTGAGTGCAAGTGTAATCCATGAAAACTGTTCCAAAGAATCACTAAAAGACCGTAAATCTTGACAAGGCGTGATAGAGTTGTTATTATGGTTTCATCATGAGTCATCGGTATACATCTCTTTAACTATGCATCTTCATGCGACATATTCTAACGATTCGATACGGTGTTCTGAAAAACACATCTGATTTCTTCGCATCCTTCAATTTCCTCAAAAAAGGTGATCCGGTTATAATTCGCTCTCACCGGGGCGTAGAGTTTGGCGAGGTGATCATGAAGGTCAAGGAAATTCAGGACGATGTCCCAACAGAAAATTTTGGAGAAATTTTACGAAAGGCCACTCCTGATGATAAGGAAAAACAGAAAAAAATCCAGGACGAATTAATTCCTGTTGAATTCAAGTTTTGTCAAAAAAAAATAAAAGACCACAAGCTTCTCATGAAATTGGCGAGTGTGGAACACCTCTTTGGGACAAAAAAGATTATCTTTTATTACCTTGCTAACGGTCGCGTAGATTTCCGTGAGCTTGTTAAAGATTTGGCAAAAGAATATCAGGCGCGCATCGAAATGAAACAGATTGGGGTCCGTGACGAAGCAAGACTGTTGGCTGATTACGAGCACTGTGGACGGGAGTTGTGTTGCAGGTCATTCCTCAAAAACCTCGAACCTGTTACGATGAAAATGGCAAAAAACCAGAAGGCAACGCTAGATCCTTCTAAAATATCAGGCCGATGTGGCCGGCTCATGTGTTGTTTGCGTTATGAAGACAAAGTCTATGAAGAACTAAAATACACGTTGCCAAAAAAAGGTTCCATTGTTAAAACTGCACAAGGGATTGGTGAAGTTATTAATTACAGTGTATTACAACAACAAGTTACTATTGAACTGGAGAACGGAAGCAAGATTAACACATCTGTAGCCGATATTATCGATACCGTAAGAGAACCCATGCAACAAAAAGAATCAGCTTGCGCTCACCCCTGCGAAAAGGATTGTGGTCTTGACTAAACACACCTTTTACCTCACCACACCTATTTATTATGTTAATGACATACCGCATATCGGTCATTCTTACACCACCATTGCCGCTGACGCACTTGCCCGGTATAAAAGAACCCGTGACTTCAACGTATTTTTCCTGACCGGGACAGACGAGCACGGGCAAAAAATCCAAAAAGCAGCACAAGCCTGCAATAAATCTCCACAGGAATTTGTCGATGATGTGGTAGAAAAATTCAAGGCCTTGTGGAGCGCCCTTAATATCTCACATGACGATTTCATACGGACTACTGAGGAACGGCATTGTCATCGCGTCAAAAGAATCTTTCAGCAAATCCTGGAGAACGGCGATATCTACCTGGGAGAATATGAAGGATGGTATTGCATCCCCTGTGAGAGTTTCTGGATAGAATCACAGCTGAAAGAAAAAAAATGTCCTGAATGCAACCGATCTGTTGAAAGAGTAAAAGAAAAAAACTATTTTTTCCGGTTGTCAAAATACCAGAAACGCCTTCTTGAATATTATGACAAACACCCTTCTTTTATTGAGCCGGAGTCGAGAAGGAACGAATTACTGCACAGAATCAAATCTCAGATAGAAGATGTCAGCATCAGCCGTTCTGCCGTAGAATGGGGCATTCCCGTTCCTTCTGACCCAACGCATACGATATACGTCTGGATTGATGCACTTCTCAATTATATCACGGCGTTAGGTTATAATGATAACTTACCAGCATTTCAAAAATATTGGCCTGCAAGCGTCCATATCATTGGAAAAGAAATCGTATGGTTCCACGGGGTCATCTGGCCGGCAATACTCATGTCGTTAAAAATAGATCTGCCGTTGAAAATCTTTGCGCATGGCTGGTGGACCATTGAAGGCCAAAAGATATCGAAGTCTTTGGGAAATGCAATAGATCCGCACAGCATTATCCGGTCTTATGGCACCGATGCGTACCGATATTTTTTGCTGAGAGAAGTCCCTTTTGGATTAGATGGAAATTTCTCCTATAGTGCCCTCATTCAGAGAATAAACTCTGACCTTGGTAACGACCTTGGCAACCTTTTACAACGCACGTTATCCATGATCGAAAAATATTTCCAGGGAATTATTCCTGCAGTATCCCGCGCAGAGGCAGATGATGGACTCAGCAGGGTATCGCAAATTATCCTTGAAAAAATAGACCGTGAAATGAACGAACTCCAGTTTAGCCGGGCGCTTGAGATTATTTGGGAATTTATTGGCAACGCCAATAAATTCATAGAAGACAAAAAACCCTGGTTGCTGGCGAAAACAAGTGAAACACGACCGCAGCTTATCACCGTTATTGGCACGCTGGCGCAGGCAATTAAAGACATTTCTGTCTTCATCTATCCGTTCATGCCAGCAACGGCTGCAGAAATTCAACGGCAACTAGGCATTATAGACAACAATCAAATCCCTTGTTTAGAGTTTCAAGATAATTTTCAGGCAGGAATCGTTATACGAAAGGGGAAATCCTTATTTCCGAGAATCGAATCTGCTTAACCTTTTTTCTATTGAAGTTTGGGGTAACCGATATGACAAAGGCATGGAACAAGTTAAAAGAGATTATAAAAAAAGATCCTCGCTATTCTTTGCAAGCTTACCAGTTTGTATTTGAGGCCCTTGACTATACCACAAACATGCTTGGCAAAAACCAACATCAAACAACAGATGCTGACCGCCATGTAACAGGGAAACAACTTATGGAGGGCATCAGAAAATATGCTTTAAAACAATTCGGTTTTATGTCGTTAACGGTATTCGAACTCTGGGGTATAAAACAAGATGCAGATTTTGGAAACGTCGTCTTTAACCTCGTGGAAAACGGACTCATGGGGAAAACAGAAACGGACTCACCAGATGACTTTAAAAATATTTACGATTTTAAGAAGGTCTTCGATGAAGGATTCAAGTTTGACGGGAAATATGATATCCATTTATCACTCAAGTCATTGGGTATTAAGAAAAGGTAGCCGTTAAGCATCCTTGACACAGCGAAATCCAACATTGTTATCTTTTCCTTCGGGATAACTGCAACTTCGATAAGCGCTCCTCAGAATATAATGGTGGTTTAACCATGAACCACCTCTCACTACCCGGAATTTTCCCTCTTCATACCAATCTTCACACCATTCCCAAACATTGCCAGCCATGTCAAAACAACCATACGGACTCGCACCTTCCTTTCGGTTACCAACCGGCGCCGGGGCGCCGGTATTTGTGTCCTGATTATAAACAGCTTTTATGCTGTCCGGCTGGATATTTCCCCATGGATATTCTCTGCCGTCTGTACCGCGGGCAGCTTTTTCCCATTCCATCTCACGGGGAAGCCGTTTTCCTGCCCATTTTGCATAAGAAACAGCATCCTTCCAGCTAATACCAACCACGGGCTGCGCTGGTTTATTAAATCGTTCATTGTTCCAAAAGAGCGGCTCCTGTGACCCTGTTTCCCCGATAAATTTTTTGTATTGAAAATTGGTAACAGGAAATCGGTCAATATAAAAAGCCTCAACAAAAACAACCTTTCTTTCCTCACCCATAATAAACTCACCCTGCGGCACAAGAACCATTTCCGAACCGTCTTTTTCATTCATGATATTGGTCAACCTAGTCATAGCTTTAGCACCTATTGCAAAGAAAAGGTAAAAATTAGTGGTTTTTCTTCTCTATCTTCTTCTTGCTTTTACCGGAGCCTTTACTCCTTTTCTTCGCGGTCAGCTGCCGGAAGAGTTTTTTTGCATCCGCATTTCTCATATCACCTGCAAGAGCTTTTTCTGCCTCAGATAGTGCACGATCCAATTGCCTCTTATCACGGTAAGCAATCCCAAGATTATAGTGAAGTATCTTGTCGTCCGGATCTTCCTTCAGCAGCGATTCCCATATTGCTATTGCGTCATCCACTTTTTTACAATCATAGTATGCATCCCCAAGGGTAAACGAAACATCCTCATAGCGGGGATTCAATTCCCAAACCTTTCTCAACTCCGCTATTCCTTCATCACACATGCCGTTGTCTATCAGGAAAAGTCCCAGATCGTAGTGTGCCCCGATATGATTTGGTTCTAACTCGACTGCTTTTTTATACATGCTGATGGCATCATCCGTCATCTCCTCATCAGAGTATACAGATGCAAGTTTACAATACACCTCAACATCGTCAGGAGAATCCGCCAGGGCTTGTTTCAATTCTTCAATTGCTTCCTGATTTTCTCCGTTCTCATAAAGTGAAAAACCAGCTTCCTTGTGCCCCTTTTTGATTCCGGATGACAGCGATGCGTTCCCCCCATTCGTCTGGGGCGCTTCTCTTTTGCATCCCTGCAGACTGCACGCAATAATGCAGAGATAAAAGATGATGCTGAGGCATCGTGTGCTTGTTCGCTTTGAACTCACTCAATGTGCTCCCTTTATAAAGAATTACCGTTCCTTTCCCGTCATGTTCGTGCCATCTGGCGGTAACGTTACCCTATCACCCACGGTTACCTTGTGTTCCTGAAACCAGCCATCTTTCATCTCAAGTGCATACTTGACTTTTTCCCTTGAAACGTGAGTGTCCAAACTATACGGCTTCATGGATTCTATTTGCATAATCCTGCCATCTGCCTTAATAAAGGCGATAGAAAGGGGAATATGGGTGTCTTTCATCCAGAAGGACAAATGTTTCTCGTGTGGGAAGCAAAAGAGCATCCCTTCGTTGTCACCAAGGGTATGGCGATACATCAAGCCTAACATGTGCTCTTCAGGGGTAGTTGCCAACTCTATTTTCAGCTCAATGCCAGCTACCTCTATAGGCACGAGCTGGTTTCTTTTTCGTCCCTCACACAACATTTCCCTGATGCCTGCACAGAGCGCTGCCGTACAAATGAAAAATACCACGAGTGAAAAACATCCATGTCTTCTGTTCATAATCCCTATTGTCATTTATAAAAAAATACCAAAAACCTATTTTACGAACCTCAAAATTAAAGTCAACCTATTTCTCAACTTGACTTACTTCAACCAACCAGATATAGTTCTGATTATGCGCCTGGATAAACTTTCTTTCAGGATTTTTAATACGGTAAAGAAATACCACCTTATGAAACCCCATGATTCAATCATTATCGGGGTATCTGGAGGACCCGATTCTGTTGCCCTTGTTAAGATTCTCCATGCCATCAATTCTGCAAAAAATCTGTCTCTGAGTTTATCTTTAGCGCATCTTAATCACCAGCTACGGGGAAAGTCTTCGGAAGAGGACGCACAATTTGTCCAAAAATTATCGAACGACCTTTCCCTGCCCTTTATCCTGAAAAGCGTCAACATACAAAAAATTGCCACCGAAGCGAAGCGTTCAATAGAAGAAACAGCCCGGAGAGAACGATATGCTTTTTTTATGGAATCAGCGAAAAAATATAACGCATCTGCCGTAGTGCTTGGGCATACGGCAGATGATAACACGGAAACCCTCTTGCATCGAATAATCCGGGGAACGGGAACGCTGGGACTTGGCGGAATACCCCTTAAGCGCCCCTTGGCCTCAGACTCCCCGGTACAGGTGGTACGCCCCCTTCTCTTCATCTGGAGAAAAGAAATTATCGACTACCTTGTGAAGAGCCAATGCAATTACAGAAAAGACGCTTCCAATGACGAACCCATATACCTCCGCAATAAGATACGGCTCGAATTACTCCCTTTCTTGGAAAACCAATACAATCCCAATATAAAAAACCTCCTGCTGCAATTATGCCAGATTCTCAATCTCCATAATGAGTTTTTCGTTACGGAAGCAAAAAAAATATTGGCATCTTCGGCCGCTGAAAAAAAGCATGATTCATATATCATTGATAGCCGTTGTTTAACCCAACATCCCAGAATCCTGCAATATTTTGTATTGAGAGAAATTTTGAACATCTTGCAGGTTTCATTAAATGAGATCGCCTATGACCATTATACAAAGATATTGGATGAAATACTCAGGAAAGGGAAGGGACGTCATTTCCAACTGCCTGCAAAGCTTTCCTTATGGTATGAGCACGGTATGCTTCATTTTCAAAAGAACCCTCTCCCTTTACAAAGCATGCCCTTTTTAGAAACCCATCTCCAGATACCGGGAACAACGCCTGTTCATCCTTTGGGGCACTTGGTAGTGAAAATCTCAGACATGCAGAACTTTTCTCTGGAAACCTATAAAAAGCATAAAACAAAGGACGAGGAAATCCTTGATTTGCACCGTATTACCCTACCTCTTTCTATAAGAATGCGCAAAGCGGGAGACAGAATCTCCCCGCTCGGTACGCAAGGACGCAAAAAACTGAAAGATATCTTTGTTGATAAAAAAATACCCGTACAGGAACGCGATGCTATCCCCATCATTGTCATGAATAATCAGCCTGTTTGCGCCATGGGAGTCTGTATTGACAACAAGGTAAAGGTCACTGCCAGCACCAAAAA
The DNA here is from genome assembly GCA_021463795.1 of Candidatus Brocadia sp. Taxonomy (GTDB): domain Bacteria; phylum Planctomycetota; class Brocadiia; order Brocadiales; family Brocadiaceae; genus Brocadia. The sequence continues at coordinate 2,215,024 of JAJTXE010000002.1, read as the reverse complement.
AATAGTAACCCTTACCTTCCACAGACACGATGAGAAAACAGGAGTACAGAATAAACTTTCCACTGATCCATAGGTGTGCTCTTCAGCTATTACCTGTTTTTAATGCGAATATCTATTTTCCTATAAGCTTCTCAAATACAGGGTCTCCTGCCAGGATGGCAAAATCAGGACTCGTCCTGGCCAGGGCTTTGTATTGAGGATTCAACTCAACGGCTTTATTAAGTGAAAGCAAGGCGCCTTCCTTATTTGAAAGTAAGGCGTAAGCGCACGCCTTATTAAACCATGCCGCATCAAAATCCGGTTTTACCTTTAATGCCCTGTCGTATTCCTCTATTGCTGTCTGATGATTACCCATCGTGTCCAGCAAAAGCCCTTTATTGTTTAATGCCACAAAAAAGTCAGGTTGGATCTGGATAGCCTTGGTATATGCTTCGAGCGCTTCCTGCTTTTTCCCCATTTCTTCAAACACGTAGCCCTTATAATTCCATGCTTCATGAACGTTGCCGCTCAGCGTCACTGCCTTATCAAAGGCATGTAACGACTCTGCATATTTCATTAATTGTTTGAGAACAATCCCCTTGTATATCCACACATCGAAGGCATCAGAAATAATGTTTAATGCCTTATCAAGTGCCTTAATTGCTTCTTCATACTTTTGAAGTTGTGCGAGGGCATACCCCTTTTCAACCAGCGCTTCATTTTTGATCTTGCCCTGTCTCGGTATACTTGCCGCTTCTTCATCAGTAATGATTTGGCATACCTTATCGAAAGCCTCCACAGCTTCCGTATATTTTCCCATTTGTACCAGGGTGTATCCCTTTTTATTCCATACCTGGGGATAATCAGGTCTGAGTTTTATAGCAGCGTCAAAAACCCTTATTGCCTCTTCCGGTTTCCCCAGTTTAAATAACTCACAGCCCTTGTTCGTCATGGTTTCATACGAGTCCGGCTGGATCTTTAACGCCCTGTCATATGCGGTAACGGCTTCTGCATATTTCCCGAGGCGGGACAATGCCAATCCTTTATTGGTCCATGCCCCGTAGGAATCCGGTTGAATATCTATGGTCTTTTCATATGCAGCGAGTGCCTCCTCATACCTGCCTAACGCATCAAGGGCAAGCCCCTTTCCATTCCAGGCGGCATAAGAATCATGCTTTAGTTCGATCGCTTTATTGAATGCATCTACCGCTCCTTCATAATTACCAAGGTCGGCAAGAGTAAAACCCTTATCTGCCCACGCTGCGTGTTCGGCAGGCTTTATCTCGATGGCCTTATCATAAGCGTCAACGGCCTCCTTATATTTACGCAATCTTACATAACAGTTTCCTTTGTTTATCCAGGCTTCATAATAGTTCGGTTGAATTGCAATTGCCTTATCATAGGCCTCCAGGGCATCTTTTCTCCTCTCGGGGATTTTGACTAAAGCCAGCCCCTTATTATTCCATGCTTCATGCTCATCAGGACGTATCTTGAGAATCCTATTATAGGTCTCAATCGCACCCTCAATATCACCGATATGGTCCTGCACGTTTCCCTTGTTGTAAAGCACCATCAGGTCGTCGGGTTTTATTTCCAATGCCTTATTAACGGCTCTTATTGCTTCTTCATACTTACCCGCATGATCCAGAGACCTTCCTTTCATATACCAAGCCTCATAATAATCTGGTTTGTGCTTAATCGCTTCTTCAAACGATTTGACTGCTTCCGGATATTTGCCAAAATAGTCAAGCACAACCCCCTTACTGCACCAAGCCACGAAATCATCCGGTTTCAGCCGTATTGCATCTTCATAGGCTCCAAGGGCTTCCTGATACATCTGTTTTCTGACGTAGGCATCCCCCTCTGCCATAAACGCTTCATAACTTTCCGCGGCACATACCATGTCTTTCCCGTTAGTAAACAGCATGAATACCAGAACGGGTACTATCATCATTTTTTTCATCATGGCTATCTCCCTTCGCCCTGCACGAAATACAACGAAATCCCGCACGATATCACATGCCACCGATTCCCAGATTCAACACCTTCATCGTCATAATGTCTCCGTCTTCCAGAATAAACGGGGTATTATCTCCGCATCGTTCCACCAATTTTCCCGTATAAAAGATTGTTTCACCATCTTGGAAATTTAATACCTTGTCTTTCTTTGCCAGACTGAACCTTACCTCCACATCTCCTTTTACCTTTTGGGTTATTCCCATGCGTAAACCCGAAGCAACGTTTATATTTTTGTACGTAATCTGCCCCGTCCAGCTGACATATTTCCCCTTGTATTTTCCCCATGCAATTTCCTTCTGCGCTTCTGACACCTCACTCTCCTTGCCAAATATACTTTTCAGATCCTCAAACGAATCTACAAGGAATATTTTCTTTGGCCCCTGCGAGACAGGTACGACAAAAGGATCCTCGACGGGTTCACTACCACGCACCGGCCGCGGGAGAGTGTTCTCAACATGAAGCACATCGCCATCCTCAAGTTTATACGGAAATACCCTCGTTACCCGCGAATCAAGCTTTCCGGTATAGGTCACGGTATTACCAAATTCTACCTGAGAAAAATGGTCCTTATGGGTTGGATTCATCTTTATCTCAACACTCGTATCTCCGTATTTTATACTCATCATCCAGCCGGTAACAAGCCCCCATCCAATATATGCCACCTCTCCATTCCATGTAACCCTTTTACCCTGACATCGACTCCATAAACGCTCTTTCTGCTCCTCAGATAAGTCGCTTACCATGCCAAAGATCTTATCAAAGTCTTCAAAGCTCATGAGAATAGACCCATCAGCAGCCTCTGGTATAAGAATCACATCATTCGGCGCTGCCATCTGATTTGCCGTGTCCACGCGCTTTGAAACAATATCCGATGTGCCAGTCTCTGTAGATTTCCCTCTCTTTTTTTCTTCAACAACCGCATTCATTTGTCCGTCTGCGGTTCTTTCTTCCTGAAATAAGCGGTCAAATTCCCTTTGATACTTAACCACCAATATTGTTTCATCGGTAAAAATCAGATCGTAACGATTATTATTACCAACATTCTTTCTCCAGGGATATGATCCTGTCGCCAGCAATTGAGAATCAAAAATTGCAAAATTGCCATGTCGTCTTCCTTTGCGGGATAAGATCTTAACCAAAAACTTCTTATCCTTGTCAATGCCAGGCAACATTTGTTTCAAAAAAGTAGGCTTTTTACCAACAACCATTCTGACCGTTACTCCCCGTTCCTGTGCCTTAATAAGGGCGTTGAGAAAATCATGAGAAGCGATATCAGAAACCGCAATATCTATAGAGTCACGGCACTCTTCGATAGCGCTTAGTATCTGGTTTTTAATCTCACGGTTCGCAAAATACACATCCGAAGAAAAAGCACTCTCCTGCAGATATATAAATGAAATCCACGCTGCAATAATCGCCATCCAATATATTTTCTTCAAATACATAAATTCCCCTCTTCGTGATGTTTTTTGGAACAAAATACGTTTTAATTCCTGTTTCTATGGGAAAATATATTTCACATGAAACCAGAAACACTTACTGCTTCCTTCCACTTTTCCGGAGAATCCCAGTGAGTGCTATTCTGGCTGCAATGCGTTACACAAGGTACTTCATGTAAACTTTATTATTTTATCAATGCATAAGGGAGAATGCAAGCTTTATGGAAGTCTTACCCAACTTTTGATTTGACAAAATGTTATATCTAACATAGAATCGCGTTAGCCATTAAAAATCTCACTTTTTTTAAGGAGTCGTGTTTATGATTTATCGTTTAAAAAGATATGGTGTGCGCCATCTTTTCATTTTGAGTGTCTGCATTGGAATGAGCATGTGTTGGTCTCAAACCACAAAAACCTTTGCTGCAAACAAGCAGGCAAGCGAAACCACTGCGGAAGAATTAAGTACCGCACTCCATTTTGAACATGTATTTGAAAATGTAGTTAACCAAGTTAAACCTGCCGTTGTTTCCATTACCTCGGTAAAAACCTTTAAACACAGCAAGCAAAAACAAAGGCAAATGCCAAATGACAGGTTTCATTCTCAGCCAAGACCAGGTCCAGGACCAGACCGGGAACAGGAACAGGAAGGCGATCAATTCCAGCAATTCAGGGACTTTTTTGGCGACGATTTTTTTGACAGATATTTCAGGCCACGATTTCCCGAAGGTGACTACAAAATACAGGGGCTTGGTTCCGGAGTAATTATTGATAGCGAAAAAGGTTACATTATAACGAATAACCACGTAGTGGAAGATGCTGATGAGCTCAAGATTAACTTAGGAGACAAACGAGAATTTGACGGAAAGGTAGTAGGCACTGATCCTCAAACAGACGTTGCTGTTATTAAAATAGATGGGAAAAACCTGCCTTCCGCCAAATTAGGCGATTCTGACACGATCCGGGCTGGTCAATGGGCCATTGCCATTGGCAACCCTTTTGGTTTGTCCCAAACGGTTTCGATCGGTGTTATTAGCGCTACAGGGAGGGCAAACGTAGGCGTTGCAGCGTATGAAGACATGATTCAGACAGATGCGGCTATTAATCCGGGCAACAGCGGTGGCCCCCTCGTTAATATTAAAGGCGAAATTGTTGGGATTAATACCGCTATCTTTACCAGAAGTGGCGGTTATCAGGGGATTGGATTCGCTATTCCTATCAATATGGTAAAAATTATCATGAAAGACCTTGTGGAAAAGGGTAAAGTTACCCGCGGTTGGCTTGGGGTTGTGATCCAGGATATCGATCCTGCTCTGGCAAAATCATTTAACGTTACGGTTACGGAAGGCGTTCTGGTAAGTGACATTCAGGATGGTTCTCCGGCAAAAGAAGCAGGCTTCGAAAGAGGCGATATTGTCATTGAATACGATGGGAAATCTATCCGGGATGTAAATCACCTCCGTAATACTGTTGCCCAAACAGAGGTTAACAAGAAGGTTAAGGTTAAGGTTCTGCGGGATGGCAAAGAGAAAGATTTGACTGTTAAGATTGGCGAACAGCCATCTGATTTGTTCGCTGGCGGGCCTGGCGGCGTTGCTCCATCCGGGAAAGACCTCGGGATGACTGTGCAAAACCTAACCAAAGAACTTGCCAAAAGCCTCGGTGTCGAGGAGGATAGCGGAGTAATCGTTGCGGAGGTTCAGCCCGGTAGTCCGGCAGCTCTGTCGGAGATTCGGGAAGGCGACCTCATTAAGGAAGTAAACCGGAAAAAAATTGGCAATGTTGCAGAATTTAAAAAGTCCTTGAGCGAAGCAGACAAGGAAAAAGGCGTTCTGATACTGATAAAACGAGGAGAGTTTTCACGCTATGTTATTATTAAAACAAAGGAAAAATAATTTCTTTCGGCTTGCCACGTAAGGTAATGTCTCATAAGGGCGATCATCTGATCGCCCTTATTTTTAGGAGAAAGGGGGATCTTCTCCCTTTCTCCGCGGTGCTATATTCCAGCCGATACCCCGGTGGTTTGTGCTTTTGCTTTCATTTCCCTGCCGTAAGGAGATATTTCTCGTAATCGTCTGATAATGGGCGGAAGATGCTCGATGATATAATGAACATCTTCTATGGTATTATATCGGCTCAAACTGAGCCTGACAGAGCCATGGACTGCGGTAAAAGGGACACCCATAGCTCTTAATACGTGAGATGGTTCCAGGGAGCCGGAAGTACAGGCAGAACCTGACGAGGCACAGATTCCTTTTTCATTCAGCAATAATAAAATAGCCTCACCTTCCACGAATTCAAAGCTCAAATTCGTCGTATTTGGAAGGCGCTGTGTTTTGTGACCATTTACCCTGACATCCGGCGCTTTCTTCAGGATTTCTTCTTCCAGCGTATCCCTTAATTGTTTTACCATGGTCAATTCCTCGCCCATATAATTCTTTGCCAGCTCACAAGCCTTACCGAGACCAATAATCGAAGGGACATTTTCTGTGCCTCCCCGGCGATTCTTTTCCTGATGCCCCCCCACAACAAAAGGGGTAAACGTAATCCCCTTTTTAATAAAGAGAGCGCCTACCCCCTTGGGGGCGTGTAATTTGTGCCCTGATATGGTTAACAGGTCTATCGTGCTTTTCGAAAGATTGAGTGGTATCTTCCCCACGGCTTGAACCGCATCGGTATGGAAGATAGAACCCTTACTCTTCACAATCTGGCCAATCTCCTCGATAGGGAAGATCACCCCTGTCTCATTATTGGCATACATAATTGACACGATCGCAGTATCTTCCCGTACTGCGTCGGATAATTCATTCAAATCAAGCATCCCATGACTATCCACGCCCAATTCCGTTACGTGATAACCACTCTGAGCCAGATATTTACCCAAATTATAAACAGCAGGATGCTCTACCCTCGTGGTCACAATGTGTTTCTTGCGTGGATTTGCCCGAAGTATGCCCCAAATCGCTGCATTGTCACTTTCCGTGCCACAACTCGTAAACACTATCTCCGCAGGATCTGCCCCAACGAGCTCTGCCACCTGCTGTCGTGCAACATCCATTTTTTTCGCTACCTGTCCTCCAAAGGTGTGCATGCTTGAAGGATTCCCATAGTACTCGGTAAAATACGGCAACATCGCATCTACAACCTCAGGAGCTACTCTCGTCGTAGCATTGTTATCAGCGTAAACCACCTTCATGAAGCCACCTCCTCAACAATAAGCGTATCTGTTACAAACTCCCGCAATTTCGCTTCCACCGTAGATTTTAAGGTCACCTTTGAACTGGGACATTCCACACAACTTCCCCGGAAAGAGACCATAACACGGTCGCCGTCTATATCAATCAGCTCAATATCGCCTCCGTCTGATTGAAGTGTGGGACGAATATCCCGTTCGATGGTTTCCTGTATTAACTTTACCTTTTGAATATTGGTCAGTTTTTTAACGGGTTTCCTTGCCATTTCAGACATGGACTTCTCCTTTTCTTTTTGCCATACCTCGTCTATGATTGCCTGGATTTGAGGATGACATGAGCCACATCCGCCTCCCGCCTTACAGAAATTCGTTACTTGCTCGATGGTCGTTAATTTATGCTCCCTCACTTCATGTGCAATCTTATTGTCCGTTACGCCAAAACACTTGCAAACAATCGTCCCGTCATCAACGGGTTTCTCTATTTTAACTCCCTGGTAATTGGCAATAGCGGCTTCCAGGGCCTCACGGCCCATCACGGAACAATGCATCTTTTGTTCCGGCAAACCATCGAGATATTCGGCGATATCATTGTCTGTAATTTTTCCTGCCTCATCCAGGGTCTTTCCCTGCAACATCTCCGTCAAAGCACTCGCAGAGGCAATAGCGCTTCCACATCCAAATGTCTTAAATTTCACGTCCACAATGCGTCCCGATGTATCCAGCTTTAGCATTAATTTTAGCGCGTCTCCGCAGGCTAAGCTACCGACTTCACCCACGGCGTCCGGATTTTGAATTTCACCCACATTTCTTGGATGAAAAAAATGATCTTTCACCTTCTCAGAATAATTCCACACACGGTATTCCTTTCTCCACAAATACAAGAGAGCCTCTGCACTTGTTGCTTTTCTCCGGCTCTCACTTTTCAAAGAATAGCAGCAACGAGTGCTGCTTGTTTTCCAGGTTTAACGTTTCAAAAATAAAATATATTCTTTTATCCCATGAATGTCAAGCCTGCTTATCTCTGTGATGCCCTGCCCCTGAACGAACATACTTCAGATATCCTGCAAGGCATTACCGCGGCATACCGATTAAATCTCTCATTATCCTGCAACTCGCCGGAGGACTTTTTTTAAAAACTTTCCCGTGTAGGAGCGTTCATTGTTCGCAACCTGTTCTGGGGTGCCCGCCTCTACAACTTCGCCCCCCTTTGCTCCTCCTTCTGGCCCTAAATCAATGACGTAATCTGCTGTCTTAATGACCTCCAGGTTGTGTTCAATCACCAGCACCGTGTTTCCCAGATCGACTAATCTATGCAAGATTTTCAAAAGCTGCTGAATATCCGCAAAATGGAGACCGGTCGTGGGTTCATCAAGAATGTAAAGCGTCTTTCCGGTTTCCTGACGGGAAAGTTCGGTTGCAAGTTTTATCCTCTGCGATTCTCCGCCAGACAATGTGGTGCTTGACTGTCCCAATTTAATATAGCCCAGTCCAACATCATTCAGTGTGCGTAGTATCCGTTCGATCTTGGAAACATTTTTAAAAAACTGGTGGGCATCTTCAACACGCATATCCAGGACGTCAGAAATACTTTTGTCCTTGTAAGTGACTTCCAGGGTTACTTTGTTATACCGCTTTCCCTTGCACTCTTCGCACAGCACATACATATCGGGCAAAAAATGCATCTCTACTTTTTTGATTCCTTGTCCCTTACAGCCTTCACACCGGCCACCGCTGATATTAAAGCTGTATCTTCCGGCAGTGTAACCGCGAACCTTCGCCTCCTGTGTCCGTGCAAAAAGAGCGCGAATCATATCAAATGTCTTCGTATACGTTGCAGGGTTCGAGCGTGGCGTATGCCCAATGGGTGATTGATCGATTTCTATAACTTTGTCAATATGTTCCGTGCCAAGAATGGCATCATGATCTCCCGGCACCTCGCTGTTATCATACAACAACCTCGTAAGAGCACGATACAGGATATCATTGACGAGCGTGCTCTTACCGGAGCCGGACACCCCCGTAACACAACAAAAAGTTCCCAACGGAATTTTTACGGTAATAGATTTTAAGTTGTGAGCACGGGCTCCCTTTATTTCAAGAGAGTGCTTCACCTTGCTTTTGCGTCTCTCTTGAGGAAGCTCGATTTTCAATGTTTGATTCAGATATTGCCCGGTTAATGAATCAGGATTATCGGAGACCTCCGTCAGGGTGCCGCACGTGACAATGCTGCCACCGCGTTCACCAGCCCCCGGACCAAGATCTATGATATAATCCGCATGGCGAATGGTATGTTCGTCATGCTCTACGAGGATGACCGTATTACCCTGGTCGCGAAGATTTTTTAACGCCCGCAAAAGCCGGTCACTATCTCGTGAATGCAGCCCTATGGTGGGTTCGTCCAGGACGTAACAAACACCGACGAGCCCTGAGCCAATCTGCGTGGCAAGCCTTGTCCTCTGGGTTTCGCCGCCTGACAGGGAATCACTGCTGCGCCCCAGGGTCAGATAGTGTAATCCGACATCTATCATGAAGCGAAGCTTGTTTTGAATTTCCTTCAGAATCGGTCTGGCAATAACCGCCTGTTGTCCTTCCGGTCTCAGCCCGCCAAAAAATGCAAGTGACTCTTCTATCGTAAGATTCATGACCTCGTGAATTGATTTATTCCCTATTTTTACCGAAAGAGACTCCGCCCGCAGCCTTGCTCCGTTACAGACAGTGCATGCCCGGTAACTCATATAGCCGGAAAGGCGTTTTAAAATGCTTTCGCTTGCCGTTTTTGCATAGATGCGTCTGAGGTTGGGAATCACCCCTTCAAAATCTTTCGTCCCGAAGATCAGGGCTTCGGCCGCCTCTTTGGGCAGTTTTATAAATGGCTTTTGTAAAGGAACGGAGAAGGTTTTTGAGAATATCTTGATTTGTTCATCATAATGATTCTGGGTGAGTGACCCCCATTGTCTCCAGGCATCAATGGCGCCGTTTTTAATGCTCCTGTGTTTGTCGGGCACAATGAGATCCGGGTCAAAATCCAGGCTATTTCCCAGTCCGTTGCAGATGGAACAAGCACCATAAGGGCTGTTAAAAGAAAACATACGTGGTGTCAGCTCTTCATAACCGCTTCCGCATGTAGGGCAGGCATATCGTTCACTGAGAAGCAAATCTGTTCCTGATTTTATGCGTTCCTGGTTCACCAGCATGACCCCCTCTCCCATTTTCAGGCATATTTCCACGGAGTTGTACAGACGTGTCTGGATGTCGTCCTTTATTACCAGGCGATCGACAACTACGTCAATTTCATGGGTTTTATACCGGGCCAATTTCGGAATCTTTGTAAGGTCGACAATGTCACCGTCGATACGGGCACGTACAAATCCCTTTTGCAGTATTGATTGGAATACCTCACGGTGTTCTCCCTTTTTCCCTTTAACGACGGGCGCAAGAAGCATGATTCTTGTGCCCTGAGGGATTTCCATGATCCGGTGTATCATCTGGTCAATTGTTTGACGGGAAATAACGCACTTACACTGATAACAATAGGGTATGCCGACCCTTGCGTATAATAACCGTAAGTAGTCGTAGATTTCCGTAACGGTTGCCACCGTAGAGCGTGAACTGGGAGGACAGGTGCGCTGTTCAATAGCAATGGTGGGTGGGAGTCCTTCAATGAGTTCTACGTCTGGTTTCTGGATTTGATCTAAAAACTGTCGTGCATAGGTAGAAAGGCTTTCAATATAACGCCGTTGCCCCTCTGCATAAATGGTATCAAACGCAAGGGAAGATTTCCCTGAACCACTAATGCCCGTGATAACCGTGATCCGGTCGCGTGGTATATTGACATTGATCCCTTTCAGATTATGCTCTCTGGCGCCTCTGACAACAATGTCATTATTATAATTGCTCTGTTCCGTGGTCATTGTTCCTTCAATGATGCTTCTGCCGCGCTGCTTACAGAGAATTTCCCCTGGAAAATTTCGTCCAATTCCTGGCTAATTGTACCAGCAAACGAACTCCAACACCAGAGGCTCCTTTTTGGGTGTATGCGCCATTTTTCTCACACCATGAGGTGCCGGCAATGTCCAGATGCACCCAGGGATATTTCTCTGCAAACTTGCTCAAAAAACAGGCGGCGGTAATAGCTCCTCCATGAGGGCCGCCCACATTTTTTATATCTGCAATATCGCTCTTAATTTGTTCCTGATATTCTTCCCATAAGGGAAGTTCCCAAACCCTTTCCCAAGATTTTTCACCGGCTGCCTGAACTCGTTTTTTCAACGCCTCATTATTTCCCATCATACCGGTGACAACGGTACCCAAAGCCACCACGCAAGACCCTGTCAGGGTCGCAAGGTCGATTACCGCCTGGGGATGATAGTTTTCTGCGTACGCCAGTGCATCAGCTAAGATCAGGCGACCTTCCGCATCAGTATTCGCAATTTCCGCGGTCTTGCCGGAAGAGAATTGGATGATATCACCCGGTTTTAAAGCTGAACCGCTGGGCATATTTTCAGTGCACGGCATCAGACCAATAATATGCAAAGGGACATTCATTTTCGATACCGCCATCATGGCTCCCATCACGGCGGCAGCACCAGACATATCGCTCTTCATGAGATCCATATCCTTGGCCTGTTTGAGGCAGATTCCCCCGGAATCAAAGGTAATTCCTTTCCCGATAAATACGAGGGTGTCCAGGTTTTTGGTGCGGGCATTATAGTCGAGAATAATAAACTTCGGCGGTTGAACGCTTCCTTGCGCAACGCCTAATAAACCTCCCATGCCGAGCTTTTTCAGCTCCGGCAAAGACATCACTTTACATTGCATGCCATGTTCCTTTGCCATTTTTACCGCATGATCAGCTAAAATAGCAGGGGTTTTATCCCGTGAGGGCGTGTTAATGAGATCTCGGGTAAAAGAGACGGCATCAGCAATAATTTCTCCACAGGTAACGGCATTACGAACCGTCGTTAAATCGTTTTTCTGAGTAAAAAGAAGGGTGAATATCTTGAGTTCCTGCAGTTCTTCAGGCGGGACGTGTTTATATTTTTGGAATTTGTACAGTGCAAGCCTGACACCTTCCACATAAGCCTGACACCACTCGCTCAATGATGCAGAAATATCTATGGAGTCCATCACGGCAGTGACTTCATTGATACCCAGATCACGCACGGCACTTGCTGTAGCGCCAGCCGCCTGTCTTATTTTGTCAAGGGTCACGTCTTGTTTTTTCCCCAAACCTACCAGGAGGATGCGTTTTGCCGGAATTTTTCCATAGGTAGGCAGAACCATCGTCTTGTTAAGTTTGGCAACAAACTCCTTTTTCTTTATTAATTCAGAGATACCATGGTACAGTGCTTTATTACAACAAGCAAGCGATTCATGCATGATTCTCACATCTTCGTACAGGTAAAAAACCAATATCTCTGCAGATTCTTTTTCAACGGCTCCAATTTTTGCGTTAACCTTCATTCCTATCCTTCCCGAATTTGTCTGCATAATCAATCTTCAATAATGATGTGCTTTACCCACAATTATCTCTGAGATTTATGGGGTAATGATCAAAAAAACTCCGTGTTTTTTTCATTTCCCTGCGAGGAAGACCACAAATAATAAGAGCAAATTTAGCATTAAGCGGTCGTGCCTGTCAATGTAATAATTAGGTTGGTGACCTTGAAGTATGAAATGCCTGAGTGGTTGCAAATACCATCTCTGTGAGCCTTGAATCCTTACAGAGAAGTTTGCACCTGATTTCTATACCCAATCAGACTTAGACAGGGTAATTTGAAAAGTTGAGCTATTCTGTAGAAATGGTATGGAATGAAGTTGATTTTTTTCATTTTAAGGCTATAATCTGAGATTTGTAAATTTCAAAAGTGGGACTCTTCGTTTGCGAGTGTCTTCTCGTGCTTTGTTAAAACGATAATATATTGAACAAATGCGCCCGTAGCTCAGCTGGATAGAGCAACGGTTTCCTAAACCGTAGGCCAGACGTTCAAATCGTCTCGGGCGCATATACTTATGACTCGTTGAAATCTGAAAAAGTGACTACAAATGACTACATATCAAACACAATAATAATCCTTCTTGACATCGCTACAAATTCGCGCTACTTAATATATTGAGGCTTGGGGTGCCTATAAGGAATTGAAACAATTGAAATAACGAAAAATGGATGCTAAATCCCGGAGACGTCCGGGTCGGTCCTGAAAGGCATCAGGGCAACGTCATTGAGCGGGGAGCTGACCCGACACTCCAAGCCTCACATTACTTAAAGTGATTCTTACCCCACACGATAAAGCCAGCCAACAACAAGCTAATTATCGCAGCAGCAAATAAACCAACTATTGTTTTCCACACAGTAAAACGCACGTTATCAGTCCACACCCTGAATCCCTTTATAAACTGGTGGTCCTGGTAGTGTACTTCACGATCAATGTAAAATGCCTTCAATCTTTCATCCAGTACCTCTTCCATCACCGCCCTAATCTGCTCGATTTCCAAGTCGTCCTCACTAATCTTTAGTACAATCGAAATGTCGCCCAGCTAGGAATCTTATCTTCCAACCACTCTACAAATGTATTTGCCATCTCGCCAATGCGCGCCATAATCCAAATCGGAAGCACAATTAACATGATGCTCAATATTACAGGCGCCAACACAATATTTCTCACGAGAAGTTTTTTTCTCATAATTACTGCCGATTAGGCCGTAATGCCAAAGATTCATCTGTTTGTGCAGCCATTGTTACTTTATCCAATTTGTGATCTCCGCACCAATCAGTTGTATAAACGGCAGGCCAACCACACATAGTAGGCGCATGACGCCTACACCTGTAATTATTGAAATACATACATGTTCCACACAACATTTCCTTGTCTTTGTGTATCCAATTATCTTTCATTTTGCCATCCTCTCTTTCCAGGGACACGGCGCCCCATGTCTCTACTAATCACTGGCTAGGTTGCAATGCTGATTTACGCTCACGTCTCTTGTCTTTCAAGCGTTCATACAACTGCTGATCCTCCTTCAACAATTTCTGCCTGCCCATCTCTTTTGCCCTTCCTATCACGTCGCGAATGAGCAGGGCCTTGCCGCCGTTCGGTCCGTCGCCCTGCTTCTGATACAATGGCTTCCTGATAAGTTTCTCCAGGGCATCGTGCAATCCCTGGCCGACAAGCACCTGCAACCTTTCATACTGCTGTGGGTTGAGAGGTACGCCAGCCTTTGGATTGTCTCTGGCCATTGGGTCTATCTCCGATGGGGCAGTGCCGCCGATATACCTTGATGGCGGGCGGATGTCCACTTCATGCCTGATGATTTCATCCAGCACGGGATCATGTTTTGCCTTGCTCTGCCAGATAGGGGAGATAAAGTCATTGCCCAGGCTGCCACCCATCATACGCTTCTCTCCGAAGATGTTCCTCTGTGCCGGGGCAAGCATGCTGAAGCCGGGTATCCTTGACAGCATAGTGTCGAGGATGGTCTTTGTGTCGTGCACCACCGGGTCAAACCCGCGCGCTATATCTCCGGCAATTGCTGGTATCAGGGAGCCTGCCTGCTTTTTGAAGTAATCGTGCCACTGCTTGCCGGGGTCCTGGATGGCATCCAGCACGTTCATGATGCCGTCAAGGTAGAGATTATCCAGGAGGCTGTGCTCCATACTGAGGACGATGCCCAGGGCAAGCTTGCCTGCGCTGTATTCGTCAAGGTGACCCATGATCTCCACGGTGTCGGCTACCATACCGATGAGCATACCGGCAGGATCTAAACGTTTGTAAGAGTAGTAGGTGTTCCCGATTCGGATAGAGTATGGCTGCCAGCCGTTATCTCTCATCATCTTCTTAAGATCAGGGTCATCCGGCCCGCCGCCGGTGATGAATCCACTTGCGGCAAGGGTGGCTGCCATGCCTGCAATCATACCGCCGAATGCCATCTTCCCCAGCGCCATATCCCTGGCCACACCGCCTGCCTTAATATCTGCCCTGACCTGGTTGCGTGCATAGGCTAGGAAGGGCGTGCGTTCAAAGGTATAGGTGAAGATGTTTGATGGTGTGCGTACAAAGGGCACAATGATTTTCGCCATCGGAACTCGTTCGGTAAAACCCGATATGGCCGTAGCGACTGGTCCTATTTCTCCGGTGAAGGTCTGGTTGTTGGCATGCGCCATTGCCCTGGCGCGCATCTCTGTTGTCGGTTTCTGTATGAGTTCTGCAAGCCTTGCCCCTGCCTTGTCGCCAGTAAGGCCCTCCATGGCTGCCTGGCGATAGGCAAGAGCTTGCAGCTCCATACGGTAATTGATCATCTTAAAGAATTCATCCGCCGTCACAAGCGCCCTGGTGGGTAGTCTCCATATCTTACCAGCGTAATCGACGGCATTCGAGAGCGTCTGGTTCATCGGGTCCACACCAAACCTACCCAGTATCCTGTTGATGTTGTCCGCCGTTATAGCCTTCTGTCGTGCGTTTTCTACCTTCGTAGCCGTCTTCCCAAAACGCCCAGTCTCGGTTGCCCAGACAAGCCTTGCTGACTTAACGGCGTCACGGAATCCCATCTGCATGCCATAAAGCATTGCCTTTGCTTCGCCATCGACCACGCCTGACTTGTCACCAAAATGCAGCTTTGAAGAGATATATCGTTCCGGGATACTGGCAAAGGTCGTATAGAGGTTGGAGAGGACGTTCGTCGCGTGCGTCTGTGGATTTGATAGCAGCCCGTTGATCCACGCCTCAAGAAATACATCCCGGATGCGCCGGGTCACCGGCCTGGCCAGTTCGCTTGCCATCTCCGCAAGCTGCTCAGGGTTCTTTAGTGTATCGATGAGTTGATAGAATTGTTCCGGCGATATCTCCTTTTGACCGGACAACATCTCCAACACCTTCTGGAATTCCTCTGTGGCCGGGATGTCTGCGCCCACCTTTTCAATAATCTTCTGTGCCTCGAGCGCCCTGCCGATCTCACTGGACGATGCCAGTACCTTTGACCAGTACTGTCCCAGTTCCACTAAACTTGCCTGTGCCTGCTGGTAGAGTTTTTGGTCTGTGGGGTTTGCCATGCCCTGGAGCTTTGTCCTGTTAAACGCCTCAAAGAGCGACGTGCCAAGCATACGTGCCGCCAATTGCTGTTGACGGGTAAGCGGTTTGCCGCGCTTGAGATTCATGACCTTATTATATATCCCCGGCAATTCCTTCAGCGCCTCATTGATCGTCTGTTCGTGGGTGACGGTTTCTTTGGAAATACCCTCTGCCTCATTGATCGTCTTCACGGCTGCGGTAATAAGGGTCTTGACGTCCATGCCGGTATCGAGCCGGTTAAGATTCAGGGAAAATTCCTCCTGTGCCTTCTGAATAATCTCTTCAGGCTTGAGGTTTTTCAGGTCGCCAAGGTTTTTTATAAAGCCATTCGCGGCGGTTTCATACTTATCCGGGGCGCCACCTTCTATCTTCAGGAGTTTAGAGAGGCGTTCGATCTGTGATTCTGTTTCGGCAAGTTCCTGTTTATACTTTTTTGCGTTCTGTTTATAGGCAACCCCTTTCACCTTTGCGGTGACGAGCATCTGTTCCAGGGACACCGTGTCTTTATTCTGCATACCAAGCCCTTCTACGGCGCTCTTGTGGAATTGTTTCACGGTCTCGTCCGACCAGTTATTTTGCCTTGCCACATCATCGATTTCCAGGGCGTCCTCGATGGATAGCTTGCCGGTATCTACCAAACCTTTCAGGGAGGGCATGAGTTGGATGTTGGGCTTGACAGATTCCTCCGCAGGGTGGGCAGTGCCCACCCTACTTTCTGATTTTTTGCCTGCGATAGGCTTGACAGATTCGGGGGATGGTGATATAGTATTATTGGAAGGGTTGCGGAGCGTCCCGGACGTGCCAGAAGGGGCCTCCTCCAAAGGCCTAGAAGGAGGCACATCATTCGCCGCAACCTTAAAAGAATCACCCTGCGATGCGGGAGGCGTATCGCTCAAATTACCAGAGACGCCAGTCCTCCCTCTGGTAGGGGGTGATTCTTCTTTTTTATAGGCAGTCAATAACCAGTTCTTTGTCTCTCCATTCCAATCCAGTCTTATTACTGCCTTATGGTCAGGCGATTCAAGTTTTATCCTGTTTTTTCCTCTTGATCTAACCTCTGTTTGTGAAAGGATATCCTGTAGGTTGTCTACAACCTCCGGATGTTTTATCACAATCTTTGCCAATCCATAACCATCTTCGTAATTTTTTTCAGGAGTACCTTCTTTTCCCCAGACCAAATCGATATCTCCAATATCCTTATGGTAGAGTGCGCCAGTTGCATCACCATTTTTTTCTTTTGTTAATTGCGCAATCGCCTCTTTAGGTTTACCCTTGAACTGTGTAAATACTGGGCCAAAATCACTAAATGTGATTTCTGCCTGCATTATTTGTTCGGCTGGTTCAGGGGGTGCCATTTTCCCCGGGGGTTCAGATTTCATTTTCACGATCGGATGGGTCACACCCGTTGCGCC
This sequence comes from Candidatus Brocadia sp., assembly GCA_021463795.1. Taxonomy (GTDB): domain Bacteria; phylum Planctomycetota; class Brocadiia; order Brocadiales; family Brocadiaceae; genus Brocadia. Next base: position 2,197,920 of record JAJTXE010000002.1, on the reverse strand, counting down.
AAGTGTAGTCATGGCTGCCGTGGCTGCCGTGTCGAGTAATGCCCCTAAATATTCTTGCCGTGTGTGCGTCTTCCCTAATATCGCCTGATCAACTGTCGTCATTTCTACCAGGGTAGCTTCAATCTCGCCAGGTATATCTGCTATCAGTCCCTTCATGAGCCGGTCAACAAATTTCAGTCCGGGACGTCCGAGGATTGCCAGAGGGGATTTCTCTGTAACGTATTCTGTAGTCGTCGTGACTCCGCCTGCCGCAAATGAACGGGGGATGCTGAAGCCCTCTTTCCTGGCCTCCAGGTATTTATCGATACCAGCCCCGGCAGACATGGATGGCAACGTGCCCAGCCCTGCCGTGCCTGCGAACTGGCTGAGCATTTCGGACATCGTCCGTATGGCGCCATTGACGTATTTCTTGTATCCTTCGCCCTTCGCCTGAAATCGCTCCTCTATCCCTTTTACATCCTCATACCGGCGCTTAAAGAAATCTTCAGGCGTGAATTGTGTTATGACGGCATAGGGCATTGTCTCAGGTATGCTTTTTGTGATATCTTCCATCGTGGCAATGGTTCCCCAGAACGTCCTGGGGAATGCCGTAGCACCCTGGACGATGGATTTACCAATACCGGCAAAGAGGCTATCAGTGGGATCGATGTCGGATTTGGGATTTTCCTTGTCCCCCTTCGGAGGGGGCTGGGGGGAGGAGGTTTTGCCATCCCTGACAAGCGTGGACTCTTGCCCTGATATCTCATAATCCTTCCTGATCTTCTCGACGGCGTCCAGCGGTTCCATCTTCTTATCGATGATGTAAGAATTGAACACCCTCAGCCACTTCGCCTTTTCTTCCGCCGGGTCAATTGATAAGTCTTCTCCGAATTTTTGTTTAAAATCGGCGTCAAACAACTCCCTGGCTGCCTTATAATTAGGCCGGGCAGTAATCTCCTGATTGCGCTGGAGTTCTTCCAGCGCCTTGTTTTTATCCTGAAGGGAAATACCTTCAGCAGAGACGATATCGTCCTGCTTTACACCATAAGGGTCCGAGTTGATACGATACAGGAGTTTGTTGTAGATATCCGGATCGCTCACCTGAGTTGTACTCCTGGCGCGGACCACCTTGTCGTAATCAGCAGGGTCTTTGAACTTGCTCTTAAAATCAGGAGAGTTGACAGTTTCCGTATCAAGGTTGCCCGCGAAGGCATTCTGGACGGACGTTTCTACAAAATTGGTATAGGCTTCTTTCTCTGCCTTGTGCTGTGCCTCCTGGAATTGCAGGCTTGCCTTACTTGCTGCTCCGATAAGCTCCGATTGTGTCAAAGGGTCAAGGATGGGGTCGGGACTATCCTGGAGCATTTGCAATACACCTTCGGGGTCGTTTTGGATGGCAAGGCGGTAGCCGTCACGAGTGATCTGCTTTTTAAACCTGAGCGATTCAGCCGCGGCATCATCCGGCCCGATAAGCCCAGTGTTCTTTTGAAGCCCTAAAAGTGCATCGTATTTCTGTATGGCTTCATAGCCCGCCTCAAAATCGCCCTGCTTATATCCTTCCAGTGCGGTATTGCCCAGAAGCTCCGCCGAATTGATCAGTTGCGCCTGTCCGATATCTACCTGTTTTTTTAATGCATCGCTCTTGGCGCGTATTTGATATTTACCAGTCAGCTCCTTTAGGATAGGCTGTAGCCGCGCCGACACATTCTTTGCTTGCTTACTAACCACATCAGAAATGATCGCAGTACTACTCTCTTTTACTTTTGCCTCAAACGAAACAGGATCTCTTTCATCTAACAGATGTTTTTGATACGCACCTTCAACCCTAACATCGAGGTCTGCAATCGCATTACTAAGATCAATTGCCTCCTGTGCATTTTGCTGTTTTATCTGCACGTCCGCGATAGTACTTCCAAAATCAGCCACACTCCTCCCGGCGCGATCGACACTGCGTCCTACCTCATCAGAAAAATAGATAGGCCCAAAACTTCCGCCAGGGACATCGCCTCCGCCAGGCGGCAACACCGTTTGTGAATATTGAGGTATTTTAGCCATTAAATGCCTTCCATGTAGTTATTCCACTACCAATACCAGTCAGCAGGGTGCTACCCGCATTAATGTACGATGCCGTCCGCGCCGATTTCCCATACGCCTTAAACATATCTGCCTCAATTTCATACCCAAGCTTTCTTGCATCCGACTGTTTGTAAACATTTAAAATATCCCTCCCGCTCTCGCGGATCGTATCCGCCATCACAAGGAGCGGAGATCCTTCTAACTTCACCCCCGATGCCGCATAGGCAGCGCGCTGGGCAGAAAAGAGTTCCCTTGCCTTGCGCCTGATCACACCTGCTTCAGCAGAAGCCCTTTCCTCCTCTGCCTCTGATTGTAATCTTGATAATTTTGCCTGAGTCCCTGCAGCAGCAGCCTGTTGTTGCCCAGATAAAAGGCTACCGTAAATAGATAGCCCAGTTCCAGCCGCCTGCATTCCCAGGCTTGGCGCACTTAAAAATGACATAATTCTCCTAACATCGCGCTAATCCTACGGCCTCACCAGCGCGTACCGGTAATAATCATTCCCTTGCGAATCAAACTTCCGCATAAGTCCTTCGCATTTAAATCCAAGACGCTCAAGCCAGCCTACACTTACTTTATGCTCTACTAGCACCGTCACATCGACACGATGCAGCGATAACTCATTAATCGCATCGTTCAACATCTCCACAATCGTCTTGTGGAAAAAGACCTTATATTGCTCAATCTCCCGCGCCGTCAACAGCCATGCTATTGCCACACCCCGCCATATGGGAATCACCCCTCCCATGCCCAACACGATCGGCATACCTGTTGCGCTCACATTGTCAGGAAGCACCGCAGTCCAACAGCGATTGCTTTTTTCATACAATTCCAATTCTTTCTGATTATCACCCATTGGCACGGAAAAGAACACCTTTTCGTCCAACAACCGCAAATTCGTAAAATTCACATGAAATGCCTTAAAGGGGATCAAGAGCGGCTGTTCTGAATTTTTATCCAATTGACAACCTCCCCGACAATGACAACAAAGTTAACGGAAGCGGATCAGGCTGCCGTATACATATCCGCCCACCCTCATCATACCCAAAGTTTCGTATACGGTAATCCCCCGTAAATGGCGTTTTCGCACCGTTTTCAATAAAATATTCCATTGGCTGATTATTAATATAGCCTCCCACCGACCGATACAACCTGGCAACCAGCTCGCTCCAGCCTTTCACACGCCCTTGCGCAGAGCCATTAGGCAATGACAATTCCGGGCGCACCGTCAAGGCAAACGACTGATACGGCAAACCGATTTCCACATATGTGGCAGCGGTATCAATCGTCACCTGGCCCCCCGACACTGTCTTATTCGTCTGCAGCAATCCATCCCCGATCACATTCACCGACTTTCCTTCCAGGTGACCAAGTCCAGTATGCACCGTTTGCGGCGAACCATTTGTATATACCTTTGCCGAATCGGTATTAACCTGCCGCCATTCAAACCCGCTCGACCCACCCCAATAGTCTGCCTCAAAATACTCCACATATCGCTTTGTAGCGCCATTGACAATGCGCTTTATAACCACCCACACTCTATCGTATCCCACAGCCGACACAGACACCACACTCTCAAAAAAACCATACGCCGAACCTGCCTCATCACCGGTAATATGTCTCGACCAACCATATACGTTTTGCTCTTTATTATATACAAGACACAATAGCACTCCATCCTTCCGCACAGCCCATATATGCGAGTTCGGCTCTTTTTGATACGCGATATCAACAATGCCGCTATCCTGATAGGACGGTAAATCATCAACATAAGCTAAAGCGATATGCTCCGACAGCACCGTCAGATCAGGGGCCTGGTATACATCGTTTTCAAAATTATAAACGAATTCCCTTAGCTTCAATCCTGACCGCTGCACAAACAGAATAATATTACCAACAATAACCGGCATAACACCAGCGCTTCCATAGGTAGTATTCGTCAACGCTCGTACATTCGTCGGCGTAAGCGCAGCGTCATTTGCTGTACTCAATACGATCTCTTCTCCATACGTGCCAACGACCAATCCTTTAATGCCAGCTAGCCACCGTATTTTATTTTGAGTCGTGAGGGCATAGTCCAAAGCGCTATCGTCTTTCGTGCCTGCTGCAAAGTTCTCATATTCGCCAGTAACCGACCCCCACAACACAGTCGGCTGCTGGCTGGTTGAAGCAAACCAGAGCCTTTGCTGAAATATCGCAACACTGGACGGATATCCGGCAGCAGAGGAAAACGATTCAACCTCAAGCGACCACAACCCTGCTTCCGCAGGGGTATTACTGCCAAAATCAAGCACCGACAATATCTCAGCCTTCACCATCACGCCGTCAACACTCGTGTTCACATCGTTTACCGATGTATATTGCGTAACTTTACATAGACCATTGTTAATCTTCACATATTTGCCAACATCACCAGAACGCCAGCCAACCACAGCCTTAATACATTTCCCGCCCGTTGATGCCGACGGCGTGCCACTACCGCCCTTTACATTATAACTGAATGAATTTGCGTCAATCTTTGTGATCTTACCCGCGATGTTAAACTTCCGTGCGCTGGTAGCGTATATCGACACGTAATCATTGGTAGAAAATCCATGACTGGTGCAGGTAACCGTCACGACGTCCGCTGCCCGGCTGCATGATGTAATAGTTTTCTCAGTAGCGTCGGGGTCTTCCAGGGCAAGATAGATCGACTTCCGTACAGGCGCTCTAGCGCTTGGACGGCAGGATGCCACAGGAGAACCCGTCAGGAACCATTGCCCGGCGCTAATACTTGTACCAGCGAAGGCGTCCATGATATCGACCTGTACGTGTGTCGTGTCTGTATATTCCGCAATAACACCCCTGCCAGATCCAGATACAATAGCCCTACCTACATCCGCTTCAAGAAATGCCGCCGAACCGGCGGTAAATGTTACATCCGCCCCCGAAGTAGCGCCAAGGGTAAGCGCGACATTTATATCTGTATTGGCGATATAACTGGGAGGCGGCAGGAAGTTGATGCTAGAAAATGTCCATGCGGTATCGCTCGTGCGCGAGAGTTTTTTAGGCGCGTGCGATGGGTGCACCAAATACATCACGTCAGCAGACTGCACATATTGTATATCAAAGAGTTGCGCTTCAGTATAAGTTGTTGCGATCTCGACCGGGCTGCCGCCGCTTTCCACCCGCGCTGTATCCTTATAAACCCTGATATAGTTTTCCCCAAATTCCAACACGTAGGCATCTGTAACGTTGAACTGAAATTTGATCAGCCTCGTCTTTTTCGCGCTCGTCTTTACCTCTGCCACAAATCTTGTACCTGGCCTGCGGCTAATCCCACCCTGCGGGTAAATAATAAAGTTTTCCAAAGTCTCACATGCTGCGTGATATTTCTCATAATCAATCCGTGCCGTTGCCAGCGCGGACATCTCACCAGTATTAAAATTTGGAATATTTTTATATACGTTCATAATATAATATCCGTTTAAACGGCTTAAACCGCTTAAACCGCTTGAACGGCTTGAACGGCTTGAACGGCTTGAACCAAACGCCCTACCTTCTCACATCAATCAAAACACTCGATCCCGTATTAGGCAATTGCCCCTCGCGGGCGCTCACACCACGCGCCTGGTCAATCACAGTGCGATACAGATCATAATTCCTACGCTGCAGGTCCATATTGGTTGCCATTGCCACCGCGTACTTAGACGCGAGGTTATAGACAAACGCGCTGAAAAACAACGGACTAAACTGCGCATGGTCATAAATGTATTTTGTATAGATAATATTCGCAGCGTCATCATCGGTCAACAGATATGCACCCTCAATACTCCACTCTGCGTCAGAATCATATAATTCTACTACCCTTACGCAATCGTCAGGTAAGGCATATTTATGTGCATAACCAAAGGCAGGGACAGACAAATCCTCCACAAGAACAGCCCGTCCGGCAGCAAAACCCCATTCATGATCAGATAACACCTCTTTCAATGCTGGCGTAAACAGGGACTTGATCGTGCGCACCTGCGTATCTTCGAGTGCCGCGGTAGCGCTAATGCCGACAAGGACGAGCGCCTGTGTGATGATTTCTGACGCGACAATCCCTTCTGCGTTGTCGGCATACCTCGCCCCAGCGACTTCTTTCTGAAACAACTCATAATTTTGCGTTACTAAATCAGGACGTTGCGTAAGGGGCATAGCAAGCTTTGACGCTAACAGATACACAAGCGCATTGCTAAAACCAGGCACGAATTTACTAATATCGGTAACACGCTCTACATAACGGATATCTATCGTAGGCGAATCATCAATCAGTAGCTGTGTGCCCTCAACCCGCCACTTCCACTGTCTCTCGCTATCGAAAACCTCAAGCACCCGCAAACATCCAACCGGCAAGGTGTATTGCCATGCGAATTCATGATTCGGCACCGTTGGATTTTCAAGCGTGATCCTCTTAACCGCGAAATGCCAGCCGTGCGCGCGCAACACCTCATCACGCACAATACTGTACATCTCATTCGTAATAGCGGCCTGCTCGCCTCCCAGCACCGCCATATTACCAACACCAAGCTGGATTATCGACTGACCAATAATCACATTTGACCCTATCTCCCCGCTATCAATCTGCTTTGCGATAGCAAGTGATCGCACATACAACTCATAGTGTGTCTTTGCCATCTCCGGTTGCTTCGTCACTGACGAAGCAAGCTTCGATGCGAGATAGGAAACAAGGGCGCTGGTAAATTCTGCTGGATATTTTGTGATATCCGTAATCTTACTGACATAGCGCAACCCAGGCGACAATTCAAGATTGATTAACAACTGTGTACCTTCAATCGACCACGGATAAAGATATACAGCCCCGGACTCGTCATATACATCCAAGACCCTCAAACAATCAGCAGGCACAATCCAGGCATTAGAATAACCAAAACCTGGCGTCACGCCGGCTGCGAGCACAGATTCACGTTTTACAGCAAAATTCCATGGATGCGCGGTAAGCATCTCATCTCTTACTGACTCGTATATCTTCGTAATCACCTGCATCTGCGTATCATTGTGTTCCGTAAGGCCAGGAGCGCCCAGCAGCGCAAGCGACATATTGATAAGCTCTGCGGGCACTTCCTCTGTCCTATCTGCACGCATGGCGGCAGATAAAGCAGCGGTAAACTGCCCGTATTTACTATTTGCCGTTTCTTGCGATCGCGTAAGCGGATGTGCTAATTTAGACGCGAGATAATAGATTAACGCTTCGGTAAACAGCGCGTCAAACTTCGTGACATCGTCTTCGCGATAAATATATTTCACATACGCCGCACTATCCATCGTAAGCAGCTCACCGTTTTCAATCTTCCACGCATAGGTGGAATTGTATAACTCAACAATACGCAGATAGCCAACAGGTAGAGAAAACCGGTTTTCATTGCCAAATGCCGTAATGCCAGACTGCGTGAGCTGTGCACGCCTGGTGGCAAACCCCCACGTATGCATCCTAAGCACCGCATCACGCGCGGATGGGTACATAAGACTTGCCACCTTTGCTGCATTCGTTGGATCAGAAAGCGCGGTAATCGACTCAACACCGATCTGAGCCAGCGCCTCGTTCACAATTTCAATTACTGTCTGTGCCATCTTTTCTCCAAGTTGTTTTATATATCAAATTATCATGGCAACGTCTTCGTCTTCCACTCGTCTTGCCCCACCACAGGATTATTAGGATACCCACCGCCACCTTCATCATGATCTGGTAATGACTCAGTTGCCTCAGACTGCGTCTGCGCCGGACTAGCAGTATACCCTCCTGTATCTTCAGAATAATCGGGCAGGGACTCTGTTATCGCGCAACCATTCGATAATCCTTCCTGCACCGCAACACTACGAATCGTCTCAGCCACATACTGAAACAAGTGTGCTGAATCAACGTCAGAATCTTCATAATTCTTCTGAATCGCCTCAACGGATACATGTGACACCCACGATTCATTGATGTATGTCGCCCAGATCACCTCAGCAACTGCCTGATAAACATAGCCACTATGAATATCAGACGCCCTAATTGACTCCACAACTACCTGTCCCACACCTGCGTCCGGTGTTCCCGTCGCCCTGATCGACTCAACCACGTGCTGTAACATCTGCGCGTTTGGTGGATACGATCCACAGATCACCTCCGCGACAAGCTGCTGTGCCTGTGCGTCAAGCGCGCCGACATACGACAACACCTCAGCCATTAACTGATATGCCTGCGCCTCAGACTGATACGATTGCCGCAACACCTCTGCGCCAACCTGACTCGCACGTCCATGTGTCTCATACGATGCCCTGATAGATTCTACGACTACCTGCGATGCCCTTGCATTCTCTGACGGCGACTTCCGCAGCACTTGCGAGATCAGTTGCGACACCCTGCCCTGCACCTGACTGGACATGCGTATCGCCTGTACAACCTCCTGCGATATCCTTGCCTGCGAGGTCTTCACACTGCGTATGACCTGGCATACGTGCTGCCCTACACCTGCCGCCATGCTATGTGGTCAAGTTAACGCCAAACTGAGCGGCATTAACTTCTGATTCTTGCCAGTTTGTACCGGTAGCAGGATTATTTTCGTAGATGTGTGAGAAAAATGCAGCCCCGGTTGTCAACAGCGCTTCGTTTCCATTGTAGTCGGTCGAACCCAAACGCGTGAATGGTGTCACGCCGCGCGTTGTCGATCCCGTCTTAGCTGCGTACATATTCACTGCAACACCATAGATCGTGCCACCTCCGGTAGGCAAATCTGCGAAGGCATAACTATCCTTCTGCCCCACCGTCGACGTGTAAACGTAATCCGATTCACTTGCCGGTCGCTCATCCACGCATTGCCAGTTTGCCCCAGCGCTTGGCGTCCACTGCGTGTAATTTCCAGCGCCGGTCGGGTAGATCAAATCAATCCTGCAATCACCCAGACGAGCAGAGTTGTGCACGTACATATCATCATACTTGCAATCATTTGTGTTTGCCCCGTTCGGTCCCTGGAAGTGCACCTGCCCAAAATTCCCCCCCCCAGTCTCTACCGTGTTCTGGCCTGTCAGACCGAGCCACTGCACCTCGTTCACGTGGATTTGCACCTGCCCATTCGTAGGACTTGCCGTTGCGTACAACTCTATGTAATACCACTGACCTGGCACAAGAGTATTCGTTGTCGTGCCGAGCACCGTTGTATTATTTTGCACACGAATCCTGCCATCGCTCAACACAAGAAAAATCAATTGACGACTACCACCAGTTGTATGAAACGCCCACGCTGGGCTACCTACACTGCTACCGAGAAAAGATGAGTAATTGTTGTAAAAAGCAAATCCAAAATAGAGCGGCGATTGCCCAGATGCAAGCTGTATCTTTGGAGGAGTGGGAGATCCCGCATAATTGAACCTGATCGCACCGGAGCTGCGTCGTCCACTTGTTGACTCTATTGAGGCTCCACCGCCGACCCCGGGGTATTTCGTGGCAATCTGTGCCGTACTGTAATAATCAAACCCATCCACATATAGCAAAGTCATCACTCACCTCTTTCCTGATGTATTATAGACCCTACTTCCTTCACGTATAATCATCACGTTATTTTTTATTCCATACACCCTACCCAACCCGCCTGCAGTGCGAAAACCAATTGCGCTTCCAACCGTTTCGCCGATTGCATTAACAGCCCGCAAGCGACAAAAATATTCTGTATTTGAGTTCAAATTTACGAGCGGAATGTCAAAAAGCTGCGGAGTAGTTGTGCCTGGTGCACCAACCACCTGCACGACCGGCGTAGTACTACTGTATTCACCCTCTACTAATCCATACTCACAATATGCCGTACAGGTGTTGCCCATGTTAGGCAGCACTGACACATTGAGTTGCGCGCTACCAATCTCAATTTGTGTAATATCCAATATCGCCGGTACAGCATAATTCCCCACCCTGATCGTTGCTGTGCCCTGATTGCCAGGAACATCATACGCAGTTGCGAGGAGCGTGTTCGCTGACGTTGTCCCTATTATATTATTCGTCTTTACCCACGTATTCGTCCCTGTCGCAGAATTCACCGTAGCAAACTCTACGTGCGATACCTTCACTTGCGACACCCCGTTTACATCGTAGGCCAACCCGCCGATATCAACACTACTCCCAGACGTGCCATAAACAGCAGTACCATCCGACAGACTACAATTTTGCAACGGATTATTAATCACGACAGACGCAAACACTGTATCAAGCACAACAGAATCCTGTGTCACAGAACTAATATTTCCAGCGCCATCTCTGAACCACCCAAATATTGTTTTTACCCCGTCCACGAACGATAAAGTATAAGGAATTTCTTCTGCATAATTAGTGCTCGTCCCAACCACCACCCACCCCGTTTGCGTTGCATATGGGGTGGCGCTACCAGCCGAGAGAAAATATCCCGTCACACCAATGCTATCAGTAGCAACAAGGTCTATCATAATTGCGGTTGAGGTCACATAGGGAGCGCCATTATGCAGAGTAATAGTGCCAATCGGGGCTGTCGTATCAGCGCCTGCAATCGTTGTAAAGTGATAAGTGTAATTATCCAGCATAGGATTACCAGCACTGTCCCTTAGACTTAGAGACAATGCGACCGGATACGTGGTGTTGCTGTTAAGATTGCCAGCAGGATTAAATTTTACTGTTCCCGTACCGCCAGACACAGAGCCAGTTACAGTGCCAACCGAAACGGTAGCAGTCCCAACAAAATTTGCGTCTAAAGTTTCGTTAAAAGTAACATCAACATCAGTATTAACCACTATACCTGTCGATGCCGAGCCAGGCACGGTAGATTGCACAGAAAGAGGAGTTGTGTCGCTATAAAGACAGCTTATTTCACTCGACGATAGTTCACGTTTATAGATTCTCACATCATCAATTAATCCATTTGTAGCGGCACCACCACCCCCGTGATTACCTACAGACAATTTTTGATTATTAAGAATAGATGCTGACAGAGTGTTGTAAGTAACCGTCCCATTATTTACAACACCATCTACATAGATATTTAATCCAGTTGCATCAGAATTACCACTATAAGTAAATGCTATATGATGCCATAGATCGTCATCAATAACTGCCGCCGAAGTCCTTCCTAACAGATTTGTAGCAAATACACTACACAATCTTGCCACCACATTTCCAGTCGTAGTAACATATAACATATATCCAGAATAAGGAGAGGAATGTAAAATCTTCGTAACAATCACATTATCAGATGCCACAAGCGCACTAATCTTAACCCACGCTGTTATAGAAAACGCATCTGTACGTTGGAAATCGTAGAGTCCCTCATTTGGAAAACTGGCGCTATCGTCAACGCCGTCAAAATCCAATGCATTTCCAATTTTCCCACTTGCAAAAATTGCTCCGGTGATAGTACCGGTATTGTTATTAAGAGAACAATCAACAACGTTGGTTCCTGTCCCTGCATTCATAGAAAAGTGCCCAACAAGATCTTGAGAAGAAACTACGCAGCCAACATCAGAAGCATAATCTTGCAATTCTATCTCACCAAAATTACTCGTATCATAATAATTTGTATTTATTGTGCTATTCCACGATCTGGCGCCCTCTCTATTCCCACCATCGTTATCGTCATTAATTTGCACGTCGATGCCCATAATTGCGCCCAAATAAGGCACTACTCCGCCCGGAAAGATTGACCAGGGAATAAACACTTCCTTCGTCCACAAGCTCGGAGTATTACTTCCGCTCTGAAGCATTCCCGTTGTCGTGCCTGCGTTGATAGCCATAGTAGTATTGCTGCCATAGACAAACTTAATTTGTCTATCATAAGCATCATAGCTTGTTGCTTGATTGTGATCCCTATCAATATACAATTCTACCGAATCGTCATTATATATTGCGCTTGCACCAGAGTCGGCATATTGGTTTGAGTCCGACACTTGCACGGCGAAATACAATCCGCCCGCACTACCGTCGATCCACTTTGCCGACCATGTACCTTGTGAAACTGGCGTGCCACTTATCGCATTCAGTATTGAATTTTCCAGTACCCCCCATTCCGCCAGATTGCCATCCACGTTAACCGAGGAAGTCGCTATCTTTGGAGCATCAAACAACTTTCTTGATGACAAAGTTGTAAAGACTACTTCGCTTCCCGACACACTCCCGGAACTGTTGTTTGCCTGTATTCTTGTGTAATAACTTGTGCCAGCAGACAAACCGCCTATACTTGTGTTCACCGAGACACCCTGCGTTCCATACACATACGATACCGTCTGCGAGCCTGTGCCTGTTGCCGTACCCCAACTATTACTTGCCGTATTATATTGCCACCTATAGGTAGTATCTAAGCTGTTAGGCACGACAACTCCATACAAAGTTGCAGATGATATCGCTGCTGCTGGCACACCCGTCGAGACAGATGGAAGTCCGCCGGAGGGAGGGGGCGGAGGAGTATAGTTCTGATCATAAATCAACCACCCCCTTTGAGTGCTCGCAAAAAGCTTTCCCGTGACTGGATGCACACGAAGTAAGCTTATATTTTTTGTGCCGTTGCCAAGAGTGCCATTAAAATCCGTCCAGCTTGCCCCTCCGTTTGTAGAGCGAAACACCCCGACACCATTCACGTACAGGTAGTTCGACCACCCGCCAACATATAACAATCCAGGCGTAAAGGGGTCGGCAGCGATTGTTGCATAATCATAATTTCCCGACCAACCTATCGGCAGGTTAGTCGTTATATTAGTAGCGATTGATGGGGTAGTCACATAAACCCCACCGCCTCTAATGCACACGTATACTTTATTGCTGTCAAAAGGATCGCACTGAATATCACAAACTAACTGCCCTGCGACTTGCGGGATTGCTGCAAAAGGTTGAGTCCACGTAGAACCCCTGTCGGTGGATTTATAGACCAGCCATTGAGTGTATGCCGACCCGCCAACGTCATAACAGATGTTGTTGTTTTGTGGGCTTATTGTTGCAATAGACCTGTTTGACGTGACCGTTCCCCACGTCTGTCCCTTATCATAGCTAATCCTTCGCCCTGCATACACACAGGAGGTATCAGAACCGTTGAAGTACATTCCATAAACAGACCCTATATAAGGGTCAACCTCTGTTATAATAGGATTTGACGCATATATATTCGAAGAACGATATGTCTTCTGCTTGCCATAAACTCCTACCGCAAATATTCCCACGGTTCCGCCCGGTTCGATTGCGCCACAAGCAACGTCTCTTCTGCCTGACACCAATGGGTAATAAGGAGCGAGGAATTTATAGATCGACCCTCCGTCACTTGTCAACCTTGCTCCGAAATCCGTAGATCCCATGAACCATTTACTTGCGTCAGTCTTGTCAAAAGACACTCCCGTGCCGCCAGCAGATAGCGGAATTGCCATCGTAGACGCCCCCGAATACCCGTTGTTAGAATAATACCATTCGTTGCCCCCGTCAATTGATTTCACTATCATGTCGGTCTCAATTGAGCTGTACAGAGTGCTAGAGTCAACTGGGTCGTAGACAAGAGACCGCACCTCGTGAAAGTACGCACTCCGATTAAAAACGCTTCCAGCAATCCAACCATTCGCATTTTGATGATCGGTAATAGATGGATTACTCCATACCGGCGTAGTTGCAGTTATGTCATTTGTGTAATAAAACGAACCATTGCCCCACTGAATACCCTGTGAAAACGCTGCGTGCTTCCCGTCAGGAGCAATGCGAAACCCCGCTATGGAGTATGAATTAATATCGCCAATGGTAGTGGTGACCGAGCTAAAACTTACCCCTGCGTTTGTTGAGCGGTAGATTCCTCTATTTGAGCCGTCTGCGTGCACCACATACAAATTCCCGTTTGAAGTTTTATATATCTTACGGGCAATGCTGTCTCCGGTGTTAGCGGAGGGGAAATACTGCCTGCTGGTAACGGTAGTGCTTCCATTATGCGTGATTCTGTGCAGGCCGGTTGACGTTGTCCCGCTATCTACACATACCCATAGGTTGGTAGAAACCAGGGGATCTGCGGCTATGTGTTCAATCGTTATTCCATTAAATAAGGTGTTAACGCCTTCTTTTAGCGGCGTCCAGGTCATACCACCATCCGCTGATTTATGGATTCCGCTTCCATAGGTGGCAAAGAAGCAATTGCTTGCGCTAGGCCACGCAAATAAATCGTTGAAATAAGCAGGTCCATTATACTTTCGCCCAGCAAGGACGTGATTTGTTCTCGACCACGAACTGCCACCATTTGTAGTGGTAAAGAGTCCATACGATTCAGAAAAATCGTTGCCAAAAGTATCCCTTAGATAACAGCATACATTGTTTGAGTCCCCTGGATTTACTGCAATATTTCTGCAGTGCAAGCCTCTTAATCCCGCGCCTGCGGCAACCCACGTTGCTCCAGCGTCCGTAGACTTCCAAATTCCGCTTGTGTCCACACCTGCCCAGATATTGTTACCATTTGAGGGATCGATGGCAAAGTATTTAATCCATTGTTGCGCTTCCCCGCCTGGGCTAATACCCGCCATTTGCTGTGCGCTAGTTCTGTGCGGATGTGGTTGCCAGGTTTGTGCGTAAACAAAATTACACAATAACAATAATGGCAATAAATAAACTATCTTTCTCATAACTTTTCTTCGCTAAAAGAGTCAGCCAGCTTTCTCCGACACAATCCTTGTTTTATCCACCCACCCTTGAAACCCACAATATCCGCCAACGATAGCCACAATCCCGCCAATCGATGCCAGATATATTTCTACCTTATGAAGTCCATCGACATGCGCATCGCAAGCAGCAATCACAGTTGCCACCATAATCGAAATAACCCCAGCAAGACACAACGTCCACTTCCTATATCCAGCGACCCTTATCCCCACGCCCTGCTATCGTCAGTCAATAAAATCCCCATGAATAAAATAAAGTTTTGTTTAAACAAAGACTGACTTTGACATCCCAAGAGACACCAACCTGCTATTCAAATATTTCTCTGTACCAGCATATCCAGCTATCTTTGCAATGAGCTCCTTGATCGACGTTGCCTGCATGAGCACCGACTCCATCTTCTTGTAATCATCCTCTTTCAGCAAAACCTTCATATCATTAAGCAATAAATCTCTCACCCGATCAAACACCTGCGACGCCTCCTCTACCCCCTTAATCGTCGTGTCCAATGCCTTTCCGCGCCTGCGTATCATCACATAAGACGTAATCATACCACCAACAAGAATTACCCCCTCTCCTGCCAGCCTTAAAATTGGACCGATCCCTGGAACAACCCCCCCGACATCTTTTAACGTAGTTCCGACATATCCAAGGATCCTCTCCGCCTCAGTATAATTTGCTCCAGAACCATCTTGCTTAACCTCAGCCAAAGTACATCCCGCAAGAGTACATAAAAACACAAGTATAAGAAAAATCCTCATCACCATACCCCCAAGAGTGCATAGTTAATCAACTCAATAATCACCCCTAACACAAATACAACAATTACCGTATCCCTGCCCGACTTCCACAACAATTCCCAATCTTCCAGAAATTGAGCCCGGTGCACCGCCGGAACAATATCACACTTTCGACGCACCAAAACCCTCTTCTTTCGTCTCTTATTCCGATATCCCGCGCTCATATGACACCTGCACACTTGTCGTTGTCGATCCCGTCTGCACCATTCTCATATTTCTTATATCCGACAAAGTATCAAGTACGATAATATCTCCGTCTTTCGCCAAATGCCCATCCGTAGCCGACACCGTAGTCGTGCCAGAATCAATCCTAAACCTGATACTACCGCCCTCCACACTGTAAGTTGCACGCCAGTACCGGTACGCATCCATACTAATTGCTTGCAACGTGCTCGTACCAACAGTGGGTGTTGCCGAGCCACCCGGTATGTCAATTTTTTCATACAGAAACGCCTTGATTCCAGCCGCAAATAGTGCTGGCATGGGCACACCAGCGAGCGCCCATGCCAGCATCAAACATACAGTCAATACAAAACATACAGTCAATACAACTACCTTCTTCATCACTCCCCTCCCTATTGGTCATAAATGACCGCCGGACTCACGCCATCCTGCTGCGATGGTATATAGCACACCGCCGCGGTCCCATACGATCCAGCGGTAGTCGTCCCCGCGCACGCCTTAAAATTCTGCATATCCGACAGCGATCTCAATATAAGCGTATCCCCGTCTTTGATAGTAAAGCCTGTAGTCGCACTTGGATTTGCAGTAGACAAGGTATATCGCATCGGCACAGTAGTCTGCAAATTTTGATACTGTATATGCGCCTCAAAAGCCTTGTATCGATCATAACCGCGCGTTGTGTCAGCAAGCACCGTACTCGACCCTGCCGCAGGCGTTGTTGACGTCCCTATCGATAAAATCTCTGTATAATCCACCTTCGCGTGCGCTGTTGCGACAAACAGAAACAAACTGATGATAAAAACCATAAAACTTTTCATACATGATCCCCCAATGCTAATTGGTAAAGTATTGCCTATCAGGAAGACAAACAACCATTAACCCCCAACAATAAACACATAACCACTAATCGTGCCAGCAGCCGCCCATGCCTCAGTAGCCACCGTTGCCACAATACTCGTATCATTCTCCAACTCCAACCCCTGATTTTCAGCCGGTGTCGTGGCAAATTTGAACGACCCGGCGCCATCCACACTCGTCTCCGCCTTAAACTTTGTCGCTGTAACACCGTCACCAATCTTAACCCCTGCCGTGCCACCAGCAGTACTCAGAGCGGTATTACAGAAATGCCCCTCCAGTATTCGCTCCCCCTTTCTCAGCCGCACCAATTCCAACGTTTTACCTACTGTAAGGTTGCCCGCTGGTATGGTGTAACTAAAATAACTACAATGTACCTTGCCGTCCGTATTCGCTTTATTCATCACCCTAGGTACCGCGTCAGCATTCGTAAGCTGATCGGATTGATAATCAAAAGCCATATCTTATCCCTCTTTAAAAATAGTTTAAATGAAAAGCCCAGGATTATATCAGCTCGGGCTATTGTCACAATCGATGCGTACAACACCCTCCTCTTCGGTTCTGATGGCTCCCATGTCTAGTTCCGCGTAAACATACTTCGAAAACCGCTTATCAGCCCTCTCCGTTACGCGAAACGTCTCCATCTCACCAATTGCAAGCCCTATTCGCAAAGAAGATAATGCGATACAAGATGTAACATCGAGTGTCGCGTTGTAGGGCAATCCATGCTTGTTAATTCCCGATGCAGTTCCCGCAGACGGCGCACCCTTTCTCGCCTCAATACGTTCCCACTTAAATCCAAGATACGTGTCAACCTTACCGTCAACCAATGCCCGCACAGTATTATAATCAGTCGATGTAAAACGAGCGTCTTCAAGCAGATCAGAAAATTGTTGCGATGAATAAAGCATAATCCTGCCTTCGTCATCAATCTCCGCCTCGTCCATAATTTCCTTTGCCTGCTTAACCTTTGCGATCGTCAAGCCAACATTATCCGCCGCGATTATCTGTGCTGCCGGTAGGGCAATTTGAGTAGTGCCACTCTCGCCTGAGTATGATATGCCAATTGAAGCATCAATGATATGCTTATCCTTACGCCTGCCAACCGCCATAGCAGCAGACATCGTGTACGCGGACGCGGGGTCTATGAGCGAGCGAATAGCATCAGATTTGTCGATGAGATCGCCCCAATCAGATGTTACCATCGTGGCCTTGCGCCGGTCGTGAGGAGTGTCCATCTGTGGCGAGTCTGCGTGGCGGGTAGCGACATCTCTCATCTCAGATCGCCCGATCTGTTCGAAAAATACCGCCTTACCCTTTACATTTTCTTTGAGCTGCACATACTTCCACAGCTTACTTACTTTTTGCTGCGCCAGGTGGACCACGTTTGCCCGAAATTGATCCACAAACGCCTTAGTTATTTCTTCAGACATAGCCTCTCTCCGATTAAAAAAAACTGTTCAAGCCGTTTAAACTGTTTAAGCTGCTTGAACCCAATGCTTTTCCTGCAGAGAGCTGCCCGTCCTCTACGGACCCCCCTGGCCGTATCGTGGCTTCTGACGCCTTTGCTGTTGCCGGACCCAAAGGGAGGGCTGCCCGGTTAAAGAACCGTTCAAACCGATTAAGCCGTTTAAGCGGTTTAAACCGTTTGAACGGCTTGAACTGTTTGAACTGTTTGAACTAAATATTTTATTCCCCTGCCGCTAACTGCCGTAAATTGAATATCTCGGCCACGGCCTCTTTGTGCCCTGCTGTGCGACTGTTGAAGTACTTGCTGGCAAACTGCGGATCGGCCAGCAGTGCGCCAATTTTCTGCTGTGCTGCTTCCGGCGTCAGACCGCCGCCATTGCCGACGCCTTTGGCGGGCGCGGCGCCGTCTTCCACCAGGGCGCTGCCGATATCGTAGATAAACTTGATAAACGCCGGGTTATTGCCCAGCTTTGTTTTTTCCAGGAAGTCAACGACCTCCTGACCGGCATAGTCCTTTACCACGCGTTGCGCTACTGATATCCTGTTGGTGTAATCGTTGCCCCATTCCTTCTTAAGCCCGTCCTCAGCAGCTTTCATGCCCTGCTTCGATTGCTCTGCCTCTTGTTTCATCATCTCCGTTTGCCAGGCAATGAGGGCATTGACCTGCCTGGTGTTCAGTCCCGCCTTATGCGCAACTGGCAAGAATTGTTTTTCCAGGTCTTCGTTGTATGTCATGCCTTTGGGTATCTCCGGCCTTTTTACCTGATATTTCTCAGGCGCCTCCGGGCGGCCAAGCTTGCCATAGAGGTCATTCCATGCCGTCTCGTCACCTTCCTGCGGTATGCCGATCTTACTCCCGATGAGCTTCTGGGCGCTCACATAGCCCTTGGCAAGAGAGGCAATGTCTTTGACGTCCTTCAGGGATGCATCGTTCCTGATATCCTCCGGAATGGTTTCCTTCCACTTGTCAAATTGTGTTGGCGCTGTCGGTGGTGTTGGCTCGTTACCCATATATCCTTTCTGAATTTTTGTTGTATTGTCGTGTCAAATCAAGCATATCTTTTGTGGCCGATTCTTTTTTGGAAATTCGCACGCATCGTCTTTCCTGTTTGCGCAAGCGACACGCCATCTCTTCTATGTCGCACAAAAGTTTCTCAATATACCCGTCCCAATCTCTCATTCGCATCGCTCCAATCTTTTTATCTCTCTCGCTATCCGTCTGCTTCTTTCCACAGAAATATCACTGCCTATAAAAAAAACACATTCGTCAGGAGTTATTTCGTAATTATATTTTTTATTCATTCCCCAACCATGTCTTTTCGCATATTTCCTCACGATAATCCTACCTCACACAAAAGTTTATCAAGCGCATCGGGGCATGACGCAGCCATCTTATCGATAATATCAATCACCACTGCCCGCCTGCCCTCGCAGTATGCGGTTTCGTGCGGATCGCCCCTGACAAAAGACGAGGGATGATAATACGATTTCAGGAGATATTTCAGCACCGCCTTGCCCGTCTCAGAGCCGAATACGTTTGCCAGGTCTTTGCCGTCAATCGCGTAGGTCTTCATAACGATTCGCCCACTCCCGTCTCACTGATAGCCTTGGCTACTCCAGGATATACTTTGGCCCCTTCTAATACGAGTTGTTGATCCTGCTGCTCCCTGTCCATCTGCGCGCGCGCATCCCGCGCCTTCTGGATGTCGCGTGTTTTTCTCATAAACTTTTCCGGCACACCCAGCGTCCTGCCGTATTCTTTTGCGATAGCGTCAAAGTCTGGGATGTCGAGCACGTTCGGCACCGTGCCGGCCAGGGCGGTAACGGTTTCAAGCCATTCCCTGATGGCCTTTGATTCTGCCTGTTTTTGCGCCTTCGCTAGTGGACCGACATAATCGACATCGATCTCTGCGTCATGTATCGCGGCGGGGGGTGGAGGAAACGCCCCGGCGCGATACATGACGCCAAACGCCCGGTCAACGATGGGCGTAAACATCTCCGACTCAAACCTGCCGAAGGTGGGGCCCAGGAGCCTCTGCATGAGCTCAAAGGTGATGTTCGCCTCCGTGGCCGTCATCTGCGCCATTTTCTGGATTTGTAACTGATCGGTGTAAAAGGTTTTTCGTATTGAGTCCTTTAGGTCTTCGGCATTGATTTGTACCACATCATGCCGTGCATTGCTCAGGAGCGGCTTGATCTTCTCGATCAAATCTGGCCTCATGGGATTCTGCTTGCCTGGCTGCAAGCTGAGTTTTCCCAGCGACTCCGGCACACCCAGGGGCGGGTCAACGTCCCGGGCCAGGGATGTCAAGCCAAGCTCCTTGAGTTTGTTGAGTGTCTTGGTATCCGGCATGGCGTTGAATGCAGGACTCCTGCCATACTGCTCACCGCTTACCTTGCTCCAGCGCGGCACGGCATAGGGGAATTCGTGGTACCCACTTACCTTGACGGTAATGGTGTCATCGACGCAAACAACAAGCGATACCCATTTCTTTGCGCCCGGCGCCTTTTGTGCATACTCACTTGCAGGGAATACAGCATGGATGTACTTGATGATCTTCCCTGGTTCTTTCTTCAGGGCATCGATTGCCGACTTGCCTGCATTCTCACCAAACATCTGATATGCCTGACGCGCCGTGTATTCAATCCTCCGGAAGACGGTGTCGACATAACCCTCTGCGTTTTCCTCGATTGCATAGTCACCGACGGGGAATGCCATAAACCTAAGCCCATTGAACCCTGCGGATTCGAGTTTCTTTTCTTCAACAAGAATGAGCCCCGTTCCTACGCTCGTACAATCAAGAAAGACCTCATGCGATTCCGTCCTAAAATTTGACTTGATGAATTCCTTGCGCATGATCTTCGTGCATTCATCCAGCCAGGCAACCGCGTCCTCATCCTCATTTAGCGCTTCATTCGCAAATTTCAGATTGAACCAGGACATCGAAAATGCGCCCTGGAGTGAGGATGCAAGCAGATCATTGCTATGAATTGCCGTAGAATCATAGAGCGTTACCGGCATCCTCTTTGACCCAGGCGATGCCTTGGCGAGGATGTTGTTCTTCCTGGGAATCACGTAATCAGCGATCTCCTGCCAGGTGCTCAGCCAGCAAGATTTGTCTGACTCCATCTGATTCCAACGTTCGATAATTTGTTCTGCGCGTTTGTCCATTTTTTTCCTGCCGTTCAAACCGTTTAAGCCGTTTAAGCCGCTTGAACGGTTTGAACGGCTTCTCTACCCCAACGTTGATTTAAAATCCCCAGGATAACCACCCAACCCAAGCGGATTCGTGAGTACCGTCGGGCTGCGTTGTTGCCTGCGCACATTTAACTGTCCTTCTGCAGCGCGTTTCTTTTTTTCCGCCGCAAGCTTTGCCTGCCGCTCTGCCTCAATCTTTCTGCGCTCTTCATCGATATTAGGTGGTTGTGGTGATCTAAAACTCATATCTGTTCCCTCCCAATATTCTCTTGCTCCAAAAGAGCCTCGTCGTCCCATATTTTATCAATCTTGTACGCAATCTGCTTCATGTCCCTATGAAAATATCCATACGCAATAAACTCACGTTCGTATGCCGCCAGGTTATGCATGCATGCCTGCTTCATAAGTCTTTTCAAAAGAGCCGTCTCACCTTCACCCCAGGCTTTTCCTCTCATACGTCACCCACTGAGCCGATACTCCAACGGATTAAATTTACAATCATAATCAATCGCCTGCGTCATACGGCCACGCCTGCGCGGCTCCGCAAATCTGAGCGACATAGCCGCATACCGCGTTGCCGACATGATGTCCTCATTGTTCCTAACCACCTTGCCGTCTTTTCTGTGATAGAAACGATATTCCTCAAACCAGGCAGTAAGATGGCCGAATACCTTGAATCGTCCAGTCTCCATCCTGGTGTGCATATCGATAAGCCCAGCCTCCACGCTATTGCCCCCTTCGCCTTCTTTTTCGCCTTCAGCAGGAGGATTCGTAAAATGCGTGTAATGCATATTGCACTTCAGCTCCCGATATTGCTGTGCCACTGCCTTACCCGTCTGCCGATCTCCTTTTTCCGCATCATGCGGATAGATGATCGTGATGTCTTCCCCGCGCGCATTAAGCGCGGCAGCGTGTATGGGAGGCGTCTGCCCCTGCGCCTTGTAACAATCATAGACGTAACTAGTGTCTGTATCGCGATCGTGTGCGATCCAGACAGCTGCCGTATGATGATTCCATGCGCCGATATCAAGTCCGCAGATGTGCGCAAAATAATCGGGTATCTTGAAAGGCTCACACCTGATGAGTTCTTCCCTGACCGGGAAGATAAGTCCCTGCCCAACCATGGGGAGTCCCTTTGAGCGCATGTCGCGTTCGTGGGGAGGCAGTTTATCCAGGATAAGCGCTTGCATCTTTTTTGTCATGTGCGGGGCGTCGTCCCATGTGGCATTTGTAAGACTCTGCCCTGTCTTCAAATTGTTCATAAATTGTGTTACGATGGCTGTCATCCCTTCCTCGGGGGTGAAGGTCATGTACATGTTTCCCTTTGTCGTTGTCATTCTGACAAGACATTGGCTCATAACATTTTCGGGCGGCTCCTCATCAAGCCAAACAATGTCAACTTGTTCAGAAGTGAACACCTTATACCCCATCTCGTATGCCTTAAGCACGCACGTGGACCAGCCATCAAAAACACCATTGGTGTAATGCGCCACCTGCACAGCCTGCCATGCGTTTGGTACGCCTGGCTTACGGACTGTGCGCTTAATGTCCATGTGTTTTTTAGGGACGAACCCAGTTCCGAATTTTTCATCGTCAATAGGATCGCCAAAAAGCAATTTCTGCACTGTATCACGAGTCTTTTCATTCGTAGCGCCGCAACACCAGGCTATAATTGGCCTGCTAAACCGCGCCCCTTCCCACCAGTCAGGGTATTGGCCAGTAAGGTGATATGTTGTCTCGCATGCCGCGCCCCGGCTTTTGCCCACCTGATTAGCCGCCATAAGCAGGCGCTGGTTGCACGTTGCGCCATCTTTGTGAAATTTACGTTGAAACCGATAAGGCTCATACTCCTCAATTTTGTTCGTTTCTGCGCGCACATCAAGCTCTTTGACTATCTCGTAAAAACTCCTGATATCGTCAGACGACAGGATCGACATCGTCTCCGTCGTGACCTTGCTGGCCAGGTTCTTCAGATCTGATAGTGATAGTTCGCTGAGTGCAGTTGTCATATTTTCTCTCTCCCGATTACGTGGGGAGCAAGGGGGGAGTCATTCCCCAAGTGATTCAAGCTTCTCATTTACTCTCGGCTTTTCCCAATAATTCCCAATGCGCCTATCCCGCAATTCACCAATTTTGCTGGCATTCCAATTCCTCACTCGGCTGTAGTAACCTACAATCCTGGTAACGCCCTCAAGCCTTTCAAACACGCCGTCCACCAGCGCTATCACCATGCTTTTCATATCGTCGTGAGAAGCGCGGACAATCTTGCCAAGCGGCACGAAATAGGCGTTCTCCAGGGCGTGATTAATAATCTTAAAGCCAGGCTCTTCCGCCGTGAAATCCTTGCCGGATATCGGGTCGCCCTTTTCGAGATAGGCATCAATCTCCAACGCCTCCGTCTTCCTGATCATCTCGTCAAACGCCACGAGCGTCTTCTCAATCTGCTCCCGCACCATCTCTACATCTTCCCCGTTCTCCTTTGCCTTAGTCTTGTTGACTTTGCGCTTCTGCTCTTCCACTACTGCCGTTGTCATAGTTTATCTCCATTTCAAAAAGTCTTAGTTGTCCTGCCCGTCGCTGCTCTTTGTATACCAATCCACTCTTCTTACGATACCAATTGACAATCTTCTCAATCTCTATCGCACATTGCTCCAGCTCGTCCGCCCGCCCCAAACTAGACACCTTGTAAAGTTTAGCATCGCTGCGGCATATCTTTGCGCAGTGACGCAAATCCTTCACCCTGCACCTGTATATCGCCACCAACTCCTCTAACTTGCCAACAATACCGCTGGTGCCGTCACCTATTAGCCACCTCGTTATTTTGCGGCGCCACGACAACTTCAACCGGGCGCGCTTCAACCGCGTCCTGCACCTTCGCAATTTTCTGCAAGAGTTTCAGCGCTTCAAGTTTCAGTTCGTCGCTACTCCTGTTTTCAATCGTATTCGTCACGTTAATATTTTGTTCCGCCCGGCCAAACCCCCGATTTGCAAGGAATTCAACCGCCCATATCTTTTCTTTAGCCGATATCTCAATACCCTGGTACATCAACACATGGCGCACCCCATACGTTGTCGGCACCTCAACCATCATATCCGCGCTCAAGACTCCTATCGCGAAATCAATCAATGCCCTGCCGTTGCCCGACATCTTCGCGCACATCGACTGAAACGTATCGCGCTGCGTCACCCCTGCCTTCAGGTATTGTGCCGGCAATTTTGTCCCATATGTGCGAGGAGCCTGCCGCTTCTCGCCAGTCTTCTCGGCATATTCTTTGATTTTTAAATATTTCGCACGCAATAACCCGCTCATACAAGTATCATTCTACCACAATTTTTTGCAAAAAAGTTTAATCTCTCCCACCCCTGCATTTAGCCAGTGTTTTCGCGCCTTTCCAGCCGATTTTTGCTTTTTGAAAAAAAATATTTTTTTTCTAAAAAATCAAAAAAAATCACCATCCACTTCCCGCGCTGCACTCCACAATCACCCCTTCCCCGCCGTATCTTTCCGACGCGCCCATCCGCTCACAAAAAACACATCGCGAACCATTTCAAAAAGCCTCCAAAACCGCCCCCACTGTGGGAAATGGATATAAACGATACATTGCGAAATCATTTTTGGGGGGGGTGGGGTATGTCATATATAGTACAGTTGCTATCTTTCTGGATACAATATATGGCATAAATGGAGACAAAATAACGACTCGCAGGAAACGCCGATTCCCCACTTTAGCACGATTTTCTGGCATCTTTCCCCACTTTACGCAACTTACGACATGAAATACAAAAAACCACAGAGTCATAACTTTGCATAAAAGTCATAAGTATGTAAAACTAAATACGTTACACATATTTATCAATGTAACATAATTGATATTATCAGACGTTGTTGCAAAACAGGACAAATCTTTCCCCACTCAACATTTTAAAAACAGAAAACAGCAATGAATAAATTAAATAATTTGATAAACCTAACAGCGCCCAATGTATATCTTTTTTCTTAACATCCAGAAAAGTCATAAGTGTCTATAGATAAACAACTGACACAACTGACACAACTGACACAAATAGATAAATAAGTCATAAGTGTATATAAGACAATGACTGACACAAGTGACACAGGTGACACAGGTAAAAACGATTTCTTATACGCGTGAAATTTTTTTTTCATTAGCGCAAAAAAAAAAAGAATTCACACGTATATAAGAACTTAAACAACTCGTTTCACCCGTGTCCCTTGTGTCAGTCATTGTCTTATATACACTTATGACTTATTTTATACCCTGTGTCACCTGTGTCAGTATGTAAGCAATTACAAGATAACAACTTAGCTTGTATTTTTACGGCGAATCACTATTTTAAAAAGAGTAAAAGAGAGAAACGCCAGGCACGTACAAGAGCAAGCGAGGCTAAAGGCATGAATAGATTCACTCAATTACAACACCGAGCCGCTCAGATAACTTGGATTGCACATAAGCGCGCGGAGGGAATACATAACAACGACGCTGGTCACGATCACGAGGTTGTACAACCTTCAGGTCGCCAGGCAGAAGAAATGATAGCTTGGAGTAAAATTGCACAGCGTGGGGAATATAAGACGACTTTGGCGTAATCGACTTGAAATAATCATACATTGCCGACTTACGTACAGTCACCACACCACCATCCTCCCACGTCACAGTCCTAATACGCTCCTCATGCAATTGATTTTTTACGTTATAGTATATCTCTGTATCTGGCAATATTGCCTCATTACACAGATATACCAGATACGAAGCAACAACATCAAGATTTTGCGCCTGCTGGTCTGCGAGCGCCTTATTGTGCGGAATACCAAGTCGGTCTTCAACTTTTTTCGATAATAAATACGCCATCAAACTCTCAATACCACCATTCTTCAGCTCAGCAAACAGCTTACGAAAAAACACAATATCGTTTTGACGTTTGGTAGATATCTCAAACACCGCATAGCGCCTCTCTTCCTCATCAGCCGAACATATACGGTCTTTCTCAGACGTGATCAATATGCGCGTGTAGTTTCGCACACAAATAGGATCACGCCCTTTACGTTCAATCGTGTGCGTAGGAGACGTAATAATCGACTTCACCGTACCAGCAGCGCGCTGATTGCCGGTAAAAAACGTCTCATCACAATGCAGGAGCAGGCAATGCGCCAGGTGCGCGTTAAACCTGCCGCTCACATGCTCTTCCTTATCCGCCAAAATGTAGTATCTGCCCAACAACATATGCAACACCTCACCAAACACCGTCTTGCCACATCCTTTTTTCCCGCGTATCGCAATCGCAGTACCCTGTTTTTTCCCAGGAAACTGAAATAACGATGCCAGCCAGTTCCACACAAATCGCTGCTCGTCCTTATTGCCATTACAAATCAGCTGATCAATCAGCTCCCTGAAGCACCCAAACTTACCGGCACCCTTATCCTCTTTCACGGGAAATCCGTCCCAGAGATTATAGAAACCTGGCGTATTTCCATTTGGCTGAAACTCCACACCCTGATATTCCTTACGCCTGTGGTGTTTCAGCCACAATTGACCCTTCACAACCTCACGCATAATACCGCGCTCATTACACACCAGCGACGTCTCATTCGCCGTCACCAGATTCACAAATTCAGCAACACTATAGATCACCAGATCCTTATGCTGCAAATTTAGCACACCCGCATTCCCCCCAATCAACACAGCGAAACGCTCATTGTATTCTTCAACATATTCAGCCCTATCATCCGCATCCTGAGCCGACTTATACGGAATCTTATTTTGATACAATAGCTCACGCACCTGGTCCTTAAACAACTTCCGCGGCAGTTTCAGATGCCTCGAAAGCTGCTTAAGATATTCCTCACGAAGCACCTTATCCTCTACCACCGCAATCGCTTTCACCACCGCATCATAATCCTCAGCGGTAGCAGATTCAATTAGAGCAGGCACCTGCTTCGTCTTTTCCTCGATAATCTCCTCCAAAGACTTAGCAAGGTCAAAACCACCACTTTTCCCAGTGCCAAGCAACTTGTGTGCCATTGCATTTTTAGCAGCATGCCCAGGGTGAACACCTGTACCTCCTGCTGACACAGGAAAAATGCCTTTTTTTGGTAAAATTTCAGTGTCACCAGCGCCAATTTCAGTGTCACCAGCGCCAATTTCAGTGTCACCAGCGCCAATTTCAGTGTCACCAGCGCCAATTTGAACAAGGGATTTGGCAACGGCGTTTCCGGGAACATCAGATTAGGAATGAGATTAATTTTACAAAGCATGTCGAATATATTCATTTCAACCCGGTTAAGCATGGATTGGTAAAATCACCTGTTGGGTGGCCATATTCCAGCTTTCATCACTAGGTAAAACAATGCGCTTATGATAGCGATTGGGGATCAGGTACTGAAATTATATTTGACGTAAACATAGGACATGAATAATTAAATTTGTTGGGTTTCGCTTTACACAACACAACCTACACAACTGCCACAGGATGGGAGTGAGTTTCTTATGCCGATCCGCATAAGACGCCAAGATAACAAATAGCAGGCGACGCAAGTGGTCGAGCATACAGGCATTATCGCAGCAGCATTCGCTGTTTCAAAGGCGTGTTATATGGGTCAGAAACCGGTGATCCGCAGACTATGAGGATCGGTCTAATTATTGTTATCCCAAAATAAATGATTGAATCTTGCTACTGGAAAGAAGATCTATTGATTCATGCAAAACGCTTAAGACCTGTAAAGAAACCTAAGCGTTGGAGTGAAAGGATCGTAATCAATTTTGAAAAAGAGTTGATTGTTTCGTTCTTTTGTATTCGGAAACTCTTTGAGACTCATAAGGTATCAACAAAATCACAAGAATATAGGGCTTCAGTATTTTGTTACGCCCCTACTGGCAAAAGAATCACCAAATTAAATCAGTGGGATATAGACGAAGTATATGATTTAACAAGAGAAAAAAACGTAACCAAGAACATCGTCTTTTTGGCTAATCAACTTATTCATAGCTGTACAATTTTTGCTTATCGAGAAAAAGATAGAAATTGGGGAGGAGTATATGCTTGCTCAGATTTTGAACGAGATAAAACCATTTACCGAATCCCCATCAAAGAGATAATCAATATATTTGAGCTGGTTGCAAATGTTTATCCATCATCAATGAAGATGACTTGGAACGAGAAAAAAAGTGATTACATCGTTGAAACAATTGAAGGGACAACCAATCAATTCAGGCGACGGGAATAAGCGCGGCGGCCTTTTGGACTAGCTTTTTGACCCGCGCCTGATTTCTACGTTAGCTCGCTAAAACAACTTTTAATCTGGTCTTTCATGCTGGATTATGAAAACAGCGCCAATCCTGGAACGAGCAAGAGAGACTCCATATATGAATGGCATAATTATTCATCAGATTATGTCTCATTTAAAGAGGATATCTTGCGGTTATCACAAAAAATAGCAGCTCTGGGATTTGGGAAAAAGGATTCGATACATTTATCATGTGCCATAACAGGCAAATCTGAGTATTTTATAACTGTTGATAATGGTATACTGTATAGGAATAACAGTATTTCTGATATTAAGATAATAGATCCGATTTCATTTATCAGAATAATGGAGGAAACAATATGAGAAGCGATTACGAAATTTGCAATGATGGATTAAAAATCCTGTTTTCCGAGATGGATATTCTTGAAGCGGAAAAATTCATCACATTGATAAAACAGGATAAGTTTGATTACACTCAGTGGAGAAAAAAACTCTGGGAAGATAAATCTCTGGAAGAGATTTGCTTGAAAGGTGATGAGTTTTCCAAAAAATTACGATCATAAATAAGCGAGACACAAAATCGAGATGTGTTGCAAATTAAGAGCCATTCTTATTGCAGTGGGTAATGTGGGTTTGGTGCGAGCCAACGAAGAATTTGCCAAATGGCTGCGGGGCGAAATCACCATGCCCATAGGCAAAAACCACGAACATATTAAGCACGGATTGGTAAAATCCCTGTTGAATGGCCATATTCCAGCTTTCATCGCTACGTAAAGCAAGGCACGTATGACAGCGATTGGAGAGCAGGCACGGAAATTAAATTTGACGTAAAAGTAGGGCATGAATAATTTAATTTGTTGGGTTTCGCTTTACTCAACCCAACCTACACAACTATGAATAAAAGTAGCAGGAGGCTTATCATGTTGGAAATTCATAAGAAAATAGTAATTGATGAAAATAAAAAACCAATTGCAGTTCAGATACCGATTGAGGAATTCGAGCGGCTGGAAGAGGTTATAGAAAATTACGGATTAGCAAAATTAATGGACGAGGTTAAAGATGATGAACGGCTTTCATCTGAAGACGCGAAAAAATACTATCAATCGCTAAAACAGAATGTGGAAAATTGAATATACAAAACGTTTTCTTAAAGAACTCGTCAAGTTACCGAAGGGAATACAAACTAAGGCGGAGGAGATAGTCTTCAATGAATTACCTTCTTCCAATCCTTTTGAACTCGGATATGTTGAACGGTTGACTGGTTATCCAGACAAATATAAGATCCGTTTTGGAGATTACAGGATAGGCATCACAATAGATAAAGATAATCAAGTAGTTGTCTGTCAACGTATAGCGCATCGTAAAGACATTTACAAAATATTTCCATAGATTTCATATAACAACTGTCACAGGGTGGGAGTGAGATTTTTCATGCCGAACCGCATAAGACGCCAAGATAACAAATACCAGGCGGCGCAAGTGGTCGAGCATACAGGCATTATCATAGCAGTATTCGCTGTTTCAAAGGCGTGTTATATGGGTCAGAAGCCGGTGATCCGCATACTATGCGGATCGGCCTAATTAATGTTATGTGTAAAATAAAATGAGCAATGACCTTGCATTATGGATAGCAATAGCCTCATTACTTATATCTTTTGCCTCAGCTTTATTTGTATTTTGGAGTAATATGATTGCAAAACGAAGCTTGCGATTAAGTGAAGAACAGGCTAAAGTTCGACTTCCCCAATTAG
Organism: Candidatus Brocadia sp.; assembly: GCA_021463795.1. Taxonomy (GTDB): domain Bacteria; phylum Planctomycetota; class Brocadiia; order Brocadiales; family Brocadiaceae; genus Brocadia. The sequence continues at coordinate 2,167,694 of JAJTXE010000002.1, read as the reverse complement.
TTCCATATTTAATGGATGGACGAATACGTCGATTAGATGAAAGAAAGACAAAACTCTACGCCTTTTCGCTCTCTTTGAGTAACCGTTCCAATAGTGATAACTCGCTATCGGCATTAGAACTCCAAATTATTTTTACACGAACAGGGAACGTGTCAAGCAATATTTTTTTCCCGCACACCCCTACCTTGGCTCAAGATTTTGGATTGGAAGGCACTAAATCGATTATTATTCCGACACACTTCAAAACACATGGGACTATAGCTGGATGGGCGTTTTTTGAAATAGACGATTCTATTCTAAGAGATGTGAACATTGATAGGTATGAAATCCGTTTTGTTGATGCTCACGGAAAAGAAAGCAATATTGAACCTATAATACTTCGAGAAATCATGGATGAAAAACCGTTGGCACAAAGTTGAAGTAGCACTTCCTAATCAAGTATCTGGCGAGCCCGTTCCAATCGTAGCAGATGGAGCGATTGCTACAGTAGTTTTGGGAGAAGGCAGGCTTATTCCTCTTCTTATTCTTGACATCTCGAAGCGGACAGATATTGAAGATATGGTTAAGGCACACAAAATTCTTCCACCCGGCGATGTCAAAATCCAGTGGGGTCGCATACGTAAATTAGAGAACACAGTTTCGCTAATTCTTCAATTTCAGCGACCGAGTGAAATTTTAATTATTTTGGGTTTTAACGTTACTAATCAAGGTATATTAGTTGAGCAAATTCTGAAGGCAAAATCCTTGTATCTTCAACCTGGTCGTACAGGTGATAAACTCTCAACAACTATGGATAAGCCTAAAATAATTGTCGAGGTTCCAGATTCAGGATTTCAGAAAGAGTGGAAAAAGATTTGGCTTAAGGAATTGACAAAGATGTTCAGGACAAAGGGCATGCGACGAGTGGAAGCAAAGTTCGCCGCAGAAACGGCTATTCACGAAATTCAAACAATTTCTAATTTTCAGATTCGGCATTGATGAAATCTAAAAAATACATAACAACGCACTGCATTGAATGCAGACCACAGGATGCTTTTTCAGTCTTGCGTTGACTTATGGTTACCAGATTATCTTTTTGTTCTTTCAAGTTGTTCAGTGGTCTGCATCAGTGAGTTTAGCGTTTGGCACAGATGTCTTGTTCATGATCTGGGCAAGGTCGCCTGAAATGGAAAGCGGAGAGGTGAAGCAGGCGGGTTCCTGAGATGAAGCGATTCGCATCCTTAAATAGCTGTATCGGCTGAAGAGTACAGATATTGCCAGCGGAAAGTGGCTAATTATCCCAGGCTGCATTCTTCAACCATAAACAGACGGTTAAAAAAGAATCCGCTTTTCATGCTTGTTTTACCGTGCTGCCAGGCAGATGAAGCAATCACCTTTGCAATAGTAAATAAGCCAGAAGAGGAAAACAAGGGTTACCTTGATTGATCATAGAATACATTTGACAAGACGGTAACAGTACGTTAACTTAATAAGATTCTATATTCTCTTTCTAACTGACCCCTCCATTTAATTTACGCAGAAGGATAAAAGGTGAGATTGCGAGAAACCTATTTTTTGGAATCACATGCCGACTGTTTCTTTTTCATGTCGCTTTTGGTTTATGCTTAAAGGTATCATGTGCACAGATTGCTCCAACGACTGTTTTGGCACCTACGATTACCGTTATACCAATACCAACACCAACATACAATCCACCCTTCACCTTGATAACGGATGACGCGACTGAGATAACATCACATGCTGCAACTCTGAACGGGACGGTTGCCTCAGAAGATCCTAATTATTTGGTTCATTGCTTAGGATTTGAATATGGTACTTCAAGCGGGTTATATACGCATTCTCCATGCGAAGGGGTTGGACTTATGGTTTCAGGCAAGAGGAGTGCGATAATCAGTGGGCTTTCACCTGTTACAACGTATTACTATAGAATGTACACCGTGGAAAAAGTTGGATCAGCATATGGAGATGTAAAGTCTTTTACTACGCTAACTGCAACACCTACCGTAACGCCTGCACCGGTATGTGATGCTGCATCGATAGAGGCATCTCCCAAAACCATGAAACTCAAGGGAGGGGAGAACGGTAACGTAACGGTAGCGGTTATCTGCGCGGATGGTTCACCAGGTATCGGTGAACCAATGACAGTAAAAATAAAGAGCGGCAAGAGGTGTGTATCGGTTACACCGTTAGGTCAAAATACAGACGCCGGCGGTCAGGCCATATTTACCATTACGGCCACAAAGGAGACCGGGAATGCAAAAGTCAAATTCAAGATTGCCGGTGGCTTAAAAACGACGGTTACCGTAAAGGTGAGAAGAGAGAGAAAGCAACGGTTATACCGGACGATCTCTCCGGGCCCGGGCGAACATTTTTGTTGGATTGAGCTGCCAGTTTTAGAAGGGGTATAGTATCTTCCAGGGATATGAATCTACTCAAGATTTTCATAAAAGAAGGATTTTAAATTGACGACAGGGTGGCACGGACAAACCCCGTTTGTCCGTGTTGGACTTGCACAACATTGTTTACGAAGTATTCGTTTTAACATTTGGATAGCAATACCAGGCAGACCACGCAAGCACAAGGCATGAAGCAGTATTGCAAAAACACGGACAAGCGCTATGCTTGTCCGTGCCACCCCGTTAGATCATGGCGGCTCTGTAACGGGTTTAAAAATCACAAATTACGAGCCTCTTGAGCATACCATTAACTCTGAGAGGGTCGGCTCGCGAATTTCATGACTCAGATTTTGTCTTTTCCGAGTTGTTCGGAGTAGGGGGTTACCGATGGTTCTCCCTATTTGATCCCAATATCGGTAATAGGTTACTGGATTTTTTTGAAGATTTTCTATGAAGCATGTTCTGCCGTATCTCTATTTCTTGCCTCTTCTGAAAAAAAGGAGCTCTAATGAATGTCCTCTTGATCTATCCTGAATTTCCTGATACCTTTTGGAGTTTTAAGCATGCACTGAAATTCGTGCGGAAAAAAGCCTCTTTCCCACCACTTGGGCTCCTGACCGTTGCCGCTATGCTGCCGACAGAATGGGCAAAACGACTGGTAGATCTCAATGTAACGCCACTTAAGGAAAGAGACCTTGCATGGGCTGATTATGCATTCATCAGCGGCATGGTTGTACAACGCAAATCAGCTTGTCAAATTATCGCCAGATGCAAAGCTGCCGGCATTAAGATCGTCGCCGGAGGGCCACTCTTCACGAGCGAATACGAACAGTTTGCGGATGTCGATCACTTCGTGCTGAATGAGGCCGAGGTGACACTACCCCCTTTTCTGGAGGACTTGAGACAGGGGAAAGCCAGGCGGATCTATACGACGACTGAGTTTGCCGACATCCGGCAGACGCCCGTTCCGCTCTGGGAACTGGCAGATCTGAACCGGTATATTTCAATGAGTATTCAGTACTCCCGGGGATGTCCTTATCATTGTGAGTTTTGCAATGTAACAACCTTGTTTGGCCACCGGCCACGCACCAAGACAGCCGCACAAATTACTGCTGAATTAGACCGTTTTTATAACCTGGGCTGGCGCGGCTCCATCTTCTTTGTTGATGACAACCTTATCGGCAACAAAACGAGCATTAAGACCGGCTTGTTGCCCGAACTGATCCGCTGGCAACAAGAACATGTTGCATTGTCTTTTCACACGGAAGTCTCTATTAACTTAGCTGACGATGTCCCCCTGATGCAGATGATGGTCGAGGCAGGATTTGAAACGGTCTTTGTTGGAATCGAGACGCCGAATGAGGACGGTCTGGCAGAATGCGGTAAAAAACAAAACAAAAATCGTGACCTCATTGAAGACGTCAAACGTATCCAGCGGGCCGGCCTACAGGTACAGGGAGGCTTCGTTGTCGGTTTTGACAGTGATACCCCATCTATCTTTCAGCGGCAAATTGAGTTTATCCAAAAAAGCGGAATTGTAACGGCAATGGTGGGCATGCTTCAGGCGCCACCGGGCACAAGACTTTATGAACGACTGAGCAAAGAGAACCGCTTGCTTGGCCAAATATCAGGAGACAACGTCGATGGAACAACCAATATTGTTCCGTCCATGAGCATGGATACGCTGCAGGAGGGGTATAAAAAAATCCTTTGTTCTGTTTATGCTCCTGAACATTACTATCAACGTATCAAGACCTTTTTTCGGGAATATAAACCGAAGAAGACAGGTGTCCCTCTTGACGTCAGGAGGCTCCTGGTGTTATTCCGTTCCATCTTCTATCTGGGCATCATGGGCAAAGAGAGGGTCCATTACTGGAAGCTCTTTTTATGGACATATTTTCGTCACCCCAGGTTATTTCCCCTGGCTATCAGCCTTGCGATTTGTGGCTACCATTTTCGAAAAGTCTGTGAACGGCAGGTTTTTTTGCGCGAGAAACGCGCTTCTTAAGGAGGGCAACATCCCGCCAACAACCTTGATTGTATCTGGGTTTCATAGTATAATTTTATACATTTTCGTACTTTACATTATCGTTGCATAGAGCATTCACATGGGGTAACCGGCATGAACGACCCGGTAAAAAGTCTTTATTTCTTTAGCATGGAAGACGTTCAAAACATCGCACAAGAGGCGTTGAATAGGAAATTAACAAAAGAAGAACTGAAATCGGTACAAGACAAACTGGGCGATTATGTGGGTAGGTACGAAGCAATCCTGAATGCAATGAAGGAATTGAAACTTGCTCCCTGAGAGAGTAAAATATGGGTGTTTCTCATATACTAGTGATGTAAAGACGTATCGGTAACCTTGGAGAAAACGGGACCAGTATGGAAAAAATAATATGGGGTGAAGGCTTTAGTGTCGGCGTTCGTGAGTTAGATGATCAACACAAACGGATCGTCACCATAGTAAACACCCTGCTTGATATGAATGATGCTAATGTTGGTTCAGAAATCATCTCCGATACGTTAACAAAAATGACCCAATACGCCAGTGACCATTTTAAAACAGAAGAACAATTTATGCTTGATTATGGTTATCCGGAGTATTTGTCACAAAAAAAACAGCACCAGGAATTTAAGAAAATGACCATTAATTTCTGTGTGGGAACGATGGTGCATAATGCAACTATTCCCACGGAGATATTCACGTATTTAAAATCGTGGTGGACAAATCACATCCTGACAGAAGACATGAAGTACAAAGATTTTTTTCATGCAAAAGGGGTAAAGTAATCAAAGTCCAGACCCTCCCGCACGTTCTCTGAGAAACAGGAGGTGGCTGCTCGTCACTTCCGTCCTTCCACGATACTTGTCCCGAGGTTATCGTTGAGCAGCATGATAGATGCTATCCGAAAACCAGCTGTATGGTAAAGCGCCTCCCATCTTCATTTTCGTATCCGTAATATTTTGTTCAATGCCAGGGCGTTAACCATTTCCTATGAAGATACTGACTCTCCATGAGTTTACATGAACAACATACCTATTATTCGGGAATACAAGAGAAAATCATGCTTATACCGCCGAGATGCAGTGAAAGATTGACGGAAGAGGTGTTCATTACTGTTACAAACCGGGAAGATAAAACAGGAGGAAAAGAAGAATCATTCCTTGACAATCGGTTCAGGATTGTATCCCGTTCTGGTCTCAATATTACCGAGACACAAATTATCGAGGCCCTCAAAGGCCTTTCCGGTCCGAAAAGAATTCTTTTCCTTGAAAACAGGACCGGGGTCTCAGGGATGGTTGCAAATTGCTTATATCCTGAAGCAGAGATAACCATCCATTGCCTGGATCTCTATTATGCCAATAAAATAAGGAGAAATCTGACAAAAAACGGTGTTTCCTCAGTAACCGTTTATTGCAAACCATATGTGGAGCAAAAAGAGGGCTATGACGTGATTTTTCTCCAATTATCCAGGGGGGGCGCCACGAAGGAATTGGTAATGGATTTCATTCAACAGATTCATCAGGCGTTGCAGCCAGGAGGGAAATGCTTTTTTTCTCTGGAAGGGAATGACCCCTGGCTACAACATCAGATAAAACGGGTGTTTGGTGGATTCTCTTTTTTTTGCCGAAGCAACACGGGTTACGGTATTGCTTCGGAAAAAAAGGAGAAACTCAAACGGGTAAGGAATTATGAGGCATCGTTTACCATGACGATTTTTAGGAAAAAGCCTATTCAACTCCTCACCATTCCCGGAGTCTTTTCACACAGGGAAATAGATCAGGGCGCCCTGGCTCTCGCAGAAATTGCCGTGGGGGAATCTCAAATACATGATGCGGTACTGGACATGGGTTGTGGCTGTGGGGCAATCGGGATTTCGATTGCTGTAAACCAGGACGTAAATAAAGTATGCTTTGTAGATTCAAACTCACGCGCCTTATTCATAACAGAAAAAAATTGCAAGCGCAACGGTCTGGAACGTTACGAAGTGTTGTTGCGTGATACAGGGATAGAGCAAGAACAGGAATTTACCCTCTTTACGGGCAACCCCCCTTATTTTACCCATTACAAGATTTCTGAACTCTTTATTAGCACGGCATACAAGGCCCTGAAACCAGGCGGGAGGGCATATATTGTGGCAAAAACAGCCGCATGGCACCATGCGTATATGAAAACCCTCTTTGGCAATGCGGAACGAATCAAACGGAGGGGGTATGATATCATAAAATCGTTCAAATAGGCTGGTTTAAGCAGCGCGAAATGACGATTTTATTTATTTGTACACAACACCATGAGAAGCACTTCCCGGCAGTGCTCCTTCTTCCGGATCAATCTCACAGGCGCCGCCAAGGCAGGCAGATTCTTTTGCCCCAGTGGTGGCATCCTCTTTTTCGTAGATCACAATATGGGAAAAATCAATATCAGCACACGTTTTCATCCGCATCTGGTATTCTTCTTCGGTAATTTCTTCATAGGGTGCAAGCTGATATACCGTCTTCGATTTCGGTAAGAACGATAGCCCTCCGAGCAAGTCCCAGTTTTTGTAAAGCCAATGCGCCGTCTCGATCCATTCATCGTCTGCCACAGAAACAGTAACAGAAGGATTGTGTTCAGTATAGTTTTCCTTAACCATTTTCCAGTATTCGAGCTGGTCACCGGCACTGAGATCTTCACTCGTTATGCTTCCTTCCGGGGATTTTACGGGAAATTCCAATACATAGGTGGTGGCCGTTGCCGCATCTTGCCCAACTTCCGGAAAGCAGGGAAACTTCTGTTCTTTTAACATGATAAATAACGGATCCTTTGCGGAAATACGCACCCTGCGAATATAATATCTTGCAAAACGCGGATGCATACCTGATGAGGCATCGACCAGTTGCGAAACAGTCCCGGAAGGTTTAACACAGGTTACGGCAGCGGATGCATTGATACCAAACCGGCTTGCATACCTGCGGTTTATTTCGATAGCATGGTCTCTTAATTTCACGAAAACCTTTGGATCACGCACTGCCGGGCAATCCCATTGCCCGGTGATAGAGACCCCCAGCAACCGTTCATCTTCACAATTCGCTTTCCACTCCGGCGAGAGATAAGAAAAGTCAGTGAACATGGACTGATAAGTACCCAGTATTGAAGCGATCCTGATTTTTTTCAGCAAGCTGGTTTCCGTATCGTCCGGACGGGCAACTATCTCGCTCACGTTACAAAACTGCTTCGAACGCAAGATAATCTCTCCGCACGGGTTGATACCGCTGGTCATCCAGTGTGGCTCGAATGCCTTCCAGCGCCGGGCAGGAATCTGTTCCGGCAGGCCGCCGCGATTAAACAAACCGCGTTCACCAGTCCCTGCCATTGCCAGGGCAAGCCATTCTTGCAGAAAATCGGTGGCCTTCGGTTTAGCAAGGTAAACGGCTGAATTGTTTGCCATCATACGCTGCGGTTCATGCATATAGAAATAGCCGCTCTTGGCCTGACGCATATCGCCATCGTCGAAATCTGATAAAGAAATCAAGGCGGCGCGCCGCACCCCTCCCATCTCTACGATCTCTCCAATCTTGCAGATAATATCATGCACGTCAATGTTCCGTAATCGTTTACCCTGGGAACCGAGTATCTTGGCGCGCGCGTAATCAAGCAGAGACACCAGTGGCCCTGGCCCGGAACTGCGCCCGCCCATCGTATGCAAACGGGAGCCGGCATGTCTGACCTGTGAATAATCAAACCGGATATCTTTTCCTTCGTACCAGGCATAGAGTCCGCTTTTGAGTGCGGTTGCCCAGCCTCCCTTGCTGTCTCCAACCTCGTGCAGAGGAAGTACCTTTCCCGTTTGCCTCCGGATTATTGGCAGTTGCTGAACATTCTGGCTTTCGACCGAGAAGCCTACCCCAACGCCAGACATGAGAAGGTACATGATTTCCGTTAAATCTTCGAAGCGTGAAGGGGCAATGAACGAACAATTGTATGCCGAGGCATTATTTGTCCGTGCCGCTTCACCGGCAGACCATAAAAGCCGCATGGAGGGCATCACCTGCTGATGCAGGATTGCCTGCCTGATTTCTTCGTATTCCTGAGAGTTTAAACGGTCGCCTACTTTTTCCTGCATGAAACGCAGGTACCGGTCTACCGTTTCTATCCACGTCTCCCGTCTTCCTTCCTCATCGATCCAGCGTGAATACGTCCGGTAATAGATAAATTCAGCAAATGCGCCGGGAAAATACTTTTTGCTTTCTGCCACAAGTTGCCTGACCTGATCAGGAATGGCACGTGCCTTCTTGCGGATTTCTGCCCGCTCATGCCGGTACAGGATGTATGCCTTGGCTGTTTTGGGGAATTCCAGCAGAATCAGGGTCTCTTCAACCAGGTCCTGAATTTCCTCGACATGGGGAATATGAGTTGCCGGATAAAGCCGGCTGAGTCCTGCGACCACTTCCTGTGAAACCCGCAGGGGGTCTTTTTCCCAGTCACCTTCTTTGCTTGCCTCCATAGCCCGACGGATGGCATTGGCGATGCGGGCCTGATCAAAAGAAACAATCCTTCCGTTCCGTTTTTTGACTTGAGAAAATGACTTCTTTCCTGAGCCGGACATCATTATCTCCATTTTATTGGTGATCAGCGCTCTTCTGCTGTTTCCGTTTTTCACCAATTTTAAATACCGACAAAAGGCGTGGGAAAAATTGGCTGACGATACAGGAAGTGCCTCTTCTCTCAAAGAGCTTTCTTTTGGTGCCCGTTATTTTCACTTTTTGTGTCGTATCACCTTTTTTCTTTTTGGGATCAAAACGATCGACAGGGTCAATAAAGTGGTTATCAATGGAATTGGCCAGATCAGGATCAGGGACTCTCAAAGGCGTATTATCTGCGGTTACCGTTACCATGCTCTTTTCCCTTTTTGCATGGCCTGCCAGTTTCGCAATGACCCGGAAAGGAAAACGTTCAACCATTTCCGGCGTAGCGCCAAAGGCGAAATTTGTGCAGTCATGATATAATGACAATACATGAGACAGCTCTGTTAACCCATTTTTATCAAAGGAAATATACGTTGGCTTATTTACCGGCAATCTTTCAGGAGCAGAGGTTCCTGGTTGCATTTGTTTTACGAGCGGTCCATCCGGAGGGCCGGACATAAGGGTGTAATCTTCCGAAGTACGGCTCAGGATATCGTCTGCAACAGAAAAATCAATGTGTCTCCACCGGTTTAATAAACTTGTACTATCGTCATAAGCCAATATCCCGGGCAGGATAAACCAGAAATGCCTCCGGTGTTCCCGGGTAACGCAGATTCCCTGCAAACAGTAAATATCACGGCCGTCCTTGTCCTTATGATCAGATAAACCGCAACGGACAAGAAATGTCGCTTCCGCATGATTTAAGCAATAGAGAGGCAAAACGGATGCTTTGCGAAAGGCATCTTTGTATTTATCATACATATTATAAAGCTGATTCAGTGCCTTCAGGCCGTCCACCGGTGCCTTCTGCGGAATAATCATCCACCGGTAATCCCTGGACAAGGAACGGGAGTAGAGGAGCTCCTGATAGATCATGCAATCCGTCTCACCCTTTCCAGCGCCTTCGTGAGGAGCGGTTCAATGTGTGGCTCAAACTGGCTTAAAACCTCATAATCCTTGTTCTTTTCCTCCAAAATAGCCCTGGCAATGCTCTCGGCGTCGGGCTTGCGTGTGATAAGTGACCAGATTTTATTCACCAGACCTGCCTTCTTTAGCACCTCTGAAAGTTCTTTTTCGCGTTGCTGTATACTCTTGTGAGCCTCTGCCCTCATCTGTTTTAACGTTTGTCCCAGGCAATAAAATAAGACGTGTTCCGCATTCAGAGGCGCCGGAAATCCAACAATTTTATCTTCTGATTTAAACGGATGTATCAAATCTCCTGTGGGAACAACGGTCCTTCTGGCATTTCCCTCCCCTACCGCTGAGACGGGAACAATACCACCTTCCCAAGTCGCATTTTCTTTGCATAAAGAAACCATCTGATTGAATACTTCCATCCCCCGTTCTATCAAGGGTGCATAATTATCGCTCTTCCACTTTGGTTCGACCGTGTCTGCCTTCGTTAGGATAATGACAAAGGTTAAGTTTCTCCCGGGGTACATCCTGCTGTAGGTTGTAAATATCTCGTGAATTCTGCGGGCTCCTGATCGGTGCCTTGCCTCTTTTATATTAGAATAATAGGTCAGGACAAAGGCATCCGCAACCAGGATGACGGCGTTACTGAGTTCGATATGGGAGGCCAGGTCAGAAATTTCAGACTTTGTAGCTTCTGATGTATCATTTGCATCCAGGGCATCCGTAATTTCCGTTAAAATACCGCCCCGGTAATCAATCCAATCAAAGTACGTTACCGGTTTTGATTGATAATACACGGTGAAAGGCCATACCGTTGTCTGCTGAGTACCGTCTGGCCAAGCAAATTTATCGACCAGTGAAAATCTACTGAAATCACCGACACTGAGTATTGCTTTATCAAATTGTTGCACCGAGCGGGGGGCAAGGGAAAAACCCGCATCATTTTGGCCTGCATCGCCTAATGTCTCGTAGAGCGAGGACATATAGGTTGTTTTGCCAGAGCCTGATATGCCAACCATCGTTACTTTCATATCTCATTTACCTTTCAAAGTTCATCAATAATTAACTACCGTCTTATATCTGAATGCTATCGCTTGTTCTTCTGTCTTACCACGGCAATGGCTACACTAAAAAATCCGCCGATGAATGGCAGCATAAGCGCTAATTTTGAGAAACCGGCAATAATCCAGATTGTTAAAAAAAGAAAAAAACCAACGATTGCACCCAGGGAAAATGGATAGATACATTGCTTGGGAGTTAGCTGAATTTTACCTGGTGCGTTTTGACCTGAGGATTTGGATTCGTCAGGAATTAACACCTTTTTACTGAGTTCTTTATGTCTTTCAAAATATTCCGGCACGATCTTCCTTCCTCTTTCTCCTCTCCCCTTGAGAAGGAGAGGGGTGGTTTATTTGGTTGCAGCTATGTGCATGGCAAACGCAAGATGTTCACAAAACGCGCATTTTATGTTGGCAACAGGGTGGCACGGACAAAACTCCGTTTGTCCGTGTTAGACTCGCACAACATTGTTTACGAAACATTCATTTTGTAAGCCTCTTGAGTATATTACCGAATGAACTCCTTTGTTTGCAATAATTATTGCACCTTTTAAAGGCAAAAGGTTGGCTTGTCCCGCGGTTCTGCATTCTGCGGTATTAACCCCACATTTCCCAAGCAGGATAAAGAGTTTTCAGGAACTACAGATAGTTTCCCATACAGGGTAAGGTCTGTTACCTCATGCACGACAACGTCTGCCAGTGATCCTGCCAGGTCCTGCGAACCGTGAAAAACAACAATATGGTTTTGTCTTGTCCGGCCCGACATCTTATTTGTGTCTGATTTGCTAGCGCCTTCAACAAGCACCTGCACCTTCTTGCCTATCAGTTTTTTATTTTCTTCCAGGCTGATACTTTTTTGCAATTCCAGCAGTTTACTGTTCCTCGCCCTTTTTACCTCATCCGGGACGTCATCCCCGAATTCGACTGCCTTTGTGCCGGTACGAGGGGAGTACTTGAAAATAAAACAATTCTGGAAACGAATCTCCTCCATGAGCCGGACGGTCTGCTGAAAATCTCCGTCCGTTTCCCCGGGAAAGCCCACAATAAAGTCGCTGGCAATCCTGATATGAGGCATTAATTCCCTTGCATATGAGATCAACTCACGGTAATTACCTGCAGAGTAACCACGCCGCATTCTTGAAAGGATTTGGTCGGAACCCGACTGTGCAGGCATATGCAACTGTTCACAAACTTTTTCTAAACGGCTTATGGTGCGGATGAGATCGCGGGTCATGTCTGCAGGATGGGAAGTTACAAACCGTATTCTTTCAAGGCTATCTACATTATTCAATTCCGTAAGCAGGTCACCGAGCGTTACGTTTCCGGGCAGGCCTTTTCCGTAAGAATTAATATTCTGTCCGAGAAGCGTAACTTCCTTACAGCCGTTTGATACAAGGGATTGCACCTCTTCTTTTACATCGGCGATCGTCCGGCTAATCTCCCGTCCGCGCACATAGGGTACGATACAATAGGAACAATAGTTATCGCAGCCCCGCATAACCGTGACGAAAGCCTGATACCGGTTTGGCCGGTATGCCACGGCCCTTTTTACGTTAACGATGTGATCTTCATCTATGGCAAGGACATGCGACCCCTGATTTCTGATATTAAAAATGAGTTCTGGCAGACGTGAGAACATACGGGTACCGCAAACCAGGTCTACGTGGGGCATGCGCTTAAATATTGCTTCTCCGTCTTTTTGTGCCATGCAACCAAGGACACCCACAATAACATCGGGGCGTTTTTTCTTTAATGCCTTCAGCGCCCCTAAATGAGAATACACCTTATCTTCGGCATGCTGACGCACACTGCAGGTATTAAGTAAAATTACATCAGCCTCATCAGCCGCATCGACAATCTTATAGCCATCTTCCTGCAACAGCCCTAACGAAAGCTCAGCATCGAGCTTATTCATCTGACATCCAAAGGTTTCAAAAAAAACGGCCTTGTAACATGGGTCTTTATCAGTAAAGTTAAGAGATTCAATCATGGCGCTGGTCTGAAGAAACGGTAAAGGAATTCATCACAATTTGGTTTTTTGAGTATGATTTTAAAATCAAACCCTGCAAGCGTTCAGCAATCAGTTGCCGGCAATCAGCATCTGTCTGACTGCAGAAGGCCGGCAGTTCGGCGCTTAAATTTGTAATTGTAACGAACCTCGGAATGTAATCCAAGTATTTTTTGAGTATTGCTGTACTTTGCTGGCAAAATGGAAGCGGGTACGAACGTGATTATGTTTGGCAGGCGAATTCTTACCGGGTAGTAACGCTTACGGGTTGTTTGTTATTCGTTAATTTTCACGATCACCCGGATGCGCGGTTTTGATAACTGGCAAGAATTCAACGATGAGAAATTGATAATGTTAGTGAGAAGCAATCTTTGATAAAACTAGTATCATATGAGAGGTGGTGCGACAGATGCGTAGAGAAAACTGCTGTGCATGCATTACCCTAAACTTCTTTTAGCTGAAAGGTGATGATGCATTGTACATATTCCTCTATGATCTTTGTTTGTTCTTCCGTTGATAACAAACGGTATGGAATAATAGCGTCTTTTATCCAGAAACAGGTATTTTTGATGATCATGCTGAGATGAAGTATACGCGGGAGATGTTCTACCGGGTATTTTTTTAGATCTATACCGTTTACTCCAATAGATTCCAGAAATTTATTATGCATACTCATTCTTCCTTACATGATGACCGTTACTCAGAAATAATAATAAAAAATTACCACTGCACTACTTACGGTCGCCGTTTTATACTGGAAATTATCGGCACAAACACCAATTATATTAACTAAAAAACCGGGGCATACCCTTTCTCATTGCTGTGCTCTTTTTATCCTGACGGGACAAACACCCTCTGCTCTTCTTGTGTATCAGACGATACCCGCAATAATTCTTCCAATGTCGTTTCTCCCTTGCGAACCGAGTCCAGTCCATCCATCCATAAGCTTGTCGTCCCACCTCTGACTGCCTCTTTCATAATCTCACTCGAATCCTTATGCGCAAGAACAAGCCGCCGGATGGCGTCATCTACACACAAAAATTCAGCAATACACTTTCTGCCTTTAAATCCGGTATTACCGCATACATCACAGCCCCTGGGCCTGTATAAATATTCCCCCGCAGGCAACCTTGCCGTCTGGCGTAAATCTTCACCCGGCAGAAATGCTTCACGGCATTTCTCGCATAACTTTCTCACTAATCGTTGGGCGAGAACGCCAATAATACACGAAGAGATCAGATAATCCTCCATCCCCATATCCATCAAGCGGGTAAACGCCGATGCCGAATCGTTTGTATGAAGGGTCGACAAAACAAGGTGTCCGGTTAAAGAAGCCTGGATGGCAATCGATGCCGTTTCCCGGTCCCTGATTTCTCCAATGAGAACAACATCAGGATCGTGCCGTAAAATGGAACGCAGCCCGGAGGCAAAGGTCAAATTAATCTGCGGATTCACCTGTATCTGGTTTACTCCCTCCATGCTGTATTCTACCGGATCTTCCACCGTAATAATCTTGATCTCCGGAGAAACCAGTTCTTTCAGAACGGCATAGAGCGTTGTCGTTTTTCCACTTCCTGTAGGGCCGGTCACGAGCAGCATCCCTTCTGGTTTATTAACCATTCGGCGAAATTTTCCTAAAAATTCCTGGTTAAAACCGAGTTTTTCCAAATCGAGAGTAACTGCCGTACGGTCTAAAATTCTCATTACCACACCTTCACCATAACTCATGGGAATGATAGAGACCCTTAAATCCACCTCTTTACCTGCCACCTTCATTTTTATCCGGCCGTCCTGAGGCAGGCGTTTTTCAGCTATGTTCAGCTTCGCCATGATTTTAATACGGGAAATAATAGCATTGTAGAGCTCCCGCGGAGGCGGTGTGAGTTCTTGTAAAACACCGTCCGTACGATACCTCAAACGCGCACTTCTTTCAAAAAGCTCCAGGTGGATATCACTTGCACCGATTTCAATAGCCTTTGTCAGGATACTGTTTACCAGACGTATCACGGGGGCCTCAGAGGCCATATCCCGTAAATGCTCTACGTCCTCCATGACCTCGATGCTGGAGGTCGCTCCATCTTCTTCGTCCTCTTTAACCTCGCCCTCATACATTGTTTCAAGGGAAACTAAAATGTCTTTTTCACAACCTGAAAAAATTCGTATCTCTTTGTTCGTAGCTAACGCTATCGTCTCCGCTAACAAAGAATCCTGAGGGTCAGCAAGGGCGATATCCAGCACACCGTTATTTACACACAGAGGAAGCACGCGGTTTGCCATCAAAAAAACCTTGGGGACATTTTCCACCACCGGATAACGGTCATCTTTCTTTTTTTCCCAAATCGGTATCTGTAACAATCTGCTATAGGCCAGCCGCAGATCTTCCTCGGAGATCGTACCTAAATCAATTAAAATACGACCGAGCTTTTGTTTCGTTTGTCTTTGGACTTCTAAAGCACGGTCAAAATCAGCCCGGTTTACTTTGCCAATTTCAAGCAATGCTTCTCCGATATTATTAATTGATGTTTGGCTCATGTTGAAATATTAGAGACCTGTACGTGTCTAAAAATATGCAATACGCTGCCTTTATTCCCAGCTTGCCACATCTTTCGCTTCACCGTCTCCACCGGCATTACCGTCTGCCCCGTACGAGACGATATCAAAATCGCCATGTTCACCCGGATAAAGGTAAACATAATTATTTCCCCAAGGATCCTTGGGAACAAACTTCTTCTTTAAATATGGGCCCTTCCAGTTAGTAATTCCCTGCGGCTCTGTTACTAAAGACTCTAGTCCTTGCTCCTGTGATGGATATTTTGTCGTATCGAGTTTATACATCTCCAGGGCGCTCGAAAAACCCTCGATTTGCTGCTTGGCGACCGTTTGACGTGACTCACCAACACGGCCGATCATCTTCGGTCCGATCAGTGCCGCAAGCAATCCAATAATAATCATAACAATGAGTAATTCCAGTAAGGTAAAACCACCTCTTTTTAACAATTCCAGCCTTAGTCTATTTCCCATGTTCCTTCACTCCATATTAAGATAATAAAAATCTCACACTATTCTTCTTCCAAATCTTCAACGTTCTCTTCATCAAAAGACGCTGATTCATCAACAGGTTCATAATCTTCCTCTTGGTCAAAATCCAGATGTTCAAGGACACCTTCACTCATGTTTTGTTTTGTTCCTGTACCAGGGTCTTTCAGCAGATCCATAGCTTTTTCCATCTCCTCTCCACTTATCTCCGTTTCGTCCCTTGTGTACCTCACGACTTGCTCCATCACCTCGTCCATTCTGTAATAGACCAGGCCACCCAAAGGTTCTACATGCAGCACCGCTACCATTTCACCACAGGTAAAACCCATTTTTTCTTCGAGTGCAGTTCCATTTGGAAAAAAAGCAAATACCTTTAAACGATCACTTTGCGCTTCAATCTTGTCGGTAAATATCTCTATACTTCCGGGCAGAATGAGTGTCTCTTTATCATCATTCCAGCAAAAACCTCTGTGAAGATCCATCGTAACATGATAAATCCCGGCATTCCCCATTGCCTTAATCCGGGACGCCCTCAAAAAGGACACCAGCTCAGACATCGTTTTTCTGAACCTTATGGTGTCATATGAACCGGCAAATCTGGGTACTGCCACGCCAGCAATAATGCCGATGATCGCCAAAACAATGATTAATTCAATGAGGGTAAAACCACAACTCTTTTTAGAGGAACACACTTATTTATATTAACACTTTATTCTGGAAATTCTACGCCCATTTTTAGCAAATCTCTCATTGTCTAAAATTAAACTATCCTTTTTTCTGGCAATTCAAATGTCTTTTCTCTCTAGATCAGTGATCATAAGGCGGCAGGATTTTGCGTATCAAAAAGAAAGGGGTGTCATATCTTTCGACATAACACCCCTTTTCTTAAAACTTCTAGTACAACTACCTCAAGTCCTGTATTACGTCTTCAGTTGAGGTTTTTACTTCTTTCTTACCTTTACAAGCACCGTATCCTTCAGGTTTTGATGCGTAAACCGTATCTTCGCATCACCCGTCTTCGTTGTTGCGGTAACATTGAACGTTGCCTGACCATTTTCATCGGTTAGAGCACTTGCCGGAGAAACAGTCACACGTTTTTTACCACTTCTCACCTCAACGTTCACCAACCTATTCGCAGATGGAAGATCATTACCGCATGTTAATGTTACGGTTATCTCTCCGCTTTGTTCACGTAAAATCTTCTGCTTTTCGGGTTCTGCATCAACCTCGGCTACTTCACATACAGGAGTCGGTGATGGTGTTGGCGTCGGTGTGCCAGCAGTCAAGGCAAAGTTGACAATGTTTTTGCCCGTTTGCGGATTTGGCTGACCTTCTTCTACCGTGACATCCTTAGAAGTTGGGAGATAGCCAGTTGCACTTGCCGTTACCGATTGTGCACCTACCGGTACATTAGGTATTACATAAACACCATCCTGACCTTGTACCGTCTGTGTTGTACCCGTTTGGCCAGTACCATCTACTGTAA
>JAJTXE010000002.1:2149662-2150105 GCA_021463795.1 Candidatus Brocadia sp. | reverse complement strand
TTACAACGGTAAGGACGATGATTGTAACACAGCCACACCGGATGATGATCTGGATGGCGATGGGTATGCGAAGGTGGATGATTGTGATGATAAAAACTCGTCCGTACATCCGAACGCCCAGGAACTATGTGATGACGTGGACAATAACTGTGACGGACAGATTGATGAGGGACTGAAAACGACCTTTTATGAAGACACCGATGGTGACGGATATGGGAACCCACAGGTTACCAGAAAGGCATGCAGCCAGCCTGAGGGCTATGTTGCCAATAATACCGACTGTGACGACACGAATGCGGCGGTAAATCCGGGGGCTACCGAGATAAAGAAGAACGGTATTGACGATGACTGTAACGCATCGACGCCGGATGACGATACAACAGTAAACCTCCCGCCTGATCCAGGGACGGAAGGAAAGAAGACCTTGCTTGGGATAGATACGG
>JAJTXE010000002.1:2146827-2149542 GCA_021463795.1 Candidatus Brocadia sp. | reverse complement strand
CATTAAGTCCTTCCTTTAGTTTCTAAGCCTTCTCAAATACCGAGATTGCATACTGGCGGGAAGGGCGCCGTGTTGTAAACTGTTGAAATTGCTGCAAATAAAAAGTATGGAAAAAGTTCGCAAACCTCCTTTCTAAACACGTGAAAAGGTTGAAATTTGCATAACGCAAAAGTGTTAACCCATTGACCTTCAAGCCACTTATCTCTTTTTGAAAATTCGCAAACCTCTTACTAACGCTATCCAAAACTATCGTTTTCGAAAAACCGGTCATTTTGTCTTTCCTATCTCATTGAATATTTAGTGTTTAATTTCCAGCCTTCAGGCCATTTTTCGCAAACCTGCTCATCATAATAACAGAAAAAGATGGTTTGCGAATTTCCTCCTGGCAGTACAAAGGAACGAGCTGTTCGCTAATCCCATTCCAGCCCGTTTCTTAGCTCACCTATATGCAAAGTGCAAGAACTTCGCAAACCTTACCGTTCCATTGCGGCGAATTTGGTTTCCAATGCAACCAGGCGTTCACGAATCTGGATGGCAATATCGATTTTTTCATCAATCCTTTTTATTTCTGTAGTTAATTCTGCCCTGAGTGATTTTAATTTGTCATCTAAGGAATCAATGCGTGCATTTAATTTATCATCCAGGGAGACAATTCGAGCATTCAATGTCTTATCCAGGGAGTCGAGCTTTGTGCTTAATTTCTCGTCCAATGAATTTATTCTCTCATCCAGACGCTTTATTTCCGCACGTAATTCCTTCAATTCAGGCGCTACCACGTCCTGCAATGCCTGTTTTACCTGTTCGTAGATGTTCATAATTTTATTTCCTTTCTGGTAATGATGATACTCATTCAATTGCAATTCTGCAATATAAAACCACAGGTATTAATTGAGAATTTTCAATATGCACGTAATCTTTTGCTAAAATAAAGCAATGACTTCTGGCTAATCCATTGATCATAAGTCCACTACTGCCACATTACGAGCGTTAAACCCTTTCGCGCTTGGAACAACGTCAAAAACAACGCGCTGTCCTTCTTTGAGAATAGTTCCATCGTTTATTGCACTGATATGAACAAATACATCTTCACCAGTATCTTTGATAATAAATCCAAAGCCTTTTTTCTCATTAAACCATTTTACTCTTCCACTGCACTTATTTGCAGGAGGGTTTTTCGATTTTGCAATAATTTTTCTTTGATCTTCCTTGTGCGCAGGAGATTTGTCTGATGTAACGGGAACTTTTGCCTCTGGTTTTGACTCCTGTTTATCGTCTTTTGGAGTAGCGTGCGGATGCCACGGAGACCACGGGGTGGTAAGGCACTCAACCCTATCCTTAAACGGCCAATTTTCTTTCTTGCCTAACTCCACATATCCTGGCAAGTCGCCTTCCTTTTCCTTTTTTAATTCCGGATATTGAACGCGGTGGGACTGTCCATTATCAGGAAATCTTAGAAGCCATCTCAGGTTATGTATGTGTGGAACTATATTCAAGCTTTTTTTATCGAACCATGTTTTTAATTGGTTAAATCCTGCATCAAGCCAACTCTTTTTATTGTCTTTATCATCTGGTGATCCTCTTAACAAGGTTTTATCCACCCTTATCTGGACACTGCCAAACCCAAAGGCTTTGGCCTTTCCCATCTTGTGAGCAAGTTTCGGCTCTAATTCAAGGCTGTAAAGGAGAAGCCCCAGTTCCCAATCTTCAAGATTCTCAAAAAATATTTCAAACTGGAATTCATTGCCCTTGTCAATGGACTCTACGGTGCAGTTGTTCTTTGTCTTACCTTCATCCTTAACATTTGTCCACCCGTTATGGTGGACATAAAACTTCCTCCCGGGAACATCGCAAGTATCATCTGGCATAGTCCATGTTGGCCTTGGACTTTCAAGGAGTGGGAGGGTTAGGGGTTGTCCATTGTTATACCACATTAACCTGCTGTTATCCTTTGGCGTTGCAAATCCGAATCGAACCCGGCCCTTGTAGTCCGTAGTCCCGAAAAGACGACAAGCAGGACAGAGGCTATCAGAATGGGTAGAGAAAAGTCTTGCCCCTATGTCAGGTTCTATATCCCGTCCTTTTGCCATCCCACTTTCGCAAGGGCAGAGATTGATAGGTGTCTTTTCACCAATAGTTTCACTGGCAGATTTGCGGGAGATACAGACGGGTATAATGGCATCCACCTCACCACGATCATTGAGATGGGCGTGCCTTGAAGTATGGAATACCTAAGTGGTTGAAAATACCATCTCTGCGAGCCTAATTCCTCGTGGAGAAGTTTGTACCTATACGCATACCATGGAGCAATCCGTATGCGTAGAAAGATAGCGTATTTCCCGTGAGGGGTATGACGGAGTTACGAGGTACAGACGACCTTTTGGGGTGTATGAGTATGGCGTGTTATTCGTGCCAACTGCCCTTTCTCGGTGAAGCACTGACACTGTCCCTGTTAGAGATGATGCAAGAGATTAGGCGAAAACATCTCTGGATAATGCGTTTGAACATACATCACGAAGGGAAAAGGGGTAATCCATATGACCGAGGGAGGACTTACGTCTTGGGAAGAAATTCCCTAACAGCAAGGTATAAGGGAAATCCGAAATCCAGGCTGTATGAGATGGTGACAGACGACTGGCTCTCACAGGTCTGTTTTTGAAGTCGTCAGCATTGCTCATAATAGTCCTGAACTGGCTTCAGGATGAAGGGGCATAACCG
>JAJTXE010000002.1:2122440-2146806 GCA_021463795.1 Candidatus Brocadia sp. | reverse complement strand
TTATTGCAATCATCGTGTGCAAACAATAGCCAAAATAAAATTTTAAAAACCTTGCAATTTTCTTCATTTTTACTTTATTATTTATCTCCATGAGAATAACCAATATTCCATCAATTTCCCATGATTTCGTGAGGTACCATTGAACGATCAGAAAACAGTTACACCGAAGAATTTTCTCTTCGTCACCATCAGCGCCTTGATTGCCGACATCGCCTGGCACGTCGCTAAGGAAGGACACAACGTTAAGTTTTATACTGAAAGCGAAGAGGACAAAGAGGTCGGTGACGGATTCGTACAAAAAGTAGCCAATTGGGAAACCGAAGTCGCCTGGGCAGACGTGATCGTCTTTGACGATGTGCTTGGACAAGGGACAAAAGCACAACGATTACGACAACAAGGGAAAAATGTGGTCGGAGGAACACCGTACACGGACAAACTTGAAGACGATCGTAGCTTCGGACAAGAAGAACTCAAAAAGTACGGCATCCCAATCATCCCTTACAAGGAGTTCACAAACTTTGGAGATGCCATGACCTATGTCCACCAAAACCCCGGACGCTACGTCATCAAGCCAAGCGGAGAATCACAAAACACGAAAGGACTCCTCTTTGTCGGAGAAGAGGAGGACGGAAAAGACGTTATACAGGTGCTCGATGATTACAAAAAAGCGCTTGCGAAAAAGATACCGGTCTTCCAACTCCAAAAACGTATCACAGGAGTAGAAATCGCAGTTGGGGCGTTCTTTAACGGAAAAGAATTCGTCCTCCCCATCAACGTCAACTTCGAACACAAAAAACTCTTCCCGGGAAACCTTGGACCATCGACAGGAGAAATGGGGACTTCGATGTTCTGGTCAGGACCGAACAAAATCTTTAACGCGACGCTCAAAAAGTTCGAACAAAAACTTGCAGAAGAGCAGTACGTAGGTTATGTGGACATCAACTGCATCGTGAATAATAGCGGTATCTATCCACTCGAGTGGACGTCGCGCTTTGGCTATCCCACCATCAGCATACAACAAGAAGGAATGCTCACCCCTATCGGAGAATTTCTCCATGGAATTGCAACCGGAAGACTCAAAGAAATCAAAATCAAAAAGGGATTTCAGATAGGCGTACGACTCGTCGTACCGCCATTCCCTTTCAAAGACAAGGAAACATTCAGGATCAAATCAAAGGACGCGATTATTCACTTCAAGAAAAAACCGGCAGAAGGAATACACATAGAAGATGTTAAACTCGTCAACGACGAGTGGGTTATCACGGGAAACACCGGAGTCGTGCTCATTGTTTGCGGAACAGGGCAAACCATGAGAGAAGCGCAGGCACAAGTCTACAAAAGAATCAAAAACATCATCATACCACACGTCTACTACAGAGACGACATCGGCGAGCGATGGTTCGAAGACTCGGACAAACTCCATACGTGGGGATATTTGAGAGAAACATAGGCCGAACTCAGAGGTCAGTTCCCGGAAGTCAGAAGATTGCAGGCGGAACAGGTATATTTTATATTCATGATCTGACCCATTGCCCCATCATGACCCCAAGAGCCAAAACCTGCTTGACATGGATACGCATTATTATGCTGTAGTATTACCCTGTAAAAACTTTTCTTTTTGTAAGTATTTCTTTGTGTCCTTTGTGTAAACCTTGTGTACTTTGTGGTTAAACTCTTTTTGGTTACGGCTTTGCTGCGCTATGAAGGATAACATTTATCAAAGCATGACTATTTAGTGCGGTACAATTTATGGAATACATACCGAAGGCTTCACCGGAGGTACAAGTTGTCTTTCCGAAGAAATTGAAGGCTATTTCTCGGAGTCTTAATATTCACAAGTGATCAAGTCTTTTAAATAAATATACGACTATGACAAGGAGAACCGCATGAAGTTGCTGGTGGAAGAGGCAAGTTTGTTCTTTAAGTTAATGTGGGGGTTGCAGTCCTTCGTAAATCAGCAGTACCAAATCCTGCCGGGTATCAAATCTGCTAAAGAATATGCGGATTTGCCGGTGACAGAAAAGATGAAAGTACGTGACAAGCTGTGGAAAAGTCCGAACCTGATTGATGCTTATGTTGAAAAAAACCCCAACAGTTTGTCAGCTCAGGAACTGGATATCGTCAGCAAGTGGAAACGGTTTGTCTCCGGAGGATTCCAGATTTTTCGTCACCTGAAGAACCATACAACCTTCATTGGTGAAAAGTCACAGGTATATGGTGTATTGGGGCTATACGATAATCTGGAGGACATGTTTCCTGGCAGGACACTACCGAGGATGGTTAAGGCGGTACTCTTGCCGTTCAAAGGGAAGATTGTGTATGATGGAATGCTGGAGGCATACAACATTTTTATTGGAGGCGGTATCCGATCCGGTTTAAATGAGGCGTATATGGCTGCCAAACAGAACAATCGTATTGTTACTACCCTGGAACCGGAGACCGTACCACAGATACAAGTCAGGCATCAACAGAAGCCCGGTAAAGACTGGAACCCCGTGGTAGAGGAGCTCGTGAGAGCATGTGAAAATTTGCGGGGAGGCTCTCCGGTTCAAAACGCTGCTTTTACCCTGCTTCGTGGCAGTGCACGGGTGGTACAATCGGCAGTGCAGCAAACGGATAATCTGGAAGAGATTTGGCGTTCGAAACAACAGGTGCAAAAGGCATTGAAACGACTCCAAACAGTCCTGGACCGTGCCGAACAATAAGAAACTTCGTTAGCAAAAACAACATGATCCATCTGTCGCTGTCATGCCCGAATGATGTTGTCGGGCATCCATATTTCTATCTTTCCTTGTTTTTTCTGCGTTTTTCTCGCCCTCTGCGCTGAACTATTACAAAATCTGTTATGGTGGCAGCAGTTATTTCAGACAGGGTAGTTTTCTGGTGATACAGGAGATCCGTCAGGGGAATAGCGCCGTTCCCCTTATCCTGATCACGCAGGTGGGATGAACGATTATTTCAAACAGCCCGTTTCGTTTGAGGCGCTTGCAGCAGGTATTCGCGGGTGTCCTTCCGGATTTTATTTCACGCATCTTCTGAAATACAGACCTCACGGTGGGTCATTTTCGATGCAGAGGAATTTGTAGGTGACTGTCCGCCGATTTATCGGTAGGACAAGCGCCCCCGCCTGTCATTATGATGTCAACCGGGACGGTTGACCTCCCTCATGGGTTTTATGGGGTTGTAAAAATTGGTGTTACACTGTTACACAAAATGTTACACTTTTTGTTACACTTCATTTTGTCGTATGAAGCAGCTGTCTTCCTTCATCTAAACACTCATTTTTACATATCTTAACGGCATTCCCTCGTTTCTTTTGGCACTTCATTATCTGATTTTTTAGCCAGAGGATGTTACACAATCTGTTACACTTGTCAGTTTTCACCAGATAAATGGGAAAATCCAAAACCAGAGGAAACCCAGTAAATACAGGGGTTATAAGGAGATTTCCATTTCACGCCTGATTTGGTACCGACATTGCTTATATCCAAAATAACGAGGAATTCAAAGTTATCACCTCTTCTGCATTCTCCTCAACGAGTTTCTCCGTGCTTAGAGTAAACGTCTAAAAAGAAAAGAATGGTTTATGGGCTATGATAGAAATAAAGGTTATCAGGAAGGCGGGGAATTAGAAGGGCGGTATGCGAATGCTTTCAGAGTCGGGCAAAATGCCTTTGAATTTGTGATCGACTTTGGCCAGTCGTATGTTGAGGGTAAGAGGGAGATTTTCCATACCAGGATTGTCAGCAGTCCCTTTTATGCAAATATCCTGTTAAAGACGCTGCAGGAGTCGATCAAACGGTATGAAAAGGTATTCGGGGCCATACCTGAAGGAGATGAAGAAAGCGGATAGTGCTCAAAAATCCCCCTTATCAGAGGGATCAGGGAGGTAGTAAGGGTTTTTATTTGAAGTGTGTCAGAAGAATTTGCAGGGTGGGCGGACACAGGTTCTCGCCAAGAACGATTAAATAATTTCACTTTTGCCGCGATTCTGCCTTATGCAATATTGAGGTGTTTAGCACGTGGGTAATGGAGAAGAAAAAAAGGTTTTTGTTCACATCGCACTTCAAGAAGGGTTTGAAGGTGAAATTGTAGTGATCCGAGTTAATGGTAACGAAGTATTCCATAAGCCAAACGTAAAGACAAGGCTTCAGATTGGAATAGCAGATTTTATTGACGTAGGCGTCCAAAAAGGTTCGGTGAATGTTGAGGTCGCTCTGCCATTAAGGAATCTATCGAAATCGATTTTACTTCAAGTGTCAACTCCTATCTATATAGGGGTATCAGTAACTCGTGATGACAGAATCGTTTATACAGAACCTCGCAGGGAGCCGTTTGGGTATTTATGAAATACGGGGGTGATGGATATACACGGAGAACTAACACAAAATTTAAAAATGTAGTATTGTTTTGCTTAATTGTGACATTGGTCAAGATGTTTCTAAAACGAACTTAAAAAACCACTCATACGGAGATAGTAAGATGAACGAGTTGAATTCCTTTCAGAAGCAAATACTAGAAACTCCAGAACTGGAAAGTACTGTTGCCGAGAACTTAATACCAATACCTCTTAACCCCCCTGCAAGCGGTCTCTACCAATGGCGTCGGAAAATTATAATTCCTCAGCCTATTCCTGGGACTTCTCCTACACCGACACCGGGAATGGAGTCTGAGGCTTCGTTTCCATCCATCAGAGAAGAGTTGCGATTAGACGTTGATAGGCACTATCCTCAAATGGTTGTGAGCGGCACAATTCATAGGTCTATCTCTTCCCGCACCCATTGGATTGCCAATCTGACTGTAAGTGGGCCAAACTCATGGACAGGAACTATTTGGTATAAAGACGGAGACGTTGCATCTTTCCCATACACCAAGGTGGATATTCAAGTCACCCGCAGCTGGTTTGCCAATCAGCGCAGCGCCACTGCAACTTTCACTGGAGGTGGAGGTTCCAATCGGGTACGTGCCTTCAAGTTCAAATCCCTATACTTTCACCCTGTGGATTTTGAATTCGACTGTGCCGAAGGTGAAACAGCGACTACTAGTGTGGACACCTGCGCTCACCCAAACCATCCGGCCGCTCTGCCCTGCGGAAACTTGTCCATCCAAACAGTTTATAAGCGTGCGGGTTTCGACGTAAAAACGTCACCAGGTGGTCAAGTGGTTGGCGCTGGTACCGATGCGCTGTGGAGCGACCTGGAAATGCATGATGCTATGCAAACTTATTGGTCTCATTTTGCTTCTAAGGCGCAGTGGGGGATGTGGGTGTTGTTCGCTTCCCTGCACGTGGCTGAACCTCCTTGGATTCCAACACCCAATGACCTTGGTGGCATCATGTTTGACGATATCGGTCCCAATCACCGCCAGGGAACGGCTATTTTCAACGATTCGTTTATTTCCAACCCACCAGCTGGTGATCCGAACCCAGCTGCTTGGGTGCAGCGGATGCTCTTTTGGACCGCCTGCCATGAAATGGGGCATGCCTTTAACCTTGCTCATGCATGGCAAAAGTCAATGGGTACTCCTTGGATTCCAGTTGCTGATGAACCAGAAGCACGCAGTTTTATGAACTACCCTTACAACGTTTCTGGTGGACAAACAGCATTTTTTGCTGACTTTGAGTATCGCTTTAGCGACGGAGAATTGTTATTCATGCGCCACGCGCCGGCTCAGTTTGTCCAAATGGGTAACGCCGACTGGTTCGACCACCACGGTTTTCAAGAGGCCAATATTTCTCCCGAACCAACGCTCAACTTGGAATTGCGACTCAACAGGGAGAGGGCGATCTTTGAATTTATGGAACCGGTGACATTGGAGTTGAAGTTGACTAATATCTCGTTGCAACCTCAACTGATCAATGGAAATTCGTTGTCTATGACCGACTCTCTTACTGTGATCCTTAAGAAGGATGGCAAGCCAGCACGTCAGTTTATTCCCTATGCCCGTTACTGTCTGCTGCATAAGAAGAAGGCGTTGGTGTCTGGAGAATCTATTTACGAATCGCTCTTTATCTCGGCTGGACGCAACGGTTGGAATATTGCCGAGCCTGGAAACTACATAGTCCAGGTAGCCTTACACATTGACGATGAAGACATTATTTCTAATCCTCTACAGATACGTGTTGCACCACCCCACGGATACGATGAGGAGTTTATTGCCCAGGATTTTTTCTCCGACGATGTTGGTCGCATTGTTGCATTCGACGGTAGCCGATTTTTCACCAAAGGGAACGACACCTTGCGCGAGGTCGCCGAGAAACTAAGCAAGCAACGGGTTGCCCTTCATGCCTCTTTGGCGCTGGGCAATGCTGTAGCGCAGGATTATAAACAATTGGTTGAAGACACAAAAGAGCCACGTAAACAGCTTGGAATTAAGAAGCATCCGGCTCAACCAGAAGAGGCGCGCAAACTGCTTGCTGCCTCTTTGACTGCCCAAATGGCCACTGCAGTCGATTCACTTGGGCATATCGACTTCAAGTGGTATGTGGACAGTTTCAGCGATTGGTTGGCCAGGCAAGGGGCAACCCAGGAGGCAGCGAAGACCCAGGATGCCCTCTACCAGACCATGTCAACCCGCCAGGTACATGGACGCAAGGTTCTTGACCGAGTCTTGCAGGAAATCAAAGAGCGGCGTACCTTACCACTTGCAACAAAAATACCCGTATTATTTCCGGTTTCTACGAGCATAATATTGCTTGCAACAACCTCTGTTCCGCCAAGCGTCAGCGGATCGCCACTTGTCTGGTCAATTGCCTGAAGTTTTACCCTCGACGAACCAGTGCCAGGACTCCCTGAAAGAAGAACTGAATTATCAGCAAAACCAATCACATCTCTTAAAACAGGATTCAGATTCTCATCTTGGTCAGTTATGCTAATGATAACGTTTGCGTTTGAAAGCGTGTTTGTTGTTATTGCGGATACAGCACTGGGAGAGAACACAATTGCACCATCATAATTAGTTACAGGTGCCGAATCAAGTGTTGTCCCAGCATATAGAAGTTCAAGAGTGCTTCCATTTTCAACGGTAAGCTCACCGTTTGTACCCGTTGTTGCATTACCCCCCGTGTTGGCGGATAGTTCCTTTAAATTTAATCCCACCACACTAGAACCAAGTCCCGGGAAATTATGGCTACCCGTGTTAAAGTCTTCAATATATCCAGAGGTTGTGCCAACAGGATACGTTACTGGCTGTATAGCTGCGTTCGTTGAAAATACACCAGTATTAGTACCTGTTTCTTTCAATACAAAAGAAGTTGAGTTCGCACTTGTCTTTACCGTAACGGTGATTGTATCCTGCGAACTGCTCGTATTTGCCGTGGAATCAACAACAGAGATCCAAGCGCGGTCATAATCGTTTGTATCACTGAAAGACGGCGAATAACTTCCCCTGTCAAAACTACCCGTTGCTGCCATAGAGCTGGAACTTATACTCATGACAAAAGCAACTACCAGCAAAAATATGCTGGTTATACCAAACCATTTTTCTTTGCCACTAATCAATTTTCTTGGTCTTTTCATAATCTATCAAATCTCCTTTTTCTATAATTAAGACCAGCGAGACCAAAACAAGAAGCGAACCAGAACCTTTGATAAAAACATCTTCTATTCTTTAAAAACTGTGAAAAATTATCAAAGCAAATACTTACCTATCTCCCAATGAAACTAAACCCCTTCATTGCCCATATGTTACCCCTTTCTCAATGGAATTACAAAACTCGGGCTTGGAAAAGCAATCCCTAATTCTCTACAAAACAGTATCAGTCTATACTTATCAATACTTACCAATGACTACATACTTAGTTGTAGTAGAATCAACTTTTGTTTTCCGTTCATTACCTCCTTTCTTAAATTTCATAATATTTGAGATTTATTTTAAAAATTGCATAGACAAACACCATTGGCTATGACTCGTGAGAGCAATATAGCACGCAAATATTATGCAGTCAACAAAAAAATTAAAATTTTTTATAAAAATACCTTGTGTTGCTTTCCTTTAAGTATTTACTGAATATATTGATATGACGTTGGTTATCTATTATTGTTTGACTTGATGTCTTTTTCTTGGTATTATCTTCACCGATTTTTACCAGTTATGTTTGATTTCTCCACAAAGTTTGTTTTGTTTTTCAACGCACATGTTCGAGAATGTCATTCAGGCTAAAGCTATGCGATTACCATTGGTAATCTCCAAAGGCCTAACTATCAAAATTAGTTTAATAACATAAAAATGTCCGAGATATCCACTGCTTTCGATAACGAAAAAGAATTTGTTTTGAAGGGTGTATTATCTACAATAAAAGAGGTAGTTACTGCACAGCAGTTTGACGTGTGGTTTTCATGTCTTAGGATATCTTCTATTACTAGTAATAGTATTATCTTTGTTGCACCAAATAATTTTATCCGTGAGTGGCTCAACAGTCATTATAATGATCTTTTCTCGAGTGTGGTATATAAGGTATTGAATTCCTCAAGGGAGATCATATTTTCTACAGAGGAGGAGGTCTTTGGAAGATTACCAGCAACATCTTTTTCTCAGGATGAAGTTTTCTCAGGACAGAGATCTCTTGAAGAAAACTGTTCAATGCCTCTCTTTAAATATTATAGTTTTGAAAATTTTGTCGTTGGCCCTTCCAACAGGCTGGCTCATGCAGCAGCCGTTGCTGTTTCAGAATCTCCAGGTCTTACATACAATCCCTTGTTTATTCATGGTTCTTCCGGCCTTGGAAAAACTCATCTTCTGCACGCAATAAATGACGTACTATTATCAAAACACATGATGAAGACTCTTTACTTACCCTGTGAGCGTTTTGTGAATCACTACATTTCCACAATACGAACAAATACCTGGGAATCTTTTAGGAGTTTTTACCGAAATATTGATGCACTCCTCATTGACGACATTCAATCGTTTGAAAATTCACAGGGAAGCAGAGAAGAGTTTTTTCATACGTTTAATGCCCTTTATAATGCAAAAAGACAAATTGTCATTACAAGCGATTGCCCCCCTGAATCCATTGCCACCCTTGAGGACAGACTTATTTCCCGTTTTAAGTGGGGACTTCTCTGCAGTATCGATAACACAACACGTGAAACGCGCATCGCAATTGCAGAAAAAAAGGCATCGTTATGGGGTATCAACTTATCCCATGAAGCAGCATCGTACCTTGCTGAAAATATCACCGGTAATATTCGGGAACTTGAAGGCGCTATAGCGCGTCTTAGCCGGGAAGAGAAAATGACAAGAAGCAGTATTACCCTTGATCGCGTGAGAAAAATTGTCTGGGAGCTTTCAGGAAATAGGAAGTACGTCAGCATAGAAGCTGTCATGAAGGCCGTCTCAGAAAGATTTAATGTACGGGTATCTCAGCTTCAATCCAGATGCAGAACAAGGAGTCTGGCATTCCCCAGGCAAATAGCAATGCACTTGTCAAGGAAACTAACGAAGATGTCACTCATGGAAATTGGTGGTCATTTAGGCGGAAGAGATCATTCAACAGTAATTCATGCTGACGAGAAGATAACCAGAATGTTAAAAAAAGATAAAAATCTTAACATCATACTTCAAAAACTGGAAAGTGAATTGCAAAAGTAGTATGTATATAATATGTAGAATTTTTGTAACAATTTGTAGATTATAACCACATTAATAATGTATTATGGGTTCACAATAGATTGCATAAGACACTATGGAACACAAACTTTCTACAGGCTTTCTACAATAAATAAATTACCTATGTCATAATTTTTCAAATTGTTATGATTTTCCAACCAAGATATAATCATGGTATAATAAGAATACGGTTTTTAAATAATTTAAAACATAATTATAACATATATAGAAAGAATACATGAGATTAAACTTTTCCGGAAAAGACCTGTATTGCGGATTTAATTTGGTGGCTGGTATTGTTCCATCATCTGCACTTAAAGGTGTGTTAAAAGGTGTTAAGATGGAAGTAAGGAATAAAAAGGTTGAATTTATCGCCACGGACTTGGAAGTATTAGTGAAATATAACTTACCCGTGGGAGATTGTGAAGAGGAGGGTGGAATTATTTTGCCTGCGGTTCGCTTAAATAATGTGTTGAGAGAATGGGCTGGCAATGAGGAGATATCCATGTTGATTGAAGAGGGTAACTGTACTATCAAATCGAAAGGTGGGTATTTCAGAATAGCAGGAGAAGATTTCAGGCAATTTCCTGATATAGGCAAGGTAAAAACCTGTGGTCTTGTTGAAGTAGATGGTGGAATTATCGGTGATATGGTTGGAAAGGTTGTGCATTCTGCATCAACGGTGAAAGTGAGGAGTATATTGTGTGGTGTTTTTGTAAGAGTTACTGGCGATGATATTATTATGGTTGCAGCGGATGGAAACAGGATGTCTAGTATAAAGCGTAAGGTAAATAATCCTGGAGGGATATCGTTTGAAGGAGTAGTTGCGGTAAAATGTTTAACATTTCTACAGCGTTTTGTGTCTGAGTGTAAAGAAATTTTTACTTTAGGGATGGGTGAGCAGAGGGTATATTTTGCGGGTGAAAAGGGTGAGATCATTTCGCAGTTGATAGAAGGGCAGTATCCAAAATATGAAGAGCTTATTCCAAAGGGGAATGGTAAACGGATAGAAGTCAATAAGAATGAATTATTGTCAGGAGTAAGGATGGCGTCGTTTATGACAAATGAGGAGTACCGGATAGTGAAGTTTGTATTCAGGCAGGGGAAATTGCTGCTTACCTCCAGGACTGCAGATGTGGGAGAGGCTGAGCTGGAAATTGCTGTTGGATATGATGGACCGGATTTGGAAATAAGTTTTGACCCTGTGTATGTTATGGATGCGCTCAAGGTTTCAGATGGTGACATGGTTGTTATTGAACTTCGTGATGGTGATAGTGCAGCCATATTCAGAGCTGGTTATGAACAGATGGATGTTATCATGCCCATTGAGATGAAGTAGGGTTTTCGTTACGGAGAATTATTGCTGATGTCAGAAGAGTTACCAGAAAGGTATTTTTTTAGTAAGCGTAGTGCTGTGAAAGTGGGTCAGGTGTTGAAGGGTCTTTTTCCCAAAAGAAGCAGTACCGATAAAATATTTCAAGAAGTAATAGATGCATGGAAAGATGTTGTTGGTGATGAAGTAAGCAGGTGCACGGAAATAATGGACTTGAAAAGAGGCGTTTTATATGTAACTGTGGAGTCGACGGCACTGATTCACCATTTGACTAACTTTGAGAAGGATGCTATAATCGCCAGGATTAATGAATTGACACGTATGAAACATTTAAATGATATCCGGTTTAAAGTGGGAATGTTAAATAAATGAGC
This sequence comes from Candidatus Brocadia sp., assembly GCA_021463795.1. Classification (GTDB taxonomy): domain Bacteria; phylum Planctomycetota; class Brocadiia; order Brocadiales; family Brocadiaceae; genus Brocadia. The sequence goes on along the minus strand of JAJTXE010000002.1, from coordinate 2,135,490 downwards.
GAAGAAAATAGTGTAGCGCTTAAACAAGAGACGTATGACTCAACTTCCATAAAGGTGCTTGGTGGTATTGAAGCTGTCAGGAAGCGTCCTGCTATGTATATAGGGGACACAACCGCCAAAGGATTGCATCATCTGGTGGAGGAAGTGGTTTGTAACAGTGTAGATGAGGCAGTTGCCGGTTATTGCGAAAATATACAGGTAAAGATACATTTAGATGGAAGTTTAACTGTAGTAGATGATGGCAGGGGTATACCGGTGGACCTGCATAAAGAAACGGGCAAATCTGCAATGGAAGTCGTTATGACTATGCTTCATGCAGGGGGTAAATTTGAGCACAAGAGCTATAAAATATCAGGTGGTTTACATGGGGTCGGGGTATCGGTCGTGAATGCTCTCAGTGAATGGATGGAAGTAGAGGTAAAAAGAGACGGGCATGTCTATTTTCAGCGATATGAGAAGGGCGAGGTAAGATCTCCGGTGGAAGCGAGAGGTGTCACAAAGAAGAGAGGGACGAGGGTTGTTTTTAAACCGGATCGTGAAATATTTGAGGACACAAAGTTTTGCTTTGAGACGATTGCGAAAAGGTTGAGAGAATATGCGTTTTTGAATAAGGGGATAAAAATAACGCTGAGTGATGAGAGTACTGATAAAAGTGAGCTATACCACTATGAGGGAGGTATCAAGGCTTTTGTCAAGGAACTGAACGAGGGAAAAGAGATAGTTCATAAGGATATTATCTATTTCGAAAAAGAGAGTAAGGGAACAATCGTTGAAGTGGCAATGCAGTACAATGACGGTTACAGTGAGAATGTTTATTCTTTTGCCAATAATATCAATACAGTGGAAGGTGGAACACACTTGAGTGGTTTCAGAGCTGCGCTGACGAGAACACTCAATGGTTACGCAAAGAGTAAAGGAATCCTTAGTGAAGAGAAGGCGCCTCTGGGAGATGACTACAAAGAGGGACTCACAGCCGTTATCAGTATTAAATTACCGGATCCTCAGTTTGAGGGGCAAACGAAGACGAAACTTGGTAATCGTGAGGTTCAAAGTCTGGTAGAAGCTGTAATAAATGAACAACTTGGGACCTATTGCGAGGAGACTCCGTCAACTGCTAAGGCGATTATTAACAAGGGGATAGACGCAGCGAGGGCAAGAGAAGCGGCGCGAAAGGCCAGAGACCTGACAAGAAGAAAGGGGGCGCTCGGCAGCTCAAATCTTCCCGGAAAGCTGGCAGATTGCTCCTCCCGTGATTTTGAAACGTCTGAATTATTCCTGGTGGAGGGTATCTCAGCAGGAGGTACGGCAAAGCAGGGAAGGGACCGGACATTTCAGGCAATCCTGCCGTTAAAGGGAGTAATTTTAAATGTGGAAAAAGCACGTATTGATAAGATGCTGAGCAACGAAGAGATTCGCACCTTAATATCGGCTCTCGGGACAGGCATTGGAACAGATGAGTTTAATGTGAGCAATTTGCGGTACGCCAAGATTATTATCATGACAGATGCGGATATCGACGGGGCGCACATCAGGACGCTTTTACTAACATTCTTTTTCCGTCAGATGATAGAATTGATAGAGAAGGGGCATATTTATATCGCTCAGCCACCCTTATATAAAGTAACAAAAAACAAGAGACAAGAATATATCTATGACGACAGGGAGCTTCAGAAGAAGCTTATTTCGCTGGGGGGAGAAGGAACGATTATGGAATTTCACGGGAAGAGGAAGGAGAGTTTGAATAATGTAAAACTCACCAGGTTACTGCACCTCCTTGTACAAATGGAAGAGTACATAAAGATTTTAAGAAAAAAAGGGATATCCCTGGATAGATTTTTAGGATTGCGTCATAAAAAGAATGGAACTCTTCCTTTGTATAAGGTAACCTACAAAAGTGAGGTCTTCTATATCTATTCTGAAGAAGAAATGGAAACATTCATAAAGGAAAGACAATTGGCAGAAGGAAAAGAACTAGAGATACTGGAAGAGAATGATGCCAAAGAGACCAAAGACGGAGAAATAGAAGTTATAGAATATCATGAGAGCAGGGAAATTGAAAAGACCATAAGAGAGATAGAGTCCTATGGTTTTTCTGCGGACGAGTATTTTGTTGGCCACAATGGCGATACGTCAGGATATAAATTAATTTCGGAAGACACGGAAATATCTGTTCACTCTCTGAATGAGGTCTTGTCGAAAATACGTGAGATTGGCAGAAAGGGGCTTGAAATTCAGCGTTACAAAGGACTCGGCGAAATGAATGCGGAGGAACTGGCCGTGACCACCATGAACATAGCTACCAGAACGCTCCTGAAAGTAAAAGTTGAAGATGCAGCGAAAGCAGATTCCATCTTCAGTACCCTTGCGGGAAAGGATGTTCAGCGAAGGAGAGAGTTTATCGAAAAACACGCGCTGGAAGTGAGGAATTTGGATGTTTAGTTTGTTTGATGCGGGAGGAGCCTGGGTGATTTCATGCAGAAGAAGGAATTAAAACATATGGAAAAACTGCTGAAAAGCAGAAAAGATATTTTGCTGAAGGAATTTGAGGAAAGGGTCAGAAAATATCGGGATGCCGTTAGTGAAAAAGCAGCGGATATTGCTGACATTGCATCCAGTTCTTCGAGTGAGGTGTTAGAAATTGCTGTTGCAGAAGAAGATGCTAAGGAATTGAAACAGATAGAAGATGCCCTTGCCCGGATCAAAGCAGGGCAGTATGGAGTTTGCGAACAATGCGGTCAGGTGATAAAAAAGGCACGGCTAAAGGCAATCCCGTTTGCCACATTGTGCGTTGTTTGCAAAGAGGAAGAAGAACGGGAGTGTGATGTGAAAGCCTTCAGGGAAAGAGCGGAAGAGATTGCTGACAGGCCGGTGAATATGGAATTTGATGAAATAGATACGAGGCGTCTTGGAAAAAAAATATCGGAACTCGAGCGAGACGATAACAGGAACTAGCTTCTTAAAGATTTTAGAACAATGACGCTTATCACTGCTTTTTTAAAAACGTGTAAAAAAAATGCGCAGAAGACCGCAATTATAGACCATAACGGCGCTTTTCACTACGAGGACATCCAACGAGAAACCTTAAGACGCGCAGGGCAGGCAGCGTCCGGTGGTAGCGGAAAAAATGTGGGAATACTTCTTCCCAATGGAAAAGAATTCGTAACGGCATTTTATGGGATCCTTATTGCAGGGAAAACACCGGTTCCTCTGAATTTCCTGCTCTCTCCAGCACAGTTGCTCTATGTAATCCAGGATGCGGAAATAGACACGGTATTTACCTGTAACCTGTTTGCACCCCTGCTGGGAAATCAGGCAAAGCATATCTTTCTGGCCGAAGAAGGATATGCTGATGCATCGCTGAATGAAGGCAGCATTCAATACGGCGAGGCAGAAGAACGGGCCGCCATGTTGTACACATCAGGTACAAGCGCTAACCCCAAAGGGGTAATATTAACGCACAACAATTTCCTGAGCAATCTGGAAGGGTGTATGCATGCCTTTCATTTTAGCGAAAAGGACATATTGCTCGGTATCCTTCCGCTTTTTCATACCTATGCATTAACTACCACGCTCATATTGCCCATCTGCGTTGGAGCAACTATTATTTATCTCCCGCGATTTTCAGGACCAAAGGTATTGGAAATGATTGGAAAATACAAGGTCACGTCCCTGTTCGCTATTCCATCCATGTACCGGGTGCTCCTGCGCACAGCAGAATCAACGCCACACGACCTGCATACCTTAAGGCTCTGCACGTCAGGAGGCGAGCCCTTGCCTGGTGATGTCTTGGAGGCGTTTCGCAAGGTATTTCCCGTTCCCTTAACGGAAGGCTATGGATTGACGGAGGCCACGGCGATTGTTTCAGTAAATCTCCCTGAAAAATGCAGGCCGGGCAGCATTGGTCCACCATTAGATAACATTCAGGTAAAGATTGTAAACGATAATGGGCAGGGACAGCCAGTGAACAGGGAGGGTGAGATATGGGTAAAAGGGCCGAACGTAATGAAGGGGTATCATAAGTTGCCGAAAGAGACGGCGGAGACGATTACCTCCGACAGATGGTTAAAAACAGGCGACTATGGCAAACTGGATGAAGAGGGGTTTTTGTGGATTACGGGGAGAAAAAAAGAACTCATCATTATCAGCGGAGAAAATGTATCTCCCACGGAGATTGAACATGTCATCAGCAGACATGAAAAGGTCTTTGAAGTGGCCGTCGTTGGTGTGCCTGACAAGGTCCGGGGTGAAGTACCCAAGGCATTTATCGCCTTACGTGAAGGAGCAACGTGTACTGAAGACGAAATCAGGGATTACTGTATGTCACAGTTGCCGCACTATAAGGTGCCAAAATGTTTTGTATTCAACAAGGAGTTACCCCATGGTCCCACCGGAAAGATTTTAAAAAGGGCATTGAAGGAAGAGAAATTTTAAGCCCTGCAAATCAAATGATACCATGCCATTACCGTCTTTTTTGCCACTTTTAATTACCGGCGTAACCGGTGTGCCCGGTTACAGCGCCTTTCAGTATTTTCACGCAAGATACCCAAACCACGTTACCGCCATCCGCCCTGTTCGATATTGGCCTCTGAGAGGGAAAGGGATCATGGCGCTTGATATTGAAGACCGCCAGGGGCTTGCAGCGCTGATGAAACAGAAGCAGTTTAAATCCGTCCTGAACGGGGCGGGTTCCTGTGCCTTAAAATCCTGTGAAATGAATTCCGTGTTGGCCTATCGGGTGAATGTGCAATCGGTTTTAAATGTGCTGGAAATGATCGACCGTCGTGATGTGAGGCTGATTCATCTTTCCACCGATCTGGTATTCCCTGGAAAAACGGAAGGTTTATATACGGAAGAGGACGCCATGGCGCCTGTCACCATGTATGGCAAGACGATGGCCATAGCCGAGGAGATTATTATACTCCGTTATCCGTCTGCGGCAATATTCCGCATATCACTTCCTATGGGTATCAGCGTAAATGGACATGCCGGGGCAATCGATTGGATCCTGTCACGTTTTAAAAAGAATAATCCGGCGACCTTATACTTTGATGAATTGAGGTCTCCTTTTTATTGTGAGGATTTTAATAAGGTTATGGAACTTGCCCTGGAAAACAACATCAGGGGTATTTATCATCTTGGTTCGCACCGGCACCTTAGTTTGTATCAGATCGGTGAGGATTTTAATAAGGTTATGGAACTTGCCCTGGAAAACAACATCAGGGGTATTTATCATCTTGGTTCGCACCGGCACCTTAGTTTGTATCAGATCGGGCAAATTGTAAACAAGGTGGGGGGGTATGCCCCGCAGCTGTTGAAAGGGTGCATGCGAAAAGAAGCGGGACCCATACCGCCGCGGGCAGGAAATGTTACCATGAATAACCAAAAACTTATCCAGGCATTAGGAGCCGATCCTTTTCGCAAGTGGCCGTATCTGGATGACCACGTTCCTGATAGGAACGATTGGCATTATGAACGCCCGGAGCATATGGTTTTGCACCCGGAACAGATTCACAAATGTCTTTATAGAATTCCCGTGGCTTGCTGAAGGGTTCATCTCTAATAAAACAATTTACTAGTTATTTACAGGCCAGTATGATATAAAACTGCTCATAAGATCAATGGACGTCTGTCAATGAAACGTTAAAATAGAACGTTCTTAGGATAAAAACATGAGTAACATAGTTGTTAATCTTGATGGCATACCAATAGAAATAAAACGACAAAAAATTTCCCTTAAACTGCTCATCCTCGACATAGAAAACCCACGCATTCAGTATTACCTCGATACCAGACTAAACGACAACATAACTCAAGAAAAGATAAAATTCGCCCTCGCAGAAGGTAATGACCAATACGAAAAACTTAAAGAGCATATAGAACGTAATGGTGGTATTTATGATCCGATATGGACGGTGCCGAAAGACGATTACTACACAGTAATTGAAGGTAACACGAGGGCATTCGTTTATGAAGAACTTTCTGAGAAATATGTCAATGACGAAAAATGGAAGACAATAGATGCTTATGTGTTACCGTATAAAATCAATCGGGATGTAATAAATTTTATCCGACTGGAAAAACACCTTTTTGGACCGACGCCTTGGGATGCTTATGAAAAGGCAAGAGAACTATATCGTCTCAATACCCAAGAAGATTATTCTTTAAAGCGTCTCGAACAACTTACAAAATTGAATTCCTTCGAAATAAGAAATAATATCCAGGCTTATATGGATATGGAGGAACAATATCTTAGGAAATATAACAAACCATCGGAGAGACTTAAGTTCAGTTATTTTGTTGAATTCAGAAAAAATAAAGAATTAAAAAGATTTTTAAAAGAAGGTAAAATCTCTCTGTTGGAGTTTTGCGATTGGGTAGGAGAGGGAAAGTTTAAAAGAGGCGAAGAAATCAGGAAACTTCCTCTGGTACTCAAGGATGAACAGGCAAGACAAGCACTCATTGATGATAATTTTCAAGCAGCACTTGACCAATTAGAGCAAAAGAATCCGGCTGTAAAATCAAAATTATTTGAAAAAATTGAAGACGTAACATATGGCATTGAGACTTTACCATTTGGCGAATTGGATGAGATTAAAAGAGGACTTCAACCGGCAAAAATTGATTCGCTCAAAAGACTCTATTGCGTAACAGCAAATCTTCTGAAAAACATCGGTACTATTAAATAGTGTCAAGCAACAAACATCAGTTTATACTTGGATTGGTAATTAAAAAGATGCGTGAGACAGGAGTTACCATATGTGGAATTGATGGAAGTTATCCAGGTCTTTTTGGAGAAAAAATACAAATACCTCCACAAATATTACGGCACAGACCCGATGCCATAGGGACAAGAAATGATGGGCAAGTCTGTATAGGAGAGGCTAAAACAGAAAATGATCTTGCAAACGCCAGAACACATGAACAACTGCAAGACTTTGCTTCCATTGAAATAAATGGAAAATTATGTGAAGTTTTTGTTGGAATACCTAAATCTTCGGAAGATGTTTTTAGTAAAGTCTTAGAAAAAACGGGACTGAAGGATATTGATAACTTACATCTTTTATGTGTGCCTGACGAACTAATTAATGATTAGCACAAATCAAGTTTTCGAACCAAAAACACAAGCTTTACAACACCAGCTTGAAGCCATTGATTACATAAAAAACAATCATGAAGTAGCACTATTTGACGAACAAGGGCTTGGAAAGACAAAGATTATCATTGAATCGCTATGCTGGTCAATGAAGCAAGGGGAAATAGAAGGGTCTCTTGTTGTTGCACCAATGTCATTGCTTTACAATTGGGAACAGGAGGTGTCGAAGCATTCTTTTTTAATTCCTATTGTACTGAGAGGTTCTAAAAGAGAAAAACGATACAAATTTATGACGGGTGCTAATTTTTATATTACCAACTACGAAGCGATTATTGCCGAGTTACAGAGGATTAAGAGATTTTGCAAAAGTCGAAAGGTCGCCGTTGTTCTCGATGAATCCCCACGCATTAAAGACCCATCAACTAAAATAGCTCAAGCATTATTTGAGCTTAGGCAATATTCTGTAAAAAGAGCAATTATTACCGGAACACCTGTTGCAAATAAACCTGTTGATCTGTGGGCGCAATTCTTTTTTCTCGATGGTGGTAAACTCTTAGGGGAAAATTTTGACAATTTTAAATCAAAATACCGTGAGAAAAACATCCATTACAAAGAATTGCTTAATGAATTAAAGAATATAATTGCAGAACATTCTATTCGTCGTTGCAAAAATAATGTCCTTGAACTTCCCGAAAAGAAATTTGTAAATATTTATGTAAATCTCAGTGGAAAACAAAACAAACTTTACAATAAACTGCGTGAGGAGTTAAAAATCGAAGTGCAGGACATGACGGGAAATCTTGTCATTGATGAAGCTGAAAATATTCTTAAAAAACTTCTCAGATTAATACAGATATCGAGCAATCCTTTTTTAGTGGATAAGGGTTACAATGAAATTCCTGCTAAATTTTCAGCATTAGATGGCTTATTAGAGGATATTGATTCAAGAAATGAAAAGGTAATTATCTGGACAAACTTTATAGAAAATATTACAGTTTTAAAAAATAGATTTAAGCACTATGACCCTGTTGTTATTCACGGTGAAATTCCTATTAAAGATAGGGCAGAAGTTGTTAATGTTTTTCAAGAATTAGATAAAAATAAGTTGATGATTGCAAACCCATCCGCAGCCCGTGAAGGTTTGACTTTAACAAGGGCAAACAATGCCATCTACTTAGATAGAAACTTTAATCTTGTGGATTACCTCCAATCACAAGACAGGATTCATCGAATATCGCAGACAAAAGAATGCACTATTTATAAAATTTTAGCAAAGAATACGGCTGATGAATATGTTGATAAGCTAATAGATGTGAAAAAAGACATTGCCGGTTATGTTCAAGGTGACTTTGAATGTTTAAAAGCAGAAAGCTATGAGTTTCTTCTAAATAAGCATGAGCTTTTAGAAATGATTGGATAATGGTATGACAAGAAAAGCTATAACAGTACTCGGAAGAGATATTTCTTACGAGATTAACGATGTCGATATATATAGCCTTGAATTTTATCCAGAGAATCCGAGGATTAACTACATTATTAGTAGAACACATCCGGAAAAAATAACACAAGAATTCATTGAACAAGAGCTTCTTAAGCTGGATTCAACAAAAGAACGAATAAAAGACCTTGAAGAAAACAAAGGACTTTTGGATGAAATATATGTTCTTGGAAACAAGGTTATTGAAGGTAATACAAGGCTGTGCGCCTTTAGAAGATTACACAAAAAATACCCGGATGCACCTCATTGGAAACTTATTAAGGCAAGAATCCTCCAGGATGGTGTTACTGACGAAGAACTTTTTTACATACTCGGCACTTTTCACATCAAAGGAAAAACAGAATGGGACGCTTATGAAAAAGCGGCATATATTTACAAAATGATCAAGGTCTTAAGAAAGAATCCCGAAGATGTTGCCAAACAATTGGGAAAACAAAGGAAGACTGTTGAAGCAATGTTACATGCTTATGAAACCATGTCAAAAAAATATCTTATCAATTCAGACAATGTGGAAATTGTCAATGGCGCTAGGGATGAGTTGAAAAAATATAGCTATTTTGAAGCATTCTTTCTTCAAAAAGACATGGTTAATAGGGTTAATGAGGCTCCTGCTTTTCTTGATGACTTTGTTCAATGGGTTAAGGAAGATAAGTTTAAAAAAGCACAAGATGTAAGGGAACTCCCTAAAATTCTAGGTAATAAAAAGGCCTGCAAAACATTTTATGAATCTGATGCTAATGAGGCTTTTAATGAGGCAATGCATATTCTTTATGAAAGTAAACCAGAAAAAGTAGATAGATTTTATAAAAAAGTCAGGGAGTTTAGAGATTTATTAAAAGAAACAGAGGTTCTCAAAGTTAAAACAGAAGTAGAAGAAAATAAGAACAAAAAAACCGAATTACATCAGTGTTACAAGGATTTAAAAAGATTTTGTAAAGAAGTGGGGTTGGACATATGAATGAATATTAAAAGGAGGTGTAGCTAATGGCTATTTTTAAGGCTCAAAAAGTGCAACAAAATGACTGGGTGTTCTATGTATTTGTTATAAAATCCGATTTATTAAATAAGATTGCCTATGTGAGTAAAAGATTTGAAAATAAAGAAGAAGGTTATCAAAGAAACCTTACAAAAAAAAGAGGAATAGAGATACACGATTATATTTTTAAGCTTAAAGGGGTTATCCCCAACAATATAATTTTAAATTTTGATGTAGACTTAAACTATGATGAAAAAAATTATACAGTATCTTTTGATATTAAGGACAATATTGCATGGGTAGTAGATGGTCAACATAGGCTTTATGGATTATCATTAAGTAAAAAATCAATAGATGTTGTTGTAGTTGCTTTTGAAAAGCTTCCGCTATCTGATCAGACTAAAATTTTCAGAACAATAAATTCTACACAAAAAGGTGTAAATGCCTCTTTAATTTATGACCTTATGGATTTAGCAAAAGACGCAGATTATATAGACCAAAGGGCACATGAGTTAGTTAAAAAGCTGAATGAAGATGAAGAATCTCCTTGGTATAATCAAATAAAAATGTTGGGAGTAGGCCATGGATTAATTTCACAGAGTGCTTTTATTGGTAATCTGAAACCCCTATTGGATAAAACAAAAGTTGCTCACTTGACTAATTATTCAGAAGAAGAACAGTATAAAATTTTAAAAAACTATTTTAACGCAATAAGGGCTATATTTCCCGACGATTGGGGCAAGTCAAATTCTTTATTAACAAAAACCTCTGGTTTTTATGCACTAATGGAATTACTTCCAACAATTATGAATTTGTGCTTACAAATTAACCCGGACCTTACTACGAATGCTATAATTAACGCACTTCAACCTATTAGACATTACGATTTTTCTAGTGCCGGTGCGTTAAAAGGTGTTTCTGGAAAACATGGGGTGCAAAGAATTGTATCAGAATTAGGCGATTTACTCAGGTCGTCAAGAATAACAAAACAAACTTCTACTATTAAACTTTAAAGAGATATGGATTTAACCTCCTTTTCTAAATTTTCTCAAGTTAGCGGGGTTTATAGTAAATTTTTAAAAGACGAATTAGTACAAACTCCCACCTTACTTTTGCAACAGATAGAGCATAATAGGTTTGAGTCTTTTGTGTCTGCAAACTTAACTAATATCTTTTATAAAGAAGCAAACCTTTATTTAGATAAAGCATTGTATCAATACATACTATCCCGTAAGCTAATAACAAGTGAAAATTTTTCTTGGGGTGCTGTAACTCAATACTATGCTAGTTTTTTTGTAATTTCGGGACTTATTAGATTGCATGAGGTTGCGTTTGTTAGGATAGGAGCTAATGATTATGAAATTCAGCCAGACACTGGAATGGTTTATAAAATACGACTGATGAAAACTAAAGGTCTCCATAGATCTGTATGGGAAACTTACTATAAACTATATAAAAATTTTACTCATACAAACCAAGTCTTTTCATGTGTTATGACACCCTATATGAGTGATATTTATTTTGATACTAATAGGCGAAATGATATAAATTACGCTCCAAGTAAAGGATATGATGAAATTTATCAGACAAAAACTACAATAAACCGATTAAAAAAGGATAGGACTGGTGATTCTTATTCGCCTACCAATTTTTATAAAGAAAATGAATGGGTAGATGTATCTGTCTTGACACAGCACCGCATTAGATTGCTTGCAAATTTAGTTTTTAAAATTGATGGGCAAAGTGATTTCCCTGTACAGGCAAAAGAAAGAGTTGATAATCGAGAAAAAATAATACAAAGATATGAGAATGATATAAGATACCGAAAGAGGTATCTTTCTTGGATAAAAGGAGAATAGTATTCTACAGAAGTAACATTATGAAAATTTTACTTATCGAGCCACAATATAAAAACAAGTACCCACCTCTTGGCCTTATGAAAATATCTGCTTTCCACAAAGAAAGAGGTGATGAAGTACACTTTGTGAAAGGATTAAACAAACAAGTTAGATCACAAATTTGGGATAGGATTTATATAACTACATTATTTAGTTTCCATTGGGACAAAACCATTGAAACAATAAGATACTACGAATTTAGTGTTAAAGATCCGCAAAATCTTTTTATTGGTGGTCCAATGGCAACTATTATGGCGGATGAGATAGAAAAAACAACAGGTTTTAAACCAATACAAGGTCTTCTTAATGTAAAAGGAAAATTAAGACTTTCCAACGATCATTTAGTTGATAGCATAATTCCTGATTACAGTATTCTTAATGAGATTGATTATAAATACCCCGCCCACAATGCCTATTTTGCTTATATGACAAGAGGATGCGTAAGAAGGTGTCCTTTCTGTGTGGTTTACGTAATAGAACCAGAATATATAAAATACATTCCTTTAAAACAACAAATAGCAAAAGTTAATGAAAAATATGGAGAGAAAAAGGATTTGCTCTTGCTCGATAACAACATCCTCGCATCATCCGAATTCAACAATATAATCGATGAAATTAAAGATATCGGTTTTCACAAAGGAGCGAAGCTAAATGACATAAAGAGATACGTTGATTTTAATCAAGGAATAGACTTGCGCCTTTTAACAAAGGGAAGAATGAAAAAATTGGCTGAGATACCTGTAAAACCTTTAAGAATCGCCTTTGACAGGTACGGTCTGAAAGATAGCTACGTTAAAGCAATACGATTAGCAGCGGAATGTGGTATCAAATATCTTTCAAATTATATTCTTTTCAATTATGATGATACTCCCGAAGAATTTTATCTGAGGCTCAGGATAAATGTAGAAATCAATGAGGAATTTGAAAAGGCGGGGTATTCAACAAGAATTTGGTCATTTCCAATGAAATACTCTCCTGTGATGGGGGAGCATAGTAAAGATAGAAAATTTGTAGGAGAAAAATGGAATCCTCGATATTTAAGGAGTATTCAGTGTATTCTCAATGCGACTCACGGAGTAGTCGGGCCGAAAAGAAAATTTTTTGAAGCTGCCTTCGGGAAAAATTTAAGGGAATTCAAAAAATTACTTTTAATGCCGGATGACTATATTATTTATAGAGAAGACCATAAAGATAATGGTGCTGCTGATTGGCAAAGATTATACAATTCTCTATCGGAAAAACAGAAAGATGATTTTTGTAACCTGGTTTTTAAAAATCAGTTTAACAATGGAATACATTCAAAGTACCCAAAAGTAAACACATTATTATCATATTACAAATAGTGTAAATTATATCAATTGTCTGACTCCATGTGAGAAATTTGAAGATGAGAAACTTTGCTTCCTCACCGCTCAACCTCTTGGTTTTCCTTTAGTCTTAGTGTTCTCTACGGCAAGAAGTGTTGTTCTAATTCCGCAATTTGAGTATTTCCTTCGCTGCATGTTCAGGTATGCTGGAACTGTCAACTTTATTTTGAAAACATGGCTGTAGTTAGTTATAGTAAACATCATTCTTGTACTAATTA
>JAJTXE010000002.1:2111611-2122419 GCA_021463795.1 Candidatus Brocadia sp. | reverse complement strand
ACGCAGAAGGCGAAAGCCCTCCCCCTGATGAAACGAATCGCAAGGGGAAAAGGGGGCGGGTAAAAAGGACAAAGGCACGGAATCTCCTGGAACGATTACGGAAGTATGAGGGTGATGTGCTGAGGTTTATGGACAACAGATATGTCCCCTTCACTAATAATCTGGCGGAAAATGATATCAGGATGACAAAGGTACAGCAGAAAATATCGGGCTGCTTTCGTTCTCTGGACGGAGCAAAGATTTTCTGCCGTATCCGTAGTTATCTCTCAACCTGTCGAAAACGAGGAATGAATTTGAGCCAGGCATTACAGATGGTTTTCCGCCGTGAACCGCCTGATTTCTCCAGCCCGTAGCGGCTGGGAGTGAAAATACGCTGAATAGTTACGGATATTGTTCGTCTCTCAGGCCATAAGCCCGTCTTTGTATAATATTCAGTCCCTCGGCAAAACCTAAAGAAACATTATTCTCTGGGTTACTGTATGCAGCAATTCCATTCCAGTGCCTTTCTATCAGCTCAGCAAATTTCTCATAGGGTTTCAGCCTCTGCCACCTTAAAGACGTTTTCCAGTTTTCGAAAAAACGTCTTGCCCATCCCTCCGAATTATACTTCCATAGCTGCCCGAAAAACTCTCTGAGTATATAGGCGATGTTGAGCCGTTTATTGGCCTCCAACAGCTTCTTGAGCGCCTTTCTCCCGTCTAACGTGAGGTTTTCCCAATTCAGCAACAAGGCATACTTCCGTCCTTTGATAAACGGGCGATCCTTGTCCTTCAGCCGAGCATGCTCCTGCGGCTATTAAACCACAGGTTTTTTCTATTATTTCTTTCACATCACAAAAGCATAGAATTCTCTTGTCGAACACACCCTCTTTGCAAAGACTCCCATGAACTGTGGTGACCGCATCTGCAGCCCTGTATAACCATGAACTATACCGACTGTCGACTTTTCTCATATTGAGTATCAAATAAATTCTAAAATATTTTCGCTGAACAGTTAATATAAAATTACCATATTGTCCCGGTGAATGACCTCGTCATATAACTTATAGCCCAACACCTTAGCAATATAAGAGGTGCTGCACCCCTTAATCTTCTCAATCTCAGATGAAGAATAGTTGGTCAGACCGCGTGCAATAATGACGCCATTTCCCCTGCCGCACACTGATACCGTATCGCCTTTATGAAATGTTCCTTCTACCGATACAATCCCTGATGCAAGCAAGCTCTTGCCCTGTTCCGTTAAGGCGTGCATGGCCCCCTCGTCCACAGAAACCTTTCCTTTGGGCTTTATGGTATAGCCTATCCACCGTTTACGGCTCGCCAGCTTTTCTTGTTTCGGAAGAAAGAGGGTGCCGATACGCTCACCCTTTACGATCTTTCTCAATACGCCATCCGCTCTTCCATTGGCAATAATCATGGCTTCTCCTGCATTTGTCACCACCGATGCCGCCTCCAGTTTGGTCTGCATCCCGCCAATGCCCCTTTTGGTCTTGAAATCAAAGGCCAATTGCCGTATTTCGTCTGAAACATTGTCAACTATGGAAAGAACGGACGCCTTGCTTTTTCCTGTGGGAAACTTATCGTATAGCCCATCAACGGAAGAGAGGATAATCAGCAACTCTGCATTCAGCAGATTCGTTACCAGGGCTGAGAGCGCGTCATTGTCACCAAATTTGATTTCATCCACGGAAATCGTATCGTTTTCGTTGACCACGGGGATGGCATTGAGCTGAAAGAGGGTATGAATCGTATTACAGGTATTTAAGTATCTCTGCCGGTCTTCAAAATCCTCACGGGTAAGCAGTATCTGGGCCGCGTGATAACCGTGCAATTTAAAACTATCATCATACGTGCTGATCAGTTTGCTTTGCCCGATTGCAGCCACTGCCTGTAATTCAGGCAGTGTGCCGGGCCTCTTTTCTATACCAAGCTCTCCCATCCCGGATCCAATTGCACCGGAGCTTACCACAACAACATCGTATCCCATCTTCTTTAACTCCACCACCTGTTCTGCCAGTCCCTGTATTTGCCTCTTATCCACATATCCATCTTCGGTAGTGAGCACACCCGTCCCGATCTTAACAACGACCTTTTTTACCTTTGACAGAATCTGACATCGTACATCATCATTTGTTTTCATAGTATTATACCAATGCTGTTAGATGTGACACTGGCATCTTCGGATAAACATGTTTCTTTGATCTGCGTTTGGCTGTGTTCATCTGCATTCTGGGAAAAAATCTACAAAATATATTTTCTCTCTGTTTCTTTCTGTAACTGTCGGTACTTTATCGTATGGTATTCTGAATGTCAAGAATGGATTGCTAGAAGAATACTGAAAATACAAAGGCTTTTTTGTATCATGATGTCTAACCAGAACGAGCCGGAAAAGTTTTATCTTTTAGAAATCTGCAAACGCACTATACAGAAACAAACGAATAGCCCTTTTTACTTGTTCGTTCGGGTTCGTCAGATAAAAGGCTATTCGCAGGAAAATGCATTCCATGAACAAGATGACACTTACTTACCTCAGCGCTTCAGGCATTATTGCCATGCTCAGTATCGCATCCTATGTTACTCTCATAAAAAGTATCTCTTCTCAGGAAGCCAATGCAGCGGTGATGAATTTCACCAGCAGACAACGTTTCTTGTCGCAAAACATTGCCATCTATTCTCTGTGTCTGGTAAATACAAAAGATGATGCCGAAATGAAAACACTCAGGCATGACCTCCTTACCACCATCCTTGCGATAGAAACAGTGCACAAAGGACTCGTTAACGGAGACCAATCTCTTCATTTGCCTGGAAAGCAATCCCCGCAGATACATGCGCTCTATTTTGAACAACCGGTGGATTTAGATAAAAAAATGCATCGTTATCTTGCGGAAGCAAAGGCGCTGGCAAATGAACCGTCTGCAGAACTCACACCACATAACCCCCAACTTACGAAATATTCTGAATGACTTCGCAGTGGATTTAGCAGATTCTCTTGATTGCATAGGAAACCAATTACAAAAAGAAGGCGAGGACGGCAATAAGAAATTGCAGGGACTAGAAACGGTCGTTTTCGGCGGTACCGTGTTTGAATTAAAAAGCAACCTGTTGATAGACACCTGCTCGATTGTTTAAATACCCTTGGTGACCACACCGGCCAATTTTTCAAACGAAAGGAATATGAAAAGGTACACATAAAAATGAAACTGGGATCTTGCAAGACGGATATTATGGGGATTTGGCATCCATTCGTATGCCTTTTTGCAAGAGACAGTCTATATCAGCGGATGATAAAGGCTGGCTGTAAAGGTAGCCCTGAATATTATTACAATGGAGTTCACGGAGGAAGTCGGCCTGTTCTTTATTTTCAACACCCTCGGCAACGATCTTCAGTTTAAGGCTTTTGGCGACTGCAATAATAGCGGTGACAATTGCAGCGTCATCCGGATTTGTCGTAATATCTTGCACAAAGGATCGGTCAATTTTGATAGTGTCTACGGGAAAACGTTTCAGATAGCTCAGAGAAGAGTACTCGGTACCAAAATCATCAATAGAAAAGAGCACACCAACAGACTTTAACTCCCGGAGCACAGCGAGAATAGCCATGTCGTTTTGCATAACAATGCCTTCCGTAAGTTCCAGTTCCAGATACTTCGGATCAAGGCATGTCTCCTGTAATACACGGGTAATCATATTCACAAGATTCTGTTGTTTAAACTGGCGTACGGAAAGATTGACGGTAATACGGAAGGTAGGAAACCCTGCGTCGTGCCATGCCCTGGTTTGAGCACAAGCGGTCTTCAGTACCCATTCACCAATAAGGACAATAAGACCTGTTTCTTCAGCAATGGGAATGAATTTGGCCGGGTAGAGCATTCCCAAGGTGGGGTGCTGCCAGCGTATTAGCGCTTCCATACTCATAATCTGACCAGTATCCAGATTTACCAGCGGTTGGTAATAGACGACCAACTCGCCTTTCGTCAGCGCCTTGCGCAGATCATTCTCCAGCATCAGCCTTTCAAGGTTATTTATATTCATGTCCTCCCTGTAAAACTTGAAGACATTCCCTCCCTGCTCTTTGGCATGGTACATGGCAATATCGGCCTTTTTAATCAGATTTTCCATGTCATTTGCATCGAACGGATAGATGGCAATACCGATGCTAGCCGTTACGTGCAATTCAAGCCCATCAAGGTGAAAGGCGGCAGACAGGACACGGAGAATTTTTTGCGCAATAAGAGCAGCATCCTGCGGATAGAGAATGTCCGAGATAATGAAGATAAATTCATCTCCCCCTAATCGTGACACGGTATCTCCTTCACGGATGCAATCTTTCAGACGGTCTGCAAGGGCCTTCAGCAACAGATCACCAAAGGCATGCCCTAACGTATCATTAATCGTTTTAAACCGGTCCAGATCGAGGAATATTACCGATGCCAGTCGTTTGTTTCGGTTTGCATGGATCACTTCCTGACGCAGGCGGTCAGCAAACAAAATACGGTTAGGCAGATTTGTTAATGTGTCGTAATGTGCCATATAGACAATCTGCTTTTCTGCCTCCTTTTTATCCGTAATATCCTCATGTATCGCAACGAAGTGGCGCGTTTTCCCCTTCAGGTCCAGCAGCGGGGTAATAGTCTGGTTCACGGTATAAAGACCGCCGTTCTTGTGGCGGTTTATAACCTCTCCACGAAAGACATTTCCTGCAAGGATCGTTTGCCATACCTGCTGATAATATGCAACATCATGTTTGCCTGATTTGAATAGACGCGGGGTCAGGCCACAGGCCTCGTTTGATGTGTATCCACTCAGTTTAGCAAAAGCAGCGTTAACCCACGTAATTCGTCCCTCGCTATCGGTAATAAATACAGCATTGGCTACCGATGCCATTGCAGCGCTATGCAGGCGCAATTGCTGCTGATCTCTTGCAATCAGCAAGGTTATGCTGATGCGATCAGCAAGATTTTCCAGCAAGTGAATGGTTTTTGCATCAAAGGCATCTGTTTTTTGGTCGTACAAATTTAGCGTACCAATCACCTTGCCTTCAGAAAATAAGGGAACTGCAAGGAAGGATTGCAATCCATACTGACAAGCGCGTTCCCGGCATCGCTGAAAGACAGCCTCTTGCGCATCGAGGGTACTCCGTGTCTTTCCGGTGCGAATGGCAAGGCCGATGAAGCATTTATGATCAGAAACTTCATTCCATCGGGGATTGAAATCTTTGAGATAATTTCCATGGGTGCCGGCTTGTGCTGAAATGCTAACCGTGCCATTTGCTTCTTTCATGCCGATCCAGACCAGGGGATAGGCAAAAATATCAGTAAGACACGTGCAAACATACGGTAAGATAAAATCCGGCGGTTGTCCCTGCAGCACAAATTGATCAATTTCGTGAAATAAAGCGTCAATAACTTGAGTTTGTTTGAGATGAGTAATATCAGCAAGCACCCTCATGATACCCTTCACATTGCCCTGCCCATCACGCAGTGGCGCTGTGGAGAGGCTGATGTCAACCGGAGAACCATCTTGTTTTTGTCTGCGCACCTCAACGCCGGTAAACGACTCGCCTTGCAATACCCTTTCCCGCAATGCACGAAACTCTTCTTGTTTATTATGAGGAACGATGGGAAGAAAGTGACCGAGTACCTCCCGCTCTTTCCAGCCAAACAGGCGTTCTGCAGCTTGATTCCACATCGTAACATTTCCCTGTAAATCGAGAGTAATGATAGCAAGAGGCGAGGCTTGAATCAATGCCTGAAGCACTTGATTCGTTTCTCTCAACGACTCTTCGGCTTGCTTGCGCATGCTGATGTCGGTTGCTATTTCAAGCCGGACAATACAGCCATCTACCCAGGTAATAGCCCTGTCAGAAATTGCGTACCATCGCCCGTCCAGGGTATTCTGAAATTCCCATGAGTATATGCCTGTAGGATTTCCATTGGCATCTAAAAGTTTATCGTTGGTGCAAAAATTGCATTGTTTAACCTGGTTCGCCTGAAACGTTTCCCAACAGATTTTGCCGGTTACGTTTCCAACAAGATCTTTCAGATATTTGTTTGCATAAAGGATTTCGTGGGTTTTTAAGTCCGCAACATATACCACAGCATTCAGCCCATCCAAAACGGAAGTAAGTCGTTTATGGGCTTCCTGTAAAGCTTCCTCCGCACGCCGGCGTTCTGTGACGTCCCTGGCGATGCCAATGGTTCTCAGAACTTTTCCGTTTCCGTCCCTTAACTGAAAATTCCTGTATTCACATACGATCCCCGTGTCTTTAAACCTGAGCTCAAATTGCAGGCTTTCACCTCCAACAGTTCTCGTATGGAAATCGATCGCCTTTTTTAAGTTTTCTTCGTCAAAAAGAGGTGAAAATGGTTTTCCTATGAATTCTTCGGGTTTATGGCCCGTAAGTTTTTCAAAGATCTTGTTTACATATAGAATATTGCCTTGCGTATCGCAAATGTATGCGAGGTCCCTTATTTCAGAGAACAACAATTGAAATATTTTCAATTCTTCATGTATCTTTTCATTTTCTGTAATGTCAACGAAAGCTACCCCCACACAATTATTTGAAAGGGGAAATGCTTTGACGGACAGGATCGTACTGGAATTGACCTTGTCGGTAAAGAGCTCGTCTTTCAGTCTTTTTACCTTGCCAGAACGGACGACCTCGGCATAGATCTGTGGAACTTCTGTTCCCATGAGATTGGGAAAACACTCTGTCATGGTCTTTCCGATGAGATCTCCCAGCGCCACCCCGGTACATTGAGTTGCTGCGGTATTTGCGGCAATAAGTTTATAGGTTTTTATATCATCAACATTCTCTAGCTGCCAGACAACCATGCCTATTTGTACATTATCTAAGATTTCCACATAGAGCCGGATACGCTCTTCCGCCCGCTTGCGTTCGGTAATGTCATGAAAAATATTCAGCACGACCTTTTTCTTGCCCCAGGCAATAACACTGGCATGGAGTTCGGCCGGTATTTTATGCCCCATCTTATGACGGAGAGAGAGTTCTTTGGTAAAGGCAGTACCTATGTGAATGCAATCGTCATGCATCTTCGCATACGATGTTGCTTCTTCTTCAGGGCAAAGTTGTGTATAATGCATACCGATGAGTTCTTTTCGAGAATATCCAAGCAGGGCTTCTGCCCCTTGATTTACATCAATAATTATCCCTGATTCTGCATCGGTAAGGGAAATAGAGCCATGGGCAGTTTCGATAAGTTTCCGGTATGTTGCTTCAATATCCTGTAATGCCCCATCATCCAGTTTGAGTTCAGTAATATTCTGCGCCGTACCATAGATATGGATAACACGACCCTGTGCATCTCCCCATACCGGCTGGGCGTAATCACGCAACCAGAGCATCTCGCCGTTTTTTGTGATAATACGAAATTCACTGATCTTCGGCTGGCCCGAAAGCAGGCAATTCCGGTGCTGAAGAAAAAGTGCTTTGTCTTCCGGACAGACAAGGCTATACCAACCGTCATGCCCTTTTATCTCTTCAAGGGTATATCCGGTGGTTGGAGTAAAGGCCGCGGTTACACATTCACATAAGAATGCGCCATTGGATTCAACGCGCACCGTGTATGCATAGTCAGAAATAGTTTCCGTGATATCAGAACGCCCTTGAGAAACTTTCGCCTGACCGCCGGATCTGTTATATTTGTTATCCAGTTTCGTATCCCTCAGGCTCTTCTTCAATGCCATAGGCAAGCGATGCATTTTTCTTTTCAGAATATAGTCGCTCAGGCCGGATTTCATTCCCTCCACGGCGATTTCTTCGTTGCCATGATCGGTAAGCATGATTACCGGCACGGAAGGAAAGCGTTCTTTAACCGACCGGAGAATCCATAATCCATCAGTCCAGTCAAGGCGATAGTCGGTAATCACGGCATCAAAGGCGCCTTTCCCGATAACCTCATCAAAATCCTCCCGCTTATGTATTTCCAGAAACTCTAAGCCATAAAAGTCCTTTTGGAAATCCTGCTTGATCCGCACGCGATCATCCTGGTTGTTATCAATAATCAGCAATTTCATGGTACCTCTCCATGCCAGAGATTTTCTTTCTGGCAGAATACAGGGTATATCAGCATACAGGTAATCTTCTCCGTTAAAATTGAGAACCACTTATTATCCGAAGAACACCTTCCAGACAAAGAGAGAAATCATCACAAGACCAATGATCATCTTTACCATTGACCCGCCAACAAAACCCACAAAATTACCCAGGCCCGACTTCAATGCCCCTTTATACCCCTTTCCCCCTATCACTTCAAAGACAATGGTGCCAACGATGGGTCCCAAGATCAAACCGACAGGCCCACCCATGAAGAATCCGGCACCGGTGCCCACAATCGAGCCAACAATCCCCCACCGTGTGGCGCCAAATTTTTTTGCGCCATACACATTCCCAAGGTTTTCCAATACGACAGAAAAAATCGTCATCAGTGCAAAAAACAGCAACATCATCCACGTAATTTTTTCAAAATGGGTACAGAGTGCATAGATAAATGCCCCAACCCAAATAAGTGGAGTGCTCGGAATGATCGGCACAATAATTCCTGCCATCCCCAACATCATGATAAGAAGAGAAATGGTAAATACAACGATATCCCATATTCCCATCAGGTATCTTTCCTGCGCATTGTTGAAATTATGGCATGCATTTTTTAGAAATTATGGTAACATAATGACCATGGCAGAATATGCCGGTTATAAATCATTATCCTCTGTCTCCTTCGCTCCGATAATGCGAAAGAATTTGACTGCAAGCGCTAAATTATAATCATATCATGATAGTACTCTGGATCCAACACAATTAGATAATCCTGAACAAAACCTTTGAGGAAAAAATTATGTTTTGGCCGGTACTGGGTACCATTGCTGCAATTTGCACAACCGTGGGGTTTATTCCCCAAATAATACGAGGCATAAAAACGAGGGAATTACGCGACGTTTCCCCCACCATGCTAACGCTTCTCCTGGTGGGATGTAGTTTATGGTTGACGTACGGAATTCATTTAAAAAATCCTATCATTGCCCTGGCAAACGGTTTTACCCTTTCGTTTGTTATCACAATTTTCGTGTTGCGTGTAATCTATAAAAGAAACACCTCAAAAAGCTAGTGCTCTGAGTGTAATCAATTTCTTCCCCTCTTTTCCCGGAGTAGTTATTGGAGAATTTTGCGATGGAAATCAGTTTGATTTTTTCATAAAATAGTTTTGAGAAATATGCGGTATAATTTGGGCGCTTGGCTCAGCGGCTAGAGCACTTGCTTCACACGCAAGGGATCAGTGGTTCGAATCCACTAGCGCCCACCATACAAAACAAGGGTTTCAGGCAGTTGACCTATCCGGTCTCCCTCTGCGTTGACCAAATCACGACCTGAATTCTCTAAAATATTCACGCCGTCTCTCCAGGACTCCGGGCAATGGTGCGTACCCCTTGTGCTAACCGTGTTGCAAAGGTATTCGTATATCGTGAAAATGAAGACCCTGAATTCCTGACGTATCTAAAGCAGTATGAAAAGCCCTTCTCAGAGTATGCCGGGCAATCTTGGTTGATGCTCTACTCAGGAAAACAAGGTCACTTTTCCTATGCCTTACTTTAGCCTTTTCTCCTAAAACACCCAGGGCAATTTAATTCAACAAAACCGTACGGGGTTTGCCGTTTTTTTTCTTGTATGAATTAGTCTCATTTTGATTGTTTTGAAAGTGAGAATAACGTTGAAATGATCCCTTAAATTCCTTATACTTCCCGCAAATACTCAAACGTTACCTTATACTGGTGTTTACAAAATGGGGGCTTTTACTTGTGGCTCGCAATCAATAAACTAAGATAATTAAGGCGAGAAAATCTATGGCGCGAAGAAAGAATACCGAATCAAATTCGAAGCCTATCGAACAGTACGAACATAAAGATAAGGAGCGGCTCAATAACCCGCCGGTGGGCCTGGTGGATGCACGCACCGATAATGGCGGGCAAAAGAAGAAAAAATACCAATACGACCCCCACCTTGACCCGCAACTGCAATGGGCCGGCAAGGCCGAGCATACCAGCTTTGAAGTGCCTACCGTAAGCCTCCATGTGCACGAACGCATTGACCCAAAACGGATTATTGAAAGCGCAAAAATGTCCCCCGCTGGCGGGGGTGCAGGGGGTGGACGGCAACTGAGTTTGTTCGAATGGCACAAGAAACCCCTGCGGGAAGCCATTGAATTTTACAAACATAAGGAAGACTGGAGCAATCGTCTCATAGCCGGCGATAGTTTGCTGGTGATGAATTCTTTGTTAGAAAAAGAAGGCATGGGTGGCAAGGTGCAGATGGTCTATTTCGACCCGCCCTATGGCATTAAATACGGCAGCAACTTCCAGCCCTTTGTAAACAAACGGGACGTGAAGGACGGCAAGGACGAAGACCTGACCACCGAACCAGAAATGATTAAGGCGTTTCGTGATACCTGGGAGATGGGCATACACAGCTACCTCAGCTATTTGCGCGACCGTTTGCTATTGGTCAGAGAACTGCTGCACGAAAGCGGGAGTGTGTTTGTGCAGATCAGTGATGAGAATGTGCATCATGTAAGAGAATTGATGGATGAGGTTTTTGGGAATGAGAATTACGTTGTAAAAATATTTTTTAAGAAAACATCTGGTCAAGCTTCCAAATTACTTTCAACGAGTTGTGATTTCTTGCTGTGGTATGCAAAAGATATTTCTAAAATTAAGTATCGCCAAATTTTTAAAGAAAAGGATACAGAAGAATTAGCGAGTTATTCATTAATTGAATCTCCAAACGGTAAAGAATGG
>JAJTXE010000002.1:2108827-2111590 GCA_021463795.1 Candidatus Brocadia sp. | reverse complement strand
GCCTGGTGGATGCACGCACCGATAATGGCGGGCAAAAGAAGAAAAAATACCAATACGACCCCCACCTTGACCCGCAACTGCAATGGGCCGGCAAGGCCGAGCATACCAGCTTTGAAGTGCCTACCGTAAGCCTCCATGTGCACGAACGCATTGACCCAAAACGGATTATTGAAAGCGCAAAAATGTCCCCCGCTGGCGGGGGTGCAGGGGGTGGACGGCAACTGAGTTTGTTCGAATGGCACAAGAAACCCCTGCGGGAAGCCATTGAATTTTACAAACATAAGGAAGACTGGAGCAATCGTCTCATAGCCGGCGATAGTTTGCTGGTGATGAATTCTTTGTTAGAAAAAGAAGGCATGGGTGGCAAGGTGCAGATGGTCTATTTCGACCCGCCCTATGGCATTAAATACGGCAGCAACTTCCAGCCCTTTGTAAACAAACGGGACGTGAAGGACGGCAAGGACGAAGACCTGACCACCGAACCAGAAATGATTAAGGCGTTTCGTGATACCTGGGAGATGGGCATACACAGCTACCTCAGCTATTTGCGCGACCGTTTGCTATTGGTCAGAGAACTGCTGCACGAAAGCGGGAGTGTGTTTGTGCAGATCAGTGATGAGAATGTGCATCATGTAAGAGAATTGATGGATGAGGTTTTTGGGAATGAGAATTACGTTGTAAAAATATTTTTTAAGAAAACATCTGGTCAAGCTTCCAAATTACTTTCAACGAGTTGTGATTTCTTGCTGTGGTATGCAAAAGATATTTCTAAAATTAAGTATCGCCAAATTTTTAAAGAAAAGGATACAGAAGAATTAGCGAGTTATTCATTAATTGAATCTCCAAACGGTAAAGAATGGAGAAAGATGTCTAAAGAAGAAATAAAAGATAATTCTTTAATACCAAAAGGTTGGAGAATTTTTTCTGCTCAGAATTTGCGCTCACAAGGATTTAGTTCCAATAGCACTGTAGAATTTGAATTTAAAGGGCAAAAATTTTACTGCGGTGATAATAATCACTGGAAAACAACCCCTGATGGATTAAACAAATTAGTGGATAAAAATAGATTGATTGCTTTTGGAAACAATTTGAACTACAAAAGATTCGTTGATGATTTTCCTGTAATTCCCTTTAATGAAAATTGGGATGATACAGCAATTGCAGGTTTTTCAGGTGAAGATAAAGTTTATGTTGTTCAAACTGCAACGAAAGTAATTGCAAGAAGTTTATTAATGACCACCGATCCCGGCGACCTTGTCCTGGACATTACCTGTGGCAGTGGCACAACGGCTTATGTGGCTGAAAACTGGGGCAGAAGGTGGATTACCTGTGATACCTCAAGGGTTGCCATCACCCTTGCCAAGCAGCGTTTAATGACGGCAAGTTTTGATTATTACGAACTGGCCCATCCAAATGAAGGCGTCGGAAGCGGCTTCAAATACAAGACCGTTCCGCACATCACCCTCAAAAGCATTGCCAACAGCGAACCGCCTGCACAAGAAACCTTATATGACCAGCCGTTTATTGATGGTAAACGATTACGGGTGACCGGTCCATTCACGGTTGAAGCGGTTCCGGCGCCAACAGCAGTTTTTAGTGACAAGCTTTCAGTTTTTAGTGAAAAAGATGATACTAAAGACTCGAAACTAAAAACTGAAAACTATACAGGCAACGAAGTGACCCGCACCGGAGAAACCCTGCGCCAGAGCAATTGGCGCGATGAATTGAAAAGATGTGGCGTGCGGGGGAAAGCTGGGAATATCTTACATTTTAGTAGAGTGGAACCATTGCCAGGCACTCGTTATATTCCAGCCGAAGGCGAACTAAAAACCGAAAACCAACAACTAAAAACCGTTATTTGCTTTGGCCCTGAGCATGCGCCATTAGAGCAACGCATGGTAGAGTTAGCATTGGAAGAAGCCATGCACCTGAAGCCTAAGCCACATATCGTCTTATTCTGTGCCTTCCAATTTGACGAAGAAGCCGCCAAAGACATTGACGAAACCAACTGGCCGGGTGTAACACTCCTCAAAGCCCAGATGAACGCTGACATGCTTACCGATGACTTGAAGAAGAAACGGAGCAGCAACGAAAGCTTCTGGCTTATCGGGCAGCCGGATGTGGCAGTTTTTAGTTTTGAGTTTTTAGTTTTAAGTGGTGAGAGGAGGTTATCTGAATATGAAACGTTCAAGAAGTTATCGGGACTTGATAGTCTGGCAGAAATCAATGGACTTAGTGAGCAAGATATACAATATTACGCAATCCTTTCCCAGGGAAGAGATGTATGGCGTTACCTCTCAGATGAGAAGGGCTGGGATTTCAATGCCGGCAAATATCGCGGAGGGGCAGGCAAGAAACAGCAAGGGGGAATTCCGCCAGTTTCCTGGAATAGCACAAGGTTCGTTGGCGGAATGAGAAACCTTGATACTGATTTGTCAGAATTTGGGATACATTCAACCGAACAGTGCAGAAGAATTATTGGACAATTGCGAAGAGATAGCCAAATTATCGGCAGCCTTAAAGAAATCGCTAATGAGTTAGGTTTCCCGTCAATGAAAAACTCAAAACTTACCACTAAAAACCTCTCCTAGGTAGAAGTTCTCGGATTCGATTACTATAACCCCAAGACCGGAACCGTGGAAAGCGGCGGCAAAGGCGATATTGCCATGTGGATGCTCGATACCGATTACGATGGACGCAGTTTGTTCCCATCGCAAGTATTCTTCCCTATTGCAGGAGATAAAGAAGGCTGGGCTACTCTTG
>JAJTXE010000002.1:2105527-2108806 GCA_021463795.1 Candidatus Brocadia sp. | reverse complement strand
AACAATAAATGGGAAGAAAGAAAATTTCAGCAGTATAGAGATCAACGAAACGTACAACGACGACAGATTCAATCCGAAAGACGGAGAACTTGTCAAGGCCGCCGACAGCCTCGCCGGATTCATAGAGGCGTCCGTCGCAATACGGAACGGAAGCGCAAGCCCGGACCTTCAATATGCGAAATTATCAATAAAAAAGCAGTATGAGAGGGACAATACTGCGGGGATAAATTTTGGAGAAATCTACGCTGATTTTGATTGAGGAAATTCAAATATCTTGCGAAAAACAAAAATTTGTCCCCACTGTTGAAAAGACACCCACGAACCACCCGAAAAATCATCAATGCGGCATTAAAATTGCCTTGATAATAAACAGAATTTAGGTTATAAATTGACCATACAATTTAACCTAAATGGTTAAATATTACTTGATAATTATTGTGCACCCATATAAAATTGTTATAAGGATGAGCAAATAATTTGCAGGTAGAATTTAAAAACAGGCATCTTGTGCAACTCTACCAGGAAGGTAAAAGCAAAAAATATCCGCTCCCGCAAGGAGTCATCTCAAAGTTTTTTATGAGAATCCAGCAGTTAGAAGCCGCTATTGATATCCATGATTTGTGGAAGACCCCTGCACTGAATTTTGAAAAATTAAGAGGTTTCGAAAATAGGTATTCCTTACGATTGGATAGAAAATGGAGATTAGAATTAGAAATAGACTGGAACGATGTGGAAAAGACGAAAGGAACAGTTTCTATTATAGAACTTTCGAAACATTATGAGGGTTAGTTATGGTAACGAAATATAAACCTTTTTTAAACATAGGTCCGGGAGAATTCATTAAAGAGGAGTTGGAATCTCGCAACTGGAGACAGGAAGACCTTGCAGAGATACTTGGTATATCATTAAAGTCCGTTAACAAACTCATAATGAACAAACAATCTGTGACTATTGAAACAGCGCGTCTCTTAAGTAAGGCATTTGGCCAGTCGCCTCAATACTGGATGAATCTCGATACCGATTATAGACTGAGATTGCAAACCGAGAGTTCGAAAGAAAAAGAGGTTGAAATCAAATCTGATATATACAAACACATGCCTGTTAAAGAAATGATAAAAAAGGGCTGGATAAAATTGTCCAAAACCATCGATAGTTTAATAAGCGAAATAAAGCTTTTCTGGGGGATTCCGGATTTAGATTTTTCTTTTCTGGATGAAAGAGTGCCCTTGAATTTTAGAAAATCAGGGGCATTTGATCATTACAATAAATATTATGCCCTTACATGGTTTAGGATGGCCCAGAGATGCGCAAAAATTTGTCAGGTTAGCCGCTATGAGAAAGGCAAGTTGGAGAATTTAGCAAAAAATCTTTACCGCTACACAACCATGGAGGATGGTGTGAAGACATTCCTGAAAGATTTAAGTAATGCCGGTGTAAAGTTCCTTGTCCTGGGTCATCTTCAGAAGACCTATATTGACGGCGCTTCCTTCTTTGACGATTTGAATCCGGTTATCGTTTATACGGCAAGGCATGACAGAAACGATAACTTCTGGTTTACCATTGCTCATGAAATAGCCCACATTATATTGCATCTCAGGAGGAAAGACGATTTTTGTATAGACAGTCTTGATGACCTTCTCACGAGCGAAGAAGAAGCAGCAAACAAATATGCAGAAAAAATATTAAAAGTGACCGAAATTTTAGAGTATTTTAAGCCTTACCAGAAGTATATATCAAGAGATAGGGTCACAATCTGCGCAGAAAAATTGTTATTGAATCCCGCCGTTGTCGTGGGCATTTTACAACACCACAACATCCTTTTACGAAGGAATCTTAACGACTTTAAACATACTGTTTCCGATCTTATACCCCAGGCATACTTAGCCCGACCTTCGCAATTCGAGGGGTAGACGAGCCGCTTAGCCAGCAAATTCAGGGGGTCATGTAAAAAGGTCGGCACTACAAGCCGTTTTGAAAATCCACCCCTTTCATATCAAGGGTTTACCGGCGATACATGCCCAAAAATAACCGTTTTTGGGTGCGAATTGCGAAAGGCGGGTTAGTATTGAAAAAACAAATATTTTAAATCCAGTGTAAAACTGATAAAACTCCTCAAGAATGGCTGAAACAGGCTGATTATGATATGAAAACAGCCGAAATTATGTTCGACAACAAAAGATATTTTTATGCTGTTTTTATGTGTCACCTGTCCGTCGAAAAGGCTCTAAAAGGACTTTACCTGGAACGATTGAAAGAAATACCACCAAAGGTTCATAATCTTGTTTACTTGCTCAACAAGATCGGTATCAAACCTTTGAAACCTGTTGGAAAATTTCTTATAAAACTTAACGAAGCCAGTATCGTTACAAGATACCCTGAGGAATTGGACACGCTACAAAAGGATTTTACGCAGTCTGTTGTAGGAAATATACTATTGAAGAGCAAGGAGGCACTGGAATGGATAAAAACACAGTTTTAGAGATTTTGTCCCGTTTTAGAAAAGCCTTGGAATCCAAAGGCACAAAGATAGACAAGCTGATATTGTTTGGCTCCTATGCTACCGGTACCTACAAGGAAGGAAGCGATATTGATGTGGTTGTTATATCCGGGGACTTTTCAGGTAAGGATTATTGGGAGAGAATTGACATCCTCTCTGATGCCATTTATGAGGTCTTCGAGCCGATAGAAGCCGTCGCTATGACCCCGGAAGAATGGAAAAAAAAAGAATCGCCGATTGTGGATTATGTTAAAGAAGGTGAAGTAATCTACACATAAGTTGCATAAAAGTTGATATAAAAGTCAGCTAACTGGCAATACGTAAGGGAAACAAGGTTGTTATGGCTGAAAGAGCCTGAAAAATAAAGCTTGAGAACGATCAAAAAATATGGCATGCTTATTAAATATTTGCATCTTCTTTTTTAACCATTCATTTAATAAGGAGATATGCCACGATCCAACCATTCTCAATCCCGGCAATTTCAAAGATACTGTTTCGCCATACACCCAGAACCGTACAGGAAAAGCTGATTTCCTTCTATGTAGGGACACTTATTCTCTGCTGGGGCCACTTCAGCGCAAGTTTCGTTGCGCACTATCTCAAAAAACATAAGGCAACTATTTCACGACATATGAAAAAAGACCTTTCCTTATCTACCCTTCGGCAAACCATGCTGAAAAAAGTTATTGAGAAAGCAGGAAAGAGGGCTTGGCTTATCATCGATTCTACCATCAAAGGGAAACGAGGCAAAAAGCTCTGTAATTTACAGAAATTTAAAACTG
>JAJTXE010000002.1:2079813-2105506 GCA_021463795.1 Candidatus Brocadia sp. | reverse complement strand
CGGCAGAGAATCCTTCGTGGATGAAGACACCTTTACACGCCAGCGAAAACGCATGGTGGAAGAACAGATTGCGTACCGGGACATAAAGGACAAACGGGTGCTGGAAGCCATGGAATCCGTGCCCCGTCACCTATTCATTCCTGAAGAAGTTCGTTTTTCCAGTTATTACGATCAACCGGTTCCTATCGGTTTTGGCCAGACCATTTCCCAGCCATATATTGTTGCCTTTATGACGGAATTATTAAAGCCAGAAAGTGACGATGTTGTATTAGAAGTGGGGACTGGTTCGGGATATCAGGCCGCGATCCTTGCCAGACTGGTAAAACAGGTCTACACGATCGAGCTTGTGGAAGATCTGGGAAAAGAAGCCAGGAATCGGTTAAAAACCCTGGGGTACGGCAATGTAGAAGTCATGATTGGTGACGGTTACAAAGGATGGCCTGAGCATGCCCCTTTTAATGCCGTTATCGTTACTGCAGCCGCCGAGCATATTCCGCAGCCCCTGATTGACCAGCTGAAACCCGGTGGCCGCATGGTTATTCCCGTGGGTGGTGTTTATGAAGTTCAGGATCTCATGCTGATTACCAAGGATGTATCCTCGAAGGTCGTAAAAGAGTCCATTATTCCCGTTCGGTTTGTTCCGCTTCTTCGGAAATAAAGCACTTCGCCTTGATACGTTTACCGTTCTGAAAGGTTGTTTTTTGTAAGCACAGGAGAAGTGGAAATATGGTAGAAAGTAGCGTGACTGCCTGAAAAGGCTATTGTAATTTTTAGACTCTTTTTCAATACTTTTTCTAACGGTACTACTCCATAATATTCATAAAAATCTGGGCGGACATGCAAAAAGCTGTCCGCCCAGGGGTTCTCAATTGTGCTGGTATTTACTGTTCGTGACCTTCAGGATCTTTCTGTTCTGGTGTAAGTTGAATAATCCAGTCCTCTACTTCAGCAGAGAGGATACCAGTGCCAGCTAACTCTACGGTCGGTTGGATCCAACCATCATGTACCATGGGAAGCGGCTTAATCCCTTGCCCGCCTGTTCCATCCGTCACCCCTGCACCGTTACTTCCATTGGCCAGGAGAATTGTGCCTACCACTGCCGCATCAGACCCCTTCCCGTCTCCATTTGGATCGATATCTATTACCGCAAGAACATTGGCAAATTGGCTGCTTACATAGGCATAATATCCTCCCCCCAACTTGGCGCCCCAATTTATTCCATGCGTTCCTCCCGGCGTTGGTACATATGCCACTACTTCATCGGTAAGGGCATCAATGATTACAACGTAGTCTGTTGAATTGGTCTTCGCATTCGGCACGGCAGTGAGCGATAAGATGGCCGCAGCCACAAACTTTCCATCAGGACTTACCGGCGTTTGAATCGGCACCTGTAAGGTGTTGAGAAGATCTTTTCCTGTCTGTCCGTCTGGAGTTACCGTTACAGGAATATTCTTCCTGATTTGCATCCCATCGACATCGATGACCGTTATATAGCCAGAGACCGCATTAGCAACATACGCCTTGCTTATGCCGTTAACATGACATTCTCCGGCAGCAATCGGCATCAGCAACACACTTCTCAGAGGATCATTGGAATCATGGTCAAATTCCTTGAGAACATCACCGGTAAGGGAATCTAAAATACTGATAGATCCCGCGACCCCTACACCTTTGAATACATTAGGGACAACCATCCGGTCTCCCCGGCCACAATTCAGCCAGTGGCCGTGAGGATGGTTACGTCCATCACCCGTCGGTTTTGAGTCAATAACCTTTAAACCATCAGATCCATCCTCTACCTTAACAAAATTATTTTCAGCACTCAGAGGTATGGTTAATACGCCCCTTTCAGATGAACCAAGGGTGGGAATGGTAACGATATGGGTAGGTGCCTCACCTACGGTAATACTCTGTATAATCCTGCCCGTTTGCCGGTCAATCTTATTAATCCACTCTCCAAACCAGTTCGTATTGTATATCGTATCCAGAGTAAAATCTGCCCACATATTATGAGGATTATTCCACATCCCTTTCGCACCAAGACCGTTAATCTCTCGCTCTACGGTGAAAGTTTCTGCATCTACTATGGTGATAGTGCCAGGCTTCAGCGTACCTCTTTTGTCGGTTTGTTTATTCACGTGTTCAAATTGAGTATCAATCCAGATTTCGCCTACACCAGGAACCTTTGGAATTACCTGATCGGCTGATGTGCGAATATCCCATTTAGCTGCCTTTTCTGCGTCAGTAGAAGCGACAGTGCGGAGGACAGCGAGAACGGTATCGGCTGGAAGTGAAGTTATCCCTAAATAACTAATAAAGGGTAACGAACCAGCCGTAACATCCGGGATATTCCCATCAGCATCTTTCACGGCTACCACACCAGTCATATAGGGATGGACTTTGCAAACAAACACATAAACACCCGGTACATCAAAAGTGGCGGAAAGCGTTCCCGTTATCGAATGGTCCTGATCCAAGGTTAGGTTCGATCCCTCAGGCCTGATCAGGAGTGTGACTGTATGTCGCGTATTGGTGCAACAGTTACTGATCTTGAAGTTAACCTCCTGACCAGCGTTGATCACCGATAGAGAAGTGCCTGTGTTGTTACTTTTAAACCAGTTGCCAGGTTCGTCCGTAAGTGACATGGTATCTGACGATGTTGCATGCACCATTCTCGTCAAACAACAGAATAAAAAAGCTATTAAAAATAATTTCGATATTTTTTTCATATGAATTTCCTCTCGATTCGTTAATGTAATAGTTAATGAAATAAAATAAGGTAAGAATATACTGTCAATCGCAGTAGTCACCACCTCCAGATTCGTTGAAAAAAAAGAATAAACCCCATGTTTTCGCTCCATGCCTTAGACATGGATTTGCCATCCAATAGGTGTGGGAAGTCTGGGGTATCTGCCATGATAGAATACAGGTAAGTCCTGCGTGAACAGGTATGGATTCATGCGTTAACTCCAATTAATTAAGTACGGATATTTTTCTTTGTTCTTCTTTATTAAAATGCGAATGAGTCTTTGTCGCATACACTATAGAGAAAAATTATTTAATATCAATAGAAAATTTCACGCGTCTTTTTCGAACCTTTGGTCTTATTTTTTGCATGGATTACCGCCTCTTTGTTAATCTCTAGCTTCTTATGGGTATATATGAACTATTGGGAGTGTTTTGTCAACTCTGGTTTGAAATTATTGGCTGAATAGAGGAATAAAAATACCTCCCGTAGAGGTTGACCCCTACGGGAGGTTGCACGAAATTTTACAGAGATACAATTAATGCTCTAATGGATTATATGGTTTTCCCTCTTTTACAAGAGGTTCATCTGGTTTTGCCGCCTTCGCTTTCGCTCTTACATCGAAGATTGTCAAAGCGCCCATCGGATATTTGCCGGTTGAGACCATGCCCCGGAGATTATGATCGTGCATGATCGTTACCCCTGCACCAAGATTGCATGACAAGCACTTTCTTTGGCTGGCAAAACGGGGAATCCTAACCAGGACGTCAGTCCTTTCACCACTGGCAATGCACAGGGTATCTTTTTCATAGGTGCTCTTTAATTTTCTTCCATCCAATGCGATTACTTCCATGTGATAACCATGCGGATGGAATGCAAAGACATGGTCGGCGCCAATTGCCATAAAACGTATCAAAACCGTTTCATCCTCATATGCCACAATCCTCGAACGCGGGTCATTTACTACAGAACGCGGATGAAAGAGGTTGTCGGTATACGTTCTTCCATTAATCAGGAAATAATCTGCCTTCCAGTCTTGTATCCCGTGAACAACCCCCGATTCCTGCAATTGCTCATTTGCTGTGGAGGATAATTCACTGACAAACAAGGTATAGTCCCGGTCGTATTTATACCCATAAGCGGTCTTCGTCCTGTCCTGATGAATAATGATGGGAAAGTACATGCCTGCCAGAATATGATTGAAGCTGTCCACATGGCAATGCCCCATGAACGAGCCTTCATGTTGTGGAGTTATTTCGTAAGTAAAAGATTTATGTTCCAATACAGGGTCTACGGGCAAAGAAGGCACGCCATCAACCGCGGGCGCTAAGTCCAGGCCATGAAAATGAATCGTGTGTGCCACGTGATTAATTCCCGAGTGTTCAGCGGCATGATGCATCCCCGTATTATGGAGGACAATGCGCGCCTTTTCTCCAACAAAGAGGTGAAGCGGGTCTGAAGGCACCTTAACGGGCTCAAGCAATCGTTCAGCTTCTTCCTTTGTTTTTACTTCCCCCACATTTTCAAAGCTATCCTTGGCATGGGTATAACCAAAGACCCAGACCAATTCGCCGTTGGTCATCTCTATATATCCATCGGTCGTGTAAAGGTGAAACTCCCATGCGCCGTCTTTCGCGCGTACACCGAGCACATCACCATTGGTAACATCAATTAACGCCTGCTCTTCAAGATCCTCGTGAGACAGATTCCAGTCTTCTGCCTTTTTCGCCTCTTCTGCAAAAACGGCCGGGACGCAAAAAGCTGTCGTAAGCCCCATCAATGCTGCTACAGCAGCACATCCCAGTAATTTTTTTAACCTTTTCATCGTCTTTCCCTTTCTGAAAAATATTGAAATACTTTATAATCTCGCCCTTATAAGAATCCATCAACCCCTGAATTATCCGAATTTGTTCATGCCTTGCCCCTCCCCTTTATCAGATTGCCTGATTACCTTTCTGCTATGTAACGCGGATACATTGCGTCTTTCAGTCAATGGTTCTTTTACCACAGAATTCTGTATAATCAACTGTTGTTTTTCCCATAGCTTTCCGATGACGAATTCCAGCTCTTCGATATTTACCGGTTTTTTCAGATAATAATCTGCCCCACATTTTGCAGCCTCTGCGGCAGTCTTTTCAGAACTATAAGCGGTAATCACCACGATTGCCACCGGCAGTTCCCTTTTTCTTACTTCCTGGATCAATGACAATCCACCCATGCCCGGCATTTTCATATCCGTTAAGACGATATCAAAATTTTCCCTGGAGATGAGATTTAAAGCATCATAAACCGAGAGGACTCCAGAAACAGAAAAACCGTCACGACTCAATATCTTTATTAACCCATCAAGGGTATTCTTGTCGTCATCTACCAGCAATAACCTGGGTTTTGTCATAAGATGAATAGATAATAATAAGTTTTTATAAATATCTCATTTATTGCAGATGATGTTTTATGCTGTCTTTCGGGCAAAACTGGGCAGCCCGTTTTATCTTTTCACTATGAGGGACAATATCAACATCTTCCTTTAGCTGTGGCCCGGTCGTTGCTTCAAAAACGATAACTTCAGGGGCCTCCTCAGCACACATAGCGCACTTAATACAGCTCTCTTCAAACCAAACAACGGATTTCTTCATTTTTTGCCTCCCCTCCCCAGGATGCCTCCCCCCTGTGCAACCAAAGTAAACACAGAGGGAAAACATCCGCTTGCGTAAACACTTCTTTCCAATACGATGTTACAATATTACATCCAGATACCAAAATAGTCGATGTGATAAATATCGATAATTATCCAGAAAAGCTTTGTCCATGCGGTCGTTATCCTGCGAAGTTTTTCCGGATCATTTTTTAGTTCCTGTGCAAAAAGATTAAACAAATACTGATGTATATAACCCCAAAGCCCGAGGTTTAACCTTACCGGTATATACAGGTCTTCAAAGCCAAAGATGGGCACATGTACCGCCCCTACCCAACGTACAAAATTCCAAAATTCTTCATCCCATTTACACTCCAGGATCTTCAGCAGAAACCTTTGCTGCCTTGCTCTTCTAATGTCAACATATTCCTTGGCTATTTTGCCGCTATCATCCCTGAACCACCTTGAAAGCCACGGATCGTTTATAAGCTTGTCATAATAGATATGGTCAAGAATTGCTTTCAGGTTTGCGGCTATAATATCCTTTGACTCCTTAATCG
This sequence comes from Candidatus Brocadia sp., assembly GCA_021463795.1. Lineage (GTDB taxonomy): Bacteria > Planctomycetota > Brocadiia > Brocadiales > Brocadiaceae > Brocadia. The sequence goes on along the minus strand of JAJTXE010000002.1, from coordinate 2,099,565 downwards.
CTGCCGTGTCCTTATCAGTAAAGCCAACGCACTGGGCCATGTATTCGTAACGTTTCATGATGTCTAAACTCGTATCCCGGTAAAGATTCCATGCTTTACTGAATTCAGGAACATCCAAAGCGGGATTACGCTTGCCGGCCGAGCTCTTCTTTTCCGCTTCCATCGGAAACATTTTCATATAAGCGTCTGACATAATTGACATGATCTTTTATCCTCCTTGAAAATCTAAAAAGATACTAATAAGATTGTTATGTTAACCTCTACTTACAATTTGCCAACAAGGTGCTGCTTTAATACAAAAAGAACATTTATCTCCTGACACCCCCCCCCAAGAAAACAGTGATTTTCTGCTTTTCAAAAAAACCAATAAAAAAACTGCAACGCGCAACACCTGTGGCTGCGATATTCATAACGCTTAGCATAGCAACAAAAGAGATGCCAACCTAAGAATCTGGTTGTATAAATATTGTAACTATAGTGTTGAACAACTGTTGCAGCTAATACGTTTTTTACCTGAGTGATGAATTGAAAGAAATCGTTTGATAAAAAATTTGCGATGAATGAAAATTTTGCGGAAAACCAGGTATGTAGAAATAAGATGCGTGAAAAAATTTCGTTTTTAACCCCACTCTTTTACTTTATATTCAATTTTTCTGCTTGAGATGCCCAGTATTTTTGCGGCTTCTTTCTTGCTCCCCTGTGCCATTTGCAGTGTCTTTTGGATGATTTCCTTTTCGGCTTCTTTTAACGAAGTACCCAGGGGAATTTTGATCGTGGATATATCTTCCTTGTTGGGGACCATGTTTTTGGGCAGGTGGTCAATCGTGATCATATTTTTTTTACAGAGAACGACAGACCTTTCAATAACGTTTTCCAGTTCCCTTACATTCCCCGGCCAGTGATATGAACAGAGCGCTTCCATTGACTCCGGGGCAAACCCCTCAATCTCCTTCTTATACTTTTTTGCATATTTAATGATAAAAAAATTGGAGAGCAGGGGTACATCCTCTCTCCTTTCCCGCAACGGCGGCAAAGGGACGGTTATGACATTTAAGCGATAAAACAAATCTTCCCGGAACCTCCCCTCGGCAACTTCCTTTTCCAGGTCCCGGTTGGTTGCGGCGATCAGTCGCACATCCACCTTTATCGTTTTTTCTCCGCCGACGCGCTCAAACTCACCTTTTTCCAAAACACGGAGCAATTTCACCTGCACCTTTAGACTCATCTCGCCCACTTCGTCCAGGAAAAGCGTACCGCCGTCGGCCAATTCAAACCGACCCTTTCTCGATTGAACAGCTCCGGTGAATGCCCCTTTTTCATGGCCAAAGAGTTCGCTTTCCAACACGCCTTCCGACAATGCGGCACAATGCAGGGCAATAAAGGGCATGCATGCCCTATCGCTTTGGTAGTGAATGGCATTAGCCACGAGTTCTTTTCCTGTCCCCGTTTCCCCTAAGATCAGAATGGATGCCGTGCTGGGGGCAACGTCTTCTATCATGTTAAATATCTGATGCATCTGAGGGGTACTTCCTACCAATTCTGAAGATTTATACTTGTCCTTTAGTTTTTCCTTTAACAGGCGGTTCTGGACAATCAACTGCTGTCTTTCCCACAGCTTTTCCAATACTAGTTCCAGTTCCTCAATGTTTACGGGTTTCGTCAGATAATCGTCCGCCCCGCATTTTATCGCCTCAACGGCTGTTTTGACCGAGCTATAGGCAGTAATCACCACAATTGCCACCGGCTCTTCCTTTTTCCGCACTTCGTGAATCAGCGACAACCCTCCCATGCCGGGAAGCTTCATGTCCGTCACAATGATATCAAAGGATTTCCTGGAGAGGAGATTTAATGCCTCATAACCGGACAAGGCTCCGGAGACAGCATATCCGTCATGCGACAAAATCTTCACCAATCCGTCAAGGGCTGTTTTATCGTCATCGATTAATAATATCCTTGGTTTTGTCATAGGTTAATGATAAGAAATTTCAATCTTATTATGCTTGAGTCACCATTAATTCCCATAAATTTTCTCTTATTAAGCATATTATTCTTGTGCTATGGTAGGTGTCAAGCAGAAAGCAGCGGAAGGATATTGGGAATCAGAAAAATTATTTCTATTGCAAGTCAAATTTTATGATCATGGCTTCAAAGACCATCTCATTCAAATACCGTTTGAATTTGAGAGCTTTTTTTGATACCATTTTACCATTATGGAAGCACTTACCCCCGCAAACTTCTTTAGCAAGGCACGTATCCATGTCTTGCTCTTTATTGCAACTTTTTTGACGACCTATTATGTTAATGGACCCTGGTACTCCATTACCATCATGACGATCCTGCTTTCTCATGAATTGGGTCATTTTTTCATGTGCCGGAAATATCATGTTGCTGCTACGATGCCCTATTTTCTCCCCCTTCCTTTTCCACCCTTCGGTACCTTTGGTGCGGTTATCAAAATGAAGGGGCTTATACCTGACAAGAGGGCTTTATTTGATATCGGAGCTACCGGCCCGCTGATGGGGCTCCTCTTTTCCATCCCTGCAATTATTATTGGACTATATCTCTCAGATGTGCGCCCGGTACCCAGTGATACCTCTGATTATTTGGGACTTGGAGAGCCAATTCTGTTTTCATTTCTCTCCAAACTGGTAGTTGGCCATTTGCCCGATGGAATGGATATTTACCTCCATCCTGTTGCCTTTGCAGGTTGGGCAGGACTCTTTGTCACCGCGCTTAATCTGCTGCCGATCGGGCAGCTTGACGGCGGGCATATCCTGTATGCCCTCTTGGGCAAAAAGAGTGCAATTGTCTATCGCATCGGTATCTTTCTCTTTTGTGTAATAGCAATCCTTTTGTATCCCGGCTGGATGGTTTTTGCCATATTGCTCCTTATCTTTGGCTTCAGACACCCGGCGCCCATTGATGAGGTTGCTGGTCTTGACCGCAAACGCAAGATCCTCGGGATCATCCTGTTTATCATATTTTTAATTTCTTTCACCCCCGTCCCGCTGAAACTGTAATTGCACTAACTCATCCTCAGAGAAGGGGATTTCTTTATGTCCTCCTTAACAAAGGGGAATCTGAGGGGCCGTGTCTTTGTCTGGTATGCTATGATACAAACCTTGAAATTCCTTAACAGTAAGAGACGGTTTTTTCCCAATGCTGCTGGCATAGCAATACGGTGTTCCGTGGCGACTGCACCGCAGGGAGTATGTCAATGCCAGGTATATAATTTGACTTAGGATATGACTTTTGTTAAAATTTGCCTTTCATAGAGAGCGACAACAGTGAATAAGTTTGTTTTTTAAAAAAGTATGGGCAGCGTATTTGTTCTAATCGGCATAACTACACTCATACCCAACCAGGCGGATGCTTTGCCTCTAAATGATGCGACAAGTATCGTTATTATAGGAATTTTTCAAAAAGCCACATTATTATCAGATTTTTGATCAACAGCGTGCTTTTTACTGAAATAGGGATTTATTTCATTGAGTAATTGTATTGTTGGCATTGACCTGGGTGGGACAAATTTAAAAGCAGGTATTGTTAATACAGATGGAAAAATTCTCCATCGCCTTTCTATAAAAACCAATTCGAATGCAGACCCGCAGACCATTTCGAATCAGATACTCGAACTCATTGCAGAAGCGGTACAAGGCGCCCGGATAAAAGAATCCGACATTGCCGGTATTGGGCTGGGATCGCCCGGCCTTGTTGATAAAACAGGCGAAACAATCCTCTTTTCTCCCAACCTGCCCCGTTGGCGCAATATCCCCATTAAACGCATTGTGTCAGAACGGTTTTCAAAGCCCTGCGTGTTGGAAAATGATGCCAATGCCGCCGCTTGGGGTGAGAAGTGGGTGGGGGCGGGCAAGGCAGTGAAATCGTTGGTAATGCTGACTCTGGGTACGGGGGTTGGAGGCGGTATTGTTATTGATGATAAGTTGTGGCGGGGTGCCAATAACGTGGCTGCGGAGATTGGACATATGGTAATCCAAACAGACGGACCTCCATGCAAGTGCGGCAACCGGGGATGCGTTGAGGTGTACTCATCGGCAACGGGCATGGTGCGGCGCTTTAAAGAATTGTTAGGAAGCGGCGCATCATCCTCATTGAAAGGCTCCGCAGAAATTACGGCAAAGATGATTAACGAAGCGGCCATTCAGGGCGACAAGGTGTCCCTGGACGTCATTGAAGAGACGGGTCGATACCTTGGGATTGCCATTCTCAATATCATGCATGTATTAAATCCGGAGATGGTTGTGTTGGCCGGGGGTATGATCGGCTCCGGAAAATTATTGATGGACCCTGTCAGGCGCGTTACTACAGAAAGGGCATTTGAGGCATCTTATCAGGATACGAAAATTGTGTTTTCGCAGCTTGGGAATGATGCGGGGATTATAGGAGCGGCTGGATGTCTACTGAGAGCATTAGAAATTTCTGCATAATTGCACACATTGATCACGGGAAATCTACCCTGGCGGACCGTTTGCTGGAAAAGACCCATACTATTACCTCCAGAGAGTTCCGCAACCAGATGCTTGACGACATGGACCTGGAACGCGAACGGGGTATTACCATCAAGGCGAGTGCGGTTGCATTGAAGCTGATACGGGATGGCAAGGAATATAATCTTAATTTAATTGATACGCCTGGCCATGTGGACTTCAGTTACGAGGTATCCCGGAGCCTAGGCGCCTGCGAAGGGGCGTTGTTGCTGGTGGATGCGTCACAGGGTGTTGAGGCGCAGACGGTTGCCAACGCCTTTCTTGCCATGGAGCATAACTTAACGATCATTCCGGTCGTCAGCAAGATCGACCTGCCGCAGTCCCGTCCCTATGATGTGCTCACCGAAATGGAAAAAACCCTGGGTATTGATCCCAGCGAAGCGCTCATGGTCAGCGCAAAGACCGGGGAAGGAGTTGATGAAATCTTTGGGGCTGTTATCAAACGCATCCCGCCGCCCAAAGGCGATCCTCATGTACCCCTGAAGTCTTTGATCTTTGATTCGGTGTATGATGAGTATCGTGGTGTTGTTGTTTATCTGCGCATCTTTGATGGCTCTGTTACGGTGGGTGACGAGATCTATATGATGAAAACAAGCAGCTCTTTCAAGGTGGAAGAGGTCGGTGTTTTTAAGCCCAAGATGGCTGCCAAAGATTGCCTTTCAGCGGGAGAGGTAGGGTATTGCATTGCCAATATTAAATCTATTCATGACGTCAAGGTAGGGGATACGGTTACTCACTATAGGGAAAGAACTGCCGAGGCGTTGCCCGGGTATCGCGCGCCTGTGCCGATGGTATACTGCGGTGTGTATCCGGCAGATAACGCCGATTTTCATCTCCTTCGTGAGGCGCTGGAACGGTTAAGCCTGAACGATTCTTCGTTTACCTTTGAACCGGAGACTTCACAGGCGCTGGGGTTTGGGTTCCGGTGTGGATTCCTTGGCCTCCTGCATATGGAAATTGTGCAGGAACGTCTGGAGCGCGAGAGCAACATCAATATTGTCCAAACCGCTCCGAACGTAACCTATGAGATATTGAAGACCAATAAAGAGGTGATAAAGGTCGACAACCCGGAAAAGGTGCCGCCGGTGAATGAGATTGAGGAATTTAGAGAGCCCATCGTGCGTGCCAGCTTTGTTTTACCCACAGAATACGTCGGGACGATTATGCAGTTCGCCGAAGGGCGCAGGGGGAGATATAAAAGCACCGAGTATCTTAGTGAAAGGCGTGCAATCCTCGTCTACGAGTTGCCGTTAGCTGAAATTATCTTTGATTTTTTTGATAAACTGAAATCCGCTACGCGGGGCTACGGAACCCTGGATTATGATTTCCTGGGGTATGAGCCTGCCGACCTGGTAAAATTGGATATTTTGGTGTCGGGCAAACGGGTGGATGCCCTTTCCACAATTGTTCACAGGAAAGATGCAGAGATAAAAGGGCGGCGGCTGGTGAAAAAACTCAAGAATGAAATTTCACGGCACCTCTTTGAGGTGGTTTTACAGGCAGCAATCGGAAGCAGGGTTATTGCGAGGGAAACCATACGCCCGATTGCGAAAAATGTAACGGCAAAGTGTTATGGGGGTGATATTACGCGAAAACGAAAACTTTTGGAAAAACAGAAGGAAGGCAAAAAGCGGATGAAGTCTGTCGGGAACGTGGAAATTCCGCAAAAGGCATTCTTGTCGGTATTATCTGTTGATGAATGAGGTGCAGCGTGACTGATATAAAAGAGAAACAGACAATTACGAGAGGAAAAGAGAAGACGAAAAAGAGGAAGGGCAAATTACGTGAAAATATCGAGTCGATAGCGATCGCCGTTGCCGTGGCTTTTGCGATCCGTTATTTTGTGGTAGAGGCATTTAAAATACCTACGGGCTCGATGGCGCCAACCTTGTTGGGTGAACATAAGAACGTAACCTGTCCGAATTGCGGCTGGTTTTTTTATGCCGACCGCCAGAGTGAAGACGCCCGGTGCGCCAACTGTCAGTTCGAGATAAATCTGTCTGCTTATTGCGATGTTTGCAGTAACAGGATTCGCTATAACTGGCCTGCATGGCTCTGGAGGAAGGGACGTTGTCCTCAGTGTCAAATTACAGTTGCCTGGTCAGACCTGTCAAATCGGGTAATCCATGGCGGGAACAGAATCGTGGTGAACAAATTCTGGTATAAATTTAAAAATCCGCAGCGCTGGGACGTTATGGTATTTATTTATCCGTTGCACGATCTTACGTGCAAGAATTGCTCTGCGCAATTTCCCGAGACGGAATGGCGGGAAGGATTCCGTTGCAACCGGTGCGGATCGACAAAATTTTCAAAGAAGAAGAAAAATTATATTAAACGGCTTATTGGTTTGCCCGGCGAAAAGCTCCAAATTGTTAATGGCGATATTTATATCAATGATAAGATACAAAGGAAGCCTGATTCCGTGCAGAAAAGGCTATGGATGCCGGTGTACAACAGTAATTATTTAGCAAAGGAAGAGGATGCTCCGGTGTGGAGTACCGACAGCGATGCATGGAAGATTCACGATACCTTGATGATCCTCGACACCCTGTCCCGGGAAGGTTCAGGTGTATCTCTGGTGACGTTTGGCCGTAGTGTTTCCGATCAAAACGGTTACAATAACCGATCGGGATCCAATGAAATGGGCGATACAAAGATCTGCTTTGATGTTACCCTCCTGAAAGGCTCTCAGTCTCTGACACTTGTTCTGGAAAAAAATAACGACATATTTACCGTCCTTATTCCGGCAGAAGGCACGGAGGGAAAAACCCATCTTCTGAAAAACGGTACGAGTGTGCTGGAAAAGGATGTCCGTTTGCAAACCGGTCATCCGCACAAGATTGGGTTTTCAAATGTAGACCGCATAGTATCCCTGACGATAGATGACAATAAGGTTTTTGCATTTGACTATGATGAAGGGGCAATACCAGATCTGAGCCCCTCTGACACGAGCAAGATTCGCTTTGGCGGCACCCGTATTTATGCAACTTTTGCGAATGTTGAAATATTTCATGATATCTATTATACCAGCCTCTCTGCCGGCTCATGGGGCACAACCAAACCGGTCCAGTTGGGAGAAAAAGACTATTTTGTGCTGGGAGATAATAGCAGAAACAGCAATGATAGCCGGGTGTGGAAGTTTGTTCCGGAAAAGAACATCGTCGGCAAGGCGTTTTTTGTTTTCTGGCCTCTGAACACCATGAAATTTATAAAATGAAGTTATGAATTTACTCAGGGCAGAGGGACTAACCAAGTCGTACGGCAAACGCACCGTTGTGAATCATGTCAGTTTCGAGGTGAATGACGGGGAGATCGTGGGGATACTTGGCCAAAATGGCGCAGGGAAGAGCACCTCTTTTAATATGATCATTGGGGTTGTTCGTCCTGACAGTGGCCGCGTGATCTTCCAGAATGAGGATATTACGGACTTTCCCATTTATCAGCGAGCACGGAAGGGAATGGGGTACTTGTGCCAGGAACCATCCGTCTTTCAGCGTCTGACAGTCGAGGAAAACATCCTTGCCATCCTGGAGACGCACCGGTACCATGCCGACGAGAAGTACACGCAACTAAGCAGATTGCTGAACGAATTTAATCTGGCATCGCTGGCAAAAAACAAGGCGTTTACCCTGTCCGGCGGAGAAAGGCGGCGACTCGAAATTGCACGGGCGCTTGCCAGTTCTCCCGCTATGATTCTCCTCGATGAACCCTTTACCGGTGTCGACCCGATTGCTGTCAATGAGGTGCAGGATATCCTCCTGAAACTAAAAAATAAAGGGATAGGCCTCCTTATAACCGACCATAATGTCCGTGAGGCGCTGAGTATTACCAATCACTCATATATCATCAGCGAAGGCACAGTTGTTGCTAAAGGTACGACCCAGGAAATCCTGAACAATCCCATCGCACGCCAATCCTATTTAGGGGATAATTTTCCTACCAGCGAACACAGGTTAGCCGATTTCAAAGATATCCACAGCAAAAGGCCGAAAGACGCCGACCGAAAACCCATCATTCGTAAAGACACCACTATCAAGTAATTACTGCCATTCTGCAATTTTTAAGCATAAAGGGCTCCACGAAAAATGAAAAGCATAGTGCGGCATTCCTGCCGTTTCCGGTTACCGTATGGATAAAGAAGAATTTTTTGCTGAAGACATTTTGACGGGCAAAATATATGACAGGGCGGTTATCAGAAAACTGCTGTCGTATCTATTGCGGTATAAGGCCTCGGGCTTGCTGTCTGTCTTTATCGTGCTGATTACCACTGTTTTGTTTTTGCTGTGTCCCTATCTCTTTGGATACGCAATTGATCACGGCATCGGCAAGGGTGATACGGCATTGATATACCGGACGGCATTAGCTATCTTTGGAATCCAAACCTTACGGCTCATATTAGTTGCGGTTCAAAGTTATAATATTCAGGCCATTGGACAGAAGGTCATGCTGGATGTGCGCATGGAGCTGTTTCGCCACGTCCAGTCACTTCCTGTTTCCTTTTTTGATAAAAATCCCGTTGGGCGGGTTGTCACACGCCTGACCAACGATATTGCAGCCATTGGGGAACTCTTCTCTGCCGGCGTTATTGTGGTAATTGGGGACATCTTCATTATCATCGGGATATTTGTGGCTATGGTGATGCTCAACGGGAAGCTTGCCCTCATTACCCTTTCCGTCTTTCCCATTATTGTAGTGATTGCCCTCTGGTTTGGGCGACGGATGAAGCATTCATTCCGTGAGATACGGCGTAAACTGGCACGCATTAATGCCTATCTCAACGAAAATATCACCGGGATGAAGGTTGTCCAGCTCTTTAACCGGGAGAAAAAAAATTATGCAAAATTTGATGAGATCAATGATGACTATTTAAAAGAACAGGTCAAATATATCCGCTATTTTGCAGTGTTCCAGCCAGCAATAAACATGGTGAGTGCATTGGCGGTTGGTCTGGTGCTCTGGTATGGCGCTGCAAGATACATGCACGGCGTCCTTACCCTTGGTATCCTGGTGTCATTCCTGGCGTATATTCATGACTTGTTTGATCCCATCCGTGACATTGTAGAAAAATACAATATTTTTCAGGGCGCTATGGCTTCGTGCGAACGGGTATTTGGTCTCATGCAGGAACCGGCTGAAGTGGATTATACCATTCCCAATCCCTCAAGAGAAGTCGCTAAGAAAGATTTTGTGGGACAGATAGAATTCAAAAATATCTGGTTTGCTTATAACGGAAGCGATTTTGTATTAAAAGATATATCGTTTCGTATTGAACCGGGGCAGTCTGTTGCGCTGGTGGGGGTTACTGGCAGCGGAAAGACATCGATCGCAAGCGTCCTGACCCGTCTCTATGAAATCCAAAAAGGTACGATCCTGCTGGATCAGATTGATGTCCGGAATATAGAAAAGATAGGACTCCGGCACATCGTTGGGTTAGTGAGCCAGGACGTTTTTTTATTTGCGGGCACCTTACGGGATAATATTACCCTGTTCAATCCCATACCCCATGCAAAGGTGTTATCAACCATCGGGGCGTTAGAGTTGATGCCCTTTATCGACCGCATGCCCGGGGGGCTTGATATGGAGATTGCCGAGCGGGGTGCAAATCTCTCCGTAGGTGAACGCCAGTTTATCTCACTCTCCAGGATTATTCTTTACGACCCGAGGGTGATCATCCTTGACGAGGCAACATCCAGTATGGATCCCATCTCAGAAGTCTTGATTCAGAACGCCATTCAGAAAGTCACACAGGGCAGGACGTCCATCCTCATTGCCCATCGGTTATCCACCATCCTTCATTGTGACAAGATTATTGTATTGAACAAGGGCGAGAAGGTGGAAGAGGGCAGTCACGAAGAACTCCTGCGGCTAGGCGGTCTTTATAGCCAGTTATATAAGGTGTATATGAAGGAGGAGTTGATAGGGCATGGGTAATTACGAAGGACAGCAAAAATAGTATCGAAAAACATTCACGGAATGCTTATGAAATGACTACCGCGATAAATAAAACCAGGCTTAACAATCTCGCAAATGAAATCTGGAAATCTGCGGAACGGTTGCGCGGCAAGTTCAAGGCGTATGAATACCAGGGCGTAATCCTGCCTATTATCGTAATCCGGCGGCTTGAATGCGTCCTTATCGAATGGCGGAAGAAGAAGGCAGACGAGATACGCCGGAAAAGACCCGACATAAATGATAAAGAGCTTGAAAAGCTGGTTAAGAATCTTGAGCTCAACCCCAAAGAGATTCCCTTCTCAAACAAGACTAAATGGACATTACAGGCCATCACGAAAGAAGACCCCACTCTTATAGAAAAAAACTTCCGCGACTATATTAATGGTTTCTCCGGCAACGTTCAGGACATCATTGAACATTTTGACTATCGCGCGGTTATCGGAAGGATGGTTAAAAATTCCAGACTCACGCCGATCCTCAATCAATACGCAGCAGAGAAGCTTGGTCCCGAACATCTTTCAAACCTCGAGATGGGATATGTCTACGAAGAACTTCTCAGAAGATTTTCAGAACAGAGTGGAGAAGAGGCCGGAGAGCATTTTACCCCGCGTGAGGTTATCCGTCTCATGGTAGAGCTTCTTGATATCCCTATTCCGACAAGGCATGTCTCGTTTTATGACCCTGCTGCGGGCACCGGCGGTATGTTGTCAGTTGCCAAGGAACATCTGTTCGACAAGGCGCAGACCGATAAAGAAAAAGAGGCGGTGGAACGCTTTGTCACCCTGCACGGACATGAACTCCAGCCTGCCAACTATGCCATCTGCAAGGCGGATATGCTGATCAAGGATGATAAGCAGGCGGAAATATTCTATGGTAATTCCTTAATCCCGCATTCAGAACAAAGTCGTGAGCCGGGCGACCAGCTTGCAGGGCCGAACCATACGTTTGATTACATGCTCAGTAATCCTCCCTTTGGTGTTACCTGGGGTGGCAAAGATGGATATGAAGATGAGGCAAAGAAATTTGAAAGCACGCGCTACTTGGCCGGGATGCCTCGCACAAATGATGGGGCGCTTTTGTTCCTCCAGACCATGCTTGCCAAGATGAAACCGCAAAATCAGGGTGGAAGCCGTATTGCCATAATCTTCAACGGCTCGCCGCTCAGCAACGGCGACTGCGGTTCAGGCGAAAGCGAAATCCGGCGATGGATTCTTGAAAACGACTGGCTTGACGCCATTGTGATGCTGCCTGACCAGCTTTTTTACAACACCGGCATTTTCACGTATATCTGGCTTTTAACCAACAATAAACCCTCTTCACATAAAGGCAGGGTGATGATCATTGATGCCCGGCAACAGTTTGACAAAGAGCCCAAATCATTCGGAAATAAACGGAACCGCATCCTCGACCAGCACAGGCAATGGATTGAGGAGCGGTATCACCATGGCTGGAAAGACGGATACACAGATGAGCATGTAAAGGTATTCAACACAAAGGATTTTGCCTATCATAAGGTCAGCGTGGTGTTCTGGCAGACTGACGAGAACGATAAACCCGCTTATCTCACCGAGCCTTATACCAAAGCCTTCACGCCTTCCAATATCAGGAAAGAGCAGGAGTTTTACGAGAGTGATATGGAATTCCGGATAAGATTGAAAGTTAAGTCCCCCCTCTCCCTGACCCTCTCCCGCAAGGGGAGAGGGAACAATAATAAATCCATATTAGGCAAGATGGGGGACACTAAGATTTCCCCTCCCTTGACGGGAGGGGATGAAGGGGAGGGTGTCATTTCTGGCAATCCTGAAAAAGAAATCACCTTCACCCTCTCTCCAAAAGACGATTTTCCCAAAATTTTTGAAAAGAAAGTAAAAGAAGCCTTTGCAGATGAGATTAAGGCATTGACTGCGGACATGAAAGATGACGGCAATAAGAACAAGGCTATCAAGTCATTTATCAATGACTTGGAAATAAACGCTGAATCTACCCACAGGCATTATGTGTCGGACAATGAGTATATTCAGCACGGCGAAGATATTGAGGCATTTCTGAAACGGGAAATCGGCAAACAGATTATCAGATGGCAGGACAGCCCACAGCTTGGGTATGAGATACTACCGAATAAGTATTTCTATAAGTATCAACCGCCGGAACCGGCGGATAAGATTTTAGAAGAGTTTTGGAAGTTAGAGAAAGAGGCAGAGAAGATACTGGAGGGACTGGGCAAATGAAAAAATCAACTGATAAATATCCGGCGATTACCGAGGAATACCGTCAGTTCATCATGGATATGAAAGCACGGATTACCGCTGCCGGGCTCTCTGCCGCACGGGCAGTAAACCGTGATCTGATCCTGCTCTATTGGGACATCGGACGGGCAATAGCAGATAAACAGGAAGAATTGGGCTGGGGTGAATCTGTGGTGGAAATGGTGGCGCGTGATCTCAAAGCTGCATTTCCCGGATCTACCGGTTTTTCTTCCCAAAATCTGTGGCGGATGCTTCAGTTTTACAGGACTCATACGGAAGAACGATTTCTCTCACAGGTTGTGAGAGAATTGACAAAGAAAGGGACGACAAAGCCGAATGCCGGGAAACTCTCACAGGTTGTGAGAGAAATGGTCGCGGCAGTGCCCTGGGTACACCATGCGAATATCCTGGCAGGAATCACCGATCCCGCCGCCCGTCTGTTCTATCTCCGTGCTACCGCACAGTTTGGCTGGTCGCGCAGTGTCCTGCTTAACCAGATCAAGGCAGGGGCATATGAACGGGCGGTGACTGAAAAGAAGACTCACAACTTCGATACCGTCCTGCCGGAGCATCTGGCTGAGCAGGCCGATGAGATGCTGAAAAGCTCCTATAACCTCGAATTCCTCGGTCTCCGCAGGGCAGTCAGGGAACGTGAACTCGAAGAGAGGCTTATCTCCCGTCTGCAAGCCTTCATCCTCGAACTCGGCTACGGCTTCTGCTTCGTCGGTCGTCAGCATCGCATTGCCCTGAGCGGCAAGGAGTATTTCGTTGATCTGTTGTTTTACCACCGCTTTCTCAAGGCGCTGGTGGCCTTTGAGCTGAAAGTCGGGCCGTTTGAGCCGGAGTTTGCCGGGAAGATGGATTTCTACCTGAACCTGCTCAACGACAACGAACGGGGACCAGGCAAATTAGGCCTTCGGCTACTTCCCCCCCTGTTTCCCCCCGTAAACGGGGGGATTATGGGGGGTAATTGAAATTCCTAAACATTAAATTAGGCTACCTTTGGCGGCGACTTTTAGATGCATGGCAGTATCAGTAAAAAAACACAACCCCCTACCCCCTTTATTAAGTGGGATTTCCTCAAGTCCCCCTTAGAAAAGGGGGATTCAGGGGGTTGTTTGGTTGTCATAATACAAACTTTGAAATTCATTAGTATCGAGTTAAGGGGAAAACTGTCGACGGCCAAACAGCTTGCAGAGGTTGTGCGAGTGGAGTTGGAGAAAGAAAGAAAATGAATCTTGCTAAAACCAACGAGCCATGGCTGGATGTTGTTCCTGATGATTGGAAGCGAAGCCGAATCAAGAATGTGTCCGTGCTTTCTCCAGGTTATTCAGGCCACCCTCCGAGAAATGACGAACTTTGCGCAGTTGTGCCTATGGAAAACGTATCTGATAACGGCATTGTTGATACAACGGATCAAATCAACTTTGAGGATATTCAATCTGGGTTGACGCTGTTTGAAAAGGGCGATGTGCTTTTTGCCAAAATCACTCCTTGTATGGAAAACGGAAAAGGAGCATTCGTTGAGAGCCTTCCGACACAATACGCATTTGGAAGTACGGAGTTTCATGTCTTGCGTCCTTCGCATGCAGTTGATGGAAAGTTCCTGTACTTTTACACATTGAATTCAGTTTTTAGAGCTTATGCAGCGGAGAATATGTCAGGGGCTGCAGGACAGAAGCGAGTATCTTCTCGCTTTATTAAGGACACACGGCTGTTCTTGCCTCCTCTGCCAGAACAACGCCGCATTGCCGCCTATCTCGACAAGACCTGTGCGGCGATTGATGCAGCAATAGAGAAGAAACAGAAACAGCTTGAAATGCTGGATGAACTTCGCAGGACAAAACTACATGAAACCTTTACGCATAATAAGTGGCCAGTAGAAAGGATAAAAGACGCTGCTATGAAAATTGGAAGCGGTGTAACACCTGAAGGTGGAGCGTCCAGCTATCTCGATGACGGCATCCCGTTACTAAGAAGTCAAAATGTACATTTTGATGGACTCAGGCTTGATGATGTTGCTTTTATCTCAGAAGAAACCCACGCTGAAATGGCTGGCAGCCAATTAAAGCCATGCGACGTGCTACTCAATATAACTGGCGCTTCTATTGGCCGGTGCACATTTGTTCCTGAAGATTTTGGAGAGGGAAATGTCAACCAACATGTCTGCATCATACGAGGCAATCATAAAATAGATTATCGTTTTCTTGCGGCGTTCCTTTCTTCCCCGATAGGGCAGGGACAGATTCTTTCTTCTTTTACCGGGGCATCGCGTCAAGGATTGAGTCACAAAGAGCTTGGATTCGTCAGAATTCCTCTTCCTTCCTTGGAAGAGCAACGTGAAATCGTAGTCGTTTTGGAAGAACACAAGTCACGACAGAACCAATTGCGTATCAATATTGAATCCCAAATCGAAACCCTCATTGCCTACCGCAAATCCCTTATCCATGAATGCGTTACCGGCAAGCGGCGGATTGCTGAGGGGGGTTCTGCGGGGCATACATCATAATTGGTGTTGACATGGGTATAGGATTACGGAGTAAAAACATCTTTTTTTTGTAAGTTTTTTCACAACCCTATTTATCCCTTATCAGGAGGTACAGATGGTTTATGAGAGAAAGATTGCTTCGCTTCGCTCGCAATGACAACGCACCATATATCATCAAAGGCATAGTCTGTGTCATTGCGAGGGTCTTTTCCGAAGCAATCTCCCGCTTTCACAACGGAGAATTGGGGGCGGCTTCGATGCTGTATGAATTTTCCCGGAAAATTTTATGAGACAGAGGCCGGCGCCTGTCCTGTACGTGAAAGGATGCACGACTGGCAGAAAAGGGAAAAGCCATGAAAAAAACGAAATTCGACCGTTACCTTGAGGAGCAACTAAAAGACACGGTGTTTGCCGACCGCTTCAAGCGCGCGGGCGAAGCGTGGGATGTGGCGCTCCAGATCGCAGCGCTCAGGCAGCAGGCAGGGCTTTCGCAAAAAGAACTGGCAAAGCTCCTGAAGACATCCCAGCAGCAGATCAGCCGGACGGAATCGCCTGATTATGCAGGCCATTCCCTCAGCATGCTGCGCCGTGTAGCCGGGGCGTTGCACGCCCGTGTCCGCGTGATATTTGAGCCGGAGAAAAAGGGCAGTAAAATGCGCGTGGCCAAAGAATCGGTGGTATATGGCGTCCGGCACGCCAAAACGAAACGGGAACAAGTGAGCCGATGACATAAATGCAGCAAAGCCGCAAGCAGTCCCCTCTATCGGTAGGACAAGCGTCCCCGCTTGTCATTATGATGTCAACCGGGGACGGTTGACCTACCTCAGGGATTTAGGGGCGTGTTAAAAACTTACAAAAAAAGAGGTTTTTATACAGTAATACTATAATGCATGATGGATCGGAAAAGGTATCAGTTTTGTATTTTGAAAATGGTAAGAGTTTTGCCTTGCAAAATACCGGGATGTTAACTTTAATGCCCGAAGGGCAGATAGAGTATAGCAGGGGGTGAAGCCCCCTGAAAATGAATAATACATTGGTTAGCCCTGAAAGGGCGAAAGGAATTTATGTGGCTGGCACATTCACGTTTTTAGGAATGCATTTTGTGTTTAGCACAAAAAATAGAGTTCCAAACAAAGATAAATTTGGATGGCAGGATGGGTATGGTGCATTCTCCGTGAGCAAGTCAGCAGAAGATACAGTAATTCAATATATCCGAAACCAACAGGAGTATCATCGTAAAAAATCATTTCAAGAGGAATTTATTGGGTTTCTTAACAAACATGGCATTGAATACGATGAAAATTATATTTGGAAATAAGGAGGCGTCCTTTCGTCCCTTTGGGGCTTGTTGCTTTGTATTCAGGATCAGGGGGCTTCACCCCCTGCTATATCCTAACGGCCTTTCAGGCCTAAATCTCTAAACCAGGCTAAGTTTCGTTTTGCTGAGAATTTTCAGAATATTTGTAAGCAGATGGTGGATGCATGGGTTCTCTTTGACAACTCAGGTATCACACCAAAACTTCTTGATGAAGGAGGAAAAGGATAGATGACGCACGATAGAAAGATTCGTGACAAAGACCTGGCCAGCGCCGAAGTAGCATTACTGCGGGCGGCTAAAAAGGCAAAAATGATTGCTAAAGAGACGCACACCCCCTTAGTTCTATTTGAAAACGGTCATGTGGTCAAAAAGTTTATGGATAGGACAAAGGATAAACAGGGAGACTGATAAAGTATGTTTGAAGGGCCGGAAAAGAAATTTCAAAAACATGTCTTTGATTACCTTGTCCGCGAACATAAGTACGCCGTCCTTGAGCAAAGCGAAATAACGGATACCGACTACTATTTTGCTGAAAACCACCTGATTGCGTTTATAAAAGCCACCCAGAAGGAAACCTTTGAAACGCTGGAGCGAGACTACGGTACAGACGCGCGCGATGAAATATTCAGGGCTTTGAAAGACGAACTGAAGGTCTCTCCCTTGTGGATGATTATCCGCAGTGGACTCAAGGTGCGCGGCCTTGAATTCAAGCTCTATTACCCGAAGCCCCGGTCAAGCGAGAGTATCGCAAATCTGCACTACAAAGAGAACAGGCTCACCATCAAACCCGAACTGACCATTAAAGGAGAAAAACGACTTGATTTTGCCTTCTTCCTGAACGGCCTGCCGATTTTAACGATGGAACTCAAGCACGAAAAGAACCAGACCGTTCATGATGCCGTAAGGCAATACAACGAAAGAGACCAGGGCGACAGGATTTTTCAACTGCCTTTTCTCCATATCAACAAGATGGCCTGAAAATACGCCGAGGAATCACTGCATAAGTTTCTTTCTCAAACCCTGAGATTTCGACAAATGGCCAGGAATTGACCGGAGTTTTCGAAGCAGTCTTAAATTATCTTCGCTTCTCGTGTCTCGTTCCGGGATTTCTAAAATTTTTGGAATGTCCAGAAACCGCGGATCTCTCATCAGGGCATGGAACGTTTCCAGCCCCAATTTCCCTTCCCCAATGCATGCATGGCGGTCGCTGCGGGAACCGAACGCTGTACGGGAATCATTAACGTGGATCGTTTTTATCTTCTGAATTCCAATAATTCTGTCAAATTCACGGAGAACGGTGTCATAGCCTTTATACCCTCTGAGATCATATCCGGCTTCGAAAATGTGCGCGGTGTCGAAGCATACGCCAATGAATTCCGGATGGTCTATCTCTTCAAGGAGGTACGCAATTTCTTCAAAGGCAGAACCTATTGACGTTCCCTGGCCAGCCATTGTTTCCAGAAGTATTTGGGGCTCCTGGCTGTCGCGTGTGTTTGAAATGGTATGGATAGCCTCGATCGTCCTCTTCATGCCATCTTCCTTTTTTGAATCCCCGCAACTTCCCGGATGAAGGATCAGGAAGTTTATGCCGAATTGTCTGGCCCTCGACAATTCTGTCTGCAGCCGTTCTTGTGACTTTCGCCGAAGGTTTGTATCGGAAGATGCAAGATTTACCAGATAGGGGACATGGGCAACGACCTTTTTAACCGGACTGGCCTGCCAGGCAGTCTTGAATTTGAATACCTCTTCAGGTGACAACGCAGACACATCCCACCGTCGGGATAGGGTCACATAGATTTGAATACATTCACATCCCCATTTTTTCGCCCACGTGAATCCTTTTGGTAGTCCGCCTACGGTAGAAACCATGCATCCGAGCATATGGCATCACCAGGTAAAATTCTGCCTCTTTAAGCCGGTCATAACACTTTGTCCTTCTCACGGTTGATATAGATCTTGGGTATGCGCCTGCTCACATTACAGGCAATCTCATAGGGGATGGTATTGAGTTGTTTTGCAACTGATTCTATGGAAATGGACTCTCGCCCCTGGTTGCCATATACAACAACCTCGTCCCCAACGGATGCCCCTTGCACGTGGCTTATATCCACAAAACACTGGTCCATACAAACCCGTCCGATAACAGGCGCCTTTGTGCCCCGTATAATAACCTGTCCCCGATCCGAAAGCAGCCGGTTATACCCGTCACCATATCCAAACGGGAGGGTTGCAACACGGGTGGATTTCGTGACCACATGTGACCTGCCATATCCAACAACATTACCTGGTTCCATATCCTTGATATGAATAATGCGCGTCTTCAGACACATGACGGGCCTGATTCCGATATCCCTTGACACATCATCTGAAGGATAAAGCCCATAGAGCGAAAGACCAGGCCTGACCATGGTAAAATTAGCGTCAGGATACCCAATAATAGCACCGCTATTTGCCATATGCCTTAACGGAATGGGTATCTTGGCCACATCCAGGCCTGCCAGCACCTCTCTGAACCTGCTGATTTGTAACACGGTATATGCCGGTTCTTTGTCATCAGAACATGAGCAATGGGTATAGATTCCGTTAATGACAAGATTTTTCATCTTTTGTAAAGACATGACAAACTCTATCGCCTTATCATACCTTATACCAATACTCCCCATGCCGGTATCCACATACACATGTACGTTTACGGTCTTATGAACGTACTGCGCCCTTTTTGATAAAATGCCGGCGAGTTGCAGATCATAAACGGAAGGAATTAAGTTATAGTGGATAACAGCATCGATTTGTTCTTCAAAGATACCCCCAAAAAGTAGTAACGGCGATTGTATGCCTTTGTCCCTTAATTGAATGCCCTCTTCAAGGATGGCAATCCCCAGCATCGCAACCCCGTGCTTTAATAAAACTCTGCTTACCTCGTAGTCGCCATGACCATAGGCATCGGCCTTGACAACACCCATAATTTCGACCTGCGGACCGACCTTCCTTCGTATGGCAAGCAAATTATGCCGCAAGGCATTCAGGTCAATTTCAACCCACGTTGGTCTGTGCATTACGATCCTTATTGTTTTAAAAAATGTAACAATTTGGCTTTTTGAAAAATCCGTATATTTGCATGTGAGCCACACGAAACAGAATACGTAGCGCGGGCAGTTTAGCCCCCGCACAAGCCGACCACAAGAAATCGTCACCACCTTTTTCAAAAAGCTACATTGGCATAAAAATTATACTATAAAA
>JAJTXE010000002.1:2052239-2079792 GCA_021463795.1 Candidatus Brocadia sp. | reverse complement strand
GGAAGCGGATATCTATGAATTGTTTGAACTGGCAAGCCAACAGGAGGTTTCATTTTTAGTGCGCTCTTTTCACAACAGGAGGGTGTGTGAGGATACCAAGGTATGGGAAGTCGTGGACAGAGAGGTACCTGTTGGAAGGATGAGGGTGTTTGTCAAAGGGAAAGACAAGAGAGAAAGAGAGGCGGAGTTAGAGATACGGTTTCGTGAAGTCAGGATAAGGCATCCCAAAAGGGAGAAAGAGGAGGTAAGGCTGTGGGCAATACGAGCGAAAGAGGTATCACCACCGAAAGGAGAAGAGGGGCTTGATTGGAAATTGTTAACGAATAGAGAAGTCAGAGACTTTGAGCAGGCGTGTGAAAAGGTGCAGTGGTATACGGTACGATTTCGGATAGAGGTGTTTCACAAGATATTAAAGAGTGGTCGCAGGAGTGAGGACAGGAGGCTGGGGAGTCTGGATAGGCTGGAGAGGTGCTTAACCATTGATATGATTACGGCATGGCGGTTGATGTATTTAACCATGCTAGGCAGAGAGACACCGGGGGTTGCAAGTGATTTGCTTTTTCGTGAGCAGGAAATAGAAGTTTTAAAGCTGATCAAATACCGTGGAGAATATGCGGCAAATAAGGGGAAGAGTTTATCATTGCGTGATGCAATTCTTATTATTGCAACGCTTGGGGGATTTATAAAGGGCAAAGGGAGAGAACCTGGCGTGGAGGTAATGTGGCGGGGAATACGAAGGCTTGCTGATATTTTGATAGGTGTTTCCCTCACTATGGGTATACCTCAATCTGATTATGGATAATTTGTCCAGCAAAAAATTGTCCAACTGTAAGGTTTACGGGGGGGGGAACAGGGGAGAAAGTCGCCGAAGGCCTGATTCAAGATTGGGCATGAAATCTACTGGCATATTTCAGTAATTTAAGGTAGACTTTTAAAATATTTGTTTATTGGACGCGCTTATCGTGACCAACGGCGTTCTCTTCGCGCAATCAGCATAAAACCAACGTGCTCATTCCGGCAATAATAATGACGTTATAGTAAGCGCATAAAGAAAATTGTCATTGCGAGGGCGCTAGCCCAAAGCAATCTTAATAATGCGATTGCTTCGCGTAGTTCACACTGAGCAAAGCGCATGTGCCCGCAATGACCAGGATAGAGTAAACGTATTTCATACATTTACTCTATCCCGTATTATGGTTGACAACCGATCTGTTAGAAAGGATTGAATATTATGAGTAAGAAACCCATTCAGATTACTGAGGCCGATCTCCACCGTTTGAAGAAACTGATTGAGGAGGCCCCTGCCGATTATCGTGAAAGCGACTACCTTCCCCGCCTGCAAGCAGAAATCGACCGGGCGGAAATTGTATCACCCCAGGCGGTGTCGCAGGCGGTCATCACCATGAATTCTACCGTAGTACTACAGGATCTGGAGACAGGGGAAGAAGAGACTTACACCCTGGTGTTTCCTGAGAATGCCGACATCGCAAACGGCAAAATCTCCATCCTGGCTCCTATCGGCACCGCGATGTTGGGGTACGAAGTCGGCAATACCTTTGAATGGAAAGTACCTGCCGGTAAGAGGCGTTTGAAGGTCAAACAGATTCTCTATCAGCCGGAGGCAGCGGGTGATTATCATTTATAGGCAATGCATTTCGGGTGTTAATCGCTTTGACATCAAGGATCAGCAGCGCATCAAACGCTCCGTTCAACTTCAGCTCAATGCCCCTGCTGGTCTTATCTGCCGGTATCAAATCCAAAAGACACGCCTTTTCCGGAGATGACTATGCGGCAATTCCGGTTCAGCCCAGCGCTGCCCAAAACTCCGGCATTCACTCCTGGCGACGGCCTGCTTCTGCTTGGTCTCGTCACGATTCTTTACGCTGGAACGCGTTTGGCATTCAACGCTCCCGTCGTTATCGCCGGACCGCATATTTCTCTCTCGCCGCTGGCGTTGCCGTGGTATGCCTTGTTCTCAGTTGGGCGCATGGTGGCAGCCTATTTCCTCTCCCTGCTGTTTAGTCTGTTTTACGGCTATGCCGCTGCCCGCAATCGTACTGCCGGGACCGTGCTCATGCCTTTGCTGGACGTTTTGCAGAGCGTTCCTATTCTCTCGTTTCTGCCTGTTGTGTTGCTCAGTCTCACGACTATCCTGCCAGAAGGCTTTGCCGCAGAACTTGCGGCCATCGTCCTTATCTTCACCTCTCAGGCGTGGAACATGACGTTTAGCTTCTATCAGTCCATAACCACCATTCCCAACGAACTGCGCGAGGCCGCCGCCATCTATCGTTTTTCCTCCTGGTTGCGTTTCTCAACCCTCGAATTGCCTTTCGCAGCAATCGGGTTGCTCTGGAACAGCATGATGAGCTGGTCTGGCGGCTGGTTTTTCCTCATGGCTGCTGAAATCTTCCATGTTGGTGCACGCGATTTCCGTTTGCCAGGTCTCGGTTCATATTTGCAAACCGCTGCCAATGAGGCCAACTTGCGGGCTATCGTGATGGGTATAGCGTCGTTGGTGCTGGTCATCATCTTTCTGGATCAGCTTGTTTGGCGGCCATTGATAGCGTGGACAGACAAGTTCAAAGTAGAAATGACGGAGGGTGGTGAACCGCCCGCCTCGTGGTTTTTCGGGATGCTTTCCCGGTCATGGCTTGTGAAGCAGTTCCGGGCCCGGGTACGGCGACCATTCAGCAAATGGATTGATGGAGGACTCCGGAGACTCTCAAACGGGAAGGTCGCCACGCCAAAAGTTATCCCACGCAGTGGGCGGCCATCATGGACACGGATCGTGCCTGTCAGCATTTTTGCAGTTGCCGCGCTGTATGGCATCTATCGGACTGTAACCTTGCTGCTTACCCTGCCCGCCGTAGCGTGGGGTCAGTTGGGCATCGGTCTGGCGGCAACATTAGCCCGCGTCACCGTCTCATTACTCATTGCCATGCTATGGACGATTCCCGTCGGCGTCCTCATCGGGACGAATCGACGGTGGGCAAATCTTCTTCAACCCGTCGTGCAAATTGTCGCGGCGATTCCGGCGACCGCTCTGTTCCCGGTATTGCTTTTGGCGTTATTGCAAACGGCGAACGGCCTGAACATCTCGGCGATTGCGCTCATGCTGATGGGTGCACAGTGGTATCTGTTGTTCAATGTGATAGCAGGAGCGGCAGCCATCCCCCAGGACCTGCGCCATACCACCAACCTGCTAAGGCTATCCTCATGGGATCGCTGGCGCACCTTGATTATGCCGGCAGTTTTTCCTTATATCGTCACTGGCGCAATTACGGCCAGCGGCGGCGCATGGAATGCCAGCGTCGTTGCCGAGTATGTGGAGTTTGGCGGACAAACTCACACTACCTACGGAGTCGGGGCTCTTATCGCACAAGCCACCGGCAGAGGCGATTATGCACTGCTGCTTGCCGCAACTTTAGCCCTCGCATCCGTCGTCGTTTTCATCAATCGCACCTTCTGGCTGAGACTTTATCGCCTGGCCGAAGAACGTTATCGTATGGAATAACTCACACCGGAGAAATCACATGACGGCACCTGCCTCCCTCAATCACGATGACAATCTGCTGCAGCTTCAAAATGTTACCAAAGCCTATGGGCGCGAGGCAAAGCGGTTTATCGCCATGCGGGACGTTAACCTGAGTCTCAGGCGGGGCGAATTTGTATGTTTGGTTGGGCCGTCGGGTTGTGGAAAATCCACCCTGTTGCGGATTGCCACCGGATTAAACCCAGCGACCTCCGGTGCGGTGTTGTATCGGGGACAGGCACTCAATGGCGTGAATCCATACGCCACCATTGTTTTTCAGACGTTTGCGCTATTTCCGTGGCTAACGGTTCAGGAAAACGTGGAAATCGCCCTCAAGGCTCGCCGCGTGCCACCAGCTGAACGCACCATGCGCGCATTGAAACTCATTGATACCGTGGGCCTGAACGGCTTCGAATCGGCCTATCCCCGCGAACTTTCCGGCGGTATGCGTCAAAAAATAGGCTTTGCCCGTGCGATGGCTATGGAGCCGGAATTGCTCTGTCTGGACGAGCCTTTTTCCGCGCTGGACGTACTTTCTGCCGAGGCCTTGCGCGGCGAATTAATGGAACTCTGGCTCAGCAAATCCATTCCCACGCAGGCAATCCTGATGGTCACACACAACATTGAGGAGGCAATACTCATGGCCGACCGGATCGTGGTCATGGGTAAGAACCCCGGACGCATCGTTGCCAATATCGCTGTCAATCTTCGCCATCCGCGCCATCGCAAAGACAGCGCCTTTCAAACCATGGTGGACAAAGTATACACCGCCGTTGCGGGTGAAACCAAATCGGAAAAGGAGACCCTTGGCACTGCGCCCGGACAACCAGGCGAGAAACGTATGTTGCCCGACGTGCGACTGGAAGCGCTCGCCGGCCTGCTGGAAAGACTCTCCGAAGAGAACGGACGCTTTGATCTTTATCGCATGGGCGGTGAACTGACGTTAGAATTGGATGACCTCTTGCCGATTGTGGAAGCAGGCGAACTGCTGGGCTTCCTCACCGTCCACGCAGGTGATTTACTGCTCTCCACACCAGGGCAAGCCTATGCAGAGGCCAGCATTCTGGCCCGCAAGGAAATAATAGCGGGGCGGGTTTTGCGCCTGCCCGTTATTGCCTGGATTTATAAGACACTGCGAAGCGATGACAATAAGCGTGTCGCCCGTGATTACTTCTATGACAAGCTTCAGGACGATTTCGGCGATTTAACCGAAAAGCTATTGGACATTGCCATCAGATGGGGGCGACAAGCTGAGTTGTTTGCTTATAACAGTGACACGGGCGAGCTGTTTTTAGAGAGTTGAGGGCACGGACAAGCTTTGCTTGTCCGTGATTGCATGCAAATTGGCCCGGGGCTTGTTACCACACGGACAAACGGAGTTTGTCCGTGCCACCACGACATTGGACTGCAACCAACCTTACTCCGCCCTTTTGCTGTAGTAATCGCGAGAGACTTTATGCCGGGCATCTTCTCTCTCGTCTTGCTCTCTCGTCTTGCTCTCTCGTCTTGCGCTTTCCCCATGCAGCCCGGCGCGAGATACCCTATTCCTTTAATGCAACAGGTAAGGAGCCCAAACGGCCTGCGGTCTCCGGCATCATCCGCCGTCTCTCAGCAAAGACTACGCCACATCAAATAATAATCCTCTTCCCCTCACCAAGCACGGCCTTTGTCAGTTCCTCCATAAGGTCGTTCAGGCGAGATACCATTGACGTAGGATCAAAGACAACCCCGTCCTGCATTAATGCATTTTCAAAGAGCTGGTGCGCTATCTTTTCGATGAGTGGCTGACAACTGGGATTTTCATTCATCCGGGACAGATTCTGGATCATCCGGTTTTTCCGGTTAATCTCCATAATCTTTTTGGATATCTTATAATTGCTGTCCGCCATTTGAATCAGTTTCTGGACGTGGACGCTGGGTACCCCGTCAGGGTTTACCAGGCAACAGGGACTATCGACCAGCCGGTTCGACTCCTTGACATCAACAACCCTGTCCGCCAGGGATACCTTGATTGTCTTCAGGAGATGTTTAAATGTTTCCTCGTAATTCTGGGGTTCTTCTGAGGTATCAACAATCTTTTTGTCGCTATCCTTGAGCAGATCCAGATTTGCCTGGTCGGCAGAGCGAATCGGTACTTTCTCAAATTCGTGAAGACCGGAAAGGATGAATTCATCATTAGGATCGGTCAGATACAGCACCTCCACCTCTTTTTTCCGGAATATTTCCAGATAGGGGCTTTTTTCTATCGTTTCACGGTTCACCGCCGTTATGTAATAAACCTCCTTCTGTTCTGGTTTCATCCTCCCTACGTATTCCTTCAGGGAAACCAGTCCGCTGGCGTCTGCACATTGTGAGGAATTAAACCTCAGCAGGTGTGACAGGGTATCCCGGTTCTCGAAATCAAAGTGCACTCCCTCTTTGAGAATCCGGCCAAATTGCCTCCAGAAGGCTTCGTATTTTTCCTTTTCATTTTTATCCAGATCCTGCAGCAGGGTTATGATCTGCTTCACAAGAATACTCTTCATCTTCTGAATCATCCTGTTGTCCTGGAATGTCTCACGGGAGATATTCAAGGGGATATCTGCTGAGTCTACCACCCCGCGGATAAACCTCAGATATTCGGGCAAGAGCATCTTGCAGTCGGACTGAATGAGGATCTTATTGGAATAGAGCTGAAGTCCGTGTTCCAGTTTCTTAAAGCCGTAGGTTTCATAATTGGTCGATGGACAATACAATATGCTGGAGAACTGGATGGGGGCCTCCGCAGAGGTATGCAGCCGGAAGAGCGGGGTGTCTTCCGTATTGGAGATAAACTTATAAAATTCGTTATACTGTTCATCCGTGATATTCTTTTTTGGTTCCTTCCAGATAGCCGTGATTTGGTTGGCCCTTTCACCGCAGACCATAATGGGAAAACTGACAAAATTTGAATATTTTTTGATAATCGACTGGATTCTGGATTTATCGAGATATTCCTTTTCGTCATCTTTGAGATGCACGACGATATCAGTCCCGCGCTTCTCTTTTTCGACCGGATTCAAAAAATATTTTCCCGTCCCGTCCGAATGCCATTCATACGCCGGTTCGTCCTTTTTGTATGACCGGGTTCTGATCCTGACGTCATCGGCAACCATAAACACCGAATAGAAGCCCACTCCGAACTGGCCGATGATGCTTGAATCTTTCCGTGCCTGCTCCGACAGGTTCGCAATGAATTCCAGCGACCCTGATTTCGCAATAGTCCCTACATTCTGAACAACTTCATCCCGTGTCATTCCGATGCCGGAGTCGCTGATCGTTAGGATCTTGTCTTTTTCATCTACGTCTATATTGATTTCCAGGGGCTGGTCTTTCCCCTCGTAATCAGGATTTGAGAGGGAATAATACCGCATCTTGGTCAGCGCATCGGAGGCATTCGAGATGAGTTCCCTGAGAAAAACCTCCTTGTGGGTATAAAGGGAATGCGACAGAATGTTTAATAATTTTTTAATCTCTGCCTGAAACTCAAAACTCTCTCCGTGTTTTATCTCTTCGGCCATACATCACTCCTGTGAATAAGTTTATCGTATAGGAATTTTGTAACAATGTAGCTTTTTGAAAATATATTACCGTTTATATTGGGTGGCACGGACAAACTCTGTTTGTCCGTGCCACCCATGTTGCTCGAAAATATGTGCATCAATTTTCAAAAATCTAAAGTGTTACGGAATTTTTATTTTATTCATGCGATTTTTGGTACGGTAGAAACATGAAAACCCCCTTAGGAAAGGGGACGATGGGGTTTGTAATGTTGCTCCAAGGAAAAAACAGCCCACCTTTACCCCTTTATTAAAGGTGACTTCAACAGGATAACCTGATATTCCGTTCTTATCCTGACAGATAATTAATTCATGAAAATACCAAATCTATCAGAGATTGTCAATACCACCACAAGTTCCTGATGCTCAAAATTCCAGAAGAAGACAATATGCTGGTTCATGCTTGACACAAGAAACCCGGCATGATAAACTCCACACGCTGTTTTATAGTAGGGGCGAAGCATTTGTTGGTGAGATAAAGAATCTATCTATGCTGGCTTCAACAAATGCTTCGCCCCTACCCGGTCTTCTGCATTTTACCAACAGTGCGTCTATGACCTTCCAGGAAATTATCTTAAAATTACAAAATTATTGGGCTAATTACGGTTGTGTACTCTGGCAACCCTATGATATTGAAAAGGGTGCCGGCACGTTTAACCCTGCAACATTCCTGAGGGCGCTGGGACCTGAACCATGGAAATGCGCTTACGTAGAACCCTCACGGCGCCCAACCGATGGCAGATATGGAGAAAATCCTAACCGATTACAACATTATTACCAATTCCAGGTAATCATAAAGCCAGCCCCTGACGACTCACAGGATCTTTATTTGAACAGTTTACGGTTTTTAGGCATTGACCTTGTAAAACACGACGTGCGGTTTGTCGAAGACGACTGGGAATCCCCTACCCTTGGCGCCACGGGACTTGGCTGGGAGGTGTGGCTGGATGGCATGGAGGTCACGCAGTTTACCTATTTCCAGCAGGTAGGCGGTTTTGAACTCGAACCTATTACCCTTGAACTTACCTACGGGCTCGAACGCATTGCTATGTTCATCCAGGAAAAAGAATCGGTATTCGATCTTGAATGGGTGAAAGGCTATACGTATGGCGATATCCACAAACAGGATGAAGTCCAGTTTTCCACCTATAATTTTAAGGTAGCAGACACGGCCATGCTTTTCCAGTTTTTTGAGGCATACGAAAAAGAATGCCAGAGGCTTCTCAAGGAAGACCTGGTACTGCCCGCCTATGATTACGTCTTAAAATGTTCACATGCGTTTAATATGCTGGATGCCCGGGGAGCTATTGGGGTCACGCAGCGTACCGGCTATATTGGAAGGGTAAGAAACCTTGCCCGGCGTTGTGCGGAAAGTTACGTCCAGTTACGCGAGGCACTGCATTGGCCGCTGAGCTCTTTATGCGATTAGAAAATCAATATTGGGTTCAACTTCTCCCCGGTTTGAAACCAACAGCAGGGTATTATAGCGATGCACAGCGATTTTTAGCTGAGATAGCGCCGGTTAAGCAGAGAGAAAAAATTCAGGATAATATGCTCATACGTGTTAGATAAATCGCTTCAGGCGATAGCTGTTGGCAACAGGTGTTAAAGCTGACAGCAAAATGATGCTTTTAACGATGAAAGGAGTTTTGGGAAGAGATGGCTGTAAATGTCGCAGTAGTTGGTGCAACAGGAGCGGTAGGTGGGGAATTTCTCAGGATACTGGAAAGTAGGAAATTTCCCATAAAAGAATTGAGATTGCTGGCATCCAAACATTCCGCTGGGAAAAAGATGCGGTTTTGCGGGGCTGATTACACTGTGCAGGAATTAACAAAGCATTCTTTCCAGGGGATAAAGATTGCCCTCTTTAGTGCCGGGGCAAGCATCAGCAGGGAATATGTACCGTATGCTATTGAGAGTGGGGCCGTTTGTGTAGATAATTCCAGTGCCTTCAGGATGGATGATGACGTGCCTTTGGTGGTGCCGGAGGTGAATCCACAGGATATTGCAAAACATCATGGTGTGATTGCCAACCCGAATTGTTCTACAATTCAAATGGTGGTCGCCTTGAAACCGATCCATGATGCGGTCAGGATAAAGAGGATTGTTGTGTCAACGTACCAGGCAGTGTCGGGTGCAGGGTTGAAAGCCATTGATGAACTTCAAAAGGAGACGGCAAGCATTCTGTCCGGGCAGGAAGGTTTTAAAAGAAATCTGTTTCCCCATCAGATTGCCTTTAATGTATTGCCTCAGATTCCCCAGAGCAATGCGTTTATGCCTAACGGGTATACATCGGAAGAGATGAAGATGGTAAATGAGACCAAAAAGATCATGGGGGATAATGGCATTCGGGTTACTGCGACTACTGTGCGCGTACCTGTTATTCGCAGTCATAGCGAGTGTATCAATATAGAAACAGAAAGAAAAATTACTGCAGCCTCTGTAAAGAAGCTTCTCTCAACGGCGCCGGGTGTTAAGCTGATGGATGACCCAGCCAACCAATTGTATCCATTAGCCACCATGGCTGCCGGGAAAGACGAAGTCTTTGTAGGTCGTATCCGCGAAGACGAATCGATCGATCATGGAATCAATATGTGGGTTGTAAGCGATAATATTCGAAAAGGCGCCGCCCTCAACGCCATTCAGATTGCGGAGAAGTTGTTGTGATGAATGAATATGTGGCTCTATCGAATACCCTCAATTTATGCGGATAGTTGGTTTTTGCAGTTTTGCTCTTTGAAAAATTAAAACAGGGCAATGTTTCGTGAGAAAAGGGCATTCCACCCACAAAAAGTGGAACGAATGCGTCGAAACGCTACTTTTATAAGGAAAAAAGTTGGCAAACGTTGTTTTAACTGCACCTGATATCACATATCCATGGAGAAGCCCATGCCGGATGAATCTCTTTACATTGCAGGCGATGGCTGCAAAGAGTAACTGTAATCGTGTTCTGCCCTCCGTCCGATGCCATGACTTTCTAACACCATGAGAGCGAACCATTTCGCTCACCGTTGCCTCCACGCCGGCACGGATCGCACACTGCTTACGGTAATCCGTATTCTCCATGTACTGATGATGCCGAGACACTCCCTGACCGGATCAAAATACACCAGCATCTTTCCCG
Source organism: Candidatus Brocadia sp. (assembly GCA_021463795.1). Taxonomy (GTDB): domain Bacteria; phylum Planctomycetota; class Brocadiia; order Brocadiales; family Brocadiaceae; genus Brocadia. The sequence continues at coordinate 2,069,558 of JAJTXE010000002.1, read as the reverse complement.
TGCTTTCACTGAGTGTTTGGTCTGTCGGAAGGTGTTGTTCGGGACAGGTACGTACGATTACTTCCCGGCCGTCCCCCTTCCATCATGATTTCAAAATCTGCCACGCCGAGCGGTCTGTCCTCAGCTTGAAATTTTTTAAACGATTGGGAATGTCCCGCACTCGGATCCTCCAGCACGACACCTCTGGTGTGTGAATCCCCTATGGTCTGGCCATTCACAAATCCCGCATCTGCATAGTACTCCTTCGGCTTCATCTCTGCCTCTTCCAACCGTTCCTGAATACCGGGAAGCTCTTTTGCATCAGGGGTTGTTGCCGGTGTTACCTCGGTGTCGGTAAGAAACTGCGTTTTATTGGCGGTATCGCAGGTCTCCGTCAGAAATCTTTTTTGCCCACAAGTGGACTGCCTCCTCTTCTTCACATACCGGGCATCGGTATTGTGTGGGCTGGAAATGATCTCATCCCCAAACTGTACCGTCAATTTCTCAAACAACTTTATGGCTACCCTGCTCGTCTCCATACGATTATAAAACTTAAACAAAATCGTAGGATCAATCGGAGGCTCCCCTGCTGGTGTACGTGTTGCAATCAACTATATTGGAGGTATCTATATGTCATTGAAAATAAAAAAATTAAAGAGGAAGCACTCCGTCTTCCTTCCCGCGAACGAGCACAATTAGCAGAATACCTTATCTGTAGTTTAGATGAAGAAGAGGATAGGGAAACAGAAGAGAACGGATAGAGGAAGCTGAATGCCGCTATCGGAAATACAAAGAGGGTAAGGTCAAAACAAAATCAACGGAATTGACGTTCAAAGAAGTGCGCTCAAAATTTAAATAAAACCTGTTGTATTCCTTCTTGAAGCTGAGCTAATTGGGGATTATTTATGGAATCGCCTTTAATTTTGCCGTTTTGGCCTGGGGTATAATCTGGCTTGTTGGACAATTTCTGGGACGGCCTCTTCCCATTCCACAGCCATGATATGCACTCCAGCAACACCTTTCACTTCCCTGACCTGCTCTATGACTTCAAGACATATCTTGACGCCCTCTTCCTTGCCTTTCTTGATTGCGGAGGCGGCTGTCATGCGATTCATGACTTCATCAGGCACATCCATGCCAGGCACGTTATGCTTCATATGCTTAGCCATGCCGGCAGACTTGAGCGGAGCCACACCAGCCAGAATGAATATCTTTTCATGGAGACCCATGTCAGTGACCATCTTCATCCAGTCTTTGAATTTTTTTGTATTATAGATGATCTGTGTCTGAACAAAATCAGCTCCTGCAGCAATTTTCTTAGCAAGTCTGATCGCACGGAATTTAAAGGGATCGGCAAATGGATTCTCCGCTGCACCAATGAAGAATCGGGGTTCAACCGCCTTCAGTTCCTGTCCGCCTTGAAATTTTCTTTCATCCCTGAGCATCTTTACCAGGTGGATCAGTTGAATGGAATCGATGTCAAAAACACCTTTTGCCATGGGGTGATCTCCAAATTTCTGATGGTCACCCGTCAGGCACAACAGGTTCTTCGCACCCAGCGCCGCAGCGCCCAGCAGGTCGCTCTGTATGGCAATGCGGTTTCGGTCGCGGCAGGTCATCTGGATGATCGGCTCTAATCCTGCATCAAGTACGATACGGCCAGCGGCGATGCTGGACATACGCACCACGGCAGTCTGACAATCGGTAATATTAAAGGCATCTCCATAGCCTTTCAATAAACCAGCCTTTTTTTCTATCACCCCGCGATCGGCACCGCGAGGAGGACCCAGTTCTGCCGTCACGGCAAACTGACCACTCCTGAGGATCTTCTCCAAGTTACTACCAGATTTTATGTCAGACCCGCTTTCAACCATAATTTCATAACGCAGCAAAGCCGCAACCAGCTTCTTCTTCCTCCCCCCTTTATCCCCCTGAGAAGGGGAAAAGGGGGGAGATAAAATACACAACCCCAAAAACTAATGTCGCCCCTTTGGGGTTAACAGGTAAAAATCCATCGATTGGCGATAATCATGACATCCTTACAGGATTGAGCTTCTCCATTATATAACAAGTTTTACAATATTAGTATCTATGCCTTCAATTGCAGGTAACTCAAGATTATTTTTTTACGACCAAATGTTCCAGAACCATCTTGCGTGGATGATTTTCCATGCCGGTGGTCCAGTCCTTGGGAGGCACAATCGTTTCCATTGTGGCTAAAAGCTGCTGGGTGTCCAACTGATCGTATATCTGATGCCACACACACGGGGTTTCCTGTGAGACCTCGCACTTCCCGTTTTGTGAACCGCCACACGGCCCGTTCAACAAACTCTTTGCACACCGGCTTACCGGACACAGCCCACCCGTACTCCCCAGGATACAATTTCCGCAGCCCCCACACCGTTCCAAAAAAACGCCCTGTTCAACAGGTCCGCCCATAAAGGTGGTATTTAAGCCAGGAAATATCCTGATCTTGCGAAATCTTTCGGCCATGTACTGAACGCCTACACCACAGGCAATGGAAAGAACGGCGTCGCAATCTTTGACAACGTCATGAATATCCCGGATAAATTCCCATTCACACTGCCGGAGCGTGGAATTTTCGACAACCTCAAGCTGTGTGCCTTCCAGTTTTGCAGCAAGCCTCAGTTGCGCGGCAAGCTCAGTAACCTGTTTTTCGCCACCGGTATGGCATATCGTTACGCACGAACCGCATCCCAGTACGCAGATCTTTTTAAATCCGGAAAGCATCTGTTTGATTTCAGAAAACGGTTTTGTTGATGCTACGATCATGACAATAATCCACCACAAATTTTCACGAAATTGGCACGAAAACTTCTCTTTGCGCTACCATTTCCACGAGGGGCAAGGAAATTCCTCATCCCTTAATCGTGGCAGAAATGACAGGTGCCGGGTTTTCATGCCCTCTTGTAAGCTTTTGACTTACGAATGTTTACCCCGAATTACACTATCCGCAACAAAGACAGCGTCAAGAGTCCTTGTCTTTCACTCTTTAGCAGTCCTGTCCATCATTAATTATAAATTTCTCAGTTCATCAACCATGCGAAAAGCAATATCAAGGATTTCTTTGCCATTCTGCGAAGCAACAAAGTGGGTCTGAAATCGCCTGGAATCCATTCCTAAACCGCGCAGAAGCTGTGCCGTATAGTTTACCCTTTTTTCAACCCACTCCTGGTCTTTACAAAAATGGCAGGTATCATCCTTGCAGGCTGTTACCAGTACCCCATGAGCACCTAGCTCAAATGCTCTGAGATAGGATGAAGGCTCTACCTTACCCAACCCCAGAACACCAACCCGCCGGACATGAAAAAAAAGCAAATTATCTGTTGCGTTTTCCTTGTCCTCTTTATATGCACTATATTGACAATAAAAATTGATAATGAATGGTTTTATCCCCTGGACAAATTTTTCCTCGAAAACCGCCTCAAGGGCATCCTTTCCACAATCCTCCAAAGGGGTCTTAAAACTGATCGCCTTTGCCGGACATTCCACAACACACAAACCGCAGGATTGACAATCTCCATCAATATAAGCCGTCGTATCGCCTTTTGCAATCTTTGGCACTTCAAAAGGACATACCCTCACGCAGGTCAGGCAGCCAACACAAAGATTATCATCCACCTGTGCGCCTGCACCGCAGTTCATGCACCGCTGTGCCTCTCTTACCGCAGCATTCAGGGAAAACCCCAACTCTACCTCATCAAAGTTACTCAGTCGCTTATCCAAAGACATGGTGGGCATCTCTTGTTTTTGTTCCTTTTTGATAAGACCAATTTTGGATGCAGCCACATCGGGGACGGCTGGTTTATCAGCCCATTTTTCGTCTTTTAGGAATGTATTTCTCAGGGCATTATGAATAGCAATTGCCGCCTTTTTCCCCTGGGCCATGCTTTCGGTCATGGTTCCCCGGCCAAGCACGATATCGCCGCCTGCATAGACACCATGAACAGAGGCGCTAAAAGTAGTTGGATTTGCAATAATCGTACCGCCACGCGTGACCTGTATACCCTCCTGTCCTCTCAGGAAAGAGAGATTTGACGCCTGTCCTATGGCGAGAATAATCGTATCCGCCTCAATAATTGATTCCGACCCTTCGTGAAAGGCTGGATTAAACCGTTTTTGTTCATCAAAGACATATTTCACCTTGAGAGTTTCCAGTCCCGTTACTTTTCCATCCTTTCCGACGATACGTTTTGGACCAACTGAGTTATAGACAACTGTCCCTTCGTGGATAGCCTCCTCTATTTCAAAATCGGTGGTTGGCATTTCCTTCCGGGATTCGAGACATGCGACGGACACCCTGTCGGGCTTTAATCGTAATGCCGTCCGTGCACAGTCCATAGCAACAGCGCCTCCGCCTATGACGAGCACATTCTTTCCAATCCTGGCATTTCCCTTCGTATTTACCTCATTCAAAAAGGACACCCCCTTGAGAACGCCATTGAGTTCTACCCCTTCAATATTCAAGGTGCGGCTTTCTAACAGACCCACACCAAGAAAGACCACGGAAAACCCTTCCTTCTTTAAACTATCAAAGGTAACGTCAACTCCAAACGTGGTATTATACTGAATCTCTACCCCGAGCTTTTTAATAATATCAACATCATTGTCAATGGACACCCTTGGGAGACGATATGTTGGAACACCCATTCGCAGCATACCGCCGGGGGTTGGATTTGATTCAAATATGGTGCAGGAATATCCTAAGATGGCTAAATCATTCGCTGCGGTGAGCCCGGCAGGGCCAGCGCCAATAATGGCGATTTTTTCAGGATAGCGTTCAGCAACCGTTCTGCTGGGTTCCTCAGAAAAATTGTCGCCGAGGAAACGCTTGAGCCATGCGATTGCGATCGGGGCATCCGTGCTATTCCTTCGGCATTTTGTTTCACACGGATGGGTGCAGATACGGCCGCATGCTGCCGGCAAAGGATTTCGTTCCCTCACTAATTGAAAGGCCTCGCTAAAACGTCCCCTGGCGATGAGCTGGACATAATCACGGGCATCCTGCCGCAAGGGACAGGCAAGAATGCACGGTGCCTCTTCATTCATTTTTTTCCCAGGCATTGCACAGGTATTCATGGTTATCATTGCCAAATTTTCATGTTTAACAGATTGTCGGAAATTCTCGAAACAACTTTCTTATTCTCCCATGACTTTTATAATAACCCGCTTGCTCCGCTGACCGTCAAATTCGGCATAAAATACCTTTTGCCATTGGCCGAGGTCTGTTTTTCCTTCGGTGACCGGAATGATTACCTGATGTCCAAGGAGAAGGTTCCTGAGGTGCGCATCACCATTTACCTCACCAGTTCTATGATGGTAATAATCATGGCCTTCCGGAATGAGTTTTAGCAACCATTCTTCAATATCCCGATGGAGGCCTGGCTCTGCATCATTAACGAAGATGCCTGACGTTATATGCATAGCAGATACCAAAATCATGCCTTCTTTAATGCCACTCTTCTGTAGTACCCGTTCTATCTCCCGCGTAATGTTGATAAACTCCCGGCGCTTTTTCGTTTGGAATGTCAAATATTCAGTCAAAAATTTCATAGGACAAACCTTATCATTATGAAAACCTTTGGGGCTCGTATGCCAGTACTTCACGCACTCTTCTGTTCAATAAAAATTAAATTTTACCAGCAATCTTAAGCTATTCAAGAAAATTTCATTATTTTAAGTTTAGGAATTTCAAACACCCCCATAATCCTCCCGTTTATGAGGATGATAGGGGGGCAAAAGCTGCCGAAGGGCGAAAGGGATAGTAATCAGCGAGGTGAAAAGTGCAAAATAGCTAACCTATTGCCACAGGATAGCTTACCAATACCGCAAGGGCAACACTCAACATTAATGCGCCTATGATTAACATTACCATTCTGTAACTGCTGTTTTCAAATTGCGTCGAGACACCACCAAAAAACATGACAGATGCAAAGAGCACCGTGAGCATGATGTAATTATCGGAATTCCGGTTTGCCTGTCTGGCATCTCCAAACTTTTGTGCAGATTCTTCGTTCAGTCGCTTTACTTCCTGTTCTGGCTCAAGGCGGTATTCCTCCATAACAAAAGGATGCGGCGGCGCCTGGGGATTCTGGAATGGCTGTGTGGCAAGCCATGCATCGATTGTCCGCTTTAATTCCGGTCTGAAACGGTTGTAAAAAAAATCCGCAAGAGAATCTTTGTGGAGTTTGCCCTTGAGGTACTCAAGAAAGAGTATTGCATCCATCATGCGTGTTTGTCCTGCGAGTATGGTATCTTCCGAACTCTTGCGTCCAAGGACATTCACAGCACTGAGCTGAAATATCTGAATCCCACTCCATCGTGTAGCCTGATATGCGCACCATGCCGAGGCTATTGTTGCCAGTGCAATGATAATGGTCGTTGCCAATTCAATATAATGCTTTAACCGTTCCTTTTCATCGTGTATGTGTTCTTTTGCCATAATTACCCCATCCTTAACTATAGTAAACGTTTTAAATAAGTTGACATATCCTGGTCATTGCGAAGAATCCTTTTCTGGCGATGGTAATTCCCTTATAAAAAGAGGGCATTAAGGGGTGTGTAAATCGGTCGTAACACACCCCCGGCCCCTATGGTAGGCCAACCGTCCTGGTTGACATCATAATGACAAGCGGGGACACTTGTCCTACCAAGGAGGGGAGATTTAAAGTAACTGCCACAGGCAGCCTAATTTAATGTTTAGGAATTTCAATTATCCCCCATAATCCCCAAGTTTACGGGGGGGAAACAGGGGGGGGAAAGTAGCCAAATGTCTAATTCAATCCCCTTGCCTGGCTGCTAAGGCCCTCACTTGCTCCTCCAATTGCTGATAAGTTTTATTATCTGGATAATTCTTGGTCAATCTGGCTGCATACCTTACCGCCTTTTCAAATTCGTCTCTGTCCCGGTAAATTGTAGCCAGAGTAACCATCAAATCACAATCATAAGGATTGTGATTTGATGCCCTTTTAAGTACCGACACTGCCTGGCCTGACATTTCAAGCGAGTTCAGCGCAACCCCGTACACATAGCTATATCGCGCATGCTCCGGGGCAAGCATTGCAGCTTTACGCAAATGGTTCAAGGCATTCTTCTGCTCGCCGGTGCGAATCATCAACAGTCCCAGCGTGTGATGGGCAGGAGCAGAATCTGGTGCGATAGTAAGCGCCTGGAGCAATACTTTCCTTCTTTTCTCATCTTCATTCTGCAGGCGATACACATCTGCGAGGTTGATATAACCGGGGATAAAGGCCGGCTCAATTTCAATCGTTTTTTTATACGAGGTTGCGGCGCGATCAAACTCACCACGCTCCAGGTAGAGATTACCCAGGTTTATGTGCGACGCCGGGTAATCGGCATTAAGCATTTGAGTTTCTTCGTATTCTCTGATAGTGGCATCTCTTTGTTGCAATGCGTCTTTTGGCAGAGATTCAGGCGATACTGCCGCTAAGGAGCGGGCAGCAAGCGTACGCACCAGACGTACCGGATCCTGTAACACCGTAAGCAGGATTGGTGCCCGATCATTTGGCGGCAAGAGATCTAACGCGGTGACTGCCTCAGTACGAATGAGTGGATTGGCGTCTTGCAGCATTTTTCTGAGACTCCGTATTGTGGATTCGCGGGGGTAGTTGCGCAGCAATAAAACCGCTGTGGCGCGCACCACAGGCGATTGTTGACTGTCTTCAGCCAAACGAATGAGATCGGCATCGGTCCCGGGGATACCGTGGCTGGCGGCATGGAATATCTCGCCATAATGCCTTCCTGACTTCGGCTGACCGTACCACTTTCTGAAATGTTTTGCGGCCCATGCCGGTGACTTGTCTGCATGGCAATTATTGCATCCATTCGGCACACCCAACTTCTTCGATAAGTCGGGTCGCGGAACACGGAAGCTGTGGTCCCGGCGCAGATCAACAACCATATAGGTACGGGCCGTCATGTGACATTCGATACACTGTGAACCCGGTGAATCAGTCTTGTGGAAATGGTGCTCGCGGGAGCCATATTTCTCAGTTTGATGGCACGAGTAGCACAATTCATTGCCTTCCTTCCGGCGGCGAGTGGTGTGCGGATCATGACAGTCTGTGCAGACAATGCCTGACCGAAACATCTTGCTCTGCAAGAATGAGCCGTACTCATAGACCTCGTCACGAATCTGTCCGTCCGGAAAGTAGAGGTTCTCCTCCAATACCTGCGGATAATGGGTGTCAAGCAACGGTTTACCGTGTATATATTCCTCGCTGATGACTCCCCGGCGGCTGTGACAGCGTGAGCACATCTCAACCTGCTTTTGTTTGCGTTGGGGATTACCTGGTTTGTACGTAGCTACCTTTTTATCGAATACCCAGGTTACCTCTTCGTCATTTTCGTCCTTCAAACGAATCAACAAGCCCATGCCGGTATAGCGTTGTGTATCCTCTCCGTTTGCATCCGCTTTGGCCCATTCAACGTGTAATGAGCCAGGACCGTGACATGCCTCACACGACACATCGATCTCCGACCACGTAGTGTTGTACTGGTCTATAGTCGTATCATAGTTTTTTTTCAGGTTGGTTGAATGACACTCAGCGCACATATAGTTCCAGTTCTGAGAGATTCGTGTCCAGTAGAGCATGTCATCGGGTGCAATGCGTTCTTTGTCATAGATGTGAAACCAGCGTTGGCCGCCCTGTTCTTTTGGTCTTGTATCCCAGCACAGAGGCAAGGTTTGCACACGACCATCAGGAAATTCAACCAGATACTGCTGCAACGGCCTCACTCCAAAGGTGTATTTTATGGCGAATTCCTGGAATTTCCCATTAACACCTTCGGTGAAAATGAAAAACGTACCATCTCTTTTATAAAACTTCGATATCACACCCAGGTGATTGAACGAAGTATTGTTGAAATTACCGAGCACCGTTGCATCGGTAGCGAAATCCATTGCAAGGTCGTGATCAGAACCTGTGTACTGTGCATAGACATCTTCATGACACGGCCTGCAGGTTTCTTTGCCAACGTAGTGTGCGTTTGTTGCCATCTGAGAGGAAGCGAGATCCTTTGCCTTATGGCAGCCAATGCATATCAGTAAAAATATACAGAGAATCAAAACTCTAAACATAGAAAAAAAAGAGAAAGGTACTCCATTATTTGTCACGTGATAATTATTCAAACGCCCCCTTAGTAAAGAGGGTTGTAAAAAAACTTCCGGAAAAAGCAAGATTTATGTAACTATGATGATCAGTATATTTTTGCCTACGCCACTATAGTATTACCGTGTAAAACCTTCTTCTTTTTGTAAGTTTTTTCACAACCCTTTTTCTCCCTTATCAGGAGGTACAGATTGTTTACAAGAGAAAGATTGCTTTGCTTCGCTTCGCTCACAATGACAATGCACCATATGTCATCAAAGCATAGCCTGTGTCATTGCGAGGGTCTTTTCCGAAGCAATCTCCCGCTTTCACAACAAAGAATTGAGTGCGGCTTTGCTGCGCTATGAATGAACTTATAGAATCCCGAAGGGATGTCATTATTATAGCATGTCGTTTTGCAATTATGGTTAACCCCGCAGGGGTGGCATGATACCAGTATTTTCGCACTATTTCACCCCTACGGGGCTGAATCTGGTGGTGTGTTTTGTTTCTCTGGAATCATGTCGTTCGTTCGGGAGTTTTCCGTCTGCCTGCTTCCCTCGTTGGCTCTTAACCATTCTGAAAAAATATTCTTTGTCAGTTTCGCTGCATAGTTATGATTTTACACGGTAACGCTATAATATACTCATGCCTTTTGTCATTACAAAGAAAATATTCATCTTATGGTTGTCCACCGGCGTTTGGCTCCTCTGGCTTCTGATTATGAATCTGCAAACCGCTACCTGAAGAAGATTGGGTGTTGGAGTAGATACTCACCAGGCGTGAGATCAGCACTGCTATGTATAAAAGACCGGTGATTGCTTCCGTCACTGCAAGCATCCGGGCCACCTTTGAGACCGGCGCAATGTCTCCATAGCCAACGGTGCAAAGGGTAATAAAGCTGAAGTAGAAGGCGCTGGAACCATCCAGCACGGCGGGTGCACCACCTGGAGCAACTGGCAGAGTAAAAGCGTTGGGAGTTGCGCGGGCAACAGCAAGGTAAGCTGGCACCCAGGCTATTCCTAACAGCAGGAAGCCCGCAACACCGGCGCAGAGGACCTTAGCGTCCACCTGCCGTGCATGCACAATGAAGCTCAGCAGTCGCGCAACCACGAAGCCAGAAAAGATGACAAATGCAACGAGATAAAATGCTGGATGCAGAAGACCGGGATGGAGGTGAGTGATCCACTTTCCTACCAGCGCGGGTACAAGCAATATAAGTGCGACAATTAAAGGCGTGCGCCGACCGCCGACCGCAAGCACCGCTGACATCATGACCACCGTCATCAGTATAGCCTCAACAAGGCTGCCATGCGGCAAGTCTTCCACAAACGGAGCGGTCACGAACAGCAAGCAGAGCGCCACAAGAAGTTCCACCGAGGAATAGCGAGTTGGATTCATCATGCAAATTGACTCAGGACGTTCCGCAGCAGATGAGCGGCGTTAAAATTTCCCATGCCCGGCACAATCATTAGGGCGTCGATATTTTCCAGACGGTCTCGCCATAAACGTAAGAACGAATCAGTATCCGTCCGTTAAATTAGGGCTTCGGCGACTTTTATAGAACAAGATTAATACCCACCCCTGAATCCCCTCCCAAGAGGGGACTTTTCAAATTCCCCTCTTGAGAGGGGTAGGGGTGTGTTAAGGCAACAACAAAAAGTTTGAAATTCCTTCGCGTTAAATCATTATCCACCTTTACTGCCACACTCCGGGTCATTCGGTCGTGCGCTTAACTTCCTTCTGGGCATCTTGCACCGCGGCTTCGGCCTTTGCGCTCACGTCGCGAACCTCAATCGTTAGTTTCGGGACCCTGCCGGTGAACCGCGACTTGTGCCCGGCTCCCACGCTTTCAACGACCGGGGTTCCGAGATCGATACCCACGTCAGCAGTCTCGTCTGCAGAGAAGATCATAGGTTGCGTTCTTTCGATCCTCCCCTCCGCCACCTTCTGGCCGTTCACAAAGATCGTACCCGTGCCGCCTTTTCCCAAGCCACTCCCGTCATAAGCGAAGTCGAATCTGATGGTCGCCTTGCCTGGTGGGAGCGATTGAGCAGCGGCTATCGTGGAATGCGACAACCCAAGAAAGTTGTAGTCGTAAGCCGGTTTGCCGTCTTTCATGTATAGTGACCAGCCTCCGAAGCGTCCACCCTGAGCGATGATTGTCCCATGAGCATCGCCCGACGAGATCTCGACCTCGGCTGTAATCGTCTTCGACTTGTTCTTGACGTTGATGAAGACGTTCTCCATCATACCGGTCATGCCCTCGGCAAGTATCAGTGACGTGCGCCCGGCCATCAAGTCAGGTCTGCCAACCTTTTCGGCAAGGGCGCGCTCGAATAGCCGGTCGTCAATGGGCAGGACATGGTATTTCTCAGCTTCCTTCACGAAGAGTTGTTGCATCTCCGCAAGCTTTTTTGGGTTTTTCGCGGAGAGATCATTGGCCAGGCTGAAGTCTGCACGGATGTCGTACAGCTCCCAGACGTCGTTTTGCAGAGGATTGCGCACCTTCTGTTCCCACGGTGCCCGGTGAATTGTGCGCGCCAGCCAGCCGTCGTGGTAGATGGCGCGATTGCCGGCGATCTCGAAATATTGTGTAATGTGGCGATCCCTGGCCTTGTCATTGTCAAAGGTATAGACCATGCTCACGCCCTCCATCGGAATCTGCGGTGTGCCGTTGACCACTTTCGGTTCCGGCAAGCCTGCTGTTTCGAGAATAGTTGGCGCCACGTCAACCACATGGCTGAATTGGGTGCGTATCCCGTTATTCGCCTTGATGCCTTTGGGCCAGTGAACTACCATTCCATTGCGGGTACCACCAAAGTCCGAAGCAATCTGTTTCATCCAGCCAAACGGCGCATCGAACGCTACTGACCAGCCCGCAGCCATATGAGGATAGGTCTCGGACGATCCCCATTTATCAAGAACCTTTAGCAAGTCGGGCACCTCCTCACGAACACCGTTAAAATAGGTGTACTCATTAAACATGCCGTTCGCGCCGCCTTCACCGCTCGTGCCATTGTCGCCGGCGATATAGAAAATAAGGGTGTTGTCGATTTGCCCGGTTGCCTCAATTGCCTTAAGCATCCGTCCGATTTCGTGATCGGTGTAATCGAGATAGGCTGCAAAAACTTCGGCCTGGTGGGTGAACAGGCGCTTCTCGTCAGTGGAGAGCTTGTCCCAGTCCTTGATTGCCTGGGGCTTTGGCGCGAGCCTCGTTCCCGCCGGCACCACGCCCATCTTGATCTGTCGTGACAGTGTTTCCTCGCGCAGTTTGTCCCATCCCAGGTCAAATTTGCCTTTCCAGCGTTCAATCCATTCTTTGGGCACGTGGTGCGGCGCATGGGCGGCGCCAGGCGCGAAATAGACAAAGAATGGCTTGCCGGGCGTCAGGGCCTTTTGGTATTGAATCCAGGCCACGGCCTTGTCGGTCATATCGGTCATGAAGTGGTATTTTGGATCGCCCGGCAGTTCGACCTGGGTGACGCCGTCATACAGGTATGGCGCCCACTGGTTCGACTCTCCGCCGATGAAGCCGTAGAACTTGTCGAAGCCCTGATGCGTCGGCCAGCGGTCAAAGGGGCCGGAGACGCTGGCTTCCCATACGGCCGTTTCATGCCATTTGCCAAATGCCGCCGTGCTGTAACCATTCAGGCGCAGCATTTCCGCCAGCGGAGCTGTCGCATTGGGTATCTGACCGGTGTTACCAGGGAATCCCGTTGCCATTTCGGTTATAAAACCCATGTTAACGGTGTGGTGATTTCTCCCTGACTTGAGCGCAGCCCGGGTCGGCGAACAGAGGGCGGTGGTATGGAAGTTGTTGTAACGCAATCCGTTCTGCGCGAGGCCATCGAGTGTCGGTGTGCGAATCGGGCCTCCAAAGGCGCTTGTTGCGCCAAAGCCAAGGTCGTCGATCAATACAATCACCACGTTTGGAGCGCCGGGCGGGGCTTTGACTTCAAAGTGAGGCGGAGTTTTGACATTGCGTACGTCGAGCTCTTTGTAAACCGGTCTCTTCGGCGTCTGGATTGGCAGAACCGTGCGATCGATTTTATCGGCAGCCTCCTGGGCGCCCGCCGTACCTAACACCCCTCCCACCATCAGCGCTATAGCCATACGAACTATCAATCTTTCCCAAAACCTTATGGTTGTTTCCATTTCCTGCTCCTTTCCTTTAATAAGGCTGCCTTCGGCAGCGACTTTAAGCTCCCCTCATTGTAGAGCGACCAGACTGGCCGCCCTACCTGGGCCGGGGGTGTGTTACGACCGATCTACACATCCCTTTACCCCATAAGGTAGGTCAACCGTCCCCGGTTGACATCACAATGACAAGCGGGGACGCTTGTCCTACCGATAGAGAGGAATTAGAAAAGTTTGAAATTCCTATACATTAGATTCGGTTATGTTTTAGAAGACAAAAACCCAACAACTTCTTTCTTTGGATGCATCTTGTGAGACGTAGCGCCGATCCCTTGTGGTCGGCCAATTGCTGGGGATAAACCCCAGCGCTACAATTTTACCTTGAAATTCCCATACATTAACATATCTGTACGAAACATTACTTCTCTGTTTTCGTGACTTTTGTGCCCTGCAGGCCAAGACCTGCCATCAATCCCTTCTGATTGACGAAAAACGCATAGGTCTGTGAAAGTCCGGTTATGGTTGTCATTGCTCCGGATGCGCCAGCCTCCACAACTATGATGGCTAGACCAACGCCAAGCTCAAAGCCGTCAGTCTTGCAGAGCAAACTCATCGCCGAGTCACTCATGAAAACAACACATACGTATTTCTAGCCGCTGGCTTGCAGTCCATACGAAAGCTGAACGGTATTCTCAGTATGTGAGCACAGACGGTTTTCTTCGTTTATTCGTTTCTTTTTAGCATGAGATGAGGATCATTATCCTTCATCTTCATCACCGTATTACTTAAATAATTAGCCACCCAGATATAGTCGCCGTCAAACGTGATTGTTACAGGGCCTGTGCCTGTATCAAATGCACCTAAAATAGCACCATCGCTGGCACGTAATTTTGTTATTTTGCCACTGCCGCCATTTGTAATCCAGATATTTGTACCATCAAAAGCCATATCTATTGGGCCCGAACTTACCTTAAAAGTACCCAGGGTTACCCCATCACTTGCCCGCAACTTTGTTACCGTTTCACTACCGACATTGGTAACCCAAATATTCGTTCCATCAAAGAGTATCCGGACTGGATTTTTACCAACGACAACCGTACCAGGGATTTCGCCGTCATTCGGCAAGGTTGATTCTGTAGCATCTAAATGTAACGACAAAGAAAAAGTACCCGATAAAATGAAGGCAAGGCACGGAATGCCTAAAATAGTTCTAAGAATTTTCATAAGTTTCCCGCGGGTGTTCACAAAATGTTTCAGGGCAGTTTTGCTTATTTGCCCAATGCAAAACACACAAATCAGGATTTCTGGCAAGCATCAAAAACGGATTCCTACTCCTAAAACAGGCCCGTGGATCGTGGCATTTATTCCATTCTCATCATTTCCGCTTCCCGTTTCGTATCGTATATCCAGTGCGCGGTAGCCTGCGCCCAGTATAATCCTTTTCGAAAGGTCGTACTCAAAAAGTCCTATAGCCTGCCATGAGAGATCGGATGTATCATCCGAAATATCGAAACCGCCAATATCGCCCCTTACATCAAATCGCACCCTTTTCGTTACAGCCGTACTAACACGAAGTCCAATAAATGGGTCGATTAAATCTTTTTCTGCATCCACATCCTTGTCTCTTTGTATATCTTTATCTATGCTCGGCAAGCTGATATCTATATCCAGGTCAATTTCATTATCAAAATGCCAGTATCTTCCTCCCCCCAGTATGTCAAGTGATACAGGGAATCTGTCACCCCAGGTTCCCAGTTTATAAAACGCCCCAAATTCGAGAATCAACATCTCCGTATCAACATCCGCATCTATTGTAAGGGCACTTCTATCAACATCCCCTTCTGACGATAGTTTCATATAATTCGGTTGAACAAAAAATTCCCATCTTCCTTTTTTTGCTATGAAATTACTCAATAAAGCAATATCCAGGTCATCCAGAATTTCATCAAAGCTTACGTCCACATCTGCTTCACGACCCTTTACGGTTACGTCTCCATCAATTCCCGTCATCCATAGATAAGGAACCACGATAAATTACCACTTGCTATCCTGTTCATTCTCGGCTTTGACATCCTTTGCATCTTCGGCAAAGGACGTCATACAAATAAGAGATAATAAACATACAATGACTATCATGCAAAGAGTGTTTTGTTTATTCATTTTTTCCTCCCTAATCCTGGTCAATTGGTTTGTAGTAAACGCATTACATACATTGACATGTGCTGGTCATTGCGAGCGACAGCGAAGCCGAAGTTGTGAGCCCAAGCGAGGCAAACCCATGAGATTCCTCACTTTGCTCGGAATGACAGTCATAGAGAGATTGCTTCGGGCTAGCACCCTCGTAATGACAACTTCCTTTATGCGTTTACTCTAGGTATGCTGTCTAATCTAACGAGCGCAATCATAACCAGAGATCGAGTCTGGTCACACCATCGGCAAATGGCAACACCTCAACACTGCAATCGTGCCACCGGTAGTTGCCCAGGTACAGCAGGTGCGCCTTGGCCTAAGGAAAATCGGCATGAAAACACAGCAACCCGCACAAATCTTCGGCACGGATATTCTGCACCAGTCCCACTTCGAAGGCGGGCAAAGCGAAGCAACCCAAACCTTAGCGTTTGCTTCAGGCCAAGGGTAATTGGCTCGCGGTTTTATTATCGTCATGGCACTATCCCTGAAATTGCTGATTGCATACGCTTGAGCATTCTTTCTTCCAAACAGTCGCAGCCTTCACCTCAAAGCCTACGACCTTTTTCCCTCGCATCAAAATAAGATCAATCTCTGTCTGGCTGGGAGTCCTCCAATAATACCATTCACCACCGCAGTAGGTAAAGGCAATAATTGTGTAAACATGGCGAGCATTTTAACGGCAAAATTGCTCTACATCTATACAAAAATACCCTCACCCTATTTCCTTTTCTTCGGAAACGGCAACTGGAACTGGACGCGCAGCGCCCGCACATCAGGTCTAATGGATGGGTTTGCTATGGAGCGGCAGAACGGTGCCTGCGCATTCATCGTTCGTTTGTCAATTTTGAATATCTTTTCTACCCCCCCACACCCATGGGACCAACCCACTGTTCTCCATCGTCTGCCTCCCAGTTTACAGTAATAATCGGGACGCTCGTGAGATGCCGGCCACTGCGGAAGTTGTAATTGAAGAAGGGCTGCAGGAGCATCTGATTCATGTGGGGTTTGTTGACGTCATCTGCACCGGCAAAAGGTCAGACATTATTTGCAAGCATGCCAAAGACCATAGGTCCCTTTATGGCCAGGATAACTCCGGTAGCTCCGGCGCACTATTTATCCTGGCCATGAATGTCTTCTGTTCCAGTATGAAGTGGGAAGGCAAGGTCGTGCCCCATATTGCCTTTCCTGGCTTCGCAGGTGAAAAGAAGAGCCTCTGAAAAGGCATCTCCGGGTCAGAACGCTTCTCCAGCGTCAGGTACAAGTTCCGGCATGTTGCTTACGGACACAATAGTCCAGGAAATAAATACCCTTGACAATTTTGACGCAATAGATTTTATTGTTCTCAAGAATCACCTTTTTGCAATCTAAGCACAGACAAATAAAGTTTGTCGTTCGACTAAGTGCTAACGACGACATCCGTGCCGCCAAGTGAGCCGCACAAACACGATGAAGATTCCCATACAATCAATTAAGGAGAACACATGAAGAAAATTAAATTTACCCTGATCAGCTGTGCGCTGGCTCTTGTCGTGATCATCAGTATGATGAGTATAGTTGCTACCGCAGATGAACCGCCCCAGCATATAGGATATGGGAGAGGCGGAAGGATGCAGGATGGCGCTATCTCTGAACGTTCAAAGGAGCCTATTCAGCCAATTCCCATCAGCTTTGACTATGATACCGCAAAGATAGAATTAGGGAAGAAATTGTTCTTTGAACCACGGTTGTCCAAATCCGGATGGATCACATGCAATTCCTGTCATAACCTTTCAACGGGCGGCGTGGATAACCTGCCCACCTCGATCGGGCACAAATGGCTCTTTGGCCCGATAAACTCCCCCACCGTCCTGAATGCAAAATTCAATCTGGCGCAATTCTG
>JAJTXE010000002.1:2030505-2052218 GCA_021463795.1 Candidatus Brocadia sp. | reverse complement strand
AAAAAACTTACAAAAAAAAGATGTTTTTACACAGTAATACTATAAGGCATGATAGGTTACCTTTTCTCTGCGGTAGAGCAGCGCCATTGGGGTCGCCAACTACGAGAAAGGCGTATAGTTTAAAAGGATATATTAGTCGTTGTCTATTGTATCTGGCGACGAGTGGGGGCTGGAGGCTCTATCTCCGGTTTATCAGCTATTTTTCTGTACATTCATCCAGGGTTTTTTCCCATTTCCCATGTCAAAAGTATTGGCCACAAAGCATTATCTTGTAAAAATTTTTTTGTGAATTTTCCCTTGCGCTCCTGGTATTTTTGCAGCTAAAATCTTTTCGGTTGCAGCTATGCTGCGTTAGGAAATTGTAAAAATACTTGTTGAGTAGAAGAGGATGTACATGAATAATACCCATATTGCAAAGATTGCTGAAGAACTTCGTTTGACGGCAAAGTACGTGCTGGCAACTGCTGCTCTTCTTGAGGAAGGCGCTACCGTTCCCTTCATTGCCCGGTACAGAAAGGAGGCTACCGGTTCTTTGGATGAAATTGCTGTTACTACCATTCGTGACCGGCTTGATCAGCTTAGGGAATTGGATAAACGGCGCGAAACGATTCTTAAATCTCTGGAAGAACGGGGACAACTTACCGATGAACTCAGGGGAAATGTCCTTGCTGCTGAGACAATGGCAGTTCTGGAGGATATCTATCTGCCATATCGCCCCAAGCGCCGCACCCGGGCAACTATTGCCAGAGAAAAGGGGCTAGAGCCTTTGGCCAGGCTCATATTCAACCAGGATACAAACGATCCTCATGCTGAGGCCGGGGCATTTGTGAATGCAGAGAAAGGTGTAGATTCCGCTGAAGATGCACTTGGAGGTGCCCGCGATATTATTGCCGAGTGGATCAATGAAGACCTCAATGCCAGGACAAGAATTCGCGAACTATTTCTTGCAAAAGGGGTCTTCAGGACAAAAGTAATTTCAGGTAAGGAAGAGGACGGACTGAAGTATAAGGATTATTTTGAGTGGGAAGAGCCGGTATCAACCGCCCCGTCCCATCGAATTTTAGCGATGAGGCGGGGAGAAAAGGAGGGGTTTCTGAGCTTGCGCATTACTCCACCTGAAGAAGAAGCCCTTGCCCTCCTTGAATCGTTTTTTGTAAAAGGCGGCGGAGCATCTTCCCTGCAAGTCAGGATGGCAACTCACGACAGCTACAAACGGCTCCTGTCCATATCCATGGAAACGGAGATCCGCCTCGAAACAAGAAAAAGAGCGGATGAAGAAGCAATCAGGGTCTTTGCAGAAAATCTCAGGCAACTTTTGCTTGCGCCACCCCTGGGGCAAAAAAACGTCCTGGCTATCGATCCGGGTTTTCGCACAGGATGTAAAGTGGTCTGTTTGGATAAACAGGGCAAACTGCTCCATACCGATATGATATATCCGCATCAGTCTGAGAAAAACTCCTCGGAAGCAGAGGCGAAGATTGTCGGCCTCTGTGAAAAATTTCAAATAGAGACCATTGCAATCGGAAACGGCACTGCTGGCAGGGAAACGGAGGCATTTGTACGAAAGCTTGGCCTGCCCGAAAAGATTTCTGTCGTCATGGTAAATGAAAGTGGCGCATCAATTTATTCCGCATCAGATGTGGCCCGCGAAGAATTCCCCGACCAGGATGTAACGGTGCGTGGGGCGGTGTCCATTGGCAGACGGCTTATGGATCCCCTTGCAGAGTTGGTGAAGATCGACCCTAAATCCATTGGTGTAGGACAATACCAGCATGACGTGGACCAGGGAGTTCTGAAGCGATGTCTGGATGACGTTGTTATGAGTTGCGTGAATCTTGTTGGTGTTGAGGTCAACACGGCCAGCAGGCAATTGCTCATGTACGTGTCTGGCTTGGGTCCCCAGATTGCCAAAAACATCGTTGAATATCGTGACGAACACGGTCCTTTCCGATCCAGGGCGGAATTGAAAAAGGTAAGCAAACTGGGACCAAAGGCCTTTGAACAAGCGGCAGGCTTTCTGCGCATCAGGGATGGTGAAAACCTGCTCGACAGGAGCGCTGTGCATCCGGAAAGCTATCACCTTGTGGATGCCATGGCAAACGACATGAGATGTTCAGTGCTTGATTTCATGCAGGACGAGCGCCTTCGGGGAAGGATAGACCTCACAAAATATGTAAAGGATTCGGTGGGACTGCCGACGCTCAATGATATTGTGAAGGAATTAGCGAAACCAGGCCGTGATCCACGCGAGAAGTTTGAGGCGTTTAGTTTTACCAAAGGGATCGAAAAAATTGAGGATGTTACGCCAGGCATGAAACTCCCCGGCGTAGTAACGAACATAACCGCTTTTGGCGCCTTTGTCGATATCGGGGTTCACCAGGACGGACTGGTACACATCAGTCAGCTCGCCGATCGCTTTGTAAAAAATCCCGGCGATGTGGTAAAGGTGCATGAGAAAGTGACCGTCACGGTGCTGGATGTGGATCTGAAGAGGAAGAGGATTTCCCTGTCCTTGAAAAAACAACCGTAAGGAATTTTTATTTTATTTAAGCAGATCACTCGATAGTCTTATGTGCAAAAATCCCCCTTAAAAAAGGGGGACAAAGGGGGTTGTAAATAATTCTCATTTGAAGAAAAGCACAACCCCCTCTTTCTCCCTTTGGTAAGGGGGACTAACTTGAATCCCGCACCTTGCCCACCGGCGACAGATAGATGGCGAACTCATCTTTCCCATCAATCCGGAGCAACCGGTCCAGGGCTTCCTGATCATAAGCGGCAATGGCGCATGTTCCTGCGCCAATCGCCTCGCATGCCAGATAAAGATTCTGGCATACATGCCCCGCGTCGAGAGCAATCACCTTATGGGCTGCCAGGTGGTAGCGCCATTCCATCCGGTAAGGAATAGCCGTCCAGATGAACGTCACTGCTGCGTTCCCAGGATAGGGTTGCCGGAAAACGACATCGACCAGCTTTCTTGCAAGGCGATCTTCTGAAAATTCAAAAAGCAATTGGTGCGTAAGCGGAAGATACCGGTAGACGCCCTGACCCAGTCCTTTCCCGTTGAGTATCACCAGGTACGTCTCAAAGGCATGCCGGCATCCTGCTGAGGGTACGGTGCGATATGCATGACTGCCCACAACCTCTCCCCGCACACCCTGGGTTGCCCAGAGCAAAAAAGAAATCTCTTCTAAGGTAAGGGCCTCTTGTGTGTATGCCCGCCGGCTCTCCCGGTGCCCGATTGCGGCAACAAGATCGAGCCCGGCAATGTCCTTCCACGTGCCGGGTTTCACCAGGTCGATGCGCAGGGCATCAGCCCGATAAGGCTTTTCAAGGGGAGGCACATCAACGCTCTTGTTTTGATCTGTCTGTGAAAAATCGATTTCTTTCCGGATGCTATCTTTGAGAAAGTACCGGTATTGCTCAATCAAATGCTCATCCATATTCTTTATCTTTTAGTTCTTGTCGAGTATGTTTAAATAAAATAGTATAACATCAATCAAATCTTTTTACAAAAGGATACCTAACCAATGAGAATAAGGGTCTCAATTTACAGGAGTTAAAATTGCATTGCATTTTAAAGAAAATGTTGTAAAATTCAATTTGATCCTCTAAAGTACTGATATTTACCATATTCGGAAACGACATTCCTCTATGAGAACAATAATTACGGGCGGTGCGGGTTTTATTGGTTCACATCTGTGCGATTATTTAATAGAAAAGGGACATGAAGTACTATGCATCGATAACCTGTTGACAGGAAAAATGGATAATATCGTCCACTTAATGGAGAGTTGCCAATTCCGTTTTATAAAACACAACGTAAGTGATTACATTTATACAGACGGACACGTGGACAATGTATTGCATTTTGCTTCACCAGCCAGTCCGTTTGACTATCTGGAATTTCCCATACAGACATTAAAAGTTGGTTCACTTGGTACCTTACATAGCCTGGGCCTTGCCAAGGTAAAGAAGGCAAGATTCCTTTTGGCTTCTACTTCTGAGGTCTATGGCGATCCGCAAATCCATCCGCAACCGGAAGATTATTGGGGGCATGTAAATCCCGTAGGGCCCAGGGGCGTTTATGATGAAGCAAAACGATTTGCAGAAGCAATGACCATGGCGTATCACCGGTTTCATGGCATCGATACCAGAATTGTGAGAATATTCAATACTTACGGTCCGAGGATGCGGGTGAAGGATGGCCGTGCTTTACCAAACTTTATGTGTCAGGCATTGAGGGGTGAGGACATTACTATATTTGGAAATGGTTTGCAGACGAGAAGTTTTTGCTATATCTCTGATCTCATAGAAGGCATTTATCAGTTGCTTCTTTCCCAGGAGCACGATCCGGTAAACATAGGAAATCCGGAAGAGATAACCATCAATCAGTTAGCACAAGAGATACTTACCCTGACCAAAAGCAAAAGCAAGATTATATTTAAACCTCTCCCGGTTGACGATCCCAAGATCCGGCAACCAGACATTTCCAAGGCAAGAGAGGTTTTACGCTGGGAACCAAAGGTGCCGCGGGAGGAAGGGCTACGCAAGACGCTGGCATATTTCAGGGACGAGTTAATTTCCGGTGGAAAAGATGCATGAGAAAGGTAGTTGCCATTTTTGGAAGTCCGCGTGCCGGTGGAAACTCTGATGCATTGCTCAATTACGCAATACATGGCGCCATGGCAAGTGGAGCCGAAGTAGAAAAGATTGTAATCCGCGACTTGCAGATTGCTCCGTGTAATTCCTGTGGCGGTTGTTTTGAAAAAGGTGAATGCGTTATCCTTGACGATATGCAACAAGTTTATTCCCGCCTTGTTAATACCGAGGGCATTATCGTCGCTTCTCCAATCTATTTTATGGGGGTAAGCGCCCAGATGAAGGCCCTTATTGACCGATGCCAGGCCTTTTGGGCAAGAAAATACATTTTACATCTTCCGGTCAGGGAAGGTGCAAGAACTGCAAACGGGTTTTTGATTGCAACCGCAGCGCGAAGCACCAGCGAGGAATTATTTACCGGAGCGGTAAAAACAATAAAGGCATTTTTTCATGTGTTAGATACAAAATACACAGGAGATCTGTTGTGTTGCGGACTGGAAGAAAGAGGCGCGGTATCCATGAAACACGACTTATTACAAAAGGCATTTGATGCTGGCAAACAGTTGCTTACGCGGTAACAGGTTTTTGAGGAAGTAATCGGGTATGAAACAAGAATTTATAAGAGAAAAAGGGCAAGCGAGACAATATCGTTGTCCTGGTGAGTCCTACACCATTAACGATTCTGTCTGCAAGGGAAGGCAGCGGGTAAATTACCCTAAATGCAATGTATGCCTGGAGCGGGTTGAGCCGGAAAGCCTTATCCAGACACATACAGAATCCAAACTATCGAGAAATATCTTTAAAAGTTATGATATTCGCGGGAAATATCCATCGGAATTGAACGATACAACAGCCCATAAGATTGGAATATCCATAGCCCAATTTTTTAAAGAAGAATACCAGGATGTGAAAACCATTGCTGTGGGAAGGGATATGAGAACTTCTTCGAAATCGCTCGCTAATGCCTTAATAGAAGGCTTATGTACGGCTGGCCTCAACGTGGTTAATCTGGGTGTCGTTTCAACAGAAATGACGTATTTTGCCGTGGGTTATTACCAGTACGACGGCGGGGTAATGATTACCGCATCTCATAATCCTGCAGAATATAATGGATTTAAAATATGCAAGAAACAAGCCTCTCCCATCAGCCTTGAGACAGGGATCGACCGTATTGCAAAACTGACAAGCCAGTATCATCCAACGCGCGGGGAACAACTTGGCAAAGTTATCATGAGTGATATTTTTAAGGATTATAAAAAGCACGTCCTGAAATTTGTCAGCAACCTCAGACACCTTCGCATTGTCGTCGATGCGGGGAATGGAATGGCAGGAAAGACAATACCCGTTGTTTGCGAAGGGCTTCCCATGGAAATTATCCCGCTCTATTTTGAACTGGACGGAACCTTTCCCAATCATGAGGCTAATCCGCTGAAACCGGAAAACATGGTTGATTTACAAAAAAAGGTGCGCGAAACCAGGGCTCACCTTGGAGTTGCCTTTGATGGAGATGCAGACCGGTGTTTTTTTGTGGATGAAATGGGACGAATCATCGGATGTGATATTATTACGGCACTGATCGCAAGGCAGATCCTCGAACGGGAAAAAGGGGCGACGATCCTCTATGATCTCCGCTCAAGCTGGATTGTTCCTGAAGAAATAAAAGCAGGCGGTGGCATACCTTACCGTGAACGTGTTGGTCACGCATACATGAAGGCTACCCTGCGGGAAAAAAAGGCAATTTTTGGTGGTGAACTCTCCGGACACTACTACTTTAAAGATAATTATTATGCTGATTCGGGGATGATTGCCTTCCTTATGGTTCTGGAAATCCTGAGTACGAAACGAGTACCCTTCTCAAACATCGTATCACCGCTTAAACGGTATTATTCCACGGGTGAAATAAATTTTGAGGTAGATGATAAAGACGAAAAAATTGCAGAGATTGCCAGGAAGTTTTCAAATGGAAAAATAGACCATCTGGATGGAGTTACCATAGAGTACCATGACTGGTGGTTCAACGTCAGGAAATCAAATACAGAACCCCTGCTCCGGTTAAATGTAGAAGGAAAAACACACGAAATCATGGAGAAAGGAAAGAAGTTATTAATCAATATCATCCAAGGTAAAACAGTATGATACGAATGTCCGGAATCTTTATTCTCGCTGTAAGCATGAACCTGTTTGCGGCCATTGTATACTTATCAGTTTTTGACATCAGCACAGATCAAATACTTTGGGCGAATCCGCCAACAGGGGAGGAATCGACCGATATTAAATTCAGCAATGGGGAATTATCGGCAAAACTCAAAAACTCTCCGCTAGAAAAGGTTTTAAAAGAAATCATGTCACAAAGCGGTGCCAGGATATGGCTCAATGACGCCATCGATGGGACCGTTACCATAGAATTCCAAAGTTTACCTATCAGAGAAGGAGTCCGGAGGATTCTGAAGGATAAGAATTATGCCTTTGTTTATTCCATTCATGACGCAAAAGAAGGAAAACTGTCCATCGTAAGAGCTAGTAAATCAAAAGAGATTTTTACGAAAGCAAAAGAGGTTCCTCATCAAAAACTACCCTCAAAACCGGGAATACCCATTGCTAAAAAAGACAAGCCGAAAAAGGAGCGCCCATCCTTTGATGCCCTGGTTAAAGACGCTTTGGAACACGAAGATCCAGGAAAGAGAGAAGATGCCATTATCGCCCTGGGAGAAAGCAAAGACACAAGAGCGATAGAAATCATTTCAAAGGCGTTGGTGAACGACCCCACTGAGGATGTGCGATTAAGCGCCATAGACGCATTGTTGGACATCGGCGATAAAAGCATTGTCGACCCCCTTTCCCTGGCGCTTAATGATCGGGACCCCTGGGTGCGCGAAAGTGCAGTCGAAGCACTGGGCGAGGTAGGGAATGAGACTGCCATCGAGTTTGTAAAAAACGCACTCAACGATGAGGATGGCTCTGTCAGGGAACTCGCACAGGAAATTTTAGAGGAACTCAATGCCAAAAAGTAGCGTGCTCCATAACAATTTTCCTTATTTTCCCATTGACATTTCCCGTAAAAGTGTTTTAAATATTAAACGTTTAGATATGCAAACGTTTGTTATTACAAACAATACTTTCTTACATCACCCAATGGAGATGCCCCGATTCTTCCCGTAGAAAAAAACCGCGGCAGGAATTGTTAATCCTAAGGTGAAAGAGGAGAGAAATTTTCAACCTGCCTGGTTTGCCTCGTCTTTCTCAATAGCGACACCTTTTTCCATCACATATCATAGAACAAGCTATGTCTAATCAGGATGAAATTACCCAATACAACATACTGCAATCGATCGAGAACGAAGAAAGGATATCGCAACGACAGATCTCTTTGCAATTAGGCATTAACGTAGCCTCTGTCAATTTCGCATTGAAAAAACTTACCAAAAAGGGCTTGGTAAAAATGCTGGGGGCTAACCCCAGAAGAATACGGTATATTCTGACTCCCAAAGGGATAGCGGAAAAAACACAACTTGCCTACAAATTTTTTGACAGAAATTTTCATTTCTATAAGGCCGTCAGAAGCGAAGTTGAAAACAAGATTAATAGTATCCCTTTTCATGGCAAAAACTCTATTGCTATTTACGGTGTAACTGACCTTATGGAGATGGTCTATCTCGTTATCCAGGACAAAGAACTGGACCTCGTCGCAATTATTGACAACGAAACAAAGATTCGGATTTTTGGCTATCAGGTGATCGGTATCGAGGAAATAAATAAATATGCCCCCGATTTTCTCCTCGCTACAAAGGAATTGGATATGCACGCGTCACAGCACATAGCTGACACCATAAAAATTGTCGACATCAGACTCTGAAAATCGTTCTTAGTTCACCTGGTCGTATTGGCCTCATGCGGAAGCCCCTTTCCTGAAATTCATGATCGTCTCAGTACTTTTTCAAAAACGTCCCGGTGTTTTTCAGCACTTTTCTGCCAGGTGAATTGTTGAGATCGGGCAATGCCTTTCTGCCGCAGGAGTTGGCGCAATGGTTCATCTTCCATAAAACGTTTCATGGCTTGTGCAATGTTACCGGTTGAACGCGGATTCACGAGCAATGCTGCATCTCCGGACACCTCAGCACAGGCGCCACCATCTGAAGTAATCACCGGGCACCCGCATGCCATCGCTTCTAAGACAGGCAGGCCAAAAGTCTCATGTAACGACGGAAAAACAAATCCTGTCCCCCCCCGGTACCATGTCGCAAGGTCAGCGGAAGAGCACCTGTCGGTAATAATCCGGACTCCTCTCCCATGAGTCATTTTCCCCCGATAACCTGGCACGATGGCTATCAAGTCAGGTCGTCCGTCTTCAGGCAAGGTTGCATACGCAGTAAGAATTCGATCAACATTTTTTTTTGGTTTGTACTGTGATACATGCAAAAAATAGGAAGAGCCGGTATCGGGTTTTTTGCCGTGTGCATGAAAAATGCTGTGGTCAACACCATGATAAATACTATAGATAATGTCTTGCGGAAGATCAAAAACCCTGCTTGTTTCCCGTGCCCCAAACTCAGATACCGTAATTACCGCAGAAACCCTTTTTTTCAACCAACGCCAGGCAAATAGGGTTCTGAATTCCTGTATTTTCCCGCGCAAGGCTTGTAAAAAGGTGGGATAAATTTCATCCCATTTCATGGTAAAGGGCCCGGCTCCGTGAACCGTCACCACGAAGGGGCACTGAATATTTTTTAAAAGTGGATGTGGTAACCTGCTACCGGCCAGTCCTGGTTCCCACACAAGATCGCATGCCTTCGGAAGAGGGTGGTCTTCCGGAAAAGGCAACACCTCGACCCCAAGTGTGTTGAGCTCACACCCAATATTTTCACGATAAATCCGGTGGCTGAAAGGTTCCTGATGACGAATGAGGATCGCAAGTTTCATGCTTCCTCTTTTTTTGCTACAACAATCATTATCCTGAGCCGTCTCGCGCTGACAAAAGGACGCACCTGGTAATATGAATTAAATTTTTCCTCTAAAGTATGCCCGATCATCAGGTCTTCTTTCCCGTAATATACAGGATTTTCCCGGTGTTCTTTCATATCAGGCCGGAGTAGATACTTTAACGTCTTCCTGACATTCGTCTTGTCAAGGAGGGTTGTAAGGTGGGCGTGAATATGTCTTCGATAGAGATCCGACAACCGGTCCACAGATTTAAAATACTGGCCATGATGTTCTGCCTGTGGGAACCAATGCTGGACAAGTTCGTAAAATTCTTCAGGAGAGTACTCCTTAATATGGTATGGTGGATGGGCTGTGTATCGAATATTCGGCGTTGAGCAGATAAAAATACCGGAGGGCCTTAATACCCGATGCACCTCGGAAAGAAAACGGTTGCCGTCATTGACGTGCTCTATCGTCTCAAAGCTCACCACGGCATCAAACGAGTTGTTTTCGAAAGGAATATTCAGAACATCTGCCCTCACAAAGCTTCCCTGCGGGTATTTGATATGAGCACCGGAAACCGTCTGTTCATCACAATCAGCGCCGATAGTGTTACAGCCATATCTTGAAAGCATGACCGTTCCGTAACCGTCCCCGCAGGCAATGTCCAATAGCTGTTGCCCTGGTGTAAGGCGGGAGATTGCAAATGCGTACCTTTCTCTATGCTGGATTGACAAATAGTCAGACTTGCCAAGCGGATTATGATGTTCCATGAGTGTCAGACAGATACTGCCCTCTTTTGAATTTCATACTTTATGGCATACCTTCTCCCAATGCTGCAGCAAATTCCTGCAGTTCATTAAAGTTTATCGTCATTGTTTCACGCTGTTTGACGGTACATGCCCTTTCATATTAGTGATTATCTGTGCTGAACTTTGATTTTTTCTTTATAATATGCATGTCCATCATAATATGCAATAGTATTCGATAATTGCGAGTAAACAGTTGAAAGGTATCAATATATTAGTGACTACATTTTGATTGAAAACCATCACGATTACACCACATTTATTATGCTTATCTGTTTTTGTTGGGGTGAATATCCATTCTAACGGCAAAGGATTATTTTTTTTGAAGAGAGTTGCGGTACCTGCTCAATGCTATCAGCGGGAAGTAGTTACGATACATATGATATTTCAGATAAAATACCTTAGGGAAGCCGGTCGCAGTAAATTCAGTCTCATCCCATGTTCCATCTTCTTTTTGTTTCATCAGAAGAAATTCTATACCTTTTTCTACCGCTTCTGATTTCGTTTCCCCACCGGCAAGCAAACCTAATAGCGCCCATGCCGTTTGCGAAGGCGTACTTTTACCAATTGCCTTGAGGAATGGATCATTATACGACTGAATGGTTTCGCCCCATCCGCCGTCAGAATTCTGAACGCTTTTTAGCCATCCAATGGCCTTTCTGGTGTAGGGCAGGCTCATGTCCTCTCCAACCGAAGAAAGTCCGGAAAGTACCGACCAGGTACCATAAATGTAGTTTGCGCCCCAACGCCCAAACCACGAGCCGTCTGCTTCCTGTTCTTTCCGGAGAAATGCTACGGCTTTTTGTATATGCTGGGAGGATTTGCCAAACCCGATACGGCCGAGAAATTCCATGCATCGGGCGGTAACGTCGCTCGTGCTGGGATCCAATAAGGCATTAAAATCTGCAAAAGGAATATGGTTTAAAATGGCCTTGTTGTTATTGCGGTCGAAGGCACCCCACCCGCCATCATCGCATTGCATAGCCAGAATCCATCGTATCCCGCGTAAAAAAGACGCTTCTTTGCCGGCTTTTTCCGGCAGCGATACCCGTTGCAACGCCATCAGCACTGCGGCGCTGTCATCGGTATCAGGATAAAATTCATTTGCATATTGAAAGTACCATCCGCTCGGTTCATCTACCTTGCACTTTAAAGCCCAATCACCAAAATTCTTTACTTCCTTGCTGAGAAGCCATTGCCCTGCCTTTTGTATCCCAGGATCGGCGCCTGGCACCCCTGACTCATGGAGCGCAATAATCGCCCATGCGGTATCCCACACTGGCGATACGCACGGCTGTAAATAAAGTTTGCTGCCATCATAGACGATCAGTTCCTCTATCTCCTGAAGCTGCTTTACGAATGCAGGATGGTCGTCCGGATAGCCAAGACACTTCATGGCAAAGATCGAATTAACAATTGCAGGCCAAATAGCGCCAAGTCCTCCGGATTTCTCCAGATGATCCAACATCCATTTTTCTGCCTTCTTCAGGGCGATTCTGCGAATGCATTTGATCGGGTGTTGTTCATAGCGTCGGAAAATACTATCGGCATCAATGAAAAAATTATGCCAGCTCAGACCCGATTGATCCCGTTTAATACGGTAAACTACTTTTTCACGCGGTATCAAATAGAGTTCTTTCAATAAATCGTCCCCAACGAGAATATGGGGTTTTTTTGCTATGGCAATGGAGAGCGGTACCACGATGCATCTCGACCAGTACGACATCTCATAAATACTAAAATAAAACCCAGGTGGAAACAGAATCATTTCAGCCGGAACGGCGGGTACGGCTTGCCAGTCAACCTGCCCAAACATAGCAAGATAAATCTTTGCAAAACAGTTGGCCTTCATAATGCCGCCCTTATTAAGAATGCATTTCCTTGCACTCTGCATGAAAGGCTCGTCTGCAGTATGTCCAGCCAATTTTAGAGCAAAATATGCCTTTACCGAAGCGCTGATTTCACTTGGCCCTCCATAATAAATATTCCAGCCACCATCAGAGAGTTGGTGTTCCCTCAGAAGATTCGCGGCCATTTTTTGCTTCTCATGATCTACCTTGCCAAGAAAATGCATGACCATGATATAGTCTGATGTTATGGTGGTATCTGCTTCTAAAATTCCTACCCAATGTCCATCTGACCGGTTTTGATTTCTAAGAAGGTAGCGCTGTGACCTGAGTATTCCAGTATCCAACGGATTTTTTATTGCCGGCGAGGTATAGATATTTGCCCTCATGGGAAGACTTTCAAATCGTAAGTTATCTTTGGACAAGTCAGGAACATGGTGCTTTCCATTGCCGTTGCCGTTTCCATTAAACTTGTAAATACTTGTTTCCAACCGCTCAAAAAGGCTTAATAAAAATTTTCGCATACCTCAACAACCCTCACGGTATTGATAATATTCCCAGATTAAGTAGATAATTATCGGCATGTTACACAAAAACAAAATAATAAAATAGCACATTTAGAAAGCAATTTCAAGAATTTTATCCTTGCTTTACCCCCTATATTCCTGTTATTAGTTGAAGTTACAAACAAAACGCAAGGACACGCAGGTATGGAAACTTTTTTTAACCCCTCATCGGTTGCCATTGTAGGCGCCACGGAGAAACCTGGCAGCTTGCCGGGTATCATCCTGAAAAACCTCATCGGTATGGGTTTTCCAGGCAAGATATATCCGGTAAATCCAAAATACAAGACCGTCTTTGGCCTCACCTGTTTTCCCTCAATACTGGATATTACGGACGATGTTGCGTTAGCTGTCATAGCCATCCCCGCTCCATTGGTATTGGCGGTAGTGCAGCAACTGGCACGGAAGCGGATTCATCATGCCATCATTATCAGCGCCGGTTTTCGGGAAATGGGCGTGGAAGGCATGGAAATGGAAGAACAAATTAAGCGTGTTGCACGTGAAAATGACATGAGTATCCTTGGTCCTAACTGTTTGGGTGTATTGGATAATTATTCAAATTTTACCACCTCATTTCTGTCATGGGAACGGGTGAGCTGCCCGAAAAAGGGATCCCTGTCGATCCTCTCACAAAGCGGCGCCTTCGCTGTTGCCTTGTTAGACCTCGCTTCACAGGAGGGATTGGGCATAGCAAAAATGGTAAACTACGGGAACAGGCTCGACGTGGGGGAGTCCACCCTTCTGCCATTTTTGCGGGATGATGTTCATACCAGGGTAATTGCCATTTACATGGAGTCGGTTGATCACGGAAGAAGGTTTATTGAAGCGGCCACGTCCTGTTCTGAAAAAAAGCCTATTGTGGCTTTAAAGGTTGGAAAGGGCGCAGCCGGTATTGCCGCAGCCAGGTCCCATACGGGCGCTATTGCCGGAAACTATGCAGTGTACAAGGCTGCATTCCTGAAAGCTGGCATTATTGAAGCAAACGGTCTGGAGGAATTTATCGATGGCGTAAAGGCGCTGTCTATGCAAAGTCCACCGAAAGGGAACCGCATTCTCATTGTCACCAATGGGGGTGGTTTTGGCGTCATTGTGGCTGACCATTGTTCAGAGAACGGACTCGATGTCCCGCTCCCCTCTCCGCAGTTAAAGGAGAAGCTCCGCAACAAATTATCGACATTCTATGTGGTAGGCAATCCCGTTGATTTAACTGGCAGCGCATGCGACCAGGATTATCACACGGCGCTGACGGCCTGTATGGTAGAAAGCGATGAATACGATGCAGCCATTATCATACCGCTTATGGCGCCACAAGGGATGACGGAAAAGGTGGTGGATCTTGTTACGGATACGATGAAACGGTCAGAAAAACCTGCTGTTATATGCACGGTGGGCGGTGCGTTTACCCTGAAAATCAAACAACTCTTTGAAGATCGCGAGTTTCCCGTCTATCCCTCCCCTGAACGGAGCGCCAAGACCATGTCTATGCTCCTGAAAAGGAGGTTATTACTGGAAGGTGTGAAGAGAAATAATCACACAAAGACATTGAGGTAGGTCAGCCGTCCCGGTTGACACCATCGGGACAAGAGAGGTCGCTTTGCCCGGACGCTAAGGGGAATTTGGCTGCGGCTTTGCTGCGTTATGGTAAGCGTATCCAGACATGTTCAATAAAAACAGCAACGAAAAGAAGCACGACGCACGCAAGGGTGGGGTAAAGATACAAGTCTTTTCTCTTTACCGCGGTTTCTATGACAATCTTGTCTTTTTCCATAGCGTCTATCTCGTTATAAAACCTGGCAACCTCGTCAAAATTCTCTGCGTGGTAATATTTTCCCCGGGTCGATTCAACGGCCTCTTTTAATTCCTCAATGTGCTGGGCTGCAACTTCCGGGTCCACACCCGTAACATCCGATGCCTTGACTGCCACAACATATGCCTTGATTCCCATTCTTTTTAATAAGCGCAGGGGCCGGGTGGGCGAAATGCCAATATTATATATCCCATCGGTAAAGAGAATGATGAGCTTGTTTTTGAGTATCTGCCTCCTCTCCATTTCTTTGATAAAGGAAATAGCATACTCGGCAAGGTATTCTTTATTAATGCTGTTTCTCAATTCTTTTATGGTAAATTGCTTTCCCATCTCTTTTTCGAATAACGCTGCAAGAGAGGTAAAAAGACCTTCACCAATAGCTGTCTGATAGCCTACCTGAGAAGCTTGCACCCGCTCCAGCGATTTCTCCAGCAATTGAGTTTCCATTGTGGGCACAACAATGAGGGCTGCATCCGTACCAAAGATGGTGATGCTGATGAGATCATTCGCCCGCTTTTTTATAAAATCCCCAACGATTTTTTTAATCGTTTCGATAGCCGTTCCCGTCATGCTAAAAGAGGTATCGATGGCAAGGGCAATCTCCCGTCCCTGAAGAGCGGTTTCCTCCTGATAATACCTGGTTTGGGGATGTGCAATGGCGACAATTGCAAAAAAAACGGCGCCAAAAAAAACGGATTTATTGAGGCGTGGCACCAGCCTCCTGAACCCCCCGGGTTCTTTAACATGGGAGAGGCTGGAATATCCGAGAAACTTCTTCTCCCTCCAGAATAGATATAACAAACCAAAAGGAACGATGAGGAGAAGAAGTAAGGGGTTTGCAAAGGTCATGTATCAATTTTTCTTCAGAGGGGTTCTCCCCCTGCTATATCCTGTCTGCCCTTCGGGCAGAGATGTAAAAGGCGTTAAGAAACCTTAATGCCGGTTTTTTCGATAATTTCTTTTACTCCCTGCAGCATTTTGTCTACAGACTCTTTTTCGATATGCCTTCCAAAGATCAGCTCAT
Source organism: Candidatus Brocadia sp. (assembly GCA_021463795.1). Lineage (GTDB taxonomy): Bacteria > Planctomycetota > Brocadiia > Brocadiales > Brocadiaceae > Brocadia. Next base: position 2,036,652 of record JAJTXE010000002.1, on the reverse strand, counting down.
CGAGCTGTTTCAATACCGTTTGGATGGTCATTGAAATTTCTTCCGGAAGTTGTTTTTGGGTATCGTATTTCAGGAAACCCGGCGTCGTGGCAGATTGTGCCCTTTCGTTTGAAATGCCAATAAGCATACCCGCATACGTCCGCAATGCCTTGTTGATGTTGTGAATCGTATTCCGGTTGGTGGCTTCATCGCCGGTATACTGAAATCGCGACAAGGTGTTTTTCAGCCTCTCCAGGGCAAGGTGAGGAGTTTCAACCACAGGTTTTGGGGGTGCGGATGACCACTTTCCCGCAAGAGAGCGCAACGCCGTTACCCCTAAAAAGACAAACAAGATAACACCCGCTCCCATAGGCAAATATCCATGGAAAAAGGCATGGTTTCGGGAATAGGACATCGGACCTTTGATCCCTTCCAACGGCACGTCCACTGCCTTGAGAAGACTGTTTACAATAATGGGAATGGACGTGGTCTTTACTTCCTGTGTTTCAACAAGCACACTCTCTGTCTTTGCCGTACCGGAATGTGAAGATGACTCTCCGTAATATAAAACTGTTAGCTCAGGAATTTCGGGAGTCTTTTTTTTTCCTGCCAATTCATATAAGGAAAGCGTATAGGTTATTACTACCTTCTCCGTAGTCCCTTCCGTACTCTTTTCCATGTCTCTTTGCAAGACTTCAAAAGGGGAAAAATTCAGCTTTTCAATGCTTTCCTGCAAGAGCCTCACCGTTTTTTCATACCGTATGGTAAGAGTATAGGTAATACGGTCACCAATGGCAATGACATCCCGGTCCACCTTGCCTTCCGCAAGCATTCCCACCTTTTTAATAGCCACGGGCGCAGAGGCCGCCATGCCTTCAGTTTTATCAACCTCATCCCGGTACGAGAGAGAAAAAGACGGAATTGAATAAATGCCTGCCTTGATATCTGAAGGCAAAGAAAGGGCATAGGTAATAACGGCATAATCGTGTTCATTATCAAAGATTTGACGTTCCCCTATGGTTACATTTTCAGTCGTGAAGGGAGAAAAATCGATCTTCTCCATTCCTTCCAGATTGACTGTTACTCCCAACTTCCACATGAGCTGAACCGTCAAATGCAGCGTCTTGCCGGTAATTACCCGGTAATCATCAATGAACGTCCAGATTTCAAGCGGTTGGTCTGTCAGGGCAAACCCTGTTTCCTCCTCTGTCTGCCCCGGCAGCTGGGTTTGCTCTTGTGCGTGCACATGAATGCAAAGATTTCCCAGGAAAATAGCGTTGATAATGCCTGCCCACAGGACGATACTGAAGTATTTCATCTTTTCCTTCTTCCCCCTCTCCTTATACGTCTGTCGAAAAACTCAGATATTTTTATTATCCATGCCTCCTCGTCTTCGTCCGTAAATAATGAAATATGATCGATATTCAATCTCCTCAATAATGGCAGGCAGGGCAGGGAGTCTTCCCATGCAGTTGAAAGGTCCAGAGGCTTTATGATGCCGGTCTCCATATCTTGCACCGTGAGAAGTCCTCTTGCGTAAGGCAAAGCGATTTCCGTTCTGTCGGAAACAATCACCGGGATTACCTCGTGAAAAGCGGAAAGCGTCTTCATCGACTGCTCGTAATTGTAAGGCGCTAAAAAATCCGACAAGATAAATACGAGGGCTGGCTGGTGCATCTTTTCGTTCAAAAAGGTAAATGCTTTGTGGAAATCAGTGTGACTGCCCGCAGTCATTGCATGGACAATACCTTTGGCCTGTATCAACGCCTCTTTCTCGCCGGCCTGTGGTTGAATGAAATTCTCTACCCTGTCGGTAAAGGCAAGAAAGCCTATTTCGTTGCCGGCTTCCGAGGCAGCGTGAACAAGGGTGAAGAGGATGGCCGATTGAACATCTTCTTTTGTGTGGTGAAACGACCCAAACTTTTCTGACCGGCTTTTGTCTACCATAAATATAATCGCTACCCGTTTATCCACAAGTTTCATGCGCACATGAAGCTTCCCTGTCTTGGCTGTCGTCTTCCAGTCGATGGCCTTGTAATCATCTCCCGGCTGGTATTGCCGGAGCTCATCAAGTTCAAGGCCATGCAGTGCATTCATATAACTGGAAAATGATCCTGCAAAGAGGTTTCCAATCAATCGTTGCAAAGTGAGCCGAATCCGTTTCTTCATCTGGTTTATTCCACTATGGGTACCTGACAAAGGATTTTTTCTATAATAGTATCAGAATTAATGCCCCGAGATTCAGCTTCGTGGGTAAGGATGATTCTGTGCCGTAGAACGGGATACGCCATGGTGTGGACGTGTTCTGGCAGTACCATCTCATCCCCATGAAGAAAGGCATAAACACGAGATGCCCGCGCTAAGGCGATGGTAGCCCTGGGTGATGCACCATACATCACAAGATTTTTTAATGTGCCATTGCCTTCTTCCGGCCTTGTTGTCCTGACTAACCGGGTAATATATTTTATTGTTGCCGAGGTCTCATGCAGAGGCAGCCATTCGGAAATCATGTGTCTGAAGGAAAGCACGTCGTTCGGTGATACAACGGTCTTCAATTCTTCTTGTTCGTCCCGAATCTGCCTTTCTGCGATCTCCCTTTCATTTCCATATGCCGGATATTGTACCTTCAGCTTAAACATGAACCGGTCTATCTCCGCTTCAGGCAAGAGGTATGTCCCCGAAATCTCAATCGGATTTTGTGTCGCCAGCACGAGAAACAATTTTTCCAGCGGGTAGGTCTCCCGTCCAATGGTCACCTGTTTTTCCTGCATCGCCTCAAGCAAGGCGCTCTGTACCTTTGCAGGTGCACGGTTAATTTCATCGGCAAGTAACAAATTGGTAAAAACCGGACCCCTTTGAATTCTGCTTTTCTTTGTTTCCGGGTCCCACATTTCAAACCCGGTGATATCTCCGGGAATGAGGTCGGGAGTAAATTGCACCCTTTGGAATGTTGCATCCAGCACCCGGGCAACGGTTTTTACCGTAACGGTCTTTCCAAGGCCGGGATAACCTTCCAGGAGGATATGGCCATCGGAGAGCAGCGCAATAATAATACCCTCGACTAATTCTTCCTGTCCAACAATGACTTTCCTCACTTCCCTCTTCATTGTTTCGACCTTCTCTTTTACAAACTCCCTGTCATGGCTCACTGTTTTTGACCGTGTCTTCAAAAATTATTACCCCCTTATCATGAATGAGGCGAACCAATGCGAAATCTTTTCATCCCCACACATAACTTTCATTTCACAGGTTTTTTTCAGCCAACATGCTACTTTACAGGCCTTCCTTTCAGATCGATTATATAGTTTCGTTTTTTCATTTACAAATAAATTATAATTCTTTATTACCACAACTCAATGTGAACTCGGCAAGTAGAGAACATTACCAGGGGAAATATTCGAAAAAGCGAAACCAGTTCTAAGTTGTGGCATCATATATGCTTATTTTGAAGATTTCCTGGAAGTTCAAAGTTGAGATCTTTCGGTTGTTTCGTTCCTTCAGAATAATGGAGTAATACGAAAATGCATTCCAGGTCTTCGCTTTTTGTTATTCTGAGCGAAGCGAAGAATCTCTTTTGCTGCTCAGGGTGAGCCAAACTCCGCGAAAAATATAATTTAAACGCTTTTCTTTCTCCAGGAGAATTGTATTGACAGCAAATTTAAAAAGGTGTATATATTCAAATTTTAAAACGCAAGTACTAAAATCTATATTTTTTCACTATTATTTTGTTTGACAATAATTCGTCAGAAAGGGGTTTGAAGATGTCTTTTTCAAAGCCAAATGCGTCAGCAGCAACACGTACAAAAAATAGGACACCAAATGACCGGACGACTGCCAGTGGCATGTGTTCGGTTTGTGTAGATGAATGTCCGGGTTTATGTGAGATCGGAAAGTCTGCCTTCAGAGCATCTGAAAATTTGTATCCGCAACCCTTTGGTACGATTACCGCCGGAGCAGATAAAGAATATCCGGTGGATTTTTCACATTTAAATATTATGGGGACAGCGGTTGGGGCTGTGGGCGTTGAAGCCAACAGCGACAAGGCAATTTTTGAGAACGTGAACACGGAAACAAGGCTAGGGAAGGATAGGGGAATTAAGTTAAGATTGCCGATCATGATACCGGGACTGGGTTCAACGAATGTTGCCAAGACACACTGGGATGGATTGGCCATCGGCTCAGCAATTTCCGGAACAGGACTAACAATTGGTGAAAATGTAGGCGGCATGGATGTCAACACCAGGTTAGAGAACGGAAAAATAACCCACTGTCCTGACATTGAATATCGTGTAAAAACCTTTCAGGAATGGCAAAAGGATGGTTACGGCGTTATCGTAATGCAGGAAAATGTTGAAGACAGCAGATTAGGTGTCCTTGAATACGGCATAAACAAATTAGGAGTGCAAGCTGTAGAAATGAAATGGGGACAAGGCGCCAAGGATATTGGCGGAGAGGTTAAGATTAACTCCCTTGAAAAAGCGAGATTATTGCGGGACCGAGGCTATATTGTGCTTCCTGATCCCTATGACAATAGCGTCGCATCTGTTTTTGGTAAAGCATTTAAGGAATTTGAGAGACACTCAAGGGTAGGAATGGTCAACGAAGAAGGTTTTATAAAGCGTGTTGAAGCATTAAGAAAGGCTGGCGCAAAATATGTATTCCTGAAGACGGGCGCTTACCGGCCAGCTGACCTTGCCAGGGCGGTGCGTTACTGTTCTGTCGCCGGAGTTGATGTTTTGACCGTAGATGGGGCCGGCGGTGGAACAGGAATGAGCCCATGGCATATGATGAACGAATGGGGTGTCCCTACGCTATACATCGCCGCCCTTACGTATAATTATATCCATATATTAGCATCAAAGGGGCAGTATGTACCGGATGTTATCCTTGCCGGAGGATTTGCCTTTGAAGATGATATCTTTAAAGCCATGGCACTTGGCGCTCCTTATGTTAAGGCCGTTGGAATGGCACGCTCGCCACTCTGTGCAGCACATGTTGGAAAGTTGGTTGCCGATCAGATCAATAAGAATTCTATCGACAAAACGATAGAACCCTATGGCAAGACGATGGATGAAATTTTTGTCCTGGCGTCCAAAGTAAAGAGATTGTTCAGCTCAAACGGCAGGGAAGTACCGGCAGGGGCGGTTGGGGTGTATTCATATTATCAGCGGTTGTCGCAGGGATTACGTCAGTTAATGTGCGGTTCGAGAAAATTTGGATTAGAGCATTTAACACGAGACGATGTCGTCACCCTGACCCGTGAAGCGGCAGAAGTAACCGGCTTAAGATACATCATGGATGCTGACAAAGAAATAGCGGAACAAATCCTCATGGGGAAAGAGAAACCCAAAGGCAAAATTATGGTAAAAGTGAAACCGAAGGTGTCTGCAAAACCCAGCGCAAAAGCAAAACAGAAGCCAAAACAGAAGGCGAAGAGATAAGCGTTTCGGATAAAACAATTTCGTGAGGAGAAGTTTCTCCTGGCAGGAAGTGTGGCTGGGCGTTGAAGATGGGTAAGGGTTTTGTTTTTTGAAAAAGTGGGATTGTTGTCCGAAGGTATAAAAGAAGAGTTTTACCTCCCCGACATCGTAATGTTATTTCGAAATGCACTGAGAAATCTGAGCAAAACCATGATGAAATACGGTCCCCGTCAAGACAGCTTACAGTTGGACAATTTTTTGCTGGACAAAACGAAGCATAAAAGGCATACTAAGGTACATGATACCAAAAGTAAGCCAAAGCGAAGAAATTGGACATGAGGGAAATACGGGAGAAAGGAGATACCCGGAGTATGAGCTGTGGGAATTGGGAGAGATCGGGATAGAGTTGGTAAGAGGAAAAAATGATCCCAACTACAGTATTTGGAAAGAGATGCTGGAAGAGCATCATTATTTGCATTCAGCAAAGTTGTATGGTCAGCAGATAAAGTATTTAGTAAAGAGTTCAGGGGTAGGGTGGATAGGAGCGATGTCGTTTTCATCATCAGCATGGCGAGTAAAGGTGCGAGATGAGCGATTGGGATGGGATGAAGAGGCGAGGAAGAGTGGTTTAAGGAAAGTAGTAAGCAACAGTCGATTTTTGATAGTACCGTGGTTGCGAGTAAAAAACCTGGCATCCCATGTGATGTCAAAGGCACTCAAGAGGCTGCCTGGTGATTGGGAGGAAGTG
>JAJTXE010000002.1:2005126-2030484 GCA_021463795.1 Candidatus Brocadia sp. | reverse complement strand
TAGAGAAGTCAGAGACTTTGAGCAGGCGTGTGAAAAGGTGCAGTGGTATACGGTACGATTTCGGATAGAGGTGTTTCACAAGATATTAAAGAGTGGTCGCAGGAGTGAGGACAGGAGGCTGGGGAGTCTGGATAGGCTGGAGAGGTGCTTAACCATTGATATGATTACGGCATGGCGGTTGATGTATTTAACCATGCTAGGCAGAGAGACACCGGGGGTTGCAAGTGATTTGCTTTTTCGTGAGCAGGAAATAGAAGTTTTAAAGCTGATCAAATACCGTGGAGAATATGCGGCAAATAAGGGGAAGAGTTTATCATTGCGTGATGCAATTCTTATTATTGCAACGCTTGGGGGATTTATAAAGGGCAAAGGGAGAGAACCTGGCGTGGAGGTAATGTGGCGGGGAATACGAAGGCTTGCTGATATTTTGATAGGTGTTTCCCTCACTATGGGTATACCTCAATCTGATTATGGATAATTTGTCCAGCAAAAAATTGTCCAACTGTAAGGTCAAGACAGGGGGGACAGTGCCTACATCTTAATGCACCGATCTATTGAAAAAGATAAAATACTCCCTCTTTTAAAAACTATAGTACGCGCATAAAGAAAGATGTTATTGCGAGTTCATTAGCCAGAAGCAATCTTGATGATGGGATTGCTTCGCTGTTGCTCGCAATGACCAGCACATGTTACCTTATTTAATACGTTTCCTATAGCTTTTTCGCGTATCGATGATGCAAGGCTCCTGATCTCTCAGTTTTTGCTATATAAACAGCCGTATGTTTCTGTTTCACTATTTCAACTCCCCTCTTCGTTATAAGTCCCTCTTTTTTGGCTCTCCGTGCTTCTGCTGTAATGACCGGACGTGTTTAATTCATTGACACATTTTTCAAAAACCGTTATATTTATAATAAAATAAACAAGCCTTGTTATAACTTGATGTATAGGATTTCAATCTTTTTGACTCATGTAGAGCGACCAGCCTGGTCGCCTTACCATGAGGAGAGCTTAAAGTTGCTGACAAAGGCAACCTAATTCACAGTAAACCTGTCGATTGACAAAAAGAGTGTGATACGAAATAAGACACGGATACCTAGTTTATTTATTTTACGAAAGGTTTAGGATGATCTCCATTGAGGATTTTTTGAAGATAGACCTGCGGGTAGCCGAGGTAAAGCACGCAGAACCTCACCCAAACGCAGATAAGCTCCTGATCCTGAAGATTGATGCAGGTGACGGGATGGAAGGCAGGCAGATCGTTGCCGGGATTAGAAGCGCTTATCAGCCAGCAGACCTGATTGGGAAGAAAATCGTTATTGTAAACAACCTGGCGCCTGCAATTTTGCGGGGCGTGGAGAGCCAGGGGATGTTGCTGGCAGCAAAGAACGAGGGCCAGGTGGTCATCCTTACCACGGAAAAGGATATAAAACCAGGCTCAAAAATACAATAAAAATTACCTTTTATCACCAGGATACAAAGAGCACAAAGAAAGATCTAAGGTAATTACAGATTGAAATGCAGAAAATTACCAACAGTTTATAGTATTATGAAGAGACGCTCAAAAACAGATCGGCAACGTATTGTCCCTTCCTCTATTCCTGGGTTTTTGTTGTAACCTTGTGAACTTTGCGCCCTTGTGGTGAACTGAATTATTGCATCATTCATTTGCAGAAAATGGCGAATAATAACCATGCTGCAGGAGTTATACATAACAAATTTTGTATTAATTGACAAGGTTACCATTAACCTTTGCGAACGGCTGAATGTATTTAGCGGGGCCACGGGTGTAGGAAAATCAATGGTAATTGGGGCGCTCAACTTTATCCTTGGTGGACGGGCAACCGCTGATCTTGTGCGCAGCGGTAAAGAAGAGGCGACGGTAATAGGTAAATTTTTCATTACTGATGAAGGCCTCCTGAAGCAGATTAAAAAGGTAACTGATAACGACAACGCACAAGAAGAACTCCTGCTTCAAAGGACTATCGATACCCATGGCCGGAGCAGATGCCGCTTCAACGACATCCCTATCACGGTATCCATGCTGAAAGAGATTGGTGAGATCCTGGTCAATATTCATGGTCAGCACGAACACGAAACCCTGTTGCATGGCATGAACCAACTTGCTATCCTGGACGATTTTGGAGGGATTTCCCCGTTACGGGAACAATTTGCAGAAGTCTATCGGCAGTTTACGGAAAAGACAATCCTGCGGGATGCCTTAACAAGCAACCAACAGGAACGACGGCAAAAGATAGATCTCTATGCCTTTCAAATCGATGAAATTGATAAGGCACAACTCAAACCCGGTGAAGGAGAAGAACTTGAAAAAGAACGGACCCTTCTGAGTAACGCCGAAAAAATTTACAGCACAGTTTCTTTATGTTATTTACAGCTTTATGAGTCTTCTGATGCTGTTCTGGAAAAGCTAAAGTCTCTGAGACGTGAATTACAATCGGTTGCAAAGCTAGACGATGCCCTGCAAAAGATATTCGACGACTCCACTCAATCAGAGTATCAGCTGGAAGACATCGCTTTTTCTTTAGGAAAATACCGGGATGGTTTCAACTATGACCCGCAAAGGCTGGAATATATTGAAGAACGTCTCAACACCATCAGAAAGTTAAAGTCCAAATACGGAAATACGATTGAAGAGATCCTGTCGTATCGTGATGAGGTATCAGAAAAATTGAAGCTCCTTTCTGAGGAAGGAACTACGGCCGGGCATCTGGATGATGAGCTGCAGGAACTGGCAAGCGCTTTGAAACAGAAAGGCAGCGAGTTAACCAAAAAACGCCTTTCCACGGCAGACCAATTGACCCCTCTCATTAAAAAAGAGCTTCATGATCTCGGTATCCCTCACGGCCGGTTTTCTGTCCAGATCACGTCGCCTTTTTTACACAATCATGATGACCCGCAGGTCTCCGAGGCAAAGAGGCATGGTTTCGACCAGGTGGATTTTCTCATCTCACCCAATCCCGGTGAAGACTTAAAGCCGCTTAAAAAAATTGCCTCCGGGGGTGAGATCTCACGAGTCATGCTGGCGCTAAAACACCAACTGGCTAAAGTTGACAAGACGCCAGTGCTGGTTTTTGATGAGATAGACGCCAATATTGGCGGAAGAATGGGGGAGATAATCGGGGAAAAGTTGAGTAGTATTGCCAGGTCACACCAGGTGATCTGCATTACCCACCTTCCTCAGATTGCCAGCTATGCAGACGGTCAATGGAAGGTGCACAAAGTTGTAAAAAATGGCAAGACCTATTCAACGATCGAAAATTTATCGGGTGAATCCCGGCTTGAAGAGATTGCAGACATGATCCGGGGAAGTGAAAAAACGGATATTACCCGGAAACAAGCGCAGGAAATGCTGCGTGATGCAAAGAGAAAGGTAAAAAGCAAGGGCTAATGGCGGAACGTTTGCAAAAAATACTGGCGGAAGCAGGGTTGGGTTCCCGCCGCGAGTGTGAGAGAATTATCGTGGCAGGGAGAGTGACCGTTGACGGAAAACGGGTCGTGACCTTAGGCACAACGGTAGATGCAGAAGAAAGCGAGATACGTTGCGATGGTAGCTTGATACGCAAACAGCGAAAGATCTATTTTTTACTGAACAAGCCGAAGGGTTACGTGTGTACAAACCGTGATGAGTTGGAGCGGCTTAAGGCAATTGATATCATAAAAAATGTAACCCAGAGGATATATACGATTGGCAGACTGGATAAGGAGAGTGAAGGGCTGATTATTGTAACGAACGATGGCGATTTTGCAAATAAATTGTCTCATCCGAAGTATGAGATAAGCAAAACGTACTTTGTCGAAGTGGATGGATACCTGACGGATGCGGCAATCGGGGCGTTGGAGTCGGGCATTTGGCTCTCCTTTGGTAAAACACAACCCGTAAGAATTCGCAATGTACACAGGGGAAAACAAAGGAGCAGGTTTGAGATGGTATTGAAAGAGGGCAAAAACCGGGAGATCCGCCGCATGCTCGTTGATTGTAACTATAAGGTGCGTATTCTGCGCCGGATAAAAATTGGCAATTTATATGATCCAAGCTTAAAAATCGGTAAATATCGCAAGCTGACGGACAACGAATTGGCGAGGCTTTATGCACTGTCTGAAAGAGGGTGCGCGCGCCGATCCAACATTCGAGGGTCGTTATCTCACCAAAAAGTATAAAATAAGCCTTTTCCTTCCTCCCCCTCCGGGAGAAGAGAAATAACAAAAAAGACCTTTCTTCCTTTTTTAACAGGAACGACAAGAGATGACAAGGGAAATTCCGATGAAAAAGATGACACAGCTACAACTGGCCAGACAAAATATCATTACCCGGGAAATGAGTCAGGTTGCAACGGATGAAGGCCTTGAGCCAGAACTTATCAGGGAACGCATTGCCGAGGGGAAGATTGTCATTCCCGCAAACCATAAGCGTACGGCCATAAAGGTCTGCGGTATTGGCACGGGACTCAAAACCAAGGTTAATGCCAACATCGGGACATCAGCCGATTATGCCGATATCGCGAACGAATTAGAAAAATTACGGGCATTGGAGGAGGCAGGCGCTGACGCCGTAATGGACCTGAGCACCGGCGGCGATCTTCGTACGATACGAAAAAAGATTGTCGGCTCAACGTCTATTGCCGTGGGAAGCGTCCCCATCTATGAGGCAGCCGTCAAGGCCGTTCAGCAGAAACATTCAATCGTCGACATGACTGCAACGGATATGCTTGAAGCAGTGAGGTTGCATTGTGAGGACGGCGTGGATTTTATTACCGTGCATTGTGGCGCCACAAGTGGAGTGCTCAAGCATCTGAAAGAAAACAGGCGCATTTGCGGCGTGGTAAGCCGCGGTGGGACATTTCTCGTGGAATGGATGATCCACAATGGACAGGAGAATCCACTGTATGAAAACTATGACCAGATATTGGCTATAGCACAGGAGTATGACGTGACCCTGAGTCTTGGCGACGCCATGAGACCAGGCGCCCTGGCAGATGCGTTTGATCGCGCACAAGTATATGAGTTAAACGTACTCGCAGAACTTGCACAAAGGGCGCTGGATGCCGGTGTGCAGGTTATGGTGGAAGGACCCGGCCACGTACCTTTACATCAGGTAACCGCTCAGGTCCAATTACAAAAGGAACTCTGTAAAGGGGTGCCTTTTTACGTGCTCGGTCCCATTGTCACGGACGTTGCGCCTGGATACGACCATATTACCTCTGCCATTGGCGGTGCAATTGCAGCCGCTGCAGGTGCGGACTTCCTGTGTTATGTGACCCCAACGGAACATCTGAGCCTGCCCAGTCCGGCCGATGTGAGGAGTGGCGTAATGGCAGCACGGATTGCCGCCCATGCCGCCGATATTGCCAAGGGCATTAAATCGGCGTGGGAGTGGGATAAAAAGATGTCGCAATTCAGGCGAAAGAGGAATTGGGAAGGGCAGTTTAACACCTGTATCGACCCTGCAGTAGCCCGAAGCATCCGTGAAAAGGGAAGGCCACAAAACGAAGAGGTCTGTTCCATGTGCGCCGAATACTGCGTATTCAAGCTCAGCGATAAGGTATAAGATCGGGTAATTTTCCTCTGCAAAATCCTCTTACCCAACGATATCCAGGAGATGCAGAAGCTCCGGTGGTCTTTTGATCAGGAGCCTGGCGCCATTTTCCAGCAGCTCCTGCCCCGACCGGAAACCCCAGAGTGCCCCCACGGGATACATACCCGCCGCCACGGCAGTCTTCATGTCGATAGCGGTGTCACCAAGGTAAACAAACTGCGATGGCAGGATATTGAGAAACCGGGAGATTTCCATTGCACCTGACGGATCTGGTTTGAGTGGCACGGTGTCGCGCTGCCCCAGCACGAGATCAAAAGTCCATTGGGAAAGATATTCAGTTACACACCGCCTGGTAAAATCATCCGGTTTGTTTGATAAAACAGCCATTTTCACGCCGTGCGCTGCCAGTGCATCAAGCAGTTCCGTAACACCGTCATAAGGCCTGGTCTGTATCTTCCACCCGCGTCCATATTCCTCACGGAATGCTCGAACACAATCAAGAATCGTAACGTCATTCCGCCGCTCATCAGGGAGCGCTCGTCTCATCAGCACTACAGCTCCATCACCCACCATGTACCGATAGGCATTCATATCATGCGTGGGAAAACCGTTCCTCTCAAGGACACGATTTACAGCGCTCGCCAGGTCTTCCAAAGTATCAAGGAGTGTTCCATCGAGGTCAAAGATTACGGCTTTAAATGGCATAGCGTCTATCTTCACAAACTATCGTGGTTCGCGTTATTTAGCGATAAAAGGGGATTGGATCTTTTTCACATCATTCTGTTGATTATGAGTTGACATCCCTTAACATATACGATACCATGCTGATAATGCTAAAATAAAGAGAAAAAGTAGGGGGCGAAGCATTTGCCGTCTTGTCTATAAACCCCTGTATGCTAATGACAGCAAATGCTTCGCCCCTACACTGTTCCCCGGGCACTGATGACCCGTGACCAGCACAGAAACGAGCAAAGGAGGGTATACTCAGATGACGAAAAACCCGATACCCACACCTTGGTTCTCCATAACCCGGCGAAAGATGTTGGGAAGCCTGCTGATCGGGGCTGGTACCTTGCTGACCGGCTGCAGGATGAATTTCCTGGGACAATGTGCCAGCGATAAAGGTAAAGTCTTGCTCAATCGCATACCCGGCATTCCTCCGGGCATTAAAGAGGCAGTCCGTTTCCCGCTGATTGAGGCGCTCCTCGGCAGGCGTGCCCGCCGCTTTGCGCTCGGAGCCTCGATTCCGGACGGTCCGCTGGCATTTACTTCGCAACACAACCCAATACCACTCAGCGAACTGGAGCAGATGATGGTATTGCAGGCAGTTGCTGGCAATACCGGATGGCTCTATCTGCATCCTTACAACCCCAGGTATGCGCCGCACATCCCAAACTACGCCAGCGCCTCAGGCGGGCGCACATTCCCTTCGGCTGCGGGCTTCCATACGAGCGAGTTTTTCTATACCGATGATCATGGCGTATATTTCCTCTCTACGCGTGATGCCCCTTCGTTGGTCGGCCGCAATGCGGATGGGACAATGGATCTCAACGCCTATTTACAGACCCATCGTTTTCACATTCGCAAGCTTAAGGATAGTCGCATGCATATACCAGCCAATCCGGCCCACATCGAAATGCATAACCCCTGGTGTGTGAACCGGCCGGGTAGTACCCTCATTATTCCTGTGGCCGATCTTGCCCAGCATCAGATAGCCGCCCTCTGTTATCTGGTTCAGAATGGTGCATGCATCTATGATGATATCCACAAAAACCCCATCCCCGGTATGGAACGTTTTCGTTCCCTGGTCGATGTGGAACATGCATATCCCCTGACCTACATCGAGCAATTGACGCTGGCCGAAGCCACTGCGGAAATTTCAACTGCCTGCTATGCCGGCATGCTGATGCTGCAGGCAATGGGACTTGGCGGCTGGATGTTTGACGGAATCAGCCCTCTCAGCATCCTCGGCGCCAGTGGCGACCCCGAAGTACCCGGACTCGGATTCCGGTACGACACCAACGAGCGCTGGCCACTGCCTAATGTGACCGGCCTGCCCGGTGTATTCGAAGGCTACTGCCCGCCACATTATCCCACCATGCGGGCTGCAGTGGAGGCGCTTGCCAAACGCAAGTTCGGTCACGGCGGCCCATTTCACCCGGAAACCCCTGGCCCCTACCGCGAAAACCAAAGAATCCGTGGAAGTGGTGAGATACACAGCGAGGAGTTCAAGGATTGCGTAGTCACCATGGCACAATATGTCTTTGACCGCTTCGGAAAATTCCCGGGCATTGTTCCCACGCTCTTTATGCTAACGTATCTCCAGGCGCACCATCTTGACTTAGCGTTTTATGATAAATACTTTAGCCCCGGGGCGTATCTTGAGACACATGCCCGCCACATGAAGCAATGGCATGCTGCGTCTCCTCATGACTGCGTTAAGACATAAGAAACCAAGGAATCTGTCAGGTTCCTGGCAAGGGTCTTCAATCCATCCCCATAATGCTGATGATACCCACCCTTCCAGTTCCCATGGCACGGAATGGTTTGTCCTATGGACTAATTTTAGAGATTTATTCAATAGTTTTTTTCAGGCTAACGCTTAAACTGTGTGGCAGGCGATAGCCTGTCCACACGAGTGATTTGTTATGCCCGTTTTCTGGATTCGCGTATTGCTGCTAATATTTCCCTTCGGGCAATCCTTTTACCCAAGTTTGGCACATCAAAGGGAGAACGACGAGAGGGTGTTTTCGGCACAATAGAAAACATATCACCTTTGCGGCGACGAATAACAATTTCCTCTTTTTTAGATTCTTCAAGAATGTCTGCTAATTTTTCTCGTGCCTGAGAGTAAGTATATATTTTCATTCACTCCACCACCTTTATACTAAGGTTTCTTGCCGCAATACACATACGGTCGTCAAGGCTAATAAGCGGTAATTTATTTTCAACACAACACTGTAAAAAGTAAGCATCATAGGCATACATACTGAATCGAAGAGCGATTTTGATCGCATCAAGTATTTTTACCGAAACCAAATTGACGGCTATTCTCTGCGATATGTCGTATGCCTTGAGGACTTCCCGATCATTAAGGCTACCCTTTTTTCTTACTGCAATCAAGGCATTTCCAATTTCGTAGGGCAAAATTTCAGGAGAGACTATTTTCCTCCCGAGGGTTTTATTAATAACCCAGTCTCTGTCGGATTCGTTGAGAACGACAGCAAGAAATGCACTTGCATCTGCCACAATTTCCATACATTAGCTGTACAACTCAATTACAGAATTGTCAATTATTATATTGATGGGCATAACGCCTGAGTTAGGTTGCGGCCAGTAAAACCAACCGAACCTGCTCATACTCCTTGATGCGAGCAAAGTCTCGCTCCGTTGGTCTGGTAATGCGAGAGAGATCCATATTGTCCGTCACATCAGCGAGTTTGACGGCTCTTGCAATTGGATTGGCAGCAGCCCGATGCGCGGCTGCCACGCGCGACTCACCTGGAAGTTTAGTGAGCGCTTGGACAGCGGCAATGACCTCTGGCGAAAAGCCTTCTCGCTCCAGGTCAGTAATCGTGACCGTCGTGTCCTCAACCACGTCGTGCAGCACCGCGACCATTCGCTCCTGCGGGGTGCGAACAGCTAACATCAAGCGAAGCGGGTGGAGCACGTAGGGTTGACCAGCTTTGTCAATCTGGCCGGAGTGGGATTTCGCGGCGATCTCTATTGCCCGTTCTAGGGTTGCCATATTCTGTCTCCGCAACTTAACGGTTTGCGTTAGTGGTTGGCGGGCGGGCTAGGATTCTGTTTCAGAGCAGAAAAAACTCGAAGCCAGAAAAATGCTTGTAAGTCGCGCAGACTCCCGCCAATCCACCGCACGCTTTGTTGGCACGCTTTTGACCTTAAGGCTTGACTATGCAGTAATAGGTTTCATTTCACGGCAACGAGGATAATTTTGGCAACCGTAAAATTGCTTTCCTTTATGTTCACCTTGCGACACTGTTCGTAAAACCATCGGAATACCGCATTTAGGGCAAAGAGGAACTGAATTAACCTGCTTACTTACTTCTGGCTGTGACGAAACTGAAACGCTAACTTTTTCACTCACAAACGGAGCAATTTGAGCCGCAATTTCTCTTGAATTGTACTCTCTTTGAGCTGCCAACCGCAACAACGGCAAACCAGCCACTTTACAAACGCTTTCTATAAACTCATCACGTTCTTGCCTGTCGTTTCGCTTATGGCTTGAGTCGTCCAACTCAACGCCAAACAATGGCTTCATCGTGACGGAATCACATACAAGAAAATCTAAATGCTTTTGAGCAATTTTGCTGAAATAAGCCATGTTTTCATTTGGGCGAGCCACAAAGAAAACATCTGCCAACCTTACTTTGGACTGAATAGTCAATTGTGAACCAACGAGAGATGAAAGGACTTTGTAAAACGAAAATTCTGTTGGAGAAAGAAAATCATCACGCAAGCGATACGGAAGTTCTTTTGATGTCTTTTGCGAGCGTTTCAAAAATGGGAAGATAACGCTCAAACAACCTTGTTTTTCGTTTGCGACTGCCATGTTTAGATTCTATCTCCCAAAAGATTTACTTTGATTTGCAAGGGGCGTGCCAACAATGATTAGACTGATCATTATAACCGCCCCCGACACGATGGGCTGTCTGTCTATTACACCGGTATTTTGGATATAAAAATCTCATTATCTCATTTACCTCCTTTATGTTGCGCAGAATTGTTATGAAAAGCAGGGGTCTTAGACTGATCAGCATAAGACACCGCTTTTGGTTCATCAATTGAAGGCAAAGGGAAGCAAAGGAGATCACACCTTGATTCGTGATTTAATTCCTTCTAATCGTTTATGAATTCCCGCATCTTTCGATATCTGTGATTTCATAATCGTTACCCGCCGACTGATGGAAGAATAACCAAGTCCAAACAAAGTACCGATTTCCCGATTATTATACCAACCCGTGCTCCTTAAAAGATAGATTAATAAATCACGATTTAACTTGCCTGAATCGCATATCCTGGCCGATTGTAAGAAATTATTCGTATTGCATCGCAATACCTTTACAGCTTTCTCTAGAATGGGTTTAGGATCGGCGACTCTTAAAACGTATCGCTTCCGTGGAATTTCAACGTCCGGTTTTTCGGATAAATATGTGGACCTGATATTGTCAACAAACTTCTGTGAACCTAAAAAAAGGCCGTGCCGAAAATCTTCACATATTCTCTTCCCGGGAATATCTTGGACAAGAAGGTTTTTGAACCGCCCCTGAAAAAGGTGTCCATTTCGCTTGTGTTTTATAGTATACCGGCGTGTGTACGTAGTGCCAAACCATTGCATGCCTTGAGAAATATTGGGCTTATTGGTCTTATTGGTCTTGAGGAGCAAGTGATACTACCATACTACTCAATGCCCAATGACCCGTTTACCATGGACATAAAAATCATAATATTTACTATTATTAAATATTTTATGTTAAATAATTTTCATTAATTTGCCGATACATATGAATCAGGAGTGGCATTAGGGAAGAATGGATATGTTTTATGTATGCTTTCTTGATATCGCCTCTGCCCGTGGAAGCTGGATTCTACCTCCCTATCCTCCAAGAAATTTTAATTTCCCTTCATGCAGATACACCGGCATGAATGTTTTATTAAAATGTCCCATAACAAGTGAAGGTACTACGTTAATGAAGATTGCCCTTAAGACAAAGATTATTACCCTATTTGTAATTGCTGGCTTACTGCCTTTTATCATTACGAGCGTGTTGAGTTATCGCATAGCCAGTAAATCTCTTTATGAGCAGTCTTTCAACCATTTGACTTCTGTGAGGGACATAAAAAAGAGACAGATAGAGGAATATTTTGAGAGAATACGGCTGGATGTATCCGCATTATCCGAAGATCCAACGATCGCCAGCGCCATGACGGAACTAAAACGGGCATTCAAGGAGATAGGAGCAGAGAAAGCCCATGAGCTTTACGTCAAAAAAAATCCTTTTCGTAACGAGAAAAAAATCGATTATCTCCACGCGACCGATGGAAGCGAGTATAGCAGTTTACACGCTACGTATCATCCGTATTTCAAAAATTTATTGGAAAAATGCGGTTATTATGACATTTTTTTAATCGATTCGGAGACCGGGGATATCATATATACCTCCTTTAAAGAACCAGATTTTGGTTCTAACCTTGTACGTGGTCCATATACGGATACGAATATTTCCAGACTCTATCATGAAGTAAATAGTGCCGATGGACATGATCTTGTAAAGATGATTGACTTTGAGCCATACGAACCTTCCAACCTCGAACCTGCCTCGTTCATTGCTGCGCCTATCTATTCCGGTTTTAACAAAATAGGTGTTTTGGCGCTTCAAATACCCATCGATCAAATCAACGATATTATGACGGAAAGGGCTGGCTTAGGAGAAACAGGTGAAACTTATCTTGTGGGAAGCGACAGGTTTATGAGGTCTGACTCCAGATTTTCTGACAAAAGAACAATATTAATAAACAAGATAGATACAGAGGCAACAAAGGATGCATTAACAGGGAAGTGTGATTGTAAGATAATAAAAGATTACCGGGGTTCGGAAGTATTAAGCGCATATGCGTCTCTTGATATAAAAGATACGAAATGGGCGATTATTGCAGAAATCGATAGGGAAGAAGCTTTTAAAGCAGCGGCCTTATTAAAAAATTGGAATTTTATTATCGGCATAGCGGCATTGCTTTTTGTAACAGGGCTTGGGTGGATCGTGCTGAAGATTACGGGAAAGATTTCCGGGCTCTTTAAGATGTTGCTCTCCGATCTTACGGAGGGATCTTCTCAGGTTGCCGCGGCAGCGGAACAGATTTCGGAATCCAGCCAGAATCTGGCTGAAGGATCATCGAAGCAAGCGGCTTCAATTGAGGAGACATCTTCAGCAATAGAAGAGATATCCTCGATGACCGAACGAAATGCTGAGAATGCCAAGGAAGCCGCCGGCCTGGCCAATTTGTGTAATGCTTCCGCAGAACAGGGAGACTGTGCCATGGGAATGCTTAACTCGGCGATACACGAGATCAGTGGCAGCAGTAAGAAAATATCAAATATTATCAAGGTTATCGATGAGATTGCATTTCAGACCAATCTGTTGGCCTTGAATGCCGCTGTAGAAGCAGCAAGGGCAGGAGAACATGGGAAAGGATTTGCTGTCGTTGCAGAAGAGGTAAGAAACCTGGCACAACGAAGCGCCAACGCTGCAAAGGAGACTGCCCAACTTATCGAAGATAGCGTAGGGAAGGTCGATGCCGGTGTGGAATTAACAAACAAGGTAGGGGCATCTCTCAAAGAAATTGTGAAAAATGTCAAGAAGGCAACTGATTTGGTAAACGAGATTGCCAATGCATCACAGGAACAGTCTGAAGGTGTTAGCCAGGTAGGTAAAGCAATAACCCAGATGGATCAGGTCATACAGCAAAATGCTGCAAATGCCGAAGAGACGGCATCGGCAAGCGAGGAGTTGTCTGCGCAGGCAAACAGTTTGCTCTCTCTGGTAGATAAAATTGCTCAAGAATCTGGAAACAGGAAGGCGGAGACGCATAAAGATAAACCACAGGTGGAAAATAAACCTGACCAAGCAACAGAACCGGTACAGATATCTGTAAGAAGGAACAAAAAGGTAGTAACCAACAAACAGAATACCGATCTTGTCACGCATGATAAAAGCAACGGAAATGGGAAAAGGCGAGGTTTTGGCGATAGACATTCGACAGGTTTGAGTGCAGATGCAATTATTCCAATGGATGAAGAGGCTTTTAAGGATTTCTAACGGATGCTTCAGAAATGTGTTGATTGCCTCTTGGGGATTTAGAACCTCCCGTCTAATATCTCAAAGGCTATCAACACATTTTATCTTTACAAAATACGTCATAATATAAAATACAACGCAAGCAATGCGAGTGCACCGCCCAGAAAATACTGGTAAACATCTTTTATAAGAGTTTTCTTTTTGATTCCGACGATATTTTTGTTTTTTTCAAGCACCTGTTCAAAGATATGCCTAAGCTCGTTACCCGTGGCATCGTGCCGATAGTCCCCGCCTACCATTTCAGTAATCTCCCGTAAAAATGCCGGGTTAGGCTTGGTATAAATCGTTTCCCCTACTTCGGTGACTTCGTACCCTGTCACATTTCCTTCGGGGTCTCGTTTCGGTATGGGTGATGCCTTCTGGGGGTCGCCAATTCCGACGACATAAATAGCGATCTCTCTCTTCTCCAGCAGCAATTTAACGGCCTCGGCTACCTGGCTGCGGGTAATGATTTGTTCTTCGCCATCGGTAAGAAGGATTATTACCTTCTTTGCGTTTTCCGTGCTAAAGCTATTCATCGCCAGGATGAATGCATTGCCAATGTTCGTTCCGTAAGGTACAAACCTCACGTAATTTTCATTGATCATATTCAGGATACGGAGAAAGACTCTTTCATAATCATTGGTCGGGTAAGGGAGGAGTGAAAATGCGCGGGCAGCAAATACTATCAAACCGACACGGTCTCCCTCCAATCGGCGCACAAGATGAGATATCTCCATCTTTGCCCGTTGCAACCGGTTGGGACTTACATCTTCGGCGAGCATACTAATGGAGACGTCCAGCACAAAGACGATCTCCAATCCTTCTTTTTCATACTGTTCCTTGGTGGTTTGCCACTTCGGTTGCAGGATAACCAGCCCCAGGGCACAACATGCGGCGCTCATACAGGCGCCCCGGAAGAGGTTTCTGTATATCGAGGGAATTTTGCTGAACCGGGAAATGAGACTTCGCTGTCCAAAGGTCCTGAGCCATACAGATTTTCTCCAGCAGAGGAATAGATAAAGGAGAAAAATCAGACCAGCAAGGGCATAAACACCAATTCTATAGGTTTCGTAGTTGAAAAATAGCATAACAAAGATGTCTGAAATCTGGCATCAGGAATAAGAAGCCAAAGATCAGGAAGTTGCCTCCCCGACACCAGACGACTTTCTCCCAGTGTTCTCCTCTCCGTAAACGGGGGGATTATGGGGAGTAATTGAAATTCCTAAACACAGATGAGGCCTTCGGCGACTTATTTAAAAAGAACATAGAACCGCAGAACAAGGAGTTTGATGTTCGGCGTACTGCTTTTCCATGGAGAACAAAAAAGCTTTTTGCTCTGCAACAACTGTAAAATTCCTTAACATCGAGATACTACCACCGGATCTTTTGTTCTCCGCTATACTTGTATTTTGTACCCCAGGGGAGGAGTTTTAATGCCTCAATCCTGTCTTCCCGCTCCTGCCGCTCAGGGGTGAACATCGTATTAAATTGCTGCTCGCCCAGCCTCATTCGTTCTAAATTTTTTTTTGCCTGAAAATCATTTGGGTCGATCTTCAATACCTCGGTATATTGCATGGCAGCCGTGGAAAAATCCATATCGGTTGCAATGATGTTTGCGGTATTGTAAATTGCCCGCGCCTTTAATACCGGATCACTCGTCTCCATTGCCTTTCGAAACTCGGCGCTTGCCTTTTTCCTGTTTTCCATGAGGGCATACACTACTCCTTTGTTATAAGAAATCAACGAATCGTCTTTTTCTAATCCTGATATCATGCGAATAATGGGTGATTCCTGCAATTTCTGGACAGAGGCCAGGGCATCCTTATATCTCCCCATTTTGATCTTTTCATTAAGAAGGGATACGGTCGTATGTTTTTTATAATATCCGTAGCTGTAAATTACCAGAAAACCTGCAAGGATCAAAAGGAACATCGTTATCATTTTTTTTCCCAACATGATACTCTCCTTGAAAAAAGGCCCGATTTATGGTGGTGATACTGACGGCTCTGCCCCTGTTGCCTGTGTCGTTTCTTCCGGCTTCTGCGCACCCTGCTGCAGCTCTGCCTTGCGTTCCGCTTCTGCCTTTGCCTTGGCTTCCGCCGCATGCTTTTTTTGTAAACGCTGTTTCTCTACTTCTCTTAAGTCATATTCAAGCTCTCTATTCAACTTATCAGGGTCTGTTTTCGCATCATCCATATTAATTTCCCTTGAGCTTTGAAATTCGATGTTTACCCGGTCAGATCCACAGCCAAAAAGAAAAAGGAGAGAACTACTCCTTAAGAAGAGCGACAGCATATACTGATGGATGGACACAGAGTCCTTCCGTTCATTACCCCGGCAACTTTCTTTGATTTTCATGAGACTTCCTAAGAATAAGAACGAAAAAGATAATTCAAAATAATTGCTGGCAAAATGTAAAAAGTCACGGGCACACCCATGATTCCTTTTGTCTTGGTGTATAGGAATTTCAAGTCTTTTTTTGCTAATTTATGAATAAACACACCCCTCGCCCCTCTCAGGAGGGGAATTTGAGAAGTTCCCTCTTGGGAGGGGATTCAGGGGTGGGTAAAAAATTCTTTGAGTTTTTTGTCTTCTCAAACCCAACCTAATTCAATGTTCCCAGGAGACGTTGAATATTTTCACGAGAGGGGCTATGAATTACCCCCTTTTCGGTAATAATGGCGGTAATATTGCACGCCGGGGTAACGTCAAAGGCAGGATTAAAGACCTTTACTCCTTCAGGTGCAGTCTTCTTGCCAAAGCCATTGGTTATCTCTTCCGGAGAACGTTCTTCTATAGGAATTTCATTGCCTGACTTTATGCTTAAATCAAAGGTTGAAACCGGCGCCGCAACGTAAAAGGGAATTCCATGCTCCTTTGCCAGAATGGAAACACTGTACGTGCCAATTTTATTTGCGGTATCACCATTCGCGGCGATCCGGTCGGCGCCCACAATCACACACTGCACCTTTCCCAGCTTCATGACATGTCCCGCCATGTTGTCACAAATTAAGGTAACATCAATTCCTGCGTGAACCAGTTCCCATGCTGTTAACCTTGCACCTTGCAACAAGGGGCGTGTTTCATCGGCATATACCGTAATACGCTTGCCTTGCTCCTTTGCCTTAAAAAGGACAGCCAGCGCAGTTCCATAATCCGCCGTGGCTAACCCTCCCGCATTACAGTGGGTTAAAACACCGCTGCCATCTTTGATAAGGCTGACTCCATTTTCCCCGATTTTCCTGCAAATAAGCTTGTCTTCATTTTGTATCTTTAGCGCTTCCTGGAGGAGAGCCTCTTTTATTTCCGGGACCGATTTGTCCGCATTTTCCTGTGCAATACGCTCCATACGGGCAAGTCCCCAGAAGAGGTTAACAGCCGTGGGACGAGACGCACCCAAATAGGATGTCACCTGTTTGAGTTCTTTCAAGAATGCATCTGTGCCCTTTGCCTGAATATCTTTAACGCCCAGGACTACTCCCATGGCGCCCGCAATCCCAATTGCCGGTGCACCCCGAACCATCAGTGTTTTGATGGCGTGCCAGATGCTTTTTATGTCTTCACAATAAACAAACTTTAATTCGGTGGGTAATAACGTTTGGTCGATCAGCCGGATACGACCATTCATATCTCCTTCCCATTCTATGGTTGGTAATGGCATTTCGCCTCCCCTGCGTAATTATGAATCCTGATTTTATCGTTACGTTGAGCAAGTTAAGAACCTGGTAACAATTCACTCTTTTGAAAATTTCCGTTAATGATGTTTGCCGCATAGTATAGGGGCGAAGCATTTGCTATCATTGACATACACGCATTCATACCCAAACTGGCAAATGATTTGCCCCTGCTATTTCGAAAAATAAATTGTTACAGAATTTATTTCTTCGATACGAAAGCCGGCCATTTCCTTTACAAAAGCAACCACTCTCATAATCCAAATTCCGTCCTTACGGCTTTGTCTTTTTTTGTAACCTCGTCTGCCAGCTTTCTTTTATAGGCGGAAACTTTCTGCCTCAGCTTTGGATCTGTTACGCTTAATATTTGTACTGCTAATAGTGCGGCATTGATGGCCCCCGACTTCCCGATTCCCATGGTTGGCACCGGAATGCCCGATGGCATTTGCACCATAGAGAGAAGTGAGTCCAATCCGCCCAGTCCTGGGGTTAGCATGGGCACACCAATAACAGGAAGGGGGGTTAGACTTGCAATAACGCCGGCCAGATGCGCAGCCCCTCCTGCACCGGCTATAATCACATCGTATTTCTTTTCCGCTTCTATTGCATATGAATGAGCCCTTTCCGGCGACCGGTGGGCGGATATGACATTCAGATCAAAGTTTACCCCGAATTCCCTGAGTACGCTTATGCCCTCTTTCATCGTAGCGAGGTCAGAATCACTGCCCATCACAATTCCAATTGTTTTGCCTGTCATTTATCGCCCTTTAAAGATATTATGCTAGCAAAGAATTATAGATTTGTGCAATAAAATTTGGAAAGAATGCAGACAGGGTATTGGTCGCAAGCCTGGTTTGCTTGCGAAGACGATTCAGGTATGGGATACGTTGAGGTTTATTGAGCAGATATCGCGCCGTGGCGGAAATATTTACCCGCCCACCCTGGGTTACCATGTTTTCGCCGATTTCCATGTCCTCATCCGCCCCGTCTGAAATTGCACGTACCACGACAAAAGGTATTCCCATAGCATGTGCCCGTTCTGCTATCGCAAAAGATTCCATGTCTACCGCAATTGCGGACGTTTGGATGCCAATATGCTTTTTCAGAGAGGACTGCCGGATTATTTTATCAACGGATAAGATATCTCCGCAATGCCATTGAAGGGAGTCGGTACTGCCTAATTTAACAGCGAGTTCTACGGCTGATGCATCACAGGGCAAGGTTGCATCAATGCGAACCTCTTTTTCCGAGACTTCTGACAAAGAAGAGAGGACATGCTTCCCGATGACCAGATCACCAACACCAACCCGGGGAGTTACGCTACCGGCAAAACCAGAAGAAATCATAACCTGTATCCTGAAATATTTTGATAGTTGATGGATAATGTCTGATACCTTTTTCCCTACTCCGGTCTGAACCAGGGTAATCGGGAAACCGCAGAATTCTGCCTGATAAAATACGGCGTGAGCGTACCGGATCTTCTTTAAGATGTTTACGTGTGGTTTCAGGGATGCTACTTCCTGGCTCAATGCGAAAAATACCGCTATCATAAATCTTCCTTTTTGACAGATACCGTGTAAATGAAATCACATTTAGGAGAAATTTTCAATGCAAATTATGAAAAAGTACCTGATTGTATCGATCACGGCCACCGGCAAAGCTTTTCAGGAGGCGCAGGTTAAATAATCCTTGACAGTGTCATAGTATTGATATAGCATTTGATACACATGCTTTATTCCGCCTGGAATATTGCTTTCTCACGGTAATTCATGAAATTGGAGCGATGCCTATTATGAGGGTGTCATTATCATTAAGTTCTTCTTTGACAAAATACGTGCTTAAGAATAAGTTTTCCTCCAGGGAAAGATTTCCACTGGTGTTAATGCTGGAGATTACCCACCTCTGCAATCTCGCCTGTGAAGGTTGTGGCCGGATACGGGAATATAAAGAAACGATGCGGGAGATGTTAAGCGTAGAGGAGTGTATTCAGGCGGTGGACGAGTGTCCCGCCCCTGTTGTTACCGTTACCGGCGGTGAACCCCTGATGCACCCGGAAATTGATAAAATTATCAGCGCTATTGTCCGTAAAAAAAGGCATATCTATTTGTGCACGAATGGAATTTTACTTGCGGAGGCGATAAAAAAACTAAGGCCCAGCAAGTACTTTAATCTGAATGTGCACATCGATGGGCTTGCCAGCACCCACGACGCCATTGCCGGGAATGGCGTCTTTGAACGTGCAATTCGTGGGATCAAAGAAGCGAAACGGGCCGGATTCAAAGTCTGTACCAATACCACCATATTCAAAAATACGAGTGAAAACGAAATCGAAGAACTGTTCTCGTTTCTTGAAGGATTAGGCGTGGATGGTATGCTGGTCTCTCCGGGGTTTAGTTTTGAGCACAACAACAACGAAGTATTTCTTTGCCGGAATGAGATACAGGAACGGTTTGGATTTATCTATGGGATTTCTAAAAAATATAAGATACTCAACTCACCCTTATATTTAAAATTCCTGAAGGGAGAGAGGTCGCTCAAGTGCACACCATGGGGAAATCCAACCCGGAACTATTTAGGGTGGAAGAGCCCCTGCTACCTCATTACTGATACCCATTATAAAACCTTTAACGAATGTATGCAACACACGGATTGGACAAAATATCAGGAAGGCAATGACCCACGTTGCGAAAACTGTATGATGCATTGCGGCTTTGAGCCTACCGTGGTCCTGGAAGGTGGAAAACGGTTGTCGGATATTATAGAAATGGCCAAGTGGAGTTTTAGCTAAACGGACTGTCCAGGACAGAAGGAACACCTTTTCGTTATTCTGCATCCTGATTTTTATCCGGACAAGCTTATTTTCGAATCCTTTGCTTTCCAGGACGTTAAAGGACGATCTCGGTGTCGGCGAGGCCCTCGTATCTACCCTTCAGGAGAAAGGTGTGCCCATGCCTGTGGAACGCACGCTGATTTGCCCACCACGCTGCCGTATGGGGGCAATCACGCAAGAGGAGCGTTCAGCAGTGCGAGCGCGCAGCCCGGTAGGCATTAAATACGACTCCCGTGTAAACCGCGAGTCGGCTTACGAGATCCTGAGCCGGAGAACCGCACCGGCAAACACGCCTGTTGGGCGGTCGAGTCAAACCCCGTCAGGCCGGCAGCCTGAAGGGGGCGGACTTCTGGGAGACTTATTATGGGGCACAAAGCGCCGTCAGGGCCTGGCGGAAACGATGGCCAGGCAGGCCGCACGCACCGTCGGCAGCCAGATCGGCCGTCAGATCTTACGCGGCGTATTAGGCAGTATCCTTGGCGGATCACGGCGCCGTTGAACAGATAAATTATAGCGGGTAATACCCGCCATACAAATACTTGCGCGAAAGGAAGGAAGAGAGCATGGTTCGGACATTCTTTATTATCGGCGCCCTGTCGGCAGGTGCCGGGGTAGCGGCAGGCGCCTTTGGCGCTCACGGACTAAAGACTCGCCTGAGCCCGGAAATGCTTTCTGTTTTCGAAGTGGGCGTGCGCTATCAGATGTATCATGCATTTGCACTCATGGCAGCTGCATGGGCACAGACGCGGTGGCCGTCTTCACTCATTGCTCTTGGAGGATGGTTGTTTGTCATTGGGACAACCCTCTTCTCCGGCAGCCTCTATCTGCTGAGTCTGAGTGGGATGCACTGGCCGGGCATGATCACACCCCTGGGCGGACTAGCGATTCTGGCTGGCTGGATTTGTATGGCGTGGGCAGTTTGGAGATCATGAACGTATCGGCACAACCGTGCTCCTCACGGTGCAATTTTTGGGAAACGGCAAAAGAGATATGCATCTGTAAGGGTGGATTAAGACGTTGGTTTTTACGCCGGATCCACCAATACTGTTTTATGAAAGGTGAATTTGCTGCCGCTGAATCCACCTTATGAGGTTACGCGACCGTAACATGCTCATAATATCACTACTCATCTTTCTCCTCACCTATGTCATCATCTCTGCCCAGAAGATGAAATGGCATAAACTGGACAGACCATCGGGGGCATTGCTGGGCGCCGTCCTGATGGTCCTCTCCGGCGTATTAACGCTGGATGAGGCGTATCGGACCGTAGATTTTAATACCATCTTGCTGCTCCTGGGCATGATGATCCTCATTGGTTATCTTAAGATAGCCAATTGTTTCAAATATCTCTCGTACTTGCTGATCACGCATGCCGGAAATTCCTTTGCCTTACTCTGTTTTGTATCCTTTTCCAGCGGTATCTTGTCTGCGCTGTTTGTCAACGACACCATTTGCCTGATGTTCACGCCACTCCTGATCCTTGCCTTAAGCCAGACGAAACTCAATCCCGTCCCTTATCTCATAGCGCTTGCAACCTCTTCCAACATTGGAAGCGTCGTTACGCTGACGGGAAATCCACAAAATATGCTCATCGGCGTTTTTTCAAAGATACCGTATCTGGATTTCACCTGGCATCTTCTGCCCATTGGTATTGTAAGCCTTATGGCCAATGTGCTTATTATTTTCATCCTGTTCAGGAAGGACATTACCTTCAAAAGGCTGGAACCGATTGTTTTGGTAAAACCGGAACTTGATATAAAGCTCACGGTAAAATCTCTCGTGGTGCTCTTTTGTATCTTCCTGGGATTTGTCTTTACGGGCAACCTCCCGTTATCGGCAATAACCGGCGGACTTGCCTTGAATATCCTATCAGGGACAAAACCCCAACACGCCCTGGAAAAGGTAGACTGGACGCTGTTGCTCTTTTTCAGCGGATTGTTTATTGTGGTCGGCGGCATTAATAAGGCTGGGTTTTTAACCCTGGCACATACTGCCGTTGAACCCTATCTGGGGCAGACCCCATCGAGCCAGATTATCCACTTCAGCATCTTTTCCGTCATTGCATCCAACCTGGTCTCAAATGTGCCCTTTGTCTTGGTGTCGGCAAACTGGATTGAGAAATTTGCCGACCCAAAGACGATGTGGTACGTACTGGCCATGAGCAGCACGTTTGCCGGAAATCTAACCGTTATGGGTTCCGTGGCAAACATGATTGTCTTAGAACTTTCGAAGGAACACGTTCATGTGGGATTTTGGGATTTTTTCAAGGTGGGGTTTACAACGACCGTAGTTTCCACGCTTATTGGCATTATCTTGTTTATGGTATTCATCCATTAATGCCTGCTGGTTTTTAACACATACCCGGAATCCTCTAAGGTTAGTCAACCGTACGGAGTGACATCATCATGACAAGCGGGGACGCTTGTCCTACCAAGAGAAGGGATTTGGTTGTACGTTGCTGCGTCAGTTTCCCTTATCCGGTCAGGCCAAGGCACTACACCACCGTGACGTCCCTCTTCCGTATCTCTTTTACCCGTTTCAGCAAGAGGATTGATGCCAGGATCCTCAGAAATGATGAGAGTGCAAACAGGGCAATCAACCGATGCCCAAAGAGCGGGGGGATGTGGGTCGCAAGAAAGCCACCAAGCAGGTTGCCGGCACAAATAGAAAACCCATTAAAGATGTTAAAATACGAGATGCAGCGGGTGCGTTTTTCAGGGATCACCGAGTCGTAGATGAAATTGGAGGAACAGAGATTAAACCCAGCCCAGAATATGCCCGCCAGGATTTGTATGATAATCAGAAAATACACCTGACGGGAAATCAGCCACATAGCCGGCAGAACTGATACAACAAAACTGCATATCAGGATAATTTGCCGATTCCCAAGGGCGTCAGCACGACGACCCCAATAGCTCACTGCCAGGATACTCGCAAGGGGAACGGTGGTGGTAACGATGGTATAGGTAATGTAAGAAAATCCCAAATCCCTGAGCATAAATACGGGAAAGAACGGGGAGGCAATAAATACGGCAAAGCTGAAACAGCTGTGAAAGATCACATACTTCCCGAAATTTCCGATGTTTAATCTTCGTAAAAATTCTCCCAGGGAGAAATAGTGCTCACGCTTTACCTCCAGAGGGGGTTCATACATCCTGCTCAGAAAATACCATGATACGTACCGTGAAATCATGGCAACAAGAAATATGATTGTAAAACCGAGCAGAGACTGTTTCTTAAAAAAATGCAGGATATACCCGGCAAGAAAAGAGCTGACGACCATAACCAGGCTAATCAGCCGTCCGCGTCTGCTGAAAAAAACGCCTCTCCTGCGTTCGGGAACGAGGTTCGCCATAAGAGAGCCCCAGGCAGGTCCGGCAAAAGAAGCAAACGAGACGTATAAGGTGCAAAATCCAATGAGGGCATATACCCGCACAAACTCCGGCAAATAAGGGATCATTGCCATAGGCAGCAACAGAAAGGCATGGAAGAAGACAGACCTCACGATCACCTTCTTTCGGCTGCCAAACCGTTCGGTGAAGTCGGCAACCTTGAGTTGCGCCACGGAGGGAACAAATTGGGATGCAGAACTTAATAATCCGATCTGAAAAGCGCTTGCGCCGAGGGCTACAGCAAAGGGATTGAGGTAGTTGTCGCCAAACCCTGTCGTTGCGGCAAATGCCACTCCGTCCTTAATAGAATACCTCAGACTTTTTCTGACCGCACTTCTTTCCTGCTGCTTGCTCAGATGCGCTTCCATGAGAACCTAATATTCACGTTAAGGGTATAATCCGCGCAGCTTCTTGGCTTCAGCTACACGCCCTATCCCCAGCATTAATGCGGCGGTTCGCATATCGACACCTTGTTTGTTGGAAAGGGCAAGCACCCGGTTGAACGTGCTGACCATGACATCCTTGAGCTTTTTCTGGATGTCATCTTCGCCCCAGAAATAATATTGAATATCCTGCACCCATTCAAAATACGACACCGTCACGCCACCGGCATTGGCAAGGATGTCCGGGACTAAAAATGCCTTTTTGTCGAAGAGTATCTTATCCGCCTCGGGCGTAGTCGGACCGTTCGCCCCTTCTACGATGATTTTGGCTTTGACTTTGTCCGCATTCGCTTCGGTAATCTGACCTTCTATGGCCGCCGGGATAACCACATCGCAATCAATTTCAAAGATCTCTTCGTTGGTGATCGCATCCGCTTCCCTCAAACCAACAACATGTTTATGCTCTTTGATATGATGCATGAGATAGGGAACAAGAATCCCTTTTGGATTGTAAGCGCCACCGCTGATATCACTGACGGCCACAATATTACACCCCTGTTCATACAGGAGCCTGGCAGCGACAGAACCGACATTTCCCATACCCTGAATGGCTACGCGCAAACCACGAAGTTCTTTATATAAAACCCGTGCCGCCTCCATAACCATATAGGCAACCCCGCGTCCTGTGCCCTCTGCCCTTCCCAGCGAGCCACCCAACAACAAAGGCTTGCCGGTAACAACACCCGGAACGGTATTTCCCTGCTGCACGCTATACGTGTCCATCATCCAGGCCATTGTTTGGGAATTGGTATATAGATCAGGCGCCGGAATGTCCTTATCGGGTCCTATGATTTGAACAATTTCGGTGGTATAGCGTCTGGTCATGCGTTCAAGTTCGCTTTGCGACATTTCTTCCGGATTGCATTGAACGCCACCCTTCGCTCCGCCGTACGGCATGTGCATGAGGGCGCATTTCCACGTCATTAACATGGCCAGCGCCGAGACTTCGTGGAGATCGACATTCGGATGATACCGGATACCACCCTTGGAAGGGCCTAAGGTGATATCATGCTGCACCCGATAGCCCTTAAAAACCTTTACCGTGCCATTGTCCATCCTGACGGGCACAGAAACAATAAGGGATCGTTTGGGAAACCTCATACGCTCCCTTATCTCATCTTCTAAATGCAATATTTCAGCTACTGTATCAAATTGTTCAAGCGCCGTTTCGAAAAGAATATCATTTTGTTCCATCTCAAGTAGTCCCTCAGGTAATCAGATTATGGTGCCCCGAACACGGAGCCGCCAGGAGAACGAGATACATTATAGTAAGTTAAAACAGAGATTGCAAGGTATGAGATATTTTTTAATCCAATGCACATACGCCTCTTCGGTCCTCATGCTATACTCAAGAGACGCTCATAAAATGTGAATTGTAAATTGATGCTAGTGTGGTGTCCCGTAAATAACTAGACATATCACTCTTCCCGTTTTTGGCGCCGTGGCTGCGTGCAGCCAGGCTGGATGGACTCCAGCTTGGCCCGAGCCCGCTCGATCTTACGGAGGATGTCCTCCAACTTGGCCGTCCAGACAAACGGCTGCGGGTTGGCATTCCAGGCGGCGAGAAAGGTTTCGATGGTCTGCACCAATTCTGGAACGCTGACAAAAG
>JAJTXE010000002.1:2002120-2005105 GCA_021463795.1 Candidatus Brocadia sp. | reverse complement strand
ATAGAACTTATCTTTAATGTTAAACATCCAAAATTAAAGATTATTTTAAAAGACTCATTAGTGAATGCCCTTTAATAGGTTCAATTGTTTAAAACAAAATTACCTTGCCAACCTTTTCTAAGAAGGAAAATATCTTATATTGACAGATTATATTAATGCTGCTATGCAAAAGGCACATTACGAAATTTTGCCTGATAATGAGGGTTATTTGGCAAGATTGAATGCCTTCAAGGAGTCTGGGCTAATGCAAGTACCCTTGAAGGTTGCCGAGAAGAATTAAGAGAAGTCCTGGAAGAATGGATTCTATTAGGTATCAAAATGGGGCATACCATTCCGGTAATTGATGGAATAGACGTCAACATAAAGGAAGTAGTTTGATGACAAAATTTGGCCCTATTAAACGCAAAGATTTGATTCGTTACTTACGGCAACTTGGCTTTATTGGTCCATACTCTGGAGGAAAACACCAATTTATGGTTAAGGAGAAATTAAAGGTTCGTATCCCCAATCCACTCGTCTTCTGCTGACCCGGCGGTTCTCTACAACACTCCAATACCGGTGTGTTTTTCCATCTTTCGTCCGTGAGTTTTCTCGCAGAAACATGTAAGCTTTTTCGCAGTTTCACGTGATTGCGTCAATAGAGTGGGTCGGCACTACAAGCCATTTTGAAAATTTACCCCTTGATATTCAAGGCTTTCCAGGCGGTCCATGCCCAAAAATAGCCATTTTTGGGTGCGAATTGCGAAAGTCGGGTTAAGTTACCGTTTCTTACCAATAATTAAGGTCGAATTGGATTCCAGATCAATTCTTTTTATATCCTCAAACCCGGCGTTTGTCAACCATGTCCGGTACTCTGTCTCGCTGTAAGATGCCCCCTCTTGCGTACCAATGAGCATGTTGAGGCTGAAAAGTGCGGCAAATTGCGGGTGTGTCCTGGTTTCGTCCAGGACAAATTCATGGATAACAATCTGACCGCGGTTTTTCAGTGCATCATGGCACTTCTTGAGTATTAAAGCATTGTTCGCGGGATTGTAGATATGCAAAAGATTTGAGACCAGAATTGCATCGTACACATTTTTTTCAAAGGTATCCTCCAGACAGTTCCCCGCTTGTGTGGTGACACGGTCTTCTATTTGTACAGCCGCAATGAATTCACGGGCAAGTTTAATGGTATGCTCCAAATCAAAGACAACGGCTCTGAGTTTCGGATTGGCCTTTGCAAGCGCAATGGCATACGTACCCGGGCCGCCGGCAATATCCAGCAGCGTGGTTGCCCCTTGTAAATCGATCTTGCTGCAAAGCTCCTCAGCTTTTACTGAAGCAATATTATGCATGGCCGTAATGAAATCCCGGAGATCATGGGGGTCAACCTCTTCAGGCAGATCCTTCAAAGAAACCGGATTTCCCGTTTCGATCGTCTCCCGGAGCATTGCCCAGGTATCCGTCATATTATGAAAATGATGGATAAAATCACCGAGATAATTAGGGCTTCCCTTGATCAGATAGCAATTCGATATAGCGGCGTTTGTGTAATAGCCTTCCAGTTTGGTAAGCAAATCAAGTGAAACAAGTGCGTTGAGAAGCATCTCAGTTGCCCGTTCATTTGCCCGGATGGCTTGAGAAATTTCTTTGGCGGTAAGCTTTCCTTGGTTAATAATTGTAAAGATATCAAATTCTACTGCGGTAAAGAGCGCCTGGGATTTCCAGTAGCCACAACTCAGTTGCAGGAGATAATCAGCATTCTGATGGTTCGTTCCTTCCATGTGTGTATCCGGACCTTTCATGATCGAATGTATTTGGATATTCCTTGTTTAAATTCAATAGGCTCTATGCCAAAGTGATTAAAAAATGGCTTTTCATCACAGGTATTGCCTTCCAGAAGCATGCTAATTTGGTCTTTCGTTACAGGGAAGGCGGGCAACCAATCGAGCATTTCCGCTGCAAGGTTCATAATGAAGACTGGAATATGGAGTTTGTGCGGGGGCACGCAAAGGACGCTGCCAATGATGTCAATAATTTGATTAAACTCAAACTTTTCCGGGCCGCCAACAGCAAAAATTTTTCCCATGGAATCTTTCTGCTCTATGGCTTTTATAAAGCCCATCGACACATTTTCCACAGACACGGGTTGCATCTGATACCTGCCATTGCCGACAACGGGCACAAATTGTTGTGTCTTCAGCATGCCGGCGAAGAGATTAACGAATTTATCTCCCGGTCCGTAGATAATTGACGGACGAAAGATCGTATAATCAAGTCCGCTGTTTCTAATACATTCTTCTGCGCGGAATTTGGTTTGCTGATATTGGGTCTTGCCGTCTCTTCGTGCCCCGAGTGCGCTCATCTGAATAAACCTCCGGATACCCTGTTCGCGTGCCGCTCCGGCAAGATTTGCCGTTCCCCCATAATGCAATTTCTCAAAGGTAACCCTCTTCCCCGGGAACTCCCTGATAATACCTACGAGGTTAATCACGGCATCGCATCCTGCCAGTTTGCCCTGCAAACTGCCTGCATCGGTAATGTCTCCGTGTACGATCTCTGCCTCTTTGTGATGTGCAATCTTTTGTTCGGAACTCTGTCGAACAAGACATCTCACCTGATACTTTTTTTCGAGCAAATCATAGAGTATCTGTTTTCCTACGAAGCCCGTACTACCTGTCAAAAAAATCTTCATGGTGATATACCTCTAAGTGTAATAATGAATTCTTCTGTCTTTTCACTTACTATTTACGGAAAGAGTACTTCGTGGTCTTACCGGAGGGCATGTCTTTTCCCTGTCGGGAAAAGGCATTGTCGCTACCGAAAAAGTGCCTCATTTCCTGGAAAACAACATCTTTCTTATCCTTAATACACCTGATGTCTGGAAGTGATTGAAGAAAGACACGTCCATATCTTTTGGTAACTATCCGGCGATCAAAAACAACCACTACGCCTTTATCCTCGCGACTGCGTATGAGACGTCCAAAGCCCTGTTTGAATTTAACC
>JAJTXE010000002.1:1977973-2002099 GCA_021463795.1 Candidatus Brocadia sp. | reverse complement strand
ATCCCCCCTTACATCAATCCCTTCCCAGAAACTGTCCGTAGCAAACAAGACCGACGTTGTGTCTTTTTTAAATGCCTCAAGGAGGTTGTGTCGACTGCCCGTTCCCTGCTTCAAACAAACATAACCGAGTCGTGTGATCTGTGGTTCTAACCTCTGATAAAGATCCCTGAGAAGGCTGTATGAAGTAAACAGGACTAACGCACGGCCTTTTGAGATTTTTATGGCCTGCAAAATGTTCTCTTCCAGCGCCGAAACATATCCTGGCTGACCGGGTTCTGCAATATCTGTGGGAATTCCAAGAATCGATTGATGCTGGTAATCAAAGGGAGAATCCAGAATCAGCTCAGATAATTGTTTTTCTGAAATCTGGTGCAAACCAATACTGTCTTTGAAAAAAGTAAAGTCCTTGTTAATTGCCAGGGTAGCTGATGTCAGGAGTATCGTACGATAATGATCATAGAGGCACGTCTTTAAATCTTCTGAAACTGAAAGCGGCGCAGCGCAAAACCTGACGACCGGCTCACCTGCATATTTCTTCATCTCAATCCATTTGCAAACCTTTTCGCTCTTAACAACAAAAGAATCAATCTCATTTGCCACTAATTTCAATCGCATCTTGCACGATAAGATATCGATTAGCACAGACGACAGAATTTCCTGTGATTTCTTCGAGAGTTCTGCCAATTCATCGAGGAGTGATGTTAAGCAAGAAACAAATCTCCGGGTATCAGCGCTTAATTTTCTGAACTGATTCTCGATAACATCCTGCCATAGATCCGTAGAAATAAAACTGTCGGTAATGCGAAGCCTGATTTCTTCATCATTCATCGCTTCTTTTTGTAATCCGGTGTGCATGCCATAATTACTTACCGCCTGGGACATATCTTCAAAAATTTCCTGTACGGTATCATAGAGAAGCTGTCGCGTCTCCAGGATTTCCGTGTTGATTCTGTCAGTAATTTTTTCTGCAATATCCTTGTCATGCATGGAACTCAATTCTTTGAACTTGACCTTCAGGAACTGCAACAGGCCTTTTCTTGCATCCTTGAGATTGACCAATCTCCCCAGGAGCTTTATGATCCGTAGTCTCGAAATTGTCGCGCTGAGATTTGCCGTCGCCACATCTTCGAGGTGATGCGCTTCATCAATAATAATTTTCTGGAAGGGAGGTAAAATAGCCACAGCATCATACCCCTTCGTTTCCTTGCGTACTATCAGATCGGCCATCAGGAGATAATGATTTATGACCAAAATATCTGCGCTGGCTGCATTTCTCCGGGCGATATAAAAAAAGCACTCGTCATAAAACTGGCACTTCAGTCGTGTACACTGGTCTGCTTCAGATTGTATTGCCTCCCAAACATCCTCCTGTGGCACAAAATTCAGGTCGGCCTTGCTCCCGTCTCGTGTCTTTGCTGCCCATGCTAACAGATCGTTCAGTTGCCGTCGGTCTTTGTCTTCAATCAGCGTACCGCCGTCAGAACGTACATTGAAAACCTTTCTCAGACACACATAATTATTTCTCCCTTTTACCAGGACACTCTTGAAATCAAGTCCGCAACAGGCCTTAAGCACCGGGATGTCTTTCTCAATTAATTGTTCCTGGAGGTTTATCGTATGGGTAGAAACGACTACCCGTTCCTGGTTTTTTATACTCCAGGACACGGCAGGAACCAGATATGCCATGGATTTCCCCGTTCCTGTCCCCGCCTCAATCACGGCAATTTTGTCTTCATTAAAGGCGTCAACAGCTGACTTCAGCATCTCGACCTGCGGCTTGCGGTATTCGTATTGAGGCAAGTGTCGTGCAAAATTTCCTCCGGGCTGAAATTGTGCGGATAGTTCGCTGAAAGTTAGCTTTTCGCATGTCCGCTCTTTCTTTACCCTTACCACGGGGTACACAAATTCCACAATATTATCCACGATATAGCATCCCACATTCTGAGACCCCATATATGATGCAATCTCAAGGTCTGCAGCGGATGGATCCAAAATCCCATCCGGGTGGTTGTGGATAATAACGTCCCCGCATTTCGCCTCTTTTATCATAGCGGGCACGGCCGTTTTATTGCCCATGGCATAGACATCAACATCCGTCACCATGAGATCGTCATCAAGCCTTCCTACAAGGAATATCTCATTTCCCCTTGCCTTTTCTATTGCATCTTTGATAGAAGAAATGGCGCCGGGCAGTATGAATTCTTTAGCCAGCCATGCGGTCATTTTCATAATGTACCTGAAATACTTTGATTATGCCACAAAGTGACAAAGACACAAAGCAGAAAGTTCTTCAAACAAAAAACCCCAATATCTTTTTATCGATATTGGGGTTTCTGGTTGCAATTATAACTATGTGCTAAGTACCTACTCCATATTTTTATAAATCATATCTCAAGGAACAAATTATTCTTTAAATATAAGAGTGTGCTTTTTTACAGGTTTATAATTTAACAACTTTTGTGGCCTTATAGCCCTTTTGGTCCTTTATGATCTCGAACTCGACTTTGTCCCCTTCTGCAAGGGTCCTGAATCCTTCGGACTGGATAGAACTTTGATGTACAAAAACATCATCTCCATTATCCTGGGAAATAAACCCAAAGCCCTTCTTGTCATTGAACCATTTCACGGTTCCGTTTGCCATTCTAACATCACCCCCTTTCATCTTTTGAAAAAATGATAAAAATAAAAAAAGGCTACAAGGTTGTAACCATGCAGCCTTCATAATAACATCGATAGATACTATCGATTCCGCCATACAGCCAACCATATAATAATATCAACCATATTGAAGGAAAGCAAGGAAAAATAAAATTATTTGTAACAACTTAGCCGTTAAAAAAAGACCTTTACGTAAACCGCTCCTGCCCGTTCCCAAACTCCTGCGTTTTTACTATATCCGGATAGGCATGATAACGACAGGAAATCCCTTATTATACAATCTTCGTTGTACGGCAAAGACCGTGTAATTGTGGAGCAAGCGTGAAAGAAAAGAATCCTTGGGAAAAATGAGTTGTCCCCCGAAGAAAACTGGATTACGGAAACGTTCTAAAATTCTTAAGGTAATCTGCACAATCTCATCAACGACATCTACGCCAATCGAGTATAGTCCTTCAGCATAATAGCCGTGTCGTTGCATAAAACTCACGTAACGATCTACATCTTTTTTTACCTGAGTCCTGAGATTTTCAATTTCTGCGATTCCTTTGAAATTTCCGGCATCAACTACCCCGACTTCGACAAAAATAAAATTTCTAAACGTATTTTCAAAAGTGCGGATAACATTGAAAAGGGTATGAAGTTCCCTGCCATTAAAGCCGCTGACCAATAAAACTGCCGTCTTACCAGTTGGATCGAACTCAGTTTGTGCCCGTTGCGTTCCCGCAGAGGTTGTGCTGGGATGAGAAGCATCGGCCACCTGAACAAGGTTGTCCAGTTTGCTCAGAAGGCGGACGGTCTTGTTGTAATGTTCCTTTATCACAATAGAAATTACTGCCAGCGCACCGGTAACAACCAGGGTGATCCAGCCGCCATGATGAAATTTAAGGATGACAACTGAGACCAGGATAAAAACCGTGAGAACCAGTCCCACGCCATTAACAAGGAGTTTCCACCATCGATGTTTCACCCCGGAACGTGTGATCCACCAGTAGCGCACCATTCCTAACTGAGAGAGGACAAAGGTGATAAACACGTTAATACTATACAGCACCACCAGGATGTGGATAGCGCCACGGGTAAGGAACATCACGATCATCGCAGCAACACCCATGAGCAAAATCCCGTTCTTTGCTACTAAACGATCACTCAACACAGCAAATCTCGTTGGAAACCAGCGATCCATGGCCATATTTGCTATTACCCGCGGGCCGTCTAAAAAACCGGTCTGTGCCCCGATAAAAAGGAGCAGTGCTTCTGATGCGAGCGCTACAATGACAAACCATGACCCTGCATTTTCCCGCCACCCTGCGGTAACACGTTCAAAAAGAACAGCATTTAAGGTTTTTCCGGTTTGTGGCTCAACCCGATAAATAAGGAAGGCAAGCATTAATCCCATGACAATAACGGATAGGGAGGCCGCCATATATCTCATGGTAGTTTTGGCGGTCTGTACCCGTGGTTCACGAAGTATTGGAAGTCCGTTACTCACAGCTTCGATTCCCGTATACGTTCCTGCGCCCATACAGTAAGAACGGAGTATGAGCAACAGCATTCCTGCAATTCCAATCTTTGAACTCACACCCTGCACATCGGATACGGATGTTTTTATGACGTCCTGGAAGTATGCCATATGGGTAACCGGTCCGTAGACAATGACAAATGCATGGGTAATAACAAAGATTAAAAAGATTGGCATCAGGGGAAGCACGGCTTCTTTTACCCCTCGCAAGTTGAGTAAGGTAAGAAATACAATGCCGGTAACAGCAAAGGGAAGTTTGTAGTATTGTAATTCTGCGGGAAGAAAGCTGAAGATAGCATCCGCACCGCTTGCAATCGAAACTGTAATGGTAAGTACATAATCAACAATGAGTGCACACCCTGAGATCATCCCACAGGTGGGAGATAATAATTTACTGGCAACGTGGTACCCACCACCGCCGGAAGGGAAAAGTTCAATAATCTGGGAATAACTGGCGCTGATAACAAAAATTGTCAGTACCGTTCCAATTGCCACAAAGAGACTCAGAGAATAATGCCCTTGCAGCGCCCGAAAGGCTTCTTCGGGGCCGTAACAGGATGACGAAAGACCATCCGCACCTAAACCGATCCAGGCAAAAAATGCCACGAGCGATAGTTTATGAAATATTGTCCGATCTTGTGGACTCCGCGCACGGCCGATAATGACATTTTTTAACCACCCAACTACCGATATTCTGGATTTCATGTACAACCTACCTTTTTATATTTTCAATCATCTCTATGACAATTTTTACACAAGGATACTGAATGCAATATTTGGTCTCTGATATCAAACATTTACCAGGGGGATTCCAACTATGGTTCAGGCGCAGGAAGAAGGTACTACGGGTTACTGTTTACATGGTATTGTGAGAAAATGCTGGTGTGTGCTTTATTCGGTTGCCTATCAGCGGATAATAGTATGCCACTCTGCTGCTATCTTGTGAGATTATTTTTACATAACCAATTAGTATACCTTCTTTTTACCTGTTAACAAGTATTTTTTAGCAATCCCTCTTTTGCATTTCTATATTCTTTTTCCGTTATTATCTTTTTCTGATACGATACGCAGCATCGGAATCTTGTAGCTCTTGCCCCAGGCTGGAATGAGTTGCGGTCTGTTTGATCTCTGCCCCACCCGCTCCACAGCCAATAAATTGTAAACAACCGATGCAACAGGCTATCATACAATGTCTTTTTATGAATACTACTCCTTTCGTCAGATTCATAAATTCTGTGGCAACTGCTTGCATTTGATCAAGCTCTGTCTTTTTTAACTCACCCGTTATCCTGACACTATCAGATTGCCGGATGAACTGACAACTTTACATGGCATAACTATCTTTGCATTCCTTTCCCTTTCAGAAAACTTTTGGCAGTACCCCCATCCTTATGAATGTTTGAA
Organism: Candidatus Brocadia sp.; assembly: GCA_021463795.1. Taxonomy (GTDB): domain Bacteria; phylum Planctomycetota; class Brocadiia; order Brocadiales; family Brocadiaceae; genus Brocadia. The sequence continues at coordinate 1,996,518 of JAJTXE010000002.1, read as the reverse complement.
GAATGATCTCTATCCCAAGTGCAACCTGTAACACCCCGATTACACTACCAAGGATGAGCAGGGTTATAACACCAACAAATTTTAATATGGTATGAGCAAACAACATTGTCAGGAGATTCAAACCCATAATCACAAACAGAATACAAATAATCCCGATCTGCCGTGTTGCATCCTGCGCCGCCGTCATGAGGATAATAAGAATGGCAATTCCATAGGGGGTAACAATCGTAGGAAAAGAAAGGGGATAAGCCGCCAGGGCGAACGTTGGGGCGGATGGTGTTGCTTCATTCTCGTGGGTGGATGAATGCATCTGCATGACCATACGTAAAGCCACCACGAAAAGAATGATTCCCCCTGCAAGCATCAGGGCAGAAATGGAAATATGATAGGATTTCATAGCCCTTTGACCCATAAAAGCTGCTACAAGACAACCAATGGTAGAGATGATGGCGGCCATGAACGCAAGTTTACGCCGAAACCTTGTATCCGTATCTTTCGTCATCTTTACAAACGGGACCAAAATCTTGATAGGCCCCAGCATAAGGAAGAAAAAGGTAAATACCCCCGCAAAATTCAGGAGATACGACGTCTGCTGATCACCCGAAACAGTTGCCTGGATCTGATTGACGGAGGTTGTTTGTGCAATTGCCGGAAGCATCAAACCGAGGAAAAGGATGCCCATTGCAGTCAGAAAAAAACTCTTTCTTTTCATAGAGAATCTCCACCTTTTTATTGTTTTCATGACAATTTGGATTTTTGTTGGGCGAAGTAATTGTCGGCATGAAACACACCCCTAAATCCTCTCTTGTCAGAGGGAACTCGTGCTCTCCCCTTTAAAAAGAGGGGCCGGGGGTGTTTCATATCAGAAATTGCTTTGCCCCTACTGAAATACCCTGCAAGTATAAGATAGTTCTTTCAAAAAACAAGCGACCGCATTTGTTACTCAGCACCCGACACCTCTTTTGCTTACGGCTATGCTGCGCTATTTGAGTCAACAAGTATCCGGAGCAGACTTCGGCTCAGGATTCCGGGGCTATTATGGTGTTCCGAAGATCGACCATGGCTTGTTGACTCACTTTGAGCAGCCCCTCCGCTGAACGGTCGAGATCCGCAATCAGCGATATGACCGCAGAAAATGTGAGGACGACTGCAAGAATAGAGAGCGACCGGCGTGTACCGGTCAGTCCTGCATGGTAACCTATCGCTGCCATTGCAAGGATCGTAATGAAGTAGAGCACGAACCAGATGATTCCGGGGATGCGCCTTCTCAGACCGGCCTCCAATCGTTCTCCGTGCAGGTCAATTACCTCATTCAATGACCCGATAAACAGTCCGGCAATAAAAAAGGTTGGATTCTTTTTTACTTCTGCGACCGCCTGAGACCAGAGACGACGGTGCAACTCTTCCGACCTGTGAATCACCTGATTGAGGTTCTCCTGCTGAATACTCACGCGGACATCCACATATTCACGGAGAAGATTGCGGATTTCCGTGCGATGGGGTTCCGTAAGCATTTCGGCACGCAAATAGGTCGTCCCGATCGCATTGGCCTCAGCCAGGACTAAGTCCCGCCTGTGATAGTACTGGGATGCTGCCAACCCAAATGTGAACGCCAGTATGAACCCAAGCAGGCCGAGTGTGGCGCCAACCATTGCGCCGACCGGCTGCTCCTTCTCCTTCTCTTTCTCTAGTTCCGAGCGCCGGAGTCTGTATCTTTCCAGCCGGAAGCCTATCTCAAATGAGAGCAGAACGACCGCAACTGTGGCCACATATACCCCCCAGAGGGGAAGATAATCAAGCGGGTTACGTATTTGCATAAGCGTTCCTATACCATTTAATTAGGCTGCCTTTGGCAGCGGCTTTAAATCTCCCCCTTCATGGGTAAGACAAGCGTCCCGCTTGTCATTATTATGGTAGCTTACGTGATTTTTAACAGCCAACATGCTATGTAATTGTCAGTCCAGAAAATCAAAGTAAAAATACCATTTTTTATCGATTATTGCAAAAAAAAACTGGCAATCTCCTTCCTCTTTGCTTTAATATAGCCGCACAATGAAGACATATCCGCTCAGAACGTTTGTTCACCGTATCCTTCTTATACGACTCGGTATCGCAGCGACATTGATTGCCATTTGTGCCGGATTCATAACCTATGTAACCCAGGAGAGGCAACTCAGACAACAGGTTGCCGACTTTGGCCGAAAAGGCATTGCGGCACTTACGGATCGGGTAAGAGATGCCTTCGTTGATCAGCCAATGCCTCCCTATGAAGCGCTCCGCCACATACTCGCAAAGAGAGATACCCCCATGGTCTATCATGCCGGACGCTTTGTTGAAGTGCAATTCTATGACAAGACATCTGCAGTAATAGCAGAGCGTTCTGTTTCTGATAATGAGCAAGCCATTGAGTTAAGGCATTGTATGGCATCGCAGCCTTTTGTTTTTCCCCAACCTGGCCAGATACAGGTAAAAACAATACCTATCGGAAGGAAACCAATTCTCTTTCTCGTCATGCCCGTTACAGACCGTCAAGGTGCAGTCGTTGGATATGCAAGAGGCTTCTTCGCAATTTCATCCGAGAAGACTGCGGAGATACGCCAAACAATCATTCGTAATAGCATTACCGTTATCGCCATAGTTTTCCTTGTTACTGCCCTCCTCTATCCGGTTATCCTCAATCTCATGCGACGGATTGCTGACTATTCCACAAGCCTCCTCGATGCAAATCTCGAAACCATCTCGGTACTTGGCAGTGCTATTGCCAGACGTGACAGCGATACCGACGCCCATAATTACCGGGTAACCCTCTACGCTGCCCGCATTGGTGAAACCGTGGGACTGAACGCATCTGAAATGAGAACCCTCATAAAAGGTTCATTTCTCCATGACGTCGGCAAGATCGGCATACCAGACAAGATCCTGCTGAAGCCCGGACGCCTTGATGAATCTGAGTTCAAGGTTATGCAGACCCACGTAAACCACGGAATCGAAATTGCAGGTCGTTGTTCCTGGCTGCGTGACAGTGTCGATGTGATTAAGTACCATCACGAAAAATATTCTGGCGGAGGCTATCCGGACAATATCAGCGGAGATCGGATTCCCGTGACGGCCAGGATATTTGCCATTACCGACGTGTTTGACGCACTAACCTCTGTGCGTCCTTACAAAAAACCCCTCAGTTTTGAGGAGACCATGGAAATTCTTGAACGGGGAAAAGAGACGCATTTCGATCCGAAGCTGCTGGACGCCTTTGGGACCATTGCCCGCAGCCTGTATGATAGATACGCGGGGCATGAAGGAGACGAACTGCGCCAGGAGCTCATTTCTTTCATCGAAAAATATTTCAGCGCTGGCCTCGAAATCCTGCGGTACGGCTCGTGAACCAATCCTGCGGCCCCCCCCGGACAGCTTCATTTGATTAATTCGTTTTGGTGCTCATCTTGCTATACTCAGGAGACTCACAATTTGTGATTTACAAACTTGATACCGGGTCGCCATAATCTAACAGGGTGGCACGGACAAACGGAGTTTGTCCGTGCCACCCTGTTACCAATGTAAAATCCACCTTCTATGAACATCCTGAGTATATTTTGCTGAAAGATTAAAAAACCTTGCAATCTCCCTCATTTTTTGCTTTTATGAATTGCAATATCAAATAAAAGACAGTTTTTTATCATCTACCTGGCGTGTGATCGGCTCAGCGCTCTAACCTCAATATCCGGGCAGTACATGGCGCATAAGCGGGCATCCAGGAGTCAGGACAGTGATGAAAGGATATCAAAATAATGAATATACCATGGACGAGTTGTGCGTGCCTTTAAGATTTTTAAAAATTCGGACGATCGACCCTGATTATCGCGAGCAAATCCTGACCCAGGCAGTTATAGCGCGCGTTCTGGTAGAAAAGGCTTGCTCTCTCGGATGGACGCACTATGCCAGCAGCGGCGGCCACAGAGCATCGTCATAGAGACCCCTGGGGCGTCGGCGCCATTGGAGGAATTGCAGAAGAAATTCGTCTTTATTCCAAAGAACATCATTGCAGCAGCAAAGAAGCCGCTAGCGAAAGCGAGGTAATCTATGCACATTGTGATAGGCTCAGATCATGCCGGATTCGAGCTGAAGGAGGCGGTAAAAGCCTTTTTGATCGATGAGAAGCGCGAGGTACTCGATGTGGGTACCTATAGCAAGGACCCCGTGGATTATCCCGACTATGCTGAAGCCGTCGGCGCAGCTCTGCGAGAATACAGGGCAGATCGCGGCGTCCTCATCTGTGGCAGCGGCGTTGGAGCGTCAATGGCAGCAAATAAAATTCCCGGCATTCGTGCCGGTTTGTGCCATGATACGTACTCGGCACATCAGGGTGTGGAGCATGATGGCATGAACGTGCTGGTGCTCGGCGGCCGTGTTGTTGGCATCGAACTCGCCCGCGAGCTGATACATGCGTTTTTAAACGCAACCTTCACGGGGGAGGATCGTCATCTGCGCCGGCTTGCTAAGATGACGGCACTGGAGAACCGGTTGCGTGCGCTGCAGGTCTTCGGCCAGTCGGTTTGGCTTGATTATATACGCCGCAGCCTGATGACCAGCGGCGAGTTGCGTCGCCTGATCGATGAAGACGGTTTGCGGGGTGTTACCTCCAATCCGGCAATCTTTGAAAAAGCCGTCGCCGGGAGTTCCGATTACAAAGATATTATCGAGGCGCCGGAAGGGCGGACTATGGATCCCAAGTCCCTGTATGAAAAACTCGCGGTACGCGATATCCGGGACGCCGCCGATGCCCTGTGCCCCGTGTACGAAGAGACCTTAATGCGTGACGGATACGTAAGTCTTGAGGTCTCACCGTTTCTCGCACACGACACGGCAGGCACGCTGAGCGAAGCCAGGCGTTTGTGGCAAGTGGTGAGGCGCGATAATCTGATGATCAAAATTCCGGCTACCCCAGAGGGCATTCCCACCATCCGCCAGCTCATCAGCGAAGGCATTAATGTCAATGTGACGTTACTCTTTGCCCTGGAGATATACGAGCAGGTGGCGGAAGCGTACATTGCGGGGCTAAAGAAATTTACCGACAACGGCGGAGACCCGAAACGGGTGGCCAGCGTTGCCAGTTTCTTTATCAGCCGGATTGATAGCGCAACCGATGCGCTCATTGATGCCCGGTTGCAGGCAACGACGAACACAAGAGAGCATAACTTCCTGCGCAGCCTGACCGGCAAGGTGGCGATAGCCAACGCCAAGCTGACCTACCAGCGTTACCAGGAACTCTTCAGCAGCCCGCGCTGGCAAAAACTGGCTGAAAAAGGCGCGCAAACACAGCGTTTGTTATGGGCCAGCACAAGCACGAAGAATCCCGCATATCGCGATGTTGTTTACGTAGAAGAATTAATCGGGCCCGATACCGTTAACACGATCCCTCCTGCAACCTTCGAGGCCTTTCGCAACCACGGGCAGCCACGCCCCAGCCTTACGGAAGATATAGATTCTGCATGTGACACAATGGAAATGCTCGCGAAGGCCGGCATCTCCCTGAAAGACGTGACCGACAGATTGCTTGATGAGGGGGTACAACTCTTCTCGGATGCCTTCGGAAAGCTACTGAAGGCGGTGGAGGAGCAAAGCAGGAAAACAGGGGCGGAAATAATCAACCGGCTAACATACAAACTACCTGATTCCCTGAACGCAGCGGTGAAAGATTCGTTGTCAGAATGGCGTGCGCATGGCAAGATCAGAAGGCTCTGGGGCAGGGATGCATCGCTGTGGACCGGCAAGGATGAAGCACAATGGCTTGGCTGGCTCGGCATTACAAACGATCAATTGGCCCATATTCAGCGTTTATCCCATATTACTGAAGTGGCAAAAAGCGCGGATTTTTCGCATGTCCTGTTACTGGGCATGGGAGGCGCGAGTCTCACTCCTGAAGTGATAAAGATGACCTTTGGTGCGATCCGCAATTTTCCTGAGCTTTATGTACTCGATTCCACAGATCCTGCCCAGGTGAAGGCTTTTGAGAACAAAGTCGATCTGAAACACACGCTCTTCATTGTATCGAGCAAATCAGGCTCAACGCTTGAGCCCAACATGTTAAAACAGTATTTCTTCGACCGTGTCACGCAGATTGTTGGCATAAAGGAAGCCGGACGCCGCTTTATCGCCATCACCGATCCCGGTTCAAAGATACAGCAGATTGCTGAAATTGATGGCTTCCGGCACATCTTTTTCGGCTGGGCAAATATCGGAGGGCGCTACTCGGCGCTCTCTGATTTCGGGCTGGTCCCTGCGGCTATCATGGGTGTGGATGTGGAGAAGTTTTTGGACCGGGCAGAAAAGATGGTCTATGCCTGTATGCCATCGGTTCCGGTTGAAGAAAACCCTGGTGTCATGCTCGGCACCATCCTTGGAATAGCAGCGAATCGATTCGGTCTTAACAAGCTGACGATCGTTACTTCGCCGGGTATTTACGATCTCGGTGCCTGGATCGAGCAGATGATTGCCGCATCAACAGGCAAAGAGGGCAAGGGACTGATTCCGGTGGATCGTGAGGCACAAGGCAAGCCTGAGGTGTATGGCCAGGATCGCATCTTTGTCTACCTGAGATTACGTTCGGCTCCGGACGCCGCTCAGGACAAATCCATGGAAGTGCTTGAACAGTCCGGCTACCCGATCGTGCGTATTGAGGTAAACGATCCTTACGACCTGGGTGAGGAATTTTTCCGGTGGGAGATTGCTGCAGCAACAGCCGGTTCTATCCTTGGCATTAACCCGTTTAATCAGCCGGACATAGAAGCGAGCAAGACCTCGGCGCGAAAGTTGACAGCCGAGTATGAAAGAAGCGGGACGTTGCCCAAAGAGGTCCCCATTTTCACCGCAGAGGGGATTCAGCTCTTCACGGATGAGAAGAATGCCGGTGCATTAACGAAGATAGCAAGCGATCATCCGGCGCTGGCGGGATATCTCAAGGCACACCTGAACCGGCTCAGGGACGGCGACTATTTTGCACTTCTCGCCTATATAGAAAAGAACGAGACGCACGAACGGGTACTACAGGCAATACGACATAGCGTTCGCGATACCAGGCGAGTAGCTACATGCCTACAATTCGGACCACGCTTCCTGCACTCGACAGGACAGGCTTACAAGGGAGGTCCAAATGCAGGCGTATTCCTGCAGATCACGTGCGATGACGCTGTTGACTTGCCCGTACCGGGTCACAAGTACACATTTGGAGTCGTCAAAGCAGCCCAGGCACAGGGTGATTTCCAGGCACTGGTGAAACGTGACCGACGCGCCTTACGAGCGCATCTTGGAGCGGATGTTGGCTCTGGCCTGGCTACGCTGCACAAAGTCATCACTGCTGCGCTGGAGTCGTAGGTGGGTGTATGAGGAATTTCCATTTTACTCATGCGGGTTTGGGGTGGAAAGGTTGAGCAGCGAAGCATACTCACCCATAAATCCCTCCTGCTAATGAGGAGTTAATAATTGCTGAACGCACCCGGAGTGTATTCGGCTCGGCTTTATGTAAGGAGCAGAACAATGAACACAAGTGATTCGATGAAGCAAAAAAAGGATACCGTAAGTCTGGCCGACGAGGAAGGAGTGAAGCAAGTGCTCATGAACTCCGTCCTCGGTCTTTGGGACGTGGTAAACAACCTTACACGACTCAAGCCATCGAAACGCGACCGCTACCGTGTAACGATCTTTGGCTCAGCGCGGGCAAAGGCGGGAACGTTTGGTTACGAAGAGACCAAACGGGCAGCCGCAGCACTGGCAAAGATCGGCTGTGACATTATCACCGGCGGCGGTCCTGGGCTGATGCAGGCAGCCAATGAAGGAGCCGCTACCGCACCGGAACGCGCCCAGTCCGTCGGAATCCGGGTTGATTTACCTTTTGAACAGGAAGTCAACGCGTTTGTTGCCCAGGCGTTCGAGCATCGGACATTTTTTACGCGCCTGCACCAGTTCGTGCTCACCTCTGACGCCTTCATCGTCGCGCCGGGTGGAATCGGCACCGTCCTGGAAACGATGATGATCTGGCAACTGCTGCAGGTCCGTCACCTTGAGAGCACGCCACTGATTCTCGTAGGAAAAATGTGGCCGGGCCTTATCGAGTGGGCACGCAGCTCCATGCTCTCTGCCGATACCCCTTTGGCTAACGCCGAGGACATAACAATCCCGCGCTGTGTGCCAAATGCCGACGAAGCGATTGCACTCATCCGCGAGCATCATCAGGTTTGGTTGTCCCAAAACCGCAGGTGATAGAGTGTTGCCGTATAAAAACTTCTTTTATGTGCCCTCTGCGTAAAACTTTGAGTGCTTTGTGGCTAAACTTTTTTTGATTGCGGCATAGCCACACCAGGAACTCTGCATCTGCATTCGAAAAAATACTTGTGAACCCTTTTGTTTTTAACAGAGCGATTTTGCCCTTTGAAAAAGGTAGCTTCGATCCCTTGTGATCGGTATTATGCAGGTAATATCCACCCATTCACCCCCATAGGTGTAAAGTTAAACGGTTTTCAGGTGGCATAGACAAACTCCGTTTGTCATGCTTGCCCTTTATGACTTATAACGGCATGAAAACAACCGGAAATGTGATGGATAGCTGTCCCCCGCTGGCGGGGGATCAAGGGGGGTGGACTAGCAGAACCAGGGATTTTGGCAGGCTCATAATCTGAATATCTATCAGCATTTTTAAACCATGACGCACTTGCAATGATTGGTGAATCACCTCCAGGGTAAAGGTGAATGTTTGTATCCATAACAAAGGGGTATTTGAAGTGATAAGGAAATTCAATCCACCCCCAAGCCCCCGCCAGCGGGGGACACCACCCGCACTATAGTATTGCCGTGTAAAATCTTTCTTTTTTCGGAAGTTTTTTACGTTCCACTCTCCCCCTTCGGAGGGGGATAAAGGGGGAGGACGGAGGAACTGGTTGCGACTTTGCTGCGCTATGGATTCTGTTTTGCGCAGATTAGCAGATTATCTGTAAACGTATAGATTTTTAAAGAGCAAAATTGTTATCCTCTAATAAAGAACGGCAGATTCTCAAATTCGGCATATTAACCCCGGGTACCGAAACAGAAAGGCAGACACCGTCATGAGCAAAACCAGTCAAGAAATCATCAGCTACCTCAAGTCCGGCATCCCGTTGTTTACCGGATTTTCAGATGCCCTGTTAGGTAAACTTGTGAACAACTCGCGGGTCGTATCGTTCGAGCCAAACGAGGCCATCGTGCATTACGGCGCTGAGGCAACACACTTCGGAGTAATCCTGTCCGGTACGGTAACGGCGTCGGTGGTTGCCGACGGCGGCACCCGGCTGGAAATGGGACGGCTCGAAGCGGGCAAAACGTTCGGCGAACTGGCATTGATGACGGGCGAGAAGTCGCTGGCCGAACTCATCGCCGCGACCCGCTGTGAGGTGTTGCTCATTCCGGTATCAGTGTTTCAATCGGTCATTATCACCGAACCGCAGGCCATACAGCACATCTCACGGACCATTTCCGGGCGATTCAGAACACTAGCGGCCGATCCGGCGAAAACCGCTGCAGCGCTCCGGCAAGGTGATGACCCGTACGGTTTCAAGCTCAGGGGCGAACGGCCGGAACACATTCTCGTGGTCAACTGCGGTTCGTCATCGCTGAAATATACCTTCTACGACACTGAGGACGACACCCGGCACGTGCGCGGCCAGATCGAGCGGATTGGGCTGGACGGCACACGCCATGTTCATCGCGGACCAAAGGGAGAGGCCACGCGTGAGTTGCCCAAATCAGGATTCGCTGAGGCAATGGCTGCGATGGTGGAGTCCTTGCGTGACGAACCTGTAGCGAGCGTAGTCGCACATCGTGTGGTGCATGGAGGGGAGCGATTTACTGAGGCAACGCTCATCACGGAAGACATCATCACGCAGCTCGATGCACTGAGTCTGCTTGCGCCGTTGCACAACCCTGCCAATATTGCCGGTATCCGTGAGATGAGACGGCTGTTACCTGCCATACCGCACGTGGCGGTGTTCGATACGGCCTTTCATCACACGCTGCCGTCATATGCATACCTGTACGGGTTGCCGTACGAGCTTTACGAAAAGCACGGCATACGCCGGTACGGTTTTCACGGTATGTCACATTCGTATGTCTGCCTCCGTGCGGCACAGTACCTTGGCCGCAAGCCAAACGAACTCGAAATCGTAAGCTGTCATCTCGGCAATGGCTCTTCGTTGTGCGCCGTGGACCATGGACGTTCGATGGACACCACGATGGGGTTCACACCGGTTGAGGGATTGATTATGGGAACGCGCTGCGGTGATGTGGATGCGGGTGCGATCACCTTCCTCGAACGAACAACAGGCATGACCGTCACTGAGATTGATGAACTGATCAACAAAAAGAGTGGTCTGCTTGGGTTGTCAGGTATTTCAAGTGATATGCGCGAAATCCTCAATGCCGCCGAGACCGGAGAGCCGCGTGCGTTGGTAGCGTTGAAGACTTACTGTTATCGCATTCGTAAATACATCGGCGCATATGTCGCCGCCATGGGCGGATTGGATGCTGTGGTCTTTACCGGAGGCGTCGGACAAGGCAGCGACATGGTGCGTGCGCTTGCCTTACAGGGGTTGGAGTGCATGGGCATCCGTCTCGATGAGCAACTCAACCGGGAAGCGCGCGGGTTTGATGAAGTGTGCCGCATTTCAACAAACGACTCGAAGGTGGCAGTACTGGTCGTACCAACCGATGAGGAACGAATGATGGCACGGGAGGCATTGAGGGCGTTGAGCCGTTCGTACATCACGTGCACACTCAAGGCACGGCGGCAGGAACCGATCCTGGTTGAGGTGTCGGCCCATCATATCCATCTCACCCAGGAACACGTCGAGGCGCTGTTCGGCAAGGGACATCAGCTCACATCGCACGCCGATCTTTCGCAGCCCGGTCAGTTCGCCTGTAAAGAGCAAGTCTCAATTGTCGGACCGAAAGGCCGCATCGAACGTGTCCGGGTGCTTGGCCCGGCCCGCAAATACACGCAGGTTGAAATTGCGATGACCGAACAATTCAAGCTCGGAGTTCATCCACCGATCCGCGAGAGCGGCGATATCAAGGACACACCTGGCTGCATGCTTGAAGGTACGGCCGGCAACGTGAAACTGGAGCGGGGAGTCATTTGCGCCTGGCGGCATATCCATATGACACCTGACGACGCGCTCCGTTATGGCGTACGCGACAAGTCAGTCGTGAGCGTGCGCGTGGCAGGCGACCGTGAATTAGAATTCGGCGACGTGCTGGTGCGGGTTTCACCCAGTTTCCGGCTGGCAATGCACCTTGATACAGACGAAGCCAATGCCGCCAACGTCCAGACAGGAGCACAGGGATTCGTCATGGGAATCCAGAGCCAATAAAGAAAAGAAGCATATGAAGGATTGTTACGGAACCTACGACCCTCTGTGTCAGTAATAGTTGGACACTTTACCCCATAGGGTTTTTTGTTAAAACTATTTTTACCATAATTGGAGGGCTTTTTCTTTAGCCAGGTCTCTCTTTTTCTACTCTACCAAACTCAGACAGAAAGAGATTTTCACAGATGAAGGCTGTTGTTAAAACAAAACGTGCTAAGGACATGGAGTATGTTACTGTGCCCACCCCAAAGATGGGGCCAAGAGACGTGCTTATCAAGGTAAGGGTTGCCTCGATCTGCGGCACGGATGTGCATATCTACGACTGGACGCGCTGGGCACAGCACCGCTTTACACCGCCGCGTATTATTGGGCATGAATTCGCCGGAACGGTTGTAAAAATTGGAGAAGAGGTAACGCTGGCAGGAGTGGGTAACCGGGTTTCCGCCGAAAGCCATTTGACCTGTAGCTATTGTTATCAGTGTAAGAACGGCTATTCCGAAGTCTGTAGAAATTTTAAATTATTGGGGGTTGACCACGACGGCACATTTGGTGAATACCTCGTCCTCCCCGAACACGTTGTGTGGAAAAATGAAGAAAATATTCCTGATGAATGGGCAACCATCCAGGAACCCTTTGGTAACGCCGTTGATACCGTCTTGTCTGAAGATGTTTCTGCAAAAACGGTATTGATTCTTGGTGCAGGGCCGATTGGACTCTTTGCTACCGGTATTGCCAGGGCCTGCGGCGCCTCATTGATCATTGTTTCAGACCCCAATAACTACCGGCTGTCTATCAGCAAAAAAATGGGGGCGCACATAACCGTTAATCCCAGAAGGCAGGATATTGTCCAGACTGCCCTCGATGTGACACAAAATAATGGAGTGGACGTTGTTCTGGAATTTTCCGGCAATAATCAGGCGCTGAACCAGGGTTTAAAAGCAATTACCCCGGCAGGAAGGATTTCCATTTTAGGTATTTATGAAAGACGTGTGAACATCGACCTGAACAAGGAAGTCATTTTCAAAAAGGTCCGTATTTATGGAATAACAGGACGAAAGATATTTTCCACCTGGTATAAGACCTCGCGTTTCTTGTCATCCGGACTCGTTGACCCAAGCCCTGTTATTACCCACCAGTTTCCTCTGAAGGACTATGAAAAGGGCATGAAACTTATGAAGGACGGGAAATGCGGGAAGGTTGTTTTAACTGTTTAAGGTAATTTTTTCACAAGGGACTTCGTCGTGAGCTCAGCCGAACGATCGGCGCTACCCTTTTCAAAAAGCCCTGCTGTTACATTGTCTTTATTATATAAGCTTCAGCATCGATTGCAAATACGATTTGTCGTAGTATTTGTTATGGGAACATCAGAGGCATAGCCAGTGTCATTGCGAAGGTCTTTTCCGAGACAATCTCCCGCTTTCACAAAGGAGAATCGGTTTTAGCCTCGCCGCGCCAGATAGGTGCGGTTATTTTTTACTTGACAGAAACCATCTCTTTGTGTTACCTGTATCGTTGCGTAATATAGACACTTAAAATCTAATAATTCCGATACGAGCAAACCCTGAGTGATCGGGGGGCGCAAAGCAACAGGGTCTTACCAAACCGTTTAAACGGTTTAAACAGTTTAAACGGTTTTTCCAAAAGACGGCCTTACTGCCGAAGATATTTTAACGATAGTAAACACATGAAATACGTTGACATGTGCTGGTCATTGCGAGCCCAAGCGAAGCAAACCCATAGGATTTCCCGCATTGTTCGGAATGACCGTCACAGAGGGACTGCTGCGGGTGAGCGCCCTTGCAAGGATAACTTTCTTTGTGTGTTTACTGTAAATATCTTTTTGTAGTAAGGCTTTTTTTGTTTCAATAATCTCGCCAGGGTTGAGTTGACTTACGAATGTGTGCTTCGCCTGCCTGTCGGGCGGACAGGGGTTTTGTTTTTTACAACTCGTTCGGATTGGTGTCTTGCAAATAATATTTTGACCTTTTTAGCAATGCTTGTAGCGCCGATCCCTTGTGGCCAGCATTTGGCGGTGGAAATCCACCCCCTAACCCCGCCAGCGGGGGACAACACCCGCGCTACGCATTCCGATTTATTTGGGTTAGGTATAGGAGATTATGAAATCATGAGTGAAGAGCTTCCCATCATTTATCTTGCAAGACATGGTGAAACGGCATGGAGTCTGACGGGACAGTATACGGGTCTTACCGATTTACCGCTGACCGAACGCGGCGAGCGGAATGCGCGCCGGCTTGGGGAACGTCTGAAAGGCATAACTTTTGCCAAGGTGTTTACCAGTCCGCTGCAGCGGGCTGTGCGGACATGTGAACTGGCCGGTTTCGGGGCTGTGGCGGAGACCGACCGTGACCTGGTCGAATGGGACTATGGTGAATATGAAGGTCGCCTCTCCCGTGAGGTACATGACCAACACCCGGATTGGCAGCTCTTCCGTGACGGCTGTCCCGGAGGAGAATCACCGGCTCAGGTCGCGGCGCGGGCGGATCGGGTGATAGACAGAGTGCGCAAGGTTAACGGGAATGTACTGATTTTTTCGAGCGGGCACTTTATCAGGGTCATTACGGTCCGATGGCTCGGACTTGAGCCAACGGTTTCCTGCGCCTATTTTATGCTCAGCACCGCGAGCCTGAGCACCCTGGGTTATAAACATGATCTTTTACATCCGGTAATACGGTTGTGGAATGATGATCATCACGTCGGTGAGTAATAGATCCGGGGTAAAAATGTGCATATCCTCAAGGGGTTCACGATGGGTGTTTTGATTTATGGACTTGATCCATAGCCATCACAATCTAACGACGGACGGGTGGCACGGACAAGCTGTGCTTGTCCGTGTGCTTGTAATACGGCTCAATGCTTTGTACTTGCAACGGTTTGACTTACTATTGTCTATCCAAGTTTCAAAATAAGTAACACTTTAGTTTTTTGAAAAAGCAGGGGCGAAGCATTTGCCCGCTTGGGTATAGACATGTTTGTGCCAATTACAGCACATGCTTCGCCCCTGCACGGTATGGTAAACATCGCTATTATGGGGATTTTCAAAAAACTAAATTGTTACCAAAATAAATATTTTGTAAACCATGTCGTGCAAGTTCAACACGGACAAACGGAGTTTGTCCGTGCCACCCGGTTGTCAATTTAACATGCACGTTCCATGATCACCTTGAGGATAACTTCAGAAAGGATATTGAGATGAGTGCAAAAAATAAGGCAAAGTCCACTGCGGTGCCGGGGGGGCAGGTTGCCAGACCGGATCTCCTCAAACAATATGGGTGCGGTCCTATTCAATTTTCAGGCACTGACAATGCATTTTATGAGAGGCACCTTATCTTTGATAACATCAGAGACATGAAGACTGCCGGTGCACGGCAGCAATTTGAGGCATTCGCCCGTTCAGTGCGGGATATCCTTTCGCAGCGATGGATCAGCACGAAGGATACGTATGATCGTGTGAATCCGAAACGCATCTATTATCTTTCCATGGAGTTTCTTATTGGCCGTTCTCTGGCCAACAATGTTACGAATCTCCTGCTCAGTGATATTGTCAAACAAACCGTTGAGCAGAAGCATATTGATTTGCCAGGGCTACTCGAACAGGAACCTGATGCAGGCTTGGGGAATGGAGGGCTTGGACGTCTGGCGGCGTGTTTCCTTGATTCGATGGCCACGATGCAACTACCAGGGATGGGTTACGGCCTTCGTTATGAGTATGGCATCTTCAAGCAATCTCTTAAGGATGGCTGGCAGTACGAACAGCCTGACAACTGGCTTCGCTGGCCCGACCCATGGGAAGTCGCCAGGCTGCAGGATATGGTTGAGGTCAAGCTGAACTGTTCATTTGAGATATGCGGCGGTTCGCTGCGCGCAATCCCCGGTCAGCCGTCCACACTGCTCGGCATTCCGTTCGACCGACCCGTGGTAGGGTATGGAGGCAAGACGATCAATACGTTGCGGCTCTGGGCCGCTGCTGCCCCGGATTATTTTGATTTTCAAAGATTTAGCAGCGGTGACTTTGTCGGCGCTTTGGCTGAGACGCTGACGGCAGAATCCCTTACACGGGTGCTCTATCCCGACGACACCACGAGTATGGGACAGGGTTTGCGCTTTATCCAGGAGTACTTTCTTGTTGCCTGCTCGCTGGCGGATATTATGCGCCGGTTCCAGCGCAGCAATGCCGATTGGAATACGCTTCCCGAAAAAGTCGCCCTGCAGCTCAACGACACACACCCATCGATGGCTGTGCCCGAACTGATGCGTATCCTGCTTGATGAAGCGCATCTCGCATGGGACCAGGCGTGGAATATCACACAAAAGTCTTTGGCGTACACGAACCACACGCTGTTGCCGGAAGCCCTCGAAAAATGGCCGCTCTCGTGGTTTGAAAGATTGCTCCCGCGCCTGCTGGAAATCATCCTCGAAATCAATCGCCGCATGCTTGATGATGTTCGCGCTCACTTTGCCGGCGATGAGGGACGTGTCGTCCGTATGAGCATTATTGAGGAAGGCGCCGTACGCAAAATTCGCATGGCTAATCTGGCCATCGCAGGCTCGCATAGCACCAACGGTGTAGCCGCGATCCACTCCGGACTTTTGCGCACGATGACGGTCAAAGATTTTGCCGAAATGTTTCCGGATCGTTTCAACAACAAAACGAACGGCGTTACTCCGCGGCGGTGGCTGCTGCTGGCGAATCCGGCGCTGGCCAATACGATTACCGGGGCTATCGGCAGCGGCTGGATCGCTGACCTTGATCAACTGACCAAACTAAGACCGCTTGCGGATGACACGGGCTTTCGCGATGCCTTCCTCAAGGCAAAACGTACAGCCAAGGTGCGCTTTACCGACTGGCTCAAATCGAGCCATGGTCAGACGGTGGACCCGGACAGCATCTTTGATTGCCAGGTCAAGCGTATCCACGAGTACAAACGCCAATTACTCAATGCACTGCGCATCGCGGTGCTTTACCACCGGCTGCGCGTAAATCCTGGCCTGGACATGAAACCGCGGACGTTTTTCTTCGCCGGTAAAGCAGCGCCTGCCTACCACCTGGCAAAGATCATTATCAAATTCATTAACAACCTTGCCGGCACTATCGATGGTGACCCGGCGGTGCGCGGGCGACTCAAAGTCCTGTTCCTGCCGGAATATTGCGTTTCACTTGCAGAGCGACTCATACCTGCCAGTGACGTTTCCAATCAAATCTCGACGGCAGGCTATGAAGCCAGCGGCACGAGCAACATGAAGTTTATGATGAACGGCGCTCTGACCATTGGCACGCGAGACGGTGCGACGATCGAAATGGCCGAGGAAGCGGGCGAGGAAAACTTTTTCCTTTTTGGACTGACTGCCCAGCAGGTAGCCGACAGCCGCAGTTGGTACAATCCGCACTGGCACTATGATAACGATGCAGAAACGCGCGCAGCGCTCGACTTGATCTTCTCTGGCCATTTCAGCCAATATGAACCGGGGGTTTTTGCGCCGCTCTGTGATACCCTGTTGACGCGGGGCGACTATTATATGCATCTGGCCGACCTCAAGGCATATCTCGATGCAGATCAGCGGCTGTGTGACTTATATGCCAACCCGCAGGAATGGGCACGCAAAGCCATCCTGAACGTGGCCGGTTCTGGAAAATTTTCCAGTGACCGCACGATTGCAGAGTATGCCGCCGATATCTGGAAGGTGAAGCCATGCCCGGTATTATGCCCGGTGTAAGGAATGGAGAATGAAGAATGATGAATTATGAATGAACAATTATATGGAAAAACACCAATTGATAATTGCTCATTGATAATTGATCATTGCTTTTTTGGCCTGATGACAGAGGAGGAGGATGATGAACATGACAACATCCATAAAACCGCTCACAAAACGTGCGGCCTGGAATGCCCTTGAGGCGCACAGCAAGACAATACAACCACTGCATCTTCGCACGCTTTTCGCCGATGACCCAAAACGCGGCGAGCGTATGACCGCCGAGGCAGCAGGCATTTGTCTGGATTATTCGAAAAATCGCATTACCGATGAAACGCTCAAACTCCTCGTTCAATTGGCTGAGGAATCCGGCCTGCGGGAGCGAATCGACGCCATGTTTCGTGGTGAGAAGATAAATATCACGGAGAACCGGGCGGTTTTGCACGTAGCGTTGCGGGCACCACGCGGGGCGTCTCTTTCCGTAGAAGGCAAAAATGTGATACCTCAGGTACACGCTGTCCTCGACAAGATGTCCGACTTTACCAACCGCGTCCGGCAAGGCGCGTGGAAGGGCCATACAGGCAAATCCATACGCAACATCATCAATATAGGCATAGGAGGTTCTGACCTTGGGCCGGTAATGGCCTACGAGGCACTCAAATATTACAGTGACCGGCGCATGACGTTCCGGTTTGTTTCAAATGTGGACGGCACTGATTTCGCGGAAGCAGTTCAAGACCTCAATCCGGAAGAGACTCTTTTTATCGTCTCATCAAAAACATTTACCACCCTGGAGACCATGACGAATGCACGCACCGCCCGCGCGTGGCTGCTGAAGGGGCTTGGCGGCGATGAAAAGTCCGTAGCGAAGCACTTTGTCGCTGTTTCGACAAACGAGAACGAGGTGGCGAAGTTTGGTATCGATACCGCTAATATGTTCGAATTCTGGGATTGGGTCGGCGGGCGGTATTCGATGGACTCCGCAATCGGGCTTTCGACAATGCTTGCCATCGGACCGGACAACTTCAGGGCGATGCTGAACGGATTTCACCAAATGGACGAGCACTTTCGCACCACTCCGTTTGACCGCAACCTGCCGGTGCTCATGGCCCTGCTGACCATCTGGTATACCGGTTTTTTTGGTGTTCACACTATCGCAGTTTTGCCCTACGAGCAGTATCTCAAGCGTTTTCCGGCATATCTTCAGCAATTGACTATGGAAAGCAATGGCAAATATATTACGCTTGACGGAATGAAGGTTGACTATCAGACCAGCCCGGTCTACTGGGGCGAACCGGGCACGAACGGTCAGCACTCTTTCTATCAGTTGATTCATCAGGGGACACGGCTTATTCCCTGCGATTTCATAGCATTCGGTGCATCGCTCAACCCTCTTGGCCGTCATCACGATATCCTGATGGCAAATGTCTTTGCCCAGGCCGAGGC
>JAJTXE010000002.1:1970932-1977952 GCA_021463795.1 Candidatus Brocadia sp. | reverse complement strand
AGCAAGCATCGGTGCAGTATTTGTAACGTCTTCTCCTATTACCAGAACAGCATCTGCTTTCTCAATGTCTTTAAGAGCAGGCGAGCGCGCAGGGCCTTTCCGCAGAATACCAAGAATGGTGTTCATAAGTTCAGCTTCTCTTCCGGAAACTCCCTGGAAATAATTATTTTTGCCGACAAGCTTTTGTAAAGTGAAATTCGATTCCAGCGATGCACGCGGTGATCCTATACCGATAACCGCAGCTCGTTCCGAAAATAACTGTGCAGCATGCATCATTAAAGTTTCCTTATCTGTCTCTTCTAAATCTCCAAGCTTATTTCTTATCAATATTTTCTTTATTCTTTTCTCATGGTTAACAAATTCATAACCATACCGGCCGCGGTTGCAAATAAAGTATCCATTTACCTCACCATTGTAACGCGAACGAATCCTCCGTAAACTGCCGTATCTTTCTCCGGCGATTACATTGCAGCCCAATCCGCAATGAGTGCAGATTGAAGGAGCTGAAGTGAAATCCCATTTCCTTGTGTAATGTTTTTTCAAAGTCTTGTCAGTGAATACCCCCGTTGGACAAACCTCAACGAGGTTACCGCTGAACTCATTCTGTAAAACTCCATCTTCGTGTCTGCCAAAATAAACATGGTTGCGAGAAGCGAAATTGTTGAAATCTCTGCCGCCTGCATAACCCCGGTAGAACCGAACGCACCGGTAGCAATGAATACAGCGGTTCATCTCGTGATTTACAAAGGGGCCCAGGTATTGATTTCTATAGGTGCGTTTTTTGAAATTAAATCTTCTATAGGCATGTCGGTTCATTACCGTCATATCCTGGAGATGGCATTCTCCGCCTTCATCGCAAACGGGACAATCATGTGGATGATTTGCCATCAGCCATTCACTTACACCGGCGCGAAATTCCCTGGCTTCGTCTTCGAAAACACCGATCCTCATTCCTTCGTGAACAGGTTCCATACAAGCCATAACAATTCTTCCTTTGGCATCTTTATCATCTTTGTAAGATTTAACGCCACACTGACGGCAGGCGCCTACAGAACCCATTGCCGGATGCCAGCAAAAATAGGGAAGATTAATACCAAGCGAGAGGCAGACCTCAAGCAAACTTTTTTTAGGGGTAACCGTATATTCTTTATCATCAATAATAATCTTTATCAATTGTTACCTCCACGGACAACGCTTGTCATGAATGTGCTTTATATAATCATCACGGAAATATTTAAGAGAACTTTGCAGCGGCTCGACCGCTCCTGGCGCTAAAGCGCAGAATGTTCTTCCCGGAGCAAGATGCTTTGCGTGAAGTAAAAGGAGATCAATGTCTTCCATCCTTCCGGCACCTTCTTCAAGAGAGAATAAAATTTTTTCAACCCATGGCAAGCCTTCGCGGCAGGGGGTGCACCAACCGCAGGATTCCTGCGCAAAGAAATGTTCGAGGTTATGCACCATTCCAACCGGGCAGGTTTTATCATCAAGAATAATCATAGTCCCTGTTCCCAGCCTGCTTCCGACTTTACCCAGAGAAGCATAATCCATGTTCACGTCAAGATGTTCTTCCGTAAGAAAATCAGTCGAAGCTCCTCCGGGAAGGAAGCCTTTTAATTTATAACCGTTTTTCATTCCTCCCGCATGTTCAAAAATAATTTCTCGTATCGTTGTGCCCAGAGGAAGTTCCCATGCGCCAGGATTATTCACCTTCCCGCTGACGCCATAAATTTTTGTTCCGCCTTCGCCGGTAATACTTAGATCTTTGAACCATGTTGCGCCATTATTTACTATGTGCGGAATGAATGAAAGTGTTTCGACACTATTCATGGTTGTCGGCTTACCGAACAATCCGCTTATGTTCGGATACGGCGGCTTAGCTCGTGGTATTGCCCGTTTACCTTCAAGTGCATTTAACAAAGCGGTCTCTTCACCGCATATATATCTTCCAACGCTTCTATGAAGATATATATCAAAATTGAAGCCGGTACCTAAAATGTTATTTCCGATATAGCCTGCACGATAGGCTTCCGAAATTGATTTAAGGATAACGTCAGCCGCTTTTTTGTAAGCCCATCGTAAAAAAATAAATCCCTTGTTTGCCTGGATTGCATAAGCGCTAATTATTATTCCTTCAATAAGCTGGTGAGGATTGCCTTCCAGAAGTAACCGGTCTTTAAAAGTTCCCGGTTCCATCTCATCAGCATTACAAATAAAATATTTTTCTGCCGGTGCATTTTCACCCATCGGAATGAGGCCCCACTTTGTCCCGGTGGAGAATCCTGCGCCGCCACGGCCTTTTAGGGTTGAATCTAAAACCAGCTTCTGAACTTCCTGTGGTTTCATCTCCATAAACGCTTTGTGCAGAGCTTTGTAGCCACCAACCTTTTCATACTCACTGAAATTCATCGGTGGTCTGTTTGCTTGTATATATTGAGTTAAAGGCCTTTCCATTTTTTAAGGATATTTTTCTAATATCGAATCGACTTTTTCAGGGGTTAAGTCTTGATGAAGATCATTATCAATCATCATTGCAGGCGCATGGTCGCATGTTCCCAAACAGGAAATCGGCAGTAAAGTAAATTTACCGTCGGTGGTTGTTTCGCCAAATTGGATATTCAATTTTTTTTTAAGCTGCTCAAGTATCCGACGGTATCCTAAAATGTAGCAGCAAACGCTGTCGCACAGCAGGATTACGTGTTTCCCGACTTCTCTCCGAAAGATAAGGCTGTGAAAAGTTGCTACGCCGTCAACTTCATCCGGAGTAATCGCAAGGAACTCTGCTATATCTTTCACTGCTTCATCAGACACCCAGCCGCGATGCTTTTGAATAATTTTCAAAGCTTCGGTTGTCGCAGCTTTTTTATAAGGAACAATCTTTAGTTCTTCTTCAATATCTTTTTGTTCTTCTTTTGTCAGCATAATTCAATTGTTTTATTATCTGTCAATATCCGCCAAAACAAAATCAACGCTTCCAAGTATTGAAAGCAAATCCGGGATAGTATAACCCCGGCTAATAAACGGTACCATCTGCATATGCGGAAAAGACGGCGTGCGAACTCTTGTTCTGTAGGAAGAGGTATTCCCGTCGCTGATCAAATAATAACCGTTGTTTCCTTTTGTTGCTTCAATTCCGGAGAATGCTTCTCCTTCCGGTATTACAGGCCCCCACGAAACTCCGAGAAAATGAGTGATCAAAGTTTCAATATCGTGCATCGTTCTTTCCTTTAACGGCGGAGTAGCAAGGGGATGATGCGATTTATAAGGCCCGGAAGGCATATTCTTTAAACACTGTTCGATAATTCTTGTACTCTGCCGCATCTCTTCAACCCTAACAACAGCGCGATCATAGCAATCTCCGTTTTGTGCGGTTGGAATTTCAAAATCAAACTGATCATAGCCGGAGTAAGGACGTTTTTTTCTGAAGTCCCATTCCAATCCGGTTGCTCTTAAACCTGGTCCCGTAATCCCCCATTCAATTGCTTCTTCGGTATTGTAAATTCCGATGCCAATGGTTCTCGCTTTAAATATCCTGTTTTTCATAACCATCTTGTCGTATTCTCGTAATCTTTTAGGAAAAGAGCTTACGAAATCTTTAACCATTGTATCCCAGCCGTTTGGCAGGTCATCAGTAACGCCGCCAATACGGAACCAGTTAGGATGCATTCTGTCGCCGCAGATCGCTTCGATTAATTCAAACACTTTTTCACGATCGGTAAACATATAAAATACCGGAGAGAGCTGACCGATATCCTGTGCAAACGTGCCATACCACACAAGATGACTTGAGAGTCTGAACAGCTCGCACAACAGTATTCTGATTACCTGAGCGCGTTCCGGCACTTTTATGCCGGCAAGTTTTTCAACCGTTAAAAGGTAGGCAAGGTTATTCATTACGCCACCGAGATAGTCTATACGATCCGTGTAAGGAATGTAGGTGTGCCAGGTCTGTCTCTCTGCCATCTTTTCTGCGCCGCGATGATGGAAACCGATGTCCGGAACAATATCAACTATTTCCTCGCCAAGAAGTTGAAGAACCAATCTTAACACGCCGTGTGTGCCGGGATGCTGCGGTCCTACATTTAAAAACATGAAGTCAGAATCTTCGCATTCTTTTTTCATTCCCCACTCTTCGGGATGAAAAAGAAGTGCTTGTTGTTCTCTTTTTTCTTTCTCTTCAGGTAATTGAAATTGTCCCATTTCCGTAGCGCGGGCAGGATGTTCTTTCCTTAACGGATGACCTTCCCATGTTAAAGGCATTAAAATTCTTTTCAAATGCGGATGACCTTCAATCTTTACGCCGAACATATCGTAAATTTCTCTTTCGTACCAATTTGCGTTAGGCCAGAGTTTTGTGATTGTAGGAAGAGATGGATACTTACCCTTAAGTGCAACTTTAATCCTGATATCATCATTTCTATCGAATGAAAGCAGATGATAGACGATGGTGAAATCGCTGTCAGGCATCTCTCTGCGTCCAGCGCGGGTTCTTTCATCAATAGCAGTTAAATCATACAGCATGCGGTATGGTTTTGAGACCTCGATTTTCAAAAAACGTAAAACATCAACTATTTTTTCTTTAGAAACCCAAAGAGTTGGGAATTCATCATGCGTTTTTTGCACAATAAATTCCCGCTCGCCAAACTTAGTTTTTAATTCATCTATAATACCTGAATTTGCCATAGTAACGCATCTTCGAAAATTATCTGCATCATTATTTTGTATTAATAAATTTCGGATGGCGGTTTCACCGTTGTCATTTTTAACCGCGCATCACGCTTTATCTCTTTCATGGAAACAGGCGGCTGTTTATAAATTTTCTGAGAACCAACAGCCCAGCTCAAAGGACGTTTCTCTTTACCGACTGCATCACGAAGCATCAAAAGCCCTTCCATAAAAGCATCGGGACGAGGCGGACAGCCGGGAACGTAAACATCGACAGGCATAAATTTATCAACACCCTGAACCACACTGTAGATATCATACATCCCACCGGAGTTAGAACATGAGCCCATAGAAATTATCCATCGCGGCTCCATCATCTGTTCATAAAGCCGTTTTATTATTGGCGCCATTTTAATAAAAATCGTTCCTGCAGTTATCATGACATCCGCCTCTCTTGGAGAACCACGGATAACTTCCGCACCGAAGCGTGCAATATCATATTTGCTTGTTAAGCTTGTTGCCATCTCTACAAAGCAACATGAGAGTCCAAAGTTAAAGGGCCACATTGAATTTTTTCTTCCCCAGGCTATCAAATCCTGTAGATTGCTGAGTATAACGGTTTTCTGAACAGCTTCTTCAAAAGAGCTCGTACCTTCGATAGCTGTTGTTTGATCAATAGGTTTAGTTAACCACCACTTCATAATAATTTACCTTTTTAATTTCTTATATGCAGATAAGATATTTTTTCCCTTCGGTCCGAAATCAAACGCACCAATCCTCCATGTATAAATAAGAACGGCTGCAAAGATACCGATAAAGATTAATGCCCCGATATAACCTGTCCAACCTGCCTCTTTTAGTGCGATTGCCCAGGAAAAAATAAAAACAGCTTCAAGATCGAGGATAACAAAAAACATAGCGGCGACGTAAAAGTGTGCAGAGAATCGAATGTGAGCGCTGCCGGTGGACGCTATTCCGGATTCATAGGGTTCGCCGGTAGAAGGTTCTTTATGCCGTTCACCTAAAACAAAGGACAGAGATAACGTACCGGCTGCGAGTATTACTACTACTGCGGCATATAAAAGTAACGGCCATAGAACGACCATATTTTCCCGAATCAAATAAGGCCTCTCTTCCACGAAACTTAGGCGATGAATCCTGCACACAAGGCAAAGCCTTGTGTGCAGGATTAGGTCAGAAAAGGTAGATTACCAAAGGATGTAAGGATTTTAAACACCTAAAAGGAGGTGCATCTTTTTATAAAAAATATAGCACAAAAGAGGCAAGAAAACAAACGTTTATTAAGACGGAGATAAAGGGGAAGAATTGATGGTACCGCACCTGCAAGGCTATTACCGGCACTGACTTTCATGGAGAAGTTGACGAATACAAGAGACAGTACGTGTAACAATGTAGTTTTTTGAAAAAGTAGGGGTGAAGCATTTGCCCGCTTGGGTATGGACGTGCTTGTGCCAATTACAGCAAGTGCTTCGCCCCTACACGGTATGGTAAACATCGCTATTATTGGGATTTTCAAAAAACTAAATTGTTACCAGTACGTAAAGAGAGGGGGACAAACGCATACTATCAGATTATTGATGCCTTCTGTAGGCCCGTTTGGCCCTTCAGATTTTTACGGTATCTTTTCAGCGGCGCCTTTGTCCTTCCTTTCATGCGCATTCACATAAAATCCTTGCAATCTTAAAATTATTTGGATAATCTACCTGCATATTCGCCTGGATTCCCTCCTTTTCAGGGTGCGAATTTCAGGGTATAACATTCTTCTTAATAGATTACCTTCTTGCATTCTTTGCTCTAAAGAACCAAAATATAGAAAAATGAAAAGAACGTTGATCGTAGTCATTCTGGGAATTTCAAGCTTTTTGGTCCTCATGGCACCCCTTTATCCACGGGAAAAGAAAGAGGATGAATCATTACTCTTCCTGATGGCTGCCCGTAACGCAGCAAAGGCAGGGTGGACGAAAAAAGCCATTCGGCGATATGAAAACTACCTGAAAATAAAACCTGCTGATTATGCCGTTGAGTTGGAATTTGCAGATTTTTTGCAGGATAGCGGGAACTATCGTAAAGCTGATGTCCATTACGATGTTTTAATCCAGAAGATGGGGACTGTGACTGAGGGGAAAGATAGTTATGCCAAAAAGCTCATGCTTAATGCAGCCAGAAATGCAATCAAAAATAAGAAGGGCGACCGTGCAACAGCATATTATATGCAGGCGTTATTATTTGATGAGAACGATTGTACGCTTGCTGAAGAGGTAGCCGGTGTCTTTGCCGGGCAGGAGAAATATGAGAACGCCCTTGAACTTTGTGACAGGATTTTACTTCATGATCCAC
>JAJTXE010000002.1:1969060-1970911 GCA_021463795.1 Candidatus Brocadia sp. | reverse complement strand
AGTTTTTTGAAAAAGTAGGGGCGAAGCATTTGCCCGCTTGGGTATGGACATGTTTGTGCCAATTACAGCAAATGCTTCGCCCCTACACGGTATGGCAAACATCGCTATTATTGGGATTTTCAAAAAACTAAATTGTTACAAAAACTCTTTAATAATATAATTTATTCTCGTCTTCCCATTTAACTTTTATTTCTTCCATCAGACTCGTTAAACGTTCCGGTGTTAGATCAAGGGTACCAAGAGAACCAAGCGCTTCATGGACCTCATTATCCTTACATACATTTGGCAATTGATCGCATTGACTGCTTATTACGTTTGCGAGTTTAATCATGCGTAACAACTCCTGTGATGCCACACACACGTCTTTCATATCATTTGGGCCGTGGTGATGGCGTATCACATCAACCATCTTTGGCGGAAAATTCCACTTCTCTGTTACCGACGCCCCAATTGCTGCATGATCAAAACCCAAAATACTCATTTCGGCATCTTCATACGTTACACGGTCTTTGGCAACCTTTTGGTTAATGAACGAAGAAATCCCAGGATAAACGCTTTCAATAAATGCCTTCCCAATATCATGCACCAATCCTCCCACGAGAGCATCATCTGATGCATTACACCTCATTTCTTTCGCCAAAACTACAGAAGCGACAGACACCTTTACTGCATGCCTCCATAATGATTGATCCCCCTGATCGGCAGTCATTAATACCTGTTTCACTACATCTGCAAGGACAAGGGAGTATAATCCCCTCAATCCCACGGTCACAACGGCATCGTTTAAGTTTTCCGCCCTTTTTAACCGCCCATAAAAAGCAGAATTAGCGACCTTAAATACTCTGGCAACGAGACCCTGGTCCTTTTTAATTTCCCCGACAACTTCTTGCACCGACACATCAGGATTGGAAATTATTTCCATGAGCCTTAACACAACCGTTGTTACGTAAGGAAGATGTTCTGCTTTCTCAACGACCTCCGCCATATTATACCTTTGTAACTGCATAGTCCCTCTTACCGACAATCTTAAGGTGCAATCGAAATTGGCTCTTTCTTCCGTGCATGCGGGCAGATTTCTTTAACATACGAGACCCGGCAGAATATAATATATACAATAACAGATAATCGGAATTTTCCCGGATCACTTAAAGAAAAACTCACAATCTGTTTAATTGCCTTAAAAACATCTGCAGAATACGCATCGGCTTGTTAGTATTTTTCCGAATGATAAGAAGGAGACATAATGTCTCTTCCGTTAATCTCAGCAAGCGCATGAATGCGCTGCAGCAGATCAGCATTACGAGCAAGCTTCTCTCTGCGTTTGCCATACCAGACATTGTCTTCAAGTCCCACCCTTACCCCTCCTCCATAAGCAATTGCAATCGAATTCATCTCTCATTGCGCATCGCCGATGCCTCCCAAGCTCCAGTACGATTGTGCCGGCAAGTACTTAAGCATAACGCCCACATGAAGCAGGTCGGCCTGAGCACATGCTATGTTACCAAACAACAAATTAAAATAGTAAGGAGGTTCTAGCAGTCCTTTTCTCTCCAGATATTTGGAAATTGTTTCGTGTTTCGATATTCGTATTTCGAATTTGGTTGCGACCAGAGGCCGCGCCAGGTGCTTTGTGGTTACACTCTTTTTGGTTGCGGCTTTGCCGCGCTATGGTATTTTAAAAAGATTTGCATAATATAAGATTGTTTGTTATTATTTTACCTTATCTTAGCGCTAAAAATATTATATGGTTATACGCTTTATTACCATACACACAATATCTAGCATATTATTGACAAAGAATAGTGCAATATAGAGCGGTAACGGCGGTCAAGCGTCTAACCATAAAATATT
>JAJTXE010000002.1:1955519-1969039 GCA_021463795.1 Candidatus Brocadia sp. | reverse complement strand
CCTCGACAAGATGTCCGACTTTACCAACCGCGTCCGGCAAGGCGCGTGGAAGGGCCATACAGGCAAATCCATACGCAACATCATCAATATAGGCATAGGAGGTTCTGACCTTGGGCCGGTAATGGCCTACGAGGCACTCAAATATTACAGTGACCGGCGCATGACGTTCCGGTTTGTTTCAAATGTGGACGGCACTGATTTCGCGGAAGCAGTTCAAGACCTCAATCCGGAAGAGACTCTTTTTATCGTCTCATCAAAAACATTTACCACCCTGGAGACCATGACGAATGCACGCACCGCCCGCGCGTGGCTGCTGAAGGGGCTTGGCGGCGATGAAAAGTCCGTAGCGAAGCACTTTGTCGCTGTTTCGACAAACGAGAACGAGGTGGCGAAGTTTGGTATCGATACCGCTAATATGTTCGAATTCTGGGATTGGGTCGGCGGGCGGTATTCGATGGACTCCGCAATCGGGCTTTCGACAATGCTTGCCATCGGACCGGACAACTTCAGGGCGATGCTGAACGGATTTCACCAAATGGACGAGCACTTTCGCACCACTCCGTTTGACCGCAACCTGCCGGTGCTCATGGCCCTGCTGACCATCTGGTATACCGGTTTTTTTGGTGTTCACACTATCGCAGTTTTGCCCTACGAGCAGTATCTCAAGCGTTTTCCGGCATATCTTCAGCAATTGACTATGGAAAGCAATGGCAAATATATTACGCTTGACGGAATGAAGGTTGACTATCAGACCAGCCCGGTCTACTGGGGCGAACCGGGCACGAACGGTCAGCACTCTTTCTATCAGTTGATTCATCAGGGGACACGGCTTATTCCCTGCGATTTCATAGCATTCGGTGCATCGCTCAACCCTCTTGGCCGTCATCACGATATCCTGATGGCAAATGTCTTTGCCCAGGCCGAGGCGCTGGCCTTCGGCAAGACGGCGGAACAGGTAAAGGCGGAGGGAACACCGGAATGGCTCGTGCCACACCGTGTTTTTGAGGGCAACCGGCCGTCTAGCATAATCATGGCAGATCGGCTCACGCCGGAAATACTTGGCAAGCTCGTTGCCCTCTATGAGCATTGCGTCTTCACTCAGGGTGTTATCTGGCAGATTGACTCGTTCGATCAGTGGGGTGTCGAACTGGGCAAGGTACTTGCTCAGCGCATCGTCACCGAACTTGAGAGTAAAGCAGAGACTGAGCTTGCCCATGACAGTTCGACAAACAATCTGATACGCCGCTATCGCAGGGGTAAATCATGACCGGTAGCGGGACGACTGAAATACCGGCAAAGCGTTTCATTAATATCTCACAAGATGTATTTTTACATTTTTGGCAAAAAACGTAGCGCCGATCCCTTGTGGTCGGCATTTGGCGGTGGAAATCCACCCCCTAACACCCGCCAGTGGGGGGACACACCCGCGCTACGCATTCTGATTTATTCGAGGGTAGGGTGGTTGTATACGTTGTCGTCATCTATGAAAAAGCATGTCATTGCGAGCGACAGCAAAGCCGTAGCCAAAAAGAGTTTAACCACAAAGAGCACAAAGGCTTACACAAAGGACACAAAGAAAAACTTACAAAAAAAAGAAGTTTTTACACGGTAATACATACAAAGATTTCAGCAGTAGGGTGGGCATCGCCCACCAAAAAACAGGTAATGTGAGTGAGTGCGTGATGTTTGGTGGGCGATGCCCACCCTACCCGGTTAACCAGATTTACCAAAATCGGGAATGCACCCATGGCAATGTTTATGCAGGTATTATTACTGAAATGCTATACGAATAGAGAGAAAGATTTGGAAGAGAGCGGTAGGGTGGACGAAGCGAAGCGAATCCACCCTGCCAAAATAGTGAAGGTGGATACGGCGTAAAACCGACGCCTTAATCCACACGGCTTTAACTTGCGGAAAGGAGCTTCTATGGCAATTGTTTCATCAAAGAAGATGTTTCAGATGGCTTACAAGAATGGCTACGCCATTGGCGCGTTCAATGTCAACAACATGGAGATTATTCAGGGCATCATGACGGCCGTTCGGGGAGAAAAGGCTCCGGTTATTCTCCAGATTTCAAAAGGGGCGCGTGAATACGCCAGCATGAGTTATCTGAGGGCTGTTATCGACGTCGCAGTGAAGGAAAATCCTGATATTCCTGTCTGCATGCACCTTGACCACGGCGACACCTTTGAACTGTGCAAGCAGTGTGTTGATGATGGGTATACTTCCGTCATGGTTGACGCCTCCCATTTCTCCTTTGAGGAGAATGTCAGGCTTACCAAAAAAGTCGTTGAATATGCCCATGCCCGCGGAGTGGTTGTTGAGGCGGAATTAGGCCAGCTCGGTGGTATTGAAGAGCACGTCGTCGGCATAAGCGCCGATGATGTCTTAAAGCACCTGACTGACCCAAACCAGGTAGTCGAGTTTGTCGAAAAGACCGGCTGCGATTCGCTTGCCATTGCCTGCGGCACCAGTCACGGCGCGTACAAATTCAAATCCGAACCAAAACTCGCTTTTGACGTAATTGAGGCTGTTGGCAAAAAACTTCCTGGCTTTCCGCTCGTGATGCACGGGGCAAGCAGCGTGCTGCCTGAGTTCAAGGAATTGATCAACAAGTACGGAGGCAAGATGCCCGATGCGATGGGTGTGCCTGAGAGCGCCATCTCCAGGGCTGCAAAAATGGCGGTCTGCAAGGTCAACATCGATACTGACCTGCGTATGGCGATGACTGCGAAAATACGGCAGGTCTTTGCCGAAAAACCCGGCGAGTTTGATCCCCGCAAGTATCTTGGGCCAGCCAGAGAGGCTATTGCGGGCATGGTAAAGCATAAACTCTCGGTTCTGGGTTGTACAGGAAAAGCCGCTGAGTGCTCCTAAAGGGCTTTTTACGATTCAATCTGAAAGATGAATTATCCATAAATTAGGCATTCTGCGACTTTCCCCCTTTGTTTCCCCCGTAAACGGGGGGATTATGGGGGGCGTACTTGAAATTCCTTAACGTTTTATTAGGCATGAGGCAACCTGTAGTTCGGTAGTGGCAATTCATGAATTGCCACGACATGGTTGATTTGGAATTCCTATGCATAATTATAGGTACCAAGAGCCGTAAAACGAGACGGCTTTTCATACGGTTACTTAATGTTAATAGCCCGGACCCATCGGGTTGGCGGAGGATTCGTGGACCTGGCAAGGAGCGAGATCATAGATGGTATAGTCCATAATACTGCTTTGCCCGGCTCAACGCTTGTTGACATTACGGAGTATATCAGGCTACATATTGCTGAATGGACGAAGAGAGACGTGATTTGGCACGTTGATGCCATGGATCTGACCACTGCAACAGCCTGCGATGTCCATTTGTTCGTCGACAGGGGCGCAGAGATTACTGAACTCCGGAAAGGGCGCAAGACGGCTGTTGTCGCGAAAAACGATCTCCATTTTGGAATGATGCGCATGCTGGCTATCCTGGCTGAAGGCAGGTTTGAGATTGTGCTCTCCGTGTTCAGGAGTGTAGAATCGGCGGTGCAGTGGCTCAGGGAATCGCCTGACTAGGCGCTACCCCCGACCGCCAGCTACTACACGGTTCTCGGCAGGTTGAATTAGGCCTTCGGCGACTTTCCCCCCCCCTGTTTCCCCCCGTAAACGGGGGGAAACAGGGGGGTGATTGAAATTCCTGTACATGAACCTGGCGTTGGCAACTGGACTCTGTGCAGCCGGAGCAGTACTTAAACAGGGAGGTTATTTTGAGTTCGTCAGACGGAAAAGATGTGATTACCCTTGATGCAATCCAGGCGGGGTTGACCCGGGGAGAGTTTTTTCTGGAGTATCTACCCACCGTTTCTCTTGCCGATAACCGGTGTGTTGGAGCTGAGGCGCTGGCCCGGTGGCGACGGCCTTCCGGGGTGGTGCCGCCTCATGTATTCATTCCTCTGATCGAGCAAACGCCCCTCTCGGGTTTGCTCACCTACTGGGTGATCGAGACCGTGGCGAAGGAGTTGGGCGAGTGGCTCCGAAGTCATGAGGAATTCCACATCGCCGTGAATGTACCACCGGAAATCTTAGGGCGGGGAGGGATGGAGTATGTGGCGAAGAAGACGGGATTGGACAAACTCAGGCGGCAGTTCATCCTCGAGGTGACCGAGCGGGGGTTGCCCGACCAGATGGGCGTCGATGCCGTTGCGGCATGGTCACAGACCGGCCTCAGGATCGCCCTCGACGACGTAACGCTGAGCGGGGCGAATCTCGCCGTTTTGTCACGCTGCCCCTTTAATGTCCTCAAGATCGATGGCATGCACGTTTCCCAGATTACGCCTGCATGCCCCAACCCGGAGTGGCTCGGCGGCCTGTCGGCTGTGCTCCAATCGGCCCGGGTAGAAGTGATCGCCGAGGGGGTAGAATCAGAGGCACAGATCGCAGCCCTTCGGGCGGCAGGGGTGCTTATGGCTCAGGGGTTTTACTTTTCTGTCCCTGTCGTTGCTGAGGAGTTGAAGAGATACTATGCCAGGATGAACGAAAGGAGAACGGAGAGCGACAAAACCAGACAGGAGAACAGGCTACCCATTAGGTAACAATTTAGTTTTTTGAAAACATTTTGCATGAATGTATTATTTATTGTAGGGGCAGGTTTGAAACCTGCCCCTACACGGCATACAAAACGTTGTTCTTTTGGAAATTTTTCAAAAAACTAAACTATTACCAATAACTTTATTTTATATGAGAGGTTTTTAAAGCAATAAATAGCGGTAACAGGTCATTTGCAAAGCTTTTTAAGCCTCGCAGACACTTAAGGGAAACGATAGGAGGGTACATGGAAAATCCATTATCAAACAAAGAGCTGGAACTGATGAACGCATACTGGCGGGCGTGCAATTACCTTTCGGTAGGCATGATTTATCTCAAGGACAACCCGTTGCTCAAAGAATCCTTAAAGACGGATCATGTAAAGTACCGGCTGCTCGGCCACTGGGGGGCAAGTCCGGCGTTGTCCTTCGTTTGGGTGCATCTTAACCGGATGATCGTCAGGCACGACCTCGATGTAATTTTTGTGGCGGGGCCTGGCCACGGCGCGCCCGGGGTGCTGGGACCGGCGTATCTCGAAGGCACCTACTCCGAAATCTATCCGGACAAGAGCGAGGATGCGGAAGGGATGCAAAAATTTTTCAAACAGTTCTCCTTCCCCGGCCAGATCGGGAGCCACGTCACTCCGGAAACCCCCGGTTCTATTCATGAAGGCGGAGAGCTCGGCTACAGTCTTTCACACGCTTACGGCATGGCGCTTGACAACCCAGATCTCATCGTCGCCTGCGTGGTGGGTGATGGCGAGGCGGAAACCGGGCCACTCGCTACCGCATGGCATTCCAATAAGTTCATCAATCCGGTGCGCGACGGCGCCGTGTTGCCGATCCTGAATCTCAATGGATACAAGATAGCAAACCCAACGATCCTTGCACGAATCAGCCACCAGGAACTGGAAGCGCTCTTTGTCGGCTATGGTTATAAGCCCTATTTCGTGGAAGGGAGCGATCCTGTGGAGATGCATAAGAAGATGGCCGCCACGCTGGAAGAGGCTGTTGGCGAGATCCGTACTCAGCAGAAAAAGGCACGGGAGACGAACAACCCCTTCCGTCCACGCTGGCCTATGATCGTACTGCGCTCTCCCAAGGGCTGGACCGGGCCGAAGGAGATCAAAGGACACAAGGTGGAGGCTTTCTGGAGATCGCATCAGGTGCCCTTTGCCGACGTGCGCGATAATCCTGCGAACTTAAAGCTCCTGGAAGACTGGATGCGCAGCTACAAGCCTGAAGAGCTGTTTGATACGAGCGGTAAGCTTATACCCGCTCTCAAGGCCCTGGCGCCCAGGGGCAACCGGCGCATGAGCGCCAACCCGCACGCCAACGGTGGGCTTCTGCGCAAAGAACTCAAGCTTCCTGATTTCCGCAAATACGCTGTGGAGGTGTCTTCCCGCGGCACCGTACAATACGAGAACACCAAACCGCTTGGCGAGTATCTGCGCGACGTGATGAAGAACAACATGACAAGTTTCCGCGTCTTCGGCCCGGACGAGACTGCATCTAACCGGCTTCAGGCTATCTACGAGGTAAGCAAGAAGACGTGGATGGCGGATATGCTGCCGGAAGATGCCGACGGCGGTGAACTCTCCCGCGATGGCCGTGTTATGGAGATGCTGTCCGAACACACGCTCATCGGCTGGCTGGAAGGATATCTGCTCACGGGACGTCATGGGTTTTTTCATACCTATGAAGCCTTTGCCCACGTCATCGACTCCATGTTCAATCAGCACGCCAAGTGGCTGGATATCAGTAAGAACCACGTATCGTGGCGGGCCCCGGTCGCTTCCGAAAATATCCTGCTGTCATCCACGGTCTGGCGTCAGGACCACAACGGGTTCTCGCATCAGGACCCCGGATTTATTGACCTGGTGACGAACAAGAGCCCCTCGGTTACGCGTATCTATCTGCCGCCCGACGCCAATACGCTCCTGGCAGTAGCCGATCACTGTCTGCGCAGCACCGACTACATAAACGTCATCGTTGCTGATAAGCAGAAACATTTACAGTTTACCAATATTGATGAAGCGGTCGTTCACTGTGCCAAGGGACTCGGCATTTGGACGAGGGCAAGCACTGATGCAGGTGAGGAGCCTGACGTGGTTTTGGCTTCCTGTGGTGACGTCGCTACCATGGAGGCATTGGCCGCAGCCGCTATCTTGCGCGAGAAGGCGCCTGATCTGAAGTTGCGGTTCATCAACGTGGTCGATCTCTTTAAACTGCAGCCAGTATCTGAACATCCGCACGGGTCAACGGAACGTGAATTCGACAGTCTGTTCACCACGGACAAACCAATCATCTTTAACTTTCACGGCTATCCGTGGCTAATCCATAAACTCTCGTATCGCTTCAAGGGGCACGACAACCTGCACGTGCGTGGTTACAAGGAAAAAGGCAATATCAATACACCGCTCGAGCTGGCGATGCTGAACGAAACCTCGCGTTTCCACCTGGTCATCGACGTCATCGACCGGGTGCCGAAGTTACGCGCAAAGGCAGCGCATTTAAAGGATCAAATGAAAAATGCCATTATCGACAACATGCGCTATGCGCACGAGCAGGGTATTGATCGGCCGGAGATCGTCAACTGGACCTGGCCGTATTAAAATTTGTGTCTCTGGTCAAGGACTATCAATTGCACTATTATGTCAGGACTACGGAGATTGTTACCACATGACTATACGCAAGCGGCTTACCGTGTGTGATTTATAAACTTGAGGTATAGGAATTTCAATCACCCCCCATAATCCCCCGGTAAACGGGGGAGAAACAGGGAGGAAAGTCACCGTAGACCTGATTCAATGTAAAGGAATTTCAAACCCGTAATTTCCCCTCTTTATCGAGGGGAGTTTTAAAGGTTGCTGCCATAGGCAGCCTAATTTCAACAGGGTGGCACGGACAAGCTATGCTTGTCCGTGTTTTTGCAATATTGCTTTATGCCATATGCTTGCGTGGTCTGCCTGGGATTGTCTATCCAAGTATGAAAATGAATACTTCGTAAACAATGCCGTGTAAGTCCCTCACGGACAAACGGAGTTTGTCCGTGCCACCCTGTTACCAAGGTAAAATTCATCTTTTGTAGTTTTACTGGGTTAAAACTTCTTTCTCTATTCCCCGTTTTTACGAGGACGAGTTTCACGAGGATATGTTTTTGTAAGTTTTTTTGACAGGCCTATTCGCCCCTTATCAGGAGGCACCATTTGTTTATGAGAGAAAGATTGCTTCGCTCTGCTCGCAATGACAACGTACAATATGTCATTAAAGACATAACCAGTGCCATTGCGAGGGTCTTTTCCGAAGCAATCACCCGCTTCCAGAACGGAGAATTGGGTGCGGCTTCGCAGCGCCAGGATAACTATTCAGCGAAACTGACAGAGAATGTTTTTCCAGAGATGTAGGGGCGTATTGTCATACGCCCCCACATCAGAGAAAACAGGCAGACGGAAAAATCCCGAAGGGATGACATGATTATAGAAAAAAACATACCACAATATTCTCAACCCCGCAGGGGAAGAATAGCGCTAAAATAATGGTATCATGCTATCCTCCCTTATACCCCCGCCGGCAGGGCTATGGCGGATGCAGTATATATAAGGGGTTGGTGGTGATTGTTGTTTCTTATCGTAGCACGTCGGGGGGCACAAGTCAGGAATAGTTACTTTGAGATTCTTGTACCTTAAAGGAGGATAGCGATGAAAATCTATTTCC
Organism: Candidatus Brocadia sp.; assembly: GCA_021463795.1. GTDB lineage: Bacteria > Planctomycetota > Brocadiia > Brocadiales > Brocadiaceae > Brocadia. Next base: position 1,960,763 of record JAJTXE010000002.1, on the reverse strand, counting down.
ATGGCGCGACGGGAGACGTAACCGGCTCTGCCTATCACGTGAAAACGAAACACGCGAGTGTGCTGGTTGATTGCGGACTGTTTCAGGGCGGTAAGGAAGAGAAGGCAAAGAATCGTCAGCGGGCAAAGCTCGAGAGCGGGAAGCTCGATGCGGTGGTGCTTACCCATGCGCATCTTGACCATATTGGCCGCTTGCCGCTGCTTACCCAGCATGACTATGAAGGCCCGATCTATGCCACACAGGCAACCCTCGATGTGGCGAGGTTGATTCTCCGCGATTCGTATTTTCTCCAAAAAGGAGACCTCGATCGTGAAAACCGGAAAAGAGCGCGCTCTGGTCAGGCGCCGCTCGAACCTCTTTTTACCGAGGAAGACGTGCTTCGCCTGAAGCCATTGATCCGGGCGATTGCCTATAATCAGCCGGTTCAGGTTGCGCCGGGCGTTCAGGCGCGTCTGGTTGACGCCGGACACGTGATTGGTTCTGCCAGTGTCGAGCTGACCGTGGAAGAAGATGGTAAAAAGAAGGTCGTGGTCTTCTCTGGCGACCTGGGGCCGCGCGGGGCGCCGCTGCTGAACGATCCCGTTCCCTTTGAACGCGCCGATGCGGTTATCATGGAGTCTACCTATGGGGATCGAAATCACCGGTCACTGTACGATACGGCTATCGAGGCGAGAAAAATTATTGCAAAAGTGATAGAAGCGAAGGCTAAAATTCTCGTCCCCGTTTTTGCCGTAGGGCGGACACAATTGCTGCTGTATCTCCTGGCTGGGGCATTCCGTAAAAAAACGCTGCCGCGATTTCCGATTTATCTCGACAGCCCCCTGGCGATTGAGGCAACAAAAATTTACGGCAAACACAACGAGCTGTTTGACGAGGAGGCTCAGTCCATGGTCAAATCAGGCGATCTGCGCGAGAGTCTCCAAAGTGCAAAGTTCTGCCCAACCGCCGAGGACTCCAAGGCGCTTAATGATGTGAAAGGTCCATGTATGATCATGGCCGGCAGCGGTATGTGTACCGGCGGACGGATCATGCACCATCTGAGGCACAATCTGCACCATCCGGAGACAGCCGTTCTGATCGTGGGATTTCAGTCGCCAGGCACCCTTGGGCGGCAGCTCGTGGACGGCAAAGAGTCGGTTTCGATCTTTGGCGAAGAAGTCGCCGTGCGCGCCTCGATCCACACCATGGGGGGATTCAGCGCCCACGCCGGACAAGACGAGCTGCTGAAATGGTTTGCCTCGATCTTTGGCGAAGAAGTCGCCGTGCGCGCCTCGATCCACACCATGGGGGGATTCAGCGCCCACGCCGGACAAGACGAGCTGCTGAAATGGTTTGCCGCTGTTGCGCCTTCAAAGCCACGCACAATAATCACTCACGGGGAAGATCGGGTACGAAAGATATTTTCAGAGCTTATCCGTTCACGCCATGGCTTGCGGCCGGAGTGCCCCAATCTGGGCGATGTAATAGAAATTTGAAACAGGAGTCATTCACGTATCAGTGCTACGACCAGGCACGGAGCATTACCGATGTATTGCCGCACAGGGAAGAACGGCATAGTGGGTATTGGTAAGCAGGTGATGTTTGGAAAAGGAATTTCCTTGTAAGAGAAGGGTGTTATGTCTATAATGTCGCCATTTTAGTCTGCTATCGCTTTTGGTAACTGAGAGGGAAAAGCAGGAGATTGCTAGCGATGTTTACCATACCGTGTAGGGGCGAAGCATTTGCTGTAATTGGCACAAACACGTCCCTACCCAAGCGGGCAAATGCTTCGCCCCTACTTTTTCAAAAAACTAAATTGTTACTAACGTTCTTTATGCGATTACTATACTTTTCAGTTCCTAACAAAATATAACCGTGAAAACAGAAGGAGTCACCTCATGGCAAAAATTCTCTCTAAAAAGTCTCTGATGTGGATCCTGCCGGTAGTCGCTGTCGCGGGCGCTGCGTTCTTCGGCTATCAGTACTGGAAGTCGAAGAAATTCGCGCTGCCGGAGGGGATCGCCTCGGGTAACGGCCGACTCGAGAGCAAACTGGTCGATGTGGCCGCCAGGGAAGCGCTGCGGGTCAAGGAAATCCTCGTTGATGAAGGCGACCTTGTCGAGCCTGGTCAGGTGCTGGTAAAACTAGACACCGTAACGATTGACGCAGAACTGGCTGCAGCCAGGGCAAATGTCGCTGCCACGCAGGAACGTCTGGCAATTGCCAACGCCGCAATCGTCAGACGGAAAAGTGAGATAGAGCTTGCCAGGATCGAGGTCGAACGCACCCGAAAACTCGTTGAAGAACGAGCCGGTTCGCAGCGGGAGTACGATGTCCGCAAGACGTCATTGCAAACAACCACGGCCGCACTTGCGGAAGAGGAAGCGAGGCTGCAAACCGCCAGGCAGGAGGTCGAAGTAGCGCAGGCAAACGTAGCGACCGTTCAAACCCGCATCGACGATGCAACGCTCAAGTCCCCGGTCCACGGAAGGGTATTGTATCGCCTTGCCGAAGTTGGCGAGGTGCTGGCTCCCGGGGGGAAAGCGCTGACGCTGGTAAATCTGAAAGACATCTATATGGAGATATTCCTCCCGTCACACCTGGCCGCAAAACTGAAGATTGGCGCAGAAGGGCGGATTACCGTTGATCATGCCCCCGGTATTGCTGCCGCCGGTTATGTGAGCTTTGTGTCTCCGGAGGCGCAATTTACTCCCAAACAGGTCGAGACACGCAGCGAGCGCGAGAAGCTGATGTTCCGCGTCAAGATCCAGTTGCCTGAAGAGCTTGCCGCTTCTTACCTCGAATACATCAAGACGGGCACCCGGGGCGTCGGGTATGTCAAGGTGGATGAATATGCCACCTGGCCGAACTGGCTGCAGAATCTCTTGCCGATGTCACCGCAGATGCTGCATGGTAAATTACCCTTGCATGAACGATCCGGGGGGGTGCACTGATGCGCAGCCATAACGATGCAAAGCCAACGGCATACAGAGGGCAATGGACCATTGCTGGTTCGGTTTCACTGCTGAGCATGGCATTGGCGCTGAGCGGGTGTGCGGTGGGTCCCGACTTTGTGAAGCCCAAAGCCAAAATCCAGGAGAACTGGAGCGAGAAAGCCGACACCCGGGTCGCAACTCAGACGGCCGTTGAAAGCCAGTGGTGGAAAGCTTTTAATGATCCGACATTCGATCAATTAGTCAAACTTGCCTACCAGCAAAACCTCCCGTTACAGATCACCGGTCTGAGGATTCTGGAGGCCCGTGCCAGGCTAGGTATTGCCATTGGCCGTCAGTTTCCCCAGCAACAAGAGGTATTTGGCGGTGTAACCCGGGAGGAAATCAGCGATAATGCGCCCAATAGTTCCTTTCGTGACCAAAATTTTCTGGATTACCAGGTGGGTTTTGATGCGGTCTGGGAACTGGATTTCTGGGGCAAGTTTCGGCGTGACGTGCAGGCATCCTACGCCAACTTGATTGCCACTGAGGCTGACTACGACGACGCGCTCGTCTCACTCACCGCAGAAGTCGCCCGCACCTATACGGTGATTCGCACCTTTGAGGTGCGCATTGAACTAACCCGTGAAAATGCCAGGGTTCAGGAGGAGGGGCTCGAGATTGCCATGTCCCGCTTTCGCAATGGCGTCGTCACGGAACTGGATGTGGCACAGGCCCGTTCGTTATTAGAAAGTACGCGGGCTTCTATACCCCAGCTACAAAGCGGATTGCGGCAGGCGCAAAACGCTTTAAGCACGCTGCTAGGACAACCGCCGGGTGCAATCCAGACATTGCTGGATGGACACAAAGGGATTCCGACGGCTCCTGCAGAAGTGGCAATTAGCGTACCGGCTGAATTGCTGAGGCGCCGTCCGGATATTCGAAGCGCTGAGCTTTCTGCCGCTGCACAGTGCGCCCGCATTGGCATTGCCAAGGCAGATCTCTATCCCAGTTTTTCGCTGTTTGGCGAGATCGGGTTCCAAAGTAGCAGTGAAGGCGGGGTGCAGTCCAATCATGCGGATATTGATAATCTGTTTGACGCTAGCAGCTTTTACTATGCCTTTGGCCCCCAAGTTAAGTTACCCTTTTTCAATTACGGACGTATCGAGAACAATATACGCGTCCAGGACGCGCGGTTTCAGCAATTGATCGTTAACTACCAAAACGCCGTACTCAGGGCGGCCCAGGAATCGGAAGACGCCTTGATCGGCTTTCTCAAGGCCCAGGAAGCCACCGCCTTTACGCAAAACTCTGCGCAAGCAGCACGGCGGTCGGTGGAAATAGCCTTAGTACAATATCGGGAAGGTGCCGTGGATTATCAGCGCGTGTTAGACACGCAGCGCGCTTTATTACAGGAGGAGATTCGTTTGACCGAGACGCGTTCGTCCATTGCCACGAACCTGATTGCTCTTTACAAGGCGTTGGGAGGAGGTTGGGAGTTGCGTCAGGGACAACCCCTGATAGCAGAAAGTACGCAAAGCGAGATGAAAAAACGAACCAACTGGGGACATTTGTTACCTCCACCATCACCGAAACCTGAAGATTTAAGCCCGCTGCCGGCCCGTGACGTACCAATTATAAAAAAACCTTACTGGTAAAGATTCCGCCGCGGATCTTCGCGTTGTCCGCTGTAATCTCGTATAAAAAGTATTCTGACATTTTAGCGAAAATATGATAAAAGTAACAATTTAGCTTTTTGAAAAACCCGTATATTTATGTAAAATCAACACAAAACGGAATACGTAGCGCGGGTGGTTTATCCCCCGCCAATGCCAACCACAAGGGATCGGCGCTACATTTTTCAAAAAGCTAAATTGTTACGATAAAAACTTACCCTGTCAGGGTTTAAAACCCTGGCAGGTCTGACTCACGAATTTCGTGTATTGATTCTGTTTTTTTCGACTCGTTAGCAGCAGGGTGGGCATCGCCCACCAAAAAACAGGCAATGTGATCGAGAGTGATATTTGGTGGGCGATGCCCACCCTACCCGGTTAACCCGATTTACAAAAACCGGAAATGCACCCGTATGCATGCGCCTGTCATTGCGAGGACACCAGCCCGAAGCAATCTCTACGGTATGGATTGCTTCACGAAGTTTACGCTGAGCAAGGCGAATGTGTTCGCAGTACCAATTTTCCTTATGCGCTTACTATAGCTGATACTCAATAAATAGGAGGAAATCTGATCCATGGCGTCTCCCGCGTCTCAAGCCGTTAACAAGCCGGTGGTCTCCATTAAGGACGTCACCCATCGTTATGGGAGCGTTGTGGCG
>JAJTXE010000002.1:1907930-1955395 GCA_021463795.1 Candidatus Brocadia sp. | reverse complement strand
CCCGCGTCTCAAGCCGTTAACAAGCCGGTGGTCTCCATTAAGGACGTCACCCATCGTTATGGGAGCGTTGTGGCGCTCGACAACATCTCCCTCGACATTCCCAGCGGCCTCATGGTCGGTATCATAGGCCCTGATGGCGTCGGCAAATCCACGCTCATGGCTATTGTCGCCGGATCCAAGAAGCTGCAGCAGGGGAAGGTGACTGTCCTGGGAGGTGACATCGCAGATGCCAGTCACCGGGGAGCCGTGTGCCCGAAGATCGCTTATATGCCCCAGGGTCTGGGCAAAAACCTCTATCTGGAGCTCAGCGTTTATGAGAACGTTGACTTCATGGCAAGACTCTTCGGACTCTCTGCGGCGGAGCGTCCGGTCCGCATCAAAGAACTGCTCGATGCCACCGGACTCGGCCCCTTTCCTGATCGTCCCGCCGGCAAGCTTTCGGGTGGAATGAAACAAAAGGTAGGGCTCTGTGGAGCGTTGGTTCACGAACCGGACCTTCTTATCCTCGACGAGCCTACCACAGGTGTTGATCCGCTTTCCCGGCGTCAATTCTGGACGCTCATTGACGATATTCGCAAGGGGCGCCCCAGCATGAGCGTTGCCATTTCCACCGCATACATGGACGAGGCGCAAAAATGGGACTGGATCATTGCGATGGACGCCGGAAAGGTGCTGGCAACGGGAACACCAGCGGAACTGATGAAGCGGACCAATACCAAGGATCTGGAACAATGTTTCATCGCCCTGCTGCCTGAGGAGAAACGCTCCGGCCATAAGGAGGTAACCATCCCGCCGAGATCAGACGCCAAATCGGAAATCGTCATCGAGGCGAAAGATCTCACGCGGCGTTTTGGCGCTTTCACGGCAGTTGACCACGTCAGTCTGTCGATTGAACGAGGCGAGATCTTCGGATTCCTCGGCTCCAACGGCTGTGGTAAGTCCACAACCATGAAGATGCTGACGGGGCTGCTGCCCCCCACGGAAGGAACTGCTACGCTCTTCGGCCAGTCGGTTGAGGCCGGAAGCGTCGAGGTGCGTAATCAGATAGGTTACATGACCCAGGCGTTCTCACTTTACGGAGAACTCACCGTGCGCCAGAACCTGGTGCTTGATGCGCGTCTGTATCACATCCCGTCCGAAAAGGCAAAAGCGCGTATCGAGGAGTTAGTGAAGAAATTCGGCCTAGAAGCGCATATCGATGCGTTGGCTGAGGACCTGCCGCTGGGCATGCGTCAGAGACTTTCTCTGGCGGTTGCCGTTCTGCACGAGCCGGAAATGTTGATTCTGGATGAACCCACATCGGGGGTTGATCCGGTCGCACGGGACAGCTTCTGGGAACTTCTCATTGATCTTTCGCGAAAACAGGGCGTGACGATCTTTGTAACCACGCACTTTATGAATGAAGCGATGCGTTGTGACAGGATTTCCCTGATGAACTCGGGTAAGGTGCTGGCGTGCGACGCTCCGCAGAAACTGATAGAGGAGCGCGGCACCGCCACCCTTGAGGATGCCTTCATCGCCTACATGGAGGATGCTATTGGCGACGCTGCGGCCAAAGGAGAAAGCAAGGACAAGGCAGCGGTCAGCGCGCCGCCTGCCGTGCAGCCTGCAACTCAGCCGGCAACGTCAGAGCACCATACGGGCTGGTTTAGCCTTGTCCGGATGCTCGCCTATACGAACAATGAAACGATGCAGATCCGTCGCGACCCGGTGCGGCTGGCCTTCGCCTTTATTGGTTCAGCACTGCTCATGCTCATCTTTGGTTTTGGAATTACCTCTGACGTCGAACATGTTCGCTATGCCTCGCTCGATCTCGATCAGTCGCCGGAAAGTCGTTTGTATCTGGAACAGTTCGCGGGGGCTCAGCGTTACTTCACTCTTACACCGCCAATCCTATCCGCAGACGAGGCGCTGGAAAGGCTGCAATCAAACAACGTCTCGCTGGTTGTTGAAGTTCCGCCGGATTTCGGCAGGGATTTTCGCAGAGGGTCCAAACCAGATATCTCCGCTGCGGTGGACGGGGCAGACCCTTTCCGTGGCGAGACCATTGCGCAGTATGCTAAGGGAGTGCACGACACCCTTATGCATGACCCCGGCAGCGAGTTGTCATCAGGCCCGGACAAGTACACCGCAAACTTCCAGACCCGTTTTATGTACAATCCCACGTTTGAAAGTATTTACACGATTGTGCCGAGCGTCCCTTCCCTGCTGCTGGTACTGATACCGGCAGTGCTCATGGCAGTCAGCATTGTTCGGGAAAAGGAATTGGGATCTATCATTAACTTTTATGTAACACCAACCGGAAGGCTGGAATATCTCGTGGGAAAACAGCTTCCCTACATTGCGATCGGCATGATGAACTTCTTTATCCTGGCGATCATGGCGCGGGTTGTCTTCGGTGTCCCCATCAAGGGAAGTTTCCTCATGCTCACGGTATGCACGCTGCTGTACCTTGTCGTGACAACCGGTATCGGCATGGTAATTTCGACGTTCACCAGCAGTCAGGTTGCGGCCGTATTCGTTACCGCGATTCTGACCATTTTACCGACCACCCAATTCTCCGGTTTATTACAGCCGGTATCGACACTTGAAGGCCGGGCGCAGTTTATCGGCTCGATCTGGCCAACGACGTACTACATGCACTCCAGTGTGGGTGCATACACCAAGGGGCTTGGCCCAGACTTTCTGTTGCAGGACCTTATTTTTCTGGCTTGTTGTATCCCGATTCTCCTGGCGGTGAGCATCGCAAGCATGAGAAAGCAGGAGAAATAACGATGAGGACGCTTCTGAATATCTTATGGCTTGGGCTTAAGGAAATTGTCAGCCTGCTGAGCGATGTGGTGATGGTGATTTTCCTCTGCTATGCGTTCACGATGGCTATCTACGTCCAGGCGACAGGTATTTCGACGCAGGTCAACAACGCATCGATCGCCTTCGTGGACGAGGACAGTTCCGCCTTGTCCAAGGAACTGTTTAATGCCTTCCTGCCGCCGTATTTCCAGTATCCCAGGTATATCGAAGCCAGAGAGGTCGAAGACGCAATGGACAAAGGCTTGTTCATGTTTGTGGTTGCGATTCCGACCAGGTTCGAATCGGACCTCCGTGCCGGCCGGAATCCGGATGTCCAGGTGAATGTAGATGCAACCGCGATGAAGCAGGCCGGTATTGGTGCAGACTACATCAAGAACATCATCAACCAGCGCACTTCAACCTTTCTTAAACGTACGGACGAGAAGGCACGTGAGCCTGTCAATCTGGTCGTTCGCCGGATGTTCAACCCGAACGGAATATCTTCCTGGTTTACCAGCGTTGTGGCCATTATCAATCAGGTAACTCTGCTGACGGTAGTTCTCACGGGCGCCGCGGTGATCCGCGAACGTGAGCATGGAACGCTGGAACACCTGCTAGTGATGCCGCTGTCCGCCTTCGAAATCGCAATGGCGAAGGTGTGGGCCAACGGCATGGTGATTCTCATTGCCACCGGTTTTTCACTCTTTCTGATCGTAAAGACCGTGCTGCAGGTGCCGTTTGCAGGCTCGATCCCGCTGTGGTTTTGTGGCGTCGTGCTCTATCTGTTTTTCACGACGGCGCTGGGAATATTCCTCGGCACGATTTCGCGATCCATGGCGCAGTTTGCGCTCCTGATCGTTCTGGTAATCGTCCTGATGCAGCTCCTTTCCGGCGGCACAACGCCGATCGAGAGCCATAGTCTGAATACTTTCCTGAGTTATTTTCTAAATAATTTATAACGACCTTGATATTCTTTGAATTACATACCTCATAATATTCTGATGGCTTTCATTGCCACCTGAGGATAATCCCCGGCCTTGCACCATTTGGCGGCAATATCACCATCAGAAAATTTAAAATCAGGCATGTAGATATCAAAAACCCCTTCTAATAATTGGAGGGTTTCCACAAGGTCGTAGCCGCCGGTATTATAAACCAACGGAATGTGCAACCCTTTGCTGATGGCAATAGAAAGCGCTTCAAGTATGTGTGGCACGACATGGGTTGGCGTAACAAAATTGATGTTATGGCAGCCCATGTCTTGTAATTCGATCATCATCTGTGCAAACCGTTCACACGAAACCTCATACCCTTCAGCCAGATGGCTGATATCATAATTTTGGCAGAATACGCAACCCAAATTGCACGAGGTTATAAAGATCGTCCCGGAACCATGAGTACCTACCAACGGTGATTCCTCACCAATGTGCGGATGATAGCTGGAAATTTTTGTTGATTTACCAACCTTGCACACCCCTAATTTGTTTTCAAGCCGATTAACCCTGCATCGCCTGGGACATATCCGGCATTCGTGCAATGATTTTCTTGCTTTTTCAATTCTTTCACAGAGCTCGCCGGTTTTGTACAAACCGATATACTTTGGCTCAAACATACCTTATAATCCTTCCTGTACGATATGCCCTCCAGGTCTCAAACGAAAATCTCTTTTTGACTTTTAAAAACCTTTCTTTCTCTTTTAGCCGATCTTAACCATAAACACGGTTCATTGATAAATAATTGCATAATTTGTAATAATGTAGTTTAGTTTTTTAAAAAATTCAAATTCAATCCAAACTGATAGAATTATGCGTTGCTAACGGCGTGTATAATCTGCTATAGTTACGCATAATGTGATAGCTGCTTGACGCAATCTGTTTTACTTTCAATAAAATCTGTTTTATAGAAATTGGCACATGACCAAACGACACATCCTTCACATCTCTATACTGGCATTCCTCTTCCTGGCCGTCCTAACCATACACCGTAATGCTTTTGCCGTATTCTCAGCGGCAGAAAGGATTCCTTATAGTGATTTTAAGAGTCTTATCCAGCAGGACAGACTGGAAGAAGTGATTATAGCCCCCACGACGATCAGAGGTATTTTGAAACCGGAAGAAGGGCAGAAGGTAAAGAAAAGTATTACAACAGTAAAGGTCGACGACACGGAGCTGATCAAGGAATTAACCGCGCATAAGGTAAAATTTTCTGCAACAACCAATGGCGGATGGGGTCAGAGCCTGTTTTTACTCTGGTTCATTCCTATGATTATCTTTTTGATTATGATGGCGCGTATGAGGCGAGTTGCGCCAGGGACAGGACTTATGTCCATAGGCAAGAGCCGTGCCAACCTTTATATAGACAAAGATACCGGCGTCACCTTTAATGATGTGGCTGGTGTTGATGAGGCCAAGGAAGAATTGAAAGAGGTCATCGATTATTTGCAAAACCCACAAAAATACCAGCGATTGGGCGGAAAGATTCCCAAGGGGGTGTTGCTGGTCGGGCCTACGGGAACAGGCAAGACATTGCTTGCCAAGGCGGTCGCCGGGGAAGCAAAGGTACCGTTCTTTTCCATAAGCGGGTCAGGATTTGTCGAGATGTTTGTGGGAGTAGGAGCTGCCCGGGTAAGAGATTTATTTGCACAGGCGCAGGAAAAAGCACCTTGCATCATATTTATTGACGAAATGGATGCCCTGGGAAAGGTAAGGGCCGCAGCGCCGATATCGGGTGGTCATGAAGAACGTGAAAATACCCTGAATCAGCTTCTCGTTGAAATGGATGGATTTGATACAAGAAAAGGCGTTATACTCATGGCGGCGACAAACAGACCAGAAATCCTGGATCCGGCATTACTGAGACCCGGAAGGTTTGACAGGCATATTCTTGTCGACAGACCCGATATCAAAGGACGCGAAGAGATACTCAAGGTACACTGTAAAAATGTAAAACTTGGAAAGGACGTCGACATAAAGATCGTTGCCGCCAGGACTCCTGGTTTTGTCGGTGCAGACCTGGCCAATGTAGTCAATGAAGCTGCACTGCTCGCCGCACGCGTAGGTAAAGATGCGGTAGGAATGGAGAGTTTTGAAGAGGCGATTAATAGAGTGATTGCCGGACTCGAAAAGAAAAAAAAGGTCATGAGCAGGAAGGAGCAGGAGATCATTGCCTATCATGAGTCGGGTCACGCCATCATGGCAGAATCAGTTCCTGGTGCCGATAAAGTCCACAGAATTTCGATCATTCCACGCGGGATTTCTGCCCTTGGATATACCTTGCAATTACCTACTGAAGATCGTTATTTATTAACACGATCAGAATTATTAGACCGGCTTGCCGTGCTTCTGGGTGGCCGCGTGGCAGAAGAAATTACCTTTAATGAAATCTCTACGGGTGCCCAAAATGATTTGGAACGGGCGACGGACATCGCCATGAGCATGGTTCGGGAGTACGGCATGAGCGAAAAACTTGGGCCCATGACCTTTCAAAATGGCAGACGGCCCCAACTTCTGGATCTCGGATACCGGACGAACCGCGAATTGAGTGAAGATGTCTCAAAGGACATCGACAGTGAGGTAAAGAAGATTATCTTTGACACGCACACGAGGGTAAAAGGCATCCTTACAGAAAACAGAGACCGTTTAGAAATCCTCGCAAAACTCCTCCTGGAAAAGGAGGTCGTTGAAGGTGAAGAACTGAGAAAAATCATTTCCGGAAAGGCCGTAGACCGTAAACAGCCCTCATCTCCATAGCAGAAGTATGAAAACACCCTTCATGGTTAAACTTTTTTGGCTGCGGCGTTATTATTTTATTTCAAAAAAGAACCCGCTCCCAACTTTTGATCGTATGGTAATCTCCCCGATGCAATAAAAATAACGTCCCGGCGGCAAACTTACCTTCCTCATGCCCATATTATCGGCAATCTTTGTGTAGGAATCCTCCTCTTTGTTGAGCACATATTTTTGTGAGGGGTAAAAGATTATACTTCCCACCGAATCTTTTGAATCCACCTGATACAGTGTCTTTCCTATTACAAGAGGGTTATCTACCTGAAAATCGATGATCCGCAAGGCTTGGCCATTAAACACCGTAGGTGTGCCTTTTACGTAAAAGCGTCTTTCCTTACTGCTGCTTTCAAAATAATATTCAGCCTTCTCAATTTTTGTATAATCACTTTCACCCACAAAAAAAAGCCCACCATGAGGAGGTATCCTCCACAAAGTAATATCATCTATGGAAAAATCTGTTTTTTCATCAAGGGAAAATGGTATATACGCAGGGACATACCCTTCCTTAGCAAAGGTAAGTCTAATATTTCCAGCATTATAATTAACGGAAAATACCCCTGTTTGGTCGGAAGTAGTTTTTGATTTTGACCCATCGGATAAGGCCTCAATATTTGCCAATGGAATGGGTTTGCCAAAACCATCAATAACCCTTCCTCGAAGGGTACCACTTTCAAAGGCGTATAAGGTCTTTAAAGCAAAAAAAAGAACCGTTACACAAACACCAATTTTTCTCACCATGATTTCTCTATTCCTTTTATTAATGTTTATCAGGGGTTTATTGTATTTTGAAAAAACACTATTCCTATCTTTAACAAATTATAGGCATATTTGTCAAACACTTAAAAACAGTGCTTTTTATCCTACCCCGATACGTTTTTTTTGATTTGACGCATTTTAGTGAAAAACCCCGAATTTATTTCATTGACAAACATTGTACCTGTCTATATACTTTCGTTTTTGTTTTATTGCTGTCTTGTAGATAGTATGGGCACATTCTGGCAAGTATTAGACAAGAAATTTGGGAAGGACGAGAATTTTATGAAGAGGAAATTGAAGTTTGTTCTTTTTGGTTTATTTAGTGCATGTCTTTTTCAGGCAAATAATCTTCATGCAAGTGAAAGCCTTGATGATGGTATCCTATGGTCAACAAAGGCAGAAATTAATGAAAAGTTTGGAAAACCAACCTATTTGTATTGCGAAGAGGAACCTTTTCGGCGGTATATGATCGTTATACCAGAAGACGAAAATAGCCTTAGGGCAACGTTTTTGTATGACGTTGTAATTCATGACTTTTATTATCTTAAGAAAAATGGCAGTGACGTTGAGTACCGGTTTTACTACGGCGAGGACATGTCCGAAGGAAAAAAGACCTACCGTGTAAAGGAATGCACCATAAAATTTCTTAACAGCCCTGTTCCTTTAGGAAAAATTACTGATTTTATCCCCGAGTTTAAACATGCTTACCAGGCACCCAAGGTATTTCAAGAAAAGTTGATTAATTTTAACAACATTCGCCTTATCTTTGTTACGGGAAAGGTTAACGAGCTTGCGAATAAAATCGGGTCTTTGTTCGTCGATCCCGATAAAGATATAAAAGACTGGTCTTTATCGTACTACGCCATATTGAGTGATGGTGAACAAGAAAATGTGTCATCGAATAGCATGGTTAAGGAAATTATTATAGCTGTGGATGGTGAATACCGCATTGGAAAAACTGCAAATGCCTTCCGTACAAAGTTAATAAAAAATCCTTTACAATAAACAGCAGGTCTTTCTCAGAAGTTTTAAAAAGCAGTAATGATGAATGAGCACCACATTTATCTTACTGCTTTTTATTTTTCAGGAAATGTCTTTTCTCGTAACAATTTAGTCTTTTGAAAAAATAGGGGCGAAACATTTGCTGGAATTGTCGTAACTACGCTCATGCCCGAACTGGTAAATGCTTCGCTCTTACACTGTATGGCAAACATCGTTATCATTGGGATTTTTTAAAAGACTAAATTGTTACCTTTGCTCTAAGGCGGGCCATGTGAAAAAGTGGATGGAAAAACTAAGACTTAACTACTTCTGCACTAGCGGAAAAATACTCGTGGATTAAGCAGGATTGTTTTTACATTTTAGCAGCCGACACATCTCTAAAAAATTGACTCGCCGTTCGCTGATTACGGAAAGGTTGACACCCCTCAGGAGTTCGTTCAAATCGACATGCTTTCCTAATCCCACTTTATCTCTGAACGGAGAAATGAATTTTTCAAAGCCGGAGACAATGTTATTGTTACACCCGGTATAATTTAAAATAAAAATTTCACCATCCTTTTTGCATACCCTTTTTATCTCGTTTAACGTCCGTAAGGGATCCGTCACTACTGTGATAACATGAGAGGCGATAACCTTGTCAAACGTATTACTTGCGAAGGTCATGGATGACGCATCCATGTTGTAGAGATCTACATTGGATAAATGATAATACTGTTTTTTCCGTTCCGCTTTTTCCAGCATTTCCTGGCTAATGTCTATGCCAACGACCTTGACATTTCTTGCGTAGAGCGGTAACGACAATCCCGTTCCCACGCCAACTTCAAGGATAGTTTCATTCGCTTTTACATCCATCATTTGAAAAGCAACATATCGGCCATGTTCAAAAATTTTTCCAAAGAAGGCGTCATAAATCCAGGAATAAAAAGAATACACTTTTTTAATATGTTCACTCATACCGTTTTTTACTGATAACAGTCCACTATTGCCTGGCAAATATCATCCTGTATTTTTCGCATTACCGTGAGGTTCTGAAAATTATTCATGAGAATTGAAAATGCAAGCACCTCTCCGTGTGTGGTATCAACATATCCGGAAAGCGCAGACGTCCTTGCAATGTATCCTGTCTTTGCACGAATTTTACTTTTATATTTTGACGCATGCATTCGGCGCCGCAATCCTCCATCTACTCCTGATATGGGTAAAGAATCCCATAATACTTTTCCGTGTGGTTGCTTGCTCATATACGCAAGAAGTGCAGTTATCATTTTCGGTGAAAGCCGGTTCTCTTTTGACAAACCACATCCATCATCGATATGATATTCTTCAGGTTGAAACCCTATTTCATCCATAAAATCCTGGACTACCTCTATCCCGGCTTCTAAAGTCCCCCTGCCTTTCATCTGTGCCCCTAAGGTTTTCATTATCTGTTCTGCATAAAAGTTCTGGCTTTGTTTATTCATTACCTGGATGGTTTGTTCCATGGTAGATGTGGATTCCGTGATTACGTTTTCCTCAGAGCTGACAAAATCACCCTCATCAATTAAACGGACACTCCCATACACCGGAATACCATTTTTTTCAAGGGTCTCCTTAAAGACTGTCGCAAGATACAGGGCAGGATTGTGAACACTAACCCATGTCTTCTCAGGAGCTGAATTGACCCAGAACTTCCCCTTGATCGATATTTCATTCGTCTCTGGTTTTCTCCTGATTGAATAGAGATGTTCTTTCTTCTTTGAGGTATAGACACAGCTATTGTTAATAGTAAAATATGAGGTACGCGGTTCAACCAGAAGCTTTACAAGACTACCTGGTTTTTTGTCAGGAACCAGGGTAATATCAACACAGTTATCATTAAATGATAACCCACAACTTGGAGCACAATACCATTCCGACAATTGGTTTTCCGGCCAATTTGGGTTTGTAGAGACGCGATCAAATATCCTGTCATCTGCTATTATATCTCCCGTAATTGACTGAATGCCTTTCCTTCTGGTAGCATCTGCCCATGCCTCAGGAATGGCAAGGATATTTCCATGATAAAATCGTCCCGAGATATTTGGATCGCCGCTGCCTTTCATAACAATATCCCCGCGAAGCTCTCCTGAGGTTGTTATTTTACCACGGGCAATAATGCTCGTTTTGTATTCAAAATCAGGACCGAGACATTTTAATGCAGCAGATGCGGTAAGAAGTTTCATGTTCGAAGCAACACTAAATAAATCATTGTTCCGATAAGTGAATAAGGAGACGTTTTTATGAACGGACACAATGCTGATACCACACGATACATTTTTCAGGGATGGATTTTTCAAAAAAAGCTGCAGGCGATTCTTTAGCGTTTGAGAGCCTGTTATCCCTGCATCAAGAAGGCCGGCAAAAAACGCACACAAAACCAGGAGTAATGCAAAGGTATTGAAACATAATTTGAATGTAAATCTGCGATACCGCATAAAGTTGCTGTGATGAGAAAGTAATTATTTTTTACCCTTTGAGTAGGGTTTAATTTTTTTTGTCACCGGGGATGTAAATCGCGCTTTCAGCAATTTATCAATCATTTGCAAAATAAATAGTGGTTCGAAAGGCTTTACAACAAAAATCGTTGACCCTGTCTTCATAAAAGAAGATTCAATACGCTTTGATTTTTGGTTGCCAATCACGATAACAGGTATGTTGGGAATGATTTTTCTTATCTCATGTAAAATTTCTATACCAGAAATCTCCTGAACCGTTGTGCTCATGATCGCAAGATCCATTTTTCTTTCCTGAAGAATGGTTAATGCCACTTGTTTACTAAGGGCCACCTCAGTTTCATAACCGTTCTGCTCAAACAGGTCCCTCAGGGTATCTACGGTTTGACGTTCGTCTTCTACGATCAATATTCTTGCAGAAGGCATATTCTCCCTTTCACTTTGTTCGGCGAATTTTCAGAGAAACTTCTGAATTTTACCTCATCGCCCTCTGGATTTCCCTTTCAATGGTGCGTTTCTTAATATCTTCCCTTTTATCAATAGTCGTTTTCCCCCTCACAAGGGCAAGTTCTACCTTTACACGACCTTCCTTAAAATAAAGAGACAAAGGAACCATCGTATATCCTTTTTGTTTAACCTTCCCCACGATCTTATTTATTTCTCTTTTATGCAAAAGTAGCTTTCTTAACCTTTTAGGCTCATGGTTTTGTCTATTTCCCTGTTTATATTGCCCAATATGCATTTCATGGATAAAAACCTCTCCATGATCGATATGTGCGAAACTCTCGTTAATACTTACATCCTTATTGCGTATTGACTTAACCTCAGTTCCAGTAAGGACAATACCCGTTTCAAACTTTTCCAGGATTTCGTACTGGAAATATGCTTTCCTATTCTTTGCAATAATTTCCATAGATAAAATGAATTAAATTACTTGCCAAATAACCAAAAATCGATGGAAAATCGTAACAAATTGTCAATAGTAATGCAAGGTCAATTTTTAAAATTCCTTTGACTTGCTTATTTTTATCATTTACAATTTATAAGATATAGTATGATTTATGTGTCATAAGCTGTACTGTATAATAAGAACCGAAGGAAACATTTGCGTTAAAGATGTCCTCAAATTAGGTTAGGTTTTAAAAGATAAAAACCAAACGACTTTTTTCTTTGAATGCATCTTTTGAGACGTAGTGCCGATCGTTCGACTGAGCTCACGACGAAGTCCCTTATGGCCGGCCAATTGCTGTGGATAATCCCCGGTGCTACTGTTTCGCATTAAATTCCTTAACATTTAAAATAAAGGCCGAAGTGGCGGAATTGGCAGACGCGCTAGATTCAGGGTCTAGTCCCGGTAACGGGGTCAGGGTTCAACTCCCTGCTTCGGCATTTTTTAACAATCTAAATACAAACACTTACAACTTTTTAACCTCCAAAAATACCGTCACCAAGGAGACAGAGGAGTCACCCATTAGAAGGCTTTTGTCAAGCTTATTTATAAAACTAACGTCACCGCACGGGCTTCCCGTCATCCCAGCCAATATTTTCAAGGAAATCGTCATAGTTTCCCAAAAATAGCTGTGCATTCTCTTTGTTGAAAACGATCAACTTGGTCACGATATCACGTAAAATCATTTCGCTGTGCGTAACAATGATAACTGCCCCTTCATATTCATCGAGCTGTTCGGTGAGTTCTTCTATAGATTCCATATCAAGGTGGTTGGTCGGTTCGTCGAGGAGCAGGAGGTTCGTCGGGTTGGCCAATATCTTGCCCAGCAATACGCGGCTCCGTTCGCCGCCGGAAAGCATCCTGATCTTCTTTTCCGCTGCGTCGCCGGGAAACATCATTGCACCGGCGAGACTGCGAAGTCGCTGGTTGTTGAGCGACGGATTTGACTTGTTCAATTCATCCAGGATGTTGCATTCAAGGTTGAGTCGCTGGATGTTCGTCTGTCCGAAGTGGCCTATTTTCATAGCGGGGTGTGTGCTTACCCCGCCGGTGAGCGGCTTTAGCTCTCCGGCGAGAAGGTTCAGCAGCGTCGATTTTCCCTTACCGTTTTTCCCAATAATGGCGATGCGGTCCTGCGCCTCCACGGTAAATGTCAGACTCTTAAACAGCGCGTTCTGCGGATTGCCATCGTAGGCGAACGATAGGTTGCGTGCTTCCATAACGACTTTGCCGGGACACTTTACGTGGTTGAAGCGGAACGCCAGCATTGCATCATGGTCAAGCTTTTCGATACGCTCCATCTTGTCCAGCAACTTCAGGCGCGACTGGGCGCGACCGGCCGTGCTGGCGCGCGCTAAGTTGCGCGCCACAAATTCTTCGATCTCCTTTATCCGTTTCTCCTGGTGGACACGGGTCTTTTCATGAATTTCTTCCTCGTGATCGAGGGTTTCGAAAAAGGTGATGGTATCCCCCTTCAGCTTGCGGAGCTGACGGCGGACGACACCCATCGTGTGGGTGGTCACTTCATCCATAAAGCCGCGATCATGGGTGATGATGACGATCTCCCCCTGGAAGGATCGGAGCCAACCTTTGAGCCAACGAAGACTGACGATGTCGAGGTAATTGGTCGGTTCGTCCAGTAAAAGCATGTGGGGGTTTTGCACCAATAACTTCGCCAGGTTCATCCGTATCTGGTAGCCTCCGGAAAAACTCTCCGGCGGTTTTTCCATGTCCGGCTCGGTGAAACCAAGGCCGAACAATATTTTTTCCACTTTCCAGTGGTCGTATATTTCGTCTTCCGAAAGGGCGGTAGCCACCTCATCCAGGACGGTTTTCCGGGTGAATTTGAGGTGCTGCTCCAGCGTTCCGACTTTGTACCCTTTTGGTATGCTGATGATGCCGCTGTCGGGCTGCTCTTCCCTAAGGATTAGGCGGAAAAGAGTTGATTTGCCACTGCCGTTACGCCCAACAAAGCCAACTTTTTCACGCGGGCCGATGCTCAGGGTAACGTCGCTGTACAGCTTCTGTTTGCCGTAGGATTTGGTTAGGTTGCTTATTTGTATCATGCCTTTGTTTGCCTAAGATAAAATATCGCTTCAATTAAATCCGTTATTCTACCATCTGACAGGCTGGGACAAAAGACAATTAAGGGGATGTATGAAATTTCATTTTATTCATGTAGTTTTGCGGTAGGGTGGATCAAGCCAGAACGAACCTATCAATCCAATGTTTCGGTTCAATCGAGGACGATTGGATCAGCAAAGGAATTTGTTCCTATTTGTTAGGACGAGGTAGCCGTTATTTTCAACCCTCTTTGCCTTGCCAAAGATTTTACCCACAAGGTAAACCTCTCATGTATTTGAAAAGAAACCGCAGAAAAACCTTTCGTCCCGAGTTCCACCATGAATAAAGTAACTGCCTGAAAGGTACACAAATAGTTTTCTCCAGATTGCTTCCTGAGGTAATATTCAGAAGGTGGCGCTGTTTTTAATCCAATTTTTTTCAAATTCATAAGCACGGGTTTGTGAAGCCATCTCCTCGCATTCCGCCAACTGGTGTCCAGGACAAAAATATTCAATGGCTTCCCCATTTCTTTTATAATCATTTGCCCGTCCCAAACAGGTGGTGTCGGGAAAAGGACTACCGGCGTATAATCGGTTCTCGCTATTTCCGACTCAACCTCTTTTTCCCACCCCTTCTCTCCTATATAAACAGGAGAGATATTTTCCAGCATACATCGAAGCAGTCTTCCCGTATTGGAGATAATCCGTTCTTCTCTTCTGCTGGTTAAAAGAGTTATTTTATGTTCCGCCCAAAAGGCAGAAATATCCCAGCATATGCAGTCTTGAATTATTAACCTGCATTGAATGCATCGTTCCCGACTTGAAATGCCCATGTATTTGATTTTAATATACGCTGACTATAGGATAGTTCATAAAACCCATTAAGGCAAACCCGCCTCCGGAGTGGATCAGGAGGATATTCCCATGAAGCGTTTTGTTGAGGATCGTTTGTCTCGCCGTGAGAAACAATTTGGATGAGTATACAGGGTCAGTAAGAATTCCGTCCTCTCTGACAATGCACTGTATTTCCCTGAAAGGCGTCTGCTACTTTTTTATAAAGTTCGCTCTCTTGAATCACAATCATTCATTCGCTGATAATAAGGAAAGATTTACCTTGGGTAAGCATATCAAAGAAAGGCATGATTGAACATCACAGAATTTTATCGTGCATTAAAAATGACATAAAATACTGTCTGTGTCTTTTGACAGTACCAAAAGACACAGAAGGAAGCGGTTCGATTTATGTTTTTATTTTCATGAATAAACCAAACTAATATTCATCCAGATGATACCACTCGGCATTTTCAAGCCAATGATAGGGCTGTGAAATGAAACTGATGATGTTTTCCAGGATAACATAGTGTCTTTTCTCTTCGTCTGCGATCTTTAAAAATATCTCTCTTTGCGATGGATTCGTTACTTCAGCGGCTTTTCCAGCATAAAATTCCTGGCTCTTTTTTTCTATTTCCTGCGCCTTTTGATATAATTCTTTTTGCCCGACGTTCACATCAAGAGTGTCTTTCCCTTCCTTCAACTGCACGAAGATATTCTTTACCTGTGATAATATCTCACTATCGGACAATTGAGTGGTTTCATTCTTTTTCATTTTCTGCAAAGTATCGTAATGCTTTACCTCGGCATCTGCCAGCATACCCAGTATTTTTTTCAGTCCGGCATTTTGTGTCTTTTGAACTGAGTTACGATAATAATTTTCACCATCTTTTTCCATCTGCATGGCAAAATCATAGATATTCATCTTGTGACCTCCTGTTTTTCTTTTGTCGAATAAACCCATGAGGAGATGTAAGTTGTTAAAAAGTGCAGCGCTTTTTGGAATAGGCTATTTTCAGATGAGCTCCTCCATCTCAGACCTGGGGGCGCGCATCATAAGATTGCTCACTGCTTCTAAAGGGTTTTTGTTTGAGAAGAGCACTGAGTAGATTTCTCTTGTGATGGGCATTTCCACGGAAAATTTATGGGAAAGCGCCACAACGGATTTGGTAGTCCACACGCCTTCCGCAATCTGCTCCATCGTCTCTAGAATTTCCTGCAATTTCCTCCCCTTCCCAATCTGTTCGCCTACCCAGCGGTTTCTTCCATAAGGACTGATGCATGTCGTGATCAAATCTCCCAAACCCGTAAGTCCTGAAAAGGTGCTTTTCTGCGCCCCCATGGCAATACCGAGGCGGCTAATCTCTGCCAATCCCCGTGAAATAAGGGCGGCCTTCGAATTATCTCCAAACTTTAGACCATCACAGATACCTGCAGCTATAGCGATCACATTTTTCATGGCTGCACCCAGCTCAACGCCGGTCATATCGGGGTTAGTATAGACCCGGAACCGGTCAGTGGTAAAAACCCCCTGAACAATCCGAGACAGGATATCATCTTTTGATGATGCAACAACAGTCGTTGGCAAGCCATGCGCAACCTCTTGTGCATGGCTTGGTCCCAGGAGCAAAGAAATGGGTCGTTTGCCCAGTACGTTGGCAATGATCTGACTGGGTGTCACGAGCGTGTCGTTTTCAATCCCTTTGGTAACGCTGACGATTGGTATCTCATGAGAAAAGACATCTTTAAATTTCGTAAGTACTGCGCGCAGGTAAGGGGTAGGCGTTGCGGATACCACAAGCTGACTGTCTTTTAACTCAGGTGAAATATCTGAAGTGATGGATATGCTGGAAGGGATGGGGATGCCTTTTAAAAATTTGATATTTTCTCTTTTTTCCTTCAAACAATCGACGTATGATGCATTGGCACCCCACAAGGTAACTTCGTAGCCTTTTTTATGTAAAAGAAGGGCAAGTGTGGTACCCCATCCGCCATTGCCAATAACCCCTATTTTTTTAACGATGTATTTCGAATCCATTATTACCCGGAGGGCGAAAAAACAGGGCTGGATTACTCCAGCCCTTGAAATGCCTGATAAAAACCAAAAGGAAACAACCCATTTTATTTTGCAGCTTGATACGCCTTTGCTTCAATATAATGGGTGCGCAGAACAGAGTTCTTTCACCGTTTTACGAATGGTGTCTTTAACTCCGGCATCGTTTGGATGTGAAAGGGCTTTATCAATACACTCTGCTATTTTAATGACCGCTGCTTCTTTCATACCCCGCGATGTGACCGTAGGTGTTCCGATACGAATTCCATTTGGTTCGTTTGCACTTGCACCTTTTTCATCGAAGGGAATTGTATTTCTGTTCAGGATAATGTCTACGGTTTCCAACAACATTTGCGCTTCTTTTCCGGTAATATTCTTGTTGCGCAAATCAATGAGGAAGAGATGGTTGTCTGTTCCTCCGGATACAATGGAATACCCCCGTTTTACAAATTCCTGAGCCATTGCCTGTGCGTTCTTTACTGTCTGCCGCTGGCATTGTTTGAATTCTTCCGTCATTGCTTCTTTAAAGCCAACTGCCTTTGCGGCGATGATATGCATGAATGGGCCACCCTGAATTCCTGGGAAAACCATGGAGTCTATCTGTTTTGCAAATTTTTGTTTGCATAAGATCATACCTCCTCTGGGTCCCCGCAACGTTTTGTGGGTTGTTGTGGTAACAAAGTCTGCATAGGGAACGGGGCTGGGGTGTACGCCACCGGCAATAAGTCCGGCGATGTGAGCGATATCAGCCATAAAGTATGATCCAACCTCATCCGCTATCTTGCGGAACTGGGGAAAGTCAAGTATGCGCGGGTATGCGCTTGCACCGGCAATGATCATGTGGGGTTTTGTTTTCAGGGCAATGGCGCGAACTTCATCATAATCAATGTAACCCGTTTCTCTTTTTACCCCGTAATGGGTAATCTCATACATCATGCCTGAGAAATTCTTTTTAAAACCGTGGGTAAGATGTCCGCCGTGGGACAAATCCATACCGAGAATACGGTCTCCTGGTTTCAGGACTGAAAAACAAACCGCCATGTTTGCCTGTGAACCTGCGTTTGGCTGGACGTTGGCATGTTCTGCGCCAAAAATTTTCTTTGCCCTTTCAATTGCCAGTAATTCTACCGTGTCCACATTTCCACAACCGGCATACCATCGTCTTCCGGAATAACCCTCGGCATATTTATTAGTCATAGAAGAGCCCTGGGCTTCCTGGACTGCAGGGCTGCAAATGTTTTCGGATGCAATCAGGTCAATGGTATTTTGTTGTCTTTCCGATTCTTTCTGTATGGCTTGCCAAACTTCCGGGTCGTCGTTTTTTAATGTAATCATAAATTATTGCCTTATCCTTTAAAATATGTTTTCTGTTGTGCCGACTCTGTGTCGGCATTGAGCAGGGTAGTAAGCGGAATAAATGTACCTGTAAGTGTCATTACGTAGAAAGTTAATGCATTTTTGCCATTCTCCATTTCAAATAGGCTTCCATAAACTCATCAATTTCACCATCCAGTACGGCCTGGGTATTCCCTGTTTCTTTGCCTGTGCGCAAATCCTTAACGAGGGAATAGGGTTGCAATACATAGGAACGAATCTGATGACCCCAGGCAATTTCTCCCTTCTCATCATAAGCAGCGGAGAGTTCCTTTTCTCTCTCCTTTTCTTTTATCTGATACATCTTTGCCTTTAACATGCTTAAGGCCATTCGCCGATTCTGGTGCTGTGAACGTTCACTCTGGCACTGGACGACAATCCCCGTGGGGATATGGGTTAATCGGACGGCTGAAGAAGTTTTGTTTACATGCTGGCCGCCGGCTCCGGATGCACGGTAGGTATCTACCCGTAACTCGTTTTCATTAATTTCAACTTCTTCTTCCTCTTCGATCTCCGGCAGTACATCGACCGCTGCAAACGATGTGTGCCTCCTTGCATTTGCATCGAAGGGAGAAATACGCACCAAACGATGCACCCCAATTTCCGATTTCAAATATCCGTAAACATAATCACCTTTTATGAGAACAGCAATCCTTTTAATTCCGGCCTCTTCTCCCGGCAATATGTCAATAGGCGAGAGTGCGTATCCGCTCTTTTCAACCCATCGGCTGTACATGCGGAATAACATGGCTACCCAATCACATGACTCTGTTCCGCCCGCTCCCGCATAAATACTCAAATACGCATTGCAGTGATCATGGGGTTCGCTAAGCAGCGTCCGCAATTCAAACTTTTCAAGTTTTTGGGTAAATGACTTTATGTCTCTGAAAACTTCTGCTTCTGCTTGTTCATCGTGTTCTTCCTCGGCAAGCACAGATAAACATTCAATGTCGTCCAGAGTCTTTTGTAATTCCTGAAGGGGTAAGATAATTCCTTTGAGCGACTTTAGTTTTCCGATAGTATGCTGTGCCTTTTCCTTGTTTTCCCAAAAGGTTGGCAAAGCGAATTGTTCTTCTAAAGCGGACCGTTCCTTTTCTTTATTTACCAGGTCAAAGAGAGTCCCTCAGGTGGAGTAACCGTTCCCGAAGGGGTGATAATTCCTTTGCTATATTGCCAATCATAATCGAGTTACCATGTGTTAAGGTCTATCTGATGTCTTTCTATGCCTTCTTCAGTTATTCAGTTATATCAAAAGCAGGATTATCCGTGGCGTTTATGACAAACCAAAAGTCCAGGAGAAAAACGAGATTATAAATTATAAAATATGGATATGTCAACATAGAATTTGGAATTGACTTGAACGGGAAATATCCTTATCATGGTTACGTGTTTGCAGAGAGAATGGATCGTAGTTCTTAAATTCCGGTTAGTATTTGGCGTCTGAATCTTGGCACGCTTGCCCGGCGAATCAGCTTGTGATTAGAGTTAGCGTGAACGAAAAAAGAAAGTTGACATTGCGGGCACTTTCGCTTTGCGCAGTGTGAACTCCGCGAAGTCAAAATTGCGAGCCCAAGTGAAGCAAGCACATGAGATTATGAGATTCCTCGCTTTGCCCGGAATGACAGTCATAGAGAGATTGTATTGGGATATCGTTCTTGCAATGGCATTTACATGTATGCTTAATTTACTACGATTACTAACAACAGGTGCCAGGAAAAACTAGTACTACACGATTGTGCGGGTGATTGCAGGCAGTGCAAAGGGTATTCATCTCAGCTCCGTAAAAGGAAGCACAACAAGACCTATACCCGACAGGATAAAAGGGTCTTTGTTCAATATACTTGCTGGTGTTATTCCGGACAGTCAGGTTGTTGATCTGTATGCTGGCACGGGTGCGATTGGAATAGAGGCATTAAGCCGGGGAGCAAAATCCTGTATCTTCGTTGAGAACGACAGATCGGCTATTCAAATTATTAAGAAAAATCTTGAACTGACGAAACTTCAAGCGAATGCACGAGTTTTATTGTACGATGTATTTGAAATTATACCATATCTTGAGAAAAATAACGTCATCGTTGATGTAATATTTGCCAGTCCGCCATATCCGCTTCTTGAAAAAAATTCATACAGCGACGGTCTCCTGTCCATATTTTCTTCTTTCTGTACCAAACACATCCTGCTTTCGGACGGCCTGATCATGTTGCAGCACAGAAAAACGGACTTTGCGATGGCACCAAAAAACCTTGCTATAGAATTATTCGATACCAGAACGTATGGTGATACGCAACTTTCTTTTTTTAAAAATAGATTACAGCGGGAACATCTAATATGAAATACTGGGAAGAGCGCGAGAAAATAAAAGTTGCAGCGCCGGCAAAAATTAATCTTTTTCTTGAAATATTGGGAAAACGGCCGGACGGTTATCACGAGATAGAAACGGTCATGCAGGGAATTAGTCTCTATGACTATATCCATATAGAGAACCATGACAAAGACATTGAATTTACCTGTTCAAATCCCCAACTTACCGTTGGGGAAGACAATCTTGTTCTCAAAGCTACCCGTCTCTTTCAGAAGGCATCAGGAGTTTTCCGGGGGGTGAAAATCCACCTGGACAAGAGAATTCCTGTTGGCGCAGGACTTGGCGGTGGAAGCAGTGATGCCGTTGCCACGTTGTTTGGATTAAACAAACTATGGCAGGTTGGATATGATGAAACAAAATTAATGTCACTGGCTGAAAAATTAGGTTCTGATACCCCCTTTTTTGTTTTTGGTAACACAGCAATTTGTAAAGGGCGGGGAGAGCTGGTTACTCCATATAATCTACCGGTAAAGTATCATTACGTCGTTATTTACCCAAAGTTTGAGGTAAGCACCTCAAACGTATACAAAAATTTTAAAATTGTCTTGACAAAAAATTTGAAAGATGTTAGCTTTTTTCTGCAATCACTAGCTTCTGGAAATCCGGAGAGATTGGGGCACTGTTTGTATAATCGTTTGGAAGAGGTTGTCTTCAGGCTGTATCCGGAGATCGAGAAAATAAAAAAAACGTTGGCAAAGTTTGATTTTTGTGGCATACTTTTGTCGGGCAGTGGTTCTGCTTTATATGGTCTATGTAAGGGGGAAAGAGATTCGAAGGAAATTGAACAACAGATAAAGACGCTTGGAATCGGCGATGTGTGTGTGGTAACCAGCGATTTTAATGATAATGCTAAGTGAAGAGGAAGGGGGAGGATACGGTGAATATTACCGAAGTCAGGGTGAAGTTAACGGAAGGGAAGAACAGACTGCAGGCATTTTGTAGCATTACGATCGATGATGATTTTGTCGTAAGGGATCTCAAGGTTATCGAAGGACACAAGGGGGCGTTTGTAGCCATGCCAAGCAGAAAACTCACTGATAGATGCCCCAAATGTGGCGGTAAAAATCATTTGATGGCGCAGTATTGTAATGATTGTGGGGCAAAATTGAATGAAAAGCGTGCTTCCAGGGGCGCAGGAAAATTAAAACTACACGCAGACACAGCTCATCCAATAAATTCAAGCTGCAGAGAGCTGATACAGGAAAAGGTGCTCGCCGCTTTTAGTGAAGAGGTGGAAAATTCTAAAAAACCAGGGTATAAACCACCAAAATATGAAGATATCGAAGATGTTGATTATGATGATCTCAGGGACGACCTGGAATCTGAAAAAAGCGATACCTGAAGGACATTCTTCCTAGCGAAATTGGTTCTCTCGGTTTTCACGCCAGACCTTACCATGAAGCAAGGGTAGTACTTGATTTCCGAAATTTATGCTCCTTCCCCAGGATACCTGCCATTTGTAATGGTTTTGTTCGCAGATACGTTATTCTCTGTTTTCATGATTTTCTATTATCATAATTATGTTTGTTATAGAGCACATCTATGATTAAGACCGGTTCACAAATTTTGCTGGATGCTTTAATAAGGGAAGGGGTTGAATATATCTTTGGAATCCCTGGTGGTGCAAACCTCCCTTTGTTTGACGCATTATACGGATCTCCAATAAAGTTCATACTAACCAGACACGAACAGGGTGCAGGCCATGCGGCTGATGGGTATGCCCGTTCTACCGGCAAAGTGGGTGTTTGCCTCGCGACATCCGGACCAGGCGCTACAAACCTGGTTACCGCCATTGCAACGGCCTATATGGATTCTGTGCCTATGATTGCTATAACAGGGCAGGTCAAGACGTTTCTCATCGGGAATGACGCCTTCCAGGAAGCCGACATTATCGGAATCACACGTCCCGTCACAAAACACAGCTATCTGGTGAAAGAGGTGAAAGACCTTGCAAGGGTTGTAAAAGAGGCATTTTTTATTGCCAACACGGGAAGAAAGGGTCCGGTGCTGATAGACCTTCCCGTAGATATTACCCTGGAAAAATGTGAGGAGATCATACCCGCAGAAGTTGATCTTCCTGGCTATAAGCCAAAATACGAAGGTAATATCCGCCAAATCAAGATTGCTGCAGAAGAGATCAACAACTCCCTTATGCCTGTTATTTACACGGGCGGGGGTATTGTTTCGTCTGATGGTTCACAGGAGCTGTTCGGACTGGCAGAAAGAGGAAATATTCCGGTAACTACCACACTTATGGGGCTTGGTGGATTTCCGGAAGATCACGATTTATCCCTGGGAATGTTGGGAATGCATGGAACGGTATATGCAAATTTTGCCGTGACCGAGTGCGATCTTTTGATAGCCATAGGGTCAAGGTTTGATGACCGGGTTACCGGAAAGATTGATGAGTTTGCCCCCCGTGCAAAGATCATCCATATAGATATCGACCCGGCATCCATCAGCAAAACCATTAAGGTAAACATCCCCATTGTCGGTGACGCAAAAAATATTTTGCAAGAACTCAATAAACATATCCATTTTGTAGAAAGAAAAGAATGGTTTGACAAAATCAAATCCTGGAAGGAAAAAAATCCATTATCATACAACAATACAGGAAGCGTTATTAAACCACAATATGTAATTGAGCAAATATGTGAAGCAGGGAAGGGAAACGTTATCATCACGACAGAGGTGGGGCAAAACCAGATGTGGGCAGCCCAGTTTTTTACCTATACGAAACCACGAACCTTTTTGTCTTCAGGAGGACTGGGTACCATGGGGTATGGTTTTCCCGCCGCAATTGGCGCACAATTGGGTTGTCCTGATAAAATAGTTGTCGATATTGCCGGCGACGGCAGCATTCAGATGAATATCCAGGAACTTAGTACCGTTGCACGGTTAAACATCCCTGTAAAGATAGCTATTTTAAACAATGGTTTTCTGGGAATGGTACGGCAATGGCAGGAGCTGTTTTACCAAAAACGGTACTCCGGGGTCAATTTAAATGGCAATCCGGACTTTGTAAAACTTGCAGAGGCCTATGGGGCGAGCGGATTCCTGATAGAAAAGAAGGAGGATGTGCGACCAACGATAGAAAAGGCATTTTCAATCAAAGGCCCCGTTGTTATGGATTTCAGGATTGATCCGACAGAAAATGTCTTTCCAATGGTGCCGGCCGGACAGGCGATTCACCGGATGATCGGAACGATGGCATAGGGGGAACTCATGGTTGCTATTTTATGTTTTAATTAACAAAACAGACGCTCTGCGAACAAACGTAATCATACAGAAAAGTGAAGATTAGGAAGAAGGCCTTTTTACGCAGTAACTTTTGGTGAGAAATTATATGGATATACTTTTGGGATCAGCACTTACGCTCGTCATTTTGGGTATGGTCTTTGGGATAGGCCTGGCTATCGCCTCAGATAAATTTGCCGTTAAAGTCGACCCACGCATTGACAGTATTAATGAAGTGCTTCCGGGTGCAAATTGTGGTGCATGTGGTCAGCCCGGTTGCAACGGTTTTGCTCAGGCCATTGTCGAAGGTAAGGCGCCGGTAACGGGTTGTACCGTGGGACAGGCAGCGGTGGCACAGCTGGTGGCAAATATCATGGGCATCAAGTTTGAAAACAAGGAGCGGACGGTTGCCGTCGTAATGTGCCATGCAAGGGGGGTGAAAAATAAATTTGACTATCAGGGAATTAAGGACTGCCGTGCGGCTCATCTTATTGGCGGTGGTTTTCTTGGCTGTGATTACGGATGCCTTGGCTTAGGCACTTGCGTAGAGGCATGTAAGTTTGAAGCCATGTACATGGGGGAAGACGGCCTCCCCAAGGTAATTGAAGAACGGTGCACGGCGTGCGGAAAGTGTGCAGCAGTGTGCCCAAGAAAGCTGATCAGTATCGTGCCGGTGTCAAAGATGGTACACGTGCGTTGTAAATCTCTTGATAAGGGTGCAGTCGCAAAGAAGATTTGCCAGGATTCTTGTATCGCCTGCAAGCGGTGCGAGAAGATATGCCCATATGACGCTATCCACGTGCAAAATAACCTTGCCGTGATTGATTATCATAAATGCACTTCCTGCGGCAAATGTGTTGATGTTTGCCCCAACCATACCATCATCAATTTTGCCAGGGAACGAAGCCTTGCAAAACACGCACTGACCGTATAGATGCATCAAGATCGTTTTTACCTGTCGTACACTCCAGAAACAAAGGAAATCTGGCTTGATGGCGACGAGGCACATCATATTCTGCACGTAAAACGGGCAAAACCAGGAACAAAAATAACCCTTTTTGATGGAATGGGGTTTGAGTACCGGGCACATATTGCTGAAATCTTACATGATAAAGTAAGGGTGCTTATTGAACAATCCAGGGCAGTTAACCGAGAAGCTCCGGTTGATATAACTATTGCATTTTCTATCCCAAAAGGAAAACACGCTCCTTTTTTAATTCAAAAATGTGCAGAGTTAGGCATCAGGACTCTAATCCCCGTTTTTTGCAAACGAAGTGTCGTCGATATTCGCAATACCGCAGGCGAAAAAATTGAAAGATGGAATAAGATTGCGATTGAGGCATCGAAACAATGCAGGCGAAATTTTATTACCCGGATTGAAAATCTGATGACATTTGCTGATCTTGTAAATAATATGCGCCATTTCGATCTTTCCCTCATTGCATGCACCGAGCCTCACGCGAAGACATTGAAGTGCCTTGTGCGCGAATATCCGGCGGCCAAAAAGATTGTTTGCATTATAGGGCCGGAAGGTGGCTTTACCGGGAGTGAAATTGAATCAGCAAAGGAAGCAGGTTGTATATCCGTCATTATAGGGAGTTCAACCCTAAGGGTTGAAACGGCTGCCATCGCAATTTCCTCGATGCTCCTTTATGCGTATTCAGAGTAAGAAAAGAAGTTATCAGAAACATGCCGTCTGAAAAGTGCCGTATTATTGATACTATCTTCCGACCTGTTCGGGGTTAGAGGAGTATCAAATTTTTTTTCGTAATTGTTCGGAGATGTCTGTAGAGATACCACACACGCCGTAAAGACCATCAACGGAGTCATACATGGGGAACTTCAATGAAACATAAGTGTGCATTCCATCCTCATGAGGGACGATCTCGTCAATCACAAGAGAGCGTCTTGTATCGAGCACCTTGCGGTCATTCAGCCGGAAGGCGCCTGCATTTTCTTTTGGGAAAAGATCGTAGTCTGTTTTCCCTACGACCTGTTCTTTTGTCACGTGAAAGAGTTTTTCGAATTGCTGATTTATAAGGATGTAACGACCTTCGGTATCTTTGAGATAAATAACCGCTGTTGTGTTGTCCAGAATTGCCTGCGACTGTTCCTTATTCTTCCGCAAAGCTTCTGCGATGCGTTTGTGTCCCGTGATTTCTTTTGCGAGTTTATCAGCCATAGTATTAAAGCTATTGGCAAGTATGCCAATCTCGTCTTTTCGATTTACCATTAATCGATAATCCAGTCCGCCACGTGCGAATCTCTCTGTTATCCTGGAGAAATCCATAAGAGGTTTTGATACGGAAACGGCAAAAACCATTCCCACGCTCGTCGCCACAGCAGTGCTGACTACCCCCAGAATTAATGCAATAATACCCAATGTCTTCACTGAGGCAAATGCCTCCGCTTTGTCGATTTCTGCCAGAAGCACCCACCCATATTCAGGGAGATCCATTGAGGCGCCAATAACAGGTATACCCCTGTAAGCGGGATAGATTCCAACCATTTCTTCGTTGCTTTCAACAATCTTGCGCGTGGGTGCTGTATTCACAACCAAATGAAGTGAAGCGCGGTGGATAAAACGCGAATCAGTAATTATTATCTTGTCTCTGTTAACTAAATACACTTCACCGGTCTCTCCCATTCCAACACGATTGGTTGTTATCTCGTTCAGGCTCGTAAGATAATAAATGTTGATAAGAATACCAAGCAACTCAGTGCTATATTGCGAGACAATTGGAGCACTGGTTAATATACAATTTGCTGCAAGGTGAGAACCGCAACGTGGCTTAATATAGGTTGTACCGTAGCCCATGCTTTTCCCATGTGAAAATACCTCCTGGTCGGACACATCCTTGCCGATTAACTTTTTATTGGTAGATGAAATAACCTTGCCATCTCTTCCCACAATAGCAATTGCCATAAGATGACTATCTAATGGTAACTTTTTCTTTGAAAGATATCTATTTAACTTAACGGAGTACCTCTGTTTTACGACATTTCCCCGAATGATTGTCTCGAGGCTATTCCGTATGTACCCATCAGAGCTGAAATCTGCGGTTCGTATCTTTTTGGTCTCCATAAAAGTTCGCACATGATGTCTTGTTGATGCTGCAACTGCCTTTAATTGCTCAAAGGTCTGGTACTTGAGAGTGCGGCTGGCAGTGAGGTAATATACTCCAGAAATTACTGCTATCGGTATCAAAGAGCTGCAGAGGGATAACACAAACAACTTGTTCTTGATTGATAGAAAAGGATTCATGGTATCAAACTCCCTTGAACATCTTATCAGACCCTTTGCTTCGTGTCCCCTGATAACACGGGGCTTGCCCTTGTCGTGATATAGAACAAAAGAAATGCCATGTCCGGAAAACAAACAAGAATGTTTTCGAAATTGTGCACAACGTCTTGAATCATTAAATCTTATGAAAAAAGGAAGATTGAACGGTAGCGATATGAAAATAGCGTATGAAAAGTGTGACATGACACATAAGTGTGACGTCGCACTTATGTGTCATGTCACACTTTTAAGAGGGCTATATGAATTTAACCACTGTTTTTCTCCTTATGCGCAAGGCAGGGACTTCTCTGTCAGATCACTCGAGTGAAGTAAAGGGATGGTTAAAAAATCTTACTATTTCGTGAGATACTTATAGTAAGGGGCACTGAACATTAATGAATTATAAGGTTACACATCCCGTTGGACATGACTTTTTCTTGACCAGAAACTAATTCCGCAGTAAGATTTCGATTTGTATTTTATAGGATAAAACGTGAGCCAGCAATACGAACATGAATGAACCAAGATCTCTCTTTCTGCCCGAAAATTCACTCGGCATCCTTACCGATTTCTACCAGCTCACTATGGCTGCCGGATATTTTGAACAGAAGATGGAGGATGTAACAACCTTTGAATTATCTGTTCGCCGCCTACCTGAAAATCGCTCTTATTTAGTAACTGCGGGACTTGAACAGGCGCTGCACTATCTCGGCCACATAAAATTTTCAGCAGAAGTGATAGAATATTTAAGGCAATTGCCGGTTTTTCATAAAGTAAGTGATAAATTTTTTGAATACTTAAGAAATTTTACCTTCAGTGGTGATGTGCATGCTATGCCGGAAGGCACTATCGCCTTTGCACAAGAACCCCTCGTGCGGGTCACTGCCCCTATTATCGAGACACAAATCATAGAGACTTATCTGCTTGCAACAATTAACTTTCAGACTTCCATAGCAACAAAGGCGTCAAGGGTTGTATTGGCAGCTCAGGGACGTGAAGTAATTGATTTTGGGACGCGACGTGCTCATGGTCCGCAGGCAGGCGTCCTTGCAGCCAGGGCATCTTTTATCGGTGGCTGCGAAGGAACTTCAAATGTGTTCGCTGCCTATGAACTCGGCATACCAGCAATAGGAACCATTGCTCATTCGTGGGTCATGGCCTTTGATAATGAACAAGACTCCTTCAATAAATTTCATGAAATATTTCCTGATGATACTACCCTGCTCATCGATACCTACGACACCTTAGTTGGGGCACGGCATGCCGCCTTGATTGGCAAGAAGCTAAAAGGAGTTCGTATTGACAGCGGAAATTTAAGTGAATTGAGCAAGAGATTGCGAAGAATCTTGGACGCCGAAGGATTACAGCATGTCAGGATCATCGCTAGTGGAGATTTGAATGAAGACCGTATCGATGGTTTGGTTAAAAATGGTGCGCCCATTGACTCCTTTGGCGTGGGCACCGAAATGGTTACCTCCAAAGACGCCCCGGCATTGGGCGGCGTCTATAAGCTGGTCGAACAGGAACATTACGGGAAAATTATTCCAAGGATGAAGTTCAGCGAAGATAAACTTACCTATCCATACAAGAAACAGGTGTACCGTTTCGTTGATGAAGCAGGGAATTTTGTGAAGGACATAATCGGGCTAGAAGGTGAAGAATTGGGCGGAATTCCCTTGTTAATGCCGGTGATAAACGCTGGAAGGTTATGCTACAACCTGCCAGCGATCCATGAAATCCAACACACTGCATCAAACAACCTTGCACACCTCTCAGAACCCTTCAAGCGCTTCATAGATGCCAAGACTTATCCTGTAATAAAAAGCCGGGAACTAGAGGCAAAGAGATACGAAGCAGAAGAGATACTGCGGGACGTCAATATACGGTAATGGTTATTTAGGAAATCCCCCCCAAGAATCCAAAAAAATGTTTGGGTCAAAATCCAGCCCGGTTTTGCGACCGGCGTTGCACGCCATGGAGTCGCGAGCGAATGTCTTCGTCGTGTGGGTGTTTTTGGCACAAGAGAAAACATATCACCCTTGTGTAGATGAATAACAACTTCCTCTTCTGTAATAATGTAGTTTTTTGAAAATTTCAAACAATTACAATATGTGTCCTAAAGGGTAGGGGCGCAGCATTTGCCCGTTTTAGGATAAATGCGTTCAAGACAATTAGAGCAAATGCTTCGCCCCCGCTTTTTCAAAAGACTAAATTGTTGCCTTCTTTTTCTGATCCTTCAAGAATATCTGACAATTTTTCTTGTGCCTGAGAGCAACCATTTAACAAACAGATAAACAGAGGCGCTGCAAAAAAAGAGGACTGAGCTTATGATGAAATGAACAATGTGACTACCGGTGAAATCTCAAGGTGTTTTCAGCATCTGAACAATTCCCTTACGGTGCCGGTTCACTGATGGCTTGATACTGGGCTGGACTCAAAAGGGCGCCGAATTCATTCGGGTTGGTTATCTCGATATGCAAAAACCATCCCTCACCATAGGGATCTTCATTTACCAGCTGTGGTTTTTCCTGAATCTTTTGATTGACCTTGACGACTCTTCCCGATACCGGGGCAAAAATATCATAGGCGGCCTTTACCGATTCCACCACCGCGCAAGCTGCACCGGCTTTTAACTCTTTCCCTAACGCAGGTAATTCGACAAAAACGATATCCCTGAGCTGCTCTTGTGCGTGGGCAGTAATACCCATAGCCACCACCTTTTTATCTATCTTCCTCGCCCATTCATGCGTCTTTGTATAAAGGAGTTCATTCAGTATATTCGACATATCCGGCTCCTGTTAATGTTTGCTTTTGTAAAATGGAATCTTTACCACACGTGCAAGATAATGCGTATTCCTGATTTGAATGTGCAACTCTTCCCCGACTCTGGCAGAAGCGGCTGTTATCAGACAAAAACCGATATTTTTTTGCGTGGACGGGCTAAAGGAACCACTGGTGACCCTGCCGATGACCTCGCTTCCTTTTACCACAGGACAGCCACTGCGGGGGATACCCCGGTCAATCATCTCAAAGCCGGTCAATTTCCTGATAATCCCTTTTTCCTTCTGTTGCAACAGGGATGCTTTGCCAAGGAAGGTATCCTTATCGAATTTCACCGTCCAGTCGATTGTTGTTTCAAGAGGAGTTATCGTTTCATCCATATCATTTCCATAGAGCAAAAGGCCCGCTTCCAGCCGCAGGGTGTCCCTTGCGCCAAGTCCTGCAGGTCTCAAGCCATCCTGATTATTTTTATCCAGGAGCAGATTCCATAATTTTATCAGATGTTGCACATCAACAAATATTTCAAAACCATCCTCGCCGGTGTATCCAGTCCTGGAAATGATAATTCTCGCCCCGTTCCATGCGAAATCGGTAAAATAAAACCGGTTCAGGAAATCAAACGACCTGTTAAAGGTATTTTCAAGCATGCGTGAGGACAGAGGTCCCTGTAATGCGATGAGAGATACCCTGTCCGTTACATCCCTTATTTCCAGCCCTTGATAGGTAACGGCCTGTTTCTGGAACCACGAGAAATCCTTTTCCTGATTGGCACAGTTTCCTACTAACAGAAAATGGTCTTTATTCCGTTTATAGATGAGGATATCATCAAGGATGCCGCCCTGATCGTTACAGATAGGGGTATATTGGACTTGTCCGTCATCGAGCT
The DNA here is from genome assembly GCA_021463795.1 of Candidatus Brocadia sp. Taxonomy (GTDB): domain Bacteria; phylum Planctomycetota; class Brocadiia; order Brocadiales; family Brocadiaceae; genus Brocadia. Next base: position 1,924,772 of record JAJTXE010000002.1, on the reverse strand, counting down.
TGCTTGCGTCGTTGGTGATAATGTTTTGAACAAACGGTAATGCCTTATTCCCTTTAATCTCAAATCTGCCCATGTGGGATATGTCGAAAAGTCCTGCATTCCGCCTTACGCAAAGGTGTTCATTGATAATGGTATCATACTGGAGGGGCATGGTATAGTCATGAAAAGATACCATTTTTGCGTGATATTTGAGATGGCTATCATAAAGCGGCGTTTTCTTCATGATGGCAAGGCGTCATTATTCACTGTCATACTTGTAACCACAGGTCGGTTTGAGATGTGAAAAAAAATCTCTTTCATTATAAGGATAGAGAGAGCACATAAGTGGCTTCTGATCATACACCTTACAGAGAGACAATCCATTTTCATCGTATTCAAGATGCTGGCATTTAAAAGATGCATGGCAGCACCGTCCGCAACGCAAACAATTGCCCTGACGTCTTTTTAAGGTAGAATGAACTTCTCGTTTATTAAAAACATAATTCATTCTTCGCCATGCCTGCAACAAGATTGCCGAACAGAAGATATCGATCTTCTGAGCGCCCTGTTGCATCTTTTGTACAAGGTAATTAATCTTTTTTATTTCAAGCTTACTGATCAATTCGGTCATGGAACTTTACCCTTTTTGATAATTAATGGTGAAAAGGCCAAAATAAATAATTATAACTCATAACAAATTTATAGAAATCAGTCAAGACAAATGCCAATAAATTCATCACCATTGCACATTTACCGGAAGAAGAGCGTTATCCGAAAACAGGTTGTCCAAGAACCCACTTCTTCGTGATTTCTCAAGTCATAAATCCTTATAAAACAATGTCTGAATTTTTGCAATTTTGCATTCTCGGACAGTCTGAAAACTGACGGAATTTTTTTTATGATTTTTTAGGTACACGCTTGGATGAGATAGAGGAAGAGTATGGCAGGGAAGATTTGAGAGCTATCCCAAGAGAAGAGATCGATAAAAAGACAGAAGGCCAGTAAAGGCAATCATGGTCGTCCTGTGATGATGCTTGCCCTTAGTGAAGCACAGAGTGCAATGCGTCCCGAGACTGACCCCCATCCGCGTAAAGAAAAAAGAGAGAATGGATACTTTGCCATGTTGTTCAAAGTATCTGGTGACGAATGGCGGTTAGATGTTTACGTCCTTCAGCTTGCCGTCTAAGCTGAAAGACATGACCAATACTCTATATCAACTTTTCCTTTCATTGATCTTTTTATCTCCCCTCATTCCCCTTTATATAAGAAGGGGAATGAGGGGTATTAATCTATGCTGCAATATGGTTTGTTAAACAAAACAGGGTTTAGCAGAAGCAACTACTTCTCTATCTTTGTAACTTTTGTACCCTGCAGTCCAAGTCCTGCCATCAATCCCTTCTGATCAACGAAAAACGCATATATCTGTGAATGTCCGGTTGTGGTTGTCATTGCGGTGGATGCCCCTGCGTCCACAACAACAATGGTCGGACCCATGCCAAGCTCAAAGCCGTCCGTCTTATTGAGCCAGCTCATTGCTGATTCGCTCATAAAAAACAGGACGTACCCGTATTTCTGCCCACCGGCTTGCAGGCCATACGAAAGCTGAACGGTATTGTAATATCCGGCAGTTTTTCCCTTTTTGAGGAGAGCACCCTCACCATACTGCCCGCCTACAATAAATCCCCCCTTGACAACACTCGGAAAAATGAGGATGCCAACCGCCTTATCCCCCAATGCTTTGGCAGCCGGAGACTTTGAATATAACTGATCGAGAGTCATTCTGGCCTTAAGGTCAATTTCGTGAGCAGTAGCCGCTCCGGCTTGATTTTCAAACATACCTATGCCCGCAGCAAATGCAAGCACGAAAAGAATGACGGTCAAACGAATGTGTTTCATGGTTGTATTCTCCTTTTTGAATGATTACTTACCTGTTTGTATAAGGGGTATACCGGCAGCAAATTCATAATAAAGCGCTGCCTGAATCTTGTTTTCGATCTGGTAGTAGCGCGCCACCTTGGACTCAGGGATTACCTCGCGGAACCTGGAGAGATATTTCTTGCGGAGCTTCAGCGTCAGCGCATCTATGTTTATTACCTCGTCAAGCAGCGTCCGGGCAACATCATCTGTTATAGCATTAGTGTTATAGGCATTCCGGTAGTCGCCTATCAATTTCGCGGTACGTGCACGAATCAGGAACAATTCATCCTGATATTGTGCATAGACAGGCCAGAAGCCTTTTGCTTCAGACTCGGTAAGCTGCATGTTGTCCGCAACAATGAGCTTCTTGTCTGCGTGTACCTTATCGACAAGTATTTGCATGTTATTCGCTGGTTTGTCCTGCGCCGTCGCGGCAACGGTGCATGTCATCATCGCAATAAATCCCACCCACAAAAGTTTGTTTTTCCTTATTATATTCATTGATTTTTCCTCTCTTTGTTATTTTTCTAAGATAATGTTTCTGTTCCATTTACCCTATTTTTTCGATAGCAACCTCCTGTTCTGCAATGACTCCTGGTTTTGTAACAAATTGATTTGATCCCACTTCTGACCCCGGCAGAAGAAAATAGCCTTTTTCGTCAAAACGTACAGTAGAACAAAAATTTCAGATTAATACAAGGTTTTTCAACATGCAAGCAAAGATGGTTGTATCGTTTATTTGTTTGTTTTCCCCCCAAAAACACTTCCCTTCCGTCATTCCCGTGTAAAATAGCTCTCCACCGTAAAGGATAACACGGGGAACTATTTTTTCTCCCGATGGAAATTATTTACAACTTCAGCATCCCTTTTTATTTCCTGCGAAAAAAACGAATAATTGAAACAAGTATTACTCCGCCAACAACCGCGGTAACAACATTCCCTAGGATACGGAACGTAAAATGCCCGATAAAGCTTAGTAATGCGCCTGCAACAAGCCCACCCAGCAATCCAACAATTAAGTCTCCTTTGATACCAAAACCCCTTCCCCGAACCACTAAGCCCGTTATCCAGCCAGCTATGATACCGCTAATGATCCAGACGATAAAATTCATCAATTTCTCTCCTTTCTATTTTGCATACTTTTTTAGCAAACTTTCTTTTGCTTTATTGTACTCCTTTTCCGTGATTATCTTTTTCTGATATGCGGCATCGAGATCCTGTAATTCTTGCCCCAGGCTGGAATGCGTTGTTGTCTGTTTGATATCTGCACCCCCACCTCCACAGCCAACAAGATAAATGCAATATGCAAAACTGGCTATCATACAGCACCGTACTAAATATCTTTTCATAGGTAACACCCTTTTGTCAGACGCCTCGGTGAGTCCTCCCACCGAAACAAGAATTAAGACGCAGCGCCGAAATAAACCCGGGGGTTAACAATGGGTGATTTTGGCGTGAGGACATGCAGAATAAGAGTGAACATCCCCATTCACTATCGTAGGCGCATAAACAAACGTATCACGCAATGGCACTTTCCCGAAGCAATCTCTGCTATGACTGTCATCCCGGACAAAGCAAGGAATCTCATGGATTTACCTCGCTTGGGCTCGCAACTTCGGCTCTGCGGTAGTTGTTTGCATTTGATCAAGTTCTGCCTTTTTTAATTCGCCCGTTATCCTGACGCTGATCAGATTGCCTGACACATTGATAACTTCACATGGCATAGATGCCACCTTATTCCTTATACCTTTTATAGAGCTTTTGGCAGTACCTGTTATTCGGGGCAAGTTGACCATCCTGTATGCGCTAAATCAACCCCCTTTGTTAATTTTTCAGTTAGAAAAAGGTAATAGCATACCATTTATTATCCCTTATTGCAATATTGAAAAAAACTTACAATCTCATTCCTTTTTGTTTTACTATCGCGGCAAAATAAAGACCTATCCGCTCAGAACGTTCGTTCATCGCATGCTTCTCACACGGCTTGGTATAACAGTGATGTTGATTGCTGTCTGTGCCGAATTCATCACCTATGTAAACCACGGGTCGAAATTGCAGGACGTTCTCCATGGCTGCATGGCTCATGAACTATAGTTAACGCAGAAAGAAAGTTGTCGTTGTGAGGGTCATTTGCTCTTGCTCAGGGCAAACTTTAGCCCGAAGCAATCGCTGCTATGACTGTCATTCCGGGCAAAGCGAGGAATCTCGTGAGTTCGCTTCGTTTGAACTCGCAATGACCAGCACATGACAACTTATTAATACGTTTACTATAAGTCGGATGAAAAAAGGAAAACCTTGCAATCCAGCGGTTTTTTTGCTTTATTAAAGGACCTTTTGAAAGTTTCAAACAATTGTACTATTTGTCATACGGGGCAGGGGTGAAGCATTTGCCCGTTTTGGTGTGAGTGCGTTCATGACAATCATAGAAAATGCTTCGCCCCTGCTGTTTCAAAAAGCTAAATTGTTACAAAATTTGATTATCTCTTGTCATATCTACACGCCTTGAAACAGCGTGGCTGCCGTGGAATTTATGAATGCATTTCCTTCGAAACTCGCTCCAAAAAAGCGCTTCGATAGGGGTGGCGCTTCCCTGAATGGTTTTCGCCTGACAATAGGGACAAATGGTAAGGATAAAAAACATTTTTGGGTCGTCAGGGCATAGAGAAAAGGATGGTCAATTATGGTTCATGTCAGCGCTAAGGCATCGAGTCTCCTCAAAATAGCGGCAGTGCTTTTCTGTTTCATGTGCCTCTTTTTTGCAACTTACATGGCCTCCAGATACGAGCATGAGAAGACCAAAACAGAAATTCAAACAGATAAAGTGAAAGCGCTTGAAGAAAAATACCAGGAATTAATGCAATCGCACACCATGTTAGTCCAGGAAAGGGCACACATGGCTCAGGAAATTGAGGTACTCCGAACAAAAACTATCGAATTCGGAGATTGGAAAGGTGCCGTAGAAAAGGTGATGCCAAGTGGTGCGGTATTTCCAGACGACCAACCGGTGTCTGAAAAAAAGAAGGTGTCTTCCGATGGTAAAGAAGAGTTTTTGATGCGTCAATCACCGGCATCTGCCTCCATAGATCAAATCCAGACGGAAGAAGATTCAGCGGGAACGCAAACCGGGGATGCGATACACTACCACATAGTTAAATAGAAAAGAGACCTGGAGACAGGAAAGATGAAGTCCATAATTCATCCGCCATGCTGGAAATGCAGTAATGGGATACTCATTGTTGTTTAACCGCGGTTATTTATTCGCCCCCTTTAACTTTTCATACTGGGCAAACGATTTTCTTGCCTCTTCCTTCAATCCCTTCTTTTCATATAAAGTGCCGAGGGTATTATAAATATCTATGGTTTCCGGATTGAGTTCTAAAGCCCTGGAATATTCATAAATAGCGTCATCCAAGGCACCTTTTTGCTCATAAATACGGGCAAGCGTCAGATGGAGTGTCGAATATTTCGGGTTAATTTCGATAGCACGTTTCAGTATTTTGACGGCATGGTCTGCCATGTTTTCTTCGGCATATACGACCCCAAGGCAGATGTATATCTTGAAATTGTTTTTATTTAAGGAGAGTGCATTTTCCCATAATTCTATCGCTTCACCATGCTGTTTGTTGTAGTAAGAGATGATGCCCATCTCAAAATAGATATCGGGTTTTAAGGTAATATCCATTTCTTCGATGCGTTTTAATTTGTCTTTTATCGTAACTAATCTTTTTAGTGCGTTGGCATCCACTATCCGATTTTTGGTCTCGGGGAGAATCAGAGAAGGAATAAATGCCCTTTTTCTTTCCGACACAAGCGTTTCTTCCAGTATTTCTTTTTCTTCCCGGATAAAATCTGCTGATTCCTGAAGCGTTGTTTTCAGATCAAGATTTTTGTCTTCAAGAACAGCGGTCTTCTGCTCCAGCATCATGATTCTTTGTTCATAATCGCTTTTTACCTGGTGTTCCTTTGCTGCGTATTCCTCTTTGAGCCGGCTTTCTAATTCCGCAACTTGTTTTGCATGCTCTTCTTTATGAAGATAATCATTACGGTAAGATGTTAGTTTTTGTTCAAAATCGTTTATCTTGTCATCGTAAATGGATTTTAGTACATATTCGGTGGTTAATTTTTTTTCATAAGCATCTACGGTGTTTTCATGAATTTTTTTTTGTTTGTCACGGGTAAATTTTAATGATTCAATTAATTCGTCTTTTTCGGAGAGAAGATTATCATAGTAAGGTTTTTCTTCAAAAAACCAGTAGGAGAAGAGCGCAGCCACAGAGACAATAAAGGTTGTGATCAGGATAAGGGAAAGTTGTTTGTCCGTTTTAATGAATCTGTTTTTTGAAGCGGCGGAAACTACCTTTTTGATATTTTCGAGACGTTTCAATAAATTTTCAAAGGGCAATTTCATTGGCAATGCTCCCATGCCTGTGGTTTTTTGAAAAAAACCTTTGTTTATGAATACTATTGTTTTGTAGGGGCAGGTTTCAAACCTGTCCCTACGCAGTATGCAGTGTCCTGTTTTTGTTGGAAATCTTCAAACACTGTTTTGTTTGTGAACTGTCCGGGTATAAAATTCGCGGAAGCTGTTACCCTACGTTGAATTCGGTTACCCAGGAAGGTTCGTGCGATCGGTTGCTGGCAGAGATTTTTTTGAGTATAAGCTTATCAGCCTCTTCCTGACTCATCGGAGTGACCTCTATGAACCGCTGCGGAGCGTCTTTTTTTGCCTGTCGAACGGAAACTTTTGTGAAGGGGAATAGATGCGATTTTCCGTATCTCGCCGTAATGCGCGCCCCAAGACATATCGTTTCTTCCGTGACCGCACCACGTAAAAGGGCAAGAGGCCCCGGCATATCGACCAGGGTTAACAGGACATCGCCTTCCTGTGAGAGAGATTCGATCCTGGCGTTATCCTCTTCATTTCTGCCAACAATGGCTTTTGTCTGCTGGTCAAGCCTGAAATGCCTTCCTGCTTTTAAAAGATTGACGTCATTTACACCGGCATCGCAGGAGTTGACCAAATCTCTCATGCGGTGGGCAAATTCCGGGTCGGTCAGCAGGCAACCACCTGCCGAGCAGGGATAATCTTTGATTTGAAATACATCTGCAAGCTGTATCTGATCTTTCCGGGAACGGCCACGAATCTGAAGGAGTTTTTCCCTGTCCACCATGCCTGATTTCTCAGGAAGCGTTGGATCCATATGTTTGGCGCATAAAGGCCGCAGGACAAGCCCGGTAAGGTTTGCCTCTCTGTCGATAATCTTCATGGCTTCTTTCCGCTGAGACATCGGCCTCTGTCCTAGCACCTCGCCGGTAATGATAAAGTCAGCGCCAATTTCCCGCATGTATTCGCCGGCGACGCGAAAGATATTGATCCGGCAATCGATGCAGGGATTCATGTTTTTCCCGTAGCCAAACTTCGGTTTCTTGACAAGCTCGAGGAACCGCTCTGTCGTATTAATTACCTTAATAGGTATTCCGAATTTTTCTGAGACCTTTACTGCCTCAAGTTTACAGCTTCCATGTGACGTGCAACGACAAAATACGGTAACAAAGTTGAGTGCGATTACCTCAATCCCTTGTTGCTGGATAACACGAATAGCCAGGGTACTATCCAGGCCACCCGATAATAACGCTAATGCCTTCGCCAATATCGAACTCCTTTAATGACAATGAATATTCGTTCCTGAACCGCGCGTAATAAGTGTTGAAATTGTAAACCATTCTATAGTCATCTTTCAAATAAAAAATGGAATTTGACTGTTTCAGAGCATCATGCTAAACTACCTTTTCTGAGATAGCCTTTGTTGATACATGACAACTCACTGTACTTTTCTGGCGCATTCCAAGAGTACTATGATAATACGACAACCAGCGGTGGCAGGTAGTTTTTACAGCAGCAACCCAACCCAGTTGCAGAGCGACATAGAAGGTTTTGTGGTCAGGGATTGTGACAAGCAGGCCGTTTTAGGCATAATCTCTCCGCATGCCGGATATATCTATTCCGGACGCGTCGCAGGGCATCTTTATTCAAGGATTAAAATCCCTGATACCGTAGTTATCTTAGCACCCAATCATACCGGTTACGGGCTGCCTTGTTCTATCTGGCCTGGTGGGCAGTGGCGTACCCCTATGGGTGATGTGAAGGTCGCTGAAGAAGTCGTTGAGGAATTAATCCATGTATGCAATCTGCTTGAAAAAGACCGGGAGGCGCATTTGTATGAGCATGCCGCTGAGGTGCAGATACCCTTTATCCAATACTTCAATCCTCGCAGCGAAATTGTGGTGATCGTTATTTCCAGGCGGAATATTGCAGAACTTAAAAATATAGGGAAAAAGTTGTCGCAGGTATTACAGAAATTACGTCCTGATGCCCTTGTAGTGGCCTCTTCCGACATGACGCATCACGAGTCGCAGACATCGGCCAACCGAAAGGACAAGATTGCCATCGGCGAGGTTTTAGCCTTGAATGAGGATGCCTTATTCAGCAAGGTACAGGAAATGAACATTACGATGTGCGGTATTTATCCGGCGGTTACCATGCTGGTATGCTCAAAGGAACGTGGGGCGAAGAGGGCAGAACTCGTTCGGTATGAAACCAGCGGCGATATTACCGGAGATTATGACCATGTTGTAGGCTACGCAGGGATTCTGGTAAGCTAAAAGGGAGCCGTGCTTAATTTTTTGTTGCATCATATGATTTTCAAAATGTGACTTGAAATTTAAGCTGAAAAATCTCAAATTTACGCAAAGAACCTCAATCTTTTTGTTGTTACCTTATACACCCCTGCTCCTCTAAAGAGAGGAGTTTGAAAAAGTCTCATTTGGGAAAGAGATTCAGGGGTGGGTATTAATTTGATATCGTAAATTTCAAACTTACTATTATTTTGTTTCTTTCCGGTTTGTTTCAGCGAGGAGAAAATAACGTATGGTAATGGTTCCAAAAATCAAAGTAAGTATTGACGGCAAGACCGTAGAGGTGAATAAAGGGAAAACCGTTTTACAGGTAGCCAATTCCATGGGTATTCAAATTCCAACCCTGTGTCACGATTCGCGCCTTGAACCCTTTGCAGCATGCCGTGTCTGCATGGTGGAGGTTGAGCGAGGGAAGTCGAGCGCTCTCATCACTTCATGCAGTACTGAGGCTACCGATGGGATGGTGATCCGCACGGATTCAGAGAAGGTGTTAAAAACGCGAAAGACGGTTTTGGAGTTGATCCTTTCTGACCATCCCAAAGATTGTATGACCTGTGATAAATGCGGCGCCTGCACCTTGCAGGATCTTGCATATAAGTATCAGGTAAGGGACAGCAGATTCTTTGAACAACCTGATGGTGGTATTACAGAAGATGAAAACCCAGCCATTCAACAGGATACCAGCAAGTGTATCCTGTGTGGCCGCTGTGTGCGTATCTGTTCCGAAGTACAACAGGATTATGCTATTGATTTTAAGCATCGCGGATTTACAACGGAAACCGGTTTGCCCTTTGGAAAACCGCGACGCGAGACGACCTGTGTCCTCTGTGGTCAGTGTGTATCAACCTGTCCTGTCGGATCGTTGGTGGAAAAACAGGCCGCTGGAAAGGCAAGGGACTGGGAACTGAAACAGATAAAAACCACCTGTGCATATTGCGGGGTAGGTTGTACCATGTATCTAAACGTCAAGGGGAATGAGGTTGTTAAGGTGACCTCAAAGACTGGTTCTATCCCGAATGATGGGAATCTGTGCGTGAAAGGCCGGTTTGGTTATGACTTTGTTCATCACCCCGACCGGCTGAAGCAACCGCTCATAAAGAAGAATGGAAGGTTTGAAGAGGCAACCTGGGACGAAGCGCTTGACTTTGTTGCCGGTAAATTGAATGATATAAAGGCCAGATACGGACCCGATACAATCGGGGTATTCAGTTCTTCGCGGTGCACCAACGAAGAGAACTATCTGGCAATGAAATTTGCGCGGGCTGCGGTAGGCACCAACAACGTAGACCAGTGTGCCCGGACTTGACACGCACCCTCCGTCGCCGGTCTGGCGATGTCATTCGGAAGCGGTTCAATGACCAATTCCATTAGTGAAATTAAGGATTGCAAACTCATCTTTCTTATCGGTGGCAATCCCACAGAAGCACATCCCATTGTTGGACTGGAGATGAAAAAGGCGCTCCGCAAGGGCTGTACGTTCATTGTAGCGGATCCGCGCCAGATTTGGTTTGCACAGCAGGCCAAATTATATCTCCCTTTAAAACCTGGCTCAGACAACTGGCTGTTAAACGCAATGGCGCATGTCATCATTGATGAAGGTCTTGAAAACAAGGAATTCATAAAGACACGAACTGAAGGTTTTGAAGAACTAAAAGCGTTTGTTAAGGACATCACACCTGAAAAGGCATCGGAATTTACCGGTGTTCCTGCGGAAGACATTCGTCAGGCCGCCAGGTTATATGCAAAATCAGAGAAATCAGCCATATATTATACCCTGGGAATTACAGAGCATACTTGCGGGACGGATAATGTACGATGCATTGCAAACCTTGCACTGTTAACCGGACACGTTGGAAAATCCAGTACAGGGGTCAATCCCATCCGCGGGCAGAACAACGTCCAGGGTGCAACGGACATGTGCCTCCCGGATAAATTACCCGGATATCAGTTATTTTCAGATGAGAAGGTGGTAGAAAAGTTTGAAAAGAACTGGGGTGTAACCCTGAACAAAAAACTGGGCAATACAGCACCAACCATGTTTGAGCGGATGAGTAAAGGGGAATTTAAGGCGTTGTATGTCATCGGCGAAGATCCGATCATGAGTGAGCCGAATCAGGACTATACCATCAAAGGACTGAAAAGTCTGGATCTGTTGGTTGTGCAGGACATTTTTATGTCGGAGACTGCTCATTATGCAGATGTCATCCTGCCGGCAACGAGTTTTGCCGAAAAAGACGGTACGTTTACCAACACCGAACGCCGTGTACAGCGCGTGCGCAAGGGTATTAATCCGATTGGAAATGCAAAGCCGGACTGGAAGATTACCTGCGAGTTGTCCACCCGTATGGGTTATAAAATGGATTATCCTTCTCCCAAGGAAGTCTGGGACGAGATTGCCAGCCTTGTGCCTATGCTGGCCGGGATTAATTATGGAAGGATCGAGCAGAACGGCATTCAGTGGCCATGTCCGGATGTAAAACATCCCGGCACGAAATTCATGCATGAGGGTAAGTTCCCGCGAGGCTTGGGTAAGTTTTTTGTATTGCCTTACCGGGCGCCTGCCGAAAGCCCTGATAAAGACTATCCGCTATTGCTGACAACAGGGCGTACCCTTTATCATTACGGTGCAGGCACGATGACCCGCAGGTCTGCCGGTATCATCCATAAAACAAACGACTGTTTCGTTGAAGTGCACGAAGCAGATGCCGGGAAATTAGGTATCTTTGATGGCGAAATGGTAAAGGTCGTTTCACGGCGGGGCGAGATAACAGCCCGTGCCGAAGTTTCTGACAAGGTGAAAAAAGGTGTCATCTGGATACCTATGCACTTTGCTGAGGCGGCCGTGAACAAGCTGACAATGGACGCATACGATAATATTACCCAGACAGCCGAGTACAAGGTTTGCGGCGCAAAGATCGAAAAGATATAAACGTTTTAAAAAAAGAGATACTGAAAGGCTACGCAGGGAATCAAATTCCCTGGTAGCCTTTTTTGTTTTGCCGGGGATAAAGACCGTCGTCAATCATTGTCTGGCAATGACCCTGACGCCTCCCATGTATGGCTGAAGGACATCAGGGATGGAGACCGATCCGTCTTTTTGCTGATAGGTTTCAAGGATTGCGATGACCGTTCGTGGCAAAGCCAATCCTGAACCGTTTAAGGTGTGCACAAGCCGTAATTTGCCGTTTTCGTCCCTGAATCGCAGGTTTATGCGCCGTGCCTGGAAATCCTCGAAATTGCTGCAGGAAGAAACCTCCAGAAACTTATCTGCCCCCGGTGCCCAGACCTCTATATCATAACACTTTGCCGCCGCAAAGCTCATGTCACCGGTAGAAAGTTTTACCACCCGGTATTCCAGTCCCAGGAGTTGGAGCACCGTTTCTGCATTGCCGAGCAACGATTCGAGCTCATCGTAAGAAGTTTCAGGCCTTACGAGTTTGACTAATTCTACTTTGTTGAATTGGTGAACGCGGATAATACCTCTCGTATCCTTGCCATAAGAACCCGCCTCACGCCGGAAGCAGGGGGTATAGGCGGTGTAGTAAATGGGAAGGTCTTTGCACGAGAGTATCTCGTCCCGATGTATATTGGTGACCGGCACTTCGGCCGTAGGAACGAGAAAGAGGTCGTCTGGTGCAGTCCGATACATATCCTCTTCCATCTTTGGCAACTGGCCTGTGCCTGTCATGGATGTGCGGTTGACGAGAAACGGCGGAAATAATTCAGTGTAGCCGTGTTCCCGGGTGTGGAGATCAAGCATAAAAGAAAATAAGGCGCGTTCCAGTCTTGCGCCAAGACCTTTGAGTAAGATAAAACCAGAACCCGATATCTTGGAAGACCGTTCTAAATCCAGGATGTTTAAAAGAGATCCCAGCTCCCAGTGTGGTAAAGGGGTAATTTCAAATGCCTTTCGTTGTCCCCATGTCTTGACGATAACATTGTCATTGGCATCCTTTCCGATTGGGACGTCTGCAGCAGGGATATTTGGGATGCGGAGGAGCAGGTTATTGATCTGGGGTTCCAGTTCCTTGAGTTGTTCCTCCATGGATTTTATATCATCGCCGATCTTTTTTGTTTCTTCGATGATGCAGGAGGCATCGTGTCCCTTTTTTTTCAGATCACTAACTTCTCTTGATTTCTCGTTGCGCCTGCTCTTCAACTGTTCGCAGGTATGAATCAGCGACCTGCGCTGCGTATCAAGCTCCAAAATCCGGTCTACGCTGGCCGCATTTTCGTGTTTATGGGTGATTGCTTGTTTGACCTTGTCCGGGTTGGTCCGGATGAAATTGATATCAAGCATGGGTTAATATGCCTCCGGATGTTCAAATACTTTTCATTTACCTCTTGTAGCTATTTATGAATTCCTGTCCATTTTATTTTACAAGTAATTTTAAAGCATGCAAGGGAATTCAATTATTTTTAGATTTGGCGCGCTGTATCCTTGACAAGGGAGGAAAAAAACACGATATGATGCACTGGTGCAATGATACGTGGTGTTGTAAAACGGATATTCATTGACGCGGATACCTGAAAGTTGATAGTATGCCATTGCATGTAACATCAGAGGGGAAGAGCGCATTTATCTGACAAAGTATCAATCTTTGCCTTGAACTAAAAGCAAGGGCAGTATCAGGGTATATTACCTTGACCCAAAATGAATGGTTTAAGGCAAAACGCTTACGGATGACGATTATCATTATACCATTGTGAACTTATTTACGAGACGCATATGAGCGCTAAAATCTCACGACGGACATTTCTCAAGACCAGTATTGCGGCGGGTGCCGGTATTTACGGTGTATCCTATTTAGGAACCATGAGGAGAAGTCCTGCCATAAAAAAACTCAAGGAGCACCACTTAAAACCTGGGCTGATTGTAGCGCATGGAAACATTTCGGATACTGCGGACGAACCAGTGATTATCAAAGAAATGGTGCGGCGCGCCATAAATGCCCTGGGTGGTCTGGACAAGATCGTTTCCAAGGGCAACAGAGTGATTATTAAACCTAATATTGCCTGGAATCAAAGACCAGAATTTGCTGCCAATACGAATCCTTACGTAGTGGCGGCTCTGGTAGAATTGTGTAAGGAGGCCGGGGCGAGCCGGGTAAAGGTTATGGATCACACCTGTTCCATAAACCCAGAACCTTCTTATCGTAACAGCGGTATTGCGTCAGCAGCGCAGCAGGTTGGCGCTGAGGTAAGCTTTTTGAACAGGAATCGTTTCCGGGATTTTTCTATTCCTGATGGTAAGGTTTTGAAGTCATGGTCCTTTTATGAAGAAATGGTATATGCCGATGAGGTGGATGTGCTTATCAATGTGCCTATTGCAAAGCAACACGGCACTTCAAGGCTTTCTATGGGACTCAAAAACGTCTTTGGTATGATTGGCGGCGACCGCGGCAGTCTTCATACGGATATCCATCCCAAAATTGCCGATCTCAATAAATTCCTTAAAATAGACCTGACCGTACTCGATGCCTTCAGGATACTGAAAAACCACGGACCAACCGGTGGCCGACTCGATGACGTTGATAATTCGCCGGAACGTGCACGGCGTATTATCGTGAGCACAGATCCTGTGGCCGCGGATGCCTACGGCGCCACCTTGTTTGGCATGCAACCTGAGGACATTGGCTATCTCAGGCAATCCTATGAGCAGGGGCTGGGGGAGATAGATTATCAACAAAAGGGTTTTGAAGAGATACAGGTATAATTTGTCATAATACTCAAGATATCGGGATACTTTTCAAAAGGCTTAAGGCTGGTTTAATCGGTGACGAGTGAATCATTGAGGAGGTCTTTCTTCTAGCCACTTTATGTCTCCTTATTTACCGCTTGCTCTATTAAAGCCGTCTGTCATTATGCTCTCAACGACCAGACGCTCGTATGCTTCTGGCGTACGGCTTGCGGCACTTTTTAAGACGCATGACAGAAAAGCGTCAAGGTGGAGCGGCTTATGAAGCGATGCTACCTGCTTTGTCATAGACCCATTCCACCATAAGAAATCTGTAACAATTTAGTTTTTTGAAAAATTTTCAAAATAACAATGTTCTACATGCCGTGTAGGGGCAGGTTTTAAACCTGCCCCTACAATAAATAATACCATTCATGCAAAATGTTTTCAAAAAACTAAATTGTTACCAGATTTCTTTATTTTTTTGAGAATAGAGTTTTATCTTAAGAGCTTATTAGCCCATGTAATAAACTCTTTCAGGTTAAAGACTTCTATGGTTTTCTCTCCGTTGACAGGACTGGTATATCTCTTTTCTTTTACTGCCTCTTTGAGCCATACCTTAGAACCCTTTTTAAAACCGTCTCCGTCAATGACGATGACGATATCTTTCTCTGGCATAGACTCGATACAATTCAGATAGAGATAAGGCAGCTTTTCATCTACTGAACCGGCTGATTGTTGCCATTTGCACTCAATCCTTATTTCAAGCTTATATTTTTCAGATTTGGCCAGAAACTCGGTGTGGCCGTGGTGGTCATAAATTGTTGTGTAGGGCACGTTGGTAAGCAACAACTCCACACCATATTTCTCAGGAGACTTTTGCCATTCACGATATGAGGCAAGTTGAAAGCCTTTATTTTGGAATACGGTCTTTACTGTCTGCTCTAATATATTTCCCGATGCATTAGCCAAAGAACCTTGTAGTTTTGCCATAGAAGCTATACATCAACACATCATGCGTAAGTTGGATAACACACGTTTTGGCCTTCTTGGCTCTTTGATGAAATCCTGCGGGTTTTAGGTTCCTGGTTTTGTTGCGGACAGTTGATTACACTTTCAAGCCGTTTTTTGGAAAGCTGTAAATATTCATCTTCCAATTCGATACCTACAAATTTCCTACTCAATAAAGTCGCTGCAATCCCGGTTGTTGAGCTTCCACTAAATGGGTCTAAGACCAAATCTCCCTCTTTCGTGGATGCAAGCATTATCCGGCTCAAAAGTTCCACGGGTTTTTGTGTAGGATGTTTGCCGAATTTCTTTTCCTCTGCTTGTGGCGCTGAGATTTCCCAGACATTCCGCATTTGCTTCCCGTTATTCATTTTTTTTATGAGTTCGTAATTGAAATAGTGTTTGCTTTTCGCGTTCTTTGCAGCCCACAAGACGATTTCCGTTGAATGGGTAAAATAACGGCAGGATAGGTTCGGCGGGGCATTACGTTTATACCAAATAATGTCGTTTAAAATTTTATAACCAAGCTCCTGCATGGCATACCCGACAGAATAAATAATATGTGTAGTCCCAGAAACCCAGATTGTCCCATTAGGTTTTAAAACCTTCTGACAGGCATCAAGCCATTCAAGGGTGAATTTGTGATTTTCAACGGCACCTTTTGATTTGTCCCATTTTCCTTTGTTTACGGAAACCATTTTCCCTGCATGGCAGGTAATTCCACCGTTAGAGAGAAAATAGGGTGGATCAGCGAAGATTGTGTCAACACTGTTTTCCCTTGCCTGATTTAAAATCTCGATGCAGTCACCTTTCAAGAGCTTTATAGAATGCTCTGGATTGTCATAGTAAGTTGTGAAAGGCTTCTTATGTCCACAGGTGGCCGTTTCTTCTGCTATGCAAAACTCAATGGGGCTTACAGAAAGATTGTATTCTTTTTTGAATGAGGTTGCTTTCATGGTTTGTAATCTATCATAAAGAAAGGGGCAGGTCTATTTGTCTTTAAATTCTTTATATTTTAGCGCTTAACAGAGAGTACAATTTACCATTTTGAAATGCAAAGCTTCTTTTACGGAACGGTGATAGGAAATTGTCTCTTCTTTAAAAAGGATGATAATACAAAAACGAAGGAAAATGCAAGCCTTTTTCGGTTTTCCCTGGAAAGGAATGGAGCGCAAACCGTTCACGGTGAAAACGAAATTCGCTTCCCGGGTCAATCAGCCGGTAACAGACGAGCGCCTTCAGTATATTCAGCCAGCTTGGCTCCTTGCGACTTGACGGCAAACGCGGCCTCCAAAAGGTGTCCAGTTCCAAAAAACCCCACACCTATATGACATTTTAGCACGTGCTTCGCCCCTACATTGCACAGCAAATATGGAGGGGGATTTGACAAACAAGACTTTTACAATACAATTTGAATGAATGTCATAACCTGCACGAGTCGAAATCCGTAGCGCGGGTGGCTTATCCCCTCGTCTGATAGTTTTGGTAAGCGCCTCAGTATAAACCAATGACCAAAAGTTTTAGGGAGAAATGGTTGTGGAACCTCTTTTTCAGGCAGTATCAGC
>JAJTXE010000002.1:1894586-1907909 GCA_021463795.1 Candidatus Brocadia sp. | reverse complement strand
TTTCCTGACGGTCGGGGTGGCAAACTGACTCTGTGTAATACCTGTTTAAGATGTACTGGTCTTCTTTCGTGATCCGCTGGTCAATAGATACCTTCAAATTCTCAAAGAGCCGGTCTTCCAGCTTGAGGTAGTCCGCAAAGGTGAAACCAGGCTTCATGTCACTCGCCCTGAATTCCGGGGACAGACGGGCTGTGTGCCAGATTTTCAAGTCGGGCATCCGCCAGGCGTCAAAACCGCGAATCAGGATAATGGTGGCAATAACCGCTACAAAACATCCCGCAATCGTTAATAGCCATGCAAGAATTCGCTTGCCGAACTTCACTGCTTTCATGCTCATCCTCCAAAAAATTAGGTTGCCGGAATAGCCATAGTATCCGGGGGTTTTTAAAAATTTGTAACAATTGTAATAGTTTAGTTTTTTGAAGATTTCCAAATCAAAAGTATTATATTATAAATCAATTTTCAAAGTAAAACAGAAACCAGTCCAGGGTCAGGGACGTAAGAATAAAATTTGTTTGCTAAAGACGCACGAACATATTACAGTAACAAGCATGAAAATTGCTCTGGCACAGATTAATCAAACCATAGGGGATTTTCAAAAGAATACCGAAAAAATCTGCTTGTACCTTGAACGTGCCAGGAAGCAAAATTCCGACATCGTCATTTTCCCGGAACTAGCCGTTACAGGGTATCCGCCAAAGGATTTTCTGGATATCCCCGCATTTATCGATGAGAATCTAAAGGCCCTCGATGAAATAGTCCGTCACGTATCCGGCATTTCTGCCCTTGTGGGTTTCGTCGATAGAAACAAACGGCGGCATGGCAAGCTTGTCCACAATGCGGCCGCATTCATACAGGATCAAAAGCTTATCTCTGTTCATCACAAGTCACTCCTGCCAACCTACGATGTCTTTGATGAATGCCGTTACTTTGAACCCGCGCATCAGATTTTACCGGTCAAATGCGGGGACTACACACTGGGCATATCTATCTGTGAAGATATGTGGAACGATAAAGAATTCTGGACACGTCCCTTGTATGAGATAGACCCGATTGAAAACCTGATCTCTCAAGGGGCGGACGTCATGATCAACATCTCTTCGTCGCCCTTTGCCGTAGGGAAGCACAATGAGATTAGATTGCGTATGCTCATGCATGATGCTGTGAAATATGAGGTGCCCTTTATCTATGTCAATCAGGTGGGGGGCAATGACGATCTCGTCTTTGATGGAAACAGCGTGGTAATAAATGCCCAGGGTAAGCTGATTGCCCAGGCGGCCGCGTTTCAGGAGGACTTGGTGGTAGTCGATATAAAAAACCCGTCGGTACAAGTCCAACCCAATACCTATTCCGATATCGAAACGGTGCATATGGCATTAATAGCCGGGCTTCGGGATTATGTGAAAAAATGCGGTTTTAAGAAAATTATTATTGGCCTGAGCGGGGGGATTGATTCCGCGGTAACTGCAGCACTTGCGGTGGAATCTCTGGGCAAGGGGAATGCCATCGGAGTACTCATGCCATCCCAATTTTCATCACAGGGGAGTATCGATGATGCCGTAAAACTTTCGCAAAACCTGGGCATTACGTATAAAGTCATACCCATTCAGGAGGTGTTTGGAATGTATCGGAAAACCCTGGAAACCGAGTTCAAAGGATGTCCCTTTGATATCACGGAAGAAAATCTCCAGGCACGTATTCGCGGCAATATCCTCATGGCGCTTTCCAATAAGTATGGATATCTTGTCCTGACGACGGGAAATAAGTCGGAACTGGCCGTAGGCTATTGCACCCTCTATGGTGACATGAGCGGCGGGCTTGCCCTGATCTCCGATGTACCCAAAACGATGGTATATGAACTTGCAAGGCATATAAACCGTGAAAAAGAGATTATTCCGCGGAATTCCATTGCTAAACTTCCTTCGGCTGAATTGAGACAGAATCAATGTGACCAGGACAGTTTGCCTCCTTATGACATGCTCGATGGTATCCTGAAGGCGTATGTGGAAGATGCCAGGGGCATCGAAGAAATTATTCACATGGGGTTTGATGAAAAGATTGTGCGTGAAATCGTAAGAAAGGTAAACAGGAATGAATACAAGAGGAGGCAGGCAGCCCCGGGCATCAAGGTGACTTCCAAGGCATTTGGATCGGGCAGGCGCATGCCCATTGCCCATAATTTTCTGTGTTAGGAAGGACTTTCTCCGGAGGTATTCCGTTCTTTTGCAACCGTAATGGGATCTGAAAAAACAACCCAGACAGAACTCCATACTCTGTCTGGGTTAATCATGCAAGATATTTGCGACACACGATGTCAGCCGGCAGGCAAATGCGCATATTGACAAAACAGCGGAAATGCTTCCGTTTCTCCCCGGGAATCAGCGTTTCATGGAAAATCCAAAAGCTAAATTACCTATAGGGGTCTTCGATTCAGGTATCGGTGGAATCTCGGTCCTTGCTGAGATAATTAAGACGCTGCCATATGAGAAGTATGTGTATTTTGCCGATACCCTGCATTCTCCATATGGGGTCAAATCAGAGGAGATTGTCCGGACGCTGTCGGTAAAAGTTGCTGAATTCCTCGCCTTTATCGGTATTAAATCCCTGGTTGTTGCGTGCAACACGGCCACCAGCGCTGCCATTCATGAGATCCGGAAGATATGTCCATTTCCGGTAATTGGAATGGAACCTGCCCTAAAACCCGCAGTGGAACTTGG
The DNA here is from genome assembly GCA_021463795.1 of Candidatus Brocadia sp. Taxonomy (GTDB): domain Bacteria; phylum Planctomycetota; class Brocadiia; order Brocadiales; family Brocadiaceae; genus Brocadia. The sequence continues at coordinate 1,905,192 of JAJTXE010000002.1, read as the reverse complement.
AATTGCCGGCAAGATCCTTGTTCTGGCTACACCGCTTACCTTAAAAAGCAAAAAATTTAATGAACTCGTTCATCATTACAAACATCGTGCCGAGATTATTCCGGTCCCCTGTGTAGGATTAGTGGAGATCATTGAACGGGATCAGTCCCGCGGACGGGAAATCGAAGGATATCTTTCTCAGCTCTTTTCATCGGCACATACCGTGGATATTGCTGCCATTGTCCTGGGATGCACTCATTATGTCTTGATAAAAAAGGAGATCCTCCATGCCGTTGGGAATAAAATTGCGGTTATCGATGGAAATTCCGGAACCGCAAGGCACTTACGGACGGTGCTTCAGAATATATGTCTGCTGAATACTGCGATTGTTGATAGACCTCATGTTCCCATAAAGGCACAGGTAACATTTTACATCTCAGGAGCTGAAAGGGAGAAGAGCATAGCGCAGTGCAAGCAATTACTCCAAAAAGAAGGGATAATCTGTGAGTAAAAACTTTCCCTCAACCCTGTTCCTAACAAACCCCTTCATCTTATGCTCAGGGGGATATTTTTATTATCTCTTGTGAGCCAGGGGATCATGGAATTTCATTTTATTTAAGCGGGTTCCGCGGTAGCACGGACAAACAGAGTTTGTCCGTGCTTAAGGTAATTTCTTAAGGAATATTTTGCGGGGGTTTATTATTTTTTCAGAAGTGGCTGTTCTGTACACTTCACGATCCCTTTAACTGTTTTCCGACAGAGAATGCCTTGCCAAGAGATCGCCCAACGCCATAATAGACACGGACATCCGGGGCGTAGAAGAAGGGATGCAATTTTTCTATGTCGATTGTTCCGCCTTCTCCGAGCACTGAATCTTCAACCTTGACATCCAGGATCTCTCCAATAAACTGGGTGTGCAACCCGAGCTCGACCGTGTGCGTGAGTTTACATTCCAGAATAAGGGGAAATTCCCCGATGTATGGCGCATCCACGAGATCACTCTTTACCGCAGTGAGTTTTGTCACAGAAAATTTATCTTCCTTGCTTCCGGACGCAATCCCAAAATAATCGGCCTCTCTGGCATAATTTTCTGAAGGGATATTTATCGTAAATGCCTTTCGCTCCACAACATTTCCATACGTGTACGTGGCCTTCCTGATAGAGATCGCAATAGACGGCGGACTGGAACAACACAGTCCGCCCCATGCAACATTCATAGCATTTGGTTTTCCCGCCTTGTCATACGTCCCCACAATAAGAACCGGTGTCGGGTATACGATAGTTTTTGCGCCCAAAGATTTTTTCATAACCATCCTCCAAGTTAAAAAGTCCCCTCTTGGGATGGGATTGAGGGGTGGGTAATTCGGTAATTTGTGGGGTATTTACTAAAATTTCACAACCACTTGACCCACCCCTTACCCCTCCCAAGAGGGGAATATTTGTGCTATTAAAAGTATTCTATTTTAAATTCAACACGGACAAACTTCGTTTGTCCGTGCCACCCTGTCATCAATATAAAATCACATTTCATAAGGCAATACGCTCCTGCTCTACCGTATAGTTACCATCAATAAACTCCAGGGGATTGCAAAGAGTCGTGACGCCACGGTCACCCATTGTCTCCCAGTTAAGCCTGTTATAAGGAAAAGATTTTGGCAACCATGCAACAGAGATATGCAAATGAGACGGAATCTGTGTGTCATTCTTTCTGGCCGCTGCAATAACAGCAATCGTCTCTCCTTCCCGAAAAAGCCTTCCAATATCAACACCAGGATATGGGTTTGTATGACCGTAAATGGTATGCAGCCTGTTTCCCAATTCATCATGGAAGTCATGGCTTACAAAGAGAGATTTTCCCATGAAATCATCATGAATACCTACAATTTCACCCTCGTACATTACCGGGATCTTTGTTTTTTCATTCAGGGTGTGATTTTGTCCCGCCCTGTCACGGTAAAAACAGAAGTCCAGACCTTCGTGGGGTCTCTGGCGCATCCCACCTTTTCCCCACCATTTGTGTTGGCTATGAAATAACATGCCAGGATAAAAAATCCATCCCTCAAATCCGAGTTTACCAGGGCAATTATGTTTTATCACAAATTCATGGAATCGCGATTTTTTCACAGCATACCCCAAATTCGAAAATGCCGGAAAAGGCAAAATCCGAAGTACGAAATTCGTGAGTCAACCCTGTTCAGAATGTCAATGAATACGAAAAAATGTCCTTCTGAGCAAAGCGAAGAATCTAAATGTTATGGAATTTCAAATTTGTATTACGGCAACCGAACAACCCCCTAACCCCATTTTATTAATGGAGAATTTACCGATAGTGTTTTTCCTTGTGCTCCGGTTCCTGCACCACAGGTTTTACAACAAATGGAAAGGTTACAAAAAGCAGGGCTACAATGACGATAACCACGGCAATGATGCGTCTCGCAACCTGACTCCCAATTAACCGGGGATACAACGACAATATCATCCTCCAGTGGAGGATGACGTGAAACACCGCTAATCCCAGAAAGGCAAAGGCAATGATCATATGAATTGTTCCCCATTGGTGGCGGTCCATGCCAAACAGGAACAACTCCACCTTTCTCCCATAGACAGCCCAGGTGTCCTTGCCGGGCAGCAAGATAAACTTCATGAGGAGGCCGACCCCCGTCATTGCCATCACACAGAGAAACATCAGGGCATCGACTACCAGATTGACCTTTAATTTATCTATCGCCATCGAATTTTTATTCCAGAGAGTCTGTAGGGACACGGTGCACCGTGTCCCTACCGACGTGTATTGATTTTAATGTAATGGTGTATGAGCGACGAGGCTCGTCGCTCTACCGACAATAAGTCGTCTCAGGTCTCATGGGCGTTTTCTCCAGCCACTCCACAGCGGAAACCCCTTTTCGTCCCGAAGTTTTAGTGTCTCTTCACCCTTCTTCACTTCCGCAGCAATAATCGCAGGTTTGCCTTCAAAGATGATCCTTGAACCCGTGATTTCAACCTTATCCTTTGCCTCAATCTTGGTATCCTGATTTTCGATATACCAGCCCGGGCCTAAATGGACGGAAATGGTTTCCTTTCCCGTTTTCACCATCAGATGTATCCCATAACACATCCCTTTTACCGGGGTAATGACGTCCACGCTAACGACTTCACCGCTGACAGTCTCAACGGTTTTTGGGTCGTACATCCTGCTATACTGAGCACCAGCACCCCATCCGCCGCCCCCTCTCCACTGCATCCCCGGTTGGGCAAATGACTGAGTAAGGTGAAGAAGACTAAAAACAAAAATCACTCCTATGAACATCCCTATTTTTCTCATTTTCTCCTCCTTCAAAAAAATGTGTTCATACCCTTTTTGTAAAAGACTCAGCAATGACAGAACACAGACATATTTGTCATTAAAATTCCTGAACCAAACGAGCCGGAAAAGACAAAATCGGAAGCGCGAGATTCATAACGCGGCTCTGCCGCAACCGAAACAAATATAACTGCCAAGTAACAACAGAAACCACAGATTTCACAGATTACCCAGAAAAAACTTACAAAAAAAGAAGTTTTTACAAAGTAACACTATAAGGCAACCCTGTCAGGGTTTAAAACCCTGACAGGGCTAGTCTGGTTTATTTCAGCCTTGCCTCTGCAGCTGACCAATCGATATTCTTGAAGAATGCCTCGATGTAGTCGGCCCGCTTGAGGCCGTAATCGATCATGAATGCATGCTCAAATACGTCCATGATCAATAATGGATTACAGCCTGCGGGGTGAGAAACGTCATGCTCGTTTATCCAGAAATTGATGAGCCTTCCGCTGGCGCTATCCTGGTAAAGGACAGCCCAACCGATTCCCCGCATTGCGCTTACTCCCTTGAAATCCTTTTCCCACATCTCGTAACTCCCGAATTCCTCGGTCATTTTTTTTGCAAGCGCGCCCTCTTTGTTTATACCGCCTTTTTTCCCAAGGTTTTCAAAATAGTATTCGTGGAGCCGCATTCCGTTAAACTCCCAGCCCAGCCGCCTCTTGAGTTCAGCATATTCCGGGGTGGCCGTCTTTCCATCCTTCAGCATCTGACCAAGGATGTCGAGCACCTTGTTGGTATTTGTCACATATCCCTGATAGAGGGTGAAGTGATTTTTCAGAAGCGTCTCACTGAATCCCTCCATACCAATAAGTTTTGAATAATCCTTTGCTGTGTACGGCATAGTCTTTTCCTCCTTTTCTGTTGTTGATGCATGTAAAGGGTTTGGAATACCGAACAACAGGGCAGCCCCTCCTGCGCCTGTTATTGTTAAAAATTCACGTCTGTCAAGCATTGTCACCTCCTTTTAAAATTATAAATCATGCCTATCGGCAGACAGGTTTAGATGTTCTAAATCCTGTTTCTGATTTCTGTGATTTAATATTGGAGTTTGTTTTTGATTTTCGATATTTGAATTTATCAAAAAAAATAAGCGCCATCATCTGTTATTCAGTACCAAGTAACTCCTCATGGTTATGACCTCGCCACAGATGATTTATTACTATAATGCCCTCAGGAAGGCTACCAAATTCTCCTTTTCTTGCTTCGTGAGCTTGACCTCAAGAATCAAATTAAAGAACTCTACGGTGTCTTCCAGGGTCAACAGCCTTCCATCATGTAAATATGGCGGTGAATCCTTAATACCGCGCAGGGGAAAGGTCTTGATGGGGCCATCTGCACTGGCCATACGCCCGTTAATCATGCTCGGCTTGTAGAAACGCTCCACCTTAAGGTTGTGCATGAGGTTGTCTGTATAATAGGGCGGCTGATGGCAGATGGAACATCTGGCTTTACTAAAAAACAACTCTTGTCCGAGAAGTTCAGCCTCTGTGGCCTTTCCCGGTTCCAGCATACCATAGATGTTCAGCTTTGGTGCTGGTGGGAAATCCAGTAACTCCTGAATCTCTGCCATAAAATGGACCTGGCTCCCTCGTTCGAGGATATTGACCCCTTTTTTTGCGGCGATGACCGGGTCTCCGTCAAAGTAGGCACCACGCTGCTCGAACTCCGTGAAGTCCTCAATGCTTTTCAGTGCCCGTTGTGAGCCAAACAACCTCTGGATATTCACCCCGCGCAAGGAAGGGGTGTCGAGGCGATGCCGAAATTCCTGGGGGCGAATATCGCCAACCAGATGGGTAGCGGCATTGGTGTGTCCGTTCACGTGGCAGTCAAAACAAGTAACACCACGACTCGAGTGTTCCGAACGGCGATCTTCCGTTTGATTGAATTGTTGCTGCGGGAAGGGTGTAACCAGCAGCCTTAAGCCTTCAAGCTGTTTGGGATTCAGTATCCCATTAAATAGCTCATAATAGTTGATGATTGTCACCAGATTACCTTGAGAAACGTCACCCAGGTCAGGTCGTGTAGTTAAATAGATTGGCGGCGGGAACTCAGGCAAAAAGTGATCCGGCAGGTCATAGTCCAGGTCAAAGCGTGTGAGGTCTCTCCCCTCTTGCTTTTTGATCTCTTCAATATGGAACTTGGGGAAGAGCATGCCACCCTCAGCATGATTTGGGTGCGAAAGCGGCAAAAGACCTTTTGGGAAAAGGTCTTTTGCCCGGATATCTTCCGGAGTCATAGCCGCCAGGGTTTCCCAGGTCACGTCTTTCGGGAGTTTAACCCGCACACCTTGTTGTATGGACTTTCCCCGAGACATGGTTATATTTTTAGCTGAGTTATTGCTTAAATCATAACGTTCATTAAGTAAATCCATATGGCGCTTCATTACTTCTGGCTTAGCAGCTTTCATTCGAGCCATTGTGTCTTCAAAGGGTCCAGTAATGGCCACAGGCGCATAGCTTGTCTTTACGGCCTTCTTTTTTTGGGCGATAGCCTTTACCGCTTTTTCTTCTTTGATTCCCGCCTTGCGGTTTTTCTCTTCCTGTGCATATGTTAATCCCCAGGTGATGAGCATCGTGGTGAACATTACTAACAAGGCACTTCCGTATTTTACTATTCGCTCTTTCATACCATCCTCCTTTGCCTTTTTGTGAAATGACGACTAATCAACAGGTTGCAATGAAATAAAGTTACGATACCAGTTTCTTTAATGCCTTCAGGTGTTTCGCAAGGATCTTTAAATGTTTTTTCTCTTCGCTTGTCAGTTGTTCAAATGCCTGCTTCCCTTCTTCGTGCCTGGTATTTTTTGCAGCTTCAGTATAGTACAGAATAGAGTCCTTCTCTGCCTGAATACCAATTTTCAACGCATCAATATCCGTCTTTATTTCTGCTGCGAGTCTTCTCGCTTCTCCTTTTTTCGTAAATACGCCTGTTTCTACCAAATCTTTCAAATACAGGTCCGCGGTATAATCTTCACAACCCTGCGACGGATTCGATGGAGAGGTAATTTTAGAATACATCTCTTGAAAAAGCGCCAGATGTTTCTTTTCCGCAGAGACGAGTTTTGAAAAGATATCCTTTGCCTTGTCGTCTTTTGCACTTTTCATGAGGAGGGAATAAAATTCCATGCCTTCTTCCTCGATGTTCATTGCAATCTTGAGCGCCAGAGTATCTTCGTCTCAAAATATTGACCTGCATGTTGCCTGATATCTAACTCAGTACAAAAATGGCTCATTTTTACCCACTCGATAGGGAGAAGACCCACAAATATTATGGCTTCTATGTTGTAATACTTGCATATTCAGTTACCTGTTTTTGATATAAAGAAGGAGTTTCCAAATGCGTACAACGATTGATATAGATAATGATCTTTTAAAAGAGGTCATGGAAAAATCCGGTGCAAAATCAAAAAAGTACGCTATCGTTACTGCTATGAAAGACTATCTAAAATAGTGCAGGGGGTGTTGTAGCTTCGTTCTCTCTGCAGTCAAAAAGATATGTTCACATGAAAAGCAAAATACTTATTGTTGATGACGAAAAACTGATGCGGGTATCCCTCGAAGATAAATTAATGAAAGTGGGCTATGCCGCCACTTCCCTGTCAAACGCAGTCGAAGGGCTCACGGTATTGCAATCCGAAAACTTCGATGCAGTAATAACCGATGTACGCCTGCCCAGGATGGATGGAATTGAGTTTCTGAAGGAGATAAAAAAGGTATCTCCTGATACCGTGGTTATTATTATGACTGCGTATGGTTCTATTGAGAATGCTGTTATCGCTATGAGAGAAGGGGCGTATGACTATGTGACGAAACCATTTTCCCTGGAAGAATTGATAATTAAACTCCAGAAGGCGCTCAAGCACAAAGATATGGTTGCAGAAAATATCCTCCTGAAACGGCAGGTTGTAAGCCAGTTTGGTTACAATAATATGATAGGAAAGACTGATGCCATGAAACGTATATTCGAGATTATAAACACCGTATCCAATCGTGATACCACGGTGCTCATTCAGGGGGAGAGTGGCACCGGAAAGGAACTCACCGCAGGGGCAATCCATTATACCAGCAACCGAAAGGACGGGCCTTTTGTAAAGCTCAGTTGCGCTGCCTTGAACAAGGAAATTCTGGAGAGCGAACTTTTTGGACACGAAAAAGGCGCTTTTACCAGTGCGATAAAGACGAGACGTGGGCGCTTTGAACTTGCCGATGGGGGCACAATATTTCTCGATGATGTAGACGATATCTCATTAGAAATGCAGGTCAAACTCCTGAGGGTCCTTCAGGAACGGGAATTTGAACGTGTCGGTGGCGAGGAAACAATTTCCATTAATGTCCGTGTCATCTGCGCTACCAAAAAAGATCTGAAAAAACTTGTCCAGGAGGGACGTTTTCGTGAAGACCTGTATTATCGGCTTCATGTGGTTACTATTCATCTTCCTCCCCTGAGGGAAAGGAAAGAAGATATACCGCTTCTGGCGACTCACTTCATGAAAAAATATGTTGCCCAGCAGAAAGTCGCGGTTCATTCAATATCCCCAGAAGTGTTTCATGTGCTGTTATTATATCAGTGGCCTGGAAATATCCGTGAATTAGAAAATACTATTGAACATGCCATAGCATTTTGCACCTCAGGGGTGATCACGCCAAAAGATCTTCCGGAAAATTTTCGGGAAGAAGAGACTCCTTCGGGTTTATTTTCCATAGAACTTTCCACGATTGACTCATTGGACCTGCAAGAAACCCTGAGTGAGGCGGAAAGGAAGCTCCTTGTGTGGGCGTATCAGAAGACAAAGGGCAATCAGGTGCGGATGTCAGAGATCTTGCGGATACCGCGCACAACCCTTCAAAACAAGCTTGTTAAGTACAATGTAACCAAAACCAATATCCTCGCCACTGAACAGACGTAGCGTGGGAGCATTCCCGATTTTTTGTAACCGTTCATGAGATCAGGGCAAAACAATTCAACAACCCTGACAGGGTTTCAAACCCTGTCAGGGTTAATACTACTGTACGTTTCATTAAAACCTGGCAGAAGTCACAAAAAAATCGGGAATGCTCCCCGTAGCGGAGTGGAGTTACCTTCAGACTATATCGGGGCTAACTGTTTGATGCCGAAGGCTGCGTTGCTTGCAGGACTTTGACCTCGCGATTGATACGTTTTGCCATTTTAGCTTCCGCTATTTCAAGATCATATCGAGCTTGTAAGCGTAACCATATCCCCGCACTCGTGCCAAAGTAACGCGCCAACCTCATTGCTGTGTCTGCTGTAATCGAACGCTGTCCACGTACGATCTGGCTAATCCTTAATGCCGGCACACCTATGTCTTTAGCGACACGATAGCTGCTCAATTTCAAAGGTTTCATAAAGTCTTCCAGCAATATTTCGCCGGGATGAATCGGTGGTAGTCTTCCCATAGGTATCCTTTCATTTGTGGTAATCTGTAATTTCAACATCCTTCGCCTTGCCACTTGCCCATATAAAGCAGATTCGCCATTGATCATTTATTCGAATGCTATATTGACCTTCACGGTTTCCACGAAGTGCTTCGAGTCTATTCCCGGGTGGTGCAGCCAAATCAGATAAACTATCAGCATCGTCAAGATAGAGAAGTTTACGCCTGGCTGTTTTCTGAATAACGATGGGTAATTTTCTTGATACTATGCCTTTGAATATCTTTTCTGTTTCCGTATTGGCAAATGATTCAATCACATCCGCATATTATCATGTAATGATATTATCGTCAAGTGTAATGTAGCCAAAACCAATATCCCTGTCACTGAATAGACATAGCGCAGCGTAGCCGAAAAAACGCGCTATCAATGGGGAATGCAGGGGGAGTAAAAGATTTGTTAAAAAAGAAAGATTATACTAAGTTCGGATACTTGAACCCAACGTAACTGAAAACAGGTTTGTGTTTTCTGACAGTCTGCTGACTTTCCATTTCATTTCTGTTAGTTTTACCACGTAATTTCGTCAATGAGAATGGAAAATACCGTCAGAGGTTCAATCGTTTCCCCATCATAAACACACTCCGGTAGAAATAAAAGAATCCGAAATGCCAAATATCAAAGATATTCTTTCGGAATTTCTTTGTATCCTGATGTTTCTCAGTTTTTGCAGAAGTCGTTACAGGATTCCTTGTAATTTTCTTCCGGTTCTCCGCACCTTGGGGTTGACTATTAAGAACAAAGTTCCTGCCTGTGAACGGGCGTGATAATGCCCATTTTTAGGCACAATTCTAAGTCTCGTATTTCCAACGGGTAACATAAAATTGATTCATTCCAGGAAGCATTCCAGACTTACCCCCGTCAAATTTTAATTGTCACTGTTTCTTAAAAATCGTAAACAGGTGTCTTCTAAAGCTGCTTAAGACCTTTGTTCATAAATAGTTATAAAATAGCATTTTTAAGCGCGTATATTTTGGCATTATCATTGCTCAATATCGTAGAGAGCATTAACAATCCAAAAACAATAACCTTAATGATGAAAGGGGGTGGTTAAAAAAAATAAATCTCCAGAAATGAAGACCTTAAAGAAGAGGAGGCGCCAAGTTTTTCATTCATCACTGTAATGATAGTTGGGAAGATTTTAAATTATGAAGGAGGCTGAACATGTATTATAAAACTTTGAAGATCGGTTTGGTAGCCGCCCTTGGGTTGTTTGGGGTAGTGACGACTGGTCAGTTAATGGCGGGGACGCCGCAAGTGGTTGCGACGATCCAGACGGGTCCGGAGTGGGAGCCGCTGCCGAGGGCGGAGCCACTGACAGTGCCGGAGGTGCATTACCGGGTAAAGCACTCACCGTACAAGAGTGAGTTGGTAAGGTACGGACAGTTTCAGTTCAATGATGCATCGTGGAATTTGCAGGGTGAGTATTCCTGCGCGAGCTGTCATTACGAGAGGGGACAGACAACGGGGTTGATCTGGGACCTTGGAGATGAGGGATGGGGAAGCTGGAAGAACACGAAGTATATCCGTGGCGGGAGGTATTTGCCGCCGTTCAGGCATGAGGGGTTTACCGGTCATCCGGACGAGATCGTTGGAGCAACGAGTTCGCTTGACAGGGTGTGCGGAAGAGACCCTGGGTTTGTGTTCCGGAGTGAGAACTTTTCTCCGTTGAGGTTAGAGGCGCTGATTTGCTACATCAGGGCATTGGAGTTCACGGGAAGCCCGTTCAGGAATGCGGATGGTTCGCTGTCGGATGCGCAGAAGAGGGGCGAGAAGATATTCAATGATCCGAATGTCGGATGTGCGGAGTGCCATCCTG
>JAJTXE010000002.1:1893254-1894565 GCA_021463795.1 Candidatus Brocadia sp. | reverse complement strand
GGCCTACCCCATTGACGCATGCAGGGGAGACTGCGAAAATGCTTGCATGTTTCTCCGAGCAAAATCACGGACGGAAGATGGAAAAACCCATCGGTATTGGAGTGTTGTAGAGAACCGCCGGGTCAGCGGACGAAGAGTGGTGCAGCGGCAAGTTCTCTATTTGGGAGAACTCAATGATAACCAACGTGCGGGATGGGTTCGGACGATAGAGGCGTTGTGGGGTAAAAAACCCAAGGCAAAACAACTGGCGCTGTTTCCAGATGACCGGAAAGAATTACCGATACTGGCCTGTGAGACCATCCGGGTGAGGCTGGACAGCATTGAATTGCGCCGTCCACGGCAGTGGGGCGCATGCTGGTTGGGGTTATAGGTGTGGGGTCTTTTGGAACTGGACACCTTGACGCTGGAGGAGTTTCTGGGTTGGATCGAAAAGTAGTATGGGAAATTTCGGCGCACCTGGCTCATGGATCGTGGTATTCCAACGGAGGAGATGTTGGAAAAGATGCGTTCCCGCGGGATTAACTCTTTGGTTGGCACTCCCAAAGGACATGTGAGCCGTATCGAAAAACCATTGCTCGAACAGACCCGGATGCAGGCGCGAGAAGGCGTCCTGGTGAAAATTCTTCAGCAGGAATCAGAGTTCTACGTCTCTGTGGAAAGCCATAACCGGGTAGCCAAGGAACGTCCCATGCGTCGCCGCAGACTCAAGCGCCTGTGGAGAGCCTACACGAAAGAGCATCACTCGTGATGACCTGCGAATGCATATCGGGACGTTAAAGAAAGAAGCCGGGCGGGACTTTGGGCTGGTTCGTATCTCTCTGTCAAATCCCCAGGAGCCGGTGAGTGAGACTACGTTTCATTTCAGCCTGGACCGTGAACGTCTGCGGCGAACGTTGCGGCGCGAGGGATGCTCTCTGCTTCGTTCCAATATGCAGGCCTCTTAAATTATGAATGGCGTCCGGATCAAGCCGTTCCAATATGCGCAATGCTAATCCAACTTCAACAAAAGCGTCATAAAAGAGGTGAAAAAATGGTGAAAAATCAAGCAAGTAAAAGTGGTAACCTATTGGTATGGCTAGATATTAAATTTTAGAACTCCAATGTAGTGCCTAAATATTATTGTTTTTATTACCTTTGCGGTTTTTTCCCGGTATACTAACGAGATGCTCATCGTGGGAAGAATGATTCATCCGGGCAGTGAGCGCGAAACCGTGCGATGAGTTTACGAGACCCGTGGGGTGGGAGAGCTATTAGGCACGAGAGCGGGCGTCATCAAAGCGGGCATGGGAGATATTTTCTCTCAAAGAGACG
>JAJTXE010000002.1:1864597-1893233 GCA_021463795.1 Candidatus Brocadia sp. | reverse complement strand
ACTCAATTACCGGCGCCGGTATTAATGGTGCGACAGTAGCGTTAAATACCGGCGAATCGACCACGTCAGGTTCAGTGCAAGGCCAGGATGGTGTCTATTCTATGACAGAAGTATCCGTTGGGCAATACGAGATAACGGCGTCTGCATCAAACTATGTAACGTCTTCACAGATAGTAAAAGTGGTAGAAGGTAACCCGAATCCACAAACTGGCAAGAACGTGTTCAATTTCGCCTTAACTCCAACTTGCAACGCAACGAATCTGGATGCCGAACCAGAACCGCTGAAACTCCTGAGAGAAGGGCGCGCTGACGAAGCGGTAACGGTAACGTGCGGGAATGGCGAACCAAAAGCCGGAATACTGGTAACTGCTACAGTTAGGAACGGTAAGAAGCGCGTATTGGTCTCGCCGTCAAGCGCTGTAACAGATACCAACGGTCAGGCAATATTCACAATCACAGCCAGGAAGAAGGCTGGTAATGCAAACATCAGATTCGAAACGGCTGGTGGTTTGAGGGATAACGTATTCGTAAAGGTGCGTAAGTGAGATATAGTAAACGTATTACGTGCAGCAAAGCCTCATCCAAATTCCCTCTATCGGTGGGACAAGCGTCCCCGCTTGTCATTATAATGTCAACCGGGGACGGTTGACCTACCTCAGGAATTTGGGGGCATATGAAAATACTTGCTAAAACGTGTCCTCATGAAACTCGTCCTCGTAAAAACGGGGAATGGGGAAAAAGAGGTTTTTCCACAGTAATACTATAGGTTTAAAAAACACTCGTTGTAAAATCGCAATTAATTTTGTGTCTGATTATATAAGGTTTTATTTGAAGGGACTTTTGGTATCATAGATAGGATTGTTTTATGGGTAACGCATGTATGAATACGATGGTTATGAGATTTGTATATATTCCCAGTATATACGCCCGAAATCAACGGTGCACATAGTGCGTCCAGGTGAAGGTAAGCGTAAGGAGAATAGCCGTTTGCCTGTCCAGCGCTTATCCCTATAAAGAAATCTTTCAGCTTGCGTTCCAAAACATTCGCAAAGCGTATCCCATGCTCTGCTGAGGTTCAGAAAAGATTTACCCGTGGCGTATGATTGCTAAGCCGGAGGGGAGCGCTACGCCCAAAATATGCCTTTTTGCGGTATGTCCCGGTGATAGTATCAGTGAAATCATGAAACAATTCATTTTTATTGCAGAACAACCGAAAAATCTGTCCGATAAAGCAGCCTTGTAACGCATCCTGAGACCTTTTGATACCACAAATTACCCTCCGTGAAAAATGCGGGCTAATTATTGCGATCTTCGACAAAGCCTAATGAGACTTTGCTGTAAGCTGCAATACCATCCCAGTGTTTTTCTATCACTTCTGCAAACTTCTCGTAAGGTTTTGACCGTTGTCACTTCAACGATTCCGTCCGTTATTGAAAAACCTCCTTACCCACAGAAAGTGTCTGTTCATTCCGAAACGTTGCCTGGATAATCTTTAGCATCTCGCGCTGAACTCCCTTGGTACCAGCAATGATATTTCCGGTTTTTAAATACAGGTTTTTACCTTCGAAGTCGGTGACCACACCGCCGGCTTCTTCTACCAGAAGTGCACCCGCAGCTATGTCCCATGGTGAGAGGGCACATTCGAAAAAACCGCCAAAGATACCTTCTGCCGTATACGCAAGGTCAAGACAGGCCGATCCGCCTCTTCTGATGCCAGTTGCCCGCATAAAAAGATCTTTAAATACCCGGAGATAGGAATCGATAACGCCCTTTATCCTGAAAGGAAAACCCGTTGCAATCAGGGAGGTGCTCAAGGTTTCAGAAGAGGAGACATGAATACGTCTGTCATTCTTAAAAGAGCCGTGCCCCCGTATTGCGGAATAGATATTTTCTCTCAGGGGTTCGTAGATAAGACCCATTGCCAAACTCCCTTCAATCGCCAAAGCAATAGAGACGGCGAAACTCGGCAGACCGTGAATATAATTCATGGTGCCGTCTAGGGGGTCGATGATCCATAAAAAAGGGGAGGAATGCCGTTCTGCCGGAGATTCCTCTGCCATGATGTTGTGGTTCTGGAAGTGCGATTTGATATGCTCCTTAATAATGTCTTCAGACCTTCTGTCGACAACGGTCACGTAATCGTTTGTGGCTTTTTCGTTAATCATGGAGGGGCTTATCTGTCCGAAGTGCTCTTTTAAAATTACCCCTGCTTGAAGAGCGGCCTCTCGCGCAACAGCCAAATAATTATTCAAATTACCCGTGTTCATAATCCTGTTATAGTTTCAATAAATATCGTAACGCCTCTTTCATTTTTTTCACTCCAATTTTTCAGTAAAAAGATTCTATCGTTTATGTGGAGTTGTGTCAATGAGTAAAGAATGGAGACTGTTGAATTTTAGAGTCTTTCAGGCCGTAAATCGCACATACCATATAAGACATCTGGTGAATATGCTATATCAGGCTTTTACCAGTAAGTGCTTTATACGCGCTCAGGTATTTTTCAGAGGTCTTTTGGACGATTTCAGGTGGGAGGGCCGGTGCCGGCGGTTTCTTGTTCCAATGAATGCTCTCGAGGTAATCACGGATAAATTGTTTGTCGTAAGATTGTTGTGGTTTTCCTGATGCATAACCATCCCTTGGCCAAAAACGGGATGAATCCGGTGTGAGCGCTTCATCGATGAGTATCGTTGTATTATTCTCCGTAATGCCCCATTCAAACTTGGTATCGCAGATGATGATGCCCCGGTCAAGGGCATAATCGCGGGCAAGGAGATACAGTTTCATGCTTTTTTCTTTCAATTCTTCGGCGAGTTCTTTGCCGACCATATCGGTAACCTGCGAAAAAGTGATATTCTCGTCGTGTCCAATAGTCGCTTTTGTGGATGGGGTAAAGATAGGCTCGGGAAGTTGATCAGATTCCCTGAGACCTGCCGGCAATTTTATGCCGCAAATGGTTTGGGTTTTTTGGTATTCCTTCCAGCCAGAGCCAGCCAGGTAACCGCGAACGACACATTCTACAGGAACGACTTTAACTTTCTTTACCAGCATAGTTCTGCCATCCAGGATATCTTTGTGCTGTGATACCACAGGGTTGTCCATATGTTCTATGTGGGCGGTAATCAGGTGGTTTTCTATGATTTGGGAGGTATATTTGAACCAGAATTCAGAGAGTCCGGTAAGCACCTGCCCTTTGTAAGGGATGCCGCTGGGTAGGACAACATCAAAGGCCGAGATACGGTCTGTTGTTATAATTAATAAGGTGTCATTTATTTCATAGATATCTCGAACTTTTCCGCGGTTACACAATTTGAGTTCCGGAATATTTGTTGTAAGAAGGGGAGTGGCTTTGTTGTTCATGGCTATAGGGCAAAGTTTGGAATATGTTGCTTGAGTTTTATCTTGAGTTTATGAGCGCCTTGAAGGTTCGGCTTTAACGTCAGGGCAATAGTGAGGTGCTGTAAGGCATTTTCATATTCATGTAATTTGAGGTAACACTCAGCTATTTTTTTATAAAGAAAGGCGTTTTCGTTTTTATATAAATTTAGTCGTAGTACCTTTTCATAATAACCCAGGGCCTTTTCCGGGGTAGTATTACGTGCCAGATTGCGGCAATAAATGTTTCTAATCCGTTCTTTAATCTCGTGGAGCAAGTGAGTGCGGTGGGTGTCGCCCTTTCCCCGTTCGAGGATCAATTCGTAAAGATTAATGGCCGTATCGTATTTCTCAAGTTTCTCATACGCCTCAGCCAGAAGAAATTTACAGTCAATATAGTCCCTTTTATTTAAAAATAGAAAAAAATCGATGCCGGCATAATCTTTTAATAGACGTTCATAATTTTTAATAGCTTGCAGGAAACGTCCGTTTAAAAGGTCGGTGAAAACGATGCGGATGTGTCCCTGAAGACCATCGTCTGTTGCCGATGTTGTCGCAGTTTTTTTTGGGGGTATTTGTCTGTTCTTTGTCTGTAAAAGATGTCTGTGTTGTCTGTTGTAGTGTTCACGTGATGTTGAGTTGGAAAGTGTTTTATAAGCCTGGATAATAGTCTTTGTTTTAGTTTCGGCCCAAAGCTTGTTTTGTCCGTGGATATCCGGGTGGTATTTTTTGATGAGGGTTCTGAACGAACGTTTTAGTTCTTCAGTGCTTACTTCATAATGCACTTCGAGAATATCGTAATAATTTACCATATGACTACGCCAGAAGTCTTTTTGTGGCCTTTTCCAAGAAGGGATAAAACGGAAATGGTATCAGCAATCTTACAGCCTGTCAATAGGTTTTATCAGAAGGGGAACGCTACAACGCTACCGGTTATTCATAGCGCAAGGTTACAACCGGGTCTAGCCGCGCAGCACGCAATGCAGGGTAGAGACTAAACACCACACTGCTTACGATAGCAATTACCGCAGTGATAGCAATGCTCAACGGACTTATTACGGTGGGTATTTGATTAAAATAGTAAACCTCAGGCGGAAATGGCCTCCATCCGGTAGTATGGTAAAGCACGTTTTCCAGCCAGTTAATTCGTAACACAATAGACAGTCCTGCTGCAACTCCCAGAGATGCACCCATACTGCCAATAAGCAGACCATGGAAAAGGAAGATGGCCATAATCCCCTGCGTGGTTGTGCCAAGAGCCTTGAGGATGCCAATATCTTTGGATTTTTCAAGGACAATCATAGTGAGGATTGCAAGGATATTGAATCCTGCAACCACAAGGATAAAGAACAAAATAAGCGCCATCACACGCCTTTCCATCATTACCGCCGTCAAAAAGGTCTTTCTCGCGTCTTCCCATGTTTGTACATAATATTCAAAACCCAACGCAGCCTGCAGTTGATCCCGAACCTCGTTTGCATAGCGGTAATCATCTAATTTTACGCTTATCCCGGTGACGGCGTCTTTTTCCTTTGCGCCGGTTAATTCCTGTGCCACCGGAAGGGGGATATACACGTAATTTTTATCGAAATCGTACATGCCCGATCTGAATTTTCCGGTAACTTCAAATGCCTTTACGCTTATCTTATCCCATTCTTTTAAGGTGACGAGTACGACCTGTTCTCCGTTTTGAATAAAGCTTGCAGGGTCTTTTTCCGGTTCACCAGGTCCAAGCCTGAGTAATTCTGAACCTCCGAAAATGCTGGCTGTTTTTTTCTCTCCATGGGTGATTAACAGGTCTTCCGGCCGATTCCCAAAGGGGGCGATATATGACTGAAAATCGCTCACACGTGACTCCGCATGAGGGTCAATCCCTTTAAAATAGACAAATTCCCTTCTGTTTCTCAATTTAATAAGCGCTGGTCCTTCTATATAGGGTGCGCATGCAATGACATGTTCAAAGGTCTTTACTTTTTCAATGACATGTTGATGATCTTCAAGCCCATACATACCGCCTTTCAAGATAATAATATGTGCCAGTGTGCCCCTTATCCTGCTCCGGAGCTCCTGATCAAAGCCGTTCATTACTGACAATACAACGATCAGGGTCATCACCCCTACGGCAACTCCGGCAATGGCAAAAAACGATATCTTCCTGCTGCGTAAATATCGAAGACTGATGAAGAGCTTGTACATAGGAAGGATTTACATTGTTATTTTTCAGGGTTAAATATATAATCAGGCAATTCTAGCATATCTGAATTATTTTAGGCAACGAAATAATAATACGCTTGCTGTTTTGGAGACGATGGATGCTGTATTTTAAAACTGCCGGTGAATCACACGGGAAATGTCTGATTGCAATCATAGAAGGATTTCCAGCGGGAGTATTTATTGATACGTCGGTTATCAATGCGGATTTGAAGCGAAGGCAGGGGGGGATGGGAAGAGGCGGGAGGATGCAGATCGAGGATGATTGCGTGGAAATTCTTTGTGGAATCAGAAAAAATACGACCCTGGGGAGTCCAGTTTGTTTGATGATTAAAAACCGCGATCATAAGATTGATGAGTTGCCGGCGGTTACCCGTCCCAGGCCAGGTCATGCGGACTTATCTGGTGTGATCAAATATCACGAACAGGATGCACGTAATATTTTGGAACGCGCAAGCGCAAGGGAAACTGCCGCACGTGTGGCTGCCGGTGCGGTAGCAAAGATTTTGCTTTCTTCCTTTGGAATAGGGGTATTTGGTTATGTACAGGGGATCGGTGGGATAACATCGGATAAATTTCTCAATAAGAAAGATATCGATATCGCAATGACCATTCGTGATAAAAGTCCTCTCTATTGCATTGATCAGGATATTGAAGGCAAGATTATGGAAAAGATTAGACAGACGACAGAAAAAGGCGATTCCCTTGGCGGGATCATTGAGGTGATTGCCTATGGGTTGCCGGTAGGATTAGGAAACCATACTCAGTGGGACATGAGATTGGATGCAAGGCTTGCCTATGCCCTGATGTCTGTCCAGGCCATTAAAGGGGTAGAGCTGGGTTTGGGTTGTAATGCTGCCAATAAAGTTGGTTCGGAGGTACATGACGAAATTTTTTATGAGAAGCCCCGGCAGGACAAGCTGTTAACGGGCGGATTCACGAGGTTAACCAATAATGCCGGAGGGATAGAAGGCGGTATCAGTAATGGTGAACCGATTGTGGCGCGGGCATATATGAAACCTATTCCAACGTTGAAAAAGCCATTACGGTCCGTGGATTTATTGACAAAAGAACCGATTACCGCAACATACGAACGATCTGATGTGTGCGCTGTTCCTGCTGCCGCTGTTGTGTGTGAAGCCATGGTTGCCTTTGAAATCGCCAGGGCGTTTTTGGAAAAATTTGGGACCGATAGCATGGATGAGATCAAAAGAAATTATGAAGGGTATCTTACCAGTATTTGATTCCAACAGTAAATTTTTCTTGAATAATTACAATGTTTTGATATCATATTCCGTTTTCTGAGCTAGCGTAGCTCAACGGCGGAGCAGCGGTTTTGTAAACCGCAGGTTGTGGGTTCGAGTCCCACCGCTAGCTCCATAAGGTATTTTTTTGACACAGGTTAAGAAGGGCTCAAAAAAAGGGTGGATTCCCGAGTGGCCAAAGGGGACAGACTGTAAATCTGTTGGCATAGCCTTCGGAGGTTCGAATCCTCCTCCACCCACCATATTTGCAAAGCGTACCAATCTTTCGGGTTTCTGCGGGCGTAGCTCAATGGTAGAGCCCTAGCCTTCCAAGCTAGTCATGTGGGTTCGATTCCCATCGCCCGCTTTGATTTTTCATGAAAATGTTAAAAATTAAGTATATTTGTTGTTGACTTTTATTTTTTAATTGTTATAATCCACCAATTCTGCGGTTATGTTCAGCAACTCGAAAGAGACTGCATCTTGATATTCTGAATCTCAAGAACATATTTGCTGCTGTAGCTCAGTGGTGGAGCACGTCCTTGGTAAGGACGAGGTCATGGGTTCAAATCCCATCAGCAGCTCCATAAAAAATAAAAAGCTTTAAGATTGACAGATAAATTGGTATGGATGTGAAATAAGGGGAGTTTGCCACCATGGGTAAAGAGATATTTAAGCGGACGAAGCCGCATGTGAACGTGGGGACGATAGGGCATGTGGATCATGGGAAGACGACGTTAACGTCGGTAATAACGATGGGTAAAGAGATATTTAAGCGGACGAAGCCGCATGTGAACGTGGGGACGATAGGGCATGTGGATCATGGGAAGACGACGTTAACGTCGGTAATAACGCATGTATTGTCGAAGCAGGGATTGGCAAAGGATAGGCCGTACGATTCGATTGACAAGGCACCCGAGGAGAGGGAGCGTGGGATAACGATAGCGATATCGCACGTGGAGTACGAGACGCAGAAGAGGCATTATGCGCATGTGGATTGTCCTGGTCATGCGGATTATGTGAAAAACATGATAACGGGTGCGGCGCAGATGGATGGTGCGATTTTGGTGGTGAGTGCGCCTGATGGACCGATGCCGCAGACGCGGGAGCATATACTTTTGGCGAGACAGGTGGGTGTGCCGAGGATAGTGGTGTTTATGAACAAGGTGGATATGCTTGAGGACAAGGAGTTGCTGGATTTGGTGGAGATGGAGGTGCGTGAGTTGCTGAGCAAGTATAATTTTCCCGGGGATGAGATACCGGTGATTCGTGGTTCTGCGCTGAAGGCGAATGAGTGTGGATGTGGTAGTGCGTCGTGTGCGAACTGTGGTCCGGTGTTGAAGCTGATGGATGCGGTGGACACGTATATCCCGGATCCGGTGAGGGAAATAGACAAGCCATTTTTGATGTCAATAGAGGATGTGTTTAGCATCAAGGGTAGAGGGACGGTGGGGACTGGCAGGGTGGAGCGTGGCAGGGTGAAAGTGGGAGACGAGGTGGATATTGTTGGGATAAGGCCTGATTTGAAGAAGTCTGTGGTGACCGGGGTGGAGATGTTTAATAAGACGCTGGATGAGGGTCAGGCTGGGGATAACCTTGGGGTGTTGTTGAGAGGTGTGGAGAAGGAGGATTTGGAGCGAGGGCAGGTGTTGGCGAAACCTGGGAGCATAACGCCGCATAAGAAGTATGAGGCGGAGGCATATGTTCTGACGAAGGAAGAAGGGGGAAGGCATACGCCGTTTTTTAACGGGTATCGGCCGCAGTTTTATTTTAGGACGACGGATGTGACTGGGGTGGTGAGTTTGACGGGTGGTGCGGAGATGGTGATGCCTGGGGATAATGTAAAGGTGAATGTGGAGTTGCTGACGGCGGTAGCTATGGATGAGGGTCTGCGGTTTGCCATCCGGGAAGGCGGAAAGACGGTCGGAGCTGGGGTTGTTACGAAAATTATTGAATAAATACTGACGGCGGTAGCTATGGATGAGGGTCTGCGGTTTGCCATCCGGGAAGGCGGAAAGACGGTCGGAGCTGGGGTTGTTACGAAAATTATTGAATAAATACTCGGGAAAGTGCAATGCGTGAATATGTGACCATGGTATGTAAAGAGTGTTCGAACAGGAATTATAGAACACCAAAAAAGACACAACAAACAGAAAAGCTGGAGTTGAGAAAATTTTGCAGATATTGCAGAAAACACACCGATCACAAGGAACATAAGAAATAGATTGGGTTTTCGTGTATTTTACTTCTTATTTTGACAATAAAGGTCTGTAGCTCTAATTGGTAGAGCACCGGACTCCAAATCCGGCTGCTGGGGGTTCGAGTCCCTCCAGACCTGCCATATATCAAGAGATCTGAGATGTCGTTTTTCGAAGTTTATAGAAAAGGTTTTGGGTTATATAGCAGAATTGCCGTAGGGATTGCTTTGGGCATCCTTGCTCTGTTTGCCTCGGTTTCGTTATACAATGCGCTGATAGACATGCCATCTATTGCAGAAGGGGCAAAGATTCCTCTCGTCGGTGTTGGTTTGACGTGGGGAGTAGTGTGTGCTTTTGCACTTTTTGTTTTTTTGGGGTTCATTATTTGCGTCTTTGTTGCGGGTCTTGAAACGGGGATAAGGCCACTGGATAATAGTGGCAAAAAGACCGTTGAGTTTTTAATCGATACCCAGGGGGAGCTCCAAAAGGTCTCGTGGCCTACAAGGTATGAATTGATTGGCTCTACGGCGGTTGTCCTTGTTTCGGTTGTTGTAATAGGGATATTTGTATTGGGTGTTGATTGGTTTGTGTCTGTAATCATGAAATATATTGGCGTACTTTAAGTTTTATGTTACTAACTTGGATGAAAAAAAATGGGGATGGTGTCCTGCGTAGCTTTCCTGTTGAATTGAAAAGCTCCCTCGGAATAATCAACTCTTTTAATTCCTTCCTGGTAAAGATATAAATACTGGCACCTTTAGTAATAGGCAGTAATAAGGTGTCCTAATTGAGTTTTAAATGATAGGTCGTTACATGCCCAAGCAATGGTTTGTTTTGCGTGTTCAGAGCAATAAAGAGGATAAAGTTAGGGATAATTTGGTAGAACTTATCAAAGCCCGTGGTTTAGAGGAGATGATTTCTAAGGTTTTAGTGCCCAGTGAAAAGGTTTCCGAGATCAAAGGCGGCAAGAAAAAAATTACCGAAAGAAAAATTTATCCCGGCTATATCATGGCAGAGGTTGAAGTTGATGATCAGGGGCAAATACCAAAAGAGGTTCGCTTCCTTGTTCATGAAACGCCTGGCGCTGGTGATTTTATCGGAGGGCAAAGTAAGCCTGTGCCTATGGCGAGTTACGAAGTTGAAAAATTATTATCAGAGGTAGAACATAAAGAAGAAAAGCCGCGCGCGAAGATTGAGTTTCATGAAGGTGAAAAGGTAAGGGTAAAGGAAGGTCCATTTGAGAATTATGATGGGATAATTGAAGAGGTGCTGCCGGCTAGTGGTCGCGTGAAAGTGATGCTGACGGTTTTTGGCAGGGCAACACCCGTTGAATTAGAATATTGGCAGGTTGAGGCAATTTGATAGCGGGAGCGGAATATGGCGAAAGAGATATTGACAAAAATTAAATTGCAGTGTCCTGGGGGGCAGGCTACACCTGCGCCACCGGTAGGTCCGGCTTTAGGCCAACATGGGGTAAATATCGGGCAGTTTGTTAAGCAGTTTAATGACAGGACAAAAGATATGCAGGGGGTTTTGACGCCGGTAGAAATTACTGTTTTTAAAGATAAAACATTTACGTTTATTTTAAAGTCGCCGCCTGCGTCCGTGCTTATAAAACAATTGGCTGGGGTTGCAAAGGGGTCTGCAGAGCCAAATAAGCAAAAGGTTGGACAGATAAACAGGCAGCAATTAAGGGAAATAGCAAGCAAAAAGCTGGCGGATTTGAATGCGGGTGATTTGGATGCTGCCACAAAAGTAATAGAAGGAACCGCCCGCAATATGGGGATCAAGGTTGTTGATTAAGCCATATTCTTGCGAAAAAGGACCTTCAGGTTGTTTGAAAGGAAAGTGCTCAGATGTTAAAAAGAAGTAAGAGATATTTGGAGTCAAAGAAAATTGTTGACTCAGAAAAAAAATATTCGTTAAAAGAGGCCGTTGTGCTGCTGAAGTCTTTTAAACGGACAAAATTTGACGAAAGTATAGAGGTTGCTATGAAGCTGGGTATTGACCCGAAACAGTCAGACCAGCTCGTACGAGGCTCTATTTCGTTGCCTAAGGGTATTGGCAGAAGTCTGAAGGTGATTGTCTTTGCTGCTGGTGAAAAGGCGGCGATAGCAAAAAAGGCAGGTGCTGACGAAGTTGGCGCTGAAGAACTCGTGAAAAAGGTGGAGGGTGGATGGACTGACTTTGACGTGGCAATTGCGACTTCTGACATGATGAGATTCGTTGGCAAATTAGGAAGGGTGCTTGGACCGCAGGGCAAGATGCCTTCTCCAAAATCTGGTACGGTTACTGATGATATTGAAACGGCCGTGAAAGAATTCAAGGCGGGGAAAATCGAATACAGAACTGATGCCGGTGGAAATGTTCACAGTATTGTTGGAAAGGTTTCTTTTTCAGAGGGAGATCTTGAGGATAATATCAACGCATTTGTGAGGCATATTATTAACTCTCGTCCAGCCTCGGCCAAGGGGATATTTGTAGAAAAAGTATCGGTATCTTCGACGATGAGCCCTGGCATAATGTTAGAGGTTTAAGTTGAGAACCAAAGTGAAGGGATTGAAGAAAAGCAATGGCTAATGAATTAAAAGAATCTATCGTAAAAGAGATGGTTGCCGGCTATCGTGAAACCAGTAATTATCTGGTAGCTGGTTATCAGGGTATTAAGGCATTAGAATTCGATCAGATCCGAAAAGATTTACGGAAAAAGAATATTTCCATGGGGATTGTGAAAAATTCGCTCGCTGGCATTGCCTTTAAGGAAGTTGGTGTACACGGGATAGTTGGTCTCTTAAAAGGGCCTACGGTTATCGTCACAGGCGGAGACGATGCTGTGGTAATGACGAAGGAAACTGTTGAGTGGTCGAAAAAAATGCCATTTTTTATTCTGAAAGGTGGATTCGTCGATGGTGCGATGATTTCTCCTGCTGATATTAATAACTTGGCAAAAGTTCCATCGATGCCGGTGCTTCGTATGCAAATAATTACAGGTATTCATGCGCCTTTAGCAGGAGTTGCGGGTGCCTTTCAAGCTGTTTTGCGTGGACTGGTAACGGTATTTCACGCAGTTAAAGATCAGAAAGAAAAGAGTAGTGTATAGTTTTTGCAGGATTCCTAAAAGGTAGGAGGGTAAAATGACTCAGGTTAGTGAAGAAAAGGCAATTGAGCCTTCTGGCAAAATTGCGCAAGTGTTAGATTTGGTTGCAGGCATGACTTTGTTGGAGGCTTCGCAGCTGGTTAAGGCGTTTGAGCAGAAATTTGGTGTTTCCGCTGCCGCTGTTGCAGCAATGCCAGCCGGTGTAGCGGTTGCGGCGGAAGGCAAGGCTGCCGCTGCTGAAGAAAAAACCTCATTCGATGTGGTTTTGAAGGACGGTGGTGCAAACAAGATCCAGGTTATTAAGGCAGTTCGTGCTGAAACAAATCTGGGATTAAAAGAGGCGAAAGACCTTGTTGAAGGTGCTCCGAAAACGGTGAAGGAGGGAGTGACAAAAGAGGAAGCGGAGAAGATAAAAAAATCACTTGAGGCTGCTGGCGCGAAGGTTGAAGTAAAATAACGGTTACATTCTCTTTGGTCTGAAAATATAGGGATATTATGGAAATCCGAAATTATGGTAAGGTTGATGATGTAGTAGGGATTCAGAATCTCATACAGATTCAAACACGGGCTTACCGGAATTTTTTGCAAGCTGATGTACCTGCTTCCAAAAGAAAGAATCAGGGGGTTGAAGCAATACTGCGCGAGATATTTCCGATCAGCAATTACGACGGAACACTGTCCTTAGATTATATTAAATACGAGCTTGGAAAGCCGCGATACACCCAAGACGAATGCAGACAATTGCGTTTAACCTATGGCTGTCCATTTCGGATTTGGTTGCGGTTAAACAAGGCGGAACCCATCGAAGAGGAGGTATACGTAGGAGAGATTCCCGTTATGGTTGGTGGGGGTGAGTTTATTATCAATGGTACAGAACGGGTAATTGTGACACAGTTGCATCGTTCGCCCGGTATTGATTTTATCGAAGAATTCCACGCTGAAAAGAGATTGCATTCCTGTAGGATCATTCCAGAAAGAGGGAGTTGGATTGAGTTAGAGGTCGGAAAAAAAGATATTCTGACGGTAAAAATTGATCAGAGCGGTAAATTGCCAGCAACATGTTTCCTCAGGGCGTTGTCTGAAAAATACACTAATGACGAGGATATTATCAGGCTCTTTTATGAGACGGAAACAGTGAAGATTGCCGATTTTGCCTCGGCCGCGAAATTACGAGGCAGATATACCGTCGAGAAGATTGTTAATCCACAAACCGGAGAGATCGTGCTTGAAGCTGGACGTCAGATGTCAGATACCACAATCAAGGCACTTGCCGATTTGGAAATCAAAAAAATAGAGGTTATAAAAAAGGCGGACGATCCGTTGATATTAAATTCTTTGGAGTCTGATTTTACAAAGTCTCACGAAGATGCATTGTTAAAAATTTATGCCCGGTTTCGACCTGGTAATCCTCAGCAAGTGGAAAAGGCCCGCCAGTTATTTTATGATAAGTTCTTTGATGTAAAGAGGTATCGATTAGGTGCCGTTGGAAGATTCAGGTTAAACCGGAAAATGGGGCACAATATTAATGAATCCGAGATGACGTTGCAAAAGGAAGATTACGTCGAGGCAATTCGGTACATAATGAAATTGAGGAAAGGTGAATCAGGTGTTTCGGTCGATGATATTGACAATTTAGGGAACAGACGTCTTCGGACAATCGATGAATTGGCTGGTGAAGAGTTACGGAAAGGTTTTCTGAAATTGCGCAGAACTGTTCAGGAGAGGTTAAGCGTGAAAGATTCCGATCAACTAACACCGCGTTCACTGGTAAATTCAAAAGCTATATTTTCAGCTATTGACTACTTCTTCAGCAGGAGTGAATTGTCCCAAGTATTGGATCAGACGAACCCGCTTGCCCAGTTAACACATGAAAGAAGGCTAAGTGCGTTAGGACCAGGCGGTTTAAACAGAAAAAGAGCAGGGTTTGAGGTCCGGGACGTTCATGTGTCACATTATGGCAGGGTTTGCCCTATAGAAACGCCCGAGGGCACGAATATAGGGCTAATTGCTTCTTTGAGTATTTATGCAACGACTGATGAATACGGGTTTTTGATTACTCCATATCGTATCATTGACAAAGGAAAAATCGGTGAAAAAATAACGTATCTTCGCGCAGATGAGGAAGAGAATAGGATAATTGCTCCCGCAGACGTACTTATAAAGGGAAAAGAAAAAGTAGAAAAGGAGGGTGTACTTTGCCGGTATAATGGAGACTTTCATCAGGTAACTTTTAAAGATATAAATTACATGGATGTTTCTCCAAAACAGCTGGTTGGTGTTTCCGCAAGTTTAATACCCTTTCTTGAGCATAGTGATGCAAACAGGGCGCTGATGGGATCTAATATGCAAAGGCAGGCAGTTCCCCTCGCCAGAACCGAACCACCAATAATAGCCACAGGAATGGAACGGTTTGTAGCACAGAACTCAAGCATGACTGTCCAGGCTGTGAACGCGGGAGCAGTAACAAAAGTAACAGCCAATGAGGTTACTATTGACGACAGAGATACGTATAAGCTAAGAAAATTTGTTGGTTTGAATGAAGGTACCTGTTTAAACCAAAAACCGATAGTTGTTGAGGGGCAAAGGGTAAAGCGGGGAGAGGTAATTGCGGATGGAGCCGCCACGTGTCTTGGAGAACTCAGCCTTGGGAAGAACGTGCTGGTCGCTTTTATGACGTGGGACGGATACAACTTTGAAGATGCTATTGTCATTAGTGAGGCATTATTGAAAGACGACCGTTTTACTTCCATCCACAGAGATGAGTTTGAAGTAGAAATTCGGGAAACCAAACTTGGCAGAGAGGAGTTTACCCGTGATATCCCTAATGTATCAGAAAAGGCATTAAGTAATCTTGATGAGAATGGAGTCATAAGAATTGGGACTAAGGTAAAGCCGGGAGATATTCTAGTTGGGAAAATCGCACCAAAGAGCCGGAGTGAATTATCTCCTGAAGAAAAGTTGCTGCATGCAATATTTGGAAGGGCAGGAGAAGACGTTAAGAATGAATCACTGGAGGTTCCCTCTGGGATGGAAGGAATTGTTATTAACACCCAGGTGTTTTCGAGGAAGTCCTATTTATCCGATGATAAAAGGCAAAAGATTTTACAAGATATAAATGAGATTGAGTTAAAATATGATGAAAGTATATCAAAAGAATTTATAAAGATGCTCAAGGCCATAGATGAAGAGATTAAAGAACCCATGGCAGATGTGCAGACAGGACAGATATATACTGTTGAACGTGGGATGCCGGTAAAATCGGTGCTGATCCTAGAAGAACGATTTGATATTGAAAATATTGAATTTAGTAATAAGAAGAAAAAAGAAAAGGCGTTAGAAATTAGCAAAGACTACTGCGAAAAGATAGAATTCCTGAAAGACGAAAGGGATAGAAAGATTAACAACTTAAAACGTGGTGACGAGTTGCCTACCGGGGTTTTGGAACTTGCAAAGATATCTCTTGCTACTAAGAGAAAGCTGTCGGTTGGTGATAAAATGGCCGGCAGGCACGGTAACAAGGGGGTTATTTCGAAGATTCTCCCTGAGGAAGATATGCCATGTTTAGCTGACGGTACGCGGGTGGAAATGTTATTAAATCCATTGGGAGTACCTTCAAGAATGAATGTTGGACAAATCCTGGAAACTCATTTAGGATTAGCGGCAAAAAAAATGGGGTTCAGGGCGGTCACTCCAATTTTTGAGGGTGCTACAGAAGAGGAAATTCGCGCTACTTTAAAGGAAGCTGGTTTGCCGGAAGATGGCAAATCTGTTTTGTATGACGGACGTACCGGCGAACCTCTTGAGCAGAAGGTCACGGTAGGCTATATGTATATGCTAAAGCTCCATCATTTAGTGGATGAAAAAGTTCACGCAAGGGCGACAGGGCCGTACTCGTTAATTACTCAGCAACCATTAGGTGGTAAGGCAAGGTTTGGTGGCCAACGGTTCGGTGAAATGGAGGTGTGGGCGCTTGAGGCGTACGGTGCAGCTCATAACTTGCAGGAACTACTTACGGTGAAAAGTGATGATGTCGAAGGCAGAACGAAGATTTATGAATCGATGGTGAAGGGTGAGAATACATTGGAGGCGGGCACGCCTGCATCTTTTGAAGTGCTTGCGAATGAAATTGCCGGGTTAGGTTTGAGCTTGAAGTTGGAAAAGAAAAAGATGGAAGCCCTGAAAGTATAAGATGGAAAATTCTAAATAATTGTGCGTCGCTGTTGCAGTAATTCATAAACTCATATAAAAGTTTTTTTATAGGTTTAACATGGCAGATATCATGTACGATAAAATAAATGAGTATAGTTCGGTGAAAGTATCTCTTGCATCACCAGAGGATATCAGAAGCTGGTCCTATGGAGAGGTCAAAAAACCTGAAACGATTAACTATCGTACTTATCGGGCTGAAAAAGACGGTCTCTTTTGTGAACGTATATTTGGCCCAGAACGAAATTGGGAATGTTTTTGCGGGAAATATAAAGGTGTAAAACATAAAGGAATTATTTGTGACCGTTGTGGCGTAAAGATTACACACTCCCGCGTAAGAAGAAAGCGGATGGGTCACATCAATTTGGCTGCACCGATTGTGCACATTTGGTTCTTTAAGGCAATGCCCTCCCGTTTAGGCACTCTTTTAGGCATGAAGACGACTTCTCTGGAAAGAATTATCTATTTTCAGGACTATGTGGTAATAGATCAGGGAAGTACACCTTTAAACGAATACCAGATGCTCAGTGAAGAAGAATTCAAAGCAACGAAAGAAAAATATGGAGAACAATCATTTAAAGCCGGAATGGGCGCTGAGGCTATTCGTGCATTGTTGCAAAAACTTGATTTGGTAACGTTGTCAAATGAACTGCGTGAGGAACTCAATCAAACAAAATCAAAGCAGCGTGCAAAAGAGATAATTAAGAGACTGGAAATTGTTGAGGCGTTTAGAGATTCTGGAAACAAGCCAGAATGGATGGTTCTGTCTGTCGTTCCGGTTATTCCTCCTGATTTGAGGCCGTTAGTGCTGCTGGAGAGCGGAAACTTTGCTACATCAGATTTAAATGATCTTTACCGAAGGATTATTAATAGAAATAATCGTTTAAAGAAGCTAATTGATCTAAATGCTCCGGAAGTAATTATCAGAAACGAAAAGAGGATGTTGCAGCAAGCTGTGGATGCTCTCTTTGATAATACCAGAGGAAAGCGTCCTGTGTTAGGAAGTAATAACAGACCATTGAAGTCATTAACCGATATGATCAAGGGGAAGCAGGGGCGTTTCCGTGAGAATTTGCTTGGAAAGAGGGTTGATTATTCGGCACGTTCGGTCATTGTCGTTGGGCCTGAGCTGAAATTGCATCAATGCGGTTTGCCAAAAAAGATAGCCCTGGAATTGTTCCAGCCTTTTATCATACGGAGATTGAAAGAATTAGGGCTCGCAGACACGATCAAAAGTGCAAAGAAGATGTTGGGGCGTAAAGATAATGAGGTGTGGGATATCCTTGAAGAGGTGGTAAAGAGACATCCGGTATTGCTTAACCGGGCTCCAACATTGCATAGGATGGGTATTCAGGCTTTTGAACCGATACTGGTTGAAGGAAATGCAATCAAGCTGCACCCTCTGGTGTGCCGTGGGTTCAATGCAGATTTTGATGGGGATCAAATGGCAGTACACCTTCCTCTTTCCATAGAGGCTCAGGTCGAAGCCATTACTTTGATGCTGTCAACAAACAACATTTTTTCTCCGGCATCAGGGGATCCCATTATAACTCCAACCCAGGACATTGTGCTTGGTTGCTCGTATCTTACGACGAGTTTGCAGGATATTGCTGGAGAAAAGCCAAAAAAATTTAGTGATCCTGAAGAGGTTGTCTACGCATTAGCTTTGAAAAGGGTGCATTTGCACACGAAGATTGAGTTAAGGATAAGACAGACAAAAATTATAAAGGACAAGCTGGGGACAGAAGAACCAAAGAATGGTTTATGCAAAACAACGGTTGGCCGCGTTATCTTTAACAATATATTACCTGGGGGGATGCCGTTTTATAATTATACACTCGATTTGAAAGGAATCAGCCGGATAATTCAGGATTGTTATAAACTTCTTGGACGTGAAAAAACAATCGTCTTGTTAGATGATATTAAAGAGATAGGGTTCAAGGAGTGTACAAAGGCTGGTCTTTCTTTTGCGATCACAGATATAAAAATGCCTGAAAAAAAGCAGGAAATTATCGATAAAACTCAGGAAGAAATCGAGAAGATACAAAAATTATATAGGAAGGGAATTATCACGGAAGGTGAAAGATACAATCAGATTATTGATACGTGGACGTATGCCGGTGAACGAGTTGCCGAGGAGATGTTGAGTGAACTGAAAAACGATGTGAGGGATGGGAAGGCATACTTGAACCCTGTGTATTTGATGTCATCATCTGGTGCAAGGGGTAGTTCTCAGCAGCTAAGACAGTTAGCTGGCATGCGTGGTTTGATGGCGAAACCGTCCGGCAAGATTATCGAAGCACCGATAAAGGCGAATTTTAGGGAAGGGTTAGGTGTTCTGGAATATTTTAGCTCCACTCATGGTGCACGAAAAGGATTGGCGGATACAGCATTAAAAACTGCTGACTCTGGTTATTTAACGAGAAAATTAGCAGATGTTGCTCAAAATGTGGTTATTACGGCGGATGATTGTGGCACGACTAATGGTATTACGAAGAGTGTTGTTTATCGGGGTGAAAAGGTGGAAGTGCCGCTCAGCAAAGTAATTACGGGGCGGGTAGCAAGAAATAATATTGTAGATTTGGTAAAAGACGAAGTGATTGTAAGAGAAAATGAATTAATCACGGAAGAAAAGGCTAAGAGGATAGAAGCTTTAGGATATGAGAAGATTAAAGTCAGATCGCCGTTGACCTGTGAAATGTCCTTGGGATTGTGCAAGAATTGCTATGGAATGGATCTGTCAAGAGGACAGCAGGTGGAAGAGGGTATGGCGGTAGGGATTATAGCAGCGCAATCAATCGGTGAACCTGGTACGCAGCTTACCATGAAGACATTCCACATTGGAGGAACTGCGACTCGTTCCGTGGAAGAATCGGAAATAAAAGCAAAACGTGGCGGGAGCATAAAATATAATAATTTGACCGTGGTGAAAAATCCACAAGGGAAAAACGTTGCCATTAATGCAAATGGAGAAATCTTGCTTATTGATTCAAAAGGGAGACAAATTGATAAGCATACTATAGTACTTGGGGCGGAAATATTAGTTCGCGAAAATGATACGGTGATTGCCCATCAGGTATTATCGAGATGGGACCCTCATATGATACCCATATTAACCGAAATGTCTGGTAAAATACGTTTTGAAGATATTGTACTTGGGAAGACGATGCGTCATGAATCAGATGTTTCCACCGGAGTGAAGAGGAAGGTTATTATGGAGCATAAAGGGGATTTACACCCTCAGATCATTATCGAAGATGAGACGGGAAAAATATTAGGTCTCTATCCAATTCCTGAAAAGGCACATATTGAGGTTGAAGAAAGCGACTCTGTTACTGCTGGTACATTGCTGGCAAAGACACCAAGGGAAATTTCAAGAACTGAAGATATCACGGGTGGATTGCCTAGAGTGGCTGAAATATTTGAGGCAAGAAAACCAAAAGATCCGGCCGTGATGAGCGAAATAGATGGTATTGTGGAGGTTGGTGAAAAGCGGAGAGGAAAGCGAACAATACTGGTTAAGAGTGAAACGGGGATGGAGATAGAGCATCTTGTGCCGCGGGGAAAACATTTAAAGACCCATCGGGGTGACCGCATTAAGGCAGGTAGTCCGCTGGTGGAAGGCCCTCTTATTTTGCAGGACATCTTAAGAATAAGTGGCGAGGAAGAGTTGCAAACCTACATGTTAAAAGAGGTACAAAATGTCTATCGTTCTCAGAATGTACCAATTGATGATAAGCATATCGAAATAATTATTGCGCAAATGCTCAGGAAAGTGAAAGTGGATGATGTCGGTGACACGAGCTTTTTGCCGGGACAAATTGTCGATAAATTTAGATTCAAGGATGAAAACAAAAAAATCATGGGAAAGGGTGGAAAACCAGCAACCGCTAAACCATTGTTGATGGGTATAACGAAGGCATCATTACAATCAGACAGCTTTATATCTGCTGCTTCGTTTCAGGAGACGACGAAGGTATTGACAAGGGCTGCACTCGAAGGCAAGGTCGATGGTCTTGTTGGGCTAAAGGAAAACGTCATTCTTGGGCATCTCGTACCAGCCGGAACTGGATATAAATCTTACTGTTCACTCTCTGCAGTGCCGACTGAGGCTTTTGTACCGGAAGAAGGAGAAAAATATGATGGTAAAGAAATTGTCGCATCAAATTAGTGGGTGGGAGGAACCATGCCAACGATAAATCAACTGATCAAAAAAGGCAGGAAGCGAGTTCAGAATAAGAGTAAGAGCCCGGATTTGCACAAAAGCTCGCATAAAAAGGGAGTATGTCTTCAGGTAATGACGCGTACACCCAAAAAACCGAATTCTGCTTTGCGAAAAGTGGCCAGGGTCAGGCTGTCAAACGGGAGAGAAATAACTGCCTATATTCCTGGAGAGGGACATAATTTACAGGAGCATTCTATTGTGTTGGTTAGAGGAGGGCGTGTTCGCGACCTTCCAGGTGTTAAATACCATATCATTCGTGGGACGTTGGATTGCGCCGGAGTTGATGGGCGGAGACGGTCTCGGTCAAAATATGGGGCAAAGACGCCAAAATAAGTTTTCAAGAAGGAGAAGTTAGTGTATGGCACTTGCATACAGGAGTACAGAGGTATATCTACAACCAGATGTAAAATATAAAAGCAGGATGGTCACAAAGTTTATTAATTCTCTGATGAGAAAAGGGAAAAAAAGTGTCGCTGAAAGTGTTTTTTACGGTGCGATGGAAGTGATTGAAAAAAAGATTGCTGATGTTGAACCATTGGAAATATTTGAAACGGCTGTGAATAATGTAAAACCCTTAGTGGAAGTTCGTTCAAAGCGTGTTGGTGGAGCGACATATCAGGTGCCGGTGGAAGTACCAAAAAAGAGACAACAGTCACTTGCGTTACGATGGATAATTGGTGCAGCAAAAGGGAAAAAAGGTCGTCCTATGTATCAACGGTTAGCAGACGAATTATTGGATGCATACAAGAAGCAAGGGCTGGCGATAACACAACGGGAAAATACGCATAAGATGGCTGAGGCGAATAAGGCATTTGCACATTTTGCCTGGTCAAAATTTTAATATTTAGTACAGGATGTGAATTTATGAACATTGAAAAAATGAGGAATTTTGGTATTGCAGCGCACATTGATGCCGGTAAAACTACGACTTCCGAGCGCATTCTTTATTATACCGGGAAATCATATAAGATGGGCGAGGTCCACGAAGGTACAGCAGTTATGGATTGGATGGAGGAGGAACAGAAACGCGGGATAACCATTACTGCTGCAGCAACTACCTGTTCATGGAATGATTACCATATTAATTTAATTGATACGCCAGGTCATGTGGATTTTACGATAGAGGTTGAACGGTCACTTCGTGTACTTGATGGGGCTATATGCGTTTTTTGCGGAGTAGGTGGGGTTGAGGCGCAGTCTGAAACGGTTTGGCGACAGGCGGACCGGTATGGTGTACCACGGATATGTTTCGTGAATAAGATGGACCGTATTGGTGCTGATTTTAATAAAGTAGTTGGTGAAGTAAACGAACGTTTAGGTATGAGGGCTATCCCCATTCAGCTACCGTTGGGTAGTGAGCAGGGTTTTCGTGGTGTTATTGATTTGGTCGAAATGAAAGCCATCGTTTACTCAGATGATGTCGATAAATTAGGAATTAATTATTCTATTGAGGAAATTCCAGAAGAGTACAAGGATAAAGCACGTGGACAACGCGAGAAAATGATCGAGGGATTAGCAGAGCAGGTTGACTGGCTTACAGAAAAATTTTTAAACGGTGAAACGATAACTAAGGAAGAGATAAAAAAAGCCATTCGGGAAGGGACAATTAATTTGAAGTTTGTACCGGTGATGTGTGGTTCTGCTTTTAAGAGAAAGGGAGTGCAACCGTTGCTTGATGCCGTTTGTGATTATCTGCCTTCTCCGCTTGACCGAAAATCGATTGTTGGCACGAATCCTTATACAGACGAAGAAATATCGCGAAAACCGTTTCCCGAAGAACCCTTTAGTGCCTTAGCTTTTAAAATTGCATCTGATAAACATGGTGATTTAACATTTATCAGGGTATATTCGGGGAGGGTGAGCGCTGGTGCACGGGTAATAAACTCTGGAAAAGATAAAAAAGAATTAGTCAGCCGTATTTATAAAATGCATGCCAATACCAGAGAACAGGTTGAAATGCTATCTGCGGGTGACATTGGCGCGGTAGTCGGCTTAAAGTATACTGTTACGGGTGATACCTTGTGCGACTCTGATAATGCAATCATTCTTGAGAAAATGGAATTTCCCGACACGGTGATTTCCATGGCAATCGAACCGAAAACAGATGCAGAAAAAGAGAAACTGGGAATTGCTTTATCAAAGCTTGCAAAGGAAGATCCAACATTCAAAGTGCGTATGGATAAGGAAACTGGTCAAATGATTATTTCCGGAATGGGCGAGTTGCATTTGGAAGTAATTAAAAACAGAATGCTCAGTGAATACAAGGTGGACGCGAATGTGGGCGCACCTAAAGTTTCTTATAGAGAAACGATTGGGAAAAAGGTGGAAATTGAGGGGAAGTTTATTCAGCAGACCGGTGGTCACGGGCAATATGGGCACGTTTGGATTACCTTGGAGCCTTTTAAAGGTGAAGAACCGGTTACATTTGAGGACGCAATTGTCGGTGGAAAAATACCCAAGCAATATATCCGGTCAGTGGAAAAGGGCATCAGGGAAACGGCTTCAACCGGGGTTGCTGGTGGATATTCATTAATAGATATTAAAGTCACCTTGACAGACGGTTCGACACACCCGGTAGATTCATCTGATTTGGCATTTTATACTGCTGCAAGTATTGCGCTGAGAAAAGGTGTGGAGATGGCAAAATCAATATTGTTAGAACCGATCATGTCATTGGAAATTGTCGTTCCCGAGCAGTATATGGGAGACGTCATAAGCGAGATCCACAGTCGCAGGGCGAATATTCTTGAGATGGGCACAAGAGGAAACTTAAGGATTATAAAAGGTGATGTTCCCCTTGCAGAAATGTTTGGATACTCTACGGTATTGCGGTCAATTACTCAAGGGAGAGGCACGTTTACCATGGAACCGTTAGAGTACAGACCTGCGCCTGCTAAGGTATTCAGTAGTGTTGCATAAGGTATTTTCAAAACAATCGGAGGTTTAATCAATGGGTAAAGAGATATTTAAGCGGACGAAGCCGCATGTGAACGTGGGGACGATAGGGCATGTGGATCATGGGAAGACGACGTTAACGTCGGTAATAACGAGGTGGACGAATCAAAGGATCTCAGCAAAGGATTGGAATATTTGTTGATGTCCAAAATATGTTTTATTCAGCAAAGGCGTTGCACCAATCAAAGATCGATTACAGTAAGCTTTTATTAGAAATTGTAGGTGATAGAAATCTTATTCGTGCAATTGCGTATGTGGTGCAAAAACCTGATGTGGATCAATCAAGCTTTACCGATGCATTAAGCCGATTAGGATACGAAATCAAATCGAAGGAACTTCGGCTAAGACCCGATGGAACGGCAAAAGGGGACTGGGACATGGGTATTGCGATTGACTCAATTGCAATAGCTCCAAAGTTAGACACCGTTGTATTAGTAAGCGGTGACGGTGATTTTGCGCCCCTTGTAGAAATGCTAAAAGCACATGGTTGCCGGGTGGAGGTTGTTTCATTTAGACGGAGCACAGCCGTTGAGCTTATTGATGCCGCCACCCAATACACAGCGATAGAAGAGTCGATGTTATTTAAGGAAAAGAAGTTTCAAAAAAATGATACTTCAAACGAATAATCGTATAAATCCTGAAAAACTTAGTGAGTGTCAATTTATCATAGGATATTTTTTCAACAATACCGAGGTGCTTGAAAAGGCGCTTACTCATACATCCTGTAAACTGGAAAATAATTTTTCTAATGAACGATTAGAATTTTTAGGTGATGCCATATTAGGAATGATTATTTCCGACTATCTTTACAAAACATTACCTCACTACAGTGAAGGTGAATTAACAAAGATAAAATCGGTGGTAGTAAGTCAAACGACACTTGCTAAAGTCAGTCTCGAGGCGCAATTAAAAGATTTTCTTACCGTGGGGCGGGGTTTAAATGATAGGAATTTCCTCCCAAAGTCTTTGCTTGCGAATGTGTTTGAAGCTATTATTGCCGCAATCTACCTTGATGGCGGTCTTGAGCCGGCATATAATTTTACGGTAAAATATTTAAAGAAAGAGATAGATATTGTTTGCAAAAATCAACACGAAAAAAATTACAAATCTATTCTTCAACAGCATAGCCAGAAAGAACATGGCGTTACGCCAGTCTACCGGGTATTACAACAAGTTGGACCAGATCACGGGAAATCATTTGAAGTAAGTGTGTTAATAAAAGGCAACGAATATGGCAGAGGATGGGGCAAAAGCAAAAAAGAAGCGGAACAATTTGCAGCAAAAGAAACCTTGAAGATGCTCATCCCTGATGATACAACTCATGAAATTCACGAAATAAACAATAAATCTTGCAATTAATTGAGAAAGGAAGTTTTTGGAATGGGAAATATGAAAAAAAAGATAAACAAAAAGAAGGTTGTAAGCATTTGTCCTGTGGGAATGATCAAAACGAAGTGTCCCAGCATTAAAAGGACAAGGAATATTCGTGTCAAATTATTAACATTGCAAAGAGAACGCAACAGTGAGGCCGGACAGATATCAAAACTGCGTCTTGCATTAAAAGAAAAGAAAAAAAGAGGGATCGCAGTAGATTGTAAAACGTGTAATTATAATACAACAGAGAGCCATGTAGCTGCTGCTTCTCAAGAGTAAAAAGGGAATTACGCTCCCGTAGGGGCGAAGCATTTACTAGTTTGTATATGAACTCATGTATGCCGACGATAACAAATGCTTCGCCCCTACGCTGCGCGGTAAACAGCACTATTCATTGAATTTTTCAAAAACTAAATTGTTACAAAATATCCTAAAGTAGATAACAGATGGGTGTTGAAAAGAAATGGGGTGCCGTGGAATTTTTTAGGACTCAGGCAGGGTGCATCTATGACTTGCCTAATTTGCCATGTTCTGAACTTCATGATCAAGGTATGAATAATTCAGGAGTTGGCTCATCTCTGTTGTGATCGATTGAATTTCTTCTTCATTTAAACGTGGATTTAAAACATCGAATTCCCTGTCTTCTCTGGGATAAGAGAGAACAATAACTTCTTCTCCGTCTTGTTTCTTCAGAGATTTTAACTTAAACACTTTTTTTCTGATGAGATAGAGCGCAAGTACGTATCGGAGGTTTTTTTGGTGGTTTTCGTTATTTCCCTCTAATTTAATAAACAGGTCCAACAGTACCTCGATATTTATCATTGTTTGAGCCGGTTTATCCTTTTTTGGCACCTTTGTCTTCCAAAATGAAAATTCTCTTCCCTCTTTACCTTTGTGCCAGCATGCAGGGCAAAAATCTTTTCTGGCAAATGCCTTGTTTTCATCAAAAAGTGCGGAATAATATTCTTCCCCTTCGGAAAACTCTTTGTTGCAAAGAAGGCAACCGTTCGCCCCTCTTTTTATTTCCCATTCCATCCTAAAGATTATCTCCCCATTATTCCTGAATAATAATTTCCGTGTCCGGCGTTACAAAGTCATAGAGTTCCTCTACATCGCTATTCAACATCCGAATACAACCGTTTGATGCCGCCATACCTATCGTTTCTGGTTGTGTGGTACCATGGATCCCGTATCCATACAAATTTGGTTTATCTTTGAAACCTATCCACCGGGTACCAAGGACATTCTCCTTGTGGCCATAAGGGAATACCCCTCCATCCGGAGAATACCATACAGGTTCTTTCATTTTGTTTTTTACTTCAAACGTACCAACCGGTGTTTTGTTATTTTTCCCTGTTGCAACGCGGTATTGTTTCACATACCTATCATTTAACAATAGCAACAGGGTAAAGTTCCGCTTGCTGACAAGCATCTTTGTTTTTCCTGTTAAAATTTTTAATTGGTCGCCAATGTTTAACCTGTTGGGGTCCTTTCCGTTCACTTTCATGATCAATTCATAGGTGGTATTATATCTTTTTGCAATGCGCGCAAGGACGTCTCCGGGCTGAACGGTATACATGATTGCATCGGGGGAAGGTAACGGTGAGAAGATGAGTTCTTCATTTAACTTATCCAGCTGGTACTGTATCTCTTTTTGTTTTTCTGGTAAAGTACCATTGACAAATAGATCCGATAATATATTCCTTGCTTCGTATTTTTTCCCATCTTTTAAATATGTGTTTACGGTATCCAGTGCTGATATTTCTTGTTTTTGTGATACATGCTTTGCAACAGGCTTAAAATCGCTGGCTTCATTTTTTGGTTCTGTCTTGAGCTCGTGTGCACGAACAATAATATCTTTTTTATAGATGACAATATCATCCCCTTCTTTTATAAGCGAAGGCGACATTTCCTGGTTGTGTACGGTAAATATCCTGGTATCGTAATCGCCGGCATGGGTGTTTGTGTTGAAAGTACACACAACGCCCGTAACGGGGAAAATACCTATCCTCAGTATCTTTTCGAATAAATTTTTCATTTTTTCACGTAATAATGGAGTATAGGAATTAATATCACACCTGTTTAGGGTTGTCAAGCTAAAAGAAAAACAGCTAAAACGAAAATGTATCTATTTCAATACGCATATGATGATAGACACCCGGTCGTTATGGTGGTCATTTCTCATGTCTCTTAGCAGGGGCTTGTTGTTTCCATATCCCATGGTAATCAATCTCTTTGAAGAAATCTTTCCCTTGTCACGAAGATACCTGGCAACTGCTTCTGCACGGTCCAGGGAAAGTTTCCAGCAGGTGTTATATCCTTTTGAAGGTACAAAATTTTTTCTTGTATGCCCCTCGATGATAAGAGAACATGGCCTTTCGCCAATCAGGTTGATCAAATTATTCAAAGAGTGTTTTCCGTCAATAGATACCGTGGAGTCGTTTTCATTAAATTCGACAACTACCGCTGCTGGTATCTGTTCCTCTTCCTTGTCAAATTGGTCGGTTCCTTTATCACCGCTCTCAGAAGACTCGTTTTTCCTGTCAGGAAAGATATACTTCATCTTATGGATGTCTTCTACTGAGCCTGCATTCCAACCAGGCAATATTCCACCCATACCAAAGGTTATCTTGCTTCTCCTTAGTGATTTTTTAAACTCCTCAATAAATTCTTTTTTCTTTTCCTCCGTAAAATTGACTTGAAATATGATAAAAAAAGCCAAAAGTATTGTTATCACCGAACCATATGAAGTCCAAAAGAGATCGGGAGTACCGGAATCGGGTAACTTTTTCTTTTTTTTATGCAAATGATGTGAAGTGGATGACATTTTTTTGGAAAATCTGCGTAACTATTCAGCGTATTTTCACTCCCAGCCGCTACGGGCTGGAGAAATCAGGCGGTTCACGGCGGAAAACCATCTGTAATGCCTGGCTCAAATTCATTCCTCGTTTTCGACAGGTTGAGAGATAACTACGGATACGGCAGAAAATCTTTGCTCCGTCCAGAGAACGAAAGCAGCCCGATATTTTCTGCTGTACCTTTGTCATCCTGATATCATTTTCCGCCAGATTATTAGTGAAGGGGACATATCTGTTGTCCATAAACCTCAGCACATCACCCTCATACTTCCGTAATCGTTCCAGGAGATTCCGTGCCTTTGTCCTTTTTACCCGCCCCCTTTTCCCCTTGCGATTCGTTTCATCAGGGGGAGGGCTTTCGCCTTCTGCGTTTTGTAATATCGCACGATACCTTTGCCGGTATTTCTCAGACTCGCTGCTTTCCAACACGCCTCCAGCATCCTTTACCGCACGGTTTGTCTCTTCAAGCAACGCCTTCATCTCTTTCGCCCACTGCTGCTTCTTATCCTCTTCCCACACCCCCTCCAGTTCCCTCAGGTGGTGTGCATTACACAGCGCATGCGTACAGTGGGTATAGGTATAATACGACTTCAGATGGTCGTGACAAAGAGTCCCCCGAAACTGAGGCAATATCCCTATGCTGTCCATCGCTGCGGTTCCTCGCTTTTCATGAGGAAAAAAGTGTGTCCACGAACTGTTGGATGCACTGTGCAGCCAATACTTGTCCCCGTTCTTGTTTATGCTCGTTTCATCCACATGCATTACCTCTGATTTTGCAAGCTCTCCCCTGGCTTTCCCATCGAAGGGCTCCAGAGTCTCGTAAGCCTCCTTATTGAAGTTGTAAAGAGAACCTTCACTCAGTGGTATCCCAAGCTGCTCTTCAAAATACTCCTGTA
>JAJTXE010000002.1:1835809-1864576 GCA_021463795.1 Candidatus Brocadia sp. | reverse complement strand
CTTGATTTTGGATTGTTACCGTTCAAATTCAATTCTGCTCAGATCGTAAAGATAAATTGCTGCTCCTTCACTTTTGAAATGATTAATTCTTTTCCCAATACTATCGAGGTAATAGATGAAAAACTTTTCTTCATCAACCCCTGCGGACTTAGTAACATGCGTGAATAACAACCAAACCCTTTTGTTTCCGCGTAGTTTATCTAAATCTTTTGTATAATTTCCCAAAGTGCCTCTTGCTTTTATCCCAATTATATAGTCGTCATCATCAAATCCACATTGCTTTGCATAATATTGAAATGCAATGTCTGATCCATGATAGAGGTAAATAATATCCTCTTCGTGTTTCTCTTTTTTAAGATAGTTCATAACAGGTTTTATGTCTTCAATCGGTCTTACCCTATATATATTTTGGGTCATTAGATTATAAGCTGCTTTAAGTATTGGTTGAGCAAGCAATAAACAGAGAAGTATAATTCCTATCATGGGGAAGCTATCTTTGGTTTTGTTTACAATACTTTCTGCGCCTTCCGCAATAAAAAGGAGTACCAAAGGGACAATAAATAATAACAGTCTGTATCCGAAGGGGTATAGGTGAAATCCTGACACAATCAAAGTAATTAATACCGGAGATAGCAGGAGGAAAAACCACCGTTTGTTCTTTGAAAACAGAGATGTGCAGCCTATGATAAACGTTAAAACTGCAATTCCCACATAATGAAGGCCGATGGGATTTTTAAAAATAGAAAAGAATGTCCTGACAAACCATCTGATATCGGACAAAGACATTGGTGGAAAAGGAGTAAAGCATCCGGTCCAGGCGTTTTGCATAGTCTCTATATTTCCAATTGATGTAGTATTATGAAAATCACGAAAGGTGATCATATAAAAAGCTGCAAAACTGAATAACCAAATTATATAGACAATTGAAAGTTGACTTATCCTTCTCCAATCCTTTCTTTTTAAAGAAAACAGTGATAAACAAATTCCGATACCTGCTAATACGAATGCAGATGGATGTGAAAACCAAATTGTTATTGCCCCAATGATGCCAAATGAAGCAATATGGTTGATTTTTAATCTTTTCGATTGAAAATGTACGGTAGTTGCATATAAAAATAAGATGATTGTGACATCGGTAGAATACTGTTTGGCCTCAGCAGAATAATTAATTAAGTACCCTGAGAATGAAAATAGGGTTAATACAATGAGAAATGCTTCCTTTTCCAGAAGATGTTTTGCAATCTTAAAGAAAAGAAACAGTGAAATTGTCCCACAAATAAAAGGAAAAAGCCTTAATGCATATTCATTATTGCCCAATAATTGAACAAAGAGTTTTTCAATGAAAAGAAATCCAACAGGTGCAACTTGATGGTAATCTAAGGGTTTTAGGAATTCTGGGAATGATTTGTTTACAATATTCAATGCAAGTAAAGATTCATCCAGCCAGAGAGACTTAGCAAATACATATTGACAAAAACGTACTGCGATTCCAACTCCGATGATGATAAAGGGTAAGCTTTTTAGACGGAGTATCTGGGTTAATTGATTTCCAAAAGGAATAAAAGCCTTCAACATGTGATATGTAACTTCTTTTCTGTTATACAAGATTTACTCTCTTCAAAGAGGTAAAGAAATTTAAGGCTAAAGGCGCTATTTTTCAAAATCGTCTGGTCTTTGATAAATATCCGCAAAATTCTCCCCAAGACCAACTTATTAATAAGAAAAATACCATTGGAGAAGCCGTAATGAACTGCCGGACATAAGTTTTATTTTGAATCATTCGCTTGCAAATCCTGTAGAACAAAATAAATGGTAATAACGGTGCAAATAGTATAAAAATGCTTCTCCGGAATAGAGAAAGTTTTTTTGTAGATGTTCTGACGATAGCAAAAAATTTCCCATGTATTGCTTGTTTCTTAAGTAATTTAAAAAAATTTGTCTGATTAATATGGCGAACTTTTATACCAGGAATAAAGAGTAGTTGCTCTTGGCTTTCCCTCAATCTCCAGTTAAATAAGGTGTCTTCCGAATAGGTTCCCGCTGGAAATGGTCCGTATTTTTCAAATGCCCATCTTTTGACGGATAAACAACCTGCCGGGATCTCTTCAATGTGATCAGGGGTAGTTTTTGGCATCCATTGACTAAACTCACTAAAATAGTGTCCCCATCCAACATAGCTTTCGGGATTCCCATTATCTATTATTCCTCCTATCAAAGGTGATGGATTCTTATGTGCTTCGATAATTTTCTCAATCCA
Organism: Candidatus Brocadia sp.; assembly: GCA_021463795.1. Classification (GTDB taxonomy): domain Bacteria; phylum Planctomycetota; class Brocadiia; order Brocadiales; family Brocadiaceae; genus Brocadia. The sequence continues at coordinate 1,862,319 of JAJTXE010000002.1, read as the reverse complement.
ATCCTGCTCTACGATACAGTCAGAATCGGTAAAGGCAAATATTTGACCGTTAGCCTTTGTTGCCCCGAAATTTCTTGCCTCTCCCGGATATTTTCGTTCAAAGAAAGAATAATAAGCTATATCAGGAAATTTTTGGAGTATGATCTTTGATGTATTATCCTGAGAACTATCTACCACGATAATTTCATAATTGTGTTGGCATTTCTGGTTTACCAGGGCATAAAGGCATTTTTCTATCGTGTGTTGTGAATTAAAGGACGGTATGATTACCGAAACTATGATTTCTCTCATTTTAAGACAAAAGGTATAATATAGGTGTGATTGGTGATTAAAAGTTAGTTTCTCTCAAGGGTATTTTGCCTTCTATACCGTATGGTTGTGAATATTACGCAAATCATATGCCTCGATACTACATGAACTGATCGGTCTGTCTGCGAAAGGACAATTGAGGCAGAAGGTGTAGTTCGAAGGGGTGTCGCGGATCGTTTTTCGTATCGTGGCAGCTCTTTTGCTAAACCAGATATCCTTAAACGAAACATTTCTTGAAATCATGCCATATGGTTGTTGCGCATTAAAATCCTGCTCGCATGAAACAACGCATCCATTAGAAAAAACGGTAGGATAGTTAAAGGCATGCATACAGATAAAATTGTTTAGCTTTAATCTTTTGTCATTTTTGTAAGTATAGGCACTAAATTCTTTTGTATTTGGCACAAACTCCATATAGGGTATTTCTGGAGAGTCTATCGGTGATAAGGTACGAATTGAAAGAAAATCAAACATATTATCTTCTGCAAACTCTTTTATAAAAGGGTATTCGTGCTGGTTGTGTTTCATAATGATATATCTCATATGTATAATAGGTAATGCAGATCCTTTTTTTCTCTTCATTTCAGCTATCTTTTTAACACCCCTGAGAATGTGTTCGAGTTTCGCTCCCCTCCTAAAAAGAGAATTGGTTTCATCTGTTAACCCGTCCATAGCCACGATCAAATACGTGGTAGGATAACGTATAAGCGCCTCTAAAACCCGATCGTCTTCGAGATTCTGTCCATTTGTTGAAAGAAGTGTAACAATGTTATGCTTGCTTGTTATCTTAAGTATTTCGGATAATTGCGGATGCAAAAGCGGTTCTCCCCATGCATAGAGAGCCAATGTTAAAAGGTATGGTCCTACTTCATCCATCAGACTCTCGAAAAGACAAATGTCAATGTTCATAGGAGGACGGTTAAGGGTTTTGTTTCCTGTAGGGCAGATCGGGCATTTTAAATTACAGTAATTCGTAATTTCTACTTGCATATGGATAGGCCAGCTCCAGGGATGAATACGCCTGTGAATGAGATTTAATCCAAACATTATCAAATTAATTTGTTTTCTCAAAGACATCCTTTTTAATTCAGCAGGCATAAAATCAAAATAAAAATTGTACTTTCCTAAAAAAAGCAGATTCCATATTGTTTTTGGTGATTTTACCAAGGACTGCCAGCGTTCTCTATTTCTCATGAAATTACTTCTGTTTTAAATCTTTGAATAATCATAAAATACGGATTTCCATTCAGCATTATTTAAAAATTTAAAATAATACAACTACTTAGTCAAATTGAAAATTAAATAAATTCTCCCGGACCAAAAAAAATTGCTGCATTTACACATCCCGGCATACAAGCCAATGTGCATAGAATTAAAATATTGCAATTATACTCATTTTTGGCTTTAATGATTTCTATGCAGCGGCTTTTTTATCATTCGATTTCAGGAGGGGATGTACCACATCTTAATTGACAGATAGAGTCATCAAAAACCATAGATTATGGTTAAACTTAAACATACTGTTACGCCTGAAAGATGAGCAATGTTGACTGAACTCAAAAAAACAATCAGGGTTTTCAGAACCAGACGTTTGGTTCTTGAATTCGACAAGATTCCCTTCTATTTCAAGGATCTTAGTTGGAAACGATTGATTAACTGGTTTATCGCAGAAACGTCATGCAAGTTGAAATTGCCGTTTGCCCTGGCATATCCGACATTATTCCAAATAGAACCTACCAATTTATGTAATTTACGATGTCCAATTTGTTATACCATTTCCGATAACAGACCGCGAGATTCCATGTCATTTGATGAATTCAAGCGATTGATTGATGAAATTGGCGATTACACGCTCCTCCTTCAGTTGTGGGGATGGGGCGAGCCGTTCATGAATAAGGATTTCTGCAAGATGATTCGTTACGCCAAAGACGCGGGGATGAAGATCATTACCAGCACCAATGGCCATTTCTTTGAAAATGAGCATGACGTGGATGAACTTATTGATTCAGGACTTGACGTTCTTATGTTTTCCCTGGACGGATTGGATGCTGGTACCTACGAAAAGTACCGCCGGCATGGTGATTTCAACCGTGTTATGACGGCGCTTAAGAGGTTAACGCAACGAAAGCAACAACGAAATGCTTTATTTCCTATAATCAACCTGCGGATGGTAGTGACCCGTGACAACGAATATCAGGCTGATCAGATGAAAAAGTTAGGAGAAGAAGTCGGGGCCGATGTGCTGACTTTTAAGACACTGTGGAATATTGATATGAGTGCTGATATAGAAACATTGCTTCCTGAGAATCCTGAATATCGTCGTGCCCGATACAAACAAGGCGGAGAAGCAATTCGAATCCCTAATTCCTGCCGCAGATTTTGGAATAATCCTGTTGTTTACCGGGATGGAACAGTTGTTCCCTGTTATTTCCATAGTGCCGGCTATTCTTTAGGTAATGTATTCTCAGAAGATAGTCACGGGGTTCGTCGTGTATGGTTTGGGCGGTTGTACAACAAACTGAGGTTACAATTCGTAAAAAAACAACTAGTGGATTCGCCATGTTCCCGTTGTGTGCTTAATTTTGCCGAAGTAGATCATTTCGCCTCTCATGCCTTCTGGTATCATCCCTGCCCGGAGTCCTTTTGATAATGAAACGTGCCTCGATTAACAAAAAGGTTTCAATATTCAGAAGGCTTGCATTCATATTCATTAAATGAACTTCATACGCATAACCAATTTTGCAATGTCTCAATTTATGAGACATTTTACCCTTGTTTTCTCAGGAAATATTTTTGCTGCCGGTCTGGGTTTCCTGACGGTATTGATAATTTCCAGTAAACTTACCGTAAGCGATTTTGGATTGTTCAATGTGGCAATCTCGATCATACCCATAACTTTTTATTTGTCGTGCCTTGGTATGAATACTGCTATGGTAACAATTGCCTCATCTTATCTTTGTGAGAACAAGAAAGCAGAGGCATTCCATGTCCTTAAGGCCTCTTTTTTTGTCATTACGGCACTGGGTTCTTTCTTCGCTGGAATTATATTCCTTACCGCAGATTTTCTCTCTGAAAAGGTGTTTCAGATACCATCATTAACGCCACTCCTCAGATTAGCAGCGTTCGGTGGCCTATCGGTTTCCCTATTAAATTATCTGAAATCCACATTGCATGTATTTCAGATGTTCAGGTGGTCTGTTGCTGTACAGCTTTTCGTTGATGGTGCTAAACTGTTTGCGGTAATAGGCTCGGTATTCTTTTTACAGATGAATGTTCTTGTTGCTGTCGCAATATTTACATTCGTTCCGCTCCTCAGTCTTATGTTCGGGTTCAAATGGTTTTCCGTGATATTGAGCTGTGAAAAGAGGGTGATGAAAGGGATTATCGGCAGGTTTCTTTCTTATAGTAAATGGATATTCGTAGGGGGTACCTGCAGATTACTACTCCCTTACGTTGGTCTTTTTATGATTACAAAAATTATAGACAGTAAGGCGGCGGGTTTCTATGGTCTAGCACTCAATCTTAGTTATATTTTTCCTATAATGATTTCTTCTTTGCAATCTGTACTCCTGCCAAAGGTGTCAAAGTTCAGAAAAGGAACGCAATATGAAAATTATATAAAAAATGCCTTGAGAATTTCAACTCTTCTGGCATTGATATTTATCCCTTTTATATTCTTTTCCCGTAACATTATTGTTTTCTGTTTTGGGTTAAAGTATACTGACTGCGTTTCTATCTTTAACGTGCTGGTGTTAAGCTATCTTATGTTTACGATTAGTAGCGCTATCCATGTAGCATTATATTCCCTTAATAAACCACACGTAGTTGCATTTGTCGATGCGGTAAAGTTAGCAACAATGGTTATTTGTTGCTATTTCCTCATCCCGCTCTTTGGTGTAATTGCCCCGGCATTTATGTTGTTGGTGATCAATGCAGTTGACCTTGGTTTTTATATCCTGTATGTATTCAGGTATATGCGGAACGGATTGCTCACTTTACAAACAGGAGAAATAATTAAACCTCAGCAGGGCGAATAGTCATTTTTGTCTTGCTTATTCCTTGCATACCCAATGCATTCTCCTGCCATCCATATAAATAAGGTTGGTAAGAGTAGGGGGGTACAGTGGATGAACTTCTTCAGATATTGCAAATTACGCCTTGCATGATTAAGAATTCTCAAATATTCAGTGAGTGCTATCACAGGAGAGAGGATGATGTACACAATTCTCCTCCACAACGCAAAACCCCTCCTTGCTGCAAACAGCCTTCCATAGTAAAAGCGCTCTTTCCATATAACAGGTAAATGAACCTCATTCGTATGCTTGATTTCGAGTCCACGGAAAAAATAAAGTTTATTGTCTGCCTCTTTTGCCTTTTGGTGAAAAAGGGTTTCGGTACTGTAGCCTCCTTCCGGTAAAGGTCCGAGTTTTCTGAGAAGCTCTGCATGGTACGCAAAATTACAGCCAGGAAGATCGTCTATCTCTCCGTCAGGCAGACCCGGGATCCATTTGTTATATTCACAGAAATATTGTACCCAGCCCGTGAATATCTCCGGGTTTGCGTTTGTGACAGGGCCGCCAACGATACGGTATCCCTTTGAAAATTCAGCAACAAGGTTTTTGATATAATGGCGGGGGAAAATACAGTGATCCGTGGTAAAAGCAATAAATTTTCCCCGTGCATGCCGGAGTGCAATGTTCCGCGCATAGGATTCAGGCATCAGTCTTTCCGTTTGTATCAGGGTAACCCATGGAAACTGGTCTTGGTAAATTTTTTCTCTTTGTTTGTTATATTCATCCACGACAATAAACTCATAATCGATATCACCTTCCTGCGGAAAGAATGAATCCAGCAATGTGAATATTGTATCTAACCCTTTTTCCTCCATGACGGCAACGATGATTGATACCATAATAAAGTTTTTAAGGGGTTCTTGTATCTGTTTAACAGGTTCCATTTTATTTGTCTGCCATGGTTAAGGATGCGGTCTTTTCCTTCTTGACACATATCCAAGAAGTTCGCCAAGTGTCCATATAAATAAACCGATAAATACGAGCGGTGATGCAAGGATAAAATATTTTAAATAAATCTTATTATTTATCATACGTCTGCATGTGCGAGAAAACAAGACGAAAGGTAATACCGGAAAGAGAAAAGCAAATACCATTCTCTTACATCCGGAGAATTTTTGTTCCTGTATCCTGACCCTGGCAAAATATCTTCCATGAACGAATTCTTTCCGCAGGAAAACTCCGAAGTTTTTTATGTTTATGTGCGATATTTTTATAGAAGGGACAAAGAGAGGTGGTAGTCTATCCCTTGTTAACCTCCAGTTGAATGCGGTGTCTTCAGAATACGTCCCTTCTAAAAATGGTCCGTACTTTTCAAATACCCACCGTTTTACTGAAAGGCAGCAGGTAGGAATATCATCCATATAGCATGTTGAAAGCCGTGGCATCCACTGGCTGAATTCACAGAAATAGGCAGCCCAACTAATATAATTGTCTGGATTTCCATTTGCAATTGCCCCGCCAATTACGGGATAGGATGACTGATGTGCCCTGAGGATTTCATCTATCCAGTTCTTATCAGCAATGCAGTCGGTGTCGATAAAAGCGATGATTTCGCTGCTGGATACGGAGACACCAAAATTACGCGCATCTCCCGGAAATCTTCTTTCCGGAAACGTGTAAAGCCGGACTTCAGGAAACTTTTTCATAATAAGTTTTGGGGTATTGTCCATGGAACTGTCAACCGCAATTATTTCAAATGTCTTATCGGTTATCTGATTCTTTAAAGATAGCAGACAGCGTTCTACTGTTTTCTCGGCATTATAAGATGCTATGACCACAGATACTTGAGGTGTATTATGCATAAAGGAATGCCTTTATCATAAGAGTATCATGATGGCTGCTGGTTATTAAACAAGAACGCATCTGCGATGGCCTCGCGTCCCAGATCTCCCCCTTTATATCCGTAACTGCATTCACAACAGAGACTAAGTTTATCCCAGTTGCTACGAAATTTACTGCGAATATGGCGATATGAGGCTCCGTGCCAGATGTTCTGAAAGGTATCCGTATTCAGGTCACCAAGGATGTACTTTTCATGATAATCATAGGTACACGGGCAGACTGTTCCATTCCAGTGGATGGCAGGATTGTTCCAGAGATGTTTACAGGGGTTATGCTTCAGGCGTATCCGTGTCTGCCCATCCTGCGTCATTCTAAACCTCTTATACTGATTATTTTCAGGAAGAAGTTTGTCTTCAGATGTATCTTTTATAGAGGGGCTTTCTCCATAAATCTTGTCTATATAAGGATTCAAAGTGAAAAATGTCAGTGCATCTACTCCCAGAGATTTTGCAAGGTCCTTTATTTCAGGGATTTCGTGTTCATTATGCTTCATCACAATGAATCGAAGATTTATGAAAGGTTTTTTAGAGCCGGTCCTGCGCTTTCTTGCGACAATTGTTTGAATACCGTGAAGAACTGCGCTAAGATCTCCTCCCTGCCGGTAGCGTTCATACGTCTCTTGATGTGCGCCGTCCATGGCAATAATGAGGGTGTCAAGCCCGGAGCGAATCAGCTTGTCCACATTTTCCTCCTGTGCGAAAGAATGACCATTGCTGCAGGATATAGTCTTTATCCCTTTCTGATTTGCGTATTCGATCATATCAAAAATGAAAGGATTAAGGAATGGCTCACCCCAATCCCAGAGGAGGACGAAAAACAGATAGTCACCTATTTCATCAATGACCCTTTTAAAGAGATGAAAATCCATATACCCTTTTGGTCTTTGCAATCCTTTTGTAACAGGGCAAGGCGGACACCTCAGGTTGCAATATGAAGACGGTTCTATCATGACGTGAGTGGGCCAGCCCCAGGGAATTTCTGGTTTTGTAAAAAGAGATGTTTCAACACAAATCCAATTGAGTATCTTTTTGAGGGGTACTTTACGGAAGTAATGGGGGATGCCATCAAAATCGATACGCATCCGCCGCGTTATTAAAGCCTTCGCAACAGCATAAGATTTTGAAATGAAGTGCTGAAACATTTTATCCTCTATTTCTCCTAAATACTGATGGAAAAGGGGAAAGCCACCTTGCTATCTCATGAACGCGTTTATTATTCACAACATGACAGCAGAATCCGCAATTACAATGCTTACTGAACAGGGACAGCCCGTTTCGTGTAATGGTCTTTCTGCGGAAGGCACGATAATCTGGTGCGTTCCAGATATGATGGAAACTATATTGATTAAGGTTTCCCATGGGAAGGTCACATCGGTTACAGGGTAAAATTGTACCATCGACCTTGATGCGGCTGTAATACCACGCAATGTAGCAGGGAAGCTTTTCCCACACAGCTTCACCAATCTTATAACGCAGGAGAACCTGATCTATGTTATGGTGTGTAGACACTGAATCCAACCTCTTTTTTATTTCCTTTAACGAGAGTATGAATAGCTTTTCTTCGTCAGGAGAGAGGGAGAATGATGCAAATTTTCCTTGATGACTATTGACAGGGGAGAAGAAGAGACTATTACAACCTGTTGTGAAGAGAATATCGAGCATTTTTTCGGTTTTTTGGAAGTTATAAAGATTGATTGGATTGCACAATTCAACAAAAGGAAAAGAGGTCTTTTTTTTAGATTTAAGATGAGTCAATAATTTTAGTCCGTCAATTACTCTTTCAAAATTACGTATATCTGATTTCGGATAGTTCTGAGCATAATCTTCTGGAGAGCTTGCCCAAAGGCTGACTTTAAGAATATTTACCTTCAAATCTATAATATGAAGCACCCTCGTCTCATCAAGCATAATACCATTCGTAAATAACATCACCTGAAACCCCATGCTTTTTGCTATTGAGATTAAATCAAAGATCCGGGCATGAAGCAGAGGTTCACCTTCTCCTTCTATGATTATTAAATTTGTTCCCATCGTTTTTAATTCACTGCATACTTCATGAAATAAATCCGGTGATATATCCATGGATAGATCTTCTTTTGCTGATACCTCCACCAGCGGGGAATGATAGAGGCAACAAAGACACTGGAGATTACACCTCCTGGTTACATCTATGGAAACAAAAGATGGACCGCCAAAGGCTGTATCACCTGTAAGGAAACCTTTCACAAGGTTTATCTTCTGCGAGAAACTAACCATTTTTTGTTTTTGGTCTCCCGTATCCGAAAAGATAACCCGAACACTCTCCCATCATCCAAATAAACAGTATGGGCAAAAGGAAGGGGGTACAATGGATAAGTTTTTTCAAATAGAAAGAATTATGTCGCGTATGCTTAAAAATCCTTATATATTCCAAAATAGCTATGACTGGCGAGAGAACAATATAAAGAATTTGCTTCCTTCGGGTAAAACCGCGTCTTGCCGCAAAGAGTTGTCCATATTTAAAACGTTCTATCGAGGTAACCCGTAACTTCGTATCATTGACATGTGCTACTTCAAGCCCTGAACAAAGGTAAAGTTTATAGCCAGCATATTTTGCCTTTTTGTGGAAGTAAGTATCAACTCCGAATTCTCCCTCTGGAAAAGGTCCGAGTTTTTTTAATACTTCAGCGTGATATGAGAAATTGCAACCAGGAAGGTCTTCGACTATTCCAGCCGGTAAACCAGGGATCCATTTATTATATTCACAAAAATATTGTGTCCAACCAAAGAAACTTTCCGGATTTGCATTTGCAACTGTTCCACCAACAATTTTATACCCGTTAGAAAATAGTTTAACAAGATTTTTGAGATAAGAACGAGATAAAAGAATATGATCCTCCAGAAAGGTAATAATTTCACTTTGAGCCTGTTTCATACCGATATTGCGTAAGCAGGGTTCGTATAATAATGCCTCTGTTTGTACTAATTTAACATGGGGAAAGTACTCCCGGTAAATTTTTTCCCTCTGCTTGTCGAAGACATCTACAACAATACACTCAAAAGTAATATCTCCTTTTTGTGAAAAAATAGTTTCCAGTAAATTGAAAATGCTATTAAATCCTTTTCTTGGTGTAACTCCTACGATGATTGATACTTCCGGTTTGTGTCCGTTGCTTGGTTCCATTGTATGTCATGAGTTCAAACAAGTATTCTTTGCATTTATTATGCGCAAGATATTTTATTTAATTACACTAATTATCAGCAAAAGGTTTAACCCATTTAAGTAATCGATGAATACGTACATTATCATTTACAGCACTGCAGAAACCGCAGTCACAATCTTCTCCTAAAGCAAGTAACCCTGCGCGCGTGATTGCCTTTCTGCGAAATGTTGCATAAGCATTATTATTCCAGATTTCATGGAGACTCTCTTTTTTCAGATTCCCCATAGGGAGATTGCACCGGCAACAAGGCATAACAGTACCGTCTGCTTTAATGTGGGCACTAAACCACCCAATATAACAGGGTAATTTTTTCCATACAGCCTCACCAATTTTATATCGTAAAAGAATCTCATCAATATTGTGGAATAGGGAAACTGAATTTAATCGCTCTTTTACCTTTTTAAGCGTAAGAGATACAAATATTTCTTCCTCTGCTGAAAGGGTAAATGAAGATAATTTGCCCCATCTGGTAGCAAATGCAGAAAAGGATACACCATCACAACCAGTTATAATAGCCAGATCTGTTAACGCCTCGATTCTTTTAAAATTATACCGGTTAATAGGGTAGTGCACTATGAGTGACGGGGATTTTATCTTTTGTTTTCCTTTGAATTGTGACAGAAATTTCATTCCATCAATGATCTTATTAAAATTATTGGGGTTCGATTGAGGGTACGTTTGTTCATATTCTTCCCGGGAGGTGGACCAAAGGCTCACCCGCAGTATATCTAATCCTGAATTTATGAGAGAATGGGGTGTGTTTTCGTTCAATAGGGTACCATTGGTCAGCAAGGTAACCTTGCTTCCCGTCTCTTTGGCAGCATAAATGATGTCATAAAGGCGAGGGTGAAGGAACGGTTCACCCTCGCCCATAAGGAGGATACTATTTGTACCCATTTGTTTCAGCTCTCTGCAGAGCCTCTTAAAAAAATCAAGAGGGATGTCTTTTGTTGTTTGATTACCCTGAGATGGAATGTTTATATAAGGTGAATGATACTGGCAGCCTGGACAATGAAGATTACAATTGCTGGTTAAATCGATGTTTACATGAAATGGCCCTGTATACGCAGTATCACCGCTCATTAATCCTCGGAAAAGATTTATCTTTTGATAAAAAGTTGCCATGCTTCTTGCTTAATGGTAAATCTATAAAAAAATTAAGATTAATGTAATTGTTTAGTTTTTTGAAAAAATACCGTGAAAAGCTCCGTCAGGAGCGATATGTTTATAGACAAGCCATTATGCCGCTCCGATGGAGCTAAGGGTTTGTATAGCACATTTTTCTATAAACATTTCACCCCTACGGGGCTAATTTTCAAAAAGCTAAAGTGTTACAAATTAATTTTCTTCACATTTTGAAGTATCCATCTCTGGAGTTTGTCCTTGTAACATCGGGATCACAGAAGAAGAACGCCTCTTTCTTCTTTCCATTAATGTGACGGTAAGACCGTAGATACTTCCACGTAGAAAGAAATAAGGAATATGGACAATAAAAAAATATGGAACAAAGACCAGTAAATGTATGAATCGGGCGTTGAATAGTTCGAAGAAAAAAAGATTCCTTAAAAGGAGATAAGCCCTGCGGAAGATGAATTTATTCATAGTAGAGGCATTTTTGTGCCACACCTTGGCTCCTTTTACAACAACAACCCTAAAATTAGTTTTTTTGGCCCGTACATTAAAATCTGTTTCTTCAAAATAGAGTTCATAAATTGTTTGATACATACCAATTTTTTTGAAAACAGACGCCTTTACCAAATTTGAACATCCCAGTATGGAATCAACACTGGCTATTTCTTCTTTGGTATTACAAAAAACATCTCGACCATATTTCATTTTTTTCAGTCTACCGGTCCAATAATTTATCTTATAACCAATATTATCGATGCGTTCAGGATTACTATAAGAATATATGACCGGAGCAATGATACCATTGTTTTTATCATGTTGACCAACTTCCACGAGTCTTTTTAGTGAATTCTCTTCTACTACGACATCATTATTAAAAATCCAAATGTAATCCATGTCTTTATGCAGGCCATACGTAATACCCTGGTTTACCGCTTTTACATAACCAAGATTTTCTTTGTTCTTGAGGATACAAACCTCTGGATAGTACCTGGAAACAGCTTCCTGTGATCCGTCTTTCGATGCATTATCTACGACAAGCACCTTATAGTTGTCTCTGGGGTATTGTAATTTATATATCGAAGTAAGGCATTCCAATAAATCCTGCTTACCGTTCCAGTTAACAATGACCAAAAGCACCATAGGATAATAAGCTATTTGAGTAGTAACATCATTCTGGTTAGTACGTTCCATAGGATACCTATGTAAATGACAAATTGCGGTAATAGATTTAAATACTGTTTTGCCTTACATTGTATCAAGGTTACTGAGTACCGCAATCATAATTTCTTCCTTAAAAATCTGAAACCCTTCAGACTAAAGATAAAACGGTATAATGGACTATTCAACAAGAGAATATTTATAGTAATAAATTAAATCCTTCGAGTATCTCTTCTGATTCAATAATGAGATTCACCCGGGGAATAGCACGGTAAATAATATCTGTATGCACGTTGAACTCCAGTATTCTGTGCTGCCCCTGGTCCTGATTGTCTATCCATTTGAATAAGACGCGTTCTAGCTTGCCTTGCAATTTCCGGGCTTTTATCAATAGATGCATCGTCAACAACAATTATTTCATAATTAGCATATTCCTATGATTTGATGGCGTCCAAACATTGAAAGAGGTATTGACTGGAATTATACGAAGGGATAATAACTGAAACTAACGGGTTTTCTTTCATAGGAAGATCGTAAATAAAAAAGCCTTACTGCAAAGATATTTAATATTATAAACATCTTCGGCAGTAAGGCTGTCTTTCCTTGTCCTTACTTCCTTGTAAAATTAAGACCCTTTACTTTGCGCCCCCTGATTGTTCAGGGTTTGCCTTTATCGAGATGCACCTAATATTTATAATATAATATTGTATAAGGTTTAATGTCAAATAAAAAATAATACCTAAATCCCGCAATTAAGGTGAAGCCTTGTTGGAAGAATATATAATGTACCCCAATAACTGGACAGTATGTAAGATAGAAAACCGGGCATGCCTTCAGGCGGGCATGGAGAAAAAAAGACTATGAAGAGGGGTGGAAAATAAGAGATGGAAAAGAAGCAATATGCTGAGGAATTTGAGGCGAGAGTGGCAATAGAAGCGATAAAGGGTGAGAAGACGGCGAACGAGAGAGCGGGTCACTACGGGGTATACCCGATGCAAATATATGACTCTGTTGATTAACTCTCATTTCGACACTATGCTATAGTATTACCTTGTGAAATCTTCTCTCTTTGGCAAGTTTATTTACAACCCCCTTCGCCCCCTTTGCTAAGGGGGATTTAGTCGAGGCTTTGCTGCTTTATGCCATATATAGTATAATACTGGCAATATGAGATTGTATATGGTATACCAATTTGGTTTGCAAAGGACTTAATCAACAGAGTCATATATGGGCTCAGAAATTGATGTGTCATTTTAATTATGCGCAGATATATAGTAAGGCATACTTGCCTTTCTTCTAATAGTGTTCCTCATTATTTCTTAAAGAGGGTCTTTCCCGACCCAACAGGGCGTAATTTTTTTACTGCGAATCAGTTTGCGAAGAGGTGAAAGATCGTGTTTGGATACAAAGGTAAAAGCCTTCCCCTTTCGCCCCATACGACCAGTACGTCCGGTACGATGGGTATACTGCTCTCCGTCTCTCGGAAAATCCCAATTAATCACATGCGAGACATGCGAGAAATCAAGTCCTCTCCCGGCAACATCGCTTGCAATAAGATAGCGGAGCTTTTGACTCCTGAATTTCCTGATAATCGAGGAACGCGTATCCTGGCCAAGTCCCGCGTGCATAAAATCAATATCTTGAAAATCTTTCCTGATGGAATGGAATAACGCATCAACTATGTGCCGGGCATTGCAAAAGATGAGCGCCTGATTTACATCTTCTCCTCCCAGATATTTGATGAGTGCTGAATGCTTGTGTTTTGGGTGGGAATAGGCGAAATAATGCTCAATGCTTTCCGGCGCAGCCCTCTTTGTAATAAAAGAGATGTGTCTGGGGTTACGCAAACAGTCATGCGCGAGCTTTTTGATATCATCAGGCATCGTTGCGGAGAAAAGGAGCGTCTGATGTTCATGCAGGATACACGACATAATAAATTCAATATCTTCGAGAAATCCCACCTTTAACAGTTCATCCGCCTCATCAAGGATGACACATTTTACCTGCACAAACGAAAGTATCCCATCGTACAAAAGGTCAATGAGCCGCCCTGGTGTCGCGACCAAAATATGCACCCCCTGTTTAATCCGGGCAATCTGTGTCTGTTTGTCAAAACCACCATACACCGCATAAGGAATCACGGCAGTCTGCACCGCGATCTTCTCTATCTCTGCCACGTACTGCATACACAATTCACGCGTCGGGACGAGCACAAGTCCCTGAATGGCATTAAGGGCTGGGTTGACCTTCTGAATAAGCGGGACTGCACAGGCGGCAGTTTTCCCCGACCCGGTCTCAGCGAGAGCACAAAGATCCTGCCCTGAGAAAATTACCGGATACGTCGCCTCCTGAATAGGAGTCATTTCATCATATCCCATCTTCTCAAGCGCTTTGAGGATATTTGAGGGCATGTCAAGTTCACTAAATTTCATATGTTCTTATCTTTCTTTCCTGTGACTAAAAGCACAAAAAAATATAAATCGATAATAGACGGTTTATACAATTACCTTTCTCAGATCATCTATTCCTCATGGGTATCAATTGAAACTGAAAGGTTGTCCTTTACCGGGGCGTTATTCAAGACCATATAATGGTATAGCCCTGGATTATTAAAGCTTATTCCTGTAAAGCAGGAGGCAGAACCGGATTGTATTGTAGATTTGATTTGTATAGGGAAGCGGAATATCAATCAGGAATTTACTCACATTGATTTCTATGTTCCATTTCTTCTTTACCATCAGATGATATTTAATGTACATTTTCATTATAGGTTATTTTGGAAATTTATCAACAATCTTATTTTTCAGTGCAAGATATTTTCACTATCAGAAAAACATGCCGTAAGATCTAGCCTCTACAATGAGTCGGACAATTATCGGTATCTACACTCATGTGATGCACAGGCTGGGTGTCATTTGGAAGGCATCGCTTAGTCATATTTTGCATAAGTAAAATATCCTATACGATTGAATTAGCGCAGTGGATTCAAGAGGTATTCCAGTCCGTTCAGCCTAATTTCATAGACACACTCAAGCATATTACCTAATTCACCTTTTGGGAATCCCTGTTGTGCAAACCACACAATATACGACTCAGGCAAATCAATCAGTAGTCGTCCTTGGTATTTGCCAAACGGCATGCGCATTTGTACGAGTTTTAAAAGATACTCTTTATTAGGAAACATATCGTTCTTTTTTCTGGCACGCAGAAAGGACTTTGATTCATACCCCACAACAAACTGTTTTCGGCAAACAGACAATACAAACTGATGTTTTGTTTGTCAGAGTGTCTATCCATAATTGTTTTTCTTTGATCACCGGATAGATAGTGTTTTTGTTAACCCTTTCCTTTTTCGGTAAAATAATCTACAATACTTTGATAATCATTAGCCATAGTTCGTGAATGAAGCTGTTTTAAAAAGAGGGAAATAGCTGTGTCTGAATGGATTCATATAGAAAAAGACCAAAAACATATTGCCAGGGAAAAGCTGAGGGCACGGGAGGTGAAAAAATCTCAGTGGTGGAAGAATAAAATTTCCCAAGGGCTATGCTATTATTGTCAGGCAAAATGTCTCCCCGGTGAACTTACCATGGACCATGTGGTACCTCTATCGAGGGGAGGCAGAAGTATCAAGGCGAATATCGTCCCGTGTTGTAAGGCGTGTAATAATAAGAAAAAATATTTAACTCCGGCAGAAATCGTTTTAAACAAATTGAAGCAACACGACGCATCAGAACATTCTGGAAAATGACGCATTGAGCTGGTAAACAGGCAAGCAAAATGATCTGCTTTTGCCAAATAATCAAATCCTGAGAAACGCTCTTACGTTTTTTGCTTTATTTCAATCAGGTTACCGCAAAAATCTTTGAGGAAGTACACCGTCTTATCTTTATAGCTGCCCACGATAATATCCACGTTTGACCGTCGGGCTTTTTCCATCACTTCTGCAAAATTGTCCAGCAGGATACTGAAATGGGTGAAATTGGGGTTGGCATGTTGAAAATCAGAGATGAACACCTCAACCTTTATTCCGGGCTTTTCAAAAACTAATACCTTGATCTCTTGAGAAAGAGAAAACAATTGCGCCGAAAGTTCCGCGGCAAGGATAATTTCTCGTGTTTTTTCAAGACCTAAAAAATCATGATAAAACTGTATCGCCTGTTCTTCGCTTTTATTCGTGATACCGATATGATTTAATTCCATGACGTATTTTAAAAGTATAAAAATTTCAATTCCCCCCGTAAACTGGGGGAAACAGAGGGGTAGTAGCCAAAGGCTTAATTAGGCTCATTCATCCGTTACGATTGTTAAGCTTCTTACACCATGATTCGATACACAGTGTCCAAGCTGCTACTTCGCTAAGATTGCAGGGCCTGCTTTTAACAGGTATTTAATCCCCGAAACTAACGTAATACCTACGGTAAGCCATAGCATAAAAATGATCCCCTGTTTGACGACGGTAAGATCTTTGAGGTGCGCGAAGAAGAGCAGGATGAAGCTAATAGTAAGCGACTGAACAAACATCTTTGCCTTCCCCCAGATGGTTGCTCCGAATTCAATCCCTCTCGATTCTGAATAACTTCTGAGACTATTCACCAAAAATTCTCTCGCTACAATTACCACTACCATCCATGGCGGTATGATATCATGGGCATGCTGTATGAGTAAGATAAATCCACCACAGACAATGATCTTATCGACAAAGGGGTCCGCAATACGTCCGAAATCCGTAAGGAGTCCTTTTTTCCGGGCTAAATAACCATCCAGCCAGTCAGTCAGCCAGGCAAATAAAAACGCACCAAGGGCTACATTGTAATAACGGTATGACAGGAATATGAAAAACACAATGGCAAGCAACAACCTTAGGATGGTTAGCCGATTGGGAAGATTAAATGCTGTGCATTTTGAATAATCGAATAATCCCATGTAGTCCTCTTTTACAATGTATCCTGGCTTGTTCGTTACCAGGACGTAAAAACACGAAGAATAACCAAATAATATGGAGTCCAGTATGCGGAGCCAGTAAACACCATTACCGACTATTGCTTACTGGTTCCCTTTGACTTCTCCTGCTCGTTATGACAGGTTTAACAAGTCAGATTTCTATCTTTCCTACCAGATCGTATCCTGCGGTGCCGGTAATTATCATGTTTTTAATGTCACCCGGTTTCAAATGATTTTCCCGGATAATCGCCTTGCTATCCACATCAGGCGCATCCCCGTAAGTCCTGCCTAACCATGCTTTGCCCGTCTTATCTTTCTCATCCACAATAACAGAGATGGTGCTTTTCACCAGATTTTTATGCTTTTGCAAGACAATTTTTTGTTGTGCAAGCATGATTTCTTTTAACCGCTGTTCCTTCACTTCTTTTGGTATCTGCTTTTTCAGCGATGCAGCCGGCGTCCCTTCCTCTCTGGAATACGTAAATACCCCCAGTCGTTCAAATTGGATACGTTTGACAAAATCTAAAAGCACGGCAAAATGTTCCGTGGTTTCACCCGGAAATCCCACAATCACGGAGGTTCTTAAAAATAGTTTCGGTATATGACTTCGGAGTTCATCGATCAGGCCCTCGATCTGTGAATGCGTCACGCCCCTTCCCATTTCTCTGAGAATTGTGTCATGAATATGCTGAATCGGGAGATCGATATATTTGCAGATCGTATCACACCGGCCTATAACAGAAATAAGCTCCGGATAAAAATGTCTCGGATGGGTATAGAGTACCCGTATCCATTCGATACCTTTTACCCGGGAAAGTTTCTCTAATAGTAGATGCAACCGCTGTTTGCCATACAAGTCAATGCCGTATGAGGTAGTATCCTGTGAGATAACATTAATTTCCTTTACCCCTTCGCATGCCATCTGTTGCGCCTCTTCCAGGACATTCTCTATCGTCCTGCTGTGAAACCTTCCGCGTATACCGGGGATGGCACAATACGTACAACGGTTATCGCACCCATCAGAAATCCTGAGATAGGCATAATGTTTTGGAGTCAACCGGATGCGGTTACGCCAATCATCGCTGCACGATGCCGATGATTCATTTTTCTTTATAGAACCAGAGCCGGACAAGCTGGTCAGGGTATCAAAATCCTTTAAACCAACCACATGGTCGATCTCGGGAATTTCTTTCTGCAGTTCATTCGGATACCGCTGGGCAAGACAGCCCGTTACAATGAGTTTTTTGCACCGGGCATCCTCTTTCAGTTGCGCCATCCTGAAGATCGCATCAATAGACTCCTTCTTCGAATCATCGACAAAACCGCAGGTGTTTATGATCAATACCTCAGCATCCTCAGGATACTGACAAATCGTACTCCCCGTCTCCGCTACCCTGCCAAGGATCTCCTCAGCATCCACCAGGTTTTTTGAACATCCCAAATTGATCAAGGCAACCTTTTTTGATTTCACGGTAAAAATACTCCCGACCGTTTCACCCAAAAATCACCGGTACACATAAACTCGTTTGTCCAGGAGAGCCTCTGGTAATGAAATATTTTACACATTATCCATCTCTTCCTGATTCATTCTTGCCGTTTGGGCATCCCATTCTTCCAGTGTCAGAAATACCTCTCTGGCCTGACTACCCTTGTATTCGCCCACAATCCCGTCTTCTGCCATCAGGTCAATGAGTTTTGCAGCCCGTGAATATCCAATCTCCAGCCGTCTCTGCAAGAGTGAAACAGATCCCCTTTGCGACTCGAGGATAATCCTTACCGCTTCAGGATACAGGTCGTCCCTGGCGCTGTTGTCTTTATCCGATGCGCCTTTCCAGCACTTTAATTCCGGGCTAAACTGTGGTGTTGCGCATGTCCTGAGATATTCAACGACGTTCTTTACCTCTTCGTCGCTTACATAAGCCCCCTGGACGCGCACCAGTTTTGAAGTTCCCGGAGGCAAGAACAGCATATCTCCGCTTCCCAGGAGTTTTTCTGCCCCGTTTTGGTCAAGAATTGTCCTTGAATCCACCTTTGAAGCAACGTAAAACGATATCCGGGAGGGTAAGTTTGATTTAATGAGCCCGGTAATCACGTCAACCGACGGCCGTTGTGTTGCCAGGATGAGGTGGATACCCACGGCGCGCGATTTTTGTGACAGGCGAATTACCGATCCCTCAACCTCTTTTGATGCCACCATCATCAGATCGGCCAATTCATCCACGACAATAACAACGTGAGGAAGATGAAACGGCACCCCTTCAAGATTAACATCTCCTTCCGGATTTAACCGTTTCCTGATTTCTGACATACCGAGTCTGTTATAACCGTTAATATGTTTTACCCCAACACTGGCAAGCAGGGCGTACCGTTCCTCCATTTTATTTACTGCCCATTCCAGTACGGCTGATGCTTTTTTCATATCTGTCACGACAGGGCTGATTAGATGCGGAATTTCCCGAAATAATGAAAATTCAACCATTTTCGGGTCGACCAGCAGGAGCTGCACCTGATGAGGGTGACGCAGAAAGAGGATGCTCAATATCACCGAATTCAAACAAACCGATTTTCCGGAACCCGTTGTGCCTGCAATCAGCAGGTGGGGCATCGACGCCAAATCTGATATGACAGGATTCCCGGCAACATCCTTGCCGATCAAAAGAGGAATAGACATCTTTTTTCTGACTTCTTCAGATGCGTCGAGCAACTCCCGTAACATCACCATTTCTCTCTGGATATTGGGGACTTCAATACCAATTGAAGATTTCCCCATTAATGGCGCAACCACTCTCACACTGGGTGCCTTTAAGGCAATGGCCAGATCATCGGAAAGGCTCACAACCTTACCAACCTTTGTCCCCGGCGCCAATTCTACTTCATACATGGTGATCACAGGGCCTCTTTCAATTTCTACGACCTCTGATTTTACATTAAACTGTTCAAGGGTATTTTTTAAAACCTGGGCACGTTGCGTAATCTTATCCCAATCATCTCCATGTTCTCTGGTGTCCGGTTTCTCCAGGAGATCCGGTGGAGGCAGTTTATAAGCGTTTTCTTTTTTTTCGACAGGCACCGTATCGTACCTGTCTTCATCCTCTTCATCCTCTTTCTCAATCGCTCTTTTCTCCCCATCCAAAGATGGTTTATCATCAGGCGTTTCCCGGTTTTTTCCGAACCTGCCCCTGAGTGCATACCGGTCGTTTTTTATTTCCACGGCATGAGCTGCAGGGCTGGTATCGTTTTCCTGAGTATCGTCAGTTGTAATACCTGCATAAGCAGATACCTTCTCTTTCAGACGGCGAAGAGGACCAGGATTTTGCGCTTCAGAATTACGCACAGGAGGCAATCGTTCTTCTTTTGTTTTCCTCTCCACCCCTTTTATCCATGGTGAAATGGGCGTAGCATTGAACAAGAGCATAACGGAAAGAACAAGCCCTAATCCCAAAACAATGAGGGTACCTGATAAACTGAAATACTCGTATAACCTCGAGACCGTCACAATCCCAAAAATCCCTCCGACGTTAACAGACAAAAAATCCTTTTTTAATAGATAACACCCCATGGTTAACAGAGAGGCAAGGGAAAACAACAGGAGAACCGCTCCTATCGCCCTTACCCACAGATATTCGATCCTCTCCTTGTAAAGAAATTGTGTCCCCATCCAACCGAGCAGGATAACGATCAGATAGGACGTTCTCCCCATGCCGGCCAAGGCATATCCGGCAACCTGAGCACCTGCGGGTCCGCACATGTTATGCACCGGATTATTGACCGGATAATCTGCAAAAGGCGGATCGTTGGAGGAATAGCTGAGGAAGCTTAACAAGAAGAATAAGGCGAAGGCTATAAGGATAACCGAGCCAATACCACGGAAAAAACGTTTATTATCCATATGATTCCTTCTGAGAACGGGAAAAAAATTCAATGTCAATTTAATGTCCGGTATGACCAAAACCACCTGTCCCGCGAGGAGATTCTTCCAGCCTCTCAACCTCGACTAATTCTGCCCTGGTTACCGGCTGGATTACCAGTTGCGCGATCCGCATCCCCCGTGCAACGGTAAACTTCTCTTTCCCGAGATTGCAGAGGATGATCCCGATTTCTCCACGATAGTCGCTATCAATGGTGCCCGGAGTGTTTACGAGCGTCAGCCCGTGTTTCAGCGCCAGGCCGCTTCTCGGCCTCACCTGCGCCTCATATCCCCGCGGCACCTCAATATGGATACCGGTAGGCACCAGCTTAATTTCACCTCGCTCTATTAAAACCGACGCATCCACAGCCGCATATAAATCCATACCACTTGCAGCTTCACTCATGTACTGGGGCAGCGGCAAATCCTTACATCCCTGCTTTCTCATTACCTTTATTTTCAACGTATTCACCGGTTCCTCACCTTGTTCAGCTCTTCCTCAATTACTGCTACAATCTTCTCAATGGCTGCCAATCTTCCTTTTCCAGTACGCCCTGTACACAACCGGCCCTCTTCAGGCTCAATAATCCGGTACCCATGATGTACCAGCTTCTGTATATTCTCCTGTACGATGGGGTTCACATACATGCTATCATTCATTGCCGGGGCGATAACAACCGGCGATCGTGCCGCCATAACCGTACAGGTCAATGCGTCATCTGCAATACCTGATGCAACCTTGCCGATAAAATTAGCGGTGGCGGGTGCAATTACCAGCAAATCGGCTCGTTCAGCCAGAGACACATGATTCGGGTCGTAATTCTCATTATCAACAAAGATATCTGTCACGACTCGATTATGGGAAATGGAACGGAACGTTACGGGATTAACAAAACGCTGGGCTGAGGATGTCATGATCACCATAACCCGGTTTCCTTGTTTCGTCAGATACGAGACAAGCTCAACAGCCTTATACGCAGCAATGCTTCCCGTAACTCCCAGGACAATATGGTAGGACATGATCACGCCAGATTGAGTATTTTACGGATCGTATTTATTGTTACCGCTAAATCATCATTCACGACACAGTAGTTGTACCGGTCTTTATATTCCAATTCTTTATCAGCAATTTTTAAGCGAAGTTCCATATCCTGTTCTCTGTTGGTATTTCTCTGCGTCAGGCGCTGGCCCAGTGTTTTTTTGTCAGGCGGCAGTAAAAATATCGATATGGTCTCCGGGAACTTTTCCATAATGTGCAATGCCCCCTGCACCTCAATTTCGAGTAAATAGAAACCTTCTTTCTCAAGCGCCTCTTTCAGTGCCTTTACCGGTGTCCCATAAGAATGCCCACAGTATTCCGCATGTTCTGCCAATTCACCATTCCGTATCATTTCCTCGAATGCGTCTTTTGATACAAAATGGTATGCTTCTCCATTTTTTTCATTGTACCTGGGTAAGCGAGTCGTAACCGATATTGACTTCCTGACACACGGATCTTTTGCGAGCAGATGACACACCGTTGTCTTACCCGATCCAGACGGTCCTGAAATAATCACCAACTTTCCCATAGCGCCAGGCACTCTAAAAAACGAAGCATTTCATACCATCTATTCAATATTAAATATCTGCTCCCGAATTTTTTCGATCTCCGTTTTTACCTCTACCAAATCCTTCAACATGACACTATCATTTGCCTTTGAGCACATGGTATTCGTTTCACGGAACATCTCTTGAACAATAAAATCGAGTTTTCTCCCTACGGGCTCGTTCAGGTTGATCGTTTCCTGCAGTTGATACAAGTGGCTCTTCAGGCGACTTATCTCTTCACTAATATCGCACCGTTCTGCAAAGAGGGCAATTTCACGACAGAGGTTGCTGTCGGCCAGTTCTATATTCGTTCCAGCCAAGAGTGTGGCAATTCTGCCTTGCAACCGCTTGCTATATTCCTGGACTACCACAGGCGCCCGCATTTCAATTTTATCAAGCATTGCAATGATGCCTGTTTTTCTCTGTTCAATATCCTCTGCAAGATGTTTACCTTCTATCTCTCTCATCTGCAGCATCTTCGTAAGGGCTTCGTCTACCAGAGAAATAGATAGGGATAGCAGGACGTCGGCATTCTCATGGTTATTTTTGCTTTTTTGCAGCACCCCGGGAAGCATGGTTAAGGTATTGACCGATATTTTCTCCCGTGAGCCGATCTCTTTTTTCACATCGCTTAACAGGCGATAATATTCTTTTAACCTGCCCGAATTCAAAGCATACTCAGACTCCTGCAGAAGCGATTGATAATTTATATTGAGCAGGACGGTACCCCGATTGATCTTTTCCCGAACGGAGCGCTCAATCTTGCTCTCAAATGCCTGCAATATGTCAGGTAGTCGTGAGTCTATCTTCAGGAACCGGTTATTTACCGAACGCAATTCCACACGAAGCGAACGTTCTGTATCCTTATATTCTGCAATACCAAATCCCGTCATGCTCTTGAGCATCAAAGTCACCAAATCCTTGCGTAGTCCAAATATTTATCTCAATTTCTACCCGCTTCTTTATCCACTTCGCTGAAGGACTATTTCGTGCCCTCTGATGCCTTTTTTTCTTCCCGAGCAGGGTTCATACCCATTGTCTTCTCCTGAGGAACTTCTTCCTTGGCGTCTGTTTGATGGTGATTTTCCTGTACCGTGCTGTGTAAAGGTTTTTCTTCAATTGCCTGCATTCCAATATTGGCTGGGCTACCCGCTTTTTCCTCTGAATGAGCACAGTTTTCATCGTGTACATGCTGCGCTTCAGGCACGGGATGATTATGCGTATGCTGCGCTCCAGGAATTTCCTGAGTAACCATCGTATGCATCATGTGGGTAGCAATGGACAACTTAAACAAAAAGACGGTGGCAACAATAAATGCGGCGCCTATCAGATAGGTAACTTTCGTCAAAAAGGTGCTTGTTCTCGTACCAAAGGCAGATTGATCTCCCAAACCACCAATCGCCGCCAGTCCTCCCCCTTTTCCTGATTGTAATAAAATAGACCCGATCATAAACACGCATAAAATCGGCAACACAATCTTGAATGCAATAATTAAATTTAAAAAATAGAATGCATTTAATATTCCAAAGATAACAATAATTGCAATTCCCCATTTAAATGCCTTTTCCGCCTTTACCATGTAATTCTCCAATTATGAAAAAACGATAAAAAAAAATTAATCCTGTGAGACTGCCTCAATAATTTTAAAAAACGATTCAAACTGAATACTTGCGCCACCCACCAGAAGCCCGTTAATCTCTGGCTGGGTCATGAGCTCTTTTGCATTCTCTGCTTTCACGCTCCCGCCGTACAAGAGGTATAAGTTCCGGGCAAGATTTCCAGTGTATTCCCCGGCAACGATATTTCTGATAAATCCGTGAACTTCATTTGCCTGCTCAGGGAAAGCGGTCTTCCCCGTACCGATGGCCCATACCGGCTCATAAGCAATCACAAGTTCCTTGAGTTGATCGGCACGGATGTCACGCAATCCTCCCTTTAACTGATTTTGAATTACCTCTTCTGTTCTTCCTGCCTCCCTCTCCTCTAATGTTTCTCCGATACAAAAAATTGGTAGTAAATTTACCGATAAAGCCGCCTTTATTTTGGCATTAATAAAGGCATCGGATTCATGGAAAATATGCCTCCGCTCAGAATGACCTATTAACACGTGCGTACAACCGGCTTCTTTTACCATCAGAGCTGAAACCTCGCCCGTATACGCCCCGCTTTTTTCACAGTGAATATTCTGTGCAGCTACGCAGACAGAGGAACCTTTCAGTATCTCGCAAATCTCCTGCAGAAAGACAAAAGGAGGACATATTCCACAGCGTATCTCACTCCGCCCCTGCAATCTGTTTTTCAAAACCCCGGCATATTCCCTTCCTTGATTAAGGGTAAGATTCATCTTCCAATTTCCCATCACGAAAGGTTTCTTTATCATGGTCTCAGGCGGTCATCTCCTCAATCACACTTTGGGAATGATCCCAATATCTTCATATCTGAACACTTTTTGAAAACTTCTTCAAGCGCCTTTTGGACGGAGGCGTTTGCTACATGGCCTTCAAAATCAAGGTAAAAACAATATTCCCACGCCTTTTTTCTCGTGGGTAATGATTCAATATTGGTAAGATTGATATTATAGGTTCTAAAAGGTTCTAGTATTTCCAGTAATGCCCCGGGACGATTTTTGGTATAGCACATCACCGCAGTCCTGTCCTTTTCGCCCGGCGCACCGTATTCTTTGCTTAGGACAAAAAACCTTGTTACATTATTTGAATTGTCTTCAATGTTGCGGAACAGGATGTTGAGTCCATACTGTTGTGCTATTTCAGCATTAGCGATTATTGCGCAATATTGCCCTTCTGCCGCAGGCTGTGATGTTTTTTCAAAAATACGGGCGGCCTCAGCGCTGCTACTGACTTCTATCAATTCTGCGTGGGGAAGATTGCATGCCAACCAATTTCTGCATTGAGATAAAATCTGTAATTTGGAATAAACTTTTTTAATCTCTTCTTTTTTGCAATTTGCCATTAAATTATGATGAATGGGAAAGATGATCTCTGCGCATACCTTCACATCAAACTCTACAAACAGGTTTAATGTCTCCCGGATGCCGCCCTCGGTAGAATTTTCAACCGGCACAATCCCATAATCACTTCTCCCATTTGCTATATCACGGAAAACATCATCGATACCCCTGAGTGGAACGTACTCCACGGACGAGCCGAACTTTTGTCTGGCAGCATAATAACTAAACGTACCCTCAGGTCCAAGATACGATACTTTTATGGCCTTTTCCAGTACCAGGGAGCCAGCCATTAACTCGCGATAAATTGCGGTTAAGCAATCATTCGTTAAAGGGCCCTTGTTTTGCGATGTGATCCGCGAGTAAACTTCTCGTTCCCGGTTTGGAACATATACCTGAGCATGGTTTTGTTTTTTTATTTCACCGATCTTTAAAACGATTTTGGCTCTTTCATTGAGGAGTTCTACGATTTTTGAATCCAAACCATCAATTTCCTTCCGTAATTGGGCTATATCCATAGCAAATCTCAGCCAATTCCTGTGCTTTCTTCTTTTTATTTTTAGTTATTGCCAACAAAGCATTTATATTTATTCACTGATCCGTAAATTTATCAAAATTTCCCGCAAGAGTCAATGAAATTAACTTATTTCAGTTTTTTGATTGACTGTGAATAAAAGGTTGTTAAAATAATGGTTAATTTGTGTCATAGTTGCCATAATATTTTGTAAAAAGGTATGTTATGACGATATTTGTCATGCCTATCTTTCGTTCTTTGAAGTGACAGGGTATTTTTACTTAACCTACCTAGTTTGTATTGTTGTCTGCTATATTCAACATTTTTTATGAGTTAGGTACTGATATTATTTATTATGTATTCTTCAAGTATTAAGTATTTATGAGAAAGGAAGATATACATGGTAGGTGGACGAATCAAAGGATCTCAGCAAAGGATTGGAATATTTGTTGATGTCCAAAATATGTTTTATTCAGCAAAGGCGTTGCACCAATCAAAGATCGATTACAGTAAGCTTTTATTAGAAATTGTAGGTGATAGAAATCTTATTCGTGCAATTGCGTATGTGGTGCAAAAACCTGATGTGGATCAATCAAGCTTTACCGATGCATTAAGCCGATTAGGATACGAAATCAAATCGAAGGAACTTCGGCTAAGACCCGATGGAACGGCAAAAGGGGACTGGGACATGGGTATTGCGATTGACTCAATTGCAATAGCTCCAAAGTTAGACACCGTTGTATTAGTAAGCGGTGACGGTGATTTTGCGCCCCTTGTAGAAATGCTAAAAGCACATGGTTGCCGGGTGGAGGTTGTTTCATTTAGACGGAGCACAGCCGTTGAGCTTATTGATGCCGCCACCCAATACACAGCGATAG
>JAJTXE010000002.1:1829105-1835788 GCA_021463795.1 Candidatus Brocadia sp. | reverse complement strand
TGACCCCCTTGCCCCCCTGCCTTCCTCTCCCCCTTCGCCTTGCTTTCTCTCTTGCGATTCGGATCGCTTGAGGGCGGCTTGCTGCTGTTGCGACTGTTCCGGTTCAGACGTCCCATCAGTAGAGTTATCACTAACACCAACAACTCTACCATTGACCTCATCGCCGGTGACAGCCCTTTCTCCTCTGAAAGCAGCTTCTCTACCTTCTTGAGTGTCGCATCTATGTCTATATTCTCTATCGTCAATGGATGACACCTGTATCAATAGCCCACAAATTACCCACTGAGGCTATTATACCACAGGCTTTTTCACCCATTTCTTGCTCCCTGGCGTGCACCCCAAAGGCATCTATTTCCGTTGCTGAACAGACCCCACACGTCTCCGCACAAATACCGCCTATCGGCTACCGCTGCTGTATCTACAGCAATATATACCTCTAACCAAGAGAATGCCTGCTTTTCTCGCATCGAGTGTCAAGTAAATTCTAATATATTTTCGCTGAATAGTTACAAATCTGCAAGGACTGGTAGGATTTATTTTTTTAATATCACAATGGTAATCATATTTTCTTCTCCCGCATCTGTACTATGATACCCTGATATCGCAATCTTTTCCGGTTCTATGTCTGCCTTGGTTACCAGGAAATCGCAAATCCTGGCCGCCCTGTCTAACGATACATCAGCCGCTGCTGTGAATTCCCTGTCTTGCCCGGCAGCCTTTCCCTCATTGCCGTTAACTACAATTTTACCTCTTATCGTTCGTAATACAAAACCCAGTTCATTAAGAATCTTATACGCCTCACTTTTAAATACAGGCCCGCCTTTTTCAAAGCATAAGTCCACAGGTATTTTTATCTTGCTCCCTATCTTGATGTCTTCTACTTCAAGATGTTTTGCCAACCCACCCTCTTTTACAAAGCCTGATAGGTAATCATATGTTTCTTCGAAATCAACCGAATTTTCTATGGGTAGATCTTCTGTTTCAGAATGTCTCTGTATCTCTAAATCCTTTTCGGATGGAGCTCCTAACGGTGTCCTACCGCCTTCCAGCAAAAATTCTCCATCCTTTCCAGCGAAAGGTCTTTCATCCTTTGTCATCAGGCCTTCATCAAAAAATCCGGTAAAACGGTCAACCCAAAGCTCTGCATCAAAAGATTCCTCAATCTTCGGAATATCCTTTTTGTATTTATCCACATTAATTGTAGAAAAACTGATCATCATCACAAAAAAGGCTACGAGCAACGTAATGAGATCACAATAGGTAAGTAGCCATACCGGGCCACCGTGTCCACCGGAAGAACCGCCTTCATCGCTCATTAGGATTTTTCCTTTTCATGAGAACCAGTGGAGAATTTGCTCACGGCCTTTGGCTCCAGGAAAGATTTTAGTTTGTCCTCTGTTATCATAGGAGAATCGCCTTTCTGAATGGAGACTACGCCTTCTATAACGATTTCTTTCAAGAAAAGCTCCTTTTTGCTTAGGGTGTCTAACCTGCCACCAAGCGGCAGTAAAACGAGATTTGAAAAGGTAACACCATAAAAGGTGGCAATAAAGGCCACAGCCATAGCTTCCCCGATATGCGATGGGTCATCAAGCTTTCTCATCATTGCAATAAGTCCTAGCACGGTTCCAATCATGCCAAAGGCTGGAAATATAGTGCCTGCAAACTCAACAATCCCCTTGCCCGCCGTATGTCTTTGCCGAACGTTATCAAGTTCTGTCCCTAAAATACCCCTGAGAGTGTCCGAGTCAGAGCCGTCAACTAATAACCGTATTGCTTTGATCAGAAACTCGTCTTTAATCTTTTCGATTTCTTTCTCCAGCCCTAAAAGACCTTCGCGACGGCTAATCTTGCAATACTCAACCAGTTGTTTGATTATTTCCTCAGCCACACCAATCTTTACAAACACCGTCTTTTTTACCACAGCGATTGCACCAACTACCATAGGAATTGGATACCTGATAAGAGTAGCTGCCAGTGTGCCGCCAATAGTAATCATCATCGCTGGCATATTTATATACCCCGGTATTGCCGAAGCGCCACCTTCAAATATGATAGATACTATGATTAATGCACCACCAATTATCATTCCAATAAGTACACCAGGGTCCATAATCGTAAAGCTCCTTCTGACTTACTTAAAAATTCATATTCATGTATTCCTGTTTATTGTTTATTACGAGAAGCGCAAATAATATACCCTAACAAATCAAGTTGTTGCAGAAGGTATCCACAAAGACCTGTTCAAGAGATAAGTATCTATATGCAGTGTCATTCATCAGATACCAATGGATCATTCCCACAAAAGCGGAAATCCGGAAAAACACTGGATTCCGGGTCAAGCCAGGAATGACAGACAGTTGTATACCTATGTCGCTCTGCAGGTAATTGAGGAAATAATCAATTCTTATCCCTTAGTTTTGTATGCAGATGGAAAGAGAGAGGGTTCGTATATTTTTTGTACCTTTGTAGGAAAACTCAACAGGTCTTTACTGCTTAAAAACAGTCTGAAACAGCAGATATGGGAGGAATTACATGAGGGGAGGGTTTTTTTGTTGAAATGTGTATCCTGTTTCACAAAAAGGATATAAAAAGAAAAGGATCTTCCTGTGGAAATCAGATAAGACGTACATAAATATCCCGTGCAATAGCGGTATCAAGGGCAATTTGTGTCTCGCCCATCTGAATAACATAGGTCGGTTGACGCTGGTGAAGGTGTATTTTGACGCCAGGCAATAAACCCATAGACGAAAGCCTGTCGAGTCGTCCATGATATTTTGTCACAATATAAGCTATCTTCGCCTCATCCCCGGATTTTAGATCTGATAGTGGCATTACGACCGGACGTATCTCTTTGCTTGCCTTTTCACAACACTCTCCCGCAGGGATAGCCTTTCCATGGGGACAGGTTACCGGATGCCCTAATAAAGTGCATATACTCGTTGTGACTTCCTCATCCAGAATATGTTCAAACTTGCATGCACTGGAATCCATGGCGTCTTCTTTTACATCTAAAACGTCGTTTAACAGCCTTTCTGCAAGCCGGTGTCTTCTGATTACTAATCGTGCATTTGCCAGGCCTTTTTTCGTAAGCACTACGTTATTATCTGATATGGTTACATAGTCCTCTTGAATGAGGGTGTTCAATATCTGTTCAGCTGATGGGAGGGGTATTTTTTTTATTAATGAATTTCTTTCGACCTCCCCGTTTTCTTCGTCTATTGTCCATATTAACTCCAGAATCTCCTCCTGACTAGGCTCCGTCATACGTAATTCTTCCCCTTTCTGCCAATGCTATCTTAAAGAGATACCGTGGTCTCTTGATCCATAATACCAATACGATAATTATTGTTATCAAACCGCCGCTAAACAAGTCAATCTCGGTACGATAATGACCAAATGATACGACAGACGATATCGCATCGGTCAAAATAATTCCTAACACAAAGGCAAGCAGTACAGACACCATTTTATTTTTTGTAAACCAATTCCGGGCATCACGCAATACAACCTCCTGTCCAATCTGAACTCCATTGATCGCAGCCACTGTTATACTATCATGTATCCCTATCTTTTTTGGACAGGCAGAGCAATTTTCACATGCCGTTTTTTCTCTGATAATACATACTTCCGCGACACCGCACGAAATGGATATAATCTTCCCTCGCAGTTGCATTCATGAAAATTGCTGTAAAATGACCCTTAAAATACCGCCAATAAGCACCGCATATGGTAATATGAATGCAAACATGAGGAATGCATTTTTCGTTCCTTGTTCTTTGATCATCACGAGAAAATTAGCGAAACAGGGGATAAACAAAGTAATCACGACAAGCGAGACTAATAATTGCTTGGGATCGATACCGCCGCTTCCTCCCTTTTCTTCTAATGTCTTAAAGATGCTCACAGCGCCATAATCTCTTCTCAGGAATCCCAAAATGAACCCATGGGTAGTTTCTGCAGGCAATCCTAAAAAATTCCGGGTAATTGGCGCCCCCATCCTTTCCACAAAAGAGAGTATCCCTGCCTTTGTTGCCACAAACAACGCAAGGGTACCAAGCATAAATAAGGGCACAGCCTCCTTTAAAAACCAATGAATTCTGTAAAAGGTCTTGATGAAAATATTCGATAACTTAGGCATCCGGAACGGAGGTATCTCCATCAGAAAATCCGAGGGCGCTCCTGGTAATACCTTGGACGATAAATAGCCAACCAGGAGAAGCTGGGAACAAATGACAACAACGTAAATGGCAAAATATATCCCCGAAACCCTGCCCAGCACACTCGAAATAACTCCCAATTGCGCAGAGCACGGGACGGCCAATGCCAGCAGCAGGGTTGCAATAATCCTCTCCTTTTTTGTATTCAGGATACGGGTGGTGAGGGTCGCCATGGTATCACAACCTAAACCCAGCACCATTGGGAGAACAGCCTTCCCATTCAAACCGATGCGCTTGAATACCTTATCCACCATAACAGCAAGCCGCGGGAGATACCCGCTATCTTCCATAATACCAAATGCCAGAAAGAAAAAGCCCACAATAGGAAAAACGATAGCAATTGCATAGGTGAGCCCCACTTGCACTAAGCCGGATTGCTCATTAAAAAACAACTCAAAGATGATATTGTCTTTATTTACCACTTTTTGTGCAAGCAGGCCAAAATAATAATTAAACCCCTGAAAATTTACATGAGTAAGAACATATGTCTTCTGTGCGAACGGAATATAAAGGCTTACATCAAAGCCACCTGAAGGCATTGAGGATCGTCCGAAGATCTTTTCCTCAAAGAAATCCACGCAAGTTCCTGCCCCAAACTCACCTACCAATTTATAAACAATCCATAAAATAATAAATAAAAGTGGAAAGGCCGCAACCGGATGCATGGTAATACGCCCCAATACCTCTGTGACGGTACTCTTCGTCTTATATTCTTTTATAGAAAAGTTCAATGAAAACCAGAGAGATGATGCACAGCCAGCGATACAAGGGATAACAGACATCGTCATACTACTGAAGGCAAGTCGTGATGAAATGAGATACAATACTAATGCCATAAGTTTATATCCCATGAAAAAAGATGCCAATGGCACAAGAAAATAAAAAAATATCTTCCTTAGCGCCGGATGAGTTTCCTTTTCTTTTTTCAGGGTGGAGACTACTCCCTCAATCAACGCATCTACATAATTTGCCCGTTTGATGTTGATCACATAACTCAACGGACTGCTAAAGTGCTCCTGTATGTTTACCCGAATCCTCTGAACTTCATCAATGACATGATCAGAAAGTTCCTGACGTAATTTTTCTTCAAGGCTATTATCTCCTGATAAGAGCATTACGGCCAATGCCCGTCCATACACGACCGTTTTACCTTGCAATAGCTTCTCTATCTTTGAGATACCTTCTTCGATCAGAGTACCGTAATGAATATGAAGATTCGGCACTTTTGCATTCGGGATAGAGCTGAATAATGCACTTATTCCTACCCGATGAGTAGCAATCGTTTTTATAACAGGAATATTCAATTTTTCCTGCAATACATTGACATCAATATTCATTCCCTTGTCTAAGAGCTCATCCCACATATTCAATGTTATTACAACAGGCAGCCCCATCTCTGCAAGCTGAGTGGTAATCAAGAGACCGCGCCGAAGATTCTTTGCATCCACTACCTGAACAACGTGCTTGTTGTTCTCTTCTAGCAGCATATCCCTTGCAACGCACTCATCTTCAGAAAGAGGAATGAGACTATTTGCCCCTGGTGTATCTACTACTTCAACCCCGCCATCCAAGCCATGGCAAACTCCGCGGGTAACCTCTACGGTTGTCCCCGGATAGTTTGATACCGTTACGTATTTCCCGGTTAACAAACCAAAAATTACGCTCTTCCCGACATTTGGGTTTCCTACCAGGGCAATTTTATAGGTATTCATATCAGCTACAGACATCCAATCAATCCTATTCTTAAGATAACAAATACTATGGTTTGTTTTTAATGAACAAAAACTTACAAAAAAGATGTTTTTCCTATAATAAAACCACGATCCCCAATTATATATCTCCAAATCAGTTGAAACTGAGTCTTATTAATCAGAAGTATAATGCTTTTACAAAACAAGTCAAACTTTTTCTCTTGGTATTCGAAGATTAAAACGAGGTGGGCCAGGATTGCAACCTGGCTGCTGTTGTCTTTGATTTGAATTCAGCAAGTCGGTTGAGAAAAGGTAGGTATCACCATTGAATAGTATATTTCTCACGTAAATCTCTTATCTTTTGACAATATTTTTCATAGTTCCGGGTAATATAATTGATTTCTATACTACTCGCATAAAGAATATGGTCAAAAGTGGTAAAATTACAGCACATTCCACACTGATTACAACCTGGATTGAGTTGCACCAGCTCTGTTTCCAACAGCCGATAGATTCTTCCTAATCCTGAATGGATATTTACGTCTAACCATTCTACCATTGCGATATTAGCCAAAACGTCTTTCATGTATCCTTAAATAGTTTTTAGCAAATGCATTCTTTGGAATACCGAAAAACGAGGCTATATTTTCTATTTCTCTTTTATTAACCCATACCACACCAGGTTCACCACGACAGCACCTGCCGCATCGCTGACATTCAAACCTCAGACCTTTTTTGTACCAGGGGGCTGCGGATACTCTTGAATATCCCT
>JAJTXE010000002.1:1816710-1829084 GCA_021463795.1 Candidatus Brocadia sp. | reverse complement strand
CCACAAGGGGCGAGGGGACTTTCTCTCCCTTGATGGGCGGGTGACGTATTTTCATGCCATTTTGTGAGCCTTTGGCCCATGAATATTTACCTGCCGTGTAAATCCTTCTTTTCTTTGCAAGTTTTTTACAACCCCCTTCGCCCTCAGAAAAAGGGGATCCAAGGCACTGGTGTTAAGCTAAGAATCTAGAATTACCATCAAACCCTTGTTCCTGCACAAACACCCCACCGTACGTCAGTGCTTGTCCCCCGCCAGCGGGAGACCATGGCTTAAAATTTATTTGTTTCTTTCCTGATTTTTTGCGTTGTTGTGAAAGACGCTGTCACGTGATACCTTTGCCTTTTGCAGCTTGTCCAGTAATGCAGTATTGTTTTTCTTCAGGAGATCGTTTTTGAAGTCGGCAAGTTCTTCCATAAAATGGTCGATGGACTTTATAACATCATCACGATTATGATCAAAAATGTTTGCCCACAACTCCGCATCCCCGGATGCGACCCTTGTCGTATCCCGTAACCCGCTTGCGCCGTAAACAAGATATTCTTGTTTGATTGCATTCACCAGACATGAAGCAATCAGATGAGGCAGGTGACTTACGGATGCAAGTATTTCATCATGTTGTTCCGGACTTAAACAGATAATTTTAGCACCTAAAAGTTGCCACAGAGACGAAATGGTTTCCAGTCCCTTTGCGTCATTATTGAGAGGTGTTATGATGCAGTTGCAGCCCACAAAAAGATCCGGCGAGGCGAACTCAACGCCTCTTTGCTCTGACCCTGCAATAGGATGCGCACCAATAAATACAATGTCTTCCCTGATATTTTGAGTGATTTGCTGAACGATATGGTGTTTCGTACTGCCCACATCAGTGAGAATAGCATTACTTTTCATGCAAGGTATGACTTTTTTTGCGGTATCGATAATTTGGTTTACCGACGTAGCGAGTATGACAATATCCGCATCCTTCACCGCCTCCCCGGCATGCAACGTCCCTTTATCAATGGCATGCATTTTAACAGCGGCTTCGATAGAGGAAGGCCGGTGACCCACGCCAATGATGGTCTTTGCCAGATTTCTTTTTTTCAGTCCCCGTCCGATTGACCCGCCAATGAGTCCCGGACCGATGATGCAGACCGTTCCAAATTGCATGTAAGTCAGTATAAATATCTGTTGAAAAATTTCAACCCTTTGTAATTCCCCTGCGGCAGGTCAACCGTCCCCGGTTGACATCATAATGACAAGCGGGGACGCTTGTCCTGCCAATGAGGAGCGCTTACCGTCGCCGCCGAAGACCTAATGAATGCTAAGGAATTTCAACCTTTTGTTATTGCCCTACACACCCCTTGCCCCTCTCAAGAGGGGAATTTGAGTAGTCCCCTCTTGGGAGGGGACTTAGGGGTGGGTAAAAAAGCCGTTAGATTTTTATCTTTTAAAACCCAACCTAATTTAATGAATAGACAAAGAACATCAGATATTACCTGTCATAATTCTTTTTGTCAATATTTTTAAGCAGTTTAATATTGGTCTTTATGGCCGGCATCATAGTTTCACGTATTTTTCGAGGTAGATAGCCGCAGACTTTCCGCCGGCGTGGAATAGCCGACAAACTGAGTATGGCAGACTATGGCATTGCACGGCCTGGGGCAGGGTGGCTTAAGATTCTGTCTTTTGCGCCGAGTTGTTCAACTGAGACCTTGTTATGAGTCCGGTCGAACATGCGTACCGAAGTCCATCTTCCATGGTTGCCCTTGACGCACAGGTATATTTTAGAATATTAAATCGTGCACTGTTATGGAAACGACCAAGATTCTTTGTCAAGGAGACATCATCTCTCTGGTTTTGCCCGGCCTAAAGCCTGCAGTTGCCAGATGTGAAAATACCGATGTCTTCATGAAGCGATATACTATGCGGTGCTGTGATCCGTTCTAAACCACATCTCATAGAGAGGGATGAATATATAGGCGCCAAAGCTTAGCATAAGGAAGATGTTGGAAAGCGTAAAGGCAATTACAAAATGAGGGGATGCATATCTGATAAGCCATGGCGAGGCAAGATTCAAGAGGATTCCAACAAATGAAACTCCGTAGATCGTAACCTTTAATCCCTCGCGGGTATGCGTCATCGCCATAATGCGGGAAAGGATGAAT
Organism: Candidatus Brocadia sp.; assembly: GCA_021463795.1. Taxonomy (GTDB): domain Bacteria; phylum Planctomycetota; class Brocadiia; order Brocadiales; family Brocadiaceae; genus Brocadia. The sequence goes on along the minus strand of JAJTXE010000002.1, from coordinate 1,826,940 downwards.
ACAACAATGGGCATTGAAAAGATATGGGTATGGGTCACCTCCAGGAGTTCCCGGTAGGATTTTGGGAAAAACAACCCTTCTTCGAGCTTTAATTTATTTTCCTCAGCTGATAGTGGGACATCGAGTTCTTCCTCTTCATTACCACAATAGTAACGTATCGTTTTTTGCGCAGAAAAACCCGTCCGCTCATAATAATTGAGGAAGCCAACGCCAAGGGCAACCGTTATAATAGATAAAAAGAAGGTAAAAAAAATCTTATTGCTTATGGGAAGCGACCACATGCCACTTGACATTGCCTTCTCCTTTAACCGGGGATTTCTTGAATTTATCTGCAAACCCCTTTGTCATCTCAATCATGATTTCCCCGTCGTTTCCTTCAGAGATAATCATGGCATGGACGTTGGGTATCTTTCTGACAAGCTCCAGGCCTTTCTCGTGTCCCAGGACAAAGAGGCTGGTCGACAGCGCATCAACCTCTGTCCCCGTTGGGGCAACAATTGTCGTTGCAATGGTACCGGATACAGGCCTGCCTGTAAGCGGGTTTATGATATGAGCATAGCGTTTCCCATTCATCTCAAAGAATCGCTCGTAATCCCCCGATGTAGCCGTAGCCTCATCCCTGAGTTCCAGATAACCAAGGATTTCACCCGCATTGCGTGGATGTTGAACACCAATCTTCCATGCAGTTTTATCGTAGGGAGTGCCTGACACATAAATATTTCCTCCAAGATTGATGCAGGCATTCTTTAAACCAAATTTTTTTACAATCTCCAGCGCTTTGTCAACGGCATATCCCTTACCAATAGCGCCCAAATCAATTTGTGTCTGCGTATTTTTAAAAAACACTGTGCCTGTTTTCTTTGCGCCAGTATTTTTGTTTATCGCGATATTCTTATAGGATATGGCAGGCAAGACCTTCTCTATCTCTTTGTCGGAGGGGATATGTCCTTTTCCTTGAAAAAATCCCCACAGGGCAACGAGAGGGGAAACCGTGATGTCAAAAGCACCACCACTGAGTTCACTATAATAGTGTGATTGCTCAAGCACCCTAAGAAGATCTCCCTGGCAGGGAACCGGCGATTTCGCCGCATTTTTATTCAACAGAGAAAGTTCGCTATCCTGTTTGTAATTGCTCATAATACGGTCCATCCGTTCCATCTCATCCAATGCCCCTTTAACGGCCTGGCCGGCAATTTTCTCATCCTTTGCATACACCGACACCTCAGCAAAAGTGCCCATGAGCATGCGTGTTTCTTTTATTATTTTTTCATCAGAAAACAGCCCTTCACGATTGTCAGTTTCTTTTTTGTCTTGCTTTGTGATCTTCTGAACGTCAACGGCCCCGGCTTTTGCGCTCTGAGATATGCTTGTCTTACTTGCCGGCTCTTCTTTTGCGGGCAATATGGCGGGCGTATGTGCACGTGAAATCGTATCTCCATTTCTTTTCCCGCTGAGGTAATATTCATCGATGACAGCAAGCACTTTTCTCACGCCGGCACACATGTATTGCACGGACATGGTAGCGCCGGTAACGTTTATGATATCTTTATTGATACGAATAGGATTTTTCAGAGATTTACCAACGAACTGGTAAAGGAAGCGCTTTCTGGCAATTTCCCCGCCGCGGCTTTCCCGGTAAACAAGGATTGCAACATCCTTGATTTTTCCTTTTGCAGTTACTCCCACAATGAAGGTAAATGGGTGAAACTTCCCAATCTCTTCTGTAATAATTGCATATTCCTGAAAAACCCCTTTCTTTTTCCCAAGATAAACCTTAAATCCATCTTCATAGAGCCTTCTGCTCAGGCGTTTTTCAAGGTTGTTTTTTTCTTCGGGAGACATGATAAATTCATCGGCTGTAATTTCATCACACCCGGGAAAAATCAGAGCAAGTGCTTGTTCTTCCGTCAGGTATGTCTGGGGTTGAAAATTCTCGGCTGGTTCAGTCTCTGTTTGCGCAGTGAGGGATTTTGAAATGAAAGGAATCGTGACACCCGCCAGGGAAAAGACCAGAATAGATGTGGAAATTATTTGCTTTGAAATCATGAGGGATGTTATGAGATACGTATGTTTGTTATTCCTATATCATAAACGCAAAAAACGGCGAGATGCACTATCATTTGAAATTTCCGCATAGGTAAGGGCTATTGGAAATCAAGGATATTTTCTATTCTTTTCAAGAAGTCCTGCTCAATGGCGCCATCTGATGCAATACGGTTCCACCGGTATGCACGACTCCCACCCGGCGCCTTTTCCTGAATCTGGGCTTGAATGGAAACATAGGTCTTGTCCTTTTCACCAGACACTTGGATGAACAACCGGTATCGCTCCTGCCACGCCCCTTCCATGAGCAACCCGGAAGACTTTGTTGCAGACCAGCCTTTTATCCAATCGGTTTTTAAAAAGCCCTGTTCCATATCTTTCGTTTCAATCGGAATTCCTGCAACAGATTGCGTTACCGCCTCCCATACGGTAGGTATATCCTTATCAAAATACCGGGAGACAGCCGCCATATTTCTTAATCCAAAATGCCTTGTAGCACATCCAGGAAGCATGGCAGAAAAAAAGACAGCCGATAGTAACAAGCTTATGTAACAAACCTTTCGCCTGACATTCATAAAACAAAAATAATAACAGAAACAACATTCTTTTACAAACACTTTGTTTGAGTTTTTGCCTTGAACTATACACCGCAGTATTTCTGTTTAAGAAATGCAGTAATTATACTGCGCTTTGCCTAAATTAACACGAATTATTGAGACTCACCACCTCTCGCAATATCGCCAACTATAATCAAGCAAGGTAGTTATAACAGCAATACAAAAAAATATTTTTTCTATGTGTATGGCGCTATATTTGCTTATTCCGATGCCTAGACATAGGAGTTTTTTTAATCACCAAATAGTTGTTCATAACGATGCCTACGATAAGGTTTCATCAAAATGTCGATGTTTTCATGAAACAATATGCTGGTTTTGGAATAAGAGAGATTCATTTTGGACTAATAAAGGGGATTTCCCCACGATACATACTTTTACCCGGAGACCCATCTTGAAAATAAGAGACATGTTGCCCACCGTAGTTACTATGGGAAATATTATATGCGGTTTTTCTTCGATTTTGTGCGCCTCAAATCATCGGTTTGAAATCGCAGCATGGTTAATTGTTGCAGCCATGGCATTGGACGCCTTTGATGGAAGGCTTGCACGTATGATGAAGAGTTCAAGCAAGATAGGGGCGCAGCTAGACTCAATGGCGGATTTAACAACATTTGGTATTGCCCCTGCTATTCTCATGATTAAGACGTGTACGGATTTTCCCATTGTTCTCTTGTGGGGAACTGGTTTATTTTACATGATATGTGCGGCCTTTCGGCTGGCAAGGTTTAACATACAAAAAGACGAAGAAACGAATACGTCCAGGCATTTTTTCGCGGGATTACCCACTACCCTTTCTGGTGGCACCATTGCGCAACTGGTAATTCTGAATAACTTTATTCAAATGAAATTTGGTGCCGGTATAGTTGCTTCGCTTTTACCGTTTATTACCCTTGCGCTTGGGTTATTTATGGTAAGCAAGATCCCGTTTTTTAATATTACCGGCAAAATCGGCATTAAACAAGGAGTTTGGTTTATGGTACTGGAATTTTCAGCAGCCATCCTGTTCTTTGTGATTACCCCAGAATTAGCATTATCAACCGCGCTCAGTTGTTATTTAATAACCTGCGCAATGTATGGAGTTGTAAAAGGCAAGCGCCTGAAAAAAGGCTATTCAGTTACATAAAATTAATTAAGATAACAATTTGTTACAAGACACCCTTCGATTTAATGATATACGTGGGTATCTGCAAAAACTGCTGCCGGTTGCGTTCCTGCCATTGCCGTTAACCACACCATGCAAGACCATTTCAATCCTTAAATAAGCTGGATGAAAGATCTTGATCATATTATCCGCAACACTCATTTGCGTATCATCGCCCCTTGTTAAAGATCAATAATGGTGGCGCCATAATTCAAACATTAATTTTAAAGGCAGGTTGTTTCAGTAATGAAAATTGCCAGTTTCAATGTTAATTCGATTCGGGCTAGATTATCGATTGTGACTGACTGGATACGAAAAGAATCGCCGGATGTCCTGTGTCTTCAGGAAACAAAGGTAACGGATGCCGAATTCCCGAAGGCCGTTTTTGAAGACATGAAGTATTATACGGTCTTCCGTGGCGAAAAGTCATACAACGGGGTGGCCATTCTCAGCAAAATTCCCTTAAAAAATATCCGGACAGGTTTTGATGAATACGAATCTGAAGGAACACGCATTATTGCAGCTACGGTGCACAAAATTTCGATCGTCAATACCTATATCCCCCAGGGGGTTCATCCGCTGTTGCGGCAGTTTCGCTATAAATTGGATTGGTTTCAAAGACTGTATGAATATTTCGACAAAAACTATCGCACTGACCAGGCATTGCTGTGGTTAGGAGATTTTAATGTTGCGCCAGAACCCTTAGATGTTTATGATCCGGAGCATTTACCCGGAAGCATAGGCTACCATCCAGACGAGCACGCAGCTCTTTTAAAATTGAAAGAATGGGGATTTGTTGACGTTTTCCGGATGCACCAACATGGTTCTGGGCAGTACACTTTCTGGGATTACCGGGTAAAGAACGCAATAGCCCGGAAGAGGGGCTGGCGGGTTGATCATATCTGGGCGACTCAGCCCTTGGCAGAGAAATCAACAAAGGCATGGATTGATATCGCCCCGAGGTTATTGGAAAAACCATCAGATCATACCCTTATTGTCGCTGAATTTGAGGTTTGATTGTCTGCTTATTGAAAATAAATTATGGCAAAATTTATTTATAAAGACACTAGACGAAACATCTTTTTTTGCTACAATAAATAGATATTTTAAAGACTTCGTGAGTAAAAAAATATCAAAAAGGACAAGACATGAAAAAAAAGATGCCTATTGTTGTTGCCCTGGAACCAGGCACATATTATTGGTGTACGTGTGGAGAGACGAAGAAACAGCCATTCTGTGATGGCTCACATCAGGGAACTGAATTTGAACCGCAGGTATTCAAAATGGCCGAAAAGAAACAAGTGGCAATCTGCAACTGTCAACGCACCCATAATCCGCCCTTTTGTGACGGTACGCATTTTAATATATAAACTCGCACTTTAACTATTTCCAGTAGGTATCCCATCGCTTGTTTACCCTTTCAACTATTTCCTCCGTCATAACAAGGGGTAAAGGATAACCCGCCTTCCACGTGGCATCAATGCCCATTTTTCCTCTGAATACGGGACTGATACCCACTAATTTTTCCTGAGCAAACACAATGTCCCGCTCAGCATCAAACCTGGTGAATATCCCCCAAATCGTTTGCTCCAGGTCATGGATATTAACATCGGGACTTACTGCCGCAATGATCTTTGGTCCGATAATTTCCGGAGATTTTGCCAACTTCGTAACTATGTCCTTCCCGTTATCAGATACCGTGACTACTAACAGCGTTTCGTCAATGATATTCCAGTTCGTTATTCTCGCGTCAACGATTTTCAATAAACGTTCAAAATCCTGGAATTTGAACGAGTCTTCCTGGAGGCTATTCCCGGATTTGCCTTTCGTGGCGTCAATGATCATTTTGCTTCCTAAATTCATCTTATAACTGGTAAAATCGAGGGTATCCAGCGGTACCTTTGGAATCATAATAAAATCGTAGGCAGGATCAAAATTTTCACGGATCGCCCTGAGAACTGCATGAAAATCACGGGGATTGACATCCTCAGAAACGGTAATAATGCATTTGGTAAGAGAAAGTTGCCCTTCGCCCATTACTGAAAGGGCTGTTTTCATTGCCTCTTTACGGTATCGTTCTTCGACTGACACCACGAGCAGATTATGGAACCCGGCTTCGTAATAAGCCCAGAGATCACGGATTTCCGGATGAATAAGGCGAATCAGCGGCCCCAGCACTTGCTGGGTTGCATTTCCCAAAAATTTATCCTCCATGGGCGGGCGCCCTACAACCGTTGCCGGGTAAACAGGGTTTCTACGGTGAGTAATGGTGTTGATATGGAAGACAGGAAACTCGGCGGCATTAGAATAATGTCCAAAATGATCGCCAAAAGGACCTTCCATACGTAATTCCGTCAAATGAACGGTTCCTTCGAGAACAAATTCAGCATCGGCAGGCACAAGCAGGGAAATGGTTTTACCCCTGGCCATTCTTGTCCTTTTGCCGCGGAGAAAGCCACTGAACATAACCTCATCAATTCCTTCTGGTAATGCGGCAACGGTTGCCAGCAAGAGCGCCGGATCGGTTCCCAGCGCCACGGCAATTTGAAACTCCCGCCCCATCTTTTTTGCGCGATGATAGTGAAATCCGCCTCCCTTTTGAATCTGCCAGTGCATCCCGGTCGTTCGTTCGTCAAAAACCTGCATGCGGTACATCCCAACATTTCGTTTCCCCGTTTGAGGATCGTAAGTAAAAACCTGAGGCAGGGTAATAAAACGTCCGCCATCCTCCGGCCAGCTCGTTGTAATAGGAAACTCATGTAAATCCGGATTGCTCACCACTTGTTGAGATGGGGGCCTGGATATTGTTTTCGGAAGGGTGCAAAACAGCCGTTTGGAAATACCCGGATGCTTCAGGAACACCTTCGGTTTTGGGGGTAAGGCTTCCTCCATAAACGTAATCAACTCATTGCCAAGCTGGTCGGGATGTTTTCCCAGCGCCAGTTCTATCCGTTTTTCACTGGCAAGGACGTTCATGGCCAAAGGGAATCGGGAACCACGAACGTTTTCAAAGAGGAGGGCAGGCATACCTTCACGGAGCGCCCGAATGGAAATTTCCACTACTTCCAATCTTGCATCCACCTCGGTTTTAACCCGTACCAGGTTGCCGGTTTTTTCTAAATACTTGACAAAATCTTGTAATGAATAGATGCGCATATGGTACACAAAATATTATAAGAAAGTGTTAAAGGAAACAAAACCCAACAATTTCTTGAATGCTCCAAACAGTTGGTGTTGGGTTTTACTCGCGTCTTACTCAACCGTATATCTCGTTGTTAGGGAATTTATGGTAAAGCGACTTCGGGTTTAATGAGCCGTGATTTGGCTGGTTTTAACCCCTTCACCTTGACATAGACAACTATCTGGCCAGGTTCTCTCTGTTTATCGGCTAACTGTCTACTCCACCCGTTATACTCTTCATCCCCTTCAACTTGTAAAACAATCTGGGCATTTTGTGGAATTTTTGCGGTAAATTCAGGATGCTCGACAACATATCGATCAAACTCTGTGACCAATAGGGCATGCCTTTTCTCTAATATATCTAGCCAAGATTCTCCAGATAATCCAGCTTCTCTATAAGCCCCTCAAAATCTCCAATCCCATCAGCATTGCTATCGTAGAATGCCCGTACATGAAGCTCATATACGACGATGTCTTTATACCAGAGAGGGTCATCCACAAGACAAACTCCATCAAGAGGCATTCATAAGGCTCCTTATCTATACCATTCCTTATAAGCTGTGTGGTCACAACCAAAACGAAAAAACACAATACTGATTCACGGTCTAAACCAGCCGCTATGCGGGTGAGAATAGCAAAAGCTATGCTGTAGTATTTACAAAAGAAGTCTCTTCCTGTAAAGTGCGAATGGTAGTGCTTGAAATTTGCGCTATGACAGAAGGAGGCGAAGATGAAAAAGAGTTTATCACATACCGTGTGGGAGTTCAAGTGTCATGTGGTATGGGTACCTAAGAAACGGTGAAGGATAGTATATGGCAAGCGAAGAAAGGAGATTGGAGAAATCTTGCAGCGGTTAAGTGAGAACAAAGGGGTGAATGTGATAGAAGGGAAGGCATGCATAGATCATATCCCTGTGTGATTGGCATCGTCCCTGTAGAGCAGTGCAAAAAATGCCGATGTATCAGCAAATTCTCATTTACCGAATGCCTCTGCAAGGTATGTGTCGTGTTTCCTTGAAATGTCACGCTTGCCGGAACTGAATCTGCCCACGATATCAACCATGGTGTTGGTACGGATAACGGATCGAATGCTTGCCGTATGATCTCTGCAACAGATTGTATAATCCAGAAGTAGGGCTTATCAAAAAAGCGTGACATGGCACGCTTATGTAACGTCACACTTGTGTGCCATGTCACACCTTTTCTGTTTTGTTTGAAAAACCAACTTGTTCTTTATATCTTTTTCATATGTTCATAAGTAATTGAGATTCAAGGCGTAGTGAAATAACCACATAAAATATGTTCCTTTATCCAAGTTCTGGTATTTCTTTTGTTAGGTTCTTTCTATCAGATACATTTCGATAAAGGCAAACCCTGAGTAATCAGGGGACGCAAAGTAACAGGGTCTTGCGAGCCGTTTAAACAGTCTAAACCGCTTAAACCGTTCAAACGACTTTGAAAAAGATAGCCTTACTGCCGAAGATGTTTAATTAAGAATCTTTACAGTAAGGCTTTTTTATTTTTATGAGTAAGAAATGAGGTAGCAAATGAGTTTATTATAATTTACCCAAATGGCCGTACAATAAGTTACCGTAATTGTAATTTATTTCTGTAATTAGGCAGCTATCGGCTGCCGAAAGTCGATGAAAGGAGCAAAGCTATGAACAAACAAGTAATTTTAGCAGTACTTCTGGCCTTTGGAATCGCGAGTCCAGTGTGGGCGGCTAATAGGACATCTAACTTTGGCATGGTTGGTATCGCTGCCGGTCAAACCGTCCGCATCAATGTGGTCAACACCATCGGCGATCCAGATATTCTTCCCACCCCTGTCGTGTTGACGTTTTTCGACAACGAGGGCCGCATAATAATTGAGGAGGCAAGTATAAGTCTGAGACCGGGCCAGTCGGCGTTTTTGGATTTCAACGCAAATACCCGCGAACTCCTTCAAGGGGAGCGGTTTCAACTCCGCACGAGGGTAAGAAAAACAGATAATCCGGAAACGCGAATTAATGAGGCCAGTGGCATTCGTTCCACCATGGAAATATTCGACAACGAGACTGGCAAGAGCTCAATTTTCATTGGCGATCCAGACATTTAGTGTCTTCAAAAGATAATTTTGTCAATTTTAGCAAAGATTTTGAATATCATGAACCCTGTCAGGGTTTAAAATCCTGACAGGGTTACCTCGTAAACTCGTATTTCTGTATTTGTCTTTTCCAGCTTGTTCGGGTTGGGAGATAACGATCTCTTGTGATATGACCTTGCATATAGAATATGGCATCTTTTTTGTCAGTTTCCATATAACAGATACATTTGATAAAGGCAAACTCTGAGTGATCAGGCGAAGCGTGGACAGAGTATTCTTAGCCCGAACTTCGCAATTCGAGGTGTAGATAAGCCGCCTGGTAATTACGCCTTGCAGCCTGGGTCTCCAGCCATAGATACAGGGGTGGATACCTCAGGTACTTCATTCGGCTCGGTTCTGGATGACATAACTGGTACGACAAGGCCACAGGATGGTGATGGGCTGGGGGCAGGTGGAACTGGAGATGGGTCGGATTACGACATCGGTGCGATTGAGCATCCAACATTAAGTGGGGGATGAGGTAGCCCAACCGCACCTGACCTCCAACAGTTACGATTACGAGTCCTACAGAGGCAAGTACGTATACGACAATCAGTATCAATCTCCAATATCTTATAAAAAATATTTTGACATTTTTAGCAAAAACTGTAGCGCCGATCGTTCGACTGAGCTCATGACGAAGTCACTTGTGGTCGGCGTTGTGCGGGGGATAAACCACCCGCGCTACGCATTCCGATTGATTCGGGTTAGGGTTTTGCCGAAGATATCACAGCTATTTACAAGGCTTTCCAGGCCTTGCAAGACACTCAAACAAAAGAGAGGAGGTTGTAAGATAATGCGTAACATATCTTTCGGTTCTACGTATCGCAGATTTAGTTTTTTTGGGTATCTGGCAATTTTGTTTTCGTTATTTGTGGCATTGACTGTCATCGGGACAGCGTTTGCATCGGTAACCCCCAAAATCTCCGGTGGAGCCTCCCACACCATCGCCCTGAAGTCAGATGGTACAGTCTGGGCATGGGGAGCGAATAATTGGGGTCAATTGGGAGACGGGACAAAAAATTATAGTAATTACCGTGTGCAGGTAGTTGGGCTCACTGACGTTATTGCTATTGCAGCCGGATCGTATCATACCGTCGCCCTGAAGTCAGATGGTACGGTCTG
>JAJTXE010000002.1:1788041-1816590 GCA_021463795.1 Candidatus Brocadia sp. | reverse complement strand
TCTCGGCTGAAGAACTAACAACCATCTATAAGCTCCGATGGAACATTGAAATATTCTTCGGCTGGTGGAAACGCCATCTCAAAGTCTATTTATTGCAAGAACCAAACGCGGACTCATGGCACAGATACTGGGAGGGCTCATCACCTATCTCCTTCTTGCAATCTATTGTCACGAACAGTACCAGGAAAAGGTCAGTATGAAAAGAGTTCAAGAGTTGCGTATCAAAATACAAAAAGAATCCCGTAATCTCAAAAACAACCAAGCAACTCCCGCTTCGCAACAGGCGGATACCGGCAATCTTAAAGAACAACAATCGCGTTCATACGCAATTCCTTAACCGGACAACACTGAATAGAGGTGATTATATGAAGCTAAAAGTAGTATTTCGTACGAAAGATGAAAGCACGAACATGCTCCCGATAAAATAAGAGGAGGTTTTGTTTTTATCATGAACGTATATCTTGTCCTCATCCTTTGCCTCTACATCCTTAAAGAGGCCTTTGAATACTGGGTTCAGCATCTCAATCTCAGGCACATGAGAAAGGCCGGGACGACTGTTCCTCCTGAATTTGCAGGAAAAATCGACACCTCTCTTCTAAAAAAAATAATAGGCTACGAGACAGAAAAAATCCGTTTTGGTTTCGTTTCGTCGATATTCAGTAATATCATCACGATCATATTCATCTTCTGTGGTCTGCTGAACATCTATAATTCATGGATAGTGTCTCTGGACCTGTCATTTATCGTTTCCGGATGGCTCTTCTTTCTGCTCATGTCCTACGGAGCCGAATTCCTGTCCGTACCTTTCAGTCTTCATAGCACCTTTAAGATAGAGAACAAATATGGATTTAATACCATGACCCCACGACTATGGGTGTCTGATTTCATGAAGGCGCTCCTGATTTCAACGATCATGATGTCGCTGGTAACCTTTGCAGGATTCTGGCTCATTCAGTGGAGTCCCCATTACTGGTGGTTCTGGATATGGGGTTTTCTCTTTATCTTCAGCATCTTTATCATGTACCTCTCCCCCTATGTCATTGAGCCTCTCTTCAATACATTCATCCCTATTGAAGATGAGTCATTAAAAGAGAGGATTATGAAATTGGCGGACAAGGCTGGTATTCATGCAGGCAGGATTTTAAGGATAGATGCGTCAAAGAGAAGCAAGCACACCAACGCCTATTTTACCGGCATTGGAAAAACAAAGAGGATAGTCCTGTACGATACCCTGCTTGAAAGCATGAACCATGATGAAACCCTCGCCGTGCTGGCGCATGAGATAGGACACTGGAAGAAAAGGCATATGCTAAAAACCCTTATTGCATTTGAAGTGTTTTCATTTCTTGCCCTTTATCTCTCCTTCAGGATTATCCAATGCGACTCCCTTTTGACGCTCTTTCATATCCGTGCCAATACCCTCTTTGCAAAATGTGTCATCCTTGCCTTCCTTGCCGATATCCTGTCATTACTGTTTACGCCGTGGGTAAACTATTTTATGAGAAAACACGAAAGGCAGGCAGACATGGTATCGTATGATCTCACGAAAGATACGGAAAGCATGGTAAGTGCCCTGGTAAAACTTTCAAAGGAGAATCTCTCCAATCTGTATCCTCACCCTCTTTACGTGACTTTGCATTATTCACACCCGCCTGTTTTGGAGAGAATCCGGCATCTCAAAGGATTTGGATGCACCACAGAAACGGAACAGAGCAGTGAAAAATAGATCCTCTTCCCCCGGACGTAAACCGGTACCTCGCTTACCTGGCGCTTGCAACTGCCTATCTCCGGGCAACCCTGGTTTAGAATAAAATTCTATAACTCGGTTGTTACGGCACTAGCAACGGGGCAGTTCTGCAGTGTCCTGCTGATAATAGAGCTTCAACTCCTCATAAAGCTCCGGGTGCTTTCGCTTCAGTTGTACCGCCTTTTCGAAGAAGCATTCCGTCGCCACAGCAAAAAACTCTGCGGGATTTGTGGCGCCATACTTATCTAACACCGTCCGCCGGCCATGCATAGCATCTTGTTGTAAATGCACATACTCCATGCCAAGCACACGCGCCCACGCAACGTACATCGAACGGCGCGGTAAAATAGGAGAGCCGTGGGCTTCGCCACCCTCCTGATCCAGTTGATGGGCAAACTCGTGAAGTACAACGTTATGACCGTCATGGATATCAGACGCCCCGCGCAACACATCATCCCATGATAATACCACCGCGCCATGATGCCACGACTCGCCGAGCCGAATCGAATCACCCTCGATCACCATACCATTCCCCATCGACTCGTTCACGTGTGCTACATATATGCTGGGGTAAACCAGTATTGATTTCATTACCGGGTAGTAGTCTGTATCGCGGTGGAGCAGGAGCAGGCACGCTTGCGCAGCGATGGTAACCCTTATCTCATCAGTCACCTGCAAACCCTGACAGCCTTCAAAATACTTTTCGTCAAGAAAGACCTGAACGTGGCCCTGAAGTTCCTGCCGATCAGCTTCAGGTAAGCAACGATAGAATGGAACATTACGCTCGATGATTTCGATCCATAATTGGGGTAATGGAATAGCGCGCAAACGATCACGCCGTCGTCGTTTAAAACTGAACATGCTTAAATTCCCCAATCCCTCCGTACTTCTTTTGGAGCACTGAATCTGAATATACTTGTAACAGGGAGGTCTCTTTGTAAACCGAGGGGATGTTGGGAACGTCACGCTTAATTATTGACTCATATTGAAAAATGGCCAAAATTCCCCCGCTTCTCCCGTTGTGCGACCCTTGCATCACCGAGAGTGTAGAAGGCTTCTCTTCAATTTTATTAATTTTAATTCATTCTCTTTGCCACGAATTCCGGCTTTTGTCTCTTCAACAATCCACAAATTTGCCTATCATGTAACAATTTAGTTTTTTGAAAAAGTAGGGGCGAAGCATTTGCCCGCTTGGGTATGGATGTGCTTGTGCCAATTACAGCAAATGCTTCGCCCCTACACGGCATGGTAAACATCGCTATTATTGGGATTTTCAAAAAACTAAATTGTTACCCTATCATTACTCATCCGATATAACTTGATCGTATAGGAATTCTCATTTTAGTTAAGCGGGTTGTGAGGTGGCACGGTCAAACTTGTTTGTCCGTGTTTAACCCGAGATTCCTCCGGGACAATCTCAAGAACGAGTTTTTCTGAACGCCGAAGAATCGTCAGCAGCGTTTTTACCTCAATCCGAAGTTCTGTGAGTAGCTTATGTAAATCATCTACGCTCTCAACCGGATGATCGTCTATTCCTATAATTACATCACCCTCAAGTAAGCCGGCTCTTTGGGCAGGACTATGGTACTCAACGGCAATGACGAGTACGCCGCTTTCAACCGGTAAGTTGTGAAAAAGCACAAGGCGACGGTGGAGAAGAATGCTTTGTCCTGCTACACCAATGTGGCCCCGGCGTATCTTTCCATCCTTGATAAGCCGTGTCGCAACAAACTTGACCGTATCACCCGCAATAGCAAAGCAGAGACCCTGTGCCCCCTGGATGATCGCCGTATTGACGCCGATTACTTCTCCGCGGGAATTGATGAGCGGACCGCCTGAATTGCCCGGATTGAGCGCAGCATCAGTCTGAATAATACTGTCCATCAGCCTTCCTGAGCGTGACCTGAGTGAACGCCCGAGGGCGCTTACCACACCGGCAGTTACCGTACACTGGAAACCATAGGGATTACCAATAGCGATAACGAGCTGGCCTACACGAATAGACTGCGAGTCACCTAAGTGTACATATGCCAGGTCCGGGGCTTGAATTCTGATAACCGCTAAATCTGTATCGGGATCGTCACCGATCATATCAGCAAAGAAGCGGCGGCCATCCGAGAGTGTCACTTCAATTTGACCAGCATTATGCACGACGTGACTGTTCGTGAGAATAAAGCCATCCGGTGTGAAGATGAACCCAGAGCCACTACCAATCATCTGTTGTGACATACGTGGATGGACTGCTGGCCGGTCATTCAGCAACTGACGCACATTAATATTCACCACTGCCGGGATAACCTTCTCTGATGCACTAACAACGGCCTTCGAATATGCATCAAGAAGTCCTTCGTCAGCAGGTGCGACAGCTTCAGATATCCGCGAACCATCAGACCCGGTTCCATTTGCTGATACTGCCTGAAAAAGAGGTTCCACAACCATTTCTCCCTAAAACTTTTGGTCATTGGTTTATACTGAGGCGCTTACCAAAACTATCAGACGAGGGGATAAGCCACCCGCGCTACGGATTTCGACTCGTGCAGGTTATGACATTCATTCAAATTGTATTGTAAAAGTCTTGTTTGTCAAATCCCCCTCCATATTTGCTGTGCAATGTAGGGGCGAAGCACGTGCTAAAATGTCATATAGGTGTGGGGTTTTTTGGAACTGGACACCTTTTGGAGGCCGCGTTTGCCGTCAAGTCGCAAGGAGCCAAGCTGGCTGAATATACTGAAGGCGCTCGTCTGTTACCGGCTGATTGAACACAAAAGAAAGGCAGTTGAAATGCTGGGTAAAGTATTGAGTGGTAACCAATCTGAAAAAAGACTTCACAATTTGTTCACATTTTCGGAATCCGATTCTGATACTACAAGTTGTAAGTCATTGCGGGATATGGTGGGCGATATAGGACTCGAACCTATGACCCCTTGCTTGTAAGGCAAGTGCTCTAGCCAATTGAGCTAATCGCCCATATGAGATAATTAAGTATAGCATCTCATTTTTTATGAGTCAATAGAATTCCAACGTATGCTTTCTAACGTTTCCACGTTATCGGCAAAAAGATCAGGATCAAACTATAAATCTCCAATCTACCCAGGAGCATAGAGAAACTCAAGACCCACTTACCAGCATAAGCCACATCACTAAAATTGGCCATGGGACCAACCTTTGCCAAACCAGGCCCACAGTTTGCCATACAGGTAGCTACGGCTGAAAAGGCGGTAACTATGTCCGTGTTCATGGCCATTAATGCCAGGGAAGAGATGCCAAAACATCCTAAATACACGACAAAAAACACAGAACTCTCGGTAACAATCTCTTCACTTACCGATTCTCCGTTAAGTTTTATATGTTTTACCATGCGTGGCCGCAATATGCGTGTTAATTCTCGCAAGCTCGATTTTAGCAACAATAATATCCGGACGCATTTTATGGCACCACCCGTAGATCCTGCACATGCCCCTATAAACATTAATAAAACCAAGAGAAAACGACATGCATTTGGCCATAAATCAAAATCGGCGGAAGCATGACCGGTTCCTGTGCATACGGTTATTACCTGAAAAAAAGCGTATCGAAAAGAATTTCCCAGGTCGTAATAGCGGTTATCCTTGATCCCTCCATGAAAGAATTCTGGGCGGTTAAAATACAAAGCCGTTGCTATAAACAGAACCGCTAGCAAAATTAAACCTGCAAAGAATTTAAGTTCTGAATTACTCAATACCTTCTTAAATTCCCTTTTGAAACATTTATAGTAAAGTGCGAAGTTACATCCACAAATAAACATAAAAACTGCAACAACAATTTCGATATACAGATTGTTATAAAATGCAATACTGGTGTTTTTTGTAGAAAAACCGGCTGTAGAGACCGTGGCGAAGGTATGACATATCGCATCAAAAATAGGCATGCCTCCGCAAAAAAGCGCCAATATCATCGAGGCGGTAATGATGAGATAAATGACCCATAGCAACTTTGCTGTTTCACCGATCCTTGGTTTCAGTCTATCTGCAGTGGGCCCGCTGACCTCGGCGCTAAAGAGCTGATACCCACTGATACCCAGGGCTGGCAGCAAGGCAACAAAGATAACGATAATGCCCATACCTCCCAGCCAGGCGGTAAATGCCCTCCAAAAGAGAATGCTGTGAGGAAGTATCTCAACGTTTTTAAAAATGGATGCACCGGTCGTAGTAAAGCCGCTCGTTGTCTCGAACACCGCGTCACAATACGTGGTACACACCCCGGAAAACCAGAAGGGAAGCGCACCCAGAAAGATACATACGATCCAGCTAAACGTCACGATAGCAATGCTGTCCCGGACACCAATCTCCTCCCCTTTTTTCCTGAAAAAAGCCTTGCTGAATCCGCCTAAAATACCGGTGATGATAATGGTATACGTGAATGCCCACATTGCGGCATCGTCGTTATAATAACAGGCCACACCAAAGGGAATAAGCAGGATTGCAGTCAGCATGAGTACCAGGTTGCTTATGGTATACAAAACAATAGTGATGTTCATAACCTTTGCGCCCTACTCCATAGCTGAATTTATGTCCGGTCTTTCTTGCCAATGAAAAGGGATTGGACCTTTTCGATGGCATTGGGTAGAGCAAAGACGATGACCCTCTCGCCGGGATTGATGATGGTATTGCCTGCCGGTATCTGCATGACACCTTCACGCACAAGAGCGCCCAGAATTGAACCCTGCGGAAAAGGCACTTCGCGGAGATGTTTCCCCACAATCTTTGAGCCTTCCGCAGCCACGAGCTCTATGGCCTCAGCCTCACTCTGTTGAAATTTTACCACGGAAAGCGTATGCCCGCGCCGGATATGCTGTAGTATAGAACCTACCGTAATGAGGCGGGGATTGATCACAATATCCATACCCAATGAATTGATAATAGGCACAAATGCCGGGTCTACGGTGAGCACGATTGCCTTCTTTGCACCAAGCCTTTTGGCTAACAATGCGGAGAGGATATTGGCCTGCTCACTCCCGGATACCGCCACGAAAAAATCAGAGATGTCAATGGATGCTTCTTTCAGAAGATCGATATCAAGGGCATCCCCTTGAAGTATGACCGTTTTATTAAGCACCGTTGCGGCCTGCTGGGTTTTTTCACTATCGGGTTCAATTACGGTGACCTGAACCCTCTGTTCCTCCAGTTTTTTCGCCAGCTCAATGCTTGCGCGATTTACACCATAGATAACGACCTTTTCTACCTCGTCTGCTCGCCGGTTGACCATCGGCAGAAAATACGGCAATGCTGCTTTTGCCACGAGCACAAAAATATTGTCATGAGGCATTATCTTGGTTTCACCCGTCGGGATGACCATCTCCTCGTTTCGCTGGATGGCGACGATGAGAAATGAATCAGTAGATTCAACTTCCTTCAATTCAGAAAGTTTTTTTCCCGCGATTGGGGCGTCATCCGGTACGCTGAATCCCCTTAAAAGGATATCTCCTTCGGTAAAATCGGCCACATAAATCGCCCCCGGCGTTCCGATAATATTCAAAATAGAATTCACCGTGATATTTTCAGGATTTACCACATGATCTATGTGAAAGCCATTTTGGTGCATGACCGGCTGCCCTTCAGTAAACTCAGGACTTCTTATCCGGGCGATTTTGGTCTTGACGCCATAATGGTGGGCAAGCATACATACCACCATATTGATCTCGTCACTATTGGTAACCGCCAGCACCATATCGGTACCTTTTATTCCAGCCTCCTCCAGGACTGCAAGAGAACTGGCGCTTCCTGACACAACAGAGACATCCATCTTTTCGCCAATCCGTTTTACGAGATCGTGACTCTTTTCGACAACGGAGATATCATGCCCCTCTTTTGACAATTGCCTTGCCAGATTAAAACCGACTGCACCCGCACCAATAATAAGTATTTTCATAACAATTGCCAGACCTCATCGCGTAATTATTTTGTGTCCTGAAGATTAGACGCTTCTTCCGCCCCCACCTTCTGGCTTATCTTATCCGGACGAGCTAAATTCTCAGAACTCTGTTCGCCCAATTCCCGAAAAGACGACTTAAACGGTTCCCCTCCTAAATCAGGATCCTCTGCTTTTAAGCGCAGTTTAAACGGGTTTTATCAAACTCATTTCCCCAGGGATATATCCTGCCGTCGGCGCCACGGGCAGCCTTCTCCCATTCTGCCTCTGTGGGAAGCCTTTTTCCTGACCATGCTGCAAATGCCTCTGCCTCATACCACGAGATGTTCACAACAGGGCAATCAGAATCGCCATGGAGAACACCGTCCAGATCGCCGTTTTCCAGCGGGTTTGCCTGAACAATATACTGCCATCCGGTGTCAGACCAAAAGGCCTTTTGCGTATAACCACCGGACTCGATAAATTTCTTATAGTGAGCATTGGTAACGGGATATTTGTCGATGAGGTAGGCATTCAAATAAACCTTTCGCTGGGGAATCTCATTTCCCAGCCGTTCCGCCTCAATGTTGCGGTCAAGTTCTAGCAACTTGTCAATATCCTGTTGTGTGCTGCCCATGAAAAACAGACCTTCGGGGATGAGTACCATGTCGTCCGGAAGAGTTTGTTTTCCTTCGTTTATTCGTATCATAATTGTGCAAGTTTATCATAGAATATTTGAAAGTCAAAATAGTTTCTCCTGATTCCGATTGATTCAGGAAATAAAAATCAGTATCATCCATACCATGCTGTTCGTGTGGGTACGAAATACCCCTCAACCCAGCCTTCTCCCGCAAGGGGCGAGTGAGCTTTCCCTCCCTTGATCTGCCTATACGTGTCCGCGCGCAGACAGGTGGGAGGGATGAAGGGAGGGTGGCATATTTTCTCATGCCATTTTGCGTTAACTATTCAGCGTACTTTTAATATGAGGCCTGAAAGACCGAAAGAATATAGCAGGGGGCGGAAGCCCCCTGTCATAAATAACAATAACAATAAGCCCTGGAGGGGCGAAAGGCCTCTTTAGGAAAAAAATTCCTTTATCCCTTTCAAGGCTAATAACGGTATGATCCATTTGCAGGGGGCTTCACCCCCTGCTATACGCTTTTGCCCCTTCAGGGCTATGTTGCTTGTTCCCAAACTTCCGTTTGGGAACACCATTACAGAGAAACTGAGTTTCTCGTCCATGACACTCCCAAACAGGGGCTTGGGAATGAGCAGTTGAAAGATATTTTTCAAAAAACTAAATTGTTACAGTTTTTTTCGTGTTTTTCGGATTCTTCGTGTTAAATTCTTTTGGTTGTGGTGGGCTGTATTATGTATGACTTACTGCAAAAATATTTTGGCTATACGGGCTTCTACCCGCTTCAGGAAGATATTATTAAGGAAGCGCTGGCACACCGGGACGTCTTTGTCCTCATGCCGACCGGGAGTGGTAAATCCCTGTGCTACCAACTGCCTGCGCTTCTTTTTGATGGCGTGACCATTGTTATCTCTCCCTTAATAGCCTTGATGAAAGACCAGGTGGATGGTTTGTTGGCCAATGGTATTCCGGCAACATTTATCAATAGTTCTTTGAGTTATGCTGAAATTGATGCCCGAAGACAGCAGCTATTAGAGAATGAACTCAAGATCCTTTATGTTGCGCCGGAAAGACTTCTCATGTCTGAGTTTTTCGAATTCCTGCAAGGGTTAAAGGTTTGTCTGTTTGCTATCGATGAATCGCATTGCATATCTGAATGGGGACATGATTTCCGTCCTGAATACCGCCAGTTAAAAGTGTTGAAGGAGAAATTTCCTCATGTGCCTGTTATGGCCTTAACGGCCACCGCCACACAAGTAGTTCAGGAGGATATTATCAGGCAACTGAACCTGTCCCATAATAAGGTTTTCAAGGCAAGTTTTAACAGGAAGAATCTGTATTATCAGATAAAACCCAAACACGAACCATTCCAGCAAGTTCTGCATTACCTGAAAGACCACCGGACGGATTCGGGAATCATCTATTGCCAAAGCCGCAAGGCCGTGGAAACCCTTGCGTCTGGCTTACAGGCAAAAGGATACCGCGCCTTGCCATACCATGCCGGTCTTACGGCTGAAGTCCGAACGGATCACCAGGAACGGTTCATTCGTGACGATGTGGAGATCGTTGTGGCAACGATTGCCTTTGGCATGGGCATCCATAAGCCGGGTGTGCGATATGTCATCCACTACGATTTACCGAAGAGCATTGAGGGGTATTATCAGGAGACAGGGCGTGCCGGCAGGGATGGATTACCAGGTGAAAGGCATGGTTTATATCGCTCAATGAGTTTCTTTGTATTATCAAAGTGGGTTTGCATACCTTCAGCACCACGGGTCGTGGGATATAAACGAATCCTGATTTTCCTTTTTCGGCTCTTTTCCATAATATTTGATATCTTCCGAACCAAAGTTTTTGGGTCAATATAAGGCGCTACTGATGGAGGCGACCAGAGCCTGCTATCTTTCAAATCCTCAATAAAATTTGCCTGAAACTGTATGTTCGTTACTTTCAGGGGAGATACGGTAAAGAAATCGGCACCTGCATCAAGTGCACCCTGGTAGATATCTTCCAGCATGTCAATATTTTCCTGCGTTACCACCGTCTTCACATCGAGCAAAGGGTATCTTGTTTTTTTCCTGTTTTTATATTCTTGCAGTAATCGCAGGTTACCCATAATCCTGTCGTACGCACCCTTCATTCCTCTCAGTTCGTCGTGATATTGACCTATCCCGTCAATGGAAACCCCCAGTAGTAATAATCTTTTATCAACAAAGGTCTGGATATGTTCCTCAGTTAACATGACTCCATTGGTTATGATATTGCAGCCATGTTTTTCTAAGGCATATTTTACGATTGCCAGCGCATCCTTCTTTACAAAAGGCTCTCCACCGGTGAACGTTATGATCGTAGTCCTGGGAATCTGAGAAATAAGATTAACAAATTCATCGGCAGACAGTTCATGGTCTTCCTTTTTCCCTTTTTGCTCTTTCTGAAAACAGAACACACATCTCAAATTGCACTGATAGGTTAATTCCAACCCCACTTTTAACAAAGGAAAGGCAAACCCATTCCCTAATTTATAAGGCAGGAGGGCATGTATCATTAATGCGGTGTCAAACAAGCGATCAATACGCAAGCAAAATTCCTCGGGTATTTTTGTTATGAATTAGGCCTTCGGCTATTTCCCCCCTTGTTTCCCCCCCGTAAACGGGGGGGATTGTGAGGGGTGATTGAAATTCCTTAACATTAAATTACGTTTTTACTACTTCTTCATAAAATTGGAGAAGCCTGTGAATGTGGGTTTCCATAGAAAGCTTATTTCTCGCAGTCAAGACATTATTTCTTAATCTTTTGTAATCATACGTGGGAATGATTGTAGAAAGGTTATAGATATCGTTTTGACTTACGACAATACCGATTTCGTATTCTCTCACGAGTTTTGATACATACTCGAACTCTTCGCTGATTATTACAGGAATGCCCGCCTCAAGGAACAGAAAGAATTTCGCCGGTATCCTGGTTGCGTTAGATTCATCAGAAAAAGTTCCCTGATTAAACAGATACGCAATTATGCCAAAATCATACTTCGAAAATGTATGAGAAGCTTCATCAAGAAAGAGTCCTTTCATGAAGCCGAAAAGGTTATTTTTCTTAGAAAAACCAATATAATCTGAATATAACAACTCAAACTTTATTGGACTCGTATGGGGTGTTGTATAGATATCAAAGCAAATACCCTGATTTGTAATTTCCTTTACTACGTCGAGAAATTCATAACCAAATATCTTTTTAGGAAGAATGGATGTCGTTACCGTTCCACCATACACCAAATGGATTTTCCCATCTCCCTGTGAATATTTGATGTTATTTCCATTTGCTACAAACTCATTACAAACATAACTGTGAAATTCCAATAACGGAGATTTTATATTATATCTATTTTTTAGTTTGTCTGCAGCTCTATGAGAATAACCGAAAATTATACCATCTGCATTTTCACAAACGAACTGCTCTGAAAAAAAACCAAGCTCTGAATTTTTTTCCCCCCAGGCATTAATACTGTCCTCTTTGCTAGCACAAAGGCTTGGAACATCATAAAACTCGAAAATAGTCTTTGTTTTATTTAAAAGTTTTGCGAAGATGCATAAAAAGTCGGAGCCCAGCATAGATCCCTGCACATGGACTAAGTAGGGTTTTACTTCTTTGAGGATATGAGCTAACTCATAGTACGTATCATAAATATGTACTGCATCAAAGTGTCGTTCCATGAGCTTTAACAACCACGGACTTTCCATAAGAAGAATGGTTTCGTAGTTTCCATTCTTTCGGACATAAATACTCTGCCGGAGTAAGTTAAAAGACGGGGTAATCGTAATGTAAAGTATCTTTTTTTTACGGGAAGGGGTGTTAATCCGGTTAATTATCTGCTTAAAGTTGGGGTTTTGAAAAACCGCTTTTAATCCCCCGACCTTATATCTTCTCAGTGATTGTTTTACGCCCTTTTTGAACCGTGCAAGGCGATGAAACTCAATTTTATCATGGATAAGAATATCATAAACTTCCTCGTTAAGTTCTTTGATCGGTGAAAATTTTTCCTTTATGGTATCTGACATTATTTAGCCACGAATAGACCCCGGTGAAATAACTTCAGTTTCCACAGGGCAGGCACGAATTTACATGAATAAAGAATAGCATGACAAACAGGATTTATATGGTTTTTACTTTATTAGTTGTCTTTCTATGGATTGATTCCAATTCTATTTTCTCTATTCTTGATAAAGTTTTAGGACGAATATCTTTGATCGTCACATAAACCACCCTGTCGCCGTGGACTTCTATATCCTTTCCCAATTCAAGATTAAATTCTTTTAATTCTTGATCAAATTCAGGTAGGAGTATAATTTCCGCATCAATTGGAATTTTTTCTTCAATTTCCGGATGCTCAAATAAATAACGACTAAATTCTGCGCTGAGCTCGATATTGCGTTCTAGCATTTTTTTTTCTTTGGTCATTTGTTCTCCCCTATAAATCTTTCTTTCTAATATGCCCAATTAGATTTCAAATCACTCTCTGCAAAAGTCTTTGTTTCATTCAGCTTATTTACATATTCCTGTGCATCTACCCCCCCCCAGGTTTTTTTCCCACATCCCCTGAGTTCTGTAATATAGTATTACCGTATAAAATCTTTCTTTTTTTGCAAGCTTTTTTTAACAATCCCCCCTACACCCCCTTTACTAAGGGGGGTTTGGTTGCGACCTGCTGCGTTATTGGATTTATGGTAACAATTTATGTTTAGCTTCAATTCCAACTTTTAATAGCCATACCACTTCTAATATTTCTATAAAAACTCTACATGGTTTACCATGTCTTTTTGTTCTGCGATATCCCAAAGCAATTTTAACCCTCTTATTATACCTCCCACGCTATACTTTTGCTGATGTACATACACAATCCCTTTATGTTCAAATTTCATTGCCATTGATAGAAAATCGTCGTCATGCGTTACAATAATAAAATTCTTCCTTGTTGCATAATCTAGTTGCTCTTTATCCGAAAATCCCAAGTTGCCGGCATCCCTAGCAGATACAACCTTGACACCTCTTCTTTTCAGGCCTTCTGTGACTGCAACATTAACGCTCTCGTTTGTATAAAATACCAACTTAGCCAAGGATTTTTTCCGAAATTGATGGTTTTTTTCTGGCAATTTTTTCAATAGCTTTTATTTTTTTCTTGATTTCCTCATCAAAAAAATCTCTTTTTTCATAATAGTATGAAAGGGCATCATGCACAGCTTCAAGTGTTAAATGTGGATGGGCATCTATAATTTGATCTGGGGTAAGACCGAGCCTATCATATTCTATTGCTATATCTATCACCCGTATTCTCGTGCTAGAAATTACGGGGCTTCCTTTTGCTATCTTAGAATCGATCGCAATATAAGGGTGTTCCGCTTTTCTATGCGATGTCGTTCGTTGGGTAGACATGCTTCTATAACCTCCTTCTTATTCCATTATTCCAGCTAATCTAAATACTTCCTCAAATCTCTTTTCCCTTGTGTGGTCTCTTAACGTCCGTTTTCTGCCAGCCTCTCGGATTTTTGTGGCTTCTTTTGGACTTGCCAGAAGCCACTTGATCTTTTTAGCGCAATCTACCTTATTCTTATAGGGTACAATTTCCTTGCCTACCTCATATACCAGAGAAAGCTCGGGATTATCCTGTGTTCAGAATATTGCTAACCAATTACAAAAATTTAATTTCTATCGACGTATGGCCGAATTGCTGAAACCGGTTTGTCTTCAGCTTTACATCACAGGGATTACAATGACCAAAGACATCACACTCGCGGTATCTATCTTCTATCTCAAAATTATCATCCAGGATATTCCCTATCGGTTTTCTTCCTTCGTAGAGGTCACTGTGACACCGGTAAATATCACCACCACTTCCGATAATCAGCTCTGTCGTCTTGCATAATACCTCTTTCGTAAATTTTTTATCACACGCACCTTCGTAGCGGTACGTGCCGTACATCTTCCCGTTATGTTCGCCAAGAAACTCTTTTGTACGGAAGTCTATTCCCAGCGATATGCAATACTCCTTTGCCCTCATTATTTCGGCCTCTTGAGCGGGATGCGTTACTCCCCAAATCCCGATACTAAATCCGTTGTTTTGTAATTTAAGGACTTTTTTAACTAAGGGTTCAAGCTTCATCGTTGCCGGGTGATAACTAACCCTTATCGATGCATAAGGGGATTTCCTTTTAATTCTGTTGGGGTCTACATTACGGATAAACTCGTCCTCATCAAACTGTAAATTTGTCAGGATGTCAATATTTAACTCCGGTTTTATATGGTTCAGTATATAGATAAAATCTTTGTGAAGGCTTGGTTCTCCCCCCTGAAGCGAGATGGGGAGGTCATCCCTGGAAACAATCCTGTTTAATCCCAGAACCCATTCTTTTCCGGAGATATGTTTTTTACTAAAATTGCCCTCCTCGAAATAATTGATGCAGTAACTGCAACGGAGATTGCAAGCGAGGGACAAAAAAGTGGCAATATAATTATATGTTTGCGGAATAACAATCGGTTTCATAATTTTATGTTAAGGAATTCCAAGGTTTGTATCACAGCATACCAGACAACCCCCAGAATCCCCATTTTTTAAGGGAGAACTAAGGAGATATTCCTTAATAAAAGGGACTTGAGGAAACCCACGCCCTTAAGAAGGGGAGAACTTAAAAAATCCCCCTTACTTAAAGGAGGCGAGGGGTTGTTTTTACCAGCATTCGCCGTGTATCTAAAAAATCACTGCCACAGGCAGCTTAAATGTAGGCGCTATTTTACTATGATATCTAATCCTTTTAACACAGTACTTTTAAAGGGTTCTCCAAACTTTAGAGTGAAACTACCATATTTATCCTCTTTAAGGAAATCAATAATAACCACTTTTTCCCTATAATCTACAAAATATATTTCTTTAACTTTATACTGCCGATAAACTTCTCTTTTCGTTTTTAAGTCATAATTTTTACTTGTCTTAGACATAATCTCAACAACTAAATCCGGAGTGCCTGAAAACTCATATTCAGTAAAAACACCTTTATTGTCTTTTGATATAAAAACTATATCTGGTTCAAATCGAAAATCGTTGTCAAATGCAATGGTAAATCGTGAACCCAAAACTTCCCCAACGTCGTTGTTTATCACATGATTATGGAATTGTGTTAAGGTATTTCTGAATATCCTTTCATGTTCAATACTCGCTGGTGATTCCATTACAATTATCCCCCCCTTAAGATAATCAGCCTTCTCTTCTTCTATTTTATAATAATCATCCAATGTGCCTTCAAATGTCAGGATGTATTCAGAATTATCTATAAAATTTAGAGCCTTAGTAGTTGTTTTTTTAGAAGTTTTGGTTAAGGTTGTCATATCCGACTCTTTAAAAAATGACAGAAGCTTTCTTATTGCATAACTATTTCTCTTAATCTTATCTTCCGGCTTTGACTTTAAGATATTGCCATAGCTTTTTTATTGTTTTAACGAGATAAGGTGTCTCTATCACGGGAAACGCATTCCCCATCTTGCCGGAATATAATTTTCCAGCCATAATCTCTTCGAATGAAAAGAGGCCAAGATCGGTCCCTTCCGACAACGTTAAATCCTTGATTGGAGTTATTAAAGGACAACAATATGCGTGAATGGGAAGGTCTCCCAGATCCGGGACAATATCAAAGCCCAACTTATGCATAACTCGTGGTTTATAGCCGATCTCTTCCAATAACTCCCTTTCAGAAGCATTCTCTGGAGTCTCACCTTCATCGATGGAACCGCCAAAAAATCCCCAACAACCGGGGAAATTTATCCCTTCTTTCATGTCCCGTAATTGCATGAGTACCTTATCATGGATGTAAGGAAGAATGACTACCACTTCTTTAGGACTTCTGTGTTTATCAGTGTTCATCTGTGTCCCAATGCAGGATTTAACTCAAACGAAATTTATATGTTTTACAGACGGATTTTTTATTTCCCACAAAAAACCATTAATCGCATTGGGTCTGCAATTTGGCGGACAGAGTTCTGGCGCATCCAATTCATTTTCTAAATATTTTTTTATTTTTTTCCTTCTGTCGCCAAACCATATCTCTTGAAACGTGTTTTCATGAATATTCCCAAAAACAAATTCCTTCCTGTCCCAATAGGGAAGACAGCTTGCAATATCTCCCGATGAATTTAAAACGGAAATAAATGCCGTTCCATAGCAATGCCGGTATTTCCTCTTGCCATAGTTTTCAAAAGACGCCCTCCTTGCTATTACGGAAAAATTTTCACCGGAGAGGCTTTCTGCCTGGTTCAGGGTATCTTCTATCTTATTCAGGTTGAATTGTTCCTTCATGTGATATGACTGTAAATGGCTCTGTTGTACAAACGGTTTGATAACGAAATAATTAATCCCGGCTTCTCTTATTCTTTTTATGGCATCCATTAAATAGTTGATATTTTCTGGTAATAATACATACTGCAAACCCACCACGTCGGTCAGCTTCTCCACAAACTTCGAATCCCGCGACAGCTTAAAGGTTCGGCTGAGATGCGGCTTGAGGTTATGCAATTGCCAGAGCCGATTGACCGTGTTCTTGCTCACGCCTTGGGCATTGGCCATCAGTCGGCAACTCCAGTGAGTCATGCCCTTGGGCTTGGTCTGCAAGGTGGCGGCAATCAGCGCGTCACGCTGGGACAGGTCATACTGCGGTTTACGACCCCGACCGGCTTTTGTCTCCCAGACCGCGTCGATCCCGGCTTCCAGGACTCTCCTCCGCCACAGTGCGGCGGTATGGCGGTTGACTCCACAGGCAGAAGCGATGGCCAAGTCTTGTTGTCCCGCTGCAGCGGCCAAGACCAACCGACACCGCAACGCGACCTGCTGCGGCGTGCCGTGAGCCGACTGCCACTGCTGCAGCCGCATTTGATCCGCAGCCGACAATTCCACTGATGGACTGGTTCTCGACATGCCACAAATCATAGCACCTTTCTCCAAATATGTCTAGTTATTTACGGGACACCGCACTAGTAAGTCGTTTTCATAAAATATTTACAGATTGCAAGTATAATGGTACAATAACCTCAAAAACGAAATGGGAGGTTATTATGTCAGGAAAAAGCAAAAGGGTAAAATTAGCATTAAATGACGAGCAACGGAAATATTTGAAAACAATTTCACAGTCACGAACAGCGCCAATACGTGAAACCCAAAGAGCACAAATACTTTTGAGGTATGAAAACGGTGAATCCATATACGATATTAAACGTTCTATGAAAATAAGTAGGCCAAGTATTTATAGATGTATTGATATGGCATTATCAATGGGAATAGAAGCTGGCTTAAAAGATAAATATCATCGCGCCAAAGATCCCATTATTACCGAACAAGCTAAGGCTTGGATAACAAATCTTGCTTGTTCGAAACCCAAAGAGCATGGCCTTGCATCTGAGATTTGGAGTTTAAAGTCATTAGCAAAGCACACTCGGAAACATGCATCAGAAGCCGGACATAATTGTTTAAACAAAGTGGCAAAATCAACCATACACAACATACTAAAAGCACATCCGATAAAGCCCCACAAGGTTCGCTATTATCTTGAGAGGCGTGACCCTGACTTTGAGAGAAAAATGAACGAAGTCCTTATTGTATATAAAGAGGTTAATTTACAAAACAAGTCATCGTCTCAACCAAAAGATTTATCAGTCATAACGGTATCGATTGATGAAAAGCCCGGAGTGCAAGCAATAAAGAATATTGCTCCTGATTTGCCTCCTGTGCCGGGCAAATATGACGGTATTGGTCGTGATTATGAATATAAACGGTTAGGCACGGTATCAATATTAGCCTCCCTTGATTTGCATACAGGACACGTGATAGGGCAAGTGCATGATCGTCACAGAAGCAGAGAGTTTATATCGTTGCTAAAAGAGATAGACTCTTTTTATCCTGAGAGTTGCCAGATTCGAATTATTTTAGATAATCATTCGGCCCACATTTCACAAGAGACGATGAAATATCTGGCAACTAGGCCAAACCGTTTTGTTTATGTTCATACACCCAAACATGGCTCATGGTTAAATCTGGTAGAAACCCTATTTGGCAAAATGGCCAGAACATTTCTCAAAAGTATTCGGGTAAATTCAGTCAAAGAACTTAAAGACAGAATAGCAAAAGGTATAGATGAAATTAATCAAGAACCTGTGGTGCATCAATGGAAAAATTTCGATTTTACAAGCAAAACATCTGTAAATGTTTTGTGAAAACGCCATGCTAGTATCATAACAAAACAAACACAAGACATAATGTTTTGATAGTTTCAGATCACCAGCTTGTCGTGTGAACTTCCAATTTATTGTTGATTTGGTCTGATTGCGTTGGTCAGTCCACGCAGCAACTTCCGAACGAAGGGTTCGTTTGTTTGGCATTCGGCACCCAGTACACTGCCGATCCATAATACCGATTTCAATTCCAGCCATGTTCAGACAACTGGCATGCTTGGGAGTATAATGAAATCCTACTCGTTCCAACATTTGGGTTGCTTCTTTAACACTCAATATTTCTTCCAAACTACTGCGAAAATGAGTGCTAAGATTGTCCAGCGCCTGGCACCCTTCGGTGGCGCACTACATGCCAAAGCTACAACTTCAGCTAGTTGGTTGCTTCCGTATTTTATCGACAACCCAGACCTGACAATATCTTGCAGTGCGTAATCCATGCCCTTCTCAAGATATGCTGAGCGTATCCGCCAAAGGGCAGTGCGACCAACACCGAGCACCGACATAATATGTATTTCAGACACGTTTTGGTCTAAAGCCAATAATATATGCGCACGATTGATTTTTCTGGCCATGTGCTGCCCCTCGGAGCGACTGGTTAGCATCACCGTTGCAAAAACAGAAAATTCCTTACACCCTGTGCGATAATGCGTTTTTTGATATGGGTGGTTTTCAAAAAACACATGAAATTGCCAACGGTTTTTCACCAGAACAAATCCATACCATCCTTGATGAGTTCTCCCGGAAGTACTGCCCGTTTCTCAAGGAGTTTCACCTTTCGTATCATGGGAGTGTTCTGCAGATTGAGCATGCAACGGACATTGTCTTTCGCCAGCAAAGTTATTCACAGACTCTGTACAATACCCTTACCAGAACCGCTATCCCGTACATCCTCTGGGATAAAATTATATGGATTGGAGGTTGCGCATCTTTGCAGTTATTGTCGGTTCTACGTGCACTCATTCGTCTTTATACCGCTACAAATAATCAATCGAAGCAAATCGCACTACTTTAGCTATTCTTCTTTTAAAATAACGCAACATCTCCCATTTTTCCTTTTTCTGTTCAATATAGGGCACCTCTATGTGATAGGTATTTAGGATAGTGAGACACTTACGTAAACTCTTTAAATACAGGTCATATAAGCCTAACCCCACTTTTCCAATCTTATAACCACGGTACAGGCGAATCTTACGTGGACTAATAATTCTTAAGGTTTGAAAGTGATAAAAAACAGGATACATTTTTGCACCTGCCTTTTTCTCAAAGAACAATACATTCCAGGGAGCTAAAGTTTTTTCAACTTGCTGAACAATGTGCACTATGTCACCAAATAACTCAGGCCAGCAATCCAGATATTTTTGATCACCAAATTTACCGTCTTCCAACCGATCGAAACACCATTCCAGGCATTTATTTTGCCACCATTTCATAACCTTTGCAGCTTGTTGCGTCTTTCTAAAAGTCATAAATTGAACACAAAACCGACCACTTGCATGTGATTGATCATATTCTGGAGCATAGGCGTGCTCGGTAATCAAAACATGTTTTCCACTTTTGCTTAATTCATTGAGCAATATTCCTGGATCATCAAAAAAGAAAATGTCTGCATCTAAATACGTGATGCGCGCAACACTCTGATCTCTATCAAATACGGCCTGGGGCGTAAATGGCGTCAATGTCCAGCAGTATTCACCCGGTGTTCTTCCAGGTTTTACGGCCAATAGCTCTTTTGTTTCAATCTCTTTGAGTGGAATGAGTGTCACGTTGGATAAGGAAATGAGCTTCAGGTGCTTTTCAGTCAGTTCGTCCATGCACAAAATCCACAAATGGACAGGTTGTGCATGAGTCATCAGAGAATCATGGAGCGCCATTCCCATAGGCAAAAATTTGCTATCAAACAATGTAACAAAGTGCTCTGTAGACCTATTTGAATTCATTAATAACCTCAATCACCTTGTTAACATCGTCAGCGCTCATTTGAGGATGGCATGGTATGGAAAGGCAACAAGCAGCATGAGATTCAGCGTGAATTAAACCTTTTGGGTCGCGTCGTATGCTTCTGCATGGCACTTGTTGGTGAACGGGTACTGGATAGTGAACGAGATTATCCACTCCACGTTCCCGAAGGTAACAACTAAGACGGTCTCTCTCTTTACATAACATTACAAAAAGATGATAAACATGATTTTCACTATCTTTCGGCTCAGCCATTAAGCGAACGAGCGGATTTTTGATACCTTCAAAGTAGGCTCTTGCAATTTGCCTGCGTCTGGCAGTAAACGAATCGAGCCAACCGAGGCGAGCGGTCAGGATTGCAGCATGTATTTCGTCGAGACGACTATTCAAGCCAAGCTCTGTGTGATAATAACGCTGGGATTGCCCGTAGTTACGGAGTATTTTGGCCTGACTTGCTGTCTCTTCTGAATTGGTGATGATTGCTCCCCCGTCACCCAACGTGCCTAGATTTTTGGTTGGGTAAAAACTATAAGCACCCCAGGCACCAAAAACTCCGGCGACCTTATTTTTCCACGAGGCCAAATGAGATTGGGCGCAGTCCTCCAGCAAATGTATATCGGCGTGCTCACAGAGCGCACCCCATATATCCATATTTTTTACCTGCCCATAGAGATGAACAAGCAAGGCAGCCCTAGTTCGGGATGACAAGCATCGTTCAACGCTCACAGGATCTAACAAAGCCGTTTCAGGATCAATATCAGCAAGGACAGGTGTTGCACCAGCACGAATAATAGCCAACACCGTAGCAAAGGCAGTCATTGGGGTAGTAATCACTTCATTCCCAGGACCAATGTTAAGGGCTCGCAAACCTATCTCTATGGCATCCATTCCGTTCCCGACTCCGATTGCATAGTTCACCCTGCAACGATTTGCCCAAGCTGACTCAAAATTCTTAACTTCCTTTCCCAGTATATACCAGCCAGACTTAATTACCTTTTCAACAACTGCAATTTCTTGTTGTATAAGTTCCTCAGGTTCTGCCTGGAAGTTATTCATCAAAATCATGCGGATTCCCAATAGTGATTTCTGCTGCAGACGTAATATTCCAAGGTTCTTTTCAAGCCGTCCTTAAGGAAAGCACGCGGTGACCATTCCAACGATTGATTAATCTTAGTGTAGTCACTGTAATAATCACCAATATCGATTGCCTTAAGATCGGAAGGGAAGGGTACAATTTCATATGTCCCTCCCCGAAAGATTTCGATCAGCAAAGCAGCTAAATTTTTCAGATTAATATATTCAGTACTCCCTAAGTTGAACACCTCACCATTGGCTTTTGGGTTAATTGACGCCAGTAAGAGAGCATCCACCACATCGTCAACGTAATTAAAATCCCGCAATTGCAATCCGTCGCCAAATACTTTAATCGGTTTTCCTTCAATGAGATTTCTCACCCAAATTCCCAGGAATGTCTGCCGAGCGTCCTTCACTCGCATACCAGGACCATAGGTATTCGTTAAACGCAAGGCACATGTTCGAATCTTATAAACATTGTTATAGAGCAAATGATACCACTCACCCGCCAACTTATTAATGCCATTCACATCTACAGGACGAATTGGATGTTTCTCATCAACTGGCAGGTACTCTGGTTTGCCATAAAGTTGGCGGGTACTGGCAAAAATAATTTTAATATCCGGATTGTGTTTACGACAGGCTTCAAGAATGGATAACTGGGCCGACGCATTAATATCAAGGTCGGTTTGAGGATCATGCATAGAATCCATATGGCTCGTTTGTCCTGCCAGATTAAATAAATATTCCTTTTTCTGAACAAGATACTCCATGGCGTAAGAATCCCTAACATCGCTGATGTTTACTGTCACCTGGTCTTTTATATCGTGAATATTAAAAAGATTACCACCATAGAGTGGTATGAGACTATCTACCAATGTTACCTTTGCATTAAGTTGAACCAATCGCCGGGCAAGCGATGAGCCAATAAAACCAAGCCCACCAGTGATAAGTACTTTTGCGTTAACAAATTCCCGGAAATCTCTCATGTTGATGTTTTCTTCTTTAACAGCATTACATTGTCAAGGTATAAATCTTTATTCTTTGGTAATACTTTAGAAAGCAACTCTCCCAAAATGTTAACCGGGGACATTAAAAAAACTGTAATAAACATATTTGCATAAATATTTTTCGTGACCGTTTTCTTGTAAATATAGCCATTAAGCAACTGGAAAATCACTCTGATATCACAGACGCTTTTTCGATGTTCGACTATCTCAAAGCCAGATTTTTCTAATATATGACGTAAACCAAAAGAAGTGTAACGCGCATAATCATACGGTTGCTCATGCTCATCCCAAACAAAAGGAACTGTTATAAGCACTGTTCCTTCCGGTTTTAATACCCTGTTAATCTCGTTTAAGAAATCCGCGGGATGAAAAACATGTTCAAAGACTTGACTGACAACTACACTCTCAAATTCATTATTTTGAAATGGGAAAGATTTGCCGTTGTAAAAATAATCGGCTTTTTTATTCTTTCTATTTTCGAAAGTATCTAGCTCTAGGCCAATATACTGAGAGGCATTAAATAATTTTTCATAGGGTTTTTGCCCACAACCAATATCGAGGATTTTGCCGTTTATGTTTTTTACCAGTAAGGAAATATTGTCAAACAACCCCTTTCGGGCGAAGTAAAAAGGATTAAAAAGCAAAGCAAAAATATTCGGATGATACTGTCCTTTTTTAAAGTTCTGTTTAAATTTAGCAAACATCTTATTTAAGTTTAAAAATAAACCCTTTAAAAAGGGAAGGTATGTTTGATTTATCGGGAGAATCAAAATCGGCAATAAGTTCGTATCTTATAGTAATAAAATCTAGAAACTTTTTTAAATTGAAAAACCAGGCTGGATAGCTTGCTTGGTATATCTCCGCTGGAACTTGTTGGATTGTTAATCGGTCGTCCCCCTCTTTCAAAAAAGAGGTTCGATCAAAGATTACGTACTTAAATTCTTTGTCAATAACATTTGCAAGCAGATCATAAGGTTTTTCCAGATATTGTATAACACTGCAAAAAAGAATCGTATCGGAATGCTGTTCTTTTAAACATTCAACTAAATGATAATAAAACTTAACGTGCTTATTTTCAAAATAGAGTTTTCCACATTCAACAAACTTTTCCTGTTCGATTATATTCCATCGTAATTCCTCTAAATGTATCAGAAACTTTTTGTTTTGATAATATGTACTGCCAAGCGAACCACCAAAATCAACCAAGTTAAGTCTGTTACCATTCTGCGACGCTATCCACAAAAGAGCAGTTAAAAGAGGCCACGAATATTGTATGTTGTCAAATAGAACTGAATCCCTTTCATAAATAGCCTCACCGTTTTTCACTTTTAACAAAGCATTCTTTACTTTGTTCAATATTAAGCCGGAATCGTAACCACGCGATGCCTTGCAAGCCTCGTCCCATGTTGGATAATTACCCACAAACCTGACTTTGCTCGAGCTATTTTGATATATCCTTAATGCTATTAGCGGTACAAAATCCTTTATAACTTGTTTAATTCGGTTATTCATCTATACCCAGCCAATAATTTATTAACTTTTTTAATGATCGAACTTCCGAAAGACGGTTTTGCAGATTTTAAAAATTTTTCGATTCTCTCCAAAGCAACGATATTTTCTTCAATGGGGATGTTTTTTAGTGAAATAGGCCCCTTTAAAATTTCAATATCATACATAGTTGTTATGCCACAATGCGTTCCGCTTGCATCAAGCCCAATATTAAAAATCTGCGACCTGCCGGGATAAAGGGTGAGCTTATTTTGCAGAAATGCTGATGCATACCATCTTACAGCCCAAGAGTCGTTTTTTCCCCTGGTCTGATCTTCAAGCATTTTTGTATAAGGATAAGCACTATTTATATCAAATTGTTTTTGCAACTTTCTTTTTTTAATTTCATTAAAAAGTCTCAAACCATCCTGATCGAACATATTCCATCCCCTCTTCCAGGTTGCCCATCCCCAGCAGTCAGCTCCCTTTAGGAAAAATGTTTCAGGTAGCTCATCTTTAATAGGATAAATGTAGCTATGAATACATATGACTTTTTCCTCGTTTCTATAAAATTCCAAAGCATCGTTCATGTATTTTAAAAAGTACGGGGAGGTAACCATATCATCTTCTAAAACAATTATCCGTCCGTATCTATTAATAACATCGGTAACTCCTGTGATGATAGATTGTGCCAGACCAAGATTCTGCTCCCGTTTGACAAGGGTTATACTTTTAAAACCGGTAACTGTTTTACAATATTCCCGCACCTCAGATACTTTTTCTTTATCCTTCTCGGATTTCAGACCATCCGAAAATATAAAAAGTTCACTGGTCGCGGCTAATTCGTTTTTTTGCAATGCTCCAACAGTTTGTTGGGCATGCCAAGGTCTGTTATAAACAAATAAAGCAATTGGAGCTAGAATCATTTTCTTTCTAACAATTTCGATATTGAGATGGTAAGTTTTTTATAGACATCGTGTCAAATCAGTGCGGTGACAATATTTCAGGTTTCTGAGTTTTCATATCCGGTTATTCTCCTCATAATTTACCCAGCATCTTTTAGACCGCTACTATCTGTTTTTAAACCTCAACTATTTTGCCTTCTTGTTAACTCTTGTCCACGGACATCCACGTAAAATAATGTATTGAAAGTCTTAGCGAGGAGATCATAATCACGTCCAATTAAATACTGATGTATGGGATAATTAACTATATTCGAAAGGCACGATTCTAATGATTCTACTAATAAACATTTTGGTCTATACAATTCCCAATCATTAGATTGAAGAATATTTAAATCATGACCTTCTGCATCAATACACATGAAATCAATGCTCACCTTTTTTGGTAAATGTTCTGAGAGTATTGTATCTAATCGATCAGCCTTTATTTTTTTCCTGTCAATAATATAATAATTTGTGCTAGATGCCCTTGTTTCTGATAAATCTTTATCAAATGAATTCAACGCCGGCTCGTTAAACATGAAATAGGTCAATTCTCCTGCCTGATCAGAGACACCCAACTCAATATTTATATCATTAGCACGGTATTTCTTAAATAGCTTAATTGCTTCAGAATTTGGTTCTATATTTATACCACACCATCCGTGCTTATAAAAAAAATACGTATTTGAAAAGCGCTTTGGATGGTGTGCACCTATATCAACGTAAAACCCTGATCCACGTCCTTCGAAAATTCGATGCAGAACCATATCTTCACCTTCCTGGGAATAGGACTTTAAAGCATAACCGTCAAACACATTAAATTTTAAATATCTATATGCTTCTAAAAAACCGTGAGGTAATATTTTTTTAAGCAATTCTTTCATTTTTAAATGAACTTAAAAGTAGATTTTTTGCTTTATATTTCCAGACAATTTTTGTCTTTATAAAATACAGAGGTACACCATGAATATGTGTTCACTGGCCCCATCCCTTCAAAATCAATTTTTTTAAAACCTTTTTCAAATAAATAATCAAACCCTTCTTCATATGAATTACGATCGCTATTATCCCAAAGAATTACACCATTTTCTTTTAATGCGAACAAAGCATTTTTCGCACACCTAACTCTATCTCTCCCATCCAGAACGACAATATCAAATTTACTTTGATATTCAGCTATCTTTTTAATATAAGAATTTCCGAGATCAAGATCGGCATAGTATAACTCAACATTTGGTGGCATTGCGTTTCTCATTTTCTCATACCACTGTCTATCATGTTCACATGAAATTACATGCCTTACCCGACTTGCCCACCACAAAGTCGAATATCCACAACCATACTCAAAAACAGTCATGTGTTTTTTAATTCTTTTTTCCAAAAAACTTATCGTAGGATAGGTAATCCAGGGGATAGGATTACCAGCACCATCAATAGATCGACCTTCCCGAAAACTCTTAAACCAACCTATTTCATACAAAAATCCGGATTTTTTTAAGCAATGAAGAGAATACAAGTTTAGTTTCTTGAATACCCATAAGGTTGGTAATTTAATTATTTTTAACATTCCATATCCTCGGAAACACCATCGCTTTTGTCATCATACAACCAGTTTTATAGAGCGGTTTATAAACAAAACATGCCCCGTGAGCAGCAAACCAATAGGAGATGCAGGAAGCAATAACTGCTCCCATTCCTCCATAAAGTGGAATTAAAAAATAATTTAATGCTATATTCATGATACAACCCAGAAATACCGTTACAAAATGAGTTCTGGTCCAATTCATTGTTGTTAAGAAATAACTTCGGGCAACCCCCAGATTTACGAACAGTCCAGCCCATATTAAAACTGCAAGCATGGGACCAGCCCCACAGTATGCTGAACCAAATAGTATTTTTATTACCCATCCCGCTGTAAATGTTACAGGCACAGCAACAATGTAAGCTATTAACACCATCACATTGTAAAGCTTTTGCAATCGTTCATAAAAAAGGGCTTCACTGATTAGCCTGGATTCCACAACACTTGGGAAAACAGAAGAAGAAATAGCCATTGGAATAAAATACCATGCCTCCGCAAGGCGTACAGCTGCTGAATAAATTCCAACCGCCTCATTTCCCACCATCTCACCAAGCATAACCTGATCAATCCGCATGTAAATCATGACAACAATACCTGACAATATCAGCGGCCAACTGTCACTAAATAGGCTTTTTGCACGTGCCATGCTGCCTTGCCAGGCTCTTATATAATGGCCATTCACCCGATAAACTATTACAAGTCCTATTGCACCAACAACAATCTCTGTCAACCCTGCCCATGCAAAGGCGATGAGTGGGGCTTTCATAAGTATAAAAACGATCTTGATAAGGGTAATGAGTAAAAAAGCGGTATTCTTAGAATATACCGTATGCTTTGATTTAACCTGTGACTGAAACCAAAAATCAATCGTATCAAACGCCTGAAAAATCGTTCCTAACGCTGTAATACCAACAAGCCATTGTGTTAATCTGTCATGAGGGCGTAATAATGAAATAGCTCCCACGACTAATAAGAATGTTACTATCCCTCCTATGAGCTTAAGTACGAAAGCTGTACCGAGCGTCTCATCCTTGCAAGATGGTTCCCGCACAATATCGCGTACTACAATCCCATCAAGCCCCAGCGTGGCAAATGCACTAAATAGTGCAACAAAGGAAAGTGCATAGTTATAAAGGCCAAATTGCTCAGGTCCCAGATACCGGGCAACCCAGATTCCAACCAGCAATCCCACTCCCATGCGTATTATTTTATCGATAAACAGCCAGCCTGTGTTTGTCAGTATCTTTTGTAAGGTAACTCGTCCTTCGAGTCTGACACGGATACACGACGGCAGGAATTTAATTACAGCATAATTCTTGTTTGGCAAACAGAAACCTCATTTTGACTTTTCCTGTTCAAAACATACAGAGATACATGTCTTACCTAAATTCTGCAAATGATTTTCGCTACGCGAAAATCGTCCTTCACTAATATCCTTGCCGGACAAAAACCTGTTTGTCTGCCGCGAAATAAATTGCGGCCTGCAGGTTCCATCGACGTGCGTTACCGCCGGAATGACGGTCCTTTTTTCATCCTTTACCTTGCAGGCAGTTATCATGTACCGATCTTTGTAATTTGTAACGAGATATTCGTGGGCATATTCCTCCATGATCGAAGGGCAAAAAGGCCTGAACGGCTCCCTGAACTTTACCCGCATGTTTATGATATCTTTATTTTCCGGCTTTCCCGGGTCGAAAAGAATAGACCTTCCGCCTAATGCCCTGGGACCCGATTCCATCTTTCCCTGAAACCACCCGATTATCTTTTGGTCTGCCAATGCCCTTGCGGCCTCTTGCGCGATGTTATCGGCCTTCCGGTACCGGAGGTTTCTTTCTTTGAGAATCGATTCGATCTCATCGTTGCTATAGTGTGGCCCCCAGTAAACATGATCGATCGTTTGGGCCGTATCTTCTTCTGAAAATTTTTGTGATACATATAAAGCGGCGCCCAGCGAAAGGCCTG